>CAWBDJ010000003.1:0-712079 GCA_963787615.1 uncultured Acidobacteriaceae bacterium | reverse complement strand
CTTCCTGCGCACTGGCGAATACGCGGACGGCACGCTCGGCGAGGTGCAGGTGAGCCTGCCGCGCGAGGGCGCCGCCTGTACGCGGTCTCGTGGAGGCCGCCGCGTCCGCCATGACGGTCGGCCTGCAGCACGGCGTTCCCCTGCAAGCCTACGTGGACGCGCTGGCGCTCGGCCGCTTCCCGCCTACTGGCCCCGTCGAGGGCGACTTGTCCGTCGCCTACGCCAGCAGCGTGCTCGACTACGTGGTCCGCACCCTCTCCGCCCACGCCTATCTCGGCCATTGCACCGCGCCCGAACCCTTGTCCCACCCCGAGCCGGCCCCACCTCCGATGCTGCCGCTCGACCTGCCCCAAGTGCCGCGCAACCCGCCATGCTGCACCGGGCTGCGCCTCGTCGCCCGCCGCTGAAGGACAAGATTGATGACTGCATCCGCCGAGGCACGCCTCGCCGAGCTTGGATTGACGCTGCCGACGCCCATGGCGCCACTCGCGAACTACGTGCCCTGCGTCGTGACCCCCCTCGCTCGTCGTTTCCGGGCAACTTCCGGCGCGGGACGGGCGGATCGCCTACGCGGGCAAGGTCGGTGAGGGGATCACGCCCGAGCAGGGTGCTGATGCCGCGCGGGCGGCGTTCTGACGTGCTCGCCCAGCTCAAGGCGGCCTGCGGCGGCGACCTCGGGCGCGTGCGGCGCGTCGTGCGCCTGGGCGGCTTCATCGCGGCCCCTCCCGGTTTCACGGCGCACGCGACGGTGATGAATGGCGCCTCCGACCTCGCCGTCGCCGTGTTCGGGGAGGCCGGGCGGCACGCGCGGATCACGATTGGTGGTGCCGAGCCTGCCGGGCGACGCGGTGGTCGAGGTCGAGGGCCTGTTCGAGCTGGCCTAGGCGTGAACACGCTCACCCTTACGCTCCATCCGCGCATCGCCGAGATCACGCCTGCGGAGTGGGATGCCTGCGCGGGCGGGGACAACCCGTTCGTAGGCCACGCTTTCCTGTCCACGCTGGAGGACAGCGGCTCGACCGGGCCGCGCACGGGCTGGCTGCCGCAGCACGCCAGTTTCCGCGACGAGGCCGGGCGCCTGGTCGCCGTGGCGCCGCTCTACGCGAAGTCGCACTCCTACGGCGAATACGTGTTCGATCACGGTGGGCCGCGTCCTTCGAGCGCGCGGGCGGGCGCTACTATCCCAAGCTCCAGTGCGCCGTGCCGTTCAGCCCGGTGCCAGGGCCGCGCCTGCCGCGCCGTGTCAGCCCTTCGGGCGGCCTCTCGGCGGAGAGCATGGGGGCGGGGCTGGTGCAGGCGTGCGAGGAGATGGGCGTCTCGTCGGTTCATGCCACCTTCTGCACCGAGGAGGAGTGGGAGGCGCTGGGCCGCGCCGGGTGGCTGCGGCGACTGGGCACGCAGTTCCATTGGGAGAACCAGGGCTTTGCCTCCTTCGACGACTTCCTCGGGGCGCTGAGTTCCCGCAAGCGCAAGCAGATGAAGCGCGAGCGGCGGGACGCCGTGCAGGGCCTCACCATCCGCGTGCTGCGCGGGAACGAGATCGAGCCGCGGCATTGGGAGGCATTCTACAAATTCTACACCTCGACCGTGGACCGCAAGTGGGGCAGCGCCTACCTGACCCGGCGCTTCTTCCCGCTGCTCTCAGAGCGGCTGGGCGACCGGGTCGTGCTGATGCTCGCCGAGCACCAGGGCAAGCCTGTCGCTGGGGCGCTCAACCTCGTGGAGACGCGCTCTACGGCCGCAACTGGGGCTGCCGCGGCGACTGGCCGTTCCTGCATTTCGAGCTGTGCTACTACCAAGCCATCGAGTTCGCGATCCAGCACGGCCTGAAGCGCGTCGAGGCCGGGGCGCAGGGCGAGCACAAGGTCCAGCGCGGCTACCTGCCAGCGCCCACCTACTCCGCGCATTACATTAGCAACCCGAGCTTCCGCCGCGCAGTAGGGGCTTTCCTCGACGAGGAGCGCCCGGCGATTTGGGTGCACATGGCGGCGCTGGCGGAAGAGTCACCGTTCCCTGCAAAGGTCGGTCTGATCGCCGACGACGAGCTGACGATCGAGTAACGGATTTACCGCTTCCGAGGGGATCTCGTCCCATTGAATGTGCTTGATTTCGGCTCGCGGGGCGGTGTTTGCCGGTGCGGGATCACTCATGAACACTGTTCCTCTTGGTTGAGTTTGACACTACAGCCCTTTATACATTCCGCCGTCGACGAGGAGAGTCTGGCCGGTGACGAAGGAGGCGCGCTCGGAGGCGAGCCACACGATTGCGTCGGCAATTTCTTCCGGCTGTCCGAGACGCCCGAGTGGGATCTGATCGATCCAGGTCTGCTCAATCTGTTTCTCCGTTTTGCCGGAGGTCGCTGCAACGCGGGCGGATAGTTCCTTGAGGCGGTCGGTTGCGGTATAGCCGGGGCCGACATTGTTCACCGTAACGCCGTCCTTCCCGAATTCATTCGCGAGACTGCGAACCAGGCCCATTACTCCCGCGCGAACGGCGTTTGAAAGCACAAGCTGAGGCTGAGGTTGGCGTACTGTGACCGAGCTGATGGTGATGATGCGTCCCCAGCGCTGCTTCTGCATGTACGGAATGACAACACGGGCAAACGCGACGGCACTGCGAAGATTCAGAGCGAAGGCATCATCCCATTGCTGATCGGTTGTCTCCAAGAAGTCTCTCGCAGGAGGGCCGCCTGCATTCGTGACGCACACATCGATGCGGCCAAAGACGCTATGAACGTTTTTGGCGAATTGGTCGATAGCGGCACTGCTGCGCACGTCCACCGGCTCAGCGTGCGCTTCAACCTTGAAACGTTCGCGAACGGTCGCGGCCACGCGCTCGAGCGCTTGCGGATCTCGCGAACAAAGCGCGACGTGAGCGCCTTCGGCTGCCAGCGCGAACGCGGCAGCACGGCCAAGTCCCTGACTGGAGCCGGCGACTACGGCAACTCGATTACGTAAACCTGTTTCCAATGTCTACGATTTCGGCGGATAGGGCGCCCGCAGGGTAAACACGTTGCGCGGCTGAATGCCGGCGGCTTCGCGAGCTGCCTGCAAGATCTGCTGCGCATCCTTCTGTAAGGCATCGATCCGCGGGTCTTGTTCAGGTTGACAGCTCAGGTCGGGCGATTTGTCGCCGTTCGCTTCAACGAAAAGACTCGATCCAAAGGAGACACTCTTCATGCAGTGTCGCGCTGGTAGAGCACTCAAGGAGCCGGCGTCCTTCAGATCGCGCATGAACTGGTTGCAAAGGTGCTCGCCCAGCTTGACATGTTGAATGCCACCGCCGCGCTGTTCCACGGTGGCGTGACCGTCATGGTCAAAAGTGACGCGCAGGCCGGGGCGGTTGGTAGAGCCTGTGTCCTCGACAGTCGCTTGAGGGCCATTGGCGAAGAGAAGCATAGGACTTAGAAAAACGAGCCCGCAGAGTGCCCGCTTGAACGCTAGGTGCACGATTCCATTATCGCGCTCTAGTTTCCGGTCATTTCGTCGACATGGCGCTGGTGCGCGACGCTCTCGCTTTTGCGACCATATCACGAACTTCTGCTGCCAACGTTGGAGCGTGATAACAGAATCCGTCTTTGATGGTCCACTCCACTCCACCCGTATGAATCTGTTTTCCATCTTTGATGGCTTCGACGCCGGTCGGGTAGAGCACCTTCATATTCTCGAGCGGGTTTCCATTCACTACGATCAGGTCGGCGAAATAGCCTGGCCGTATCCCGCCGATCTTACCTTCCATGCCAAGAATTTTGGCGTTATTTCCAGTGACGTGCTGGATCACTTTGATGGGATTGAATCCGGCTTCCTCGTGAAGCTCAAGCTCGCGCAAGAGACCAAAGCCGTAGATTTGGTAAATGAATCCAGCGTCGTCGCCAGCGCCGATCAGCCCACCCATTCGCTCGAAATCGCGCAGGGCAGCCATCCAGATGCGGTAATTTTCTTTCCAGAACACTTCGTCATTCGAGGTCCAGCCGATGAAATAGGACCCGTGATTCTTGGGATTGGGGCGAAAATATTCTTCGAGCGTGGGATGCAGATATTCGGCAAACCACGGCTGAGTTTGGGCGCGCTGCAAATCACGACTGGCTTCATAGATGTCCAACGTAGGCACCCAGGCGACATGAGCCTTCACCATGGCAGCGAGCACCTCTTGTAATTTTTCGGGGTCTGCCTCGCGCCAAAGGCGGCCGGCATAGCGGAAGCGATCGGTTTCGTTGTTGTAGTTGAAATTGGGCGGGAAGTTCTGGACACCATCGGGAATGGCTGCATCGGGTATTCCATACCAATGCTCGATGCTGCGGGTGCCGAAGCGAATATCATCCCAGGCGTTGGTTTCTTCCACAGCCACATGGTGCGCGACCGGCAGACCTAGTTTGTGCGCCTCGTCCTCTGCGGCTTCCATGATGTCGCGATACATTCCAAGGAATTTGACTCCATCGGCACCCTCCTGCTTGTATTCGCGAATACGCGCCCGCGCCTGTTCGGGCGTGGTCGGCACGGGCGGCTGGGCGTTGAACATGGGATAGACGAAAATGCGTGGAGCGGCTACTTCACCGGCTGCGCTTTTTGCGCGCAGAGCGAGGGTTTTCTTCGTATCGCTACCGACATCGCGAACGGTAGTGATGCCGCACATCAGCCAGATCTTCAATTCGTAGTCGAGTGGTTGTGGGATGCCGCCCCGTTCGTCTTGCGTGTGGGCGTGAGCGTCTATTAAACCCGGAAGAACGTATTTGCCGGTCGCATCAATCTCGACATCAGCGGGTAAACGTTTCGACCGCCCGTTTGCCAGAGCAACCGAATCGATAGGCACGACGGCCACGATCCGGTTGTTCTCGATCATGATGTCTTTCGGGCCAGCGGCGGGTGTACCGTTCCCGTCGACGATCGTGGCGTTACGGATGGCTAGCCGCGCATATCGCTGGCCGTTGGTCGGGCGCTGCGGTGTTTGCGCTCGCAACGCACCGGCAAGCAAGAACGAGGCGACTCCGAATGTGAGAGTGCGCATACGGCGGCTCCTTGTGAATAAGAGATGTCGACACATTATATGCGCCCAGCACACAGAACTGAATCAGCGGGCCCAGCGTTTGGAAACGTCTTTGATGCGGCGCACTGCTTCCATCAAGTTTTCGATGGAATTGGCATAGCTGAAACGGATGAAGCCTTGGCCATAATCGCCAAATGCCGAGCCATTGAGACCCGCGACTCCAGCCTCTTCCAGAAGGAAGTCCTCTAGCTCTGTCGAATCCATACCGGTCTCCTGCACGTTGGGAAAAGCGTAGAACGCGCCTCCCGGCATGCGGCAGCGAAAGCCCGGCACCTGGTTCAACGCTGCACAGAACGCGTCGCGACGACGTCGGAATTCTTGAACCATTTTGTCGACGTCTGTTTGCGGCCCGTTGAGCGCAGCAACAGCTGCTCGCTGCGTAAAGCTCGCGGTGCATGAATTCGAGTTGACCATCAACTTGTTCACGGCGTCGACGAGCCATTCGGGCATGACGCCGTAGCCGATTCGCCAGCCGGTCATGGCGTATGTCTTCGAAAATCCGTCCAGGATGATCGTTTTCTCGAGCATGCCGGGCAGGCTTGCGATAGAAAAGGGTGATTCCGTGTAACAGATGCGCGAATAGATCTCGTCGGAAAGAACGATCAGGTCGCGGTCGCGGACCATGGCCGCAATCTCGCGGATATCCTGCTCGGGAATGACGCCGCCGGTTGGGTTATGAGGCGAATTAAGGACCAACATCTTGGTGCGATCAGTGAGACTGTCGCGCAGAAGATCGAGATCGAGTCCAAAATCTCGGTCTTCGAGCAGCGGAATCGGAACCGGTTTCGCTCCAAGAAAGCGAACCATGGAGCGATAAATCGGGAACCCGGGATCCGGATAGATCACTTCATCTCCCGGCTCGAGCAGCGCCATCATCGGAAAAAAGATGATCGGCTTTCCGCCAGGCACGACCGAGACATGCTGAGGACCGATGTCGATGCCGCGAGTTCGCCCCACATACGCAGCGATCGCTTCGCGCAATTCGGGCAAACCTTGCGTAGGACCGTAGTGCGTCCAACCCTCGTCGAGAGCCGTCTTAGCCGCGGTCACGATGTTCTGAGGCGTTGCGAAATCAGGTTCGCCGATTTCGAGGTGGATCACATCGCGGCCCTGTGCTTCGAGAGCGCGCGCCTTGATCAGCACATCGAAAGCCGATTCAACCTCAATGCGGTGCATTCGTGCGGCGAGATTCATGAAGAGTCCTTATTACAAGCGAAAAGGGAACCTTGCGGTTCCCTTTCGTCGCGTCGATCGTGATCGACCCTAGAATTGTGACTAGGTGGTCCCCTTCTCATCGGGGCAGAACAAGTATATCGTTGCTTGTCGCAATGGCGTAGCTGCTGCCTTTCGTGCCGATCATCAGACCCGTCCTTCGCGAGTCGCGGAACGGCGATTATCCTGGGCCGCTTAACTTCTTGGGCGCTTCCGATCTTCGTGGGTGCCGCTTTGCTTGGACACTGACCACAATGCTCCTTGTCGCACGGACCCTTTCTTCCGGGTGTACGGCTTGGGCTCCGCCAACGCAGCTTGTACAGACCGGGCCATACGCTTGAATGCGCCATCCGATGTACGTGGCTGAAAGCTTTTTTCCCCGTCCGCCTGAACTCACGTTGCTGGGAGACGACGCCGCAGTTCGTCGAAGAAGTTCAAGAGGATGGTTGCGTGGACCGTATTCGGCTGCTCGCTCGTGGATTCAGGCGGAGCGAGCACTACAAAGCGCTGGCCGTCCGGTGCTATGTCCAGATTCCAAAGCGCGTTGTTGGTTGGCCGAAAGAGCAGCGCTGGCGACCATTGCCGGGGTTTTTCCGGGACGAACGAGTGATGATTGGCCGTGTAGCGGACGACCATGATGCGGTTGTCGGAATTCACATAGAACAGTTCCCTGCGATTGCGCGACCATACGGGGAACTTTGCGCCGCTTTCCGATTCCGATACTTGCCACCGGCCCGCTGAAGGCGGGGACGGAAACGGGCGCACAGAAATCTGGCCTCCGTTTCCCGCGCCGCTGGTGGATACGTATGCGATCCAACGCCCGTCGGGTGAAAAGGCCGGGTCTACCTGGCTGAGGGATTCGCGCGCGAATGGCTCGGGCTTCCCCGATTTGGGATGGTCCGGATCGTTCAAATTCAGCGGGAGCATCCAAATCTCAAACCCCTTATCCTTTCCCGTCCGAACAAAAGCTAGGGTGCGGCCATCAGGGGAAATCGAAAACACTTGAAGAGGAGTTCTCTCGCCGAACAACCTCTCAGGCTGGCCGGCACCATCGCTGCGGATCCACCAGATGCCGAATTCGCCGTCGCTCGCGGGAACATCCGAGCCGTAAACAATGTGCTGTCCGTCTGGCGTCCAGACCGGATGCCGGTTCATAGCGGCATCGAAGGTCAGCTTGGTTGCCGTGCCGCGTTGGAGGTCGTGAACGAAGAGGTCTCCTGCGACTGCCACCGCCAACCGGTTGCCGTCCGGCGAAAGGCGAGGCGTCTCCGCCTGCCGCCGTTATGTTGATGGAAGGGCTTACAACCAGCTGTGACTTTCCGGCGCTATCCAGCCAGGCTATTGGGGCAACTCTCGTCGCCGCGCTCGCGTAAAGCAGAATCCCCGTCCGGGAAAAAGAGACCCGGCCAAGCCAGAAGCCTTCCGAATCGGCGATATCTTCAAGCAAGGGCACCGGCGCGCCGTGTGTCTCCAGTCGCCCGAGGTCGAACGACACGCCATAAAGCGTTCCCTGACGAAAATAGATGAGGTGGCCGCTTGGCAGATAGCGCCCAAAGGAACCGCCGCGCCGAACCACCTTGACCTCTCCCGACTTGAGCGAAAGGACTTCGATGTTGGCGCTATTAAAAGCAGCGGCGGAAGCTGCGACAGCGCCGGTGAACAAAACGTTCTCACCGCCGGGCAGAACCTGCGGCCAACGCCAGGTCCGCTCGCCGTGCTGCTCCGGCTTGCCGATGACCTGCGGTTCGCCCCCGATCGCAGGCACGCGGAACAGATGGTAGCCATCCAGACTGCCAATGATCGCGCCGTCCTCTCCCCAGGAGGCGCCGCGCTCCAGGCTGGCCGTATCGCACAACGAAACGACCCCGCCACCCTGTAGGGGAATCTTCTTCAACTTCTTTCCGGCGAAGAATCCGATCCACTGGCCATCCGGAGAAAAGAAGGGATCCACCGCCCCTTCGGTGCCCACGAGCATTGTGACTGTGGACTGGTCGAGGCGGCGCACTGCCAGTTGCTCACTGCCATCCGCCGCCTTCGCGGGGAAAACTAAACGCGTTCCGTCGGGCGAGATTACCGGTTTGAAAAATTCACCGCTCTCTGCCCGTCCCTGGATTGCTTCGGGCCCCAGGTCAATGCTGAAGCGCATCATTTGCCGATCAGACAGCCGATCCGCCGGCAGTGTGGCGCGCCATAGCAGCGCCACCGAGATTACCGCCAGTACCGACGAAAGACCCGCGATCATCCACGGAAGCCCAGCCCAATTCAGCTTTAAGCCGTGGGTTGCCCGAAGCGCGCCAAGTGGCTGGTCGTGCGCCCAACGCTCCGGCTGTTCGGCGAGTGCGTGCTGTGTCTCCAGGGTTGGTTCGATTGGGTGGCCGTTGGGGTGATCGGCGTCGACTGGCGCGATGAACCGATAGCCGCGCTTCGGTAACGTTTCGATGAAGCGGGGGCTTTCCGCCGAGTCACCCAAGGCGTCGCGGAGGTGATTGACTGCCTTATTCAGACCGCGATCGAAATCGACAAACGTGTCGGCCGGCCAGAGCTGTTTTTGGAGTTCATCGCGAGATACTACTTCGCCTGGGTGTGCCAGCAGGAGCAGGAGGATTTGGAAAGGCTGGTCCCGGAGTTTGATTCTCAGACCCTGCTTGTGCAGTTCGCCCGTGTGCGGGTCGACTTCAAACACGCCAAAGCGGATCGGGCGGCCATTCCCGGACATACTCGCTCCTCGTGGATCGAGTATACATTTTTTCACACGTCTCGATAAGGTGTTGGTTTCCGCGCGGCTTAGGCGGGAATAGCAGGGGAACACAAAAGGCATCACGCTTGGATTGACCTTCCGCGGGAGCCGATGCCAATCTGGGTCCGGCAAACCCTGGCTGCAAAGTAGCACCACGATGAGGAATGACAATGCAAGAGCTTTATAAGAACATGTCGAGACGAACCGCTTTGTTTGTAGTGGCGGCCTTTTTGGCCGGGGCCGCAACCAGCACGGCTTCTGCTACAGAATGGATGGCTTTGGCCGGCGCGCAGAGCCCTGACAGGGGGAACCAGGCCTTGGCTTTTTTGCCGAACGAGCTTTGGATTCACGCCGGTGACAGCATCCGATGGAATTTTTCGACCGATGAGGTCCATACGGTATCGTTCTTAAAAACTGGCCAAATACGGCCCCCCGCTTTTTCCGTCGTTGGCGTCAATGGTAATGTTTTTGTCGGGTGCCCAGGCACTACGCCCGATGGATCCAGCTTCGATGGTTCCACGTGCGTGACCTCCGACGTCTCAACGACTGGCCAAACCTACACTGTTAATTTCCCGGTCGCCGGCAACTTCAAGCTTGTGTGTCTAGTGCATACGAGAATGACCGGTGCGATTCATGTTCTCCCTCTGTCGCAGACGCTTCCCCACCGCCAAGACTTCTATGACCAGCAGGCAGATAGTGCTCGAAGGGAATTGCTTACCGGTGCCGCCGCCCTCGAGGGCCGGGGAAACGAGGAGAGTGAACAACGCTCCCGGCTCGAAGTAACGGCCGGTATCTCTGCGATCCTGGCCACGGGAGGAGGCTCTGAGACCACCTCAGTGATGCGATTTCTTGGGACCGCGCAGGTCATTCGTGTGGGTGACACGGTCGAATGGACAAATCTGGCCACGCCGGTGTTTCACACCATCACCTTTGGGGCGGAGCCTGCAAACGATATGCCTCCGTCACCGGGAGTGAGTGTGGATTCAGATGGCGTCAGGCACGCCGTGATCAGTTCGACCGAACGAGAGCGTGAACTCAGGCTTTATCGGTGCGCCAAATCAGGAAACAGTGGGACAACCCCAGGGGCCGCTTGACTTTACGCGATTCCGCGTGACCTTCACCATGCCCGGCACTTTCAACTACATCTGCGCTCTACATGACAACCTCGGCATGCTAGGGAAAGTGATCGTTCACGACCGGGATTTCAGATGAAGCCACAATTCCTCTCTTTCCTCCTGATTTTCGCGTCTGTCGTGCTGGCCCAGCAGTCTAGCACCGGTGAATACCGAGGCGGCTTAGTCACACCGCCTCTGCCGAAGCCGCGATTCGTCCTTACCGATACTTCTGGCGGCGCATTCGACTTCAGGCAGAGGACCGATGGTTACGTGACGCTCCTGTTCTTCGGCTACACGAATTGTCCCGATCAGTGTCCCATGCACATGGCGACCCTCGGCACTGCGCTGAAGAAATTGCCCCTTGCCACTGCGGCTCAGGTCAAGCTCGTGTTCGTGACCACCGATCCAGCACGTGATTCTCCGGTTATGGTGCGCCGCTGGCTGGATCTCTTTGATCGACGTTTTATTGGCCTAACTGGAACGGAACAGGCAATCATGGTTGTCGAGCGGGCCACCGGCGTTCCTTTGGCGACAAGAACGGAGCCGGCAAGCGGCAGCTACGGAGTGGCGCACGCCAATTTTGTCCTCGCTTACACCAAAGATAACCTCGCGCATGTCATGTATCCGGGCGGGGTCAGTAAGGATGATTGGGTGCACGACCTGCCGCTCCTAATCAAGGAGACCTGGATGCGCCGAGCGGATTAAGCAAGCCCGGTCCCACACAAGGGGCGAATCAAAATAGAATTTGACCTGGTGATCGGATTCCTCAGTTGCGGTAGACCTTATAGACGGTGCCTTGACTCCTCGACGCGCGCGTTTGCGGAGCGGGGAAGGGAGTCCGACAAAAGACGACGATTTTTTAAACCCCTCGTCTTTGAAGAACGACCGGTCGCATTCAAGGAGTGACTGTGGCCAGTAAGGCCTATGCCAACATCCTCGTGGTCGGGGAGGATCGTCGGCCATCCGGGAGTTACGCCAGCCTCGGCCTGCCCGACGACTAGACGGTTGCTAACGTTTCGGTGATGCCAAACCAACCCTTACGTTTTAACTGACCTTCTCGGCAATCGATTTGGCCTGCACAAATTGCAGCAAGTAGTCGGGGCCGCCGGCCTTCGAGTCGGTTCCGGACATGTTGAAACCGCCGAACGGGTGAGCGCCGACCATCGCGCCGGTACATTTCCGGTTGATGTAGAGATTGCCGACGAAGAACTGCCGCCTGGCTTTTTGAGCTTTAGAAGCGTTAGTAGTGAAGACCGCGCCGGTAAGGCCGTACTCGGAATCGTTCGCCAGCTCTAAGGCGTGATCGAAATCTTTGGCTTTCGTGACTGCTAACACCGGCCCAAAGATTTCCTCTTGAAATATGCGCGCCTTTGAATCGACGTCCGCAATCACGGTTGGCTTGATGAAGTAACCGTCGCCCTCGGCAGCGGCTCCGCCGGTGATCAAGCGGCCTTCCTTCTTACCCGTTTCAATGTACTTGAGGATGCTCTCTTTCGCGCGGGAACTGATCACGGGGCCCATGTAGTTCTTGACGTCCTCCGACGGACCGAGGGTCAAGGTCTCTACTTTCGATTTGAGCTTGTCAACGAATTCATCGTAGACACTCTCGTCGACAATGGCGCGCGAGCAAGCGGAACACTTTTGGCCCTGGTAACCGAAAGCGGAATAGAGGACCCCCATGACTGCCTGGTCGAGGTCCGACTCCCGATCAACGACAATGGCATCTTTGCCGCCCATTTCCGCGATCACGCGCTTGATCCACAACTGGCCCTTGGGAGTCTTGGCCGCCAGTTCATTAATGTGGAGGCCCACATCGCGCGAGCCGGTGAAAGATACGAAACGAGTTTTTGGGTGGGAGACGATTATGTCGCCAATGGCGGCACCGCTTCCAGTCAACAGGGAAAAGCTTTGCGGCGGGAAACCGGCTTGGAGTAACACCTCGGCAAATTTGGCGGCGATTGTCGGCGTGTCGCTCGAGGGTTTTATGACGACGGTGTTGCCAACCACGAGAGCGGCCGTAGTCATTCCCACCATGATGGCCAGCGGAAAATTCCAGGGTGGAATAACGACGCCTACGCCGAGCGGCAGGTACACCATCTCATCGCGTTCGCCTGAGAGCTGTACAATCGGCTCCGGTTTCGCGAGCTTCAGCGCTTGGCGCGCATAGTATTCGCAGAAGTCGATCGCTTCAGAAACGTCGGCCTCTGCCTCGGCCCAAGTCTTGCCGGCCTCGAAGACCAGCCAAGCGTCGAACTCGTATTTGCGTTCACGGAAGATCTCCGCAACACGCAACAGGAGCTCAGCGCGGTGTTGCATGGGAAGTTCCGCCCATACCGGGAAATAGCGGTAAGCCGATTCGACAGCGTCGCGCGCGTCTTGCTCAGAGCCCTTCTGATGGATGCCGACAACTTCAGAGGGCTTCGATGGATTGAAGGATTCAAGTTTCGACGGGGATGTGCGACGCTCCCCGGCAATCAGCAAATCGTATTCTTTGCCGAATTCAGAGCGGACTTTTGCGAGTGCCGCACGCATGCGCTCGGCGTTTTCGCTTTTCGTGAAGTCGGTGTAAGGCTCGTTTGTGAACGGTGCAATCTGAGTAGGAGGAGTGGCCAGTGCAGACATATTTTTGGGAGGCAGCTGTCCTTTGATGAGTGAAAGTACCGATTAGATCCGGTCGTCGACGTTCTTCTCGGCGATTCGGCGTCCGCGCTCAAACATATCGGCCGCCTCCTCGGCAAGCTCGCGTCCCCGCTCGTAAAGCTCTCGTCCGCGCTCGAACAGCTGCTGGCCCGATTCGGCGAGGCTCTTGCGCCCGCGCTCGGCCTGACCGGCTAACTTGCGCCGGACGTTTTCACCCGGTTCGGGGGCGAGCAGAAGGGCTACGGCTGCTCCCAAAAGGGCCCCACCTGCGAACCAGATGAAGGCAGTGCTGTTATTGCGTTCCATGTCGTTCTTCTCCGTTCTCATTCTATGCTCGATCCCCGACTTTCATGGCCGGGAACAGTTTGCGAGTTTCTTTCGGCGGCATCTCACCGGAAGGTCGCGATATCAACCTTCTCGCCGTCTGTTCGAAATGTAATCAGCCCCTGCTGGTCGGTGCGAAACACGCGACTGTGGTGCTCCGCAAGACGCTTCAGTACGTCCGGGTTGGGATGGTGGAACTGGTTTTTGTAGCCATCGGAAATGAGAGCGAAACGAGGATTCACCTGGTCGAGGAACTCTTCAGAAGAGGACGTCCTGCTGCCATGATGTCCGACTTTGAGCAGAGTGACGGGACGAAGCTGGCCGCTGGCAATCATGTCGTCTTCAACGGGCCGTTCAGCATCGCCGGTGAGAAGAATGCTTCGGTGGCCGTAGACGATCTCTAGAACGAGGGAATCGTTATTGTGGGGAAGATTTCCAGGAACGTAGTCGGCCGCGGGCGCGAGTATGCGCACCTGTGCTCCACCGATTGTGACTGGCGGCGTTGCGCGGCTCAGGGCCATGATGTGCACGCGATCGGCCGCGGCGTGCTGCTCGATTGTTTTCCATTCCTTTGTCTCTGGTTCGGCGCCGATCCACAAAGCACGTGGATGGAAGTTATCGAGAATCGCTGCGAGACCACCCATGTGATCGGAATGGCCGTGCGTGAGGACAGCGTAGTCGATGCGGTGAAAACGGCGGCTCCATAGATAAGGAGAGACCACATCTTCACCGATATCGAGTTGCGGCTTGCGTGCCATGCGTTCCATACCGGGGAAGCCGCCCGCGTCGACGAGCATCGTTTGACCGTCGGGAAACACGACCAAGAGACTGTCGCCCTGGCTGACGTCAATGGCGGTGAGCTCGAGTGAATGCGGCCGGATCAGCGGCGTCCAGGGCTGCCAGCAAATGATGAGGAACAGAGCTAACGAGCAGGCGAGGGCAGCGGAGGTCCAGATGCGGCGGCTGCCTCGACGGAGAGAGATTGCGAGTAACACGAGCGAGACGGAGAACCCAATCGCAATCCAAAGCGGCAGCGCGGCTATACGCCAGGCGGGCTCGAAGTGCACATGCCAGGTCGCCACGAATTCCGACCATTGCAGCAGCAGCTTCGTCAGCCAGGCAAGCGGGTGCCAACCGGTCAGGATCGCGGCGAAGCCTAGCGGCACAACGGCTAACAGGAGCGGAATGACGATGACGTTGGCCGAGATTCCGGTGACGGAGAGCCGATGGAAGTAGCTGACCATCGGCAGAGCCAGGCCGAACTGTATGCACGCGGACACGATGACGGCGTCAGCGACGAAGGCGGCGATCAACGCGCCCTTCGAGACCATCTGCTGAGTGACTGCTTGCGAGAAGCCCGTCCAGACGCGTAACGTTTCCGCGAGGAGGCGCAGTTCAACCCGCCACTGGGCCGCTCTCGTTTCCAGTTGCGGATCGTAGCGCACCTGATCGAAAAGTCTTACCGAGGCGCGCAGGGGGTGAGTGAGGCGTTCCATGAGCGGGAGGGCGAAGACGGCGATAATCGCGACGGAGAGGAACGACAGCTGAAAACTCGGATCGAACAACTGATCGGGATCGAAAGCCAGATAGATCAACCCGATCACGGCGAGCAGGTTTAGCGCGCGAGTCCGGCGAAAAAAGGCACTGGCGCCGAGGAACAGCGTGAATCCAGCGGCTGCCCTTACGGCAGGTGAGTTGAATCCGGCGAGGAATGCGTAGAACCAGCAAACGACCGCGGCGATGCACAAGGCGGGGACGCGCGGGAGGAAAAGCAGGCGGAACACGAACAGCAAAGTGAGAGCGACGACGGAAATGTGCAGCCCGGAGATCACGAGCGCGTGATACGTGCCGGTAGCGCGGAAATCGTTTGTCCAGCGCCGTTCGACGCCGCTGGTTTCGCCGATCAGCGTGGCCTGCAGGAGCCCGGACGTGTGCTGATCGTCCGGGTACAACTTCGCTAAACGCTCGAGCGCCCAAGTGCGTACGCCGTATAGCCAGCCGACAGCTCGCGATCCGCAGCGGCCCGGGAGGACGCGTATGTCGGCCGGAGTAGCAACCGAGCCATTCCAATAAATATGTTGCGCGGCCAGATAGCCAACGTAATCGAAAGCATCGGGATTCTGATAGTTGCGGGGGGAACGGATCTTTGTGGCTGCTTCGACCTTTTGTCCGTAGTCGAGACCCAGGTTTTGCCCGCGCTTCAGCGTGACCGAGACGCGGGCTGCGGCTTTGGGGGCCAGTTGCAGAGTGAACTGCTCCCGCCCTGGAGAAAAGACGGGCGGATTCGTGACACAGCCGTCGAGCAATACCGTTTCCGTGTCTTCGGCGCTCAGGCGCGGCGCCCGGCCTGGGCGATGAATAATTTGCGTACCGATGCCCGCCAGTAGGAGGGCCATGCAAGCCGTCGCCAGACGCATCCGACGCCCTGCTGGTAAGGCGAAAGCGAGCGCGACGGCGAGGGCGCCGATACCAGCGGCAATGGCGAGATCGGGCAGCGTGAAATAGAAGAAATGAGCGACGAAGATGCCCGCTGCGAGAGCGGCGACGGGCAACAGCAGAGGCTCACGCGTCATCGATTTAGTGGCTCAGGGATTTAGTGGGTCAGGCGCTTCCATTCTTCTCCCGGGGTGCTTCGGTACCATTTGCGCCCGGATTATCGGACATTCGTCTTGACACGGGCGCAGAAGTACCTCATACTAAAGAAAATTTAATAACCAGGTATTATTCAGGCTACGCACAGAGAGCCTTCAGGGGTGCTTTTTTGTAGCCATGGAAGCTATCTTCGTCTGAGCACAATTTTTTCGTTAAATACTTCTCCTCCAACCCAAACTAAATCGGCTGATCGAGTTCATCTTGATCAGCCAATTTTTTTCTCCGGTTCGGAACGTGGCGTCGCGACCAAGATTTCTGTGCGGGAAAACAGCCACGGATTCGGGTGCGCTGCTCACGGCATGGTCGCCGCGTTAAAGTTATCCGATCCGCGCGTGAGTTATTCTAGAATTCTAAGATTCTAAAGATACAATTTGCTAGGCGTTCTAGAATTGTATACACTGAAAAGGTTTGGCGAGTTGATTCTTCGGCCTCTGCGCTACCGTGCTTGCATGCAGGCATCCGGCCAGAAGTCGGGCCCCGCTGTCGGACCAATAAGCGTCTCGGTTTGAAGCTGAGAACGTGACGTTGGAACCTGGCATGGGCCATACCCGAAGCAGTTACCCTCGCGGTTGGGGCTGGTGAATACGCTATATCAGCCTCCTCAGTAGCGGCGAGACAGTGTTCGAACCCGCTTAGAAAAGTACCAAGTTTCTTCAACCCCATTCAGCGCGTTGCCGCTATGGATGGGCCATAAAAGTATTCGGTTGTTGAGAGGACAGTCGTGCCGACGTTTAACCAACTTGTGCGTAAAGGGCGGAGACCCACCCGATACAAGACCGCGAGTCCCGCATTGCAGGCTTGCCCGCAGCGCCGGGGAGTGTGCACGCGCGTGTACACCACTACTCCGAAGAAACCCAATTCGGCTTTGCGCAAGGTGGCGCGTGTGCGGCTGACGAATGGGATTGAAGTGACGACCTACATTCCAGGAGTCGGGCACAACCTGCAGGAGCACTCGATCGTGCTGATCCGCGGTGGGCGCGTGAAGGACCTCCCGGGCGTTCGCTATCACGTTGTGCGGGGAACTCTGGATACCGCCGGTGTAGCCAATCGCAAGCAGGGGCGCTCCAAGTATGGCGCGAAACGGCCCAAGGGCGGAGCGGCCGCTGCACCCGCCAAGAAGAAGTAAAGAGGAGATCGCAACGTAAATGCCACGCCGTAGACGACCCGAGCCGAGAGACGTTGTTCCAGATCCGCTGTACAACTCGACGCTGGTTGAGAAATTCGTGAACTCGATGATGTGGGACGGCAAGAAGACCACCGCCCAGAAGATTTTTTACAGCGCGATGGATACATTGCGCGAGCGTTCGGGCGACGATCCGCTGAAGGCTTTCAAGAAAGCGGTTGAAAACGTCAAGCCGGTGCTCGAAGTGAAGACCCGCCGTGTTGGTGGCGCGAACTACCAGGTGCCGGTCGAAGTGGCGCAGAATCGCCGCACGAGCCTGGCGCTGCGCTGGATTATCGGGAATGCGCGCTCGCGTCCGGACAAGAGCATGGCCGAGAAGCTGGCCAATGAATTAAACGACGCCGCGAATATGCGTGGCGGCGCTGTGAAGAAAAAGGACGATGTGCATCGGATGGCAGAAGCGAACAAGGCTTTTGCGCACTATCGCTGGTAAGTATCCGACCGGAAGTTTAGAAGTATTTTTATGCCTCGCACTGTACCTCTAGAAAAAATGCGCAACATCGGCATCATGGCGCACATCGATGCCGGCAAGACAACCACGACGGAGCGCATTCTCTATTACACCGGCCGCACCCACAAGATTGGTGAGGTGCACGAAGGCACCGCCACCATGGACTGGATGGCGCAGGAGCAGGAGCGCGGCATTACGATCACGTCGGCGGCGACCACTTGTGAATGGCGCGACGTGACGATCAACATTATCGACACACCAGGGCACGTGGACTTCACGGCGGAAGTGGAGCGCAGCTTACGCGTGCTCGATGGCGCGTGCGCTGTGTTTGACGCCGTAGCCGGGGTGCAGCCGCAATCGGAAACGGTGTGGCGTCAGGCGGACAAGTATGGTGTTCCGCGCATTTGCTTCATCAATAAGATGGATCGCGTCGGCGCGGACTTCTACCACTCGGTCGACACGATTGTGGAGCGCCTGAACGCTCGTCCCGTGGCGATCCAGCTGCCGGTTGGAGCAGAGGATCAGTTCAAGGGAATCGTCGATCTGGTCACAATGAAAGCTCGCATCTGGCGCGATGAGACGCTCGGCGCCGAGTACGACGATGTCGATATTCCGGCCGATCTGATCGAGAGGGCCAAAGAGTACCGCGAGAAGCTGATCGAAGCGGTGGCCGAGAGCGACGACGTTCTCTTCGAGAAGTTCGTCGAAGGCCAGACAATTACCGAACAGGAGTTAGCGGCCGGTATTCGCAAAGCGACCATCGGTCAGAAGATTTTCCCGGTGATTTGCGGCTCGTCTTTTAAGAACAAGGGCGTTCAGAATCTGCTGGACGCGGTTTGCGACTACTTGCCCGCGCCCTCGGACATTCCTCCCATCAAGGGCACGGCAGTAGATAATCCCGACCAGATCCTGGAGCGCAAGGCCAGCGACTCCGAGCCGTTCGCGGCTTTGGTGTTCAAGATCATGACCGACCCGTTCGTCGGGCAGTTGTGCTTTATCCGCGTGTATTCGGGCAAGCTGAATGCCGGCGAGTCGATCTACAACGTGACGAAGGGCCGCAAGGAACGTGTTGGGCGCCTGGTCAAAATGCACGCCAACAAGCGTGAAGAGATTCAGGAAGTGCTCGCCGGGGACATTTGCGCGGCGGTCGGCTTAAAGCAAGTGATTACCGGCGACACGATTTGCGACGAGAAGGCTCCGATTCTTCTGGAGTCGATCGACTTCCCGGCTCCCGTGATCCAACTCGCGATCGAGCCTAAAACCAAGGCGGACCAGGAGAAGCTTGGGATGGCGATTCAGAAGCTCGTATCCGAGGATCCGACGCTGCGCGTGAATACGGATCCAGAAACCGGGCAGACGATTCTGGCCGGCATGGGCGAACTGCATCTCGAGATCATCGTCGACCGCATGCAGCGTGAGTTCAATGTCGGAGCGAATGTCGGTAAGCCGCAGGTAGCTTATCGCGAAACGATTCGGCAACAAGCTGAATACGATTACACGCACAAGAAGCAGACCGGCGGCAGCGGTCAGTACGCCCGGGTTAAACTGCGCGTCGAGCCCGATCCGGAGCAGGACTTCGAATTTGAAAACGAAGTACGCGGCGGCAACATTCCAAAGGAATTCATTCCGGCCATCGAAAAAGGAGTCGTCGAAGCGCTCGAGGGCGGCATCCTGGCGGGCTATCCGCTGAACAACGTAAAGGTTACGGTGTTCGACGGAGACTATCACGAGGTCGACTCGTCGGAAATGGCATTTAAGATTTGCGGCTCCATCTGCTTTAAGGAAGCTGCGGCGAAGGCGAAACCGGTGCTGCTGGAGCCGGTGATGCGTGTCGAAGTGACCGTGTCCGAAGACTACATGGGGACGGTAAACGGCGATCTGATCTCGCGGCGCGGACGGCTCGAAGGAACCGAGATCGTTGGTGGCACGAACATCGTGAAAGCGATGGTGCCGTTGTCGGAAATGTTCGGCTACGCAACCGAGCTCCGCTCCCGCACGCAAGGCCGGGGCAGCTTTAGCATGCACTTTGGCCGGTACGAAGAAGTGCCGAAGAACTTAGCCGAAGAAATTATCAACCGTAATAAAGGGATAGCGACCCGGTAAACGCAACCGGGGTAGACGAGAGGTTAAACCATGGCGAAAGAGAAATTTGACCGCAGCAAGCCGCACGTGAACATCGGGACGATCGGGCACATCGATCACGGGAAGACGACGTTGACGGCGGCGATCACCAAGACTTTGGCGAAGCACAATCCGAAGGTGAAATTCCGGAGCTTCGATTCGATCGACAACGCGCCGGAAGAGAAAGCGCGCGGGATCACGATCGCGGTGGCGCACGTCGAATACGAAACGGCCAACCGGCACTATGCGCACGTGGATTGCCCGGGTCACGCCGACTACATCAAGAACATGATCACGGGCGCAGCGCAGATGGACGGGGCCATCCTCGTCGTTGCCGCGACAGACGGCCCGATGCCGCAGACCCGCGAACACATCCTGCTGGCGCGACAAGTAGGCGTGCCGTACATCGTGGTGGCTCTGAACAAAGTCGACATGGTGGACGATCCGGAGCTGCTCGAGCTGGTGGAACTCGAAGTGCGCGAGCTGCTGAAGAGCTATCAATTTCCGGGCGACGATCTGCCGGTTGTGCGAGTGAGCGCGCTCGGCGCGTTGAACGGCGAAGAGAAGTGGGAGAAGTCGGTCGACGAGCTGATGGCGAAAGTGGATGAATACATCCCGGTGCCGCCGCGCGTGACGGACAAGCCGTTTCTGATGCCGATTGAAGATATTTTCTCGATTCAAGGGCGCGGCACGGTGGTGACGGGGCGCATCGAGCGAGGGATCTGCAAGGTCGGCGAGGAGATGGAGATCGTCGGATTCCGGGACACGCGCAAGACGGTGGTGACCGGGGTCGAGATGTTCAAGAAGCTGCTCGACGAAGGGCGCGCCGGGGACAACGTGGGATTGCTGCTGCGCGGCATCGAAAAGAACGATGTGGAGCGCGGGCAGGTGATCGCGAAGCCGGGGGCCATCAAGCCGCACAAGAAATTCAAGGGCGAAGTGTACGTGCTGTCGAAGGAAGAGGGCGGACGGCACACGCCATTTTTCAATGGCTATCGGCCGCAGTTTTATTTCCGCACGACAGACGTGACCGGAGTAGCGAAGCTGCCGGAAGGCATGGAGATGGTGATGCCGGGCGACAACGTGGCGATTGAAGTGGAGCTGATTACGCCGGTCGCCATGGACAAGGGGTTGCGCTTTGCCATCCGCGAAGGCGGCCGCACGGTCGGCGCCGGAACCGTCAGCGACATCGTGGAATAAAAGGTCCACGGCCTGAGGCACTAGAGATAACGAAACGAAATGAAAGAACGCATCCGCATTCGATTGAAAGCGTACGATCACCGCATTTTGGATCAATCGACGGGCGATATCGTCGATACCGCCAAGCGCACCGGCGCGACCGTGGCGGGGCCGATCCCGCTGCCGACGCTCAAAAACCGCTACACGGTTTTGCGCTCGCCGCACGTGGACAAGAAGTCGCGCGAGCAGTTTGAAATTCGTACGCACAAGCGGTTGCTCGACATTCTGGAACCGACGCAGGACACGGTGGATGCGTTGATGAAGCTGGATCTCCCGGCGGGCGTCGATGTTGAAATCAAGGCCTTCGGAAATAAGAAGTCGTAAGGGCAGGAAAGAAGCATGAGTCCAGGAATTCTCGGCAAAAAAATTGGCATGACGCAGGTATTCAACGCCGACGGGCAAGTTGTTCCCGTCACGCTGGTGAAGGCGGGCCCGTGCGTAGTCACGCAGCGAAAGACGCCGGCTACGGACGGCTACGACGCTGTGCAGCTTGGACTGGTCGAATACGCCAAAAAGCAGAACAAGCCGATGGCGAAGCATCTGGCGAAATCGGGTGCCGAGGGTGTGAAGTTTCTGCATGAATTTCATCTCGGGCAGGGCACGGGCGATCTGAAGCAAGGCGATCGCGTGCTGGCGGATGAGTTCAAGCCGAGAGACGTGGTGGATGTGATCGGCACGAGTAAAGGCCGCGGCTTTGCGGGCCTCGTGAAGCGTCACCATTTCCGCGGCGGCCCGGCGACGCACGGCTCGATGTTTCACCGCGCCGCGGGATCGATCGGCGCTTCGAGTTTCCCCTCGCGCGTTTTTCCCGGCATGAAGATGGCCGGACGTATGGGAACCGATCAAGTAACCGTTCGCAATCTGGAGATCGTGAGCGTGGACGCAGAGGACAACGTCATCGCCGTGAAGGGCGCCATCCCGGGACCGAACGGCGGCTATGTGATGGTTCGTCGAGCGAAACGCTAAAGCGCCAAAGGAATTAGAACCATGCCGAGTGTAAATGTTATCGATCTAAACAATGCGACGGTAGGCTCTATCGAGCTTGCGGACGCAGTGTTTGGCGCGGAAGTGAACGAAGCGCTGCTGTATGAGGCGGTGCGTCAATATACGGCGGCCCGGCGATCGGGAACGGCAGCGACCAAGACGCGCCATGAAGTTTCAGGCTCGGGCAAGAAGCTGTGGAAGCAGAAGGGAACCGGCCGCGCGCGCATGGGCTCCATCCGTTCACCCCTGTGGCGTCACGGCGGCACCGTTCACGGGCCGCAGCCCCGCAGCTATGAATACAGGCTGCCGCGCAAGATGTTGCTGGGCGCCTTGCGCTCGGCGCTTTCTGCGAAACTCCGCGATGGCGAGCTGAGAGTTGTCCGAGCATTTGAATTGGCCGACCACAAGACGAAGAATATGGCGGGCGTGCTCGGGAAGCTGGAAGCGAAGAAAACCATTCTGCTGGTCGAGGCGAGCGAAAACGCGAATCTCACGCGCGCGTCGCGAAATCTTCCCGGCGTCAAGCTGGTGCCGACCAAGGACGTGAATGTGTACGACCTGTTGAAGTATCAGGAAGTGCTGCTGACGGAGCCGGCGGCAAGAAAACTTTCGGAGGCGTTAGCGTAATGAACGTTTACGATGTGATCCGGCGGCCGCTGATTACGGAGAAGGGCCATACCAAGCGCGAAACCGAGCGAACGCTCGCCTTTGAAGTGCATCCGGATGCGAACAAGATTCAGATCAAGCAAGCGGTCGAGACCGTGTTCAAGGTGAAAGTCGCCGACGTTCGCACCAGCATGTACGCGGGAAAGCTGCGGCGGCGAGGCCGGTTTTCGGGCTATGCATCGGATTGGAAGAAAGCCTATGTTCGGTTACAGCCCGGCTCCAAGCTTCCCGAGTACGCGGAGATCTAAATAGTCAAGCGACAGAAAGAAGCCACACGTCATGCCGATCAAAAGTTTTCGACCCGTAACGCCGACGCGGCGCTTCCAGACTTACATCACGCGTGAGGACATTACCAAGGATCGGCCGGAAAAGTCGCTGGTAGAAGGCAAGAAGCGCACCGGCGGGCGCGATTCGCGCGGTCACATTTCGAGCCGTTTCCGCGGCGGTGGGGCAAAGCAGGCTTACCGCATCATCGACTTCAAGCGCGATAAGACGGGGGTGACCGCCAAAGTCGCGGCCATTGAATACGATCCGAATCGCTCCGCCCGCATCGCGCTGCTGCATTACACGGATGGGGAAAAGCGCTACATCATCTGCCCGGTTGGTCTCGAAGTGGGTCGCGTTGTCAATTCCGGCCCGGAAGCGGATATTCTGATCGGAAATGCGCTGCCCCTCAAGAACATTCCCGCCGGCACAGTGGTCCACAACATTGAGCTGAAACCGGGGAAGGGCGGGCAAATGGCTTGTTCGGCCGGCGCGCAGGCGCAGCTGGTATCGAAGGAAGGCGACATTGCGCTGCTGAAACTGCCTTCGGGTGAAATCCGCAAAGTGCTGATCGAATGTATGGCGACGGTCGGTCAAGTCGGCAATGTCGAGCACGAGAACGTCTCGCTCGGAAAAGCCGGGCGGAGCCGTTGGCTGGGTAGGAGTCCGCACAACCGCGGTGTTTCGATGAACCCGGTCGACCATCCGCACGGCGGTGGCGAAGGAAAAACTTCGGGCGGCCGGCATCCTGTCACGCCTTGGGGTCAGCCCACGCGCGGTTTCAAAACGCGCAACAACAAGCGCACGAACCAATGGATCGTAACGCGCAAGCCGAAGAAGCGTTAGGTGAGTAAAAGGAATCTGAGATGAGTCGATCGCTCAAAAAAGGGCCGTTCACCGATGACCACCTGATCAAAAAGGTAGGGAATCTGAACGCCAACAATCAGAAGACGGTAGTGAGGACTTGGTCGCGCCGCTCAACCATCGTGCCGGATTTCATCGGGCATACGCTGGCGGTGCACAACGGAAGAAAGTTCATCCCGGTTTACGTCACCGAAAACATGGTGGGGCACAAACTGGGTGAGTTCTCGCCAACCCGCACCTTCAAAGGACACGCGGCGAAGTCGACCGAGAAGGCGGCCAAATAGTCATGGCGGATGAAACAGCAGTTTTGGCCAAGGCGGAGGCGCGTTATATGCGCGTCTCGCCGCAGAAAGTCCGCCTCGTCGTGGATATGATTCGCGGCATGCAGGCGGGCGACGCCATCAATATTCTTGCCGCCACCAACAAACGCATCGCCCCGGCGGTTGAGAAAGTCCTGCGCTCGGCTATCGCGAATGCGGAGAACAAGTCGCAAGATATCGATGTCGACCGGTTGTTTGTCGCCGAAGCATATGTGAATGAGGGTCCGCGGATGAAGCGAATCCGGCCTGCACCGATGGGTCGAGCTTTTCGGATTCAGCGGCGCATGGCCCACATTGTTGTGAAGCTAGGCGAACGCGCCGAAGCGGAAGAGGAATAGGCAGGAAAATGGGTCAGAAAGTACATCCGTACGGTTTCCGCTTAGGCGTGACGAAGACCTGGCGCTCGCGCTGGTTCGCCAAGCAGGATTACTCGAAGCTGCTGCACGAGGATCTGGAGCTGAAAGAGTCGCTGCTGGCGCGCCTGAAGGCGGCTGGCGTCAGCTCGATCGAAGTCGACCGCCCGGGGAACAAGCTGCGCATCACGATTCGCACTTCGCGTCCGGGTATCGTCATTGGCCGTAAAGGGGCTGAGATCGAGAAACTGAAGGGCGACCTGGCGAAAAAGACCAAGCGCGAAGTATTTATCGATATTCAGGAAGTACACCGTCCCGAGCTCGACGCGCAATTAGTATCGGAGTCGATCGGTCTGCAGCTCGAAAAACGCGTGGCCTTCCGCCGCGCGATGCGCAAAGCCGTCGACTCGGCGCTGCGCTTCGGCTGCAAGGGGATTAAAGTTCGCGTTTCGGGGCGCTTGAACGGCGCCGAGATCGCGCGCAGTGAGTGGTATCTGCAGGGACAACTTCCACTGCACACGCTGCGTGCCGATATCGATTACGGCTTCAGTGAAGCTTATACGACTTACGGAGTGATCGGCATCAAGGTTTGGATTTATAAGGGCGAAGTGCTCGATGGCGCAAACCGCCGGACCTCGCTGCGTAACGAAGGTGAGCCGCGCCGCCGTCGACGGGAAGACCAGCGCGAGCGCAGGCCTCTGCCCGAAGTGGCGGGTCCCGTGGTGCAGCCGGCCCCCGGCGAAATGCCGCGCCCTGCCTCGGCCCCGATTATTCCGCCGCTTGCGCCTGTGGCACCCTCCTGGAAACAGGAGCCGCAGGGGAACGCCGGCGACGCGATAGCCCGGTCATCCGCTCCGGCCGGAGAGGCGGATAAGGATTTGAGCAAAGAGTAAGCGCGAGCGCTTGCTGATGAGGAGAGAACCGCTATGTTGATGCCGAAAAAAGTAAAATTCCGTAAGCAGCAGCGCGGCCGCATGACGGGTAAAGCCTGGCGCGGTTCCACGCTGTCGTTCGGAGAGTTCGGTCTGAAGGCGCTCGGCTGCGGCTGGGTGACGAATCGCCAGATCGAAGCGGCTCGTATTGCGATGACGCGCTTCATCAAGCGCGGCGGAAAAGTGTGGATCCGGGTGTTTCCCGATAAACCGATTACCAAGAAACCGCCTGAGACCCGCATGGGCAAAGGCAAAGGTGCTCCCGAGGCGTGGGTGGCGGTGGTGAAACCCGGGAAGGTGCTGTTCGAAATGGAAGGCGTTTCGCTCGAGACGGCGACGGAAGCGATGCGCCTCGCGGCCAGAAAGATTTCGGTTCCGACCAAGTTTGTCGCTCGAACCCAGGCAGCGGAAACTCCGGCGAAGGCGAGCTAGACCAAGTTTTTGAGAGCAGGATCATGAGAGCAGAAAAAATGCGTGGCTTTGATGCCGCCGATTTGCAGCGCCAGGCGCAAGACGCACAGGAGCAGTTATTCCGGCTGCGCTTCCAAATGGGAATGGGTCAAACCGAAGGTCTCAAGAAGTACCGGAATCTAAAGAGAGATCGCGCGCGCATGCTGACCGTGTTGCATGAAAAAGCGGCGAGCGGCGAAGTGATTCCCGAGCCGGTAGCAGTGAAAGCGCCGGCTAAGAAGAAGCTCGGCGACAAGAAGCTGGCGGCGAAGAAGACCAAGCCTGTCGAGAAGAAGACGAAGCCTGCGGAGAAGAACACCAAGCCCGCGGAGAAGAACACCAAGCTCGCCGCGAAGACAGACTCCGCCGGGAAGAAGAAGCTTGCCGAGAAAAAGAAGACAAAGTAGCGAACGAGATTTGAATTGATTATGTCCGCCCCCACACAGACTGCTGAGAAGGTCTCGCATAAGAACGAGAAAGTCGGCGAAGTGATTTCGACCAAGATGGCGAAGACGATCGTCGTTGAGGTAACGCGCCGAGTCGCGCACCCCGTCTACAAGCGAATCGTCACGAAGCGGAAGAAGTTCTATGCGCACGATGAACAACGTTCGGCGCAGGTAGGCGACGTGGTGCGGATTGTCGAGTGCAGGCCACTGAGCCGCCTCAAACGATGGGAGCTGGGTACCGTGATTCGACGCGCGGTGCAAGTTGCAGTCGACCATCCGGCGCTTGTCGAGCATGCGGACACACGCGTGAAGAAGACGCTTAAGAAGAAATAGCTCGGCCAGACAGGTTAGGGAGAAAACGTCATGATTGGGATGCGAACGATGCTGGAGGTGGCCGATAACAGCGGCGCGCGCAAGTTGCAGTGCATCTTGCCCCGCGGCGGCGATCTCGGACTTCGCGCGGGTTTGGGGGACGTGATCACGGCCAGTGTCAAAGAGGCTGCGCCTGATTCCGCTATCAAGAAAGGCAAAGTGGTTCGTTGCGTGGTTGTGCGGATGCGGAAAGAGACGCGCCGGAAAGACGGCACTTACATCCGTTTCGATTCAAACGCGGCGGTGTTGATCAACGAAGTGGGCGAACCGGTTGGAACCCGTGTTTTCGGACCGGTGGCGCGTGAGCTGCGCGATAAACGCTTCATGAAAATCGTTTCGCTTGCACCGGAGGTGATCTAAATTTATGCCGAAGATTGCATATAAACGCCGCCAGGAGCGCGGTGAGCGAAAACCGCTGCGAATCAAGATCAAGAAGGACGATGTGGTGCGAGTGATCGCGGGAAAAGACAAGGGGAAAACGGGGAAGGTGCTCGAGGTCGATCGTTTCGCGCGTAAGGTGACGGTTGAGGGTGTCATGGTCGTGAAGCGCCACACTCGGCCGAATCCGTCCAAGCAGATCAAGGGCGGTATCGCAGACAAACCGATGCCGATGGATATTTCGAACGTGATGATTTTGACTGCGGGCGGCATTCCGACGCGTATCGGCTACAAGGTGGACACGGTCGGTGGAAAAGTTCGCCGCGCGCGGGTGGCGCGGCGGGGCGGCGAGACGCTCGATAAAAGATAGGTAAGCACAATGGCGAAGAAGAGTGATGAAACTTCCGGCGGGGCCGCAAAGCCCAAGCCAAAGCCGGACGCAAAACCGAAGACAAGCGCAAAGCCCGCCGCCGGAGCGAAAGCGAAGGGCGGCGCAGATGGCGCGCGTGAGCAGAACGTCGATCCGCAAGCGCGTCCAAAGAGCGGTCGCTCGCAAGCGCGGCTTCGAGAGCACTACGTGAAGAGTGTCGTTCCTGCGCTGAACAAGGACTTCGGATACAAGAACCAGATGGCGGTTCCCAAAGTCGAGAAAGTGTCGATCAACATTGGTTTAGGCGAAGCGACGGGCAACAGCAAGTTGATGGACGGCGCGGTGAATGAGCTGGGCGCAATCGCGGGTCAAAGGCCTGTGATTACGAAAGCGAAGAAATCGATCGCTGCGTTCAAACTGCGCGAGGGAATGTCGATTGGCTGCATGGTGACGCTGCGTGGCGACCGCATGTACGAATTTCTCGATCGTTTGATGAATGTCGCTCTGCCGCGCGTTCGCGACTTCCGCGGTGTATCGCCGAAATCGTTCGATGGACGCGGCAACTACACGCTCGGGTTGAGAGATCAGTTGATTTTTCCCGAGATCGATTACAACAAGGTGGATAAGACCAAGGGCATGAACATCAGTATTACGACCACGGCAAAAACGGATGCCGAGGGGTTGGCGCTGCTGCGTCACATGGGTATGCCGTTCCGTCAATAGAGACAAAGAATTTGTATGGCTACAACTGCAAAGATTGCTAAGGAAGTAAAAAAGCTGGCCGCCATGGCGGAAGCCAGGAAGGCGGGAACGAAGGTGAAGTTCCCGACGCGGCTGCGAAATCGGTGCAAGAACTGCGGCCGCCCGCGCGGGTTTCTGCGCAAGTTCTCGCTGTGCCGGATCTGCTTCCGCAAGTTCGCGCTGGCGGGCGAAGTTCCGGGCGTGACGAAAGCCAGTTGGTAATGACGAGAGGTGAGGAGTAAATGACAGCAGATCCCATTGCCGATATGCTGACCCGCGTGCGCAACGCGCTGATCGCGCGCCATCCCAAGGTGGATGTGCCGGCATCGCGGCTGAAGAACGAGATTGCGCGCATCTTGAAGGAAGAGGGCTACATCCTCAACTTTAAGCTGACCGAAGAAGGTGCCAAGAAGTACATCCGCTTGTACTTGAAGTACACGCCCTCGAATCTGCCGGTGATTTCGCGCATCGAGCGGGTGTCGCGCCCCGGCTGCCGCGTATACGTCGGCAGCAAAGACATCCCGCGGATTCTCGGCGGATTAGGAATCAACATTCTGACCACGCCCAAAGGCGTGATGACCGGTAACTCGGCGCGTAAAGAAGGTACTGGCGGCGAAGTGCTCTGCCAGATCTGGTAACGAAGGAACGTTATGTCACGAGTAGGAAAAAAGCCCATTCCGCTGCCGCAAGGTGTGAAAGTTCAGATCGGCGATCAGCTCGAGATCGAGGGACCTAAAGGCAAACTCGCTGTCCCCATTCCAGCGGGCGTGCGGGTTGAGCAGAACAACAATCATCTGGAAATCGTGCGCGACAACGACAAGCTGGCGGCCCTGCATGGCCTAACTCGCGCGCTGGCGGCGAACGCTGTGCAAGGCGTTTCGACCGGGTTCACACGCGAACTCGACATCATCGGCACCGGCTATCGCGCCGATGTGAAGGGCAAAGTTGCTACGTTTACGCTCGGGTACTCGCACCCAATCGAATTTATTCTGCCTCAGGGTGTCGATCTCAGGGTAGACAAGCAAACGCACTTGGTTTTGACTGGTTACGACCGGCAGGAGGTGGGACAGATTGCCGCGCACATTCGCAGTCTGCGTCCGCCCGATCCGTACAAGAACAAGGGCGTGCGCTACACCGGGGAACCGCTGCGCAAGAAAGCCGGTAAGACCGGGGCGGGAGGTAAGTAATGGCTCGCGAGTCTAGAAACGACATCCGGGTTCGAATCCATGCGCGCATTCGCAGCCGCATGGCTGGAAGCTCGGAGCGTCCTCGCCTGGCGGTTTTCCGCAGTCTCAACCACATCTATGCGCAGCTGATCGATGATCAGCAAGGGCATACGCTGGTTGCGGCCGCATCGACGGAAAAGGATCTGCGCGGCAAGGGCGGCAATGTCGAAGGTGCCAAGCTGATCGGAAAAACCGTGGCCCAACGAGCAAAAGAGAAGGGCATCAATAGGGTGGTCTTCGATCGCGGTGGTTATCAGTACCACGGGCGTGTGAAGGCGCTCGCCGATGCGGCCCGAGAAGCGGGACTGGAGTTTTAATCAATGGCATTTAGAGCTACGCGCAAGCGAATCGACACGCAGAACCTGAACCTGAAGGAACAGGTCGTGAGCATCAATCGTGTCACCAAGGTTGTTAAGGGCGGCAAGAATATGAGCTTTTCCGCGCTGGTCGTCGTAGGCGATCCGAATGCGAAGGTGGTTGGCTTCGGAACCGGGAAAGCGAAGGAAGTTCCTTCCGCAATCAAGAAGGGTATTGAGGCGGCAAAAAAGAATTTACGCAAAGTGCATGTGCTCGAAACCACGATTCGGCACCCGGTGCTGGGCCGTTTCGGGAGCGGTCTGGTGCTCTTGAAGCCTGCTCCAGAAGGAACAGGCGTGATCGCGGGCGGTCCTGTGCGGGCGGTGATCCAAGCGGTGGGAATTCCTAATGTGCTGACGAAATCGATCGGCTCGCATAACGCTCACAACGTTGTGAAGGCGACCATTGCGGCGCTCGAGCAGTTGTGCGATAAGAACGCCATAGCGGATATGCGCGGCCTCGCGGTAGAGAAGCTGTAAGAGGAGAAAGGTCGAGGCGAACGCAAATGGCCGAAGGAAAAATTAAGATCAAGCTGGTGCGCAGTCCTATTTGCACGCCGCAGAAGCACAAGAACATTGTGAAGTCGCTGGGCCTTCACAAGATCAATCGAGTGGTTGAGCGCCCCGACACTCCGGCATTTCGCGGCATGGTGGCAAAGATTCCGCATCTGCTCGAAATCGTGAAGGAATAACGACGATGAACTTAAGCAACTTGCGGCCCCCCAAAGGCCAGAAACACAAGAAACAAAGAATCGGTCAGGGAATGGGTTCCGGGCGAGGCAAGTATTCGGGCCGCGGCGCGAAGGGCGCGAAATCGATTTCGGGCTACAGCAAAATGCGCGGCTTTGAAGGCGGCCAGATGCCGCTGCATCGCCGCTTGCCGAAACGCGGCTTCAAGAATATTTTTCGCAAAGAGTACGCGATCGTCAATGTCGGCGTGCTCGAGAAGCTAGATGGTGATACGTTTACACTCGAGTCCCTGATGGCGAGCGGTATTGTCAAGAAGTCGAATGCCGGACTCAAGGTTCTGGGCAACGGCGAGCTAACCAAGAAATTGAACATAAAAGCGCATGTTTACTCCAAGTCTGCGCTGGACAAGATTCAAAAGGCGGGTGGCAGCGCCGAGGTTCTCGCCAAGTCTGCGCCTACCCAACCTACGGAAGTGAAATAAGCGGATCGAAACGGCCGGCTTGAGTGCGCCGGCAAGTACCAACGACGTCCATGACAAAGTTCTTCGAAGCTCTCGGAAACGTGTTCCGCATCCCGGATCTGCGGAAGCGCGTCCTCTTCACGCTGGGTCTGCTGGCGGTATATCGCATAGGCGCGTACATTCCCACACCGGGGATCGACACGCAGCGGTTCTCTGAATTTTTTGCTCGCAACGCCTCCGGCGGGTTCCTGGGTTATTTCGACCTGTTCAGCGGCGGAATGCTGCGCCGCATGACGATCTTCGCGCTGGGAATCACTCCGTACATTACGGCTTCGATTATTTTGCAGTTGTTGACTGTTGTCATTCCAACGCTCGACAAGCTGCAGAAAGAAGGCGAGCTTGGCCGCCGCAAGATCACCCAGTGGACGCGTTATCTCACTTTGGCGCTGGCTTTCGTTCAATCGATCGGAATTGCGTTTACACTGCAGAAGTCAGGCGGTAATTTCGTTCTGCATCCCGGGTTTGCGTTCATCTTCATGACCACCCTGACATTCACCACGGGTTCGGCGTTCATCATGTGGCTGGGTGAGCAGATCACTGACCGCGGCATCGGAAACGGGATGTCGCTGATCATTTTCGTCGGCATCATCGTCGGTCTGCCGAACGCGATCCTGAACATCTACAACAACACGTTCGTGACGCATCAGTGGAACGCTATACAGATGATGATTATCCTGGCCGTCATGGTCGCGGTCGTCGCGTTCATCGTGCTGGTCGAACGCGGTGAACGCCGCATCCCGGTTCAATATGCAAAGCGCGTAATTGGCCGGCGTATGATGGGCGGTCAATCCACTCATCTCCCGCTAAAAGTAAATGCGGGCGGTGTCATTCCCGATCATCTTTGCGTCGTCGCTTCTGGCATTTCCTTCCACCCTGATGCAATTCGAGCCGGTAAAGAACAGCGCCTGGTTGAGCAGCATGCTGGGAGCCCTGGGCGGCGCTGAGCCTCTCTACTATCTCACTTACGTCATCCTGATCATCTTCTTCTGCTTCTTCTACGTTTCGATCATTTTCAATCCGAACGAAGCGGCGGACAACATGCGGAAATACGGCGGCTTCATTCCGGGTATTCGTCCCGGCAAGAATACGGCCGAGTACATGGACAAGATCTTGTCGAAGATCACGGTGGTAGGCGGTCTGTACCTTTCGATTTTGTCGCTGATTCCGCAGATCATGATTCAAGGCATTAAGCTGCAGCGGCTGCCGGTAGTCGGGAACTTTATTGACGCGCATTTCCCCCGCTGGCTGCTCGACGGGTTGAACGTCAACTTCTTCTTCGGCGGCACGTCGCTGCTGATCGTGGTGGGTGTGGCGATGGATACCGTGAACCAGATTGAGGCGCAGTTGATTATGCGCCATTACGAAGGCTTCACACCGCGCGCGGGCCGAATCCGCGGACGCCGAAGCAGCACCAGTTAGTTGCTTGCTTTCGCAAAATACAGCTTCGCCGAAACCTGCAGTGGTTTTGTTTGGATCTCCCGGTTCCGGGAAGGGCACGCAGGCTAAACTGCTGCATCACTGTGTGAAGGGGCCGCACATCTCGACCGGGGACATGCTTCGCGCTCATATCCAGGCCGGTGACGCAATCGGCCGGCAGACGGAGCGCTTGCTCAAATCGGGGAAGCTGGTTTCCGATGAACTCGTCAACCAGTTGCTGGAGCAAAGGCTGTTGGAATCCGATTGCCGCTCGGGGGTTATATTGGACGGCTACCCGAGAACCTTGAATCAGGCGGGCGTTTTGCTCAAACTGATGAAACGCTTTGGATTCAAAGCCGCCGTGGTACACTTGATGGTTGACTGCGAGAAAATCGTAGCCCGCCTCAGCGGCCGCCGGCAGTGTCCCGTTTGCGGAACCCTCTATAGTCTGAAAACGAATCCTCCTAAGATTGCGGGAGTTTGTGATTTGGACGGCGCTACTTTGGTGACGCGGGAGGATGATCGCGAGTCGGTGATTCGCGAGCGGCTGCATGAGTATGAGTCGCAGACCAAACCGATTCTCGAATTCTTTCGCAACGCGAATGTCCCGATGTTTGAAATCGACGCTGGAAGCCCGCCGGACGGGATCGGCGAGCAGATTTGCAGCCGGTTGAGATCTTCGGGATTGATACAAACTGCCGCGGATGGAAAGGGAGCAACGGCTCCCAACGCGAGTGTCACGTGATTGTGCGTAGAAGCGCCGTAGAGTTGGAGAAACTTCGTCGGAGTGGTTTGCTGGTTTATCAGATCCTGCAGGATCTGAAGGGCATGGTGATTGAAGGCGTCACGACGCAGGATTTGGAGCTGGCTGCGGAAAAAATGATCTCGGATGCGGGTGCCAAGCCGGCTTTCAAAGGTTATTACACGCAAGCTTCCGGTACCAAATATCCTTTCGTATTGTGCACGTCCGTGAATGAGGAGATTATTCACGGAATGCCTTCGTCGAAACGCAAGCTGAAGGCCGGCGACATCATCTCGATCGATACGGGTGTTCAGCTCAACGGGTACTATGGCGATTCCGCTATTACGGTGCCGGTAGGCGAAGTGAATGATTCGGTGAAGCGGCTACTGAAAGTCACGGAAGAGAGCCTGGAACTCGCGATCGGGCGGGTGCATTCCGGAAATCGCCTTTTCGATGTTTGTGGCACGGTTGAGAAGCACGTCACCTCGAACGGTTTTTCAGTTGTGCGAGAGTTTGTCGGGCACGGGATTGGAACCTCATTGCATGAGGAGCCGCAAGTGCCGAATTACGTGGACCGGCGAGGCGAGAATCCGCGGTTGAAACCGGGGATGGTGCTGGCCATCGAGCCGATGGTGAACGCTGGTAAAGGCGAAAGCAAGGTGCTGTCGGACAAGTGGACGGCGGTTGCCCGGGATGGGTCGTACTCGGCGCATTTCGAGCATATGGTGGCGGTGACCGACAATGGACCGTGGGTTTTATCCAGGCCCTAGCGGTTTAGGCATGGCATTAACGGTGAGCGGGGCGGAGGACGAGGCTTCGAGCCAAGTGGAAGGAACGGCCGAACGGACGGCCGAAGGAATTGTCGTCGAGTTGCTGCCAAGCGCACTGGTACGTGTCAGACTAGAAGGAGAGCATCAGTTAATCGCTCATCTTCCAAGCACGCAACGCGCGAATTTTGTGCGTCTGCGAGTGGGTGACCGGGTGCTGGTTGCAGTTTCGATTCAGGACCGGACGCGAGGACGAGTTTTAGAGTTACTGACAAAAGGATGAGGCGCACACGATTGGTGGGTGCCTGTTCTGTGCGGTTGGAGAGCAAGCTATGAAGGTGCGGGCATCTGTAAAGAAGTTATGTGACAAGTGCAAGGTGATTCACCGCCACGGTGTGGTGCGCGTCATCTGCAGCAACCCGAAACACAAGCAGCGGCAGGGCTAAGGACAAGCGAATATGGCGCGTATAGCAGGCATCGACTTACCGGTAAGAAAACGGGCAGCCATTGGACTGACCTACATCTATGGCATTGGGCGGACCCGCGCTCTCTCTCTTCTTCACCGTGCTCAGGTAGATCCCGATAAAAAGGTCGGCGACCTCTCCGAAGAGGAAGTGAATCATCTTCGCAACCTGATCGAAGGCGAGGGTGCGATCGAAGGAGACCTCCGCAAGGAAGTCTCGATGAACATCAAGCGCCTGATGGAAATGGGTTCATATCGGGGCTTGCGGCACCGTCGCGGGTTGCCGGTTCGCGGGCAGCGCTCACATACGAATGCGCGTACGCGCAAGGGTCCACGTAAGGGCACCATTGCGAACAAGAAGAAGGCGACCGGCAAGACGTAGTTCCTGGAGACGCACCTAGATGGCGAAAGCACCCGCAAAGACGACTAAGAAGAAGAGCTTCAAGAAGAAGGAAAAGAAGAACGTTCCATTCGGGACGGTACACATTCAGGCCTCCTTCAACAACACGATCGTGACGTTTACCGATCCGCTCGGGAATGTGCTGGCTTGGTCGAGTTCCGGTTCGTTGGGTTTCCGCGGATCGCGCAAAGGTACTCCTTTCGCAGCGCAGCAGGCTTCGCTGACGGCCGCGAACAAAGCAAAAGAATCCGGGTTGCGAGCTGTTGAAGTGCGAGTAGCGGGTCCGGGATCTGGTCGTGAATCGGCAGTTCGTGCTTTGGCTACGGCTGGAATCGAGGTGCGTGGCGATTAAAGACGTCACGCCGATTCCGCACAATGGTTGCCGTCCGCCGAAAAAGAGGCGAGTGTAAGTCGGACAGCTTCGGCTGTCTTTAGCAAGTGGAATTTAAGCGGGACGAAGGCCGTTTCGGGCTGTAAACCGCACCTGTTTGGAGGTCATTGATTGGCACGTTACACAGGCCCCGTATGCCGGCTTTGCCGCCGCGAGGGCATGAAATTGTTCTTGAAAGGCGAGCGGTGCCACACCGAGAAGTGCGCTATTGAAAAGCGCAATTTCGCACCGGGCCAGCACGGCAAAGACAAGAAAGCCAAAATCGTCGGCTACGGTTTGCAGCTTCGCGAGAAGCAGAAAGCACGGCGCTACTACCGCATCCTGGAAGGCCAATTCCGGAACCTTTACGAGAAGGCCGTGAATCTAAAAGGCATTACCGGCGAGCAAATGCTGTCCATGCTGGAACGGCGCCTCGATAATGTCGTCTACCGCATGGGTTTGGCGACCAGCCGCGCACAAGGCCGCCAGCTTGTCCGCCACGGTCATATGAGCGTCAATGGCCGCAAGGTAAACATCCCCTCCTATACCGTTAAGCCCGGCGATCAGATCGAAGTTCGCGAGAGCAGCCGCAATAACCCGACCGTTCTTTCGGCGCGCGATGCCACGGCTCACACGCCGAGCCCATCCTGGTTGGAAGTAGATCGCGATGCGCTGAGGGGGCGTGTTTTGCAGCACCCCAAGCGTGACGAGTTGGTACAGATTCAGTTAAACGAACAGCTCATCGTCGAGCTGTACTCGAAGTAAGGTGCTTCGAAAAAATCGACGAAAGAGGATCAAAGAGAAAAGACTATGTTTAAAGGATTTCAGAAGCCCAAGCGTTTAGTCGCGAATACCGAGAGTCTGACCGAGCGTTTCGGTCAATTCTCGGCACAGCCGTTCGAGCGTGGATTCGGATCCACCATCGGCACTGGTTTGCGCCGTGTCCTATTGAGCTCCATTGAAGGCGCGGCCATCACCGGCGTACGCATCGATGGCGTGTCGCACGAGTTCAGCCCCATCCCCGGAGTCGTCGAAGACGCCACCGACATCATCCTGAACCTGAAGCAGGTTCCGTTCAAGATGATGGGCGAAGGCATGCGGATTGCACGTCTGCGGGTGGAAGCTCCGGGCGAAGTGATGAGCGGACAGATCGAGACCGACAACGATGTCGAGGTGCTGGATCGCAACCTCCACATCGCGACCGTCGGCGAGGGTGGGAAACTCAACATCGAAATGCGCATCAAGAGCGGGCGCGGCTACGTTTCCGCCGATCGGAATTACGACGAGGATCTGCCGCTCGGTTATATACCGATCGATTCGGTTCACTCGCCGGTTCGCAAGGTGAACTATACGGTCGAAGCGGCTCGTCTCGGCCAGAACACGGATTACGATAAGCTCACTCTCGAAGTGTGGACGAATGGCGCGATTTCGCCGCAGGACGCAGTCGGCCAGGCGTCGAAGCTGCTCAAAGATCATATGACGATCTTCATCAACTTCGAGGAAACTCCCGAGATCACGGAAGAGCCCGCCGAGCGCGCAGCCAGCCAGATGAACGAAGTTCTGAACCGCTCGGTGGAAGAGCTGGAGCTCAGCGTACGTTCTTACAACTGCTTGAAGAACGCTAACATTCAGACCATCGGCGATTTGGTTCAAAAGACCGAATCCGAGATGCTGCGGACGAAGAACTTCGGTCGCAAGTCGCTCAATGAGATCAAGGAAATCCTGTCGGGTCTTGGGCTCTCGTTCGGCATGAAGTTCGATTCGCAGGGACGTCTGATCGGTGGCGCGCCTGCACCTGCTTCTGACTACGGTCGCGACAATTACGCTGGACTCGAGGAGTAAGCATGCGGCACCGGAAGGCCGGATTTAAACTCAAGCGCAACGTCAGCGCCCGTCGTGCATTGCTGCGAGGCTTGGTGACAAGCGTCATCGAAGAAGAGCGCATTACGACTACGGTGCCTAAAGCGAAAGCCGCAAAACCGCTGGTCGAGAAGCTGATCACGCTCGCGAAAGAAGATAATCTGCACACCAGGCGGCAAGCGGGAGCTTTTCTTTTGAGACCTGGCGCTGTCGAGAAGCTTTTCGACAAGCTGGGTCCGCGGTTCAACCAGCGTAACGGCGGCTATACGCGGATCGTGAGAATCGGCTGGCGTAAAGGCGACGGTGCCGAAACCGCGAAGCTGGAACTCGTCGGTTCGGAGCTCGTCAAGCGAGCTGCCGAACGTGCTGCTCGACGCGAAGAGCGCCTCAAGCAGGTTCGCGAAGGCGCCGAAGGCGAAGCCGCCGTGGAAGAACCAAAGACAAAAACCAAAAACAAGAAGTAAGCACAGTCAGGTTATTCGAGCGGCCCGGAAACTTCGTTTCCGGGCCGTTTTGTTTAGCCTCGTCTAACGACGATGCGCTTTCCTGTGCCTGTGGAGAGACGCTTCTTCCCTGGTGTTCGGGACGGCTGCGGAAGCGGTGAGTTGTTTGCCGGATTCCTGCGGACCGATCTTACTCAGAATGCGATCGTGAATCCAATGCTCGTCCCACCATTCCTTGGGATCGACTTGTACGCCCGCAATCATCATGCTGAAATGCACGTGATCGCCGAAAGCCATGCCGGTCATGCCGCTTACGCCGATCTGTTGCTCCTTCTGCACCATGTCACCGACCTTCACGTTGAGCCTGCTCATGTGTCCGTATAGCGTTTGCAAAGAATAGCCGTGGTCGAGGATCACGCAGTTGCCGTACAGGCCCAGACGATCCGCGTAGATTACCTTGCCCGAATTAGCCGCTTTCACAGGCACGTTGGCGGTTTGCGCCAGATCATACCCGAGATGTACCTGCTCATCGACTTTTCTGCCGTTGTAGATGTAGCTGCGCTTATCGGCGAAGAAGGATTCACGGGTGCCCTTGACCGGAATAAAGGGGCCGGACCAAAGAATGCGCTTTTCGGTGTTGGTGCGAAGGTTATAAATCGTCTGCGCGTTCGCCCTGCGCATTTCGCGATTCAATCTTACGAAACGATCTACCAGCGAGCCGCTACCTTCCGGGTCGAGTTCGCTGACGACTTTCTGCATCTTGTCGTCGGTGAGCATGATGTTCGTCTGCTTGAACTTCTTCGGGAATACTTTCACCCAAAATGTTGTGGTCACCTCTGTCCCGGCAGCGTTTCGCGCGAAGGCCAGCGGAACAGTGCCTGGTGAAACATCCCAGGGATATGGAAAAAGCGAGAACCTCTGATTACTGGTATCGGGCTGTCCGGGCATGGGGAAAGTTCCCGCCGAGTAGTTAGCAACGCGAACACCGGCATCGGTCCAATTCCCGCTCAGGTCGAGCGTGACCAGTTCGGCTCCGCCCTGATTGATGTAATGCTGCCGTCCATCCGCGACGATGGACGGCGGACGAAGCACAACCTGAATGTCCTCGGCCAGTGTGGTCGTGGCGCCCCGGAAATCGTTCGAATTGGCCTTCAAAACCAGCTTGGCCGGACCTTCTTTCAGGAACGCGGCTTGCTTCTTTCCGGCAGAAAAACTGTAAATCCTGTTGGTCTGCTTTGACTTGGTTTTGTCCTGATAGAGCGTTTGCGCCTGGCCATCCTGTTCGATTGAGGCAGAGAACGACTTAACGCCGTGTGGGCTGTCCGCTTGAACCCGGACGGGGGTGTTGGCACCGATAGCAGGCACCGCTTTGGCAAGCTTGAGATCGACATGCTTGCCGGAGAACCAAACGAACCCAAATACGATCAGGATCAGGGCTACGACGACAGCTAATACGTTTTTCAACATCTGTTTGTCAATTTCAGGTTTTGAGGACTCGCCGACCTTCTATATGGTAGTTGCCTTTGACCACCCAAGCGATCGCTTCTGAGTAAATCTTGTGTTCTTCGATCAATATTCTCGATGACAGCGTTTCGACCGTGTCTTCGTCAAGAACGGGAACGGCCGATTGGATAAGAATCGGACCACTATCAAGATTCTCATCGACGAAATGGACCGTGCAGCCTGTGATCTTTGCCCCGTGGGCCAGTGCCTGGTAGGGGGCATCGAGACCGGGGAAAGCGGGCAGGAGCGAGGGGTGAATGTTCAGGATGCGGCCCTGAAATTTCCGAACGAACCCACCGCTCAGGAACCGCATATAACCTGCCAAACAAACCCAATCGACTCGATGTGCCTCAAGCAAATCAGCAACTTGCGTGTCAAACGCGGTGCGCTCGACGCCTGCCGAGGGGATGGAGCCGCACGGCAGACCCAGTTCCCGGGCTCGCGCCAAGCCCGGCGCGTCCGGCTTGTTTGAAAAAACGAAGCCAATTTCGCAGTCGAGCCGGTCAGCCAAAACATTGCTGGCTATCGCTTCGAAATTCGAGCCCCGACCAGACAAAAGAATTCCGAGGCGGGCGCGGTTCGCCGAAGTCACAGGTAAGCGACCCTGGGTTGTTTTTTCGATTTCCAAGGAATTACCCGGCCGATTTCGTAAAAGGGCTCGCCGAGTTTCTTCAGGATTTGCGAAACGAACCCAATTCTCTTCGGTGAGACCACCAGCACCATTCCAATCCCCAGGTTGAAGGTACGACGGAAGTCGCTTTCGGGAATGGCGCCCAGTTTTTGGAGAAAGTCGAAAATGGGTTGGGGCGGCCAGGAGGTCAGGTCGATTTCGGCGGCGCAGCCTTTGGGAAGAACACGGGGAACGTTGTCGGTCATTCCGCCACCGGTAATGTGCGCGGCTCCTTTCAAGACTTTGGCGTCGTGAAGGGCTTGGAGCGGCGCCAAGTAAGAACGGTGGATTTTGAGGAGTTCGTCGGCGACCGTTCCTCGAAATTCGGGGATGCGTGTGGTTGGCTTATGGCCTGCTGTTTCAAACAGCAATTTTCGCGCTAACGAATAGCCGTTGGTGTGAAGCCCTTGAGACGGGAGGCCGAGGAGCAGGTCGCCTGGTTTGATATCGCGGCCGGTGAGCATGCGCTTGCGCTCGACCGCACCGACGATGAAGCCGGCCAGATCGTATTCACCGGCTGCATACATTCCAGGCATTTCCGCCGTCTCGCCGCCGATCAACGCACAGCCGTTCTTTTTGCAGCCGCGCGCGATTCCGCGCACAACGGCTGCGCACACATCGGCATCCAGCTTTCCGACGGCAAAATAATCCAGGAAAAAGAGTGGCTTCGCGCCTTCCACTGCGACGTCGTTTACACAATGGTTAACCAGATCTTCGCCGATTGTGTCGTGACGTCCGGTCGCGAACGCGATTTTCAGCTTGGTGCCAACTCCGTCGGCGGAACTGACGAGCACGGGATCGCGCCATCCCTTGAGAGAAAACCCGGCGCCGAAGCTTCCTATGGACGTGAGGACGTTGCCGGTGTGGGTTTCGGAAGCGTAGCGCTTAATCCGCGACAACGCGCGTTCTGCCTCATCGATGTTGACACCAGCATCGCTGTAGGTAGTTGGTCCGCTCACTGCCGAAGGATCAGTGTAGCGAAGGGGAATTAAAGGGAGGAGCGGACTCGAAAGTCCGCCCTCTCGTTATTTACTCCTGCGGAACAGTGAAATCCGGATTATATCCGCTGCCAGGATCTTGAAATAGATCGGAAGCGTCCACCGGTTTCGATTCCACCGAAGGGTTTTGCTTATTAGCTTTAGAATTCGCCTTGTCTCGATCTACGAGCTCTTTCAAGAGAGGCTCGGTGATCGATCCTTTGGGGCGATCTTTGGATTTCATGCCGGCAAAGTAACACGCTGCCGGATGGAACGGCACGTTTCCAGCCGCCGAAACGACATTATCGCCACAGCCAAGTAACTGTGCAGCAAGTGGATGCGCCTCACTATGACAAAATGAGGAAATTTGCTCGTGTTTGTGACCAGGAGTCGAATCGCATGCTGATGAAGAATGTTCTCATCATCGCCGCGGTGGTCGCGGCGCCGTTATTCGCGCAATTAAACGTTCGGCCCGAGACGCCATCAGTAGTGGCGATCAAGGACGCGCATATCGTCACGGCGAGTGGAGCGGACCTGCCGACGGGGACCGTTTTGCTGCGGGACGGTCTCATTCAAGATGTCGGCGCGAATATCGCAATCCCAGCGAACGCATGGGTAATCGACGGCGCGGGACTGACCATCTATCCGGGGTTCATCGACGGCTTGAGCACGTGGGGAATTCCAGCGGCAATCCCACCGACGGCCGGACGCGCCGCGGGCGCAGCACCGCAAAATCTACCTGCAGCCCCGGCAACGCCGGCCGCGACTACATCTCAGCCGGTCGTGCGCGGTCCGGAAGACCGTCCTCAGACCTATTCGTTTGAGCGCGCGGCGGATTTGGTCACGCCTGCCGATAACCGGCTCGAGTCGGTACGAGCTGCTGGTTTTACCACCGCGGCGACGTTTCCGAACAGAGGCATCTTCGAGGGGCTGGGCGCGATGGTCGATCTGGCGGGAGAGCGCGGGCGCGACATGGTGGTGGCGCAGCCTATCGGACAACAGGTCGTTTTCCGCACCGGAGCGGGCGGTATGGGCCGCTCGTTCCCATCGTCTCTGATGGGAAACATCGCGTATGTGCGGCAACTCTATCTTGATCTCGACCAATACAAACAAGCCAAGCAGGTGTACGCCGCGAACCCGACTGGAAACAGGAGGCCGGAATACGATCACGATCTGGAAGGCTTGCTCGAGTCGCCGCGACTGCTCTTGCCCGCCGATCAGGCGCAGCAGATCGATCGCATGCTGACGTTTGGACAGGAGCTCAAGGTGCCTTTTGTTCTTTACGGGCTGCATGAAGCATATAAACGGCTGGATGAATTGAAACAGGCGAACGTGCCCGTGTTGATCAGTCTGAAGTGGCCGACTCAGCCCCGAGATGCAGATCCGAACGATGTGCCGAATTATCGCGATCTGGTCATGCGCGACGAGGCGCCTGCGATTCCGGGCATGTTGGCGAAGGCGGGCGTAAAGTTTGCCTTCTACTCAGACGGAGTGGACACGGCGCCCGAATTGAGGCGAGCTATTAAAAAAGCGCTTGATGCCGGATTGTCGCGAGCCGATGCGATCCGCGCGTTGACGCTGAATGCGGCAGAAATCTACGGGGTTTCGGACCGGCTCGGGAGCATCGATAAAGGCAAGATCGCAAACCTGGTGGTGATGAAAGGCGATGCCTTTGATGACAAGTCCACGATCGAATACCTTTTCGTAGATGGCGAGCAGTTCCAACCCACGAGAGAGAGTCAACAAGGACCGCCGGGCGGGGCAGCGCCGGGAAACAGACGGCCGGCGGCGAGCCCTGCTGATGAAGACATGACGGATGGAGGTAACAAATAATGCGGCGGATGATGTGGACTCTTGTTGCGGGGTTGTCAGCCGCAGGTTTCGGTACGGCTCAAACAACGCTGATTCGCAACGCGACAGTGCTCACCGTCACTAAGGGCACGGTAGAAAACGGAAACGTGCTAATCGAGGGCGGCAAGATCGCGGCGATTGGAAAAAACGTGAGCGCGCCGGCGGATGCCACGATCGTCGATGCAACGGGCAAATACTTGATGCCTGGCATCATCGATTGCCATTCGCATACGGCCATTGAGGGCGGGGTAAATGAGGGAACTGTTTCCGATTCCTCGATGGTGAACATCAAGGATGTGATCAATCCGTTCGACATCAACATTTACCGAGGTCTCGCCGGAGGCCTGACGGTGTCGAATGTTCTGCACGGGAGTGCGAACGCGATCGGAGGCCAGACAATCGTCATCAAGCTGCGCTGGGGGAAGACAGCCCCTGAGATGTTGTTCGAAGGTGCGAAGCCGGGAATCAAGTTTGCACTCGGCGAAAACCCTAAACGCGCTGGAGCGCCGCCGCAGAATTTTCTCACGCAAGGGACAGCCGCGGAACGCCGCTATCCGGCTACGCGGATGGGGGTTGAGGAAGTGATTCGCGAGAGTTTCACAGAAGCGAAGAATTATCAAGCGGCGTGGAAAGAGTACAAGGACCGGGTCGCGCGCGGCGAGCATCCAATTGCTCCTGACAGGGATTTACGGTTAGAGCCGCTGGTCGAAGTTATGGAGGGGCAGCGCTACGTGCACGCGCACTGCTATCGTTCCGACGAGATTCTGATGCTGCTTCGCGTTGCAGACGAGATGGGATTCAAGGTTCGCACCTTGCAGCACGTGCTCGAGGGATACAAAGTGGCGAAGGAGATTGCGGCGCATGGCGCCGGGGCATCGACGTTCAGCGACTGGTGGAGCTACAAGGAAGAAGCATATGACGCAACTCCGTATAACGCGGCCATCATGGCGCGTAAGGGCGTGGTGGTCTCACTCAATTCGGATTCCGATGAATTGCAGCGGCATTTGAATTTAGAAGCAGCGAAAACCATGCGCTACGGCGGCCTGAGTGAGACAGAAGCGCTCGCGATGGTGACGATCAACCCTGCCAAACAGCTCGGAATCGATGACAAGGTGGGCTCGATTGAGGTGGGCAAGTCAGCGGATCTGGTGCTTTTCGACAGACACCCACTCTCGAACTATTCGAAGGCGCTGAAAGTTTGGATCGATGGGCACGAGTACTTCGACAGAGACAAGGACCTGGAAACGCGGCCGAAGTTCGAGCGGGATAAGAAGATGCTGCTCGATAAGGAGAACGCGCAGAATACGAGGAGCGAGGGAGGTGGGCGCGCCCGGCCTAGCGCAAACTCCACCACGACTCCTATGGCGGGAGGTGCTCAATGAGGACCGCGATTGTTCTTGCCATCGCTCTCACGTGTCTCGCAAGCGGCGCGCTCAAAGCTGCGGATGACAATTCAGTTCTGATTCGCAACGTCACCATTCATCCGATCACGGGTCCGGACATTCGTAACGGATCGGTTCTGGTGATCGATGGAAAGATCGCCGAGATCGGACCACGAATTGCATCTAGAGGCGGCGCTCGTGCGGTCGACGGGCACGGATTGCAATTGTATCCGGGCCTTATCAATGCAGCGACGAACGTCGGGTTATCGGAAATATCGTCGGTCAGGGATACGGTCGATCTTGACGAGATCGGAACCTTCAATCCGGAATTGAGAGCAGAGGTCGCGTTCAATCCATCGAGCGAGCACGTCGATGTGACGCGAGCGTCCGGTATTACGAGCGTGGTCAGCCTTCCCGCAGGAGGCGGTCGGAGAGGTGGCGGCGGTGGAACGGTCATCACCGGCCAGGGAGCGTTGATGCACCTCGAAGGTTGGACGTGGGAGGACATGGCGGTAAGGCGAAGTGCGGTGATGGACGTGCTGTTCCCTGAAATCCAGACGGTACCTCGCCAGTTCGCGGCCTTTGTGGCAGGGCCGACTCGCACGTATGCGGAGGAGGAGCGCCAGTATCGAGAACGGCTTCATCGCATGAGCGAGTTTTTTGAGCAGGCGCGGGCCTATCAGAGAGCGAAGTCGGCAGCGGGGCCAGATTTTCGCCGAGACATCAGGTTGGAAGCGATGATTCCGGTGATCGAGGGGAAGCTGCCGCTGTTTGTGCGCGCGGAACGAGAGCGAGCGATCAAAGATGCGATCGAGTTCGCGGATAAAGAAAAAGTAAAAATCATCATCGCCGATCCGCGGGAACTCGGTAGCGCAGCGTCGCTGCTAAAGTCACATAACATTCCGGTAGTCTTGGGCAAGACCTTCCAGCTGCCGATGCGCGATGACGATCCGTACGACGGTCCTTACACGCTTCCAAACGATTTCTATAAAGCAGGCGTGAAGATCTGCTTCGGGACCTTCGATGTCGAGTTTGCGCGCAACGTGCCGTTCGAGGCCGCGCAGGCGGTCGCCTTCGGTTTGCCCCATGATGAAGCTCTCAAGGGAATAACCATTAACAGCGCACAAATCCTAGGTGTCGGCGATCAGTTGGGTTCGATCGAAAAGGGCAAGATAGCGGACCTGATTGTGACTGATGGCGATCCGATGGAAGCGAAAACGAACATCAAGCAGATGTTCATCGCAGGCCGAGAGGTGAGCCTGGAGTCGCGTCACACGCGTGAATACGAGAAGTGGATGAAGAGGCCGTAAAAGACAGGCCGCGCACCGCTCAGTGCGAGGCGGCTTGGCGCGGTTGACTTAGATACCCGAAGATATCGTTCCTGGTCACCCGGTTGACGACTAGCTCCATGGGTGGAGCTGTGCCGATCTTAATCGCAAGAGCTTCGTCCATGCCGATGTGCTTTTTGTCGAAACGGTGGCCATCTACGATCAAGCTCGCGTCGTAGGTTCCGTGCTTTACGTCCGTCCTCCAAAGGCCCAAGCTAATCGGTCCGATGCGCTGAAAGCGCCTGGAACGGACGATGTCAAAGGGAATGTATTCTGGGCTCGCTTGTACTTTCAACTGCCGAACTTCGGTCTGAGCAGCTGCCGAGCTGTTCGCGCCCGGCAATACTTTTGAATTGGCATCGGTGCGGGTAGCTGCGACGGCGGGTGCGATGTGCGCAGGTTGCGCGGCTGTGGAACTTTGCGCTTCGGCCTGGCTGGCTTGGGCTAAGAACGAGTGATCGCGTTCGCACAGTACAAAGAACACGCTTAGCGCCGAGAGCGCGGCCACCCCGATGGCGAGATAGGTCATGCTGCGCCGGTCGAGTGGCTTGGAAGAGCTCGGTCCAAAAGAATTTGGGTAATATCTCGCGGTAGCCATAATCCGTATTTGATGCGACTTTTACTGGTTATGTGACTTACTTTATATCGCCCAACGTTTCGGAGTTCTTTCACGTCTAAAGCGCGAAAAGGAACGCTTGAGGCGGAGAAAAGGAGAACAGACGCCGTTACGAGTCTGTTTGCCGCAGAAAATGGGTACCGCTCCGGGCGGACGCGCCGAGGTGCGGTGTACTCGGGTGCGCACAATCGGCAAACACCGCGGTGACAGCTTGCGTATATATGACCTGGGAGATTGGATTGCCTCTGCAGTTCGCCGCGAGTTTGCCAGAAAACCCTACTGACGCCGAGCTTGCAGAGGGGTGCAGGCGAGGGAATCTGCGCGCCTACGAGCGGCTGTACGAATTGCATTCGGCGCGCATGAAGAGCCTCGCTTTTCACTTGCTGGGAAGCAAGGCAGATGCGGAAGACGCCGTGCAGGATGCGTTTCTGAAGGTTTACAGGAGCGTACGCGGGTTTGCGGGCCAGTCTTCGCTGTCCACCTGGGTTTACCGGATTCTGATTAATTGCTGTTACGACTCGATGCGTAAGCAGCAGCGCCGGGCGGAGAAGCCGTCAAACAGGGAATTTTCGAGTGAGACGAAACTGCCGCTGAAAATTGCGCTCGAGCGGGCCCTGGCTCAACTCAACGAGCGGCAGCGGATCGTTTTTCTGATGTTCGAGGTGGAGGGACTCAAACATTCGGAGATCGCCGGCATTCTTGAAGCGCCGGAGGGGACCTGCCGCAGCTGGCTGTTCGAAGCCAAACGCGAGCTGAAACGGATGTTGATGGAGCGGAGCGCATGAAGTTCGAATGTGGAGATCTGGAGAGGGCTCTTGCCGTAGCAGAGCTGATGCCGGAAGCCCGCGAGCACCTCAAGCATTGCGCCGCCTGTCGCCGTGAATACCGCGTGTGGAGCGACCTTTCAGCGCTCGGCAAGGATTTGCATGAGGAGTGGGAAAGTCCGGACCTCTGGCCCAACATCCGGCGCACCCTTGAGGCTGAACCAAAGCCGAATCCTGGAACGACTTGGTGGAGAGAGTGGAAGACGTGGGCGGTCGCGGCGGCGGTTTTGATTGTGGCGGGTTTGGTTCTCTGGCGTCCTTGGCAACCCAATGCAAGTCCCTCGGCTATGCCGGATGTGGCGCAAACTGCGGAATTTCCGAGAGATCGGGACTTCTTAACGGAGCAGGCGCTGAGGGATGTTGAACGGACGGAAGCGGCGTACCGCCAATCGATCGAGAAGCTGTCGCAGTTGGCCGCGCCGCAGCTTCAAAAGCCCGTTTCCGCAGTCGCGGTGAATTACCGGGAGAAACTGCTGATGCTCGATTCAGCCATCTCCGAAACACGCACCAACCTGGACCATAACCGATTCAACGTCGAGCTGCAAAGCGAGTTGGCGCACTTGTACAGCGAAAAACAACGAACGCTCAAGGAGCTATTGAGTCGTGATCAGAAGAATTAGCCTGCCATTTTTTGGCTTGATGTTCGTGCTCAGCGCCATGGGACGCGAAGAATACACGCGCACGTTTGACAAGACGATCCCATTGCGCGCGGGGGAAAGAGTCTTTGTCGAGCATCGTTTTGGCGACGTAATCATCAAAACCCACCCAGAGCCGGACGTTGTTATTCATGCGGTCATCAAGGCCTCAGCGCCGGATGCTGCCCAAGCGAAAACGTTTGCGGATCGCGTGGAGATTCTGATTGAATCAGGCGCGGCCGAGCTTTCAATTAGAACGCGTTATCCGGAGGAGCCGGGCCGCTTCCTCGGTTTTCGGAATACCTCGTACATGGTCCGGTATGAGTTGACCATTCCCGAAACTGCACCTCTCGACGTGCGGAACTCTTTCGGCGCGCTGTCGGTGACGGGCCTGAAGGCGAACGGCGATCTGACGAACTCGCACGGATCTCTGGAATTCCACGATGGACGTGGCACCCAGAGGCTCGAAAATTCGTTCGGGAGCGTAAGCGTGAGCAACAATACGGGAGATGTTGGAGTCGAGACCAGCAACGGAAGCGTCGATGCTGCAGAGATCGCCGGTGCGCTGAGCGTACGAGATCGTTTTGCGAGCGTTACGGCATCGCGCATCTCACGAGGCGTGACAATCACCAACAGTAATGGCGCAGTGCAGGTGACAGACTCGGGTGGAGGCACGGGCACGATCAAAAATTCATTCGGTAACGTCAGCGTGCGTGGCTTTCGAGGTGATCTGACCGTCGACAACAGCAACGGGAAAGTGGAAGCCACGAACGTGGAAGGTTCGGCCGAACTGCGCACGACGTTCGGAGAGGTGCAGTTCTCGAATATCGGGGGACAACTTGCCATTCGTGCCAGCAATTCTAAAATTTCCGGCCAGCGGGTCGGCCGATCGCTCATGATCGAGAATTCGTTTGGCCCGGTGACCGTCAGCGATATTCAGAACGGTGTGTCCATCAAGTCGGGCAACGGCGGCGTTTCCCTGACGAAGGTGCGCGGCGAAGCGAGTGTCAGGACCAGCTTCGCGATGGTTCGCGCCAGCGACATTGGTGGGGCATTGCTGGTTGAAAACTCGAACGGGGGCGTGCAAGCGAGCAACACCCGGGGAGCGCAGGTCACCACTAGCTTTGCGGCGGTAGTTCTGGACGGCGTTGCGGGCCCGGTGCGTGTTGTCGATCAGAACGGGGCCGTTGACGCGACGAGCACGCTTAAAGGCGGGTGTGAGCCGATCGTTATCCGCACGTCCTTTTCCACGGTGCGGATTCGGTTGCAAGGTGATGCGAGTTACCGTGTGAACGCGCGCACATCTTTTGGAAACATCCGCACGGATTTCCCACTGAACGTTTCCGGATCTCTTTCGAACGACAGTGTGAACGGAGTCATCGGCAGTGGCCGTTGTGAGATGAACCTTAACAACACAAATGGCACGATCGAGATTTTGAAAGCGGGTTCATAGATCGGGTAGGCGTTAGTGCGTCACTCAGCCGGGATATCGCTGTTCAGAAATGAACACCAACGCAGCGTCCGAACCGGCCTAAGTATTTGAAATCGCGACGCGCGGCACAAATATATTGATGGTCGCGTGGTTGCATGGGTATATGGGAGGCTGTCCTCCACATGGTTTTAGAAGCTGCTGCCCGACCGAAGATCGACGTGCGAAAGGTGCTGGTGGTCGATGATCAGCCGGATGTTCGGGAAGCTCTGCGGCTCCTGTTGAAAGGGGCGGGTTACTCCACCGAGACGGCGGAATCGCCCCATGATGCGCTCGCAGCAGCGGCGTATTGCGATCACGATTTGATCGTGATTGACATGAATTACACGTGGGACACAACTTCGGGCGAAGAGGGCTTACGCTTGCTGGACCGGTTGCGCGTCCAATGCCGTGACGTGCCGATCATCGCGATGACAGGTTGGAGCACGATTGAGCTTGCTGTCGAAGCAATGCATCACGGCGCCTGCGATTTTATTCCTAAGCCCTGGGACAATCGACACCTGCTTGCCGTAATCGAGAAACATCTGAACTCCGCGCCGGAGGAACGCCGTTCGTTCGATAGCGAACTGGCCATTGCCCGCAAGGTGCAGCGCAAGCTGCTGCCACCGCCCCATTTCCGCGCCTGCGGGCTGGAGGTTGAGTGTTCCTCGTTGCCGGCCGGCGAAATCAGCGGAGACCTCTACGACTTTTTCGAGATCGGGTCCGGCAGTATGGCTTTCGTGCTGGGCGATGTTTGCGGGAAGGGCATTGGGGCCGCGCTGCTGGTGGCGAACTTGCAAGCGACGATCCGGAGCCAGGAAGAACTCGCGCACCATCCATCGAAGTTGATTGATCGCGTGAACCGATTGTTTTTCCAATCGACGCGTCCTGAGCACTTCGCGACGCTCTTCTACGCCGCCTACGATGCGGAGTCGCGAGCGATTCGGTATGTCAACTGCGGTCACCCCTCTCCGGTTTTACTTCGGGCAGACGGCAGGCTCGAGCTGCTCGATTCCACCGCTACTGTTCTTGGCGCATTCCGGGAGCGCGGGTTCGAAGAACGCTGCATTTTGCTTGAACGCGGCGACCGCCTGCTGCTTTTTTCCGACGGTTTCTCGGAAGCTGGACTCGACCAGGAAAACGATACCTGGGCCATCGACACGATCCAAGCACTGGGACGCACTCGTGCTGCAGGCTTGGCCGGAAGGCTCGCGTCCGCAGCCACTTCGGACAGAAAGCAAGCTGACGACATCACGGTGATGGACGTACGAGTCATGTGATTCCTGGCACGAGCAGCGGCATTCGGGTCGGCCGGGCGAGTCGGATGCCATCGACTTGCGGTTGTGGTATCGTGCGTTTCGGATGACTATGCGCGATCCATCTTCCCGCCGTGCGTTCCTGGCTCTGCTGGGAGTTGGGCCTATCGCTGCGGCGGCAGCCGCCACCGGGAACCGCGTTCCTATCGGACTTGAACTTTATTCAGTTCGCGACGAATTGAAGAAAGATCTCATGGGAACCGTGCAGGGGGTGGCGAAGATGGGTTACGAGTGCGTAGAATTCTACGCTCCGTACTTCGATTGGACGCCCGATTACGCGAAGCAGGTTCGCAAAGAACTGGACGACCTGAAGATTCGCTGTTACTCCACGCACAATGACATGAAGTCGTTCACGCCAGAAGGGCTCGATAAGGCGATCCAGCTGAACAAGATTTTGGGCACTCGGTACATGGTGCTCGCCAGCCCAGGGACAATATCGGACCTGGACGGATGGAAACGCCTTGCACAGACGCTCAACACGGCGAACAAGACACTGCAGCGCCGCGGACTCCACGCCGGATATCACAATCACACGGAAGAATGGAAGGCGATGGGTGGGCAAACCCCGATGGAAGTTTTGGCTGACAACACGGATAAGAGCATCATGCTGCAACTTGACGTGGGTCATTGTCTCGCTGCCGGAGGGGATCCCGTCGCTTGGATTAACAATCATCCGGGACGGATCCGGTCGGTTCACTTAAAAGATTGGTCGCCAGAGAAGAAATACGAGGCGCTGTTCGGGGAAGGTGTAGTGAACTGGAACCAGATTTTCACCGCCGCCGAGACCAAGGGTGGAGTTGAATATTACCTGATCGAGTATGAAGGAAGTGAATTCCCCGAAATGGAAGCAGCGGATCGCTGTCTCATTGCGTACCGAAACATGCGAGCCTAAACGGCGACGCTCTTCAGCGCCGTTGCGGCGTTACTTTCCAGACCAGCAAGGCACTCGTTTCGCAAGGAATGCAGAAATGCCCTCCTGCGCGTCTCCCGGCAAGCGCATTTGTGGTCATCACCTCTTTGGCGTACGCGTAAGCCTTGGGCTGATCGAGATCGATTTGCGTGTAGTAGGCCTGCTTGCCGATGCTTACCGTTAGCGAGCTTGCCTCCGACACTCGCGAGGCTAATTTGCGTGTTGCGTCTTTCAGTTCTGAAGCGCTTACGACGCTGTTGATCAATCCCCATTGCGCGGCTGTCGCTGCGTCGATGGATTCGCCTGTCAGTAGCATGTGCAAAGCGCGTTTCCGGCCAACAGCGCGGCTGAGCGCCACCATAGGAGTGGTGCAGAACAAACCGATGCGAACGCCGGGCGTGGCGAATGAGGCTTCGTCGGACGCAATCGCAAGATCACAAGAGGCAACCAACTGACAACCCGCAGCCGTCGCCACACCTTGCACTTCGGCGATGACCGGCTGGGGAATGGATTGAATTTTCATCATGAGCTCGGCGCAGACGTCGAAGAGTTCGCGGTACTCGCTGACGTTTCTGCCTACCATCTCGCTGAGATCGTGACCGGCGCAGTAAACCTTGCCTGCGGCCGCCAGAATGACCGCTTGGATACCGCGATTTTCGCCGACCTTTTCGAGGCAAGCAATCAGTTCGAGCATTAAGTCGAGCGATAGCGCATTGCGCCGAGTGGGGCGGTTCAACGTAATGATGGCCGTGGCGTCCTGGACGTCGAAACATAAATGTTGATATGGCATGCGACAGCGCTCCTACGCTTCTCTTTCTAGGATGCCTGAGAATAGCAGCGTGGGCTTACCGAGAAGCGGACGTATTCGGGTATTCATTACAGGGGGCACGTTTGATAAAGAGTACGACGAGATAACGGGCCGGCTTTTCTTTAAAGATTCGCATTTGCCCGAGATGCTGACGCTCGGACGCTCGAAGCTCGATCTTGAGGTTGGCACATTGATGATGATCGACAGCCTCGAAATGACGGATGCGGATCGTGACATGATTGTCGAGCATTGTTGCTCGACGCCGGAGACGCGCATCGTCATCACTCACGGCACCGACACAATGGAAATAACGGCGCGGAGACTGGCGGCGAAAATACAGAACAAGACTGTTGTCCTCACGGGTGCCATGGTTCCCTACAAGTTCGGCAGCTCCGACGGTCTGTTTAATCTAGGCAGCGCGCTCGCGTTCGTGCAGACGCTTCCAGCGGGCGTTTATGTTGCCATGAACGGATGTTACTTCCCAGCGGAACGCGTACACAAGAACCGGCAAACCGGATTCTTTGAAGAGGCAGAAGAGGGTTGACATATGTCCTCCACCGGTGCCGACGTTCTCATAATCGGTGCGGGCGCTGCTGGACTTGCCGCCCTCAACGAGCTGCACGGAGCAGGGCTGCGGGTGCTGTGCATCGAGGCTCGCGATCGTATCGGGGGGCGCGTCCACACCATTCATGACCCGCTTTGCCCGATTCCGATCGAGTTAGGAGCTGAGTTCATCCACGGGCGCTCGCCGGAGATTTGGGATCTCATTCGTGGCGCCGGGCTTGCCGCCTACGATTGCGGAGAGACGGCAATTCACATAAAAGACGGCAAACCACAAGGCGAGGAAGACGCGTGGTTGCTTTCCGGTCGCGTCATGAATGATATGAAGCGTGTCGCATCGGAAGGGGGCGATATTACGTTTGCAAGTTTTCTCGAGCAATCGTCACACCCTGAGAACGCGAAGCGTCTGGCTGCATCGTACGTCGAAGGATTTAATGCTGCGGACCAGCGAGTCATCGGCATCGCTTCACTCGCACAGGACGCACGGGCAGCAGAGGAGATTCATGGAGACCGATCGTTCCGTAATAGAAACGGCTACGAATCGGTGATTCATGCTCTGGTCCGCGGCTTGGACCATCTGTCGTCCAATCTAATGCTGAATGCGACGGTTGAAAATATCGAGTGGGGCCCGGGCTCGGCGACTCTTCAGGTCCGTTCCGGGCTGAGCGGCCGCGTGGAAAGGCTGCAATGCCGTCGCGCGGTCGTGACCGTTCCACTCGGCGTTTTGCAGGTTGACCCTAGCGCGCCTGGAGCGATCCGATTCGACCCGGAGCCTGTCGAGGTGCTGGCTGCGGCTCGGAAGCTGCGCTTCGGGCAAGTGATGCGTCTTGTACTGCGATTCAGCGAAATATTTTGGGAGAAGCTCGACGGTTTGGCGGATGCTGGCTTTTTGCTATCGGAAGAACAGTTTTTCCCGACTTGGTGGACGCCGCTCCCCTTTCGCGCGCCCGTCCTAACCGGCTGGAGCGCCGGACCGCACGCGGCCCACTTACTTAACCAACCGCGATCGACGGTTATTGAATACGCCTTAAATGATCTCGCTCGAATCACCAATGTCTCGGTAGAGCGGCTCACGTCGCTCGTTGAGTGCGCGTATTTCCATGACTGGCATGGCGATCCGTTTAGCCGCGGCGCGTACAGCTATGTTCCCGCGGGGGCATTGCCGGCGCGTGCAGCGCTTGCAGAGCCGGTCGCGAACACTCTCTTTTTCGCAGGCGAAGCCACGGAACTGCACGGGCACAGCGCGACTGTTCATGGCGCGATTGCAACCGGCAAGCGCGCGGCGCATCAGATTCTGAAGGATCGGCAGTGATTTGGCGTGGCTGATAAGTGACCCGGAAGGTCAAGCGCTGGGCGTGGCCTTGGCGATCGGACCTTTTGGTGCATTGCGCGTAAAGGAGAGAACACGACGGGGCTGTGAATCTGCGATCGGGCGTACGCGAAGGGGCCGTTCCTGGAGAATCAGCTCGCTCGCTTGCACGACAGGTTCGGCGTGGAACCAACGCTGGAAGGCTGCCTCGTGCAGAACGTTGCAGAGCGCCGCGAGCGTCATGCCCTGGTGGTGCGCCATCCAGCATCGGACCAGCTCATACTTACGCGGCAAGAGCCCGCGGCTTGGCGAACCGGTGAAATCCGCGGATTCGTAGAAGCCGTACTCGCCGTCCCATTTCCGTCGAGCCATGCGTTGGAGATTCTTAACCGCTGCTCGGGGGTCAACCAGCAGCGCCAGGCAACTCGAATAAGGAGAGATGACCAGCGAACCCGCGCGTGCAACGTTTAGGGCGAGCCCTGGCACGCCGAACGCCGCATATTGATAATTGCCTTCCTGGTCGGTTTTGTTATAGGCAGCCTCGGAGATCCCCCAACTCACGCGTCGACTGCTCGCGTACGACTGCTGAGCTCGTACAGCGGACCTGGCAGCGCGGTCGAGCAGAGTATTGGGATGAGACTTCATCCAGATCACGGGCATGAGGTATTCGAACATCGTGCCAGTCCAGGAAATTAAAACCGTCTCGCCTTCCGAGGCGGTGTGCTGCCGGCCGAGACGGAACCAGCTTTCCTGATCCGCTTCACCTTTCGCGATGGCAATAAACGTCGCGGTGCGGGATTCGGACGCGAGCAGATCGTAACAAGATTTACTCAGCTGCTCGGCTGCGACGTCGTATCCGACTGACAACAATTTGCGTCGCTTGTCGACGAGCATCGCGAAATTCATTTCACGGACCAAGCGGTCCGATGCGCTGGCGAGCGCATTGAGGCGAGGCGTCAGATCACTCGGGGCGTTCCGGCCAATAAGTTCCAGGCAATGTTGTTTGAGGCTCCACAACGAAGCAGCCAAGTTTCCACTATCGACGCTCGAGATAAACAGCGGTTCCAGAGGCTTGAGCGTGAGATTGTCGTACCAGTTCAGGAAGTGGCCGAAATAACGGGGCAGCTTCAAGGCGGACTCAAACGTTTTTTCCGTTTGCGTGACGAATTCAGAAAGCGTCAGGTATCCGAACTCGAGCGCGGCCTGGCGTGCATTTAATAAGAACCCTAAATTGGTGGGCGAGAGACGTTCGGCACGACGGTACGGCTGCTCCTGCACATTGTCGGGAATCAGCCAGTTGTTCTGCTCGTTACTGAATTCCGCAAAGTATTTCCAGGTGCGAAGCGATACGTCTTCAAGGAATCGGTGCTCTTTAGCCGTTAATGCTAGATCGCCTGCTAGTGGTGATCGGTTGAGCCAAGACGAGATAAGCTTCGAGCAAGACCAGACAATGATAAACGGCAATGCATAAGGCGCCGCTTCCGGTTTCGAGAAGAGCGCGACACCGAGACAGATGGCGACGAGTGGAATCCAGTCAAGATAGACATCCACGGGCGTTCGACGCCTGATGCCAAGCTCCGCTTCCGTAGCAGTTTCCCATTCGAGAAGGCGGCTATGCGTAATGGTGCTGCGGATAATGGTGCGGATGATCGCGTCTAATGCAACGAGCGTCTGATGGGCAAGGAAAGCGATACTCAAAAGAATGCTTACGTGGGACGTTGCAAACTGAACGAAAGCGTCTCGGGCCGAAAGCTTGTTCCTCTTCCACGCCGCGCGAGCAAGTGAAAAGATCAGTCGGAAATACGTCGGCAGGAATAGCAGGGCCAGAGTAACGAGCGTCCAAAAGCGCGGACCGCCGGGCAGGAAGAACCAGCCCGCGAATAGCAGCAGAAAAGTAGCTGGCTCAATGAGGCTGCGGCGCAAGTTGTCGACGATCTTCCATTTCGAAACTAGTGAGATGGGATTGTGCACCAAGTGCCTGGATTCGTCCGGTACTCGACTGAAGATCCATCGCGCGATCTGCCAGTCTCCTCGGAGCCAGCGGTGCCTGCGGCGATTGTATGCACTGTAATGCGACGGATAGTCATCAATGACTTCCACGTCGGAGACTAAGCCGGCCCGCGCGTAAGCGCCTTCTATGAGGTCATGGCTCAGAAGTGCGTTGCGAGGAAATCGATGTTCGAGGACCTGCCGAAAAGCGTCGATATCGTAAATGCCTTTGCCGGTGAAGATTCCCTCGCCATACAGATCTTGATAGACATCTGAAACGGCTCGAGAGTAGATGTCGAAGCCCGTTTCGCCGGAGTAAATCTGGGCGAGACGAGAGCGAGTGGCGGAATGAACGCTGATGCCGACACGCGGCTGGAGAATGCCATAACCTTGCGTGACGAGGTTCAGCTCGCGATCGATCAACGGCCGGTTCAGCGGATGCGCCATCGCACCAATCAGGCGTTGTGCGGATCCGCGTGGCAACTGAGTGTCGGAATCGAGCGTCAGCACATAACGGATTCTCGGCAGTCGCGACATGTCGCCCGCCTTGATTGGGAACGGATCGTAGGCCTTTCGCAGGAGTTGATTCAGATCCAGCAGCTTGCCGCGCTTCCGCTCCCAGCCCATCCAGGCGCCTTCGCGCGGGTTGTACGTGCGATGACGGTGGAATAGATAGAAGCCGCCGTAGGGCTCACCTGCATATTTGTGATTCAACTCTTCGACAAGCCGCACGGCGAGATCGACGCGCTCATCGTGCTCCCCGGCCGGTTCGGCGGTGTCGGGCAGATCGGTGAGAAGCGCATAGAAGATGTTCGGGTCGCGATTGACGAGATAGCGGACCTCCAGATCTTCCACTAAATCGCGGATCTGCTTTTCGTTCAGCAGCAGCGCTGGAATCGCAACGATGGTGGCGCAAGAAGGGTCGACTGCCTGCGAGAAGTCGAGCTTTGGCAGGGGACGCGGCGTGAGCAGCGCCGTGACGAAATAATTCATCAGCTTGACGGATGCCTGGGTAGCCGGGACGATCAGCAATAGCGCGCTGAGGATGAGTCCAACCCCGCCATGCGTGCGCACGATACTCATCAACAGGGCGACAACAGCGATGAGCGTGACGAACTCGATGCCGATTATGTAAAGCTCGTCGGGATAATTCCGAAATAGCTGCTGCACACTGCCGGGGAACGAGGGACGATAAGCGACATGATGCCGCAGATCGCGAGAGCCGATCTCGTCAACGAGGTAGTAGCCGACGTGACGCAGGCGATCGCGCATCGCGTCTGGGGCGGATCGTGGAATCGGCGCCTGTTCTGCCATCTGTACGGCTCGGCGGGCAAGATCGATTTCACTTACATCCGAGTGCGACGCAATCCGCTCGAGTGTCTGCCGATAAAAGTCGCGGCTCTCGAAATCCATGCGAGGATAAACGCCGACTGGATCGAGACACAGGGTCCGGTGAACGACGGAGAGTTGCTCAAGGTTTTCTTTCCAATCCATCTCGCCGATCAGTCGCAGCGAGCCGAGGATGGGACCGACCTCATACGAACGTGCAGCCGCGCCGCTTGCGCGGAATTCTTCGAGCGCGTTGAATCCCAAATCTGCGAGGCTCTCTAAAAGTAGGAGCTTCAGCGCAACCAGCATTCCCCACAGCTCGGACAAACGTAGCGGCTCGATTTCTTGCACGGCCTCGATAAAGAACGAAAAAGCCGGCTCGGTGAGCCGATTTCTTGTGGCGGTGAGCAGCGCGCGCGCGAGCACAATGGGCCGGGGAATCGAATCGTCGTTGGGAGTGCGGACTGCGGGTAACTTCGTGAGGTATTTGCTGCCATCAGCCAGATCCTGAATCTCGGTTCGGACGAGACGAAGGTTCTCATAAAGCAGCTTCAGGTCTTCAGAGGGTTCGCCGGACCTCAGGTTGTAGAGCTCGCGTTCCAGTCTGGAAAATCGCTTGGCGCTCCTGCGAAACATTTCGCGCGGTTTGCCGGAATGGCGTCTCCGCGGCAGCCAGGCGCAAGAGCGCGCCGCGGCTGCAGCGTATTTGCGAAGCACCGATTCATCGGCTTCGGCTACGTTGGCAGGGGGCAGGTGAGTGACATCTGCCTTAACTTCCATGGAGGATTCTGGCATTGCGCGGGGGCGCTCTATCTATAGCTTGACGCTTGCAGCTCGAACATCTCAGCGTAGCGCCCACCGCGTGCCATCAGCCGCTCATGGCTGCCTTCCTCGGCAATTGCACCGTTTTCGAGAACAATGATGCGGCCCGCCATGCGAACTGTGGAGAAGCGGTGAGAAATGAAAAGCGCCATCTTGCTTTCAGTGAGCTCGTTGAATCTTTCGAACACTTCGTACTCGGCGCGAGCGTCGAGAGCTGCTGTCGGCTCATCAAGGATAAGAACTTGAGCTTCGCGGAGGTAAGCACGCGCAAGCGCCAGTTTTTGCCATTCGCCTCCTGAGAGATCTACGCCTCCTTCGAATCGGCGACCGAGCATCTGGTCGTACTTGCGCGCGAGGCGCTGAATCACCCCGTCTGCGAGACTTTTCTCTGCAGCCGCACGTATCTTTTGAAGGTCTGAGATGTATTCCACGCGGCCTACAGCGATGTTTTCACGCGCTGTCATCTCGTAACGCATGAAATCCTGAAAAATGACGCCGATCTCCCGGCAAAGATCATCCAAGTCGTATTCGCGGAGATCAATTCCATCGAGTAAGACCTGACCGCCGGTCGGATCGTAGAGACGCGTCATCAGCTTTACGATGGTTGTCTTACCTTGCCCGTTTTGTCCGATGAGTGCGATGCGCTCTCCGGGCTCCAGGCGAAAATTCAACCGATGGAGCACTCTGCGATCAGTGCCCGGATAAACGAACGAAACGTCGCGGAACTCGAAGCCGCGGACAATTGGCCTCGGCGCGAAAAAAGCGCCGGGCTTCGTTGTGACGGTGGGCTGCATGCCGAAGAACGCGAGCAGATCGGTCAAAAACAACGCTTGGTCGGCGATGCTCGACAAAGTCGAGAAGATTTGCGAGATGTTGCTCGACGCATTCATGATTGATTGCGTGAGGAAAAACAAGGTGCCGATCGTCATTGCGCCGCGCACGGTTTGATAGATCACCCAGACGTACGCCGCGTAATAACCTGCGGTGCTCAAAATCGATAGGAGCGATACAGCAAAGAGGCGTTTGCGTGATAGAGCGAGGTTCTCGTCGAGTATTTGGTTTGAAAGTTTCGTAAATCGGCTCGTGAGGAAGCTGCTCAACCCGAAGAGTTTTAATTCCTTCGCTGCTTCTTTGCTGCCGCCGAGCTGGCGAAGGTAATCAAGCTCGCGTCGAACGGGAGTCTGGCGAAAATTCTTTGCGTAGCTCAAAAACGCGAAGTGGCTTTCTCCCAAGAAGGCGGGGACAAGGCAACAGATAAGGACGACGAGTAGCCAGGGCGAATAGAACAGAATCGCTGCGGAGAGCGAAATGGTGGTGACCGCCTGCTGAAACAATCTCCCGATGGACTGAATCATCCCGAGACGGTCGGTAGCCTGTACACGCGCTCGCTCGAGCCGGTCGTAGAAAACGGGATCCTCATATGCCTGCAGATCGAGCTGCGAAGCATGTTCCATCACCTGGATGCTGACGTGGCGAGTGTACCGATCCGCCAACACCGAATCGTAGTAATCGACAGCACGGCTGAATAGGCTTCCAGCAATCGCGAGTGAAAACTCGAGCGCAACAAGCCACCACAAATGCGGTGAAAGAGGTGCTTTCTTATCCGCGACGGCCCTGATGTTGTCAATAATCAGCTTCGTGACATAAGCGGTACTGACCGGAACCAGTGCTACGACGATCCTATAGACGAGGCCCAGAGTGACCACGTAGGGACCGGAGTCCCAAACGATGCGCAGCACGGGAGGCACATTCTTAAGCGCTTCGAGACGCTCGCGCCATGCCGAGAAAAATGCCTGATCTCGTTCTTTCGCCACGCTTTTACAGTGTCACTCATGACCCGTTGCAGTGCGGAACATTAAAATCTGTTCAATTCTGTTCTCGATGCTTGCGAGCTTCGTTAGACTGAACTCGTGAATAATGCCCTTCGAATTGTTCTTCTCGCGTTCGTAAGTTTTTCGCTGCTGCTGCCGAGCACCGGAATGCCTGGGCAGGCCGGCTCACAAACTTCCGCAGCACAGCCAAACAGCACAACCGTTAAGAAGTCATCGGCTCGATCGGCGCCCTCTGCTCAAGACATTGCTGACGCGAAATCGAAAGGCTTGGTGTGGGTCAATTTGAGCACGCATGTCTATCACAAAGAAGGGCCACTCTACGGTGCAACAAAGCGCGGTAAATTCATGACGGAAGCCGACGCTAAGAAGGCCGGCTATCGATTAGCAAACGAAAACGGCGGCTTGAAGAAAACATCCGCACCTCCCGCAAATCCTAAGTAGATCTTGTAAGTTGACTGGGCAGGAGCATGTTACTCGCGGAATTAGCTACTTAGAAATTGCGAGACGCCCACGCCTCGCAATTCCGAACATTGATCTTATTGTTTCTCAACCCGCGAGAAGCAATTTGACTCAGAACGCGTCCTAGCGAGTGGAGGACATTCGCGTGCCTGATACAACGAAAAGTACGATACTTGCTGCATTTCGCAGCAGCGCAGAGGCGCAGGCTGCCGCAGCCGACCTGCAAGCTTCTGGCATTTCGCAGGACAACATCTATGTAGAGACAAAAGGGTCCGGCGACAAGTCGTCGCGCTCAGGAAACGGATCAACTGAAGGTGGAATTACCGGTTGGTTCAAGTCTGTGTTCGGCGATGAAAACGATCCGGATCGCTCCGGTTATGAGAATGCGGTGAAGCAAGGGAACGCTCTGCTGAGGGTGGATGTAAGTGAGGGCCAAATCCCGACAGTAGAAACTATCTTGAACCGCCATTCTCCGATTGACGTTCATGCCGATGCCGGTACGGCCGTTAGTGGAAAGGGAAATACCAAAGCGATACCGGTCGTGCGAGAAGAGATCCAGGTGGGCAAGCGACAGGTACTGCGGGGCGGCGTTCGCGTGTACACGCGAGTTATCGAGGAGCCCGTTGAAGAGAGCATTGGATTGCGGGAAGAGCACGTGCGAGTAGAACGTCAGCCGGTTAATCGGCCTGCGACCGACGCTGATCTGTCCGGCAAAGATCGAGTAATCGAAGTGCAGGAGTTCGCAGAAGAACCGGTTGTCGCCAAAGAGTCCCGAGTGGTTGAAGAGATTCGCGTCAGCAAGGATGTTTCTGAACGGAAGGAAACCATAAGAGATACCGTTCGGCGTACTGAGGTCGACGTTCAGCAAACTCCGGCCGCCACGGGGAGCTCGTTTGACGACTCTGTTTTCCGTGCCGATTTTCAGAAGCGATACGCTACCAGCGGCGCGTCGTATGACACCTATTCGCCCGCATACCGATACGGGTACGACATGGCTTCGGACCCTCGTTACAAAGGGCGCTCCTTCGACGATGTCGAGTCTTCTCTCCAATCGGAATATGCACGGCGAAATCCAAAAGGTGCGTGGGAGAAGATGAAGGACGCCGTCCGTTACGGCTGGAATAACGTGACCGGCAAAGCGCAAGCAACAGGGCGTTAGCGCCAGAGCGGATCAGCGAAGCGAGAAGCGCTCATCCTCCCTTCGCTGAGCCCGGCGGTGGCCTTCAGAAGTCTCCCTCGTAGTCCATCGGTGAAATCTCGATCGTGCCCTGTGCATTTGCGATTAGCATCAGGGACTGGAAGGGGCCGAACCGCAGCCGCAACGGAAATTCTCGACCCCTCCATCGCAGCACGACTGCGCGCTCGACGATTCCACTCTCGGCGGAGAAATCGTAAGGCATCGGATATGGGATTTTTTTCGCCTTCGGATGAGCGAAGAAAACTAGTAGATCGTCGTCGAGTACTCGGGCCCAGTACGGCGGCAATTCTCCCCCTGCAAGCAAGGGCGCGAGCTGAGCCGGACTGGAGAGGACGTTCCTACAGTTAAGAATGTCGCCCAGCATCTGTGCATAAGAGTTGTTCTTCATTCGTCCGGGTTGACGGCAGGGTCGCTTCCAGATCAGAGTCGCGCCTTGCATCGCGAGACGGTGGAATTCTTCGAGCGACTCTGCATCCAGCCATTCGCAATCTACATAGAGAGCCGGCAAATGCAGCTCCCTCGAACGAACGAAGGCGTCAGTGACCGCCGCATCTTTTAAGAAGGCGTGCGAAATCCACAAAGGCTGATAGCCCTCGACTTCGGCCGGCGGAACGGCGTCCCGCATCTCCCAGTGAAAATTTGCGCCTGGCGTTCGCTTTTCTTCTGGGAGACGATCCATCATTAGCGCATCTTCAAACGGAAGATAAATCCCAAGGCCGCCGTATGTCTCACCCAATTTGAGGAGGGAAGAAACCTTCTCCAGGTAGGCGTTGAAAGGCGTGAGTTCCGGCGCAAATGGACTGTCGGGCCCGACATGCACGGAAGCATAAAACTCCACCTGCTCGCCCAAGGGCTGGTACGGCATCCCGTGCCAGACGAGGTGGTTGATGCCGTTCGCGAAAAGTGCGTCAGCCAGCAGTTTTAGATCGGCTATTTTCTCTTTCTTCCAATAGTCTTTGGCGCTGGTATCCCAACCTGGGAACCCATAGATGCAGGTAAACGCCTCGGCGCTGACGATTTGTTTGCCGGCCCAAGCTGCAGCGGAAGCGGGGATACGAGAAAACGAAGGCGGAAACAGCAGCGACTCTGATTCAGGGACATCGACGCTTGCGTAAGCGTGCAGGAGGTCGGTGGGTGCTCCGTGACATTGCACGCGCGCGTACGCGCCGTGATCTCGGCAAATGTTCTTGAACGCCTCGTAGAACTCTCGCCGAATCGTCTCGCTGATCAGCTTTCGGTAGTCGTAACGAACATCGACATTGCCGTCGAGATCATTCACGAACGGACGCAAGGAATAGCCGAAGCGCTCATCGAAGGCCGTCCAAAGCTCCTGCGACCACATGCGATCCGTGTCCAGCTCGAGCGAATCGCAGAACAGCGCTGATTTACTCCCCGTCAGCGCATCGGCCAACCCGGAAAGCAGCCGGTCTGCATAGCGCGCGAGTGCTGCGGAGGAGAGATGATTCACGACGAATGTTGGAGTGTCGTCGGGATCTTCCCACGAACATTTCAGCCGTTGTGCTGAAAGACCATCGAACGTTTGCACTGCATCGTCAGCTCTGACCCAAGAACCGCCGAACGGCCAGCAACTGCCAAACGTAAAATCGCACCCGAGGCCCAATGCGTCTGCCTCGGCTTTGGTGAAGGAAACTAGATCGCGCCAGTCCTGCCCTAGCCAAACCGGCCGGGAGTCATCATCGGCTTCCTCGTCTCGCCACGCTGGGTAAAGCCACGCTAACTCCACCCCGCCGAAACCTGCGTCATGGATCCAGCGGAGTTGGCGCACGATGTCTTCGCGGGTGAACGGACCAGAAAGCCACCACCACCTTACGTATGGCTTCGAAGTGCCGCGGAAAAAGATGGACCGCGCGATCGGGTCTACCTCTTCAGGATGCCGGCGATCACAATATCCGCTAGAGCATCGACGTAGTCGGCGGTTAAAGCTTCGCGGCGCACCAGCAGCAGGTAATACAGAGGACCATACATCACGTCAACAACAACATCCAGATCCGCATCTTCGCGCAGAGTTGTCCGGCGATGCCGCTCCAGACCTGTCTTGGCGCTCGCTCCTCGCGGTCCGCGCCAGAGTGTTTCGAAGATTTCGGCCACTTCCGGATTATTCTGCGCCGCAACGATGAAGGCTTTGAAGATCCTTCCGCGAGGGCCGGTGAGCAGCTGCAGGAAGTTGCGCAGATGAAGACGAACGTCTTCATGAAGATCGCCGTTATCGGGAAACGGCAGCTCGTGAGAAACGACATCGGCGAGCGCCTCGATCAGGACGGCAGCCTTGTTGGGCCACCACCGATATACCGTCGCCTTACTTGCGCCGGCACGCTCAGCGATGCCATCGGCGGTCGTGCTTGCAAATCCGAACTCTTCGAGCATTTCGAGAGCGGCGTCCAGGATCCGCTTTCTCGCTAGTTCGTCACGTGGGCGGCCTCGTGTCCGATATACCGTGTCCTGCCCCTCTGCTTCTGTCGAGCTCGATATCATTCTGCACGACGTTCACGACCAGTATATTGAGCCTCTTTGTTTGGGACGTCTCGCGTCGCAAACACTCGCAGTGGGAGAATGGTCGTTCGTCTGAACGGGTAAGCATGTTACAACGCTGTTTTCTGTTACTCCTCCTTGTGTTGCCGGGCGCAGGCTATCTCCATTCGCGCGTTCCATCCAGCGGAGCTCCTGAGCGGCCGCCGATTATCGGTGTGGCACATATCGGCCTTGAAACGAACGATATTGCCGCGGCGCGGCAGTTCTACGGAAAAGGCCTCGGCTACTTAGAGCCATTCAGCCTGGACAAACCGGCGGGCGGGCTGATGCTGACGTATTTCAAAGTTAATGATCATCAGTACGTGGAAGTATTTCCGGATTTGAAGAGCGACACACAAGACCGCCTTTCACATATTGCATTTGAAACGACAGATATTCGGCGCCTGCGCGATTATCTGGCGAGTCGCGGAGTGAAAGTCCCGGATGCCGTGCCGAAAGGCCGCGATGGCAATTTGAGCATGATGCTGAAAGATCCGGATGGGCACAACGTGGAATTCGTCCAATACATGCCTGGTTCGCTTCATAGCCGCAATTTCGGCAAATTTCTGTCCGACAGTCGGGTATCCGACCACATCATTCACGTTGGCGTTACCGTTGAGGATCGCGCCGCAGCTGATCGCTTCTATAAGGAGATTCTGGGCTTCAAGATGATGTGGTACGGAGGAATGGACGACAGTCGCGTTGATTGGGTTGACATGCGAACTCCGGAAGGCAGCGACTGGCTGGAATACATGCTCAACGTCCACAATCCATCTCCGCGACAGCTGGGCGTCATGAACCATTTCGCGCTGGGCGTTCAGAAGGTTCAGGCTGCTTATAAGACGGTGCTTGAACGAGGGTTGAAACCGCCCGAGCCACCGAAGATCGGGCGAGACGGAAAGTGGCAGCTCAACCTTTACGATCCCAACTACACACGTGCAGAACTGATGGAGTTCAAACCGGTGGAGACGCCTTGCTGCTCTCCGATGTTGAGGGATGCAGGTGGCCGGAATTAATCGAGATGAAATACTTCTTCGAGAGGCGACATGGCACGATCAGGCAAAGCGCCGCTGGGCTGAACGAAGAACGGCGCCATTTCGCGCTGCCATTTCTGGTTCACTTCGCGTTCTGACATGCCCTTGCGGGCGCGCTCGAAATCCTCCGTTTCCAGATAGCCGATGAGCAATCCATCCGCACGCAGGAAGAGCGAGTAATTACTCCACCCGGTCTCGCGTAAGGCCTGCTGCATTTCTGGCCACACATCGCGATGACGATCCTTGTATTCTTCCAGCCGCTCGGGCCGGACCTGCAGGACAAAACAGACGCGTTCCATCACGTTGTCCGACTACGCATACGACCCGACATTAGCCGCGTTTCGCGACGCCCGTTCACCAGAGATGCGCTCGAGGTATCCGCTTTCGCGGAAAGCGTCCATGGGGTTCTCGGGAAGATCTTTGGAGGCTCGCCATTCGCGAATAGCGGGCCGCGGGTCGGTGGCAAAGGCGTCCTGTAAACAAGACTCTGCAGTAATCAAATCGGAGAGACGCTGCGCAGCATCCAGGCGCTTGTAGTCGACGAGCGACGCTTTTGCGAAGAGCATTTGCGCCATATCGACGGTTTGGATCATCGCCTCGATTTTCCCCTTTAAATTGTGACTCTGATCGATCATGTAGGCGATATCGGCACGTTTTCCGTTTTGCCACTGGAAGTAAAGGATCTCGTGGAAAATGCGGAACACCTGATAGGGATCGATAGAACCGATCGTCAGGTCGTCATCGGCATAGCGGCGGTCATTGAAGTGGAAGCCCCCGAGCATGTTCTCGGCTAAGAGCCAAGCGACGATCTGCTCGATGTTTTGCCCGGCGTAATGATGGCCGGTATCGACGAGCACCTTGGCTTGAGGACCGGCAGCCCGGGCCAGCAGCAGAGCCATGCCCCAATCCGCGATGTCGGTGTGATAGAAAGCAGGCTCGAACGGTTTATATTCGATGAACAGACGCTGATCTCGAGCGAGCGCGGCGTGCGCCTCTTTCAGCAACTCTTCGAACCAGCGCTTGCGTTGGGGAATATTGGCCGTACCTGGATAGTTGGAGCCATCGGCAAACCAAAGAGAAACGTCTCTGCTCGCAAGGTGCTGTGCAATGGCGATGCTCTCTTCAGTGTGGCGGAGAGCCTCTTCGCGGACGGCTTCATCGGGATTGCCGAAAGAGCCGTGCTTATACATCTGCTCCTGAAAGTAATTGGGATTGATGGAGCCGGGACGCACGCGGTGACGGGCTGCCAGTTGAGAGATTTCATCGCAGCCGGCGAGCCCGTCCGGTAAGTCCCAGAGGACGTGTAACGCGAGAGTGGGGCACACACCCGTAACCGCGTGAACCTGGCCCGCATCGCTGAACTTTTCTTCTATCGTTGTAGCGGCGGCCGGCTGAACAAACTTTCCGAAGCGAGTGCCGGTGTTGGCGAAACCCCAAGAGGGAAGCTCAATATGAAGAGATTCGAGCCCTTGAAAGATTTTCTCCGCTTGTTTTGAACGCATGAGCACGCGGTCGCCCGCAGAGATTAGTAGATCACGGCCGGAGCAAGGTTAGCGGCACATCCGGGTGAGCGTGCGGAGAGCACGGGCGATGTTAGCCTGAAACGAATGCGTGGACTTTTGTTTTTGCTGTGCACCGTTGTGATGGCACAGGCACCTTCCGCCAAGCCGCAGGCGGCGAATTCGAGAAACGCCCGGACCAATCGGATAGAACCAGCGCCGATGACGGACGATCAGAAGACCATCTACGCGCTGGGTCTTTCGATCTACGGGTCGCTTGCTCCGTTCGATCTGTCTCCGGAGGAGCTCAACATCTTGAAGCGAGCGCTTTCGGACGCGGCGACCGGCAAACCTGCCATCAACGTAAATGAATGGGGACCAAAAATTCAAACGTTGGCTCGCCAACGGGCTCCTCAGGTCTTAGAGCGCGAGAAAGCCGCTTCAAGGGCCTATCTTGAAAAAGCTGCTGCCGAACCAGGAGCTATCAAGACGGAATCCGGTCTGGTGTATCGGGAAGTGACGCCTGGTTCCGGGCCGTCGCCCAAAGCTACGGATACGGTCAGCGTCAATTACCGCGGCACGCTGAGAGATGGGACTGAGTTTGACAAGTCCAACGCGCCTGCACAATTCGCGCTGAACCACGTCATCGCGTGTTGGACGGAAGGCGTGCAAAAGATGAAGGTTGGAGGCAAGGCTGTTCTGGTCTGCCCTTCCGATCTTGCGTATGGGGATGGCGGGCGGCCTTCGATTCCGGGTGGGGCCGCACTTGTCTTCGAGATCGAGCTACTCGGAGTCAACGGCTCGACTCAGTAACCGCAACTTTGCGCAGTTTTCGAAAAAGAGAGCAGTCGGGCGAGATAATATCGACATGCCAGAACGGCCCCACGCTGCTAAACGAAACCGCGGAGGAGTACCAATCCCGTTTAGCAGCTTACACGGAGCATAAAGACGTGATCGCGATGCAGCGTGAGACGCCATGCACGCTTGCCCGCTTGATCGAAGGCGTCCCGGAAGAAAAGCTCAAGCGACGCCCGGCCCCGGGGAAATGGTCTGTTCTCGCCATTCTTGCTCACCTTGCAGAGGACGAACTTGTCAGCAGCTGGCGTTATCGCCAGATGATCGAGCGCAGTGGTGTGACGCTGTTAGGCTTCGATCAGGACAAGTGGGCGAGACTCGGCAATTACAGTTCTTGGGAACCGGCAGAAGCGCTCGAGATGTTTCGCCTGCTGCGTGGGGCCAACCTGCGGATGCTCGCGGGACTCACGGCTGAAGAATGGCAGTGCTTCGGTATCCACACCGAGCGCGGCAGGATCACAGTGGAAGACCTTGCCCGCCATATGGCCGGCCACGACATGAACCATATTGAGCAAGTGCGCCGTATATTGGAGTAGCTTTGGCGAGAACAGTAGTTGCTATTACGGGTGCTTCCAGCGGAATCGGTGCGACGTTTGCGCGCAAGCTGGCACCTGAACACGATTTGATTCTCATTGCGCGCCGCAAGGAGCGTCTGCAGCAGCTGGCTCAAGAGCTTTCGTCAAAGTATGAGTCGGGCGTTGAAACTGTGGACGCCGATTTGACGGACGACCGGGATTCGGCTTCAGTCGCGGAACGAATCGGGAATGAAGGACGTCTCGTTCTGCTGATCAACAACGCCGGATTCGGAACAAGAGGCCGTTTCTGGGAGGCCCCGCTCGATGGACAGGAGCGCATGCACCGGCTGCATGTAATGGCGACTGTGCGGCTGACTCATGCGGCTTTAAAGAACATGGTTCCGCGAGATGTGGGCGGTGTGATCAATGTCGCTTCTGTTTCGGCATGGGTGCGCACAGGCGGCAGCACGAGTTACGCGGCGACCAAGAGTTGGATGACCACTTTCACGGAAGGGCTTTACCTGGAGCTGCGCGGCATGAAATCCAATGTAACGGTTCAAGCGTTGTGCCCGGGCTTCACTTACTCGGAATTTCATGACACCATGGCGGTCGATCGGCACAGCATGGCTGGTCGCGCATTTTGGATGAGCGCGGAGCAAGTCGTCGACGCCTCCATCGACGGTTTACGAATGCGAAAACTGTTTGTGATTCCGGGATGGCGCTATCGCTTGCTCACCGCTTTTTTATCGAAGCTTCCGATCCGGGCGAGGCTTTTGCTCGAAACCAAGGCAATGGGCGAGCGGCAGAAGCAGCTGCTAGGCTCGCCTGAAGCAACCAAGCAAGTGAAGAGCGGAGAATAACAGCGCGCTAGGATTGATCGTTGGCTTGCGCCGCTTGAGCCAACAAGTCGGCTATCTTGAATTCGCCGGAGCTCGATAAAAATTCGTCAAACGGCCGGAAGTCGGGCTGCTGGCGCAAATACGAGTGGCGATCTTCCCAGATCAAGCCGACGAAAACTTCTGTGACGATCCGGCCTCCGACAGGGCCGAGCCGGATAGGCGTGTCGTTTTGCACGAACTCCTGCTGCGCTTCCGCAAGAATGTAATACCAGAGCGGTGCGTTGTCGCGAAAGTTGGCGGAGAGATCGGTCAGCTTTGGATTGCTGGGCGTGTCATCCTGCGTCGCTTTGCCGACCCTAAGCTTGTCTTCCGGGATAGGTGTCAAGCCCATATGCTTAGCGAGCCTCTGGCCCGAAGGTAAACCCATGCTCAATCCTCTGAGCAGATTGCGCTCCGGTAATGAAGAGGGGTTGACTGCAATGGAAGGGGGTAATTGCCCGAGCGGATTTACCAGAGATGTGTCGATCTTATAAGCGGGCTGCAGACGCTGAGGACCGGTGGCGGGCGGATTTCCGATTTTGAAAAACAGCGGCCAGTCAATAGCCCAATTGCGCGGGAAGGCACGGAAGCCCGTCAAGCTCGTATTCGGATCCGAAGAGAAGATTGGAAAACGAGGAACTGTGGCGCTCAACCTGTAGATAGGCCGGACCATCGAATGCCCAAAGCGATAAGCCGCGACGGAGAATTCGACTGGCATGAACGCATTTTTCTTGACTATGTAGTACTTCAGGTTGGGCGGCAATTGCGGCACGCTAGTCCCATCCAGGAGCCCCGGCAGAACGTCTTCGACGGTCTGCTTGCCAGCTACGGTGGGAAGGAAGTCATGCAGGACAGCCCATTGATAGTGCCAGCGCACGAGTCGCTGCGCGTCTTCGAATGCTACCGTCCCCTCTTTCGCCTGAACAAAATCGACCACGCGATTGTGGAACCGGATGAACATCCCTTGCAGCTGCGACACGATGACGTTCTCGTCGTTTCTGGGATCACCGATCAAAGCTCGCTGCGGGCCGCCAGCCGCCGGCGTATTCCGCGGCAGATCCCGCGCGGGTGTTCCATCCGCGTTTCCGGTTAAGCGATCGCCTTGGAGCAGATGCAGTCCGTCATCGCGATAAATGTAAGGTTGATCATCGGGCCCTCGACCGTAAAGATTGTCTAAATCGAAACGCGGAGTGCGATAGTCGACCAGAGCATCTGGATCGTTCTGTTTTTCGAGGCTGCTGTTCGGATCGAAAGTGAGATCGTGATCGATGAATTGGCCGAAGTAGGTGTAACCCGCGCTGATGCCTGGGTCACTCGCCGTTCCGGTATTTTCCTCGTCGTCTATCTGGTCTTCCGGCGTGGGCGGATCCTCGAGAGCGGCAGTCATGTTTTGCGCGAGCAGAATGAGATCGGGTTGAGAATGGCGCGCCGGAGACAAGGTTCGGAACATCCTTCCGAATCGACCTTCCAGGGAATCCGATCGAGGTACATTACTATCTCCACGGACTCGTGCGCCGTGCGGCTTTATAGAGATTCGCGGTTGGGATTGCAAAGCAGGCGCAGTGCCTGCGCCACTAGGGAAATTTGAGGGAGTACTCATGTGGGTTCCAGTAATGTATAAAAACGAGATGAGTAAGTCAAGATGAACAGCTACTGCGCTTCGATTGCTATGTTGTGCGGTACTGGTTTTTGTCGCCGCGCTTTTCGCTGCTGATGAAATGAACATGGTAAAAACGCATGTCGATTCGTTCCTAATGATTGGGATTGAAGCGCGAACTTCAAACGCGCGTGAGATGACGGGTGATGGAGCGATCGGCAAAATGTGGGACCGGCTCAGGAATCGAGAAGCTGTTGAGCCATATTCATAATCGCGCCGATGGGCGTATTGTCGCGCTTTACACCGATTACGAGAGCGACAAGGATGGAGCCTACACGTACGTACTTGGTGCGAAGGTGACATCTGCCAAAGATATCCCAGCAGGCATGGTGTCGAAGGAAATCAGAAGCGGAACGTATGCGATGTTCACGGCAGAGGGCGGGCCGCCGCCGCAAATGGTTGTTAATTTGTGGAAGCGGATCTGGTCTCTGGAGAAACCAGGTCCGCTACGCCGCGCGTACAAAACGGACTTCGAAGTCTACGGCAGGCCGGGTCGGTCCGACACCGATGAGCCGGACGCGTACGTCGATGTCTACGTTGGCCTGAACGACCGCTGAGATTACCGGCTGCCGATAAGGCGCGTCTTCAAATCTGCTAGCAGGCGGTCTACCTGATCGGACTTCTCCAAAGCAGCCAGGCGCTGCTCGGGATTCGGTCCGGCGGCTATGAGATGGCCATGACCGAGCGCTTCGGCCTCGGAGACTTTCGATTCCAGGCGAAGAAAGGCTGCCTCACTTTCGAAATCTTTCATCTTTCCTGTACCGGAGCGAACGGCGAGCCGCGCTCTGCGGTGCTGTGCGATGAGCAGCTCTGCCTTGGCCTTGGTCTCGGTCATTTTTTGTTCCAGCCTGTGCAGTGCATCGCGCAACAGTTGCACCTGGTGGGATTGGTCCTCGATCTGCTGCGCGAAATTCTTGGCAGCATTCTCATAAGTGAGCGAGCGTTCGAGCGCCATACGCGCGAGGTCTTCCTCGTTCTTCTGAACGGCAAGTTCCGCTTTGCGCAACCAATCTTTCTGCGCGTCGAGATTCTCGCGCTGCTTTTTCTCCAGAAGATGCTGGTCTGCGATAGCGATCGCCACTTGCGTCTTCACTTGCATAAACTGGTTTTGCATATCCAGGAGAAGCTGTTTGAGCAGCTTCTCGGGGTTTTCGGCCTTGTCGACGAGGTCGTTGAGATTTGCTTTGATAAGCGTTGTGACGCGATCTAAGAGCGGCATAATTCCTCCTTTAAGCCTTCGAACTTGGACCGTTCGGCTTTGCATCGGAGCCAGGACGATCAGTGATTCCACGAACCTTCCCTAACAGGTCGGACATCTGCATGCCCGACAAGGTCTCGAACAGCGCCGGGATTTGGGCGGCGATCTTGGTCATGTCGCCCGTGATCTTATGCATTCCGGCGGCGTTGCCATCCCCCGTGGAGACGATGGTGATCTTGTCAATATTTGCAAGTGGAGCGGCCATGGCTCTCACCACCTCGGGCAAGCCCGTGATCAGCTTGTCGACGACGGCGGCCTGGTTCCACTCCTGATAGGCTTCCGCCTTGACACTCATGGCCTTGGCTTCGGCTTCGCCCTTTCTCAAGATGATGTCCGCATCCGCTTCGCCTTGCGCGCGTGTGGCGGCGGCGGCACCTTCGGCTTCGATCGTCATCTTGCGGCGTGCAGCTTCGGCGAGCATCTCGATTCTTTGCCGCTCGATCTCCGCATTCTTGATCACCGTCGCGATCAATTCTTTCTCGTGCCTCAGGATTTCGGCCTCCTGGACTTTGATCTCCTGCTCCTTTTCCACCTGCCGAATTTTGACGGCTTCTACCGTCACCTGCTGCTGCATGACGTTCGACTGAATGTCGTATGCTTTGTCGGCTTGCGCTTGCTGACGCTTGATGGTCTCGACGTACTGCGCCTTTTTGATCTCGAGATCGCGTTGGGCTTCGGCCTGGGCGGCGAGCGAGAGCGCTTCCGCGAGCACGCGTTCCTGGTCAGCTTGTGCCCTGGCGACGGATGCCTCGCGCATGGCGACCGCCCGCCGGATGGCGGTATCGCGCTCGGCTTCCGCAGTGGCCACGTCGGCATCCCGCTTGATGCGCGAAATGTCGGGCCGGCCCATGTTGGTGATGTATTCGTTCTTGTCGCGAACTTCTTTGATGGTGAATGAGATTACTTCGAGCCCCATCTTGCTCATGTCATCGGCGCAGGTCGCACGCATGCGGTCGCCGACCATCTCAGGCTCCTTCACAATCTGCTCGACCGAGAGTTGTCCGATGATGCCGCGCAGATGGCCCTCCATGACGAGCCGGATGAGTCCTTCGCGCGCTTGATCGGTTTTCGTGAGAAATTGCTCCGCAGCGGTCTGCACGGATTCGGGGTCGCTCTTTACTTTGATTTGCGCAACGGCTTCCACGGTGACAGCGACGCCCTGCTTGGTATAGAGGTCCTGCTGCGGCGCGACATCGAAGGACATCAGCTGCAACGAGAGCTGGCGGAAGTTTTCGACCATCGGAAAGATGACCGTGCCCCTTCCCTTGACGATGCGTGTGCCGCGCAAGCCATACACGATAAGCGCTTCATGCGGACCCGCTTTACGATAGAGGGTCGCCATGGCCATCATCAGGGCCAGCAACGTGAGAACGACTACTGCTGCGATATAAAGAATTTCATTCGACATGTTCCGTCTCCTTTTGCAATGAATCGGGCCGTGTTAGCTGTCCGGATTGGGTCATTGCGTCCCAGGTACGTACGTAGGCAATTCCCTTCTCATAACGAGTGACGATGACTTCTTCGCCGCGCCCGATCTTCGTGCCGTCATCGCTGCGCGCACCAACCAGCTTTCGCGCGCCATCGCGCAGATAGATCACTTCACCGACGCCGTCCGGCCGGATGGTGCTCGAAACCTTCCCGAGGACGCCCGTCATCTCGTAGTCCGCGGGATCGAGCGGCTGCTCGCGCGACTGCAGAAAGCGCAGGAACGCAGCGAGTAGCCATGCGCCACAGAGGCCGACCGCAAGCGCCAGAGCCAAATCGACCCAAAAACTAAGACCGGAATGTCGCGTCAACAGATATCCAATGCCACCAAACCAGGTGAGAAACACTGCGGCGCAACTAGGGTTAATTAAGCTGCCGAGACGACTCACATCGTGACTAAAAGTCTTGCCGACGTGGACGTGGCCATGAGCGTGGCCGAGGTGAGTCGATCCCGAATGGCCGAGGTGAAAACCACCGAGCAGAAGCGTAGCGAGGCTCCATAGAGCGCCAATAGCGAAACACAACAGATAAATGTCAGGCCACCTCATGATGCACCCCCTCCTTGGGCTTGAGCACTTCCCATAAACGGTTCACCAGATCCGGCGTGTCCATAATGGCGGCGAGCAGCAGCACGCATGTGCGAGTATCTTCGTGCCGCGCTATTTTGAGAAGCGCTTCGGAGAGCTGGCCGTCGCGGCGGAAACGCTCGGCTCCCTCGATCAGCCACAGATCGAGCTTGTCCTCCTGCTGCTGAAGATCGGTGATGAGCTCCGTCTGGAAACCCTCCGGATCATCAACCAGGTAGCCGGGATGAACACGGAAGAACTTCGCAAGCAGCAGGCGCGTGGTGTTCGTTAGATGTCTGCGTTGACCGCCTTCGAGCTGTGAGAGGTATGGCTGGCTAAGAGAGCGCTTCAGCTCTTGTCGGATCGCGGTGACAACTTCCTTCTGAGTCATTTCGCGATTTAGGCCGCGGAGATGTCCTTCCACGAAGCGAAGGTAGCGAAGTTTATCGGCAACGCTCATATAGCAATCTGCTAACTTAATATCACAAATTGCAATTCGGCGTCAAGACCCTCCTGGGAGCTATCGGACCCCAAATTGTAAATGAGGGAACAGTAAAGACTTACGACATCTTTGCTACATGGGCGGCGTGAAGCTGCTTGTACTTCTGCATGGCTGCAGCCGCCTGATCGCGTTTTCCGAGGCGATTGAGAGTTGTCGCAAGCAAGTAGTAAGTACCACCGTCGGTGTCGTCCTTGACTGCGGTTTCCAGCTCGGGAAGGGCTTGTTCGGGCTTCTGCTCAGCCAAATAGATCTTGGCGAGTACCACATGTCCGCTGCTAAGGGTCGGCGCGAGCTGGAGCGCACGCAGGGCGTAAGGCTTTGCTTTCTCGTAGTCCCCGAGCCGCAAGAAAGTGCCGGCAACGAGCGCATTCGTGTCAGCGTCGGCCGCATCGAGCTGCAGTGCGCGCTCGGCCGCTTTCAAGGCGTTTTGATCGTCGCCTGCGGCGCTATACGCGGCCGCCAATCCCGCCCACGCAGGAGCGAGGTTAGGTTGCTGTTGCGTTGCGGCGCGGTACTCCTCAACCGCTTTCGCGTACTGCTCGGCAATACGAAAGGACTCGCCGAGAACCATGTGGGCGCGCACCGAACCCGGATCGAGCTGCATGGCTTTTGCCAGTGCACGTTCCGAATCGTCCATCAGCGTGCGGGATTTTTGCGCGGCAACTTCGGGCTGCGCCGAACGTCTCGACTCCTTGAGTTCTCGCTCTGCCAATATGCGATTCGTGATGCCGACGCCGTACCACGCTTCTGCATTCTGCGGATCGAGCTGTGAAGCCTGCTCATACGATGCACGCGCACGAGCGATATCGTTCGAGGCTATTTCCGCTTGCGCCAGAGCCAGGATTGGGTCGGCAGCATTGGGCTGAGCGCGGTGAGCTCGCTGCAGGTAGGGCAACGCCTCTCTCGGACGCTCGAGCTTCAGGAGCGATAGGCCGGAAAAGAGATTCGCCGGCACGGAATCTGGTGTTTTGGAAAGCGCTACACGAAATTGACGAAGAGCGTCGCTGAACTGGCGAAGCTGATAATACGCGATGCCTAGATTCGTGCGAAGCTCCGGGCTGTCCGCACCGGCGCGAATTAATTGTTCAAACGCCGAGACCGCGCCGGCAAAATCGCCGCTCCGCTCCGCGTCGACTGCTTTCTGGGCCAGCGCTTCTGGACCGTTCTGCGGGGCCGCACCAATCGCGGCGAGCGTCAAACAGCACCACGAAAAGAACAGCCGGCGCATGGATTACTCCATGCTATCCGGGATCGTCACCAGACAATCTTGCCTGCTACCTGGATCAGTCGCGGATTATTTGCCTGTGAGGTGATGACCCCGAACCGCCCGTTCATGTTGTTTCCCCCGTTGCAGGGACAGTTGCTGCTCGTCGGAGGCCCAAATTGGGGCGTGTTCAGCAAATTGAATGCCTCACCCCGAAGTTGCAGGAAGACGCGCCCTTCCGGACTTAAGGGGAAATTTTTGAACAGCGCGAAATCCAGGTTGTGGACGCCGTCCATCCGGACATTCGGAAGCGTCCTGCTGACGGTTCCTAACGTGAACGGCGGCGCTGCGACGAAGCACGACACGTTGAACCATTCGTTCAGCCGGCTCTCGCGCGAACCGCTCTCGGCCGCTCCGTTCGGACATGCTGCCAGATTGAAGTTCGGCCGAGCACCGCCGCCTTCGTCGTGAATGTTGTTGTTGCCTGTAAAGATCGCGAGGGGGAAGCCGGTCTGGAGAGTCAGAATGCCATCGAGCCCCCAACCGCCGGCTACCGCCTGAACGAAACCATTCGGATGTGACATGTACTTTCTGCCTTTACCGAACGGAAGGTCGACCACGTAGCTCAGCACCATGCGTTGCGAAACATCGAAACTGGATAGGGACTTCTCCAAATTCAGGTTGCCCCAATACTGGAATCCTGCGGGGCCAGTGCTTTCGAGCCAGCTGGTCTGCGTCTCATCTATACCGAGCAGCTTTGCCTTCGTGTACGCGAGCAGAAGGGTTCCGCCTGTATTGAAGCGTTTCTGGACCTTCAGTTGCAGGACTCGTAGTGGTTGTCCCCAGTCCCCTGCGACGCGTACGAGACGCCATTGAATTGCGGGAAAGGTCTCAGGAGCTGCTCATACGCAATGGTGCTGCTTGAGAACGGCGATGTCGCAGGAACCTTCCCCGCGAACGGATTTGGCACCGTTCCCAGGAACGCTGTCGCCCCCAGTGCTGCAGCCTGCTGCTGTACTTCCTGTATCGGTAGATAATCGACCGATTGCGTCTGAAGCGGAAGATGCGTCCCCTTTGATCCGACGTACCCGATGTCAACCAGGAAACTGGGTCCGAACTGCTTCTGAATGTCAAAGTTCCACTGCTGCGCGTACCCGAACGGATTGTTCGGAGTCTGTGTGGTCACACCGTTTCCGTACAGAGCAAGGTTCGGGTCTATGTTCCGCTGCGGCGGAGGAGTGATTCCGTTCGGGAATGGGTTTGAGAGCACGTTGTATGGGGTAATGCCGTTGTTCAACGACGTGTTCATGTTTTCCGTGATGGCGTTGATGGAATCGTGATCCGGCGAGGAGAAGAGATTCACATCTAATGGCAGCCAGAAGATGCCATAGCCGCTACGAATAACAGTGCTAGGCGTCAGCATGTAAGCCAAGCCAACACGTGGAGAAAACTCATGGTAATCCGGATTGATTGCCGTGCGTCGCGGCTGCATCGGTGTGTCAACCAATCCGAGATCGCCCTTGATGGGCAAACCCGTCGTGGCTGCCAGGGGGCTTGCTGCATTCGGGAAGAACACGCTGATGCGGTTGTAACGCTCTGTCCAGGGTCCGGTCAGTTCCCATCGAACACCGGCATTTAAGGTGAGTTTGCGCGAGACCTGCCAAACATCGTTGACGTACAGCGCGCTATAGAGTTGCTGGCTGGCCGTAAATGCAGGCTCTTGGACTGAACTCGCGCTACACCCTGACGACGCGCAGGGAGTGCCGTAAAGGAAGGAAGCGAATGCTGAGCCTCCGCCCGCCCCGGTGAGCGGATTCGCTGCAGTGAAAGCCGCCGTGAAGTTGTAGCCGCCGGTGCCGTTGTTTGTCTGCCCGTAATTGTGCCGCTCTGACCGCCACTCACCACCAAAATTGATGGTATGGTGCCCTTGAACCGTGGTCACGGACGGTGCAATCTCCACGTCAGTATCGAAACCGGCAATTACGCTTCCCGTCTCACCCCCGCAGAATTCGTTGTATATGCCGTCGTTTACGCAGATGTTCGGCAAAGTTCGGACTTGGTTCGCTACCTGCGTGTTCATGTAAGAAGGCCAGCCGATGCTCGTCGCATCGAACCCAACGCTTTCAGGAGTTCTCAAATAGCGGAACCGCAGGATGTCAGCGCGAATGTCCATCACCGTATGCGCTGAGAACGTGTAAGTATCGTCGATGACGCTCTGCAGGGTGTTGTAATTTTCAGGCGTCCCCACGTTTCCGGCATAAGTCTCGTTTCCAAACGGATCACCAGCCAAATCGAGATCTGCCCAGTAGGTGTAGCGGAAAAAGAGGTGCTGTTTGTCGCTGATCGTATGGTCGATGCGGATAGTACCCTGATCAGTATTTCCGCCGGTGGCCACATTACCTGCCCAATTGTTCACCGCACCCGCGCCAGGGACGTTCGGGAGCCCCCAAAGCGACAGAAGGTGTTGGGCAACGGGGTCGATTTGACTTGGGCAGATGACGTTCAGTACTCCGTTGCAGCTTGCCTGCTGGCGCGAGTACGTGTTGGTCCCCGTGGCGGTCGTTGTGAAGGGATTGTAGATATTGATCCCCAGCGCCGAGAAATCGCCATTGCGCATGGCCTGTGTAGGCACCGACAGAATTAATGGTTGTCCTTGGCGCAGCCGGAACCCTTCGTAATTTGCGAAGAAAAACGTCTTGTTCTTGCCGTTGTAGAGGTGCGGGATTACGACGGGACCGCCGAGGGTCACGCCAAATTGATTTTGCGTGAATGCGCCTGTCTTGATGCCGTTACGGTTGTTGAAGAAGTTGTTCGCATTCAGGACTTTGTTTCGCAAAAACTCGTATGCATCGCCGTGCAAATCGTTCGTGCCGGTTTTTGTGGTCAGGTTTACGACGCCGCCTGCGAAACCTCCGTATTGCGGCGGCAGGTTGTTCTCCATGACGTTGAATTCCTTCACGAGTTCTTGCGACGGCAGCAATTCGACTGCGTGCCCGAAGGGAATCACCATAGTTGCGCCATCCAGCATCCAGTTGCTCTGGTTGGCTACTCCGCCGCCGATCTGAAAGTTTCCGTACGCTGAGTTGTTGGTGCCGGCGCCGTTCTGCTGCGACTGGCCTTCTGGTACCACTCCGGGAGTCAAGGCAACCAACGCCAGCGGATTACGGCCATTCAACGGAAGTTCCTCGATCGTCCTCGCGTTGATAACCGTACCCATGGAAGCGTTGTCGGTTTGAATCATCTCAGCGCCGCCGGTCACGGTCATTTCCTGCTGGACCGTTCCAACTTGAAGGGCGAAATCCTGACGAACGCTTTGCGCGACGTCGACGTGGATGTCCGGATGAACCGCTCGTTGAAAACCCGTAGCCTCAACCGCTACCTGGTAAGTACCAGGAATGACGAATTGAAAGGTGTAAAAGCCCGTACTGTTCGTTTGGCTGTTAACGGAGACCTGTGTCCCCGAATTGGTGAGCGTGACCTTAGCGTTCGAAACGCCGGAGCCGCTGGGGTCATTTACATACCCGGATACGGTTCCATCCGCGGTTTGAGCGCTAAGAATGCAAGCGAACGTAAATAGGGCAGAAAAGCCCGCTAGGCGAGACAACATAGTTCCCTCTTTTCGACTTCCGAACAAGACCCGAAAAATAATTAGTACGGTGTGCCTACAAAATCGTATACTGCTATCGCCGCGCTATGTCAAGGAAAAAGACGCCGCACCACGCGTCGCTGCAAATCCGCACAGCGACGCCGTCGAGCGTTCGAGCGGTAAATCGAGCCATCATGCTGGACCTCATCCGGCGGCAGCAACCCGTTTCGAGAGCGGAACTTGCCCGGCTGACCGGCATCTTCCGCAGCAGCGTCTCCGACATCGTGGATGAATTGGTCGGCGAAGGGTTGGTAAAGGAAGAACGGAGCACTCCCTCTCAACCGGGGCGCGTGCCTGTGAGTCTGCGGCTGAACGATTCCGGTTATCTGGTGCTGGGTTTGAACATACGGCCGGCTTACTGCCAGATCGCATGCGCCGGGCTGAGCGGGCGTATCCAGAAGAACTTAGTATTCGAGACGCCGACCTCCCCCAAAAAACTGGTTCAGGAGGCCGCACGCGCTATCCAGCGCCTGCGCGACGATCTCGGCTCCGACTTCCAGGAACGGCTTTCGGCGGATTGGTGTGGCTGTTCCAGGGCACGTTGACGTTCCCAAACGGCCGGATCTCATGGACGCCTACACATCGGGAACTGACGGATTTTCCGATTGCGGAAGAGCTTCTCGAGCATACGGGGATCGAAGCGCTCGCAGACAACGACTGCAACGCCGGCGCTCTTTCGGAGCTCTGGCTCTCTGCGGAGCAGAAGAAGGATCGAAGCACGGATTTTGTTTTCCTGAACGTCAGCGATTTTGGAACGGGCGCCGGCGCGGTTCTGAATGGAGAGATATACCTCGGCCACGATGCTCGTTTTGCCGCCGAAGTGGGCCACATGGTGGTCGAACCTTCCGGACTGGTGTGCAAGTGTGGGCGGCGCGGCTGTTGGGAATTGTACGTGAGTAACCAGGCAACCTGGCATCGAGTGCATCCGCGCCTGCCGTTCACAGTAGAAGGCTTCGCCGAAATGGTGGCGGCCGCGAACCAGGGAGACGCCCGCGCCATCGCGAGCTTTCGGGAAACCGCAAAATATCTTTCCTTGGGCATTTCCAATATCGGGTTCGCCCTGAATCCGGCGGAAGTAATTGTTGCCGGCCGGATCACGGCGATTTGGGACCTGATTTCTGACGAAGTGATGAGTCGCTACGGATCGCCGCACTTGAAGTACTCGATACGGCCAGCCCGCTTATCGGCGGATGATTCGCTGCTGCACGGTGCTGTTTGTCTGGCTTTGCGCGATGCCTTTGCCCGGCCCAAATTCGGAGAAATGCCCGTTCTAGGATTAGAGACTGCCTGATATGCGGAACGGCAGTGCGCTGATCGGAATCAGCCCTACTCTGCGTTTTCGCTGTATCGGCAGCAGCGGCTGAGTCGTTCGATGTGGTCGTTTATGGCGCAACCGCCGGCGGCACAATGGCTGCAATCGCGGCAGCTCAAGAGGGAACGCGGGTGGCGCTGGTCGAACCCGGTTCCCATGTAGGTGGGATGCTTTCCGGCGGGCTGAGCAATAGCGATGTGGATAATCAGCAACAGATCATCGGCGGGTTGTCGCGAGCTTTCTTTTTGGGCGCAGGCGAGCATTATCGTCAGCCGATCGCCTGGGCATTCGAGCCGCACGTCGCGGAAGAAATTCTGCGCCGCATGATTCAGGACGCAAACGTAACCACCTTTTTCAATTGCCGGCTCGCGCGTGCCGTTCGGAGCGGATCGCAAATCGTGCGCATCTCCATGGAAAACGGACGCGAATTTAGCGCGACTGTTTTTATCGACAGCTCCTATGAAGGGGATCTGATGAAGGCGGCCGGAGTATCGTACGTCGTAGGCCGCGAAGGCACCAGCCAATATCGAGAGTCGCTTGCCGGGCGCCAGGACCTGCTCCCAGGTCGTCATCAGTTCCGGTTTCCAGTTTCCGCCGATACAACCGCCGGCAAGCTGTTGCCCCTGATTGTTCCTCAAGATAAAGTTGCTGAAACCGGTCAAGCAGATGGCAGGTTTCAATCCTATTGCTTCCGGCTTTGCTTGACGGACGACCCGCGCAATCGTTTGACCCTGGAACCACCGCATGGATATAACTCGGAGCGCTACGAGCTAGCGCGCCGTTATCTCGAAAGCGCCAAGGGCGCACTGTCTTTCAGTGATTTTGTCGGCTTGATACGTATCCCGAACGGCAAGTCCGACATAAACAGTACGGGTCCCGTCTCAACGGACTTGCTTGGGGCGAGTTGGGAATATCCGGAAGCCAATTACGAACGGCGCCGACAGATTTGGGACGAGCACTTGAGCTGGGCGCAAGGCCTAATCTATTTTTTGCAGAACGACACGAACGTGCCGGCGGCGATACGCGCGGAGGCTCGCCGTTGGGGATTACCGAAGGATGAATTTGTCGACACCGGCCATTGGCCTCATCAGCTTTATATTCGGGAAGGGCGGCGAATGTTGGGTGAGTATGTTCTTACGCAACGAGATCTGCAACACGATCGAGAGAAATACGATTCGATCGGCATGGCGGGCTATAACATCGATATTCGCGAGGTCGAATGGCTCGCGCACCAGGTGTACCATTTCCCCACAGTCATCAATCAGGTGTTTACCGAGGGCTATCTCAGCATGCCGGTCCAGCCGTGGCAGATTCCGTACCGGGCTCTCTTGCCGCGCCAGCACGAGTGTTCGAACCTGCTTGTTACAGCTTGTATTTCGGCGTCGACCATTGCTTACGGGTCTTTTCGAATGGAAGCTAATTACATGATTGCGGGGGAAAGCGCGGGAGTAGCCGCCGCGCTTGCGCTCAAAACGAAAAGACAAATACATGCGGTAGACATAATCGCGTTGCAGCAATTGCTTCGAAGGCGGAAGCAAATCCTCTCAGTGGCTGATATCGCGGCTCAGAACTAAAAATTCAGTTTCAATCCGAGTTGCAGTACGCGATACGATTCGCCGGTCGAGACAACGTTTGATGAACTTGGCAGCGATACCGTCAAGCAGCACGTTTGCCCGAAGGTCGTGCTGGTGATCGACGGGCTGCCAACGCTGGCGGCCAGCGGGGAAGCGAAATTCGGATGATTCAGAGCGTTGAAAGCCTCGGCGCGGAACTGAAGTCTGAAGCGCTCCCATAGATCGAAGTTCTTCAGCAGGCCGCCGTCCATATTCCAGAACGGGGGAGCTTGGGCGAGATTTCTGCCGCTGCCCTGCGAACCGGGCGGCGGAATACAGAAATATGTTTGGCTGTTTGTAATTGCGACGCAATCGTAGTGTGGATCAGCGGGGTTTGTAATGAGCGAACTCGCCTGGTACATCACAGGACCCTTGATTCCGTTAACAAACTGCAGCTGACCCTGATCATTGGGACCGACGATGAGGGCCGCGCTATTGTGCGATCCATTCTCGGTACGGATACCGGAATTGATGGTGTACGGCTCTCCGCTCTGATAATTGAAGATCCCGCTCAATGTCCACCCGCCGACGATTTCATTCAGCCACCCTGGTGCACCCGAAAGAAAGCGCTTGCCGTGGCCGAAAGGGAAATCGTAGAGCATGTTTACCAGCAGTACGTGCGTGTTGTTGAAATCTGAGAGCGCGCGATCCAGGCGGAAATTGTGGATGTCGGTTGGCGTGCGCGAGAAGCTGGTGGTGCTCAGTCCGCCGCCGGTGGTTGCACCCGTTGGGTCGACCGACATGTCGTCAATCGACTTGCTGAAGGTGTATGAGACCCCGAGCGTCAGACCCTGCTCATACCGGCGATGCAGCGCAACGAACAGTCCGTGGTAATAGGAATCGCCCCCGGCGTCCTGATAAAAGATTGAGGAGAACTGAGGATTCGGTCGGAAATAATTGGCCGGGAAGCCTTTGGCCAAGAGCCAACTCGACGTGGCCTGACTATCCAGCCGAACCGCCATATCGCCGATATTGCCGCGTTGCAAATCGGACAGCGAAGTCGTGCTGTTGATAAACGTAGCGTTCGAGAGTTGAAGCAGGAGCGCGGGCGTCTGGCCAGTTACGCCTGACGGGCAGCCCGTTCCATCGGCGTGGCATCCGCCTAGAACGTTATTGCGCGCGATATTGAAGGATTGCAGGAATCCAGGCTGACTTGTGGAGATCTGGTTGAGATCGTACGCGCGATATAGATGCGTGCCGCGCTTGCCGACGTAACCGATTTCACTGACGACGTGCAACGGAAGTTCGCGCTGTATGGTCAGATCCCATTCGTGAACGGTGGGGTTTTGAAGATTAGGATCGAACGCCCCGACCGCAGGAGCTAGATTGTACGGTTGCGGCGGGGGCGCAAGGGCAGCCGAGGGCGTGATGCTCGGCGCGGCGATGCTAAGCGGATAACCTTGCGAGATCCGGTTCAGAGTCCCTGAGGGCGTGGTGCAGCCGACCGTGGTGCTGATGTTGCCATTGCTATCGACCGTCGACGTGCAGTTCTGCAGGAACCCGGGCATCAAACCCGCCATGGCTGTTACCTGAAAACTGGATAGAGTGTCGAAAAACATTCCGTATCCGGCGCGTACGACCGTTTTCTGGTCCGGCGACCAGGCGATACCGAGACGGGGCGCCACGGCACCAATGTTGTCGTTCTTGAACCAAGCTCCGGCCTTCATAAACGTGACCGGTCCTTGCGAACCATCGATCGGAAGATTGGGCACGAGCGTTTGCTTCGCATCGTACGGCGCGGGGTTGAACTCCCAGCGCAATCCCACATTCATGGTCAGGTTCGGGCGGATCTTCCACTCATCCGAGACATAAGTGTCGTATTGATGTAGGCGCGTATAGACGGTTGCATAACTCGTAGCCTGATACTGGTTCGAATTGAAGTTGGCGAGGTAACCCTGCTGGACTAAATAGGGAATGCCGGCCGTCTCTACGATCGCCTGCTGCAAAGTAGTGATATCGGTCGCGAACGGCGCGGTGGCCGCGTCGGTGCCGATCTTCGCCGGAATGTTATTGAAGTTGCCAGGCCGCTGAGTACCGTTGAACTGGATCCACGGAACCACAGCCTTGCTGCCGAAGAACCCGCGGCTGTCGTTGTGGATGTACCAGCGATCATTGATGCCTATATGGAACGTGTGATTGCCGTAAACCTTCGTCAGATTATCCACCAGTTGCGGGGTTGTGACCGCGCGCGCGGTGTGTGGCGAAATGCAATACGGAGTGGCGATATTGATAAACGATCCGAACAGGCACTGGTCGGCCCACGGCGGGAGCTTGGTCGGATTGCCGAAATTCGGGTTCGATTCGCCGAAGGTGAAGACAAACGCGAAGCGATTGAATCCCATCGTCAGCTCGTTGACCAAAGTGGGTGAAAAAGTATGGCGATAACTCACCGCGAGATTGCGGCCGATGCGATCGACCTCACCGAGTGGCGGGAATCCGGGGAACACCTCAGGCCGATCATTCGTGAAGTCGCCCTCCGTCGTGTTGTATCGGTTCTGCAGCCAGCGGACAAACAGATTGTCATTCTGTCCGAAGGTATGGTCCACGCGGCCCATATATTGCGGGCCGGTGAACTTAGAAGGCGGGTTCCAACTGTAGCCGCCCGTATTTAGACCGTCCCCGGTTGAAAAGCTGTTCGGCAGCGGCTCGCTGTTAATAAGGCCCATGGTGGCGGGGTCTCCGCCGATCCCTTTCGGATCGTTGGCGAAAATGTTGTAACTGTCGACGCAATTTTCGAACTTGTTGCCCGCGTTGCAAGTGGGAATTCCCGGCAGCAAGTTGCCCGCTGCATCGACCAGCGAAGGCGAGTTGCGGCTGAAGCTCTTCCCGTTGGCCGTCACTGTTCCGCGCACGAACCGAAAGATGCCGCTCCGCATCGATGACGTATACACGTTGGGTATGCTGCCGAAGGCCGCAGAAATCGGCTGGCTCAGCAAGACCAGATTGGGCTGAACACTGAAAAAGAAGAATGTCTTGTTCTTGATAATGGGGCCGCCGATGTCGCCGCCATATTGATGAAGCTTCAGTTGCGGAGGCGCCGCACCGGAAGCGTTGTTAAACCACTCATTGGCGTTGAAATCGGTGTTGCGGTTGAAGTAGAAGGCACTCCCGTGGAACGCGTTAGTGCCGGCTTTTGTGGCGACCATAACGTTCGCTCCGCTGTTACGGCCATTCTCCGCCGTCGCGTCGAGAGTAATGGTGCGGAATTCCTGCACGTCATCGGGTTGCAAGCGCTGCAGGTTCGACTGGGGATTCGGCACCGTGGATTCGTTGGCATCGATACCGTCGATGGTGACGTTGTGCGCGCGGTCGCGAGAACCAAACACGTGCGTGCCCGAACCAGTGTTTGAATTTGTGCGCTGTACCACGCCAGGCTCGAGCGTGAGCAGCGCCAGAGGGTTGCGTCCGTTCAGCGGCAGATTCACTGCCTGCTGCGCGGTTACGACATCGCTGATAGCCGCGTTGGTGGTTTCGATGCGCTGATAACTGCCCGCCACCTCCACGGTTTCATTCGTGGCGCCCACCCGAAGGCTCACAGCGACAACCAGCGGCTCGCCGATTGTCAGAACGTTATGAACGCTAACGAATTTCTCGAACCCCGCTTTCGATGCGGTGATGGTGTAGAGTCCCGGAGGCACTGAGGCAAACGAGTAGTTCCCGCTGGCAGTCGTCACTCCGTTGTAGACGACGCCCGTGTCCTCACTTTTCGCCTCCACCGCAACTCCGGGCACAACGGCACCTGTACTGTCGGTGACCACGCCCGTGATGGAGGAGATGCTGCCGACCTGCGCCCATCCTGGCAGCGAAACCAGAATCGAGAAGAAAACAAAAAATCGTATGCGTGCTTTGTTCCCCATACAGCCCCTTAGTAATAGGAAATAATATGTCTGAGTACACCTTGTGTCAAGAAAGAACTGGAGCCGCGACTGCTCTGAGGTTCATGAAATGAACTTAACTGGCGCAAAACTCCATTTCGCTGTACAACATTCGTATGCCCCACCGTGCTACGTCCTGCCAGGGTAGGCGATCGGCTTTGATCAGGACGGAATTGGAGTTGCTGTACGCACAGCGCTCCGCTGTCGATGCGGCCATCCAGGAGCTTGAGAGGGAGCAGGCCGGGAGCTCGAGGAACGCCTCTGTTCCTCAAAAGAACAACTTGGAGTTTTCCTCAAAGCCTTGTAACCTAACAAGTTGCCGGAGCGCCTAGAACAGCGAAAGGCCCGCCAGGGTCCGGCATGTGAGCCGGTATGCTGGTCGAGCCAGAACTGATTGAGCGAGCGCGAACAGGCGATGGACCAGCCTTCAATCAATTGGTTGTGGCTTACCGAAAGCGGATCCTCGGTACCATTTCGCGGCTGATTGGACGTCCAGAAGATGTCGAGGATGTTGCCCAGGAAGTCTTCGTCAGACTCTACTACTCACTGGACCAGCTTCGGAGCCCGGAGGTGTTTGAACCTTGGCTCTATCGGCTGACCGTGAACGCCTCCTACGATTACCTGCGGCGCGCCAAGCGTCGGAGCGAATCCCGTATGGCGGACCTCAGCGAGCAGCAGGTGATGATGGCGGACTCGCTTGCGGGTGGCCGGCAGGAGGATGACGAGCGTCAGAAAAGGGATGTCCGGGAGTTTATGGACGCGCTTTTCCGGCACGTGTCGAAAGAGGATAGACTGCTTTTGACGCTCAAGGAAGTGGAAGGGCTGTCGTTGAGGGAATTAGAGCAGGTATACGGCGTGAACGAAAACGCTTTGAAAGTACGGCTGTTTCGGGCCCGCCAGCGGGTGTTGAAGGCGTACAAAGCAGCAGTAGCGAATGGAACATTGTAGGCGCGAGGAAAGGATCTTGGGGAAGCTTTTCCGCGTGTTCGGTGATGGAGAGGGAGACGCACAATGACGAACGATGATTCCCGATTGAACGATCTGTTCCGCAGATATCGGGCTTCGTGTCCCGATGTGGAGCCGAGCGTCGCGTTCATGACGGGTTTGTGGCAGAAGATCGACGCACGTCACAGCTTTTGGTTTGTGTTTCAGCGCCTGGCGCGTACCACCGCCACCGCGTGTGCGGGTTTGTGCCTTCTGCTGGTCGTGCTGAACTTTATTTCCGCTCCGCAGACTCACCTCTCGACCGCCACCTATACGGATGCGCTGTTAGCTGATCACAGCGCGGAAAACACGTACTACACGGAAGCAATCCGGAGCACGGCGCCGGCAGACGAAACGCGTCAAGCTCCCCGGCATTAAGTGGGCAAGAACGGCGGAAGGGGTATGAAGCGCAATCAATTGACTGCCGTGTTGCTGGCAGTGCTGCTTTTCTGCTGCGGCGCCGCCGTCGGTGCGTTGGCGGACCACTTCTACACGGTGAGAAGTGTCAGCGCAAAAACGGCGGAAGACTTTCGTCAACACTACATTTCCGAGACGCGCTCACGATGTAAGCTGACGCCCGCACAAGTCACGCAGCTCGAAGCCATTCTGGACGATACGAAGGCAAAGGTGAAGGCCGTCAGGGATTTGTATCATCCGCGCATGCTGAAAATCAAGCAAGAACAGATCACCCGAGTGAAATCGATTCTCACCCCCGAGCAGATTCCTGCGTATGAGCAGTTGGTCGCGGAGCGCGAGCAGCGCGCCAGAGACCAGGAAGAGCGCGACCGGTTGCGAGAACAGAAACGCGCAGCAGCGCGCCAACAGCCGCTCTCTCAATAGCACGACAGCGTTTTCCCGGCGCTTCGATGTTATAGAATCAGAGCCGTTTTGATCCGCACACTTCGATTTGTATTCTTTTGCCTTTGCACGATAGCACCTGCGCTCTAGGGCAGAGCCGATGGACGCCCGGAATTCAGCCCTTCCTGAGCTTTAACGATCCGGTTGTCGCGCTCGAGCACGTACGCATCATCGACGGCACGGGCGCACCCGCGCGCGCAGATCAAACCATCGTCATCGATCACGGACGAATCATCGCCGTCGGGGACGCTGCCTCTACCCAGGTGCCGAGCGGCACCCACGTCCTCGAACTGCGGGGCCACACGGTTTATCCGGGCCTTGTCGGTATGCACGAACATCTGTTCTATCCATCCGGCGGGATTCCGATGTACAACGAGCAGGCGTTTAGTGCGCCGCGGCTGTATCTCGCCGCGGGCATCACGACGATGCGCACCGCCGGATCGCTCGAGCCGTACACAGACATCAATTTGAAAAAAATGATCGACAGCGGTGTGGCACCGGGGCCGAAGATGGACACGACAGGACCCTATATTCAAGGCCCAGGCGGATTTTCTATCCAGATGCCGTCGATTACCTCTCCCGAGCAGGCCCGCCGCTTGGTCGATTACTGGGTTGCAGAGGGCTCCACGTCGTTCAAGGCGTACATGAACATTTCGCATGACGCGCTGGGTGCGGCCATTCAAGCCGTGCATCAACACGGTTTGAAGATCACTGGACATTTGTGCTCCGTGGGATTCACGGAAGCGGCTGAATTAGGCATCGATGATCTGGAGCACGGGCTGCTGGTCGACACGGAATTTACTCCGGGCAAACAACGCGACGTGTGCCCCGACGCGCGCGCGAGCGGCGCCTCCATTCAGAATCTAAATCTAAAGAGCCCTGAAGCACAACGAATGATCCACACGCTCGTCGAGCGCAAAGTGGCGGTCACGTCAACGCTGGTGGTGTTTGAGGCTTCCATTCCGGGACGTCCGCCCCTCGAGCAGCGAATGTTGGACGCCATGTCGCAGGATGCGGCGATCAGCTATCTGACGGCGAAAGAACGTGCAGCAGGAAACCCGAACGCACGCAACTTCTCCTGGTTGAAAAAAGAGATGGACTTTGAGCGAGAATTCGCGGCTGCCGGCGGCTTATTGATTGCAGGGTGTGATCCGACTGGGAACGGTGGCGCCTTACCTGGATTCGGGGACCAGCGCAATCTGGAATTGCTGGTTGAGGCCGGGTTCAAGCCCGAAGAAGCGATCCGCATTTACACGTATAACGGGGCCATGTACCTCGGGCAAGCAGATAAGATCGGCTCAATCGCTCCCGGTAAGCAGGCCGACTTGGTCGTTGTAGAAGGCGATCCCTCGACGCACATTGCCGATGTTGAAAAGGTGAAGTACGTATTCAAACAAGGCGTGGCTTTCGATCCTGGGAAGTTAATAGATTCCGTGCGCGGCGCTGTCGGAATTCACTAACAGCCTTCGGAATTCACTAACATAGGAATTGCACCACCTATGTCGGTCCCGAAGCTAAGCCTGTTTCTCGTTGCACTTGCCTGTGCATCTGCCCAGGAGTCGCAAATGGACCAGGTATTGAAACAGCTGGAACAGGTCCATTCCTTTTCGGGCGTTTCGATTTCTCCGGATGGGAAATGGATCACATGGGCCGAAGCAGCCGCCGGAAACGGCGCACACACGGACTTGTATCTGCTCGACTGGAAGAACGCGTCAGCGAAACCGCGGCGTCTGACGGCGGGTAACGGCAAGGCGTCGTTCGATGAATCCGCAGTTGCTTGGTCACCCGACAGCACGCAGGTCGCGTTCTTGTCCGACGCAGGGTCATCGCAGCAGCAGGTCTTCATAGCATCCGTAGCGAGCGGCCGATCGAGTTTGCTCACAAGCAGGCGTCTTACGAATGCAAGCGGCTACGTTGCCGATCCGCGCTGGTCGCCCGACGGAAAAGAAATTGCGTTCTTATATGCGGAAGGCGGAGCCGTCGCAGGACCGCTCGAAGCCGTGCCCGCGCAGACAGGCGCCATCGGAAGCGACGTCCACAACAAGCGCTTGACCATCGTGAGCGCGGCGGGCGGGGAAATGCGTGCCGTTTCGCCCGCGAAGTTGAACATCTATGAGTACGATTGGTCTCCCGACGGCAGCCGTTTTGCTGCACTCGCAGCTCCAGGACCCGCCGATAACAATTGGTGGATCGCTCAACTGTACGTGCTCGACATAGCCTCCGGGCAGATGAACGTGGTGTACCATCCGCCTGCGGAGCGGCAACTCGCCGTCCCGCGATGGTCTCCCGACGGCCAACACATCGCCTTTATCGGCGGCTTGATGAGTGACGAAGGATTTAACGGCGGCGACATTTTCGTCATGGAGAGCAACGGCGGTGCGCCCCGCAATGTAACGCCGGGAAGAAAATCGTCGCCGAGCGGACTCAAATGGAACGGAAACCAGAACCTTGTCTTCACCGAAGCGGTCGAGGGCGGCACTGCCGTTTCCACTTTGAATGTGACAAGCGGGCAGGCCGAAACGCTATGGAAAGGCAGCGAAGGCGTGCACACATCCGGCAACTACCCGAATCTCTCGCTCGCCAACGACGGTCGCACCAGCGGAGTGATTCGCAGCTCTTGGGCGCAGGCGCCGGAAGTTTGGGCCGGGCCGATCGGTGATTGGCAGCAGGTCACGCATGCTAACGCCGCACAGCATCCGCATTGGGGGAAAGCCGAGAGTATTGTGTGGGAGAACGACGGCTTTCGCAATCAGGGCTGGTTGTTGTATCCGGAGAACTTCGATGCCGGAAAACGCTACCCAATGGTGGTCGAAATCCATGGGGGTCCAGCGAATCTCAAGAGCGCTGCGTGGCCTACCACCCGGTTCGACATGTCCGCGATGGCGGGCTTGGGCTACTTCGTGTTCTTCCCCAATCCGAGAGGAAGTTATGGGGAGGGCGAAGAGTTTACGCGCGCCAACGTGAAGGATTTCGGGGGAGGCGACCTGCGCGATATTCTTGCCGGTCTCGACGCGGTCGCGAAGAAGGTGCCTATCGACGAAAACCGCATTGGAGTGACCGGTTGGAGCTACGGCGGATTCATGACGATGTGGACCGTTACGCAGACAAGTCGATTCCGCGCCGCGGTGGCGGGTGCCGGAATCGCGGACTGGCTCAGTTATTACGGCGAGAATTCCATCGACGAGTGGATGATTCCATACTTCGGTGCGTCCGTTTACGACGATCCCGCGATGTACGCCAAGAGCTCGCCGATTACCTATATCAAAAAAGTGAAGACTCCGACGCTGGTCGTGGTCGGGGAACGAGACGGCGAGTGTCCGGCGCCGCAGTCGTTCGAGTTCTGGCATGCGCTAAACACGTTGGGCGTTCCCACACGGCTGGTGGTCTATCCGGGCGAGGGGCACGCGTTTCACGAACCCAAGGACCGGTTCGACGTTCTGCGGCGCACGCTGGCCTGGTTCGACGAGTATCTCCGCACGCCTTCAAATCCGACAGTCAACATGCAGCGCTAGCTCGCTTCGCGGGCATGGCCGCTGCGTTCTTTGCCGGTGCTGTCCTGGTCGGCGGCTTTTTCGATCTCCGAGTTCATTTCACCGCCGATGAGAATGGCCGCCGAAGTGAAGTAGAACCACAGGAGAAGCGTCGCCACTCCTTCAAGCGGCCCATAGACAACATGATACGAGTGGAAATGCTCGAAATACAGCCGCACCAGACCGGTCGCAAGCAGCCATAAGATGAGCGCCAGGACCGCACCGGGCGTGCTCCATTGCCATTGGCGGTTGTATAAGTTGGGGCCAAAACGATAGAAGAGCGCAAAGGAGGCAAGCAAAAGAACGACGAGAACGGGCCATTGGATGAAACGAAGAAGGAACGCTAACCAAGCGTTGCCATCGCCTTGATGAGTGACGATTTGCACGGCGTGAGCGCCATACGCTGTCACCACAAGCGCAATCCCGAACATGAATGCCAGGGCCATGGTCAGAGCGAGCGCGACGCTCATGGCTCTCCAGATCGACCGCCGCTCTTTCACTTCGTAAGCGATGTTCAACCCTTTTACGACAGCCCAGGTTCCATTCACCGCGGCCCACACCGTGCCGACAGCGGCGGAAAAAACACCCCGTCCTGCCGCAGCCGTGGCGTTGAGATTCTCGATCATTGTCTGCATCAGCGCGGCGGCCTGGCGCGGAAGAAGTCCATTGAGTGCCGTGGCCAAGGCGGAGCGCAGCGCCGCTCCGGCCGTGGGAAACCTCACCAAAAGGAAAAAGAACAGCAGAAGAGATGGGAAAATGGCAAGAAAGTGATAGAAGGCAAGACGGGCGGCTTGCCCGAATACGGCGTCTTCCCAACTCTCGCGCCAGGTGCGCACCGCCAGTTCCCGCCACGACAATCCTCCCCGGGTCCAAAGATTGACCATGGTTCCAGTTTGGACCACCACCCGCAAGCTACAATAAGTGAAGTTTGTATCAGGGACTTGAACTTAGTTGTGTGACCTGCCTCCGCGCGGCACGGCGTGAATCGGTCGCGTAAATCTGTTGATCGATGCGTGAACTGCTCTCCGAAACCATCCGCTACCGGGAACTCATCTGGGCGCTGGCCCTGAAGGAACTAAAAATCCGCTACAAGCGGTCGGTTCTCGGCTTCCTCTGGGCGTTGCTCAACCCGTTGCTGCTGATGCTGGTGCTGACGATTGTTTTCTCCACCATCATGCCGTTCGCGACGTATCATTACGCGATTTTCTTACTCAGCGTGCTTCTACCGTGGACCTTCTTTTCGCAATCGCTGTCCTATGCGGCGGACTCGATTGTCGGTAATGCCGATCTAATCAAGAAAGTCCGCGTTGCCAAGCTGGTCTTCCCGGTCGCGGCGGTCGTCTCGAATTTAATCAATCTGCTGTTGTCGTTGATTCCCTTGATCATGCTGGTGCTCGTGATGAGGCACCCATTTCATGTCACGTGGCTGTTCCTACCGATTCCGCTGCTGGCACTTACGATTCTCACGCTTGGCGCTACGTTCTTTTTCGCAGTCGCAAACGTGTACTACCGCGATGTGGCCCACATTTTGCAGATTCTGCTGCAAGTTCTGTTTTATTTGACGCCAATTCTTTATGCGGAAACGTACTTCCCGGCAAAGTGGCGATGGGTCTTTAAGCTCAATCCCCTGGTTTTTTCTCTTCATGGATTCCGCCTGAGCGTTTACAACGGCCAGCTGCCCGAATTCAGATCCGTTGTCGCTTCGTTTGTCTGCGCTTTCGTAGCTCTGGCGATCGGCTTTGCCATATTTCGCAAGTATCAAGACGAATTCGTGTTCTACGTCTGATTGAATGCAGCCGAATTCCATCGCCATCAGAGTCGAGAACGTCACCCGCCGATTCCGGGTCATCCATGAACGTCCCGACACGCTGCGTGCATTATTCGCGAAGTTCTTCCGTCACCAGGTCGAGTTCCATGACTTCGACGCTGTAAAGAACGTCTCGTTCGTAGTGCACCCGGGCGAGATGGTGGGAATCGTGGGACGGAACGGGTCCGGCAAGAGCACGTTGCTGAAGATTATTGCCGGAGTGTATCCGCCCTCCGCCGGAACGGTCCACGTCGAGGGCACGATCGCTCCGCTGATCGAGTTGGGCGCGGGTTTTCATTCGGAACTGACCGGTCGGGAGAACATTTTGATCAACGGCCTCCTGCTGGGCTACTCGCGGCAGGAGATGCTTGAACGAGAGAAGCGGATCATCGATTTCGCGGAGATCGGCGACTTTATCGATGCGCCCGTAAAACAGTATTCGTCGGGCATGTACATGCGGCTCGCGTTCGCGGTCGCGACCGAGGTAGATCCCGACATTCTCATCATGGATGAGATTCTCGCTGTCGGCGACGCTGGATTCCAGCAGAAATGTTTCGATCGGCTACAGCGATTCCGAGAGTCGAACAAAACGATTCTTCTCGTCACCCATGCCATGGACCAGGTGGTCGACCTCTGTGACCGCGCCATCTTGCTGGACCACGGGCGGATGACTGCAGACGGCCGTCCCGCTGACGTGGTTGAACTCTACCGGGAAATCGCCGGGGTGGAGACACCCGAGCTCGTCGATGCGGCAACGCAAAGCTGAAAGCGCGTTAGCGCCTCAATTATTCCTGAGAGGGTCCGATAATAATAATCGAGTGACCTCCTTAAATCATCCGCGAAGTGCGAATCCGGGCTGGTGGTCCTTCGACGCAAGCACCCTTAGGCTCGTTCTGGAGGGAGCAGGACTTCCTCATTATGCGATCGAACTGAGGAGAATCACGAGCAGCGCCTGTATGCTCGACGTGATCTTCGAAGTGAAGCGTCACGTGTGGGCAACTACCGAAGTCATCGCCGGCCTCATCACGGCTTTTCAGGACCTATTCGATCCTCAAGTGACGCTGTGCGCAGACGGCCGGGATCGAACGCTCGATCCGGCGGCGCATCTCACCACTCGAATCCAGTAAGGAAACTGCGGGTCACGCGGCCGACTCGGGTGCGGGCGCGACCGCAGCCGGCATGCGAACCCGGAACTTGCCGCGGGGCCGCAACACGCGCCGAAATCCACTCAATCGCAGTAACGCGGTCGGCGTAATCTCGCGCCCTTTTCCAAGTAGACACAATCCGTCGGGCGTCTCGATCTCCTCTTCAAGAATCATATTGGGAGCGAGTTCATCGTAGGCCACCAGCCGTATCTCGGTCTCCGATTCGCGTTTTTCAATGCACTGTATCGCGGCGAGCACGTTCTGATCGTAGGTGCCCGGCTGCGCGCTCATCTCATGCAAAGCTTGCTTGAATGACGCACCCTTTTCGCGCAGATCGTCGAATTGAGCAGCAGCTCGAAGAATCTGCGAACCGAGGACAGCGGGGTCATCGCAGTCGGCGCCCGCTGCACGGAAATTCTCAAACGGGGAAAGCTGCCCTTCAATGATTTTGGCCACCTTCTCGAGTCGAGGCACCTTTTCGAGTAGGCGCGCGGCCGCGGCGGGATGTTCCGCAAACCGCTCGTTTTCTTCGGGCGTCAGCGGCTCGCCTGCGCTGACCTTCGCGGCAATCTCCGGCGGAAGAGTGATCCAGCCGATCTGAGACAGCATGGCGGCCGCCTCGAAGGTCCATGGATCGGAAATTTTTAAATCCTCGGCGACTTGCCGGACGTATCGCCTCAGGCGCGTGACACGGCTGAAGGCGCGCGGCTCGACGATACTCAGCACCTCGACGAGCACCTCTACACAGCCCAGCAGCGTCTCGCGAGTGAGCTGGCGCTCGGCGGTTACCAGGCGATGTTGCTCGATACCGGCCTCGATGCCCTGCGATAAAACCATCGGGGGACAAGGTTTTATGAGGAGACGAAAAATATTGCCTTGATTGACGGCAGCGATCGCGGTGGTGAGATCGGCATGACCGGTCAGCATAATGCGCACGCTGTCGGGCGATTGCGCGCGGACTGTGGAAAGGAACTGTACGCCGTCCATGCCCGGCATGGTGAGATCGGAAACCACCACGGCGAACGGGCCTTTTGCGGTGAGCATTTCCAGCCCTTGCTGCGGTCCCACCGCGGTCTGAATGGAGAACCGTTTGCGGAACTGCCTCTGAAACGCGTCGAGAATGTTCGGGTCGTCGTCCACACACAGAATGGATTCGCTCACGGCCGGCTGGCATTCGATGGGAGCGATCGTCTTCATGCTTTGCTCCGATGCTTGCTCAAGCCGCGTCCTCCGTAATGGTTGCGGCCGGCTGCGCAGGTTCGATCGGCAGATGGATCGTAAAGATCGTTCCCTGGCTTCCGTTCGGCTCGAAGCTGATCCTGCCGCCGTGTTTTTCGACCACGATCTTGCGCGCGATCGACAAACCCTGGCCGGTCCCGCGGCCCACTTCTTTGGTGGTGAAGAATGGGTCGAAGATTCGGGTTTGCACACTCGCCGGTATGCCGCTTCCCGTATCGCTGATCGAGATCACCACCTGATCCTCTGTCCGACTGGTGCGAACCTCGATGCGGCCTTTGGTACCCGTTCCTTTCACCACGTCGCGGATGGCATCTGCGGCGTTGACCAAGAGGTTAAGAAAGACCTGGTTCAGGCCCGCCAGATGGCAAGCGATTGGCGGCAAGTCCCCGAAGTGTGTCTCCACATCCGCTACATACTTCAGCTCGTTGCTCGCGACGAGCACGGAGTCGGCGAGAGCCTTGTTGAGGTCCGCGGCGGCTTTCTGCTCCTGGCCGGGATGCGCGAACCCTTTCATGGCGCGAACGATTGCGGCGACGCGTTCGACGCCATTCAGCGATTGACTGATCGCCTTAGGGATCTCGTCCCCGAGATATTCAAGATCCGCCTTGTCGATGTCCCTCTGCAACTCGTCCAGCAAACCGGCCGGGATGGTCCCAGCTACCGCCGCCTGGCGCAGCTGCTCATATTTGTTTAGGGCCGCCTGACGCTCTTTGAAGCAATCGCTCAGGAAGCGCAGATTATCGCCGAGGTACTGGATGGGCGTATTGATTTCGTGCGCAATACCAGCCGCCAACTGGCCCACTGCCTCTAGCCTATGTGCCTGCCGCACATCCAGTTCCAGCCTCTTGCGCTCGGTCACGTCATGAGAAATCGTGACAAAACCGGTTGGTTCGCCGTTCGCGCCCCGTTTCAGCGATATGGTGGTCTCGGCGAATTGACCGGGGCTGTACTCGTATTCGAGTCCCTTGAGTGGTTCTCCCGTTCTGTTCACGCGATCGTACAGTTCGCGCAAAGGCAGCGAGAGGTCCCGCACCGAATCGTCCAGATAAGTCGGATCGAAAACTTGTTCTCGCGTGCGGTTGTATATGCGGCAATACGCATCGTTCACAAACAGACGGTTTCCCCTGAGATCGCTCTCGAGGTAACCTTCCTCGATGAAGTTCAGAATGGCCCTCTGATCTTCGATCTCGCGCAGTGCATTGTCGAGCTGTTTTTGCATCGCGACCATGCGATGCGTTCGCTCTTCCGGCGTGCCGCGAGCGGGTTTGGCTGCTACACGGCTGGCGCTGAGTTTCTTCCCCATTCAGGCTTTTCCGTTCCCCCGCCGTACGGAGGCACTAAGGACCCGAGCCCGCCTGAATCGCCCACCAGGCGCGAGCGCTCGCGCAGTCCCAGCACGCAAGTACGTCTGAAGGCGTAGCATCGGAGTTCTCATCGACTGCAAACGCCAACCTTTTGAGTCCCTAGGAGTTGAGCGACAAACAGACCCGTGCGGACCATTCCAGTCAGCCAGCCATTACGCCCCGGTTTTGCGTTCCGGCCGGAATCCACTATTCCCGCCCTTCAGGAACACGGTCTTACAGCCGAAAAGATAGGTACATGAGACTCCTTATGGGCGATTTGCGGCGGCACGAGCGGCGCAAATTCCGTGGAGCCGTAGCGATTTCCTGGACCAACGCGATGGGCTCTACCTCGCGTGTTCTCGGGAACTGCCTGGATATCTCGCTGCATGGCATGCTGGTCGAAACTCCTGAGCCGATACCCACCCTGACAGAGGTGACGGTACGGATCTCTGGGGTGGCTACTCCCAAACCGGCCATCGTTCGCCACTGGCATCGCTGCGCCGGGTGGTTCCGAATCGGCCTCGAATCCACCGAACCGCTGACCTGACGCGCGACTTGCCTTCACCAGGCATTTCGTTTACTATCGATCCACTGTGACAAAAGAGGTTCAGATTTCTCGCCGATGCGCGCTCGCCTCCTTTCTGTCTTGTCTCTTCATCCCCCGTCTCACAGCTGTTGAGGTTCATGAACCGGCGCCGCACTTTGTCGCGAAAACACTCGACGGCGAGCGGGTCACCAGCGATTCATTGAAAGGCAAGGTGGTGCTGCTCGATTTCTGGGCCACCTGGTGTCCTCCCTGCAAGAAAGACGAACCGGCCGTCGAGAGTGTCATCAGTGAGTTCCAAAAAGACGGGTTGGTGGTCCTTGCTGTGAACATGGGCGAGCCCCGGCGCAAAGTGAAGAAGTATCTGGAAGCCTCGCCGCGCTCTTCGAAAGTTGTGCTGGCCGAAGACACCACTCTCGCTGCCATTTGCGAAGCGAAGAGTTACCCCTTGTATATCTTGATCGATCGCGACGGCAACATCGCTGGAATCCAGCACGGAGCCGGAGGCGAAGGCGCTTTGCGGCGTCTCCTTGCTAAAGCCGGACTGGAATCCTGACAACCTCGGGCAGTTGATTGAAAACGGTTCTCTCCTGGAGTAGCGGCAAGGATAGCGCCTGGGCGCTTCACGTTCTGTCGCAGACACGCGATACCGAGCTCGTCGCCCTGCTGACGACCTTCAATTCTGCTTTTAATCGCGTGGCGATGCACGGCGTGCGCCGTTGCCTCGTCGAGACGCAGGCCAGCCGGTTAAACCTGCCGCTGTGGACAGTCGACTTGCCGTGGCCCTGTTCAAATGCTTCCTATGAGGAAATCATGCGCGGCATTTGTCAACGCGCACTCTCGGAAGAAGTCACCGCAATTGCATTTGGAGATTTGTTTCTGCAGGATGTTCGCGACTATCGTGAACGGCAGCTTCGCGACACTGGCCTCCAACCGCTCTTCCCGTTGTGGCAGATCCCTACCCGGCAACTGGCACTAGACATGATCGACGCCGGCATCAAATCCGTCGTCACGTGTGTCGATGACTCGAAACTTGCCGCATCACATGCGGGCCGCCAATATGACCGTAAATTTCTCCAAGACTTGCCCTCTTCCGCTGATCCATGTGGCGAGAATGGCGAGTTCCACACCTTCGTATACGCTGCGCCGGAGTTCACTCTGCCGATTGCGGTTGAGACAGGCGAAGTACTTCAGCGGGACGGTTTCACCTTCGCGGACGTGTTGCCGCTATAGGCGGAGGACAAACCGCTGCGATATCATCTGCGTGTTTAACAAACCATCACGTCGGTCAAGTATCACTCAATGAAAGAACAATTAGACGCGATTGCAAAGAAGGCGCTAGCTCTCGCGCAAGGATCGGACGACCCACTCATACTTGAGAAATCAGCTTCTATTTGTAAGCTGACCCTGGAGGCACAACACGCGCTCTCGGATGTCGGAACCTCACAAAGTCAATCGCGCGGGAATGACTGGAAGTTTTTGGTCTCCAATCTCACTCCTTTGGTCGCGATCCTGAGTTTACTTGTGACCACGGCATTTCAGGGGTACCAGCTTAGTAAAACCAGCCATCTCCAGTTGCAGCAAGATCAGAATACGCAGTGGCGCGAGGGCATCAAGCTCTTTACATCGGACACCGGACCCGGCAAATTGGCAAGTATCACCTTCCTGCAAAGCTTTCTGGATGACCCGCGTTACGGAACTGCCGCGCGCTTTCTGATTTTCGACACGATTGCTTCTGCTTCTAGCAATTCCAAAACACAGTTCCTATACCTGATCACATCAACATTCAAGCCAACCTGGCAAAATCTCCAAAATCTGGTCGATTTGGACCGCGCCTTATACCTGCGAGTCGCAGATCTTCAGGAACGCGACGAGGCGGGGACGTTGACCGACCAGGAAAAAGTCCAGTATCGAAATCTTCGCCAGAACGTCTCGTTTCTTGGCAATCAGATGGCGGAGGTTTTGCGTTCGCCCAGACCGGAAAATCGAACCATCGACCTGAGAAATCTGGATCTTTGGGACGCCGATTTTTCGGGCACGAATCTGCGTGGTCTCCGCCTCGACCATACGAGTTTCGTACGCGTTGCTCTGAAAGATGCCGATCTGTGCGACATGCCGTCTGCTTCGGACTTACAGCTACCGCAAACCGCTTGGTGGGAAGCGGCTCATATCAGCCCGGACCTGCTCGGCTCGTTGCAGAAAAACTCGCCGTTCGACCCACGCGTTGAATATCCGCGTTCGCCGGGCGCCAATATGCGCTCCTATGAGCAAGCTCTCACGCGCTTGCACGCATCGGGCTGCGGTAAGTAACCAGCGTTCGCACGAAGCTCTTCACTGCGCTGGTAGTCCACCTCGGCCGGCGCGCTGCGGTCCTTGAACTGTGATTTGCCGGCCGCGTCAGTTCTTAACCAAAACGACGGGCTGGTCTTCCAATTCTTGCGCGCTCTCGAAGAACTTTCGAACGGAAGCGTACTCCGCCGCCGGAATTACTGCTGCTTGCGTTTTCAACTCTTGGTTTAAGACTAGCTCTCCGCCATCGACCGCATAACTGCAGCTGAAGCTTCCGAAGCTTGCCTCCACCTTACCGCCCTTGGGCATCTCATCGACCGAGAAATCGCTCGGCAACTTGAGCCGGACCTGTTTCCGGAAAGTTTCGGCATTCAGCACGACAGGGCTGTTGCGCCGCGCCTCCCGGAGAAAAACTTCTCGCCTGGGACCTGCCAATGCGGGCTTGAATACCAGCAGCCGGCCCTGCATCACTTGGGCGAAATTGCTGGCTTGAAACTGTACGCGCAAGTTAAAGCTATCGTCGGCAAACGCGTCCTGCGGCTCCGTCTTCCGCACGTCCACCGTCTTCTCTGAGTTGTTCAGCCATCGCTCCACCAGTTTCTGACCCTCATCCGGATTCGGGCTGCGAAAAGCTCCACGAAGATTAGCAGCCGATTGCCCATGTGTTTTGTGCGTCATGAGAGCATCGAGTTCGCCAGAACTGGCGATGGCGCCATCCACCGAGATGTCGGTCATATTGAAATCCACTGGCGTGCACGGTAGCCGAACGAGCCCTCCTTTGTCGCCGGCCACAATCAGCGCGTAACTTCCTTGCTCGTAGACCGGCAGATCTCCAAACGGGACCATCGGGTTCGTTGGATCGAAAATCAGTAGCCGGTGCAGCGCAGGACTGTCCAACACCGTCGGTGCGTTGGCGTTTTCGTCGAGGCGTACAGCAACGATCGCGTGATTGAACTGCTGCGGAGATGGCCAGTTATCGTGCACGAATATTCGATCTCCTGCGTATAGCGCGACCAGGTAAGACGGAATGCCTGCGGCTTTAAGCAGGGCGTGCATGAGGTTCGCTTTGTCTTTGCAATCGCCGTAGTTCTTTTCGAAAACGGCGGGCGCCGGATGCGGCTTATACCCGCCGCCGCGTGCCACATTCATCTGAATGGAAATGTATTTGACGGATTGAACATAGCCGGCTATAGCCGCAATTTTGCCGTATTCCGTCTTGGCGCCTGCTGTCAACTCATTTACCTTAGCTGCCATCTCGGGCGTGACGGCGTCCTGCCCCACTTCGAGCTCGCTCATCCACACCGACACGTCGGTCCAGGTTTTCAGCGGGCGTCCCACCACAGCAGCGTTCGCATTCACGGGAGGGAAATAACTGACCGCCAGCCTAGGGGCAATGCCGCTGATCGGCGGCCCGGCATTTTCGCGCGCCCGGAAAGGCAGATTGGTCAACTCCCAGGTGTAAGTCGAACCCTCGACTTGAGGTTCCACATCGGGGTGATTGAACACCACGCCGGAAGCGGTCCATCCCGGCGGAAGCGTCAGAATGTAGCGGGACGTGAGGCTCGGTCTCGCGTCCTGAAATGCAAACTGATCCTGCGTGAACAGCGTTTTCGTTTCCAATTGGGCCTCGTATGCAAAGACGGAGCCGATCTCAGGCTCGTCCGCCTGCAGCACGCGCACGCGAATCTCGTTGTACAGATCCTGCCCGACCAAACCGACATCGGCTTCGCGATCCTTGCCATACGATTTCGTGAAGCCGCTCGGCGCAATTACCCAGGCCCGTAGCTCCTTGACTTTCCCGCTGCCTGCGAAATAAACTACGCGAGCGATCGCCTCTTTTCGGCCTTCCTGGTTCAAAATCTTGATTGCTTTGCGCGTCTCGGTGGTGATCTTCCCCGTGCCGTCGACCAGCACGTGTTCTTCATTGAGAAGCACGGCGGCCGGAACCCGGCCCGGATACGATGGAACAATCCGCGTGCTTGCCTCCCGCACCCAATCCGGCGGGGGCACATCGCTCGCCTTGAGCGCGGCCGCAAACACAACCAAAGCTGCGAGGCGAACAGCCCGATTCCACATGATTTCAGTTGCCCGACTGGGAGGCAGCAGCGCCCGGTTCTCCCTGAACCTTCAGAGTCAGCATGTGACCGTCGCGCTCATGCACTTGATCGAAGATGCGCTTCAGCGCGGGATAGTTCTGCACGTCGAAAAGAATATTGCCGTCCGCGCCCATCACGAAATTCCGCTCGTAAATAATTTGCCTGTCCTTGCTTACCGCGATACGAACCTTGTACTCGCCCGAAGGCGGAAAGCCGAGACTAGCGGGAGCATCGGCGTGATCGAGATCGTAGTTCTCCGGCAGTTTGATCGTGACGGAATCCGTCTCGGACCACGGGAAATGGAAGTAGATGGGATGTTCTCGCTTACTCTCCGGAAATCTCGGCCGCATCCCGATCTCAAAAAAGGCGGGAATCAGGAATAGCCGCTTGCCCGTCCGTTGCGCATATCCGGGAACCTTAATGTGATACGTGTAAGCGGCTCCACTTGCCGGGTCGTCAGGCACCGAAAATTTCACATCGGTAATGCGAGCTTCGTGGTAACGCGCTACCAACGATCGTCGCAGAGCCTGTTCCTGCTCCGCCGGTGTATCGGCTGCGAAACGAGACCGCCAGTTGAGCGCCTCGTGCCCGGATAGAACCTCGCGGACATCGCCTTCAAGCGTCCCCTCAGCATCCAGCGTGAACTGGGCCATGCGTGACGTGCGGGACTTCTGGGCGGGCGTTATGGGCGTGAGAACGAAACTAGGATTTCGCGAATCGCTGATGAGCGCCTCCACACCTTCTTCCTGCCAGCGCAGCATGCCGTTCGGGAGGTTGCGGTTCGAAACGTCGTAGAACTGCCATTTACCCGCGAGGTTCACAGCGATGGCAGATGAGCGCAAGAAGTAAGGAGTCAAATAGTGCCTGCTGAATAGCGTGTCGCCCCGATCGGGCAAACGCGCCAGCCGCGCCTCGAAGCCCGCCGCTTGAACTAAGGACGCGAACGCCAGGTTTATCTGATACGCTGTGCCTTCCCCACGGCGCAACGTATCAACCGTGGTGTTGTTCTTCTTGGCTTTATCGCGTTCTTGCAGCGTGATCTCCTCGCCGTGAACATCTTTGATGTTCTTGCGGCAATACTCTGCGAGATGCGCGATCTTGTCCTCCGGCGTCGTCGCGCCTTGCATGGCCGTTTCGGCAATTCGCTTTACATCATCATTCACCTTGATCTCAGACTTGAAATTCTGATATAACTCTTTGCCAACCGTGTTCCAATACTGGTCTTCCGACTGCCCCTGATCGGGCTCATAGTAGACGAGCGCCCATTGCCGCAGCGCATTGTCCGGCGGCTCCAGCGGTTCGCGATGAAAGGCCGGTACGGCCCGCACGCTGAGCGCATAATAACCGCGTCCCTCCGGCTGAAACGACGGGGTCGCGCCATTCAACGAGAGAAAACGCATGCGGTACGGAAACCACGGCGAAGTAATCGGCTTGACGTGATACGTGATTTCCTCAATCGGTAAATCGCCCTGCAACGGAAGCGGAACGTGATTCGCCAGTTGATCGCTCTTGTCTTCGCGCCATTGATATTCGATGATGCTTCCGCGCTCGACAGCGGGCATCGCGAACGTTCTTGCGCGTATTTTGAGACCATTCGCCGAAATAACGTTTTTGTCGAAAATTGCGTCTTTGCCGAGTTCGATCACCGTTCCGTCCGGCTGAATCGTTCGCCCTGAGATGTCGCTGATGTGAATCTTGCCGCCATACGGGAGGATGACTGTGCCGTGCTTGTCCTTGCCTTGTTCGGTGAAAATCTTCATCCGGATGTAGTGCGTCATCACGGTGTGCGGGTACTCATTGTTCTGCGCTTCATCGAGGACGCGAATGTCCCAAAACAAAGCTTCGGCCTCCGCATCTTTCTCGATGGGCGATTGTTGCAACGCGAGTTCGCGCGGAGTCACGGGACGCCAGGGTTCAGCGCCTGCCGCAGGCAGGCCGATCAGAAAAAAGCCCAAGCTGATGGGCAGCAAACGACGTGTCATGCAAACACCAAAATTGCCCAGGAAGCGGCCGAGCGCCAGGGCTCTAAATAAGGGTATTTTGGATTATACTGCTGGGCGAACGAGCCCGAACTGTAGGGCCGTCTCCCGTTGCGCTATCAGCATGAATTCTGGCGGAGGAAGAGGGATTCGAACCCCCGAGTACCTTCCGGCACTAACGGTTTTCAAGACGTCACTGCTTTCGCGCCCTGTACCCTTAGCTGCGCTCGCGTGTCCTGTTGTAAAGACTTACGACTGGCGCTCGACTCCTCAGTTATCAACCAGTACAGTCTTGTTTCGTCCCGCCCGTTTGCACGGCCGTTTGCAGGCTCTGGCAGAGCTAATATGTCGAGCCAAGTTCCGCAGTTAAGGGCATGGCCGATAAGACTGGTAATGCTTGCAAAAACGAAGGCGTATATCTGCGAGATCGGGCAGAATACGGAGAACTTGGCGAAATGCGGCTTAGCGCTCACGTTAATGAAAGAGGGCGTCGAATTTCTTTCGAGTGGTCGGGCCGAGCTGCCTATTTTGCAATTGGCCGGTTACGAGGAAGCGCGCGGCTTATCAAAAGAAAACGCCGCGTTGTCCGCGTACAAAAAGTGGAACGTTTTCAAACAATATGCAGAGCATGTCGGTGGTCGTGACCCGGGGGAAGCTGCGACGGAACTTGCCGCCGCTACAGGGAACGCGATCTTTGGAGAAACAGAGAGCCGCCCATTCGCGGAAGAGTACGCAATCGCGCTGGGTTATGACGATGCACTCTGCTCGATTCTGAGCCGGGCTGCTTACAACGGTTGTTATGCGCGATATCTATATGCCGGAGGAACGACCAACCCGTTCTCGAATCCCTTTCTCGAATTCGTTGGTTCGATGAGCGGCATCTACACCGCTGATCCGCAGCGTAGAATTAAGGTTCAGAACAGGTTGCGGAATGCTGCCCTGATGCCTCGCGTTCTCGCACCGCTCGACGCAATGTCGAGCGCAGGTATCTTCCGGCCGCTGCCGTCCAACCCCAATGAGCGGGAGTTCTACGAGACAGTTCTGCGGTTTGCAATCGAGGCGGGGGTAGATGTCAAGTAATACCCCCGCCTCACTCGCTCTAATATGCTCTCAATCATCCCGCTTCTTAGCAACGCTCCGTGGGGCATGGGAGAACAACGCATCAAGGATAGACTTTACTTGTCATCCAGCGTGACAGGAGAACATCATGATTATCTGCGAGCGATGCGGTAAGACGGCAGATAAAGCCGTTGCAAAGACACAAGGCAGTTTGCTATTAGAATTATTGCTTTGGCTCTTCTTTATTCTGCCCGGAGTAATCTACACAATTTGGCGACGCAGTGGTAAACCCGGCTGTCCCCACTGCGGCAGTGAGCAAGTTGTGCCATTAGAGAGTCCAAAAGGTCGCGAATTGGAGCGAAGGTTTGCAAGTCCAGCGCAATGTGGCTATGCCTTGGATGATTTAGGAACTCCTATCTGCTCCATACACCGGCAACGCTTAACACCGCTCGCCATCACAGCAGTTGGAGGTTCAAACCAGCCGGGACTTGGACAATTGTCTGCATGGGCGTGCCCCGTTTCTCAACAACCGATCCTTTCGGCGCAACTTTATTAGCCGACCTACTTCACACAATTGACGGACAACAGTCTACGAATAGCCGGTGTTTTTGGCTGCCATTCGAAACCTTCATCGCTTGATGCCCCGGGAATCGCGCTAGTCAAGCTCCAGTCCGTAATCCGGCGCATGCCAATCGGGGGTTTTCGAGTTGTGGTGGCCGCGTAAATGGCCGATCGCAGTGGGCTCACGCGCTTCGGCGACTGGCGGGGCGCCGAAGAGCCCCGATTTCCGATTTCTTAGAAAAAGACGCGCTTCCCTTTCCCACCAGCTCAATTCAACGCAGCAGTTCGCAAACTGCCTGCCTTTCGCGCGTTCCTCGTGTACGCGCTCTGAATTGGCCTCGCAGTGCTTGTCAAAATCCGGCTCGCGTCGGACCAGCTATGCGAAAACGTTAAGCATATCGTCCGCTGCCCATGATAGGATGGCACGGTTAACGTCGCTCACGTGCGGGGCGCGGGCGATTCGAAGGTCCACAAAAGAGGCAAGAAGATGCTAAGCCTGATGTGCGTTTTAGGACTGGCACTCATCCCAATGACGATAGAGGCCCAACAGAGTCCATCGCCAGAGATGACGGTCACCGCTCTCAGTCTGGATGGAATGATCAAGTTGGTTCAGGGCATGGGCTTTCAATGCACTCGGGATAAGGGTGGTCAGTTTTTTACGTTTCAAGCCGAAGGTTATAAGGTCGCTCCTTCGTCTACAATCAGAACACCGACGCTCAGCTATACGCAGGCTTCACGGACGTCAAACCCACGCTCGTCCAGGTGAACGCTTGGAACAGGGCTAATCGATTTTCAAAAGCCTATATCGATGACGAGGGAAGCGCAAACTTGGTCGCTGATCTTGACTTCGTAGGAGGCGTAACAGACGCCTCGCTTTTCTGAACACGCCGTTCCCCTGCGTCAGCAACTCATCTGCACGGTCTACTTTCGCTCCAGAGAGCCGCATCCGACTTCGAGGCTTGCAAGAACGCCCTTGCGTGGTTCAGCGATCCCTTCTGGCTCGGCCCGCAGCCGGATGAGGACACAAGTCTAGAAGTTGGCGTCGTATCCCGTCGCGAGATTTGGCGCGTGCGAGCAGGCCGGGTGATGAACCAAGCTCCGCCCTTCGCGACTCTACGCGCCCCCGGATATACTATGAAGCCCTACACCCCGATTTCCTGACCTCCTAGTGGCGCACCTGACATGAGAGGACCCGTTACCATCACGCACCAGCTTCTCTGGTGAGAACTGTGCCCCGGATGCCCTACCCGCTCGACGCAAGTGCTTGGCTTGTGGTTATTGCGCTCTTTTTGTCCCTCCTGTGTGGGTGTTCGCGACAAGCAGTGCATGAAGCACCGGCAGAGGACGGCGCCGGAGCCATTAATTACGAAGACCTGGCCACGGACATAGACCAAGGGCACATTGCCGCATATGATGACAAGCGCTTGCGGGTCCGTGGATACATTCGCAGTTACCTCGACCTGCCGAGCGGCGCCGCGATTGCTTTCGGGGAACAGCTACCGGGCGGCCGATTCCCAACGATTTTATGCGTCCTCTCAGCTTCCGATCTCAAAGGTAATCAATTTCGCGGCGACGAGGTCACGGGCGGAATCTATCACTCGGCCTTTCCGGACCGCTTGGTCACCATCGACATGCTGTTCACCGGCCGAATAAGCGGACAAGATGTATACGGCGGTAAAGCATGCACCGTGGAGTAAACAAAACACCTTGTATCACTGAGCGGCCGGGTTGACAGATCGCAGGGAACCTGCCCGGTTCTACACAGCCGCCCAGATACGATGAAGGGTGGACGCAGACTTCCCCGATCTTCCGGCCTACGCGCACGTGCTCACGGGCGACGATCAGCGGGCCGTCGATCTGTTTGAACAAAACTTACGATCAGCAATCAAAAAGCACGCGTCTGGAGGCCAAATTGAAGCTCCCGTTTGCACCACGTTTGCACGGGCCGCAAGTCTGCCTTTCTAGCTGGGAGGCTCAATAGTGCCTAAGTGGTTTAGAATCTGGCGGAGGAAGAGGGATTCGAACCCCCGAGTACCTTCCGGCACTAACGGTTTTCAAGACCGCCGCCTTCAACCGCTCGGCCATTCCTCCAGCAACTAACGTAGCGAACTCGCCCGGGACCGCGCAATCATCGCGTTTGCCGCTTCCTTAACTAAACCAACTCGTCCTCGTCATCGGACCTGCACGGTGAGCGATTCCGATTTGCTGTTTCCTTTACCGTCCTGGGCTGTGATCGTGTACGTAGTCGTCGTTTTCGGCGCGATTTCCACGCAGTGATAGTAAGTAGGCTTGGCTTGTTCGACAGGCGGATCGATTTTCACTGTCTTCGCATTCTCGACTCCGTAACAAAGCTGCGTGCTCTCTCCCGGCTTCAATACGCCCGAGTCCGCCGCGAACGTACTGAACTTGATCTCTCCCGATCCGTAGACCTGGTCGACAATCCGTTTGCGCGCCTGGTCTTTCTCAGCTTGGATAGCTTGTTGCGCTTTCCGGTTACTTTCGTAACGTGAATAAAACGTCCATGCGACATAGAGTGCTGCCAGAACTACCGCCACCGTGGTGTAAGGCAGGAGAGCCTGAAGCGGCGAGCGACCCGTTTTTTCCGGTCCGTTATGGTTTGACATTAACTTCTATGGATGACGCTTCACTGCTCGACCGGTAGATCCGCTCGGCTGCCTTCACGAAATCTCCCGCACGTGCCGCAGGTATGTCGGTGAAGGTTTGCGGATTCCTGTCCACAAGTGGAAACCACGAGCTCTGAACTTGAACCATGATGCGATGCCCTTTCAGGAAACAATGATAGACGTCCGGCATAGTGAAGCGAATCTGTTGTACGTCGCCCGGACGAAACGGCTCCGGGTGCTCGAAGCTATTGCGAAATTTCCCGCGAAACGGTTCGCCACGTACCAGCTGCTCGTATCCGCTGAGCGTTCCACTCCCATGGCTCGGGTACACATCGATGACCTTCACCACGAAATCGGAATCGGTTCCGGTTGTCGAAACAAATAACGACGCCGAAATAGGCCCTGCAATCGTCATGTCGTCGCGTAGCGGCTCGGTCTGATAGGTGCGCAACATCGGGACGTTTCTCGACGAACCGTTGATCCGCGTCCATGTATCCGCGCTCCATCTGCAGTGTTGGTTTGCTCCAGAACGGAACGGGATCATTCGGATCGCTCCAGTATTCGTCGAAACCCGGCAGCTTCCTTGGGACTCTCTCGCCTGAGTTGTCCCTGCTCATGAAAATAGAATTTCTGCTGGGCGACATCAGCGGGCGGCCATTGCTCTTCCTTGTGCCAGACGTTTTTCCCCGTCTCGAACATGAACGCTTTCGGAAGACCGGGATCCGGAGCGCCCTTCAGATAGTGGCGAAAAAATGGAAGCTCAATCTCGTCCTGGAAAAACTCTGACGTTCTCGATCCGAACGCGATATCTCCGAGCTTCTCCCCGCTGCCGCGAATCCAGCCGCCGTGCGCCCAGGGGCCCATGACCAGCTTCTCTACAGTTGCAGGCGACTGCTTCTCAATCGCGCGGAACGTCTTTAGCGTCCCCGAAAGATCCTCGGCGTCGAACCACCCGCCCACCACCAACACCGCGGGCTTGATATTCCTCAAATGCGGCAGTATGTTGCGCGATTTCCAGAAATCGTCATAGTTCGGGTGCTTTACGATATCCATCCAGTAAGGATTCCCATCGTGAAAAAATTTTTCTGAGTCGTTCAGCGCGCCCATGTGCAAATGGAACGCATATCCGTCATCGGTGCCGTAGTCGAAGGGTTTGGAGTTGTCTTCGGCTTCAGGATTGTGCTGTTTTGGGAAAGCTAGATAAAAGCTAAAGTTCGCGATTAGGAAAAACGCGCCGTTATGGTACGCGTCATCGCCCATGTAAAGATCGGACACCGGAGCTTGCGGCGAAGCAGCAAGCAACGCGGGGTGCGCGTTAATGAGACCGGCGCTCGTGTAGAACCCCGGATACGAACTGCCCACCAACCCGACTTTGCCGTTATTGTGCGGAACGTTTTTCAGAAGCCAATCGATGCTGTCGTAAGTGTCTGTACTCTCGTCCACATCATGGCGACCGTTCGTAACATCCTTCTCGGGGCGCATCTCGACCCACTCCCCTTCTGACATAAAGCGTCCGCGCACATCCTGATAAACAAAGATGAACTTGTCGTCCGCAAATTTGTCTGAAGGGCCCAGGTGTTTACGGTACGCACCGGGTCCATAGGGCGCAATTCCGTACGGAGTGCGTGTCATGAGAATCGGATAAAGTTCCGATGTATCTTTGGGCGTGTAAACGGCGGTGAAGAGGCGCACGCCGTCACGCATCGGAATCCGATACTCATGCTTGCTATAGCGTGATTCGACCGTCGTCGCGCCGAGCGCCCAACCGGCTGGGAGCCCAAGTGCAAGGAGCATCACTGCGAAAAGCCGCAAACCTGGCATGAAGAACTATCGTAGACGGCTGCCGCTCAGAGCCCGCTCACATAACAGCTATACTGGCAAATAAACGGCGAAACTGCATGCTCGATGTGGATCAACAACTAGCCCGGCTGAAAGAGCGAATCGCCGCGATTGACCGCAAGTTCGCCGTCCCGAAGCAGGCCACGCTCGCGCCGCCCCCCAGCGAGCGCAAGTCGGCCCGCTGGTTCATAGAGGAGTGGTCGGAAGGCGAAGTGGTCTGCAACGATTTCGGCCAGCATTTCCAAATGGAGCGCTTGTTCGCCGCTCACAAACAGCACGGCTCTGCTGACGTAGGAGCCCTGGCGGATCTGCCGCACGACCTGCTGGATGCGGTCGGAGAGAACGAAATTGCCCCTGCGCCGCCCCATCGTTGGGCCTTTTTAGATACCGAGACGACGGGCCTGATGGGAGGTTCCGGGACCTACGCGTTTCTGATCGGCGTCGGGCGCATCACGCCTGAAGGTTTTAAGGTGCGGCAGTTCTTCATGCGAGAGTACATGGAAGAGCGAAGCGTTCTCGCCGCGCTCCACGCGCATCTCAACGATTTCGATGTACTCATCACGTATAACGGCAAGAGCTATGATCAGCCGCTGCTCGAGACCCGTTATCAGATGACGCGCCATAAAGCACCCTTTAGCCGGCTTGCTCACCTGGACCTCCTGCATGGCGCGCGGAGATTATGGAAGCTACGCCTCGACAGTTGCCGGTTGATGCAGCTCGAGGAGCAGATCTTAGGCGTGTATCGCGAAGGAGATCTGCCGGGCGAAATGATTCCTTACGTCTATTTTGAATATTTGCGTTCTCATGAAGCTCAGCGACTGGTGCCCATCTTTCATCACAACGCGATCGATATTCTGACGCTCGCTTGTTTGACTGCTATTGTTCCGGCTGCCTTTCGCAGCACCGATTCCGAGTCGTTAGCGCGAGTAGGTGTGCGGCGAGGCGAAGATCTGGCGGGCATCGCTCGCTGGCTGGTCGCAGCCGAAGAGCACGAACAAGCGCTCGCACTTTTCAAGCGAGCTGTAGAGGCGGGATTGCCGGACCGGCTGCTCTTCCGTGCCTTGTGGGACATCGCGCTTTTGGAAAAGAAGCTCGAGCGACCCCACGCCGCAGTGCGCGTGTTCACGGAACTGGCGGGCTGCAGAAATGACTACCGCGTGTGCGCATTGGAAGAGCTGGCCAAATACTACGAACATGAGGAACGAAATTACGGCATCGCCCTGGAATTTACCAACCAGGCGCTTGCCTACGACACTTCTTCCGCGCTCAGCCATCGAAAAGCGCGGCTCGAACGCCGCTTAACCAGCCCGCGCGCACGGCGATTGTTATAGCCGCTCATGCTGATTTAATTTCAGTCCAATAACGATCCCGTAACCGCTGCACCGAGCCCGGTAAAGCCTTGAACCACTCTCCGCGTTTCAACACCTCAGGACCCGGGTAGAGAACGGGGTTATTGCGCTGACCTTCGGGCAGAAGCGCCCGTCCCGCCCCATTTGCGGTAGCGGTCCGCATTTCAGTTGCGATATCCGCGGCTACTCTGGGTGCAAGCAGATAATTCACAAATTCGTACGCCAGATCTTTGTGTTTGCTCTCCCGAAGAATGGCAATGTTGTCCGCATACAGCGCAAAGCCCTCGGTAGGAAACGAGAACGCCAGATTCGCAGCGTTGTCCATCGCAACTTGGGCTACTTGAGCCCACATCTGCGCCACCAAAACGTCTCCTGCGACCACTTGGTCTCGCACTTCTTCGTTGAGATAGGCGCGCAGCATCGGCTTTTGCTGGATTGCCAGATCGCGGGCGTTTCGCAGCTCGCCGTCATCTCCGGAGTTGATTGAGCAAGACAGGCGTTTCAGACACGCGGCGAAAACTTCCGCCGGATCGTCCAGCATGGTCACGCGCCGCGAATAGGAATCCGTCCACAAATCTGCCCACGCACGCGGCGGGCGCGTAACAGACTTGGCATACACAATGCCGGTCGCGCTGTGCATGTACGGTACGCACCAGTCGAGATTCGGATCCCATTCGGGCGATTGAAATCGAACGTCGAGATTGTCCAGATTAGACAAACGCGCATGATCGATTCGCTCAAGCAGTCCCAAATCCCGCATCGGCTGAACAAAACTGTTCGACGGGAAGACGATGTCCCAACCGGAGTTCCCGCTCATCACCTTTGCGAGCATCTCTTCGGCACTGCCATAAGTCGCGTACCGTACCCGGCAGTGGAACTCCTGCTCAAAATTGGGAATCGTTGTGCTCGCGACGTAATTTTCCCAGTTATAAACATTCAACCGGCGCGCGCTGCTCGAGGTGCAGCCGGCCGCCGCACCCGCTACCGCCATCAGGAACAAACGCCGCTTCAAGGCCGCCCTTCGTGAGCACCCGCACGCTGCTCCAAACGGCCTGCGAAAAGAATCAAAGTGCCTAGAGAAATCGTGATCATTACGGAAAGCGCATTCACTTCGGGGCTGACCCCCCTCCGGGCCATCGCATAGATCATCATCGGCAAAGTTTCCGAGTTCACGCCCGCAACCAGGCTCGTGATGACGTAATCGTCGAATGAAACAGTGAAACACAGCAGAGCAGCCGCGATAATCCCGGGCATCAACATGGGAAGTGTGATGTGCCGGAACACCTGCCATTCGTTCGCGCCCAGGTCGAGCGCGGCTTCTTCGAGCGCTGCATCGAACGTTCGGAGGCGCGCCAAAATCACCATCACTACATAGACCAGCGAGAACGAGATGTGGGCCAGGATGACAGTGTGCATGCCAAGCTGCACGTGCAGAAAGCGAAACGCCCATTGGAAAAATGCGAGCAGCGATACTCCGGCGACAATCTCAGGCGTAAGAAGTGAAAGATAGAGCGAGTTTGTCAGGAGCCCCGCTCGCCGCTTCCAGATTGCATATCCGGCCAATGTCCCCATGATTGTAGAGACCGCAGTCGCCGACACTGCGATGATGAGGCTGTTTATCGTCCCTTCCAGTAACGCATTGTTATGGAAAACGAGACGATACCAACTCCAAGTGAACCCTTGCCACACGGCCACTCTCGACGAATTAAAGCTGAATACACCGAGAATCGCCAGCGGCAGGTACAGAAAGAGATAAGCCGCGCTTGCGTACACCGCGAGAGTCCTCTTCATAGAAGTTCCTCGCTGGAGCGCCTCAACACCCTGGTCACACCGAGCACCAGGATCATGAGTAAAAGCGATATAGCAGCTCCGAACGGCCAATCGCGCGCCGAGGTGAACTGATTCTGGACGAGGTTACCGACCATCACAGTCTTGCCGCCACCCATTAGGTCCGGTGTCAAGTAAGCTCCCAAGCAGGGGATGAACACCAGCACACAGCCGGCAATCATTCCTGGTCTTGCGAGTGGAACAACAACACGCCATATCGCGACCCAGGGAGTCGCGCCCAGATCTTCCGCGGCATCGAGCAGTGCTGGGTCGAGCTTTTCGAGCGTGGCGTACAGCGGCAGCACCATGAATGGCAGATATCCATACACCAGACCGAGCGTCACCGCGCCGGTGTTGAACAGCAAGGGAAGAGGCTGGCGAATAAGATGTAATGCCTCCAGCACAGAGTTGATCAGCCCGGTATCGCGCAGCAGAAACATCCATGCATAGGTCCTGATCAGGAAGCTAGTCCAAAACGGCAGCATGACTAGATTCAGCAGCAGCACTTTGTTTTTTGCGCGCGCGATATAGAGCGCCAGCGGAAAGCCGAGTACCAGGGATAGCAGCGTCGAAACACCCGCGATCCAAATCGATCGCCAAATGATCTCCCCGTACAATCGATCGAATACGCGCCCGTAATTTTCAACTGTCCACGGCGGTAGAACACCCCCGTACGGCCCGCGGGTTAACAGGCTGTACGTCAAAACGATCAACAGCGGCGCGAAGAACAGCACAATCATCACAACCGCGCTCGGAGCAAGGAAGAGTCGCCGCAACCGGCTCGCGGGTTCAGTGGCTTGCAACGTGAAGTTCATCGGAAGCATGCCACCAAACGTGTACGGTCTCGCCGGGAGCATAAACAACGTCATCTTGGGCGAGTTCCGCTGTACAGTTGGCCCCATTCGAAAGTTTCGTGTGTAAGTGAACGCAATTGCCCAGAAAAGTTGTACTTTGGACAACGCCCGCCGCTGAGCGCACCTGCTCGCCCGGGAACTGCTTCGACACTCGCACTGCCTCTGGACGCACGCCTGCCCCATCTACCCAGTTCACTTCGCCCAGAAACTCAGCGGCAAAGCGAGATGCCGGTTTTTGGTAAACTTCCCGCGGTGTTCCCACCTGTTCGAGCTTTCCTTCGTTCATTACGGCCATTCGATCTGAGAGCGATAACGCTTCTTCCTGGTCGTGAGTAACGAACAGGAATGCGATTCCGACACGGCGCTGTAGATTCTTCAGTTCGCTGCGCATCTGCTTGCGCAGTTTCGGATCGAGTGCGGACAGCGGCTCATCGAGCAGCAGCACGTGCGGCTCCAGAACAAGCGATCGGGCCAGCGCAACACGTTGCCGCTCGCCGCCCGAAATCTGGCTGGGCAATCGCGATTCTTTCCCTGAAAGCTGAACCAGCGCGAGTATCTGCTCAACCTCTTCACGAATGGCAGCCCTGGCCATGCGTGGCTCGCGGCGTTCCAATCCGAAGGCCACGTTTTGCGCGACCGTAAGATGTGGAAACAGCGCGTAATTCTGAAATACAGTGCTGACATCCCGCCGGTACGGCCGGAGGCTCGCGACGGATTGGTTATTGAGCAGAATGTCGCCTGAGGTGGGCTCTTCGAACCCCGCTACTAATCGCAGCGTTGTCGTTTTACCGCATCCCGAAGGACCGACGAGAGAAAAAAACTCAGCCCTTTCGATCGCGAGCGATATTCCATTCACGGCTGGATGCGTCGGATAGTGCTTGGTGAGAGCGCAAAGCTCCAGAACCGTGTCCACTTTGAAACATCAATGCTAACGCAGCTTTAGGCTCCTCTGAAACGATTCCGCCGCCCTGGTAATCCCACAAGCAGATCGCATGCGTTTTCTGAAGAGCGCGTTGGGGGCCTGCTTTCTTCCTTTCCTGATGCAGTCGCAGACTGCCGGGAATCAGCCGCCCGCCACCATGACCAAGATGGAAGTCCGGCTCATCGCTCCCGGCATTAAGCCGCGTTCACATGCTGCTCTGCCGCGAAGGATTTACCGTGGCGGTGCGCACTATGCCCGCATGGAAGATCCTCCCGATGCTCGCCAGCATGTAGAGAAAGTGACGATCATTGCGGAGCCCGACGCGTACAGCGTGAATCTCATCGACAAAAGAGGAACTCACGCTGTGGATCAGGGTGGTCCGAGCGACCTGCATCTGCCTATCGTCCTGCCCTTCGATCCGAAACATGAGCTTGGCAATTTGGACAGGCTCGAGTTCGGCGACGAATTCGCCTTCTTCCAAGACGCTGGCGCCACCAAAGAAGCAGGGCCGATCATCAATGGCAAACCAACCGACGCTTACCGGCTCCCCACAGCGGAAGGCGGTGCAACACTCGTTGTGAGATCTGGAACGCACATTCCCATCAAATTGAGCTGGCACACGCCTGAGGGAGCGTACACGTACGAATACATCATTTATCAGGATGTGCCTTTCGACGCCGCTTTGTTCGGCAAGCCCGCCGGCATCACATATAAAGAGATGCCGCCCGACACCTCATTCGACAAGCGCTGAAACTTATCGCTGAAGGGCGTTTATGCGAACGCGCTTTGAGTCAACTGCTCTTTTACTGAACTCAGCGCTTCGCGGCTCGCGATGGCCACAGACTCTGGGGGGAGCTCGATTGCCCCCGGCCGCAACTTCCAACATTCTTCAGAGGAGATAACGACCTGAGGCGTCCAGCGAATAGGCACGGGCTGACGCTCTGGTGCAAAATTGCACAGAACTTCGACCCCACCTCGCCTCATAATGAACCATTTTGCAGCTTCGTCGAACTCCACCTCGACGCGATCGAGGCGTCCGTCGCTCAGTGCTCGATCAGACCGGCGTAAAGCGATCAGCTGCCTGTGCCATTCGAGCAGTTCGGCGTGCGGCCCCTCATCGATTTCCTGCCACTTCAACTTTGATCGTTCGAAGGTCTTTGGATCCTGGGGGTCGGGAATCTGTTCCGGGTCCCATCCAAACGCTTCGAATTCCTTCCTTCGCCCGCACGAGACTTTCTTGGCTATATCGGGGTCTTCGTGCTGGCAGAAGTATTGAAAGGGTGTGGACGCTCCGAACTCCTCCCCCTGGAACAGCATTGGCACGAACGGAGAAGTCAGGACGAGCGCCGCCGCGATCTTCTGTTTGCCCAGGCTCACCAGCTGAGATAGCCGTTCACCCTGCGCGCGATTTCCCACCTGATCGTGATTCTGTGCGAATCCGACAAAGCGATGTGCCGAAAGACCCATCACCGGTCGTCCATGTATGCGGTCCCGGTGCGATGAATAGGTTCCATCGTAAACAAACGCGCGCTGGAGTGCCTTGGCCAACTGGTCGAAGGAGCCGAAATCTTCGTAGTACCCGTTGCGCTCGCCCGTGATGACGGTATGCAGAGCATGATGAAAATCATCACTCCATTGCGCATCGAGTCCATAACCGCCTGCCTCGCGGCTGGTGACAAGCCGAGGGTCGTTCAAATCGCTCTCCGGAATTAGAACCAGATTCCGACCAAGCTGTGCCGCGAGCGCCTCGACTTCCAAAGCAAGATACTCGAGAAAATGGATCGCCGAGTTATCGAAGAAGGCGTGAACGGCATCCAGCCGCAGCCCATCGAAATGATAGTCTCGGAGCCACATCAACGCATTCTCTGAGAAGAAGCGCCGAACTTCCCGGCTTCCCTTGTGATCGAGGTTTACAGCGGGTCCCCACGGAGTGCAATACGCGTCCGTGAGATAGGGCCCGAACTGACCCAGATAATTGCCGACCGGACCAAAATGGTTGTAAACCACGTCGAGTAATACGGCCAAGCCCTTCGTGTGACATGCATCTACGAGCGCTTTGAGATCCTCGGGAGCGCCATACGCGTCATGTGGCGCGTATAGATCGACACCATCGTAGCCCCAGCCCCAAGGACCCGAGAACTCGTTTACCGGCATCAATTCGATATGCGTGATTCCGAGATCCACCAGGTAATCCAGCCGATCTATCGTGCTGCGGAACGTTCCGGCCGGAGTGAATGTCCCAATGTGCAGTTCATAAATCACGGCGCTCGACAGCGGCTTCGGTTGCCAACCTTCGTCGGACCAGGAAAAGGCGGAATGATCGACCACACACGAGGGACCGTGCACCCCGTTGGGCTGGTAAGGCGATCGGGGATCCGGAACGGGATCGCCGCCATCAATCACAAACCGATACTCGCTGCCTGGTCCGGCGTGGTCCACATCGGCTTTCCACCAGCCGTGGTCCGACGGATGCAGCCGGTGTGTCGCACCATCGATCAGCACATCCACCGTGCAGGCTAACGGCGCCCAAACTTCAAAGCTATGCATCGAACTCAATCCTTCACCAGCAACGCCACCGGGAACCGATTAAGAATGCCGCCGACACGTAACCTGCCACCTTTGAAAACACAACCGGAAAGTTCGTTTCTCCAGTTTCCGCGCGGTACTTCGACCGATGTGTCGCCCCAATCCCGGTTCAATTTGAGGACCAGTCGCGGCGCCAGTACGAGGACAGTATCGCCGCGCGTATATGCAAGCAGGTGATCAGATTTGTTGCCTTCCGCTTTGATCGGAGTGTACGCACCCCGATCGTCAAAGGCCGCAGGATGTTCTCGACGCACTCGAAGGGCATGATAAATCGTCCACAGCTTCGGTAATCCCTCGTCGATTCGTTTCCACACCTCATCCACGTTTAATTCCCGCAGCTCAGATAGAAGACTGCGGCGCAAATCGTAATCGACCGGCCGCCGGTTGTCGGGATCGACTAGACTGAGGTTCCACAGTTCTGTCCCCTGATACGTATCGGGAATGCCCGGCGAGGTGAGCTTCAGCAGCGCCAGAGAGAGTGAATTGATGCGGCCCGCCTCAATCAGCGGCTCAACGAAGCGCTCAAAATCTTCACGGAACGCGTCATCTCTATATAGCGCCTCGATGAAGTTTCGCGTCGCCTCTTCGAACGCTTTGTTCGGCGATAGCCAGGAGGTCTGCTGTTTCGCTTCCCGCGATGCCTTCTCCATATACGGAATCAGACGATCGGTTTCGATCGGCCATGCCCCGAGCATCGTTTGGTACAGCAGGTACTCGGTGTTGGAATCGGGGAAACCATCGCTCTTGTACTTTGCGTTCATCGTGGCCCATCGCTCAACCGCTGTCTTCCAACATTCGGGCATCTCTGAAAGCAGGCTGATACGCATCCGAACATCTTCGCTGCGCTTCGTATCGTGCGTGGAGGACGCGAGCATCGTGCGCGGATAAGACTGTTGACTGTCACTGCAATATCGGTGAAACTTTTCGGGCGTTATGCCGAAACAACCGGGATCTCCGCCCACCTCGTTCAATGAAACAAGCCGGTTGTAGCAATAGAAAGCGGTATCTTCCACGCCTTTCGCCATCGCAGGCCCGGTGAATTGCTGGAAACGCATCACGAACTCCGATTCCTTGGCTCCCCGCACCTGGAGCAGCAGCACCTCGCGCAAGAAATCGAAAATTTCCGGATCCATTTCCGGCCGATTATTTTTCGAGGCCTCGATAGCGTCATTCACATAGCGTCGATCCTCTTCACTTATCTCGTTCCGCTCCGGCACAACGTACGTGCGGTAAATCGGGAAACATGCGACCAGTTCGCGGATCGCGCGAATCACGTCGTGACGAGTAAAATCGCGGCGATCGCGATGAGATTCGCAAATTTCTGTAAACAACGTCGTCAGGCGATTGACGTCGCTGCCCAACAGGTCCCGAAGCACCCGGTGCTTTTTATCGCGGCACACTGCCGCATACTCTGCACGCTCGCCAGTAAAATCCGCGTATATATTTGTGAACTGCTCAGCATTTTCGGTATCGACGAACAGCCCGCCGGCCTGGTTCAAATAGTCATACCCGGTTGTGCCGTCAATAGGCCATTCGGGACGCAATCGCTCGCCCGGCTCCAGAATCTTTTCACCAACAATCCAAACGTCCGCGGCCTCGTTTCGTAATTGGTCAAAGTAGCGGCGCGGGTCCCGCAGCCCATCGGGATGGTCGACGCGAATTCCATCCAACACGCCGTCGCGCAGCCATCGCACGATGAGCGCGTGCGTATCGGCGAACACGCGATCGTCTTCTACGCGCAGCCCAACCAGGGTATTAACGTCGAAGAAGCGCCGGTAACCTAAATCCTGTTCCGCCGCACGCCAATATGCCAGGCGGTAGTTCTGCTGCTCTAAAATTTGATCCAGTTTGTCGGGATTCTTGTTTGCGTCCTCTATTGCGGCATCCACTGCTTGCGCGATGAACGGTACTTCATTGAACAGCCGTTCCAGCAGAACGCGAATGATCTCCTTGTCCCGATGGCGCTGCGTCATGCTGGCGTAATCGATTGACGTCGGCGCAGGCAGCTGCGATAGTGAATCTGCCAGAAATGCTAGGTACTCCGAACCCGTGCTCTTAGCCGCAGGCGAGAGGATCGACGGCATCGAGCGTGGCGCGACTGGTAGCTCCTGCTCAAAGTACTTGATAAAAAACTCGCCACCCTGACGTTGTATTTGAATCTCTCGGCGGGCCAACACACGGCCGTAATGATCGCCGAGCACCGGCACTAATAGTTTGTTTCGAAGCTTTTCTTCCAGCGGCTGCCAGTCGATATCGAAGTAAGAAGCATAGCGGCTGGACGGCCCGTTCTCGAGAACATCCCACCAGTACCGATTGCGCCGTCCACTGATGGCCATGTGATTGGGGACGATATCGAGTACTTGTCCCAGCTCGCATTCAGCGAGCCGCTTCGAGAAGCGTGCGTGCGCCGCCGCGCCCCCCAATTCGTCATTCACTTTATGGTGATCGACGACATCGTATCCATGTTTGCTCCCAGGCGCAGCCTGCAAATAAGGCGAGCTGTAGATATGTGAGATGCCGAGTTGATGCAGATAATCAGCAATCGCAGCAGCGTTGTCGAAACCATAGTTTGCGTGCAGCTGCAGACGGTATGTTGCTGTCGGGATCTTTGGCATTCTCACGTAAGAGTCGCTTGTACAGTAACACGTAGAACGGCGTCTGATCCTCTAGTAAAAAAGGCAGCAAAACACGTCTTCAAGAACAACGGAAGCTGGCTGAAGGTTGCCTAAATCGATGATGCGGCGGTTCAGCCCGCCCTGAACAATCAAGAAGCAGTACTAAAGATATTTGACGAACACTACTTCGTTGCCATGCTCGTTATAAATCAGGTCATCGGCGATTTGTTTAACGAGCATAATGCCGAAACCGCCCGGACGCATGCCCATTTGGGAGCGCAGTTCCACGTGCCGCAGAGGATCTTCCGGCGGATTGTTCACCGCGGCATGAGGAACGTCGCTTAATTCGAAACCCGGGCCCGCATCTCTGACTTGAATCAGGATCATTCGCGAGGTGCGAATATACGTGAGCTCACAACCACATTTCGGTTCTAATTTGCAGCCGTGTTCAATAGCGTTTCCGAGCAGTTCGTGCAGCGCCAGGCCTAGCTGCTCGCACAAATCCTCGGACAGGTTCGCCATTTGAGATCGAAAGAACTCGACCACTCGGTCCTTGAACTCCAACTCTGGCGCGATCCGGAGACAGATCCACCCCGGCAACGCGGATTTGACCTCTATCTCCGGAATTCCCTTAAACGCTTCCTTGGCATTCACCACGTTGCGACGCTCGGGCATCCGATGGTTCATCTTCTCATCTGGCGGTTGCTGCTTCGCAAGTTCAGCTCTTGTAGGTGGTATTTTCAAAACAGGTTCGTGATGCGAACGTCCTTGCTCGGTTCCGCGGTCCTCATGCTCACGGCAGTGAATCTGCTTGCATCAAAGAAGGTCGTGTCTCCCGAAACGAGTGCGAGCAACGATCAGGTCGATATCGTGGCAACCATCTCGCTCGCCGAGGATGAGGTTGCGCAGAAGATTGGTGCCGATCCGGGCAAAGGTGTCGTGTTGCTCCAGGTGCGCGTGACCCCGAAGACCGACAAACCCGTGCAGGTCAGCCCGGCCGACTTCATTCTGCTGGCGCACGACGATGGCGAGCGCTCAAAACCCTTCGAACCGTCGGAGATCGCCGGAGGAGGCGGAATGGTCGTGACCAGCACGACGGACCGTAGCAAGCAAAAAAAGAATAGCATCACAACGGGATTCGGTGGATTTGGCGGGGGGAGCGCTTCGCCCGGAAACCCGCAACCGACGACCATCAGCACAAAAACGGATACGAAGAGCGAAGCGAACGAAAAGCTGCTAGAAGCTTTGAAGGCGAAGCAATTCCCCGACAAAGAGTCGATCGAGCCGGTCGAGGGATACCTGTATTTCCCGCTGGACGGCAAACACAAGCTCAAGAATTTAGTCGTTCTCTATCGAGGCCCAGCGGGAAAGCTGAACCTCGAATTTCAGCACTGAACCGCTTTCTACTGAGCCTTGTCGATGCTGTTAATCGTTACGACATCCCCGTTCATCGTGCCGTCGATTTTCACGTTCTCTCCGGCATAACCCTTCGCTTTCGCTCTCGAATCGGCGTCGAACTGCATAACTTTACCGTCTTTTACCAGGACAGGGTCGGAGCCGCCTTTGAGGCATTTGTTGATGCAGGCCGTATTCGCCGCACTTGGAGCATTGTGAGTCGCTCCGCAGTGCGATTCAGAAACGTAACCCGTGATGTCGTCCGCGAAAGCGCCGAAGGAGCCGAGCGAAACAGCCAGAACAGACGCGAAAACCAGTTTCTTCATTTGTGCCCTCCACAGGGATAATACGAGACCTATTCTATATCGGTGTTGCCGGCAACGCTACACCTCTAGAATCACCGGCATGATCAGCGGCCGTCTTTGCGTCTGCTTGCTCAAGAATCGTTTCAAGTCCGTGCGGATCTTTTCCTGCATTACGCCCCAATCGCCGCGCTCCTCGGGTGTCGACGTTTCAAGAGTTCGAGCCACCACGCTGCGCGCCTCCTGCAAGATCGCAGCACCATCGCCGGCCACGAAGCCGCGACTTACGATTTCGGGAAGACCTTCGCTCTTGCCGCTATGCTTGTTGATCGCAATGATGGGCAACACGAAGCCGTCTTCAGAAAGGTGGCGCCGATCGCGGATGACGAGATCTTCGACGACATCGTCGAGCGAGCCCGAATCAATGCAGATACGGCCGACCGTGATGTTTTCGCCGCGACGTGCCCCATTCTGATCGATTTCGAGCGTCTCGCCTGTTTCGAGAACGAACGTATCTTCAAGTCCGGCGAAGCGCAGATGCTGCGCGAGCGACGCATGACGCGACAACTGGCGATATTCGCCATGAATTGGAATGAAGTATCGCGGCCGAACGAGATTCAGGATGAGCTTCAGCTCTTCTTCACTCGCGTGACCGGACACGTGCACCGGCGGGCTCATCGTTCCGTAAACCAGATTGGCCCCGCGCCGCGCGATGTGATTCATCATCCGGTAGATTGCCTTCTCATTGCCCGGAATAATGCGCGAGCTCAGGACAACCGTATCGCCGGGCTGTAGATACAGATGCTTGTGGTTGTCGACAGCCACCCGGGAGAGAGCCGACATAGGCTCCCCTTGCGTTCCGGAAACGACTACGGCCACCTTCTCGGGAGCACTCTGCATGATGTCTTGCGGCCGCAACAGAGTCGAATCGGGAATGGAGAGCAACCCGAGACTGTGTGCGATTTCCGTCACGTTCAGCATGCTCCGCCCAAGAAAAGCGACTTTACGGCCGTATTCAGCCGCCAGGTCGAGAATCTGTTGAAGCCTGTGAATGGAGCTGCTGAAGCACGACAGAACCAGCCGCCGTTCCGATCGCGTGAACAGTTCCTCCAGGCGCGGACCGACCGCGCGCTCGCTTTCGGTGTAGCCCGGACGATCGACATTCGTCGAATCGGACATCAGCAGAAGCACGCCGCGCTTGCCGTATGCGGCCAGCGTGTGCAGATCGAAAAGTTCGTTGTCGGTGGGCGTCGGGTCGACTTTGAAGTCCCCGGTGTGAATGATCACGCCGAGCGGTGTCGTAATCGCGAGTGCAACAGCGCTGATGATGGAATGCGTGACACGAATAAACTCGATCTCGAAAGGTCCGAGGGTAATTCGGTCTCCTGCTTTGACGATGTTCAGTTTGGCTTGTTCGAGAAGCTCGTGTTCTTCGAGGCGGCGCTCCACGAGCGCGAGCGTGAATTCAGTGCCATACACCGGGATGTTCAGTTGCGAAAGCAGGAATGGAACACCGCCAATGTGATCCTCGTGCCCATGTGTGAGGACCAACCCGCGAACCATCGAGGCGTGCTGTTCCAGATAGGCAAAATCGGGCGTGACTATATCGACGCCGAGCAGCTCTGATTCCGGGAACATCATCCCCGCGTCGACGACGATAATGTCGTCACCATAGCGGAGCGCCATGGAGTTCATGCCGAACTCACCTAGGCCTCCAATCGGGACGATCTGCAGCTTTCGATCAGCCATAGGCAAGAAGGAAGCTCAAGCGTAGCACGCGATTTGCTTTCCGCGACCGCGCGCCTATGGTGCGCCTGAAGTGATCGCTGCCTTTGCCCGATCGACCCACGTTTCGTAAACGTAGCTCTCGCGCTGCGACTCCCAGACCGACTCCGGTATCGCATGCAGATCGTCCCGAGAGATGACTGGAATGTTGTTGCCCAGCGCCATCGTGCCGCCTTGGTCGTGCGCGTTCGACAGACTGGCAGGCGTCTTCAAATTGTTTTTCGCCGCCCAATCGAGAATGCGAGTTTCGGGCATCGCTTCGATGTCCTTCTTGCTCCAATTTGGAAACTTGAGCTTGTCCTCCAACCACAGTGCGACAGCTCTGGTCAGAAAGTAAGGCCGGTGCCCACCATCGGGCGTTAAACCGAAGTCGAAAATGTCTCTTGAGCTGCCCACTTCGGCGATTGTCCGCTTGCGCAGGTCCTCAAAAAAATCCTCGCCGTGATGCGGAATGTCCTCCACTTGATCCGTTGACCCATTCCATACCAGCGTGGGGCCGCGCCTCGCATTCAGAGCAAACAGAACGGCGCCACGATCTCCCAAAAAGCGCAAAGATTGATATGGAATGGCCTCGCACATCTTTTGCTCCTTCGAATCCCAAACACCTCCGGGGCCATCCAGGTCCCCTCCGGCCGCGAGCACGCACGCGTGGATGCGCGTATCGACTGCGCACGCTATGGAACCAATAAAGGAGCCCATCGAGTAACCCATCACGGCGATGCGCTTAGGATCGACATCTTGCCGTTCTGCGAGATAACCGGCGGCCTGCATGATATCGGTCACCATCAGGCCTGCCATGCGTCGCGCCATGTCGTCCGGCGGAATGATTTGATCGTGCTGGCCTGTTTCCGAGCGGCGTTCGGCATTGCGCTCGTATTCGCCGATTGGATCGTACGTCAGGACGACGGCACCGGCTCGCGCGTACAGGATTCCAGCCCAATACGCATACCAGGACGACTTGTCGCCTCCATGCCCATTCACCACAATCAGGGCCGGATGTTTTGTAATCGTCGCGCCCGCGGCGTGATACACGATGGCCGGAACGCGAAGCCCGTAATCAGTCGCGTACGATACCCGATCCGCGGCAACGTCGCGTGCCGGGGAAAACTGGCCATAATATTTCGATTCGACCTTGGGCAGCAGTTGCGGAATGTGCAGCGTCTTCTCAATTTGCTTGCGAAGATCCTGCCAGTCCGTCTTGTTCGCCGCCACAGCGCACCACGCCACAAAAAGAATCGACGTGAAGCGAATGGAGCGCACGCAACGTCACCCCGCGGAGACAGCCACATCAGATCCCGCAGCCACGTGCCGATATTCCGGCTTGAACCCGAGTTGTCTGGCTACGTTGAGGATCTTGTCGAATTCCAAGCTAATCGTCGCCCCCGCTTTTTGCGTGACTTCGTCTTCGATCGGCAGATCAAAATCGTCGGCGCCATAGCGCAGGCCTTCGAGAGCACGCTGGTTTTGTGTCAAAACGGACGTCCGAATGCGCGGGACATTATCCAGATAAATCCGCGAAAGCGCCAAATGCCGCAGATACTCTTGAGTGGTGATCTCGACGCCGCCCAAATGCGTGAAATAGGGCTTGTAGGTCCAGCAAAGAAAACTCGGCAATCCGCCCGTCTCGTCCTGAAAAGCGCGCGTGCGCTCCAGATGTTCCAATCGCTCGTCGAGACTTTCATCAAAGCCGATCACCATGGTGGCGGTCGTATTTAGTCCTGCGGCAATAATGGCGCGCTGAGCCTCAAAGTATTCCGCAACCGTGTACTTGAATTTACTGTGACGCGCACGGAAGTCCTCGGTCAGAATCTCTGAGCCGCCGCCAGTGATCCAGCGCACACCCGCGTGCTTGAACCGCTCGGCAGCTTCTTCGTAATCGACTTTCGCGTGATCCGCGAGATACATGAACTCCGCAACTGTGAGGGCGTAGAATTCCAGGCCGTTGCCGTAGCGTTCGCGGACGGCGGCGAACAAGTCGCAGTAATAGCTGAGAGGCAGGTGAGGATTGAAACCGCCGTTAAATGCTGCGAGATCACCACCCAGTTCGATCAGCTCGTCCAACTTCGCGAATACCGCATCGCGGCTCAAAACATAACCTTCCGCATGGCCGGGCAGGCGATAAAAAGCGCAATAGTCACACTGCGCCACGCAAACATTGGTGTAGTTGACGATCCGCATGATCATGTAGGTGCAACGATCCGGCGGGTGAAAGCGCGCGCGCACCTGCGAAGCGAGATCTTGTATCTCGCGATCCGTCGCATTCAGCCATAACCACCGAGCCTCATCGCTGTCAATGCGATTACCTTGGGCAATCTTGGCAGCAACGTCCGCAATGCTGATGGTCGCGGTGCTCACGTGTCCATTTTAGGAGGGTCGCCGCCGTACACTCTTGAACCGCGCGTACTGTTATCGACTCTGAACCGTGTCCGCGCTCGCAAGTTTGACGAGTCGGGCGTGTTGCACATTGGAATTTGCCGCGCGTATATCGCTTGTCCCAATTCCCACTGTGAGCATTTCGAGCGAATCGGGCTCTTCTTCGCCTACCGGAGTCAGCGCCACATCCATGTAGTTACGTGCCTTAGGGTCTTTCTTTAACTGCAGGCGGAAACGGCCGAAACGCCAAATCAATTGCGCGAGCTTCACGTGCTTGTACGCCAGGTTGCCGAGATAACGCGGATAGAAGACAAATGGATTCTCGATCGGCAGCGTCGGCCGCCGGTCCGTGCGGTACTTGCGCCGCAAATAACCGCCCTGCAAGGGGTCCACTTTCTCTAAATTGACGCAGACGTAGAACCACACCAGCAGCAACAGCATATTCGCTGGATTGCTGCGCGTCGCGTGTGCGCGCCGCATAACTGTCTCCATATGCTCGAGCGAGTAATACGAAACCCACGCATCCTTATATAACTTCTCCCACTCCGCCGTCGACATCGTCCCGTGAGTGGTTGTCACGTGCTCCAGATCGTATTTGTTCAGATCGGGATCGAGATATGCGCCCGCGTTATGCAGTTTCTGATGATCCTCGGAACCCGGCAGCGGTGTAAGGCAGTGCGGCTCCAATAAATCGATTGGCAGTTCGCGCTGAATGATCCTGATGTCGCGCATCACGGATTCCGGCGTGTCGCTGGGGAATCCGACGATGTAACCCGCAAAAATCGTTGCACCCGCAGCCTTCCACTCGAGCAGCATTTTGCGGTACTCGGCGACCTTGTTCTGTTTTTTCTTGGCTCCGAGTAAACTGTCCGCGTTAATTGTTTCAAGGCCAATAAATACTCGTGCGACGCCGGCGCGACCCGCTTTCGCGATGAACTTCGGGATGCGGTGGCACATCGTATCCACCTGGATCACGAACTTGATGTTGAGCTTTTCCTGCTCACGCAACGCAATCAGGCGATCGAATATGCTCTCCCAATCCTTGTTGCGGGCAAAATTGTCATCCGTTATAAAAAAGCGGTTGATCCCCTGCGCCAAGTTGCTTCGAACAATTTGCTCCACGTCATCCGCTGAACGCCGCCGCGATTTTCTCCCCTGTACGTTGATAATCGTGCAGAACGAGCACTGAAATGGGCAGCCGCGGCCGGCATCGAAGCTGGTCAGCTTGCCCGCCGTCCGCTTCACGCGCGTGGAAGGAAGAATCGGCATCGGCACGCCTGTAAGCGACGGCAGATCCGACATGTAATTGTAGAGTGGCTTCAGCGTGCCCTGCCATGCATCGCGCAGCACCTCCTCGAAGCGCCCCTCCGCCTCGCCGGCGAACAAAGAGATACCCAGGTCCAGCGCTTCTTTGAGCTCGGCCGGAAGCTGCGGCAACATCGCCAGGCAGCCCGATACGTGAAACCCGCCGATGCACACCTGGATACCGGCCCCGCGAAGGATACGTGCGAGATCCATTGCTCGCGGATACTGATTCGATTGCACGCCTACTAGCGCCACCAAGCCGCGTCGCCCCCGCATCTGTCGTACGATGCGCTGCGGCCGAACGCGTGTATTGGTTTCGTCGACAGCCGTTACGCTAATCTCTACGTCCTCGCCAAGCACCCGACGCTCTTGGCAGTCGAGCGCCAGGCCATTCAGCACTGCCAATGTGTTCGACGGAATCGCGGAACGGAGCCACTGAATGACGTAACCGTCATCATCGTAGTGCGATGGCTTGATCAACAGCACGGAAAAACGCTGGGGCGGTTTCCGATTAGCCTTATCTTGCCGTAACTTCAATCTGCTCAGTAGAATATCACGCAATAACGCCTCGATTTTGGCGCTTCCGATCGCGCCCAATCGCTACATCTCACTGCTGGGTCACGCTCAGCGTGTTTCCGTCAGGATCCTTGAACCAAGCTACCTTGGCGCCGCTGGGCGATTTCCAGATGCCAAGTTCGTCCTGCTTCATGCCGCCATAACGTTCCACTTCAATACCCGCTGTTTGAAGCTCTCGGACCGTTGCAACTATATCGGGAACTTGCCAGCCCAACACTGTGTATCTTGCGCTTGCGACTTCTTGAACGGTCGCGATCCTCAGCATTGTCCCGTTCGCATCGAAGACAAGCGCGAACCGGTCTTCGCTGATCAGTTGCAATCCGAGCGTTTCACCATAGAACGCCTTCGCGCGCGCAGCGTCACGTGTTGCAACAAAAGCGACGAGCTTATAGGAGCCGAAACCCATATCAACAGTTTCCGCGAAAGCCACGCGTTGGCGGCCAGGGCGATTCGATCGGCAGTTTGACGCCCTTCGTAGCGAGTTAATGTTGGAGCGGGAGACGGGGATCGAACCCGCGACGTCCAGCTTGGGAAGCTGGCATTCTACCGCTGAATTACTCCCGCTCAGGACAACTGGGCTGCTTGCATGATTCTACAGGATTTGCTCTCCTCGACAACATCCACTCCGGTGCACGGGGCACTCGACGCGATCATTTCTCGACATCGGTCCACACCCAGTCGCGTATCTCAGGCATGTCCTCGAGGTGTTCCTTTGAGTAAGCGACTGCCTCAGCAATACGCTGCTTGAACTGCTCGATCAGTTCGGTCGCGCGGTTTACGAAGCGCTCCGAGCGCCGTAGCGCCTCGATGCACAAGTGATAACGGCTCATGCCGTTCATGACCACCATGTCGAAAGGTGTTGTCGTCGTCCCCTGTTCCATGAAGCCGCGCACGTGGAAGCGGCCGGGATCGGGCCGGCCATGAACGATTTCGTGAATGGCCCGCTGATAGCCGTGGTAGGCGAAAATGACCGGCCTGCCCGCCGTGAACAGCTCTTCAAATTGCACCGGGTCCATTCCATGCGGATGCGCATCGGGAGGAAACAGGGTCATCAGGTCGACAATGTTCACGACCCGTGTTTTTAGCTCCGGGATCACCTTTCGTAACCACCACGCCGCAGCAATCGTTTCGAGCGTCGGAATGTCACCGGCGGCCGCAAGAATAACGTCAGGTTCTGTGCCCGCATCGTTGCTGGCCCACGACCACACCGAAGCTCCCCGCCGGCAGTGCTCGATGGCCGCGTCCATGTCCAACCACTGCAACTGTGGTTGCTTGTCGATGACGATAAGGTTCACGTAATCACGGCTGCGTAGGCAGTGGTCGGCCACCGACAGAAGACAATTTGCGTCCGGCGGAAGATAGATCCGCGCCACCGTTCCCTTTTTCGTGAGCATGACATCGATCAAGCCCGGCCCCTGATGGCTGAACCCATTGTGGTCATTCCGCCAGCACGTTGAGGTGAGCAGAATGTTCAGCGATGCGATCGGCGCGCGCCACTTCAGTCGCGTCGCCTCTTCCAGCCACTTCGTGTGCTGAACGATCATCGACGCCGCAACCATGGCGAACGCTTCGTACGTAGCAAACAAACCATGCCGCCCGGTCAGCAGATAGCCTTCCAACCAGCCTTCACAAAGATGCTCACTCAGCACTTCCATCACACGACCCGTCGGGCTGACGTGATCGTCGATCCCGATGGTGCGCCCCGTAAAGCACCGGTTCTCGACATCGAACACGTTGTTGAGGCGGTTGGAATTCGTTTCGTCCGGGCAGAATAATCGAAAGTTGGCTGACTCAGCATTCTTGGCGAACAGGTCCCGAAGCATCGCACCCAGTTGCCGCGTAGACTCGCGATGCTCGGTAGCAGGTTTTTTCACCTCCAATGCATACTTGCGGAAATCCGGTATGTCCATCTCGCGCAGAATCCGCCCACCGTTGGCGTGTGGATTCGCACCCATGCGGCGGTCCCCGACCGGCGCGAGTTCCGCCAGTTCAGCGATGAGCCTCCCGTTTTGATCGAACACTTTTTCCGGCTGGTAGCTGCGCATCCAGTCTTCGAGCGCACGTAGCTGCGCGGCATTTGTGCGCACGTCAGTAAGCGGCACTTGATGAGCTCGGAATGTCCCTTCTATCGGTACGCCGTCCCATTCTTTGGGACCCGTCCATCCTTTGGGCGTTCGCAGTACGATGGCGGGCCACCGCGCATGATCGTCACGCCTGCCGCCGCCTCGCGCCCGTTCCTGAATCGCGCGTATGCATTCGTAACAATGCTCCAGCGTCGCCGCAAATAGCTGGTGCACGTAGCGCGGGTCCGAGCCCTCCACGAAATGCACCTCGTAGCCATGCCCCTCGATCATGTGCCGGAGGTCTTCGTCGTGCGCGCGGCCGAACACCGTTGGGCCGCCAATCTTATACCCATTAAGGTGCAGAATCGGCAGCACGGCGCCATCACGCGCCGGATTCAGAAACGCCGTGCTCTTCCACGAGCCCGCCAGCGGTCCGGTTTCCGCTTCACCATCCCCGACCACCGCAGCAACAAGCAGGTTGGGATTGTCGAACGCCGCCCCGAATGCGTGCGTAAGCACATACCCGAGCTCGCCACCCTCATGGATCGAACCCGGAGTCGGGACGCTCACATGACTCGGAATGCCGCCCGGCGTCGAGAACTGCCAAAACAAACGCCGCAATCCATCCTCATCGCGCGTAATCTCCGGATAGATCTCCGAGTACGTTCCTTCTAGATACACGTTCGCGACAACAGCCGGACCGCCATGGCCCGGACCGGCCAGGTAAATCGCATCCACATCGTGCTCACGAATCAACCGATTGAGATGGACATAGATCAGGCTCAAACCCGGCGAAGTTCCCCAATGGCCCAGCAGTCGAGGTTTAATGTGCTCCGGCTTCAGAGGTTCGCGAAGTAGCGGGTTCTCTTTAAGGTAGATTTGCCCGATCGTCAGATAGTTTGCTGCGCACCAGTAGCGGTGCATCTTGTCCAGCAGTTCTGGAGAAAGCCGGCGAGCAGGTAACGCCGGAGTTTTGACAACCTCTGGCTTCTCCACCGCAATTGCACTCGAGATCTCAACGTCGAATTCAAACACAGCTAAACCCTCCCGCTCATTCCGCCGCGAATCACCGCTCGGGGTACCTCGTTTGATGTTCGTAAAGTGAAGTATGGAACCAAGAATCGACTACATGAAAGTAGCGCCCGGAGCTATGCGCGCGCTCTGGCAAGTGGAACGCTACGTTCGTGAGTGCGGTCTCGAACCCCCGCTGCTGGAACTCGTAAAGCTGCGTGCCTCGCTCATCAATGGCTGCGCTTACTGCGTCGACATGCACACCAAAGATGCCCGTGCACAAGGTGAAACGGAGCAGCGCCTGTATGCCGTGAGTGTCTGGCGAGAAGCGCCGTTTTTCACCCCTCGGGAACGCGCCGCTCTCGCCTGGACCGATTCAGTCACACAAGTGAGCGTCGATCATGTTCCCGACGAAGTGTACCGTCTCGTACGCGAACAATTCGACGAGCGCCAGCTCGTCGACCTCACGATGGCGGTGATTGCGATTAACAGCTGGAATCGACTCGGAATTTCATTTCGAACGCCGGCCGGCACGTATGAACCGGCGAAACAGCACTCCGCCCGCCAGCAACTCTCGCACGATTCTGTTGAAACGGGCGTAGGACGCGCGTGACGTGCAGGAGCGGCCTTTACGCGATGGCGCGGACCGGCATTGCGTCGGGCCGCCACAGACCGGCAAGTTCGGTTTCCAGCTCGACCAGTTTCTCTGAAACGGAAGGGGTCATCCCCGAGGGCAACTGAGCCGCAAACCGAACCGCTGCGCAGTAAGCCTTCGCCGCGATATCGCGCGCCAGGTCTCCATATGTGTTCCGGTCCGATTCGTACGCAACACGTGCTTCGTGTGCATACGCAAGACCGAAATTGACTTGACTCCTCACCAGATCGTGCTGTGCATTAGTGCGTGATTTCGCGGGCATAGACTTCGCAGGCATAGTTGTAGTCACAAGAATCCACTCTTTCAGGCAAAGGAGCGCCCTAGGGCGTCCATTACCATTTCTTCATGGGATGAATAGTTGATTCTATCTGACAACAAACATCCGCGCACCTAAAATGAAGGTGCTAGTGAAGTTTTCGGTACTGCTACCCCGCCGGAAAGTACTGAATCCTTAATCCGCAGGGTCGATCAGCTAAATGCGCACTCCTTAAGTTTAAGAGTCCGTGTCTTTGTTTCCTATGCATTATCAGCGGCTTAACTACCATTTTTGACGTAGATAGAATATTAAGCCCTGCGCGCTGCGTTCGGGGCAGGCTCGCGTGACTCACAACACCGGTGCGCAGCACCGAAATTTCTACGGCAGAAACAGAACCCGGCCGTCTGCCCCCGCGGAGGGTGCTGGGGTATCGAGCACGACGTAGGGTGGTTTAACGAGATGGGGCTAGCCGGGGCTTCCGCCGTCATGTCTGCCGGAATCGCGAGTAGAGCAATATCGCGAATCCGAGCGCGTACAATGCTGCGAGAAGAATCCAAAAACCCCTTCTTCTGGCGTGATTTGGTGCGTTCGCTGACGGAGCCCCCCTGTTACGCCGCCGAAGCCTCTACTGCCTGCCCACCATACGGCGGCCATAATCGGCGGACCTACCAAAATGATCACGACTTGCTGGCCCATTGGAAGAGCTGCGGATTCGTTATCCAATAGGATCAAGGGATTACCCCCGTTGCACATCCGACGAGGCCGCCGAAATATGCGTAAGCTCTCGTTAAGCGTTTGCGGCGGATACGCCTGACGCAAAGTCCAGCTGCACGATACACTCGCTGCACCCGCTTGTGATGGATGTGCTCGCCGTCGCGCCGCATTAGAACGTGAAGCCCCCGATATCCAAAGCGCGGCTTCTCGCGCGCCAGTTGTAGCAACCGTTCGCACAGCGTAGTATTGTCACGCCGGCTCTGGTACCGGCAGCTCGATCGCGGAATACTCATGAGCTCGCAGGCGTGCCGCTCGCTGGTTGCAAACTCCGTTCTCAGCCGCTGCACTTCCGCTCTTTTCACTGCGAGCTCAGTGAGTTTTTTCGGATCACCGACTGCAGCATGTCTTTGTCGAGACTGAGATCCGCCACTAGTTTCTTCAGCCGCGCGTTTTCCTCGCGCAGTTGCTTCACCTCCTGCGCTTCACTCACGTCCAGACCGCCGTACTTCGCCTTCCAGGCGTAAATCGTGTGCTTCGACACCCCGTATTGCCGACCAATGTCGGCCGCGCTCCGCCCAGCTTCCATCTGCTTCAGCGCCTCAATGATCTGCGCCTCCGTGTGACTGCTCTTGCTCATTGCTCCCCTTTCTTCGTCTCAAATCGTACTTCGATTCGGACAGTTTCAGGGGTCACGTCAGTTTGGGGGTACAATCTCGGCTTCCACGACCACTACTGACCGATTTGTCTAATGCGAAAACTCTTCACGACCTCGTGAAACAGTTCAGCGGAGCGGCTAGCGTTAAGGGCCGATGTCTCTAACGACATGGAATAGATAATCGGCACATCGGTTCCCTTGACCCGCCGAGCCGTAATCGTCTCAGTGCGTGAGGAGTCTCGACGCGTTAAGATCCGCCAAGCACGCAGTCCGTCCAGGGTTTGCGTGGGTTCGCCGTGAAGGCGAATCATTTGCTGCACCCACCCTTCACCGCCGACTGCTGCGTTGGCGTCGTAAGAGGCCGAGACCGAGATGATTGTATTGTCGGCAACCTTAACTGAAAAGCCGTGATTGGGTGCGTTCTCCGCAGCCCCGAGTCCGACATACCCGCTCGGAATTGTAATGGAGAATCCGTAATCCGGATTGACGTAGAGGCCCGTGTAATGAGCCGACGGGGTCTCCGCATTCGCCAGAAGGGAACAAGCCGCGACGTAGCTGAATATGCGGAGGATCATGGGACTTGAACTCCGCTTAGCCGGTGCGCAGCACCGTTTTCATTGCCCCAGGCGCCGGTATGCCAGACCGGCCGCTAAAAAGACAAGAATCACCACTGTCGCGGGAACAGCTAACTGCGGTTGCGAGAGGCCGACGAGTAGAGAACCAATCGCACACGCCAGTGATGCTCGGTCTACTTTCGTCAGCCTTCGATTCATGTATCCAGTGGCCAGGTAAGCACTGGCCATTAGCACAACCATCATCACAGCCGCTATGGGTCGAGCAATTGGTTTTGGTGGGTTCAGCCCAAAATGACCGGATACTAACGAGTAGAGCGCGTTCAACGCCGCAACGCCGAGCACCCCAGGCAACACCCTCACCCATCGCTCTGCCGTGATCGCGGCAATGCCCATCAGCATTGCCAAAACGATCCATCCGACGGCGGCAGGATACGAGGTCTGCGAGGCGGCGACGCCCACGGCAATGAACGCGACTATCAGCCATGCAATGACCGATAGCCATGACAAACTGCGCAGTAATCCCTGCTTAATTGGGTTGCTGGCCATTGCGTGTGAGGTCATCAGAATGTCATGGAGCAATCGACAGCTTCAGCGCCACTGAAAGCTACGTCTAGCCCCATCCTCTCGGCGAATGACAGCCCCAGGCTGAGGAAGCTGCCGGCTTTTCCGATCAAAGCCTTCGCTCCCGCGGACGACCGGCCCAGTGCGACAGGTAATCCGCCCCTCCCGGCTAGGTTCAATGCCATGATGTCGGAAGTTCTTCGCCCATATGTAAGTGCATTTCCCATACCGCCGGTGATCGCCGTGGGAGCATTACTTAGAGCCGTTGACGCAGCTTCACCTCCACTACCGAAAAGCAAAGTATTTATCGAGTTCCCCAGGACGAAGCTGGCCAAAGGATTGGTCGAAAGAGAAGAGTCCCTGCCCGTTGCCAATCCGTATGACGTATCAACAAGGCCGCCCAAGCTGTATTCATTTGCATGCTGGGCCATGCATGCCTTGAATGTCTGACCGGGCGCGCGAATGCCAATCCCGGTCTTTGGGGGAAGTACCGGAAATTCGACCCGCAAAGATCTACGCACCAGGGATTAGAATCACCAAGATGATAATGATAAGGAGAGCCAGAACCACTCCCCCCAGAATTCGGACTTGAACAGCACCTAAACCAACGCTGTGTCTCTCGGTTGTGAATCGCGCATTGGCTCTGACCCAGCTAGGCAGTCGAAACCAAAGTCGCGGAGAGAACAGCATCAAGAACGCATTGATGGCCATCATCGTAAGCGTAAGAATCGCAAACACCCAGCCGAATAAGTGTGTCAGCATCCGCAATGCCTCAAGCAGAAGTTGTATCCCGCGCTCGCGGAGACCGGAAGCTTTTTTCCTACAGACGGTCCAACCACGGGCGGACCGCTCCCCGGCGACTTCGTGACGGTACTTCCCAGAAAAGGATTGGGCTGATAGCTAAGCGAAAAGCTCTTGCCATTTGCAATCGAGTTAGCGTTCTGTGATGAGGGTACGTGAACCGCACTGACGGAAAATCCGGATCCGCCACTGATCCCCACGCCAAACGTGGCAACTGGTCCAGCGTATAAGTTCCCCGTTCCAGGTACATAGGATACGCTTCCCCCTACGCCGAACATGCTTCCAATAAGCGCCCCAGGAAGCGTCCCCTCAGGGCCGAACAAGCTTCCAATCAAAGCCCCCACCCGCGATGGTCGGGCCTGTTCTGTGGAGGTTATATTCCTGCTGACGATGGTATTGCCGCCGACGTACTTGGAAAACAAAGTTGCCGATTGCTCCCGCATCGCAGCTCCCGTTCTTTGGGGGTTGCGGGTTCGTCGCTGGCGGCGGCTGGGCGCTCGATGTTGCGCCCCTACCCGCATACCCACTGAGCGGATCGAGCGGCAGAAGCATAAAGCGAAACGGATTGAGAGCATCGCCAAACATGTCGTCTAAGCAGCCCAGACCACACACCACAGTCGTCGGTGGCAGTGTTATCGGTGGGTCCGTTATCGGGTCCATCCCCATCGGATCCACGGCATTCAGCGGATTATTCCCCACATACGCATACCCATTCCACGTCTGCGGATTGGTCAGATCCGCTCCCGCATTCATCGGGTCGGGGCTCGTAAACCGCCCCATCGCTCCCGAAAAATATCTGGCCTGGAAGAAGTCCAGCCCCGTCTCCATATCCCGTTCCTGGCCGGTAAACTTCTGATTGACGTTATCCAAGCCCGGGCCAAACTGGTTGCTGCGCCCCGCTACATTGCCGGGAATCTCTTCCCCGAACGGCAGATAATCGTGCCTCGCAATCACGGTGGCATTCTCATCCGTCACCATGCGTACGCTGCCCAGATGATCATAGGACAAATAGCACGTTCTGCAGGGCGCTGGACCCGCGTTCTCAATTGCCAGGATCTGTGCGTTGAAACGGATATATTCTTTCGAGAGCGTGTTTGCCGCGGGCCCGTACTCCGCCGCCAACTGTCCGAGCGCATCGTAGATGTACAGCGTCATCCCCCCGCCCGCGATCCATTTCAACACCCGCTGCCCGACGCCGTCATAGTAGTAATTGGCCGCCGGATTCCCGATCGTGTTGCTTTCCGAAACCTGCCGGTTCTCGGCATCGTACGCCGGTCTTTGGGGGGACAGCGGGATCGGATCGAACATCAGTGATGTCGTACAACATCGATGACGATCGCGCCCATCCATACAAAGAAAGTGGCTAGCCATAGGCGGCCTGTTCGCCAGCGTCGCTGAAAGATAATCAGAGATCCCCACGCAAGATTCACGATGAAGAAGGCAGCGAAGAGGGGCAGGACGAATGCACCCCAAACCAGAGCATCGCCTGCGGTCGTGGTGCTCATTCCCCGCTCTTGCGGTATGACCCATGTTTGTGACGCCCATAGTAGGTAGGCTATGACGCCTAGGACGTTCAAAGCGAGTACAGCAAGGCTGAGCCGCTCTGCCAGACGAGATCGGATTCCTATTTTCAATGACACTGGGCATCTCCCTTCGTAGCAGCGTCATAGCCCAAATGCCTATATAGCTCTTGCTTGGGATCGCCAACGTTTGAAGAGAACAATGTGGCGTATAAATTCGAAAGGAAGTCTCCTTGCCCTCGGGTATAACCTGCTCCAAATTCATAAGCACCCACCGCAAAGTTTGAAACGGGAGTGTAACTGCCATAGAACTGAACGTTACCAGCCGAGTCGGTGACGCGTTGGAAATCGAAAGTGCCACCTTGCCCAACCGTCCGGCGTAACGCAAACAGGTTGCGGCCCGAAGCCTGCCCCGCTTTCACGATTACGTTCAAGCTAAACTTTGGCGGAGCCACGTATGAAGTCCCTAGGCTGGTGCAGGTTAGATGGTTCGGCGGCAGAGGCATCCGCGTAAACGTGCCATTCTTTGGGGGTTGCGCCTGCAGCTTCTGGTTCGATGACGTCCCCACGGTCGGCACATTGCGGTGGGCCGTTGCCTGCGTATAAAACGTGAAGGGGCTCCTTGCAAAAAATCCCCGGTAGATGAGGTCGAATAGCTCGTCAGAAATTAAGAATCCAGGTGAGTTATCAGCGGGAGGAAGGTCGATCGGCGGGTCCGCCACCTCCTCGATCATTCCGTCCGGGTCCACATTTGCCAGCGGGTTATTCCCCACATACGCATACGCATTCCACGTCTGCGGGTCCGTCAAATGCGCTCCCGCATTCCCCGGGTCCGGGCTCGTAAACCGGCCCAACGCCGAACCGTAATACCGGGCCTGGAAGAAATCAAGGTTCGTCTCCGTATCGCGTTCCTGCCCGGTAAACTTCTGATTGACGTTATCCAAGCCCGGGCCAAACTGGTTGCTGCGCCCCGCTACATTGCCGGGAATCTCTTCCCCGAACGGCAGATAATCGTGCCGCGCAATCACATTCGCATTCTGATCGGTCACCATGCGCACGCTGCCCAGATGATCATAGGACAAATAACACGTTCTGCAGGGCGCTGGACCCGCGTTCTCAATTGCCAGGATCTGTGCGTTGAAACGGATATATTCTTTCGAGAGCGTGTTTGCCGCGGGCCCGTACTCCGCCGCCAACTGTCCGAGCGCATCGTAGATGTACAGCGTCATCCCCCCGCCCGCGATCCATTTCAACACCCGCTGCCCGACGCCGTCATAGTAGTAATTGGCCGCCGGATTCCCGATCGTGTTGCTTTCCGCAACCTGCCGGTTCTCGGCATCGTACGCGAAGGTGTAGTTCGGCACGCCCAGCATATTGCCCGCCGCATCGTACGGCGAGGAAGGAATCCGGTTGTGGCTGTCATACACACCCGGCGTTGGCGTCGAGGGCGCCAGCCCAATGCCGCTCCACCCCGTCACCCAACCGTTGCCCGACCCGTCGTAGCCGAAACTGCGCGACCATCCGCCCGAATCGCTCGCCGCAGTCAAGCGGTTGACACTGTCGTAGCTGAAGCTCTGCTGATACTGCGTCAGCGAACTAAACGGCACCGCATTGCCCACGTAATCCTGCCTGTAGAGCAGCGTGCCGTTGTTGCTGTTCGTGCCCCAATTCAGCCAATAGTAGTACAAAAACTTGCTGGGGTCGTTGCTGACCGCCGCCCACAACCCATCCGTCTGCAAGCGACTGTTATAGTGGGCCTGCGACCATACGTTGTTCCCATACGCGTAATAAAGCGGCGCGCCGTGCGGCCAATAATTCAGGTTGCTGACGTAGCTCGTCTGGACCCCGGACAACCATCCGGTTACCGCCGCCGTCCGGTTCGCCGCATCATAACTGGTAGCGACCACTCGCCCCGAAGGATACTTCTCGCTCGTCAACGAGCCCGCCAGGTTATAAGCATACGAGAAGCTATAGGTCTGGGCCATGATCTGCTCACTACTCGACGTCACGTTCCCGACTGCATCGTAACCGGTGTAATTCTGAAAGGCAGTTTGATTGGTTACTGCCGTCAAGCGCCCTTTCGAATTCGCCACCCCCTTCCCGTCGTAATAGTAGTTAATGGTCGGCGTCCCGTCGCTATAAGAAATCTGGCTGCCCCGATTCAGCGCATCGTAGCTGTAAGTCGTCTGAATCCCCCGCGCGTCCGTCTTCGTCAGCACGTTCCCCGCATTGTCGTACGTGTAGTTAACTACTCCGCTCTCCGGATTCGACGCCGCACTCAACCGCCCCAGCGAGTCGTAGCTGAAGTTCCGCTGCTGCCCGGATTGGTTTACGCTCGTTAGATCGCCCAACGCGTCGTAGCCGTACGAGGTGATGTAACTGAATCCGCCGGGGTCCTCGACAACAGCCATCAGCCGCCCCAGGCCGTCCGTGATGATCTGCTTCGCGTGCCCGGCCGGGTCCGTCACGCTCTTCTGATTTGCGGCATAATAACTGGTGGTCGTCACCGCCCCATCGGGCGTGGTCACGCTTGTTTGCCGCCCCAGCCCGTCATATGAGTAAGTGGTCGTGTAGAGCGTATCGCCCCGACGGAACGGATTCGTCGTTGTCGCCACCCGCCCCAACCCGTCGTACGTGGTAATCGTCGCAATGTACTGCGACGCGCTCTCGAAAGTGACCGCTTTGATCGCCCTTCCGAAACCGTCATAGAACGTCTGCGCTTTCGGGAGTTGCGGTCACTGTCCCGCGTCACTCCGCGTCACTGTCCCGCGTCACTAGCTCTGCGGATTCGTCAGATCCGCGCCCGCATTCCCCGGGTCCGGACTTGTAAACCTTCCCATCCTCCCGAAAGATACCTCGCCTGGAAGAAATCAAGGTTTGTTTCGGCATCCCGCTCCTGGCCGGTGCAGGGAATGTCACCGCGTTCTACGGCTGGCCCGATGAACGTTGACAATTCGATCACGAAGCAAGAGGAAAACCGGAATTTCTATTGGATACATCACAAGAAACCAGATAACCTTCCACTCCTCGGCACGAACAAGGATAAATGAGAACGCAGCGAGGTGGACGATTAGCATCGATACAGCGAGCACCCAAAACGTCGGCGCATGCCACGATCTTCTACTGTCGTTGATCATATAACCGAACAGGATTGCCGTGTTGACGATCAAACCGCCCCATCTGGCGATCACGTTAGAGTCCCTCGGCGGTCCCGAATACGCATACCACACAATACCCAGGCCGATCACCAGCGCTATCACAAGATAAACAAGCAAATCCCGAAGTCGGCTTGCACTCATTAGCGCTCCATCACTGGCACTCGCCTCTGCGCATTGCTTGAATCTCGTTATAGAGCGCTTGACCCAACGCAACGTCCAGCCCCGCCCATCCGGCGGCCCTTCCAAGTTTCTGTGAACTCTGTAGGATGCTCCGAAACGTGCTCGATTTATAAGGATAAAGAAGATTGGGTGTTCCGAAGGTCCGGCTGGCTGTCGTGGCGGCGTACTTTAGCGCTCGGTTATATCTCATCGCGCTGGCCGTCTGAAATCCGGCCGCCGTGGCATCTCCGAGTCCGGGCTTAAACGGACTTAGATTATCGAGCGTCGCGCCGACAAACAGCCCGAAGCATGAACCACGCGGATCGTTCTGGTCGTAACCGAAAACGGAAGTAATGTCGTTGACCCAGCTTGGCCGCACGTCCATACCAAACCCCGGTACGCAGATTCCTCCGGCGCAGTTCCAGCCCCACAGCCCCAGCAAAACCTGCGGGGACAATGGATTCGGTACACTCATTCCCGGCGGCAGTCCTAAATTCTCACCGCCCGGGAACGATCCGGGAGGAAACGGCGACGGCGGTGGGGGCGCAGGCGCTCCGGCAGGCGGCGGATTCGTCGTGCTTCCGCCTGAAGCTGCTCCTCCACCTCCACCACCGCCAAACGGCCCGCCACCTACTGGTCCGCCGCCCCAGCCACCCCAGCACGGATATTGGTTTGCGGCATCGTATGGATCCCAACACGGACTGAACGGGTCGCCAGGATCCCCGGGCGGCGGCTCCGCGACCCAATACATCCCACTCGGATCGTTCGCACTCAGCGGATTATTCCCCACATACGCATACCCATTCCACGTTTGCGGATTCATCAAATCCGCTCCCGCATTCCCCGGGTCCGGAGTCGTAAACCGGCCCATCCCTCCCGAAAAGTATCGCGCCTGGAAGAAATCCAGCCCCGTCTCGCTATCCCGTTCCTGGCCGGTAAACTTCTGATTGACGTTGTCCAAGCCCGGGCCAAACTGGTTGCTGCGCCCCGCTACATTCCCCGGAATCTCTTCCCCGAACGGCAGATAATCGTGCCGCGCAATCACGGTGGCATTCTGATCCGTCACCATGCGCACGCTGCCCAGATGGTCATAGGACAAATAACACGTTCTGCAGGGCGCTGGACCCGCGTTCTCAATTGCCAGGATCTGTGCGTTGAAACGGATATATTCTTTCGAGAGCGTGTTTGCCGCGGGCCCGTACTCCGCCGCCAACTGTCCGAGCGCATCGTAGATGTACAGCGTCATCCCCCCGCCCGCGATCCATTTCAACACCCGCTGCCCGACGCCGTCATAGTAGTAATTGGCCGCCGGATTCCCGATCGTGTTGCTTTCCGAAACCTGCCGGTTCTCGGCATCGTACGCGAAGGTGTAGTTCGGCACGCCCAGCATATTGCCCGCCGCATCGTACGGCGAGGAAGGAATCCGGTTGTGGCTGTCATACACACCCGGCGTTGGCGTCGAGGGCGCCAGCCCAATGCCGCTCCACCCCGTCACCCAACCGTTGCCCGACCCATCGTAGCCGAAACTGCGCGACCATCCGCCCGAATCGCTCGCCGCAGTCAAGCGGTTGACACTGTCGTAGCTGAAGCTCTGCTGATACTGCGTCAGCGAACTAAACGGCACCGCATTGCCCACGTAATCCTGCCTGTAGAGCAGCGTGCCGTTGTTGCTGTTCGTGCCCCAATTCAGCCAATAGTAGTACAAGAACTTGCTGGGGTCGTTGCTGAATGCCGCCCACAACCCATCCGTCTGCAAGCGATTGTTGTAATGGGCCTGCGACCATACGTTATTCCCATACGCGTAATAAAGCGGTGCGCCGTGCGGCCAATAATTCAGGTTGGAGACATAGCTGGTCTGGACCCCTGACGACCACCCTGTTATCGCCGCCGTCCGGTTGGCCCCATCATAACTGGTAGCGACCACACGTCCCGAAGGATACGTCTCGCTCGTCAACGAGCCCGCCAGGTTATAAGCATACGAGAAACTATAGGTCTGGGCCATGATCTGCTCGCTACTCGAGGTCACGTTCCCCACCGGATCGTAACCGGTATAATTCTGAAACGCCGTTTGATTGGTTACTGCCGTCAAGCGCCCTTTCGAATTCGCCACCCTGTTCGCGTCGTACCCGAAGCAACGGTCGACGTGCCTTCGCGCCGTTTCTCGATTCATTGAACCCGCTGCTTCCCGCGTCGAGAAGATCTCAATCCAGCAACAGCATAGGCAGTAATCCCGTACAGGGCGGCATTAAGCAATGGAGAACCTAAGTCGCCCCAAAACCCCGGAATCAGCCATGGTGGACAAGTTATGTATGCAAGCGAAAAAAATGCTTCAAGAAGCGCAGAATCGCGAGCATTGAAAAAAACAAATTCCAAGCTCCCCCACAAGATAGGCAGCAGAAAACCAACCACACCGGCCCAAACGATCATTCGTTTCGACACGTTCGTCACGGTTGACACGCATCCCCGGCCACGGGGACGATCGTGAAATATAGGTCTACATACCGTTGCTGCAAAATCCAGTTGACCCACATAACCATGTCGCCCACAGTAGATAAAGGTTGCGGCCACTGTCGAAGAATCTTCTCCGACGGGAGTCTGAGGTCGAGCAACTGCAAAATCCTGTAGTGCATCGTCATCGACATCCTCGTTCGAATGGCGGAATAGAACCCACAACGAGTCATCGGGTGTCACCGTGAACCGGGTTTCGAGCGACTGAGACTTGTAGTAATCGTAGACGGCCGCCGCGATGGAAGAAGGCACTCCACCCTTGGCGAAATCGGTCACAAAATCCTCTCGCGGCCACCCTTTATGACCGCCTAGCCGTCTCTGATAACGCGAGGCGCCAATCATCACCACAGCCAGAGCCAAACCAACTACGCACACGAACGTCACCGTGGCAACCCTTTCTTGAACCTAAAGAGCAATGCGATAACCTCCTCCGGTGCCATTAGCGAACGCAGTTTGAAGGAATTCCGACCAGATCGAAAATCTATTTCCAATCTCCTCATATTTATATTTGCCACGTTTTCAGCAGCCTACCCGCATTTTTCAACGTACATAGTACGTTTTCGCCTTCTCGTGTGCTACGTTTTGGCAGGCTCGCAGAGGCATAACACCTCTCGCGAGCCGTTCCTTTTTCAGGAGACGAACCATGACCCCTCGATCCATCCGCCGCGCGGCCGAGCGCAAACGTAACAAGCTGGAGCGAAAACTCGCCCGCCAAGTCGAAAGTTCGAACGTCGCAACCTCCGCCGCCGCGCAACCGGCCCTCACCGTCGACGACGCTCCCTTCGACGAGCCCCTTCTCGAAGAAGAACTCTGCTTTGCCCCACACGCACAATCCGAACCCGATCACAGACCTTCCGTCTCCCCCGCCCAGCTCGCTGCCAACCGAGCCAATGCCCAGCTTTCGACCGGCCCCTCCACGTCGGAAGGCCGAGCGAAAAGCAGTCTCAATGCCGTCAAAACCGGGCTCACCGGCCGCACCGTCCTGCTGCATAGCGATGATGTCGCCGAATACCAGCGCTACCTCACTGCTTACGAACAGGAATTACGTCCAGTCGGCCAGCAGGAATCCGATCTGGTCCAGTCCATCGTCGATACCATGTGGCGCCTGCGCCGCATCCCCGGTCTGGAGCTAGCGATCTTCGCCACCGGCCGTCTCGAGTTCGCCGACGCCTTCAACGATCACGATCCGTCGCTGCGTTCCGGCATGATCGAGCTGCAAACTTTCCTCAAGTACGAAAAGCAGCTGCGCAATCTCCAGCTGCAAGACGCGCGCCTCGCCCGTCGCCGGGAAAAGGAAATGGCCGAACTGCGCCAGCTCCAGCAAGCGCGCAAGTCGGAAGAGGAAAGAAAGAGGATAGCGGCGCTCGATGCCGCCGCCCGGCAATATCTAATCGCCAAAAAGAACAACGCCGCCTTCACTCCCGCGGCGAATGGCTTCGAATTTTCAACTGCCGAAATCGAGCGCTATCTGGAACGCTGCTCGCCTGTTTGGATAGCGGGCGTGACCGCCGCTGCCGCTTCCGGACTCTCGGAAGGAGTCGCACAAGCTGCTTAGTGGCCGGGCATGCCCGGTCTGAACGACTGTCTCGTCTCCGCGACTAGGCGTTCTCCGCCAGAGAGAGAATCGACAGGTCTCGCTCCGATGAGCTCTGCCCGTTCAATGAAGATGGTCGCTTCGGGGCGGGTTGTGCAGGTTTCGCGGCCAGACCGCGCTTATAGATCAGAGCGCGCAAAGAAGGAATGCTCGAATAGGGACTGTCGATCGCATCGATCATGATCGCCTCATCTTTCGCGATAGCGTTGCGCAGCACTTCGCCTTTCATCAGTTCGCGGCAGGATATCTGCCCTTGTTGCAGGGGAACTGCGAGATAAACATCCTCATCGCAAAGGATATGGCCCTCGGGAAGGTCTTTTTTCGCATAGACCCCACGAACAAGCGAGTCCAGGTACTCAATTTCCTTCTGCGGCGGCATGCGCTTCTGATTTCCCGACGCGCCACACATCTCTTTTGCTTTGTGATATGCCTTGAACCACGTATCGATCTGCTCCGGACGCGAACAGTACGGCGATACAGGAATTCCGTCCGCCTCAATATCGATATGGCGCTCGAAAGTCCGCGCCCCTTTGGCATACGAAATCAGCATCGAGTTAGTCCAGTCGCTACACTCGTGCGTCGAGAAACCGATCGTCAGCGACGGATAGCGGCTTCTGAGGAAATCGATCTGATTTATCTCGAGTTCGCTGTCCTGTGCGGGATAAAGCGAGACGCAGTGATTGATCGCAAGCGCGATATTCCGGTTCTGGAAGAACGTAACGAGGTCGTCCAAGTCCTTCAGGGACGATCCACCCGTTGACACGATCACCGGCTTCTTCGTTTTCGCAATCTTCTCCAGCAGCAGCCAATCGTTCAAGTCGGAGCTGGCGATTTTGATGATTGGAATGCCCAGCTCGCAACACAAATCCACGGAGCGTTCATCGAACGGCGTCGCCATCGGCATGCAGGAAACAGACCGGATCGCCTTCACTAAAGTCGCGAAATCATCGTCCGACATTCTGGTATCCATCGTTTTCTTGATGTACCGGATATCCGTCCGATGCCTGAAATCCTCATGAATGAAAGAGTTAACGTCGCGGAATTGCAGCTTCAGAGCGGCGCGAACGTTGTTGAAGCGAACCACTTGGCCGTAGATTTCGACAATCTTCAAACCACGCTCTAAACGGCCCCAGTGATTGTTAGCAATCTCGAGGACAAAAAGATCCTCAAAAACATCGCGGTCGATCATGATGACATCTCCATTACTTCGACGAGAGTTAGTAATTCAGTTAAGCGATCCAGGGTGATCGCCGACGGGTACAGATCCCCCGGCTCACCATAACCGTGCGCAACGATGGCGACCGGAATCCCGGCTTCTCCTGCCGCACGATAATCCTCCAACGTGTCGCCCACATACAGGCAGGCTGCCGGCTCCAGCTTATGCGTCGCCGTAATCTGCTGCAGCATTTCCGCCTTCGATCGAAACGAGGGAGTCCTCGAATCGCGGCACAACACGTCGTTAAATAGGTCAGCTAGGCCGAACTCCTCGATCATCTGCCGGGTAGGGCCAATCGGCTTATTGGTTATCAAGAACAGCGGCAGTCCCGCGGCTTTCAACCTTGTGAGCGTTTCCACCGCCTCGGCCTGCAACACGGTCTTGCGCCACCCGCCGCCGTCGTACGACAAGCGAAAGGTGCGCTCCAGTTTCGTCAGCTGATCTTCATCCGCTTCTGGAAGGAGTTGCGAGAGGATGCCTCGAATCGGCGGTCCGATTAACGAGCGCACCTCGCGAACCCGCCGCGGCATGTTGCACTCGGCGAGCGCGCAATCGACCGAGTATTGGATGCCCGGCAACGAGTCAACCAATGTGCCATCAAGATCGAAGAGAACTGCGCGCGTGTCCATGGTTTTCGTTATTGAAGAGGCTTGATGAACAGATTCGAGCGCAGCTCTTCTGGGTCGAGGAACGGATACATGTCCTCGAGGGCCGGCGACACGATAGTGCCATCCGGCATCTGCCGCGGCTTCAACCTCGGTTCGATCTCTTGCTTTGCATCGAGCATCACTTCACAAACCGACGGACCCCGGCTATCGAGCAAATCCCAAAGCTGCGACATCGTGTCCAGGCCGGTGACGCACGCTGCGGGAATCCCGTACGCTTGTGCGATCTTAACGTAATCGGGGAAGGACACGCCACTATCGGGTCCGGCGCCCACCAGCTGGCCGAAGAAGTTGGATTGCGTCTGCCGCATCGAAAGATACCCGCCGTTATTCAGGACCACAATCTTCACCGGCAGGTTATGATGCCGGATCGTCTGTAGCTCCTGGATGTTGAATTGAAGGCTCCCATCGCCGGCAAGGCAGATCACCCGCTTACCGCCATTGCCCGCTGCCGCGCCGATCGCCGCCGGAAGATCATAGCCCAAGGAAGCGGATCCCGAGTTCGAAATCAACCGCTGCCCCCTCTTTAATTGCGCCGACTGATACGGAATGATGCACGCCGACGCGTTGGCGCATACGACTACATCGTCCGAACGCAACCCGTCAAACAACAGCTCGATGAAGTAGTACGGGTTCAGCGGCGATCGCGATTGCCGTTGCGCCGGCTGCACCACCGGATAACGGGCTACGCGTTCACGGCACCAGGACAGCCATTCATTCTGGCTGGGCGTCGGTTCCCAGCCGTCGAGCGCAGCAGAGAACTCCCTCAAAAACACTTTCAGGTCGCAGCGAATCGGCAGGTCCGGACGCACGAACGGCTTCTCCAGTTCAGCCTCATCGATATCCACCCAGATCTTGAACGCCTCGCGTGCGAACGCCGTCCAGTTGTAGCTCACCTGGCGGATGTTCAAGCGCGATCCGAGCACCAGCAGAACGTCCGAATTCTGAACCGTGAAATTGCCCGGACGTTCTCCGATGCTGCCCGGTCTTCCGCAAAACAACTCATCGTCGGACGCGATCAGATCGTGTGTCCAGGCGGTCGTAACGGGTATTCGGAGTTTGCGGATGACTTCCTCGAACTCTTCGAGAGCCCCCGCGGCGCGAACTCCCGTTCCCGCCAGGATCACCGGCCGGCTTGCGCTCCGGAGCTTCTCAACCACCTCGCGGCACTGGCCTTTCAACTCTTCGAGGTTCCACTGCTCATCGTCTTCCGCCGGGTCATAGCCGGGCTGCGTCTCCGGATCGATCTTCGCCGCCTGAACGTTTACCGGCACATCCAGCCAGCACGGACCAGGGCGTCCGGTCGTCGCCAGGTGATATGCCTTTTCGAGGTGATAACGAATGGTCGAAGGATCGGACACCAGAACGGCGTATTTCGTGATGCCTTGGACCATGCCGATCATGTCGGCTTCCTGATCGCCCAGCTGGCGAATCTTGCTGAGGCCCCGAACGCGTGCGCAGGTGTCGCTTCTCACCTGTCCAGCCAGGATCAGCATCGGAACCGAATCGGTCCATGCGCCATAAACGCCGTTCAAACTGTTCACCGCGCCTGGACCCGTCGTCACGCTGACCACGCCAAGTTGGCCGGTCACTCGCGCGTAGCCTTCCGCCGCCATCGCGCAGGCCTGCTCGTGGTGATTGCAAATGTACTGGATGCGGTCGTCGCGCCCGATGGAATCGTCCAGGTGCATCGCAGCCCCGCCGGTAATCAGGAACACGTGCCGAACCCCTCGATCCGCCAGGAAACCGACGATGTAATCGGAAGCTTTTACCATGTCTTATGCATACACTTTCGTATCAACCAGCCATCATCGGGAGGCACCTTCTCATGGTACAAGCGCAATCGGTACGTCGGAGGCCCGTGTATTTACGCGTGTCGCCGGTGCCTGGCTTTATGGAACAGTTCTCCGGTGTGGGTGACATTCGCAATGGGGCTTATCCGGCGGCGCGCCGAATGGCAAGTTGATTCCTCAGAGGCGGGCCCTGTGCGGCCGTGGCGTTCTGGGGGTCTTTTGCAATTATAGGCGAACGGCAGCGAGTGTCGGCTGCTCAACAGGTCTCGGCACGTACTGGTACGCATTTTTTCTAAAAGCGGCTAACGTGTCAGAGGACGCGCGGGCACGCCCACTGCAGTCGTGTTCCGGTCCACGTTCTTGGTTGACAACTGCCCCAGCTCCGACTGTCGCTCCATCTCCAATAGAGACGTATTGCAAAATCTTCGCTCCAGTTCCGACGAGAACGCCTGGGGCAATGGTCACTCCGCCGGATACGGCTACGATCGGATTTATAACCGTGCCACTGCCGATTGTTGACTCATGCCCGATTGTGCAGGACAGATTCACCAGGCAAAAGGCGCCGAACGTGACGTTTACAGTCGCGATCACTCCCGCGCAAATGATCGCGCCTTCTTCCACGCGACAGGATGCGCGATCGAATTGAACGGAAGGATGGATCAAGGGAGGCCATTCGAGCCAACGAAACCGGCTTTTCAGCTCCCGCGACAATCGATTCCTGGCGGACGGGTCACCAATGCCCATAGCCGCACAATCGACTCGGTTTTGCTCCAGCCAGTCGAAGTCACCCAGGCTGGGACTGTCGTGCTCTCCTGATTGCGAGGCGAGGAAACCGAGCGGCTGAAAGGCAGGCGTGTCGAGGTCTGCATTTATATCGCGGATCAGCCACTCCGCCTCGCGCGCGAATCCTCCCGCCCCGATAATAACGATTGATCTCATCCGGTAGCTGCGAAATGCTGTTGCGTGGCCCCGCTCGAACGCAGCAGCGACCGGCATTCCGGTGCGTTCATAAGCGCGGTCTTGATGATGCTACAAATCCCGCGAATCTCATCGGGCGCAACTGATGTTCCAGTCGGCAACACCAGCACGCGCTGGCAGAGTTGCTCGGTGCGGGGAACCAACAGGCCCGCATGCGGGAAATACGAGTTGTACGGTTCCATTCGATGGCAGCCGGGATAGAAGTAGCGGCGTGCTAGTACGTTTTCCGCTCGCAGGATGGCAAGTACTTCGTCACGATGGATGCCGGCGACGCTTTCATCGATCTCTGCAACAATGTACTGATAATTGTTTCGATTATGCTCTTCAAACCTCAATAATGAGATTCCAGGAAGCTGCCGCAGCTCTTCGCGATACATCTCGTAATTGCGTCGATTCGTCTGGATGAAGTCGGCAATGCTCTCGAGACCGGTTAAGCCCATGGCAGCCGAAATTTCGCTCATCTTCCCGTTAGTGCCGACAAAAGTTACCCGGTCCAATCCGGAGAAACCGAAATTCTTCATCAGCCGAATCTTGCGGGCGAGTTCATCATCGTTGGTCGCAATAGCCCCGCCCTCAAATGAGTTCAAGAACTTCGTGGCATGAAAACTGAAGATCTCGCAAGCGCCGAGATTGCCTATCATGGTGTCACCCAAAGAGCACCCGAAAGCATGCGAAGCGTCGTACATCAGCTTTAAGCCTCGCCGCTGCGCGATGTGCGAAAGAGCCCAGTGGTCGCAAGGCTTACCCCACACGTGGACGCCGATGATGCCGGTGGTTCTTGGCGTGATCAGTTGCTCAACTTGGGCCGGATCAAGGTTATGCGTTCCGGGAGCCACATCGCAGAACACGGGAGTGATTTCTTGCCACTGCAACGCGTGCGCGGTCGCAATAAAGGTGAAGGAGGGGACAATCACTTCGCCCTTCAGTTCAGCCGCTCGGATTGCAATCTCCAGCGCCACCGTAGCGTTGCAGACCGGAATGCAGTGCTTTACCTTGAGCAACTTTCTCAGCTCATCTTCGAACTCCTGCACCAAAGGTCCGTTATTCGTGAACCAGCGCCGGTTCACTATGTCTTTGATCCGCGCCATGAGAGCGGCCTCGGACCCAACGTTCGGGCGCCCCACGTGAAGAGGTTCCTGGAACAGGGGTTCGCCTGTCGCGATTGCCAGTTCGTCGGGTCGATTCCGAGCGCATCCTAATTCATACCCGGCGTGTGCACTCATATCGTGGATTACTCTAGCACTCTTTTCAGTTCCAACCGTCGATCGCGCAAACCATTCGTGAAGCTCGGTACTAAACAGTACGGGCCAATAGTGTTGACCGCTTTCCCCACTGTACCCTTATAGATACGGCCAAAGCCCTCGCCGAAGATCGCGTTGCTCACTTTTGTGAGAAGGTAACCAGCGGAGAATTGGCCATCCATGCCGGCCTGTAGCGCGTGCCATAGCGAGCCCAGTGAGCGGCGATTACGCCGACAAAGCGGCGGAGGCGGGCAGCGTCGGGGGTGCTACTTACAAGCCTCCAAGATGTTCATTTCTATAAATGTACAAGTCGAAGGAGTGCGCGCATCCGCGGCCGGCGAGTTAGCTATTGGCGTGCTTCTTCGTTCTGCGCTTCGGCAAGAAAATGGTCGTTTGAGGTCTTTAGCCGAGTAATTTTTATGTTCGGATTTCTTGTCATGTTGTACGCGAGCTCGGAGCTCTGGCCGTACATCATAAAGTTTGGGGATAGGCGGAGAAATTCCTGTTCTGTCGCCATTTTGTAGTGAATCTGCGACCAACGCTCGAATACCTCCTGTCCGCGGTAATTGAAATCGTGATCACTCCACTTCACGTAGTAGATCTGGTCAATCAACTGGGGCGCATAGTTTACTAAGTAAAGGTAATCGAAGGGGGACATGATCGCGATTGGTTGATCTTTGTGCGCACGCGCTTCGGAGAGCAGGAGGGTATAGCGGTCGAGTGGGCCGGCTAAGGATGAATTCATGGAAAATCCGCTGGCAGGCTCCACAAGGTTCTCGGGAACGCCATGCAGGCGATGCCAGAACAGCGAGGAAATATTCCAACCTGCCGAGCAGACCAGGACGGCGGCGATCGCGACCGCGATCCAATTGAGGGGCTTTCCGACTGCGGCCGCGAGTCCTGTCAGAATGCAGATGGCGACCGAGGCGCTCAGAAAATACCGGTAGAAAGCGGGCGAATGCGTCACTTTCGCAATGACCATGCCGAGAGCCGGCGCGGCCGCGAACGAGAGTGCGGCCACGATTTCGGGAACCGGTATCGAGAGCGGCAATAACGGTTCGCTCGTTCCATTCACCGCTTGCATACATCTGACGGCTAGAAGAGCAACAACTATGACCAGGATGAGCATGCACGGGCCGAGTAGAGAAGAATAAAAGTCGTGTACTTCGGGCCAGATTAAAGGAGAAAGAGCCCCGGACCTTTCACCTTTACCCAATTCCCGAAATCCACTAAGTAAAGGGAGGTAGGTTAGGCAGGCGACAATTGCCGGCAGGATGATGGCGAGCCAGCGCTGCAGATTGAAGCGGCGGGCCCGGATGTCGTGCGCGAGTTCGGCGAGAGCGAAGGGAAAAGCGATGATTATGGCGTAGCAGTGGGTCAAGAAAGCTGCCAGGAGGCTGAGGGCGTAGCAGAGCAGCCAGCGTTTTCGATCCGGGTGCTCGCTGGACATTTGCCAGAAAACCAGCGCGAGTCCGCAAAATCCCAGCACAATTCCATGCGGGCGCGCCTCGAAGGCGTAATAGAAAGCGCCGGTGAAAACAGGAAAAAGCATCGCGATCACGCCGCCCAGAACGCCTGTCCGCTTGTTGACGAAACGGAACAGGCACAGGCAGAAGATCCAGAAGCCTAAGATCTCGGGCATTCTGGTACCGATCAAGCCTTCCCCGAAAATGGCGTTACTCGCTTTTGTGAGGACATAGAACAGCGGCGGATTGCTATCAATGCCGGCCAGCAGCGTTTGCCAGAGGGAGGCGAACGAGAAGCGGCAGAGATAGACGCTTATAAGCTCGTCGTACCAAAAATATTTTTCCGAGGCGCGCAGCAGTACATCGGCGAAATAGAAGAGGGAAAACGCTGAGAGAACCACGGCAGTAGCAACGCGGCGGAGGCGGGCCTCGGTACTGGGTACATTTAACTGCTGCGCAACGTTTTGGAGAGAGTATGCTACCGCGGGATCCGGGATCATGCGAGCACACCAATCGATTCGCTCATCGCGCCTATTATCAAGACCTTCATTAATCTACAAGTCTATAAAGTCAATGCCGCGCTTCGGCGAGAAAATGTCCGTTCGAGAGCTTTATCGACTCGAATTTCAGACCTTCGGAGATGATCGAGGCCGCAGTCGAGTCCTGCCCATACATCAGGAACTCGGGCGCTGACTGTAGAAATTGATCGCGGGTTGCGAGATTGTATTTGATCGGGGACCAGGGTCTAAACAGTTTGAAGCACCTGTAGAACCAATCCGTTTCCGACCATTGCACGTAGTACATCCGCAGGACCAGATCGGGCGCATACGTTACTAAGTAAAGATAATCGATTGGCCACATGATCGCGATTGGCTGGTCTTTGTGCTTACGCGCTTCCGAGAGGAGGAGCGAATAGTGGTCCAACGGACCGGATAAAGACGAATTTGCGGAGAATCCGCTGCTGGGCTCTGAGAGGTTCTCGGGAACGCCGTGGATGCGATGCCAAATCAACGCCGAAAATTGCCAGCCTGCCGAGCAGACGAGGACGGCGGCGAGCGCGAAGGCGACCCGATTGGCGGGTTTTCCGACTGCCGCGGCGAATCCCGTCAGAATGCAGGCGGCAACCAAGGCGGGCAGATAGTAGCGGTAGATAAACGTCGAATGCATCGTTCTCGCAATGATCATGCCGACCACGGGTAATGCCACGAACGAGAGCGCGAGCGCGATTTCGGGAAGCGGTATGGCGGTCGATAGAGAAGCGGGTTTAGTCGAGCGACGCATGGCGTGCAGACACCTGAGCGCCAGCAGCGCAAGAACGATGAGCACAATGAGCATGCACGGGCCGAGCAGAAAAGAATAAAATTCGCGTACTTGGGGCCAAACGGGCGGCGCAAGGTCTACAAGAGTGGTGCCTTTGGCGTTTGTACGAAAGCCTTCGAGCAAAGGAATGTAAGTCGGGCAGGCGATGATAGCCGGCAATATGATCGCAAGCCAATGCTGCACATTCAAACGGCGGTTTTGAATGCCACGCACGAGTTCGGCGACGGCGAACGGAAAAGCGATGGTGATGGCATAGCTATGGATCAAGAAAGCTCCAAGAACACTGAGGGCGTAGCACCACAGCCAACGCTTTCGATGGGGCTCTTCGAGCGACATCTGCCAGAACACCAGGGCGAGGCCGCAAAAGCCGAGGACGATTCCATACGGACGTGCATCGTAGGCGTAATAGAAGGCGCCGGTGAATATTGGAAAAAGCATGGCGATCAATCCGCCGAGGACGCCCACTCGTTTATTCACGAAACGGAAAAGACAGAGGCAGAAGACCCAGAAGCCGAAGATCTGGGGCAATCTCGTGGCGATTAATCCCTCGCCGAAGATCGCGTTAGCGGCTTTGGTGACAAGGTGAAAAGGCAGGGGAACGGAATCCATGCCGGCCCGCAGCATTTGCCAAAGGGAGCTGACAGAGAGGCGGGACAAATAAACGCTGACGAGTTCGTCGTACCAAAAATATTTTTCCGCTGCGCGCAGCAGCACAGCGGAAAAATAGAAGAGGGAAAACGCTGCCAGCACGACGGCTGTAACAACGCGTCGACGACGGGCTTCGGTATTTGGTTTATTTATCTGCCCAGCATCGTCCTGCGTCGAGTACGTTACCGAGGCATCCGGGATCATGCGAGCAAACCAATTGCTTCGCTCATCGCGCTGATTCTCAAAAGCCTTATCAGTATACAAATCTACAGAGTCAATGCCGCGCCTTGGGCCAGCTAATGTCCGTTCGAGAGCTTTTCATTTTCCGCGTTTGCGTTCACGATGAAGGTCCGGAGCTTGAAGAGACAGCTACGGAAGAACGCCGTCCGTTTTCGTCAGCACTATCGTCAAGTTCAAACCGAGCGGTACTGGGATTTTGGATTCGACGAAGCTGATCCAAGGCACGAGGTGTTCGCTGAAGAATCGATATACACGAAAGAATTTCTTTTTGTTAGCTTCGCTTTCTTGGTAGTTGATCTTGCGGATCCTACTGAAATAAAGTGATCCTAATACCCCTAGCGCGTTGCTATAAAACATCTTCTCGATTTGGCAATTACCCAGCTCCGCTACCAAGGTACGAAAACGCCGTTTGTTGTAACGTCTGAAGTGGCCGATGCTGCGGTCCAGCTCCGAATACAGAAATTGAAGTGCAGGGACAAGTACAATCACCCGTCCGCCGGAGTGAATCAAACGGAGTTGCTCGCGTAGGCCTTCGAGATCGTTATCGATGTGCTCAAGAACATGCACGGAGAAAGCCGTGTCGAAGTAGCTAGGGTATTCGGAGATGAGCTCGCCAGTGGTCGCGAAAAGCAGCTTCACGTTCGAAGTTGTTTTTACCCTTTCTTGCAGAAGGCCGTAAAAATGTGGCGAGGGCTCAGTCACGACCAACTCGTCAAAGTTCGCACTCTGCAGAAGGATGCTGGTTATGCGCCCAGATCCTGCACCAACCTCGAGAATCTTCCGCCCCAGAAATCTCTTGAACAGCCCATATTGCCAGCGATCGTAGGTGGGTGTTGCGTTGGTCTCGTCTTCACCGTAAGACACCATTCCGGTTGCGTATGGGTCGGTGTCGATTGAATGAGGCATGAAGGATTCTCGACCGCCGCGCCCAAGCGCGCAGGTAAATCAGGCCAACACCATTGTGCGTTCAAATTGTAGAAAATCGCAAATACGTGTCGTTCTGGCCTATACCGGACAGTAACGGTACGTCCTTGAAAGCCAGAACCATTCGCTTCACGCGTTCGGGTGCACGGGAGGTTTGTAGTACGAGATGAGATACAAGGGACGCCCACGCACTTGGTCCAAAGCCCGCCAGACGTACTCCCCGACAACGCCGATTGCCAGCAGCTCGAATCCGTGGAGGAGCAAAAGCGCGACCATCACCGACGTCCAACCCGGCATTTCCGTTCCGCGAAAAAGCCGATCTAATATGAGGCCCAGGGACAAGATGACTGCGAAGGCAAAGATCACGATACCGAATAGGCTAATCAAGCGAATCGGAGTAAATGAGTAAGCCACAAAGCCGTCCACAAAATATTTCAGTTTCTTCAACAGCGTCCATCCTGAACGGCCGACCTGACGGGCGCGCCTGTTATAGGGAATTTGCACGAACTGTTCGCTGGCAGAAAGAATCTGCCCTTGAAGAAAAGTGTTTCGCTCAGAAGAATTCGCGATCCGTTCCGCAACCCTACGGTCCACAAGGAAGAAGTCGAATCCGGTCGCCGGAATTGTAGGTAATGCGTACCGTCGCATCAAACGATAGAACAGGCGGGAAGTGAACCTGGCGAATAGCGGATCATCCCGTGTTTGTCTGACACCTATTACGGTCGGAGCACCTTTCTGCCATTCATTGAACATTCGGGGGATGAGTTCGGGCGGGTCTTGTAGATCACTCGATATTACCGCAACGCAGTCGCCGGTGCACTTACTGAGCCCTGCCACAATTGCCGCCAATTGCCCAAAGTTGCGCGTGAAATTCAGGACTCCGACGAGGTTCGGATATTCCGCGTGTATCTGCTCTAAAACGAGTGTGGAATTATCGCGCGAGCCATCGTTCACGAGAATAAATTCACAGGAGAAGTGGTCCCCGAACTTATCCAATTCCCCTTTCAGCGTAAGAAAGTTCTGCCGAATGGAGAGCTCATCTTGGTAAACGGGTACTACGATAGAAAGCCTGTGCATCTTGCTTGGCGGATTTCAGGATTACATTATCCATCGCGTGATGCCGTTGACCGCCGGGATCGATCTACCAGGTGCCAATAATGGGCTTGTCGGCGCTCATCCCGAAGCATCCATGGTGATCGCCGGCTCCATACTGCAGACTGCCGTTGTCCAGGTACCAACCAGCCTGTCCGGAGCAAGAAGCATCAGTCGGACGAAAGACACCGATTCTGGTGGTGCCGCTTCCGTCCCAATCTCCGGCAATCGGGGTGTCACTCGACAACCCAAATCCCCCCGTCTGATCGCGGCTGTCCCAGGTGAGATTTCCATTTGTATCCAAGTACCAACCCAAATTGCCGGAAAAGTTCGGGTCATTTGGTCGCGTGACACCTAGCTTAGTGATGCCGTTTCCGTTCCAGTCACCGGTCACAGGGTGGTCTCCCGCTAACCCGAAGCATGCGCCCTGATCCCCGCTGTCCCACTGGAAGCTTCCGTTCGTATCGAAATACCAACCAATTCCGCCCGCGCAGTTCGGATCATTCAACCGATACACCGCGATTTTGGTCACCGCGCTGGCGGTCCAATGACCCACAATCGGCGTGTCGCCAGCCAGACCAAAGCAAGTGGCCCGATCCCCGGCATCCCACACGTAATTTCCATTTATGTCCAGATACCACCCGATTCCGCCGCCACAGCGGGGATCGTTCATTCGATACACGCCCACCTTCGTCACGCCATCCCCGTTCCAGTCGCCCATGATCGGTACATCTCCCGCTAAGCCAAAGCACGCGGCGCGATCGCCACCGTCCCAGACCATATCGCCATTGACGTCCAGGTACCATCCGATCCCGCCTGAGCAGTTCGAATCATTGTTGCGGAATACGCCGATGCTGGTATGCCCATTGCCCGTCCAGTCGCCCACGATGGGAATGTCACCCGGCAATCCGAAACCTCCGGTCTGATCTCCGCTATCGAGTTGCAAGCTGCCGTTTTTATCCAAATACCACCCCAGGAGATTGCCGAAATTCGAATCGCTGGGTCGTGCCACTCCAATCCGCGCGACCGCTGCCGGGGTCGTCGAGGTAGCGGTAAAGTTCGCCGTCTGGTTCGCACTTAAATTACTAAACGTCTGGCTAGCCGGGTTGAACGAATACCCACTCAGCGACGGAGTGACGGTATACGTTGCTCCACCCGCCAGACCGGAAAAAGAATAGCTGCCGGAGCTAGCCGTCACAGTGCTGGAAGTGAAGCCATTGCTAAGCGACACCGTCACTCCGCCCAACCCGACACCCGAAGACGTGATCTGCCCAGAGATGGTGAAGGTGCTACCGCCAGACACTCCGCCCGTCCATCCATTTATCAGGTTGCCGACGTTCACGGAACCCAGGCCGCTCGCCAGATCGTATCCTGCGGTCGCGAGATAAGTCTCGCCGCTGGTGTTGTAACCGGGCTCCCCGGGGACTGCATTGGTTCCCACGGTCACGTCGTTGAAAATGCAATTGCTGGACGGCAGGCCGGACGTATTCGATGCATTGCAGTTCGACAGGTTCTCCGCTGCCGCCAGCTTGTACAGAACCGCATTCGCTTGTCCTTGCCGCGATCCCGTCTTCTGATTCACCAACGCCATGATGCCCGCAAACGACGGTGCTGCGGCGGAGGTGCCGTACACGCCGTACAGACTCACTTGACCGCTGCTTTGCGGTGTACACGAGCCGTCGAGACACAACACATACGGCGTGTGTCCGGCGGCGGCGAGCGCCACATCCGGCACGTCACGCGCTCCGTCGCTCGGAATCCCTGCGACACCGGCTTGCCACGAGGGCTTTGAGAAAAAGTGGCTGACGCCGCCCCCGCCCGCGAGAATGCTGCCCGATCCGCAGCTAGAACCGGTGCAGTTGGCGTTCCAGACATCCTCCGGAATGTAAGAGAGAGCGGAGCCGCCTGTCACTCCGTTTGCGGAATTCCAATATTGCGCGGGACTTACGCTGTCATTAAACTGCGTGCCCCCCACCGCGATGGTGTATGGAGTGGAAGCGAGCACGTTGACGGAAATTGGTCCTGTGGCGGAGCTCTCTGAATCGAAATTGTCGCAGCCTGCCGACCCGGCGTCCCCGGAGGAAACCATGTAGGTGATGCCTTCCGCGGCCGCCTGTTGTGCCATGGAGGAGATGTTGGCAGCCTCTGCTGACGTGTAGTTCGCCTCGCAATCGCCGAAGCTCTCGGTCATTACGTTCGCGAGATTGTTGTTAATGATGTATTGTTCGGACAGAAATACGCCGTCCGTGCTGTTGGTAGTCGCCGAAACGACCAGGTCGACTTGCGCGTTCGGAGCCACGGCTCCTGCCCAGGTCGTGTCCAGCACAGCTTCGACTTCCTCTCCACCGCCCAGGTTGCCCGGGTCAGCGCCGTTCACAACCACGTGCGGAGGGTTGTTCGAAAGTCCGAAGATGCTACGGAAGCTCACCACATCCTGAACATTGATATTGCTCCGACCGACGATGGCGATTACGGTTCCGCTCCCGTTAATACCCGCCTGATAAGCAGGATTGATGTTGTAGATGGTGGCGTAGTCGGCGGGGGCCAGCAGATGCGAGCCGCCCGACGTGAATTGGGGTGACGGTGCGCCGGGCTCGAGTGTCGCATCCATCCTCTGATTCAAAACCGACACCTGAGGTTTTGAAATGAAGTTATGCAGGCTTGCGATGCCGGCGACACCCGGGACAAGGGCCGCAGGAATGCGAGGATCGCTAACGTTGGCCCAGTGCTCGGTTCCGTTGACGACAAATTTGTGAATCGCAGTTTGGAATGAATTCCCGACCTGTGCGGCAGTCCCGGAGAACTCGACTGCCGTTCGCCCTTTGGCGATTTCGTCAATCTGAAAGCCCTGTGACTCCAGCCAGGAAGTCACCTTTTGCAGATCCTGGTCATTCAACCCAAACCGCTGTCCGAATTCCTCGGGCGTAAGCCAACGGTGATAATTCGGCGACGACTTCTCTTGTTGCTCCTGGAGCAGCCGGTCTAACTCGGCCTGCTGCTGGGGGCTGCGCTTCAGCACCAGCAACATGCGCTGCATAGGAAGGCTCGCGGGGGCTGCGCCGCGATCGAACCCAGGGCGCGCCAGAGGGCGAGTATTTCCGCTCAAAGTCACGAACTGTCCGTTATTTACCGGTTGGGTAATGAGCGAGGGAATGGGTGCTGTCTGCGCGGGTGCCACCGCTGGAACGCTTAACAGTCCAAAGAGTGCAGCGGCTACAACGGTCGCATGTGCGGGGGTCGGGATATTCATTCGTTGACTAGTAGTTCCTAATGGTGAAGTAAAAATTTTCCTTAATCTATATCACGCTTATAGAGCTATAAGCAATGCGTATTTGAAATTTTTCTTACGCTACGTGGACGTGCTATCGCGAAACGGCCCCGGCAACGGTCGCGATACCCGGTCGCCCCTACAGGTTCTGTTATCCTATGCTCTCGGGCAGAGCTAGCGGGCGCCGAAGCGTGACGGCGGTCCGTGTTCCACAAGATTGGCACTGCTTCGGACGCTCGCCTCTGCTATGAAGGCACTTCTCTGCACATCCTAAGTTGTGAAGCCTAAGCTGTCAGTGCGTAGGATGGAACAGCAGGGAATCGTGCCGGATCAACCGATGAACACCGCAGTACAAAGCGCCTCACCGGCTTCCTCTCGCTCGCGGTCTCGGCTGGTGTATTGGGCCATCGCGTTAATACTGGCGTGTGTCCTTCTTTACTTTTCGCTTCGCGGCATTGAATGGGCACAGGTTTGGCGCATCCTATCGCGCGCGGATCTTCGCTATGTGGCGCTGGCACTGGTAACGGCGTCGGTGGCGCTGCTTTTGAGAGCGCTTCGCTGGCGAATCCTGCTGCGCTCGCGTGCAGCGGTCGACGTGCCCACGGCTTTTTGGGCGACTTCGGCGGGGTATTTGGGAAACAACTTCCTTCCGGCTCGAGCCGGCGAATTGGTTCGCACGATGATGATCAGTGCCCGTACCGGTCTCCCCAAAACGTTTGTGTTGACCACAGCGCTGTCGGAGAGATTGTCCGACGCGATCATCCTGGTCATCATTAGCTCATTGGTCTTACTCACGCTTCCCGTGCGGCCGGGATGGTTCGATCATGCGGCGAGGCCTTTTGCAATTATCGGGCTGGGCGGAGCCTTCGCTATCGCGGTGTTGCCAATGCTTGAGCGCTTGTGGCGATACCTCCTCCGACGCCTTCCTGTTCCACATGCAATGCGGGCCAAGTTGCTGGACGTGCTCGAGCATATTCTCTCCGGGATACGCGCTTTTCACGACGCCGGGCGGCTGTTCCGATTCTTGGCAGCGACCATGGTGATCTGGTGTCTCGACGGAATCGGTACCGTGATCGGAGTGCACGCGCTCGGGATGAGCGTTAGCCTGCCGCTCGCTTTCCTGCTAATCACAGGATTGGCGTTGGGAAGCGCGCTTCCCTCAACGCCTGGATACGTGGGCATCTATCAGTTCGTCGCAGTCAGCGTTTTGACTCCGTTCGGTTTCAGCCGAACCGATGCGATCGCTTACATTCTGCTGGCGCAAGCGCTGCAGTATGTGCTCATCACGTTTTGGGGTTTGCTGGGGCTGACGCGCTCTCGCGTGAATCTCCGCGCGGCGCGTGCGACGTAGTCGCGCGACAATTCAGCGACCTCTCTTGCTGAGATTGTCGGACAGTTCTGCGACTGCTACGCGCGTTTCCTTCCACAGCCGCCGGGCAGGCAAGAATAACACTGCGGTCGCGCATAACGCGGCAGCGACGAGCACCACGAAAGCACGAATGACGCCGGAGAATCGCTTCAGCGGATTGCCTTCCGGAATCTTCGGATCGAGTAGCGCGAGCGCATAGAAGACGATTTGACTGGCGATGGCAACTGTTCGCCACGGATAAGGTAATCCGAAACTGCTAGCAGCCACTGCCAGCATTGCAAAGGGGAGCATCAACCGGCCGAGTTTGTGCGATAGGAAATGCACAAAGCGCCGATTGCCGGGCCACAACAGGGCGGGGAAGCGGAACAGGATTTGGTAAACACCTGCCTGAGTGCGCACTTTCCGCCAGAACTCGGACTGGAGCGAACTCGGGATGTCGTAAGCTTTCGCGGCATCTTCGAAATAAATGCGAGATCCGCGAAAGGCGGCCGTGAAAGGAAGGTATACGTCATCTAGAAGAACCTCCGGAGGAATGGGAGCCGCGAGCTCGCGGCGAAGGGCGTAGATGGAACCGGTAGCGCCCAGCATCGCGTCGATGCGGTTCAAATTGCGCCGTATCCATTTCTCATAGCGCCAATACAGGCCGGTGTTGTATTCGCCCAGAGTTGTGCCCTCGCGAATAACGAGCTCTCCTGTGACAATGCCGACGGCCGGGTCTGCAAAACAGGCAACCAGTTTCCCAAGCGCCTGTGGGTCAAACTCTTGGCGCACATCGGTCAGTATGATGATCTCCGTGGAAGCACTCTCGAGCCCGCGGGTGACCGCCACCGCTTTTCCGCCGGGCGGTAGGGCGATAAGGCGAACGCGGGAATCCGGATAGGTCTCAACCAGATCGTTCGTACCGTCCGTTGAGCCATCTGAAACGATCAGAATCTCAATCAGCTCACTTGGATAATCGGATGCGAGCAGAGACTGAATTTTGGCTTTGATCCATGGGGCACCGTTGCGGACTGGAACAATAATCGAGATACGTTTTCTTGCAGTCTCTTTTCGGATCGGTTTAGCTGCAAGCCGCGCATAAAGGGAGAGCAAAACCGGATAGCCGAACAGAACGTACGCGATGATAGCGGCGCTGCTTACAAACACAATGGCGGCAGGATTCATACCGACTTATCTGCCAAAGTCGGCCAGCGATAAGCCTTCGAGCTCCATCATCAGGTCCAGGGGCCTGTGAGCGCTACTTATGCCCATGCGAGGGACGTCGAACCTATCGGTATTGTCGCGAACGAACCCGCCATGAGCGGAGAAAAGTGCTGCTGAATCCGGCCTTTCGAATGATCTCGCGAACGTCCTCACGAATATTCGATTTCTGCCCGAATGGAAACGAGAAGAGCTTAACCGGAGATCCGGTGAGGGATTCCAGGTCTCTAAGGCAGTCAAACACTTCCTGGTTCGCTTCTGGTAGCGCAACCGTACCCAGGTCGACATGATTCACGGTATGCGCGCCGATACCGATCCCGCTTCCTGGTAAGGCGCAGATTTCTTGTGCATCGAGATTCTCAAAAGTGAACGGATAACGCTCCTCATCGTGTTTAAAGGCGCGAGTCGTTCCGATGAAACCCGAAGAGATGAACGCAATCGCAGGCATGCGAGCAGATTTGAGGAGCGGCGCAGCGTTAGAAAACACGTCGCGGTAGCAATCATCAAAGTGGATCATGACCAGGTCGGGCGGAATTCCCTCTCGCCGATTGAGCTGTTCAACGAGCGATTCGCTATCGCACACGCAATGGCGTCGGCCCAGGAGCACGAGATGCTCAGCGAATCTTTTCGTGCTGGTGGTAAGTGGATCCACCGAAAAGTCATTCACGCGATGATACAGAAGAATTGCAGCGCGGCAGTGTCCTTTCCTGCGGTGTACGAAACGGATCAGCGCGTAAATCCCGGAATAATATAGACCCAAGTAAAAACTCGTTTTAAAAATGTTCTTAAATGGCTTGGCCTGAGAAAGCGTTCCGGGCCGCCGCTTCGCCAGCTGATTACGCTCGAGCCGAGTGGGTCGCGTTCTCGGCCGCGTGCTCGATTTCGGCTGCGATGTGCGTTGAGCCGTCCCGGCGTGCAGTTCGGCAACGCACTCTGCCAGCAAGCGCGCGCCTTCCCAATCGAGCTTCGTTCGGAGGGACGCCTCCGTCTCGTTTGGGTGAATAGGAATTTCTGAACTCCCGACGATATCGCCCGTATCAAGGCCATCATCAACGAAGTGGACCGTGACTCCGGCTCGTTCGGCTCCCTCATACAGCTCCCAAAAGGCAGGCGGCATTCCACGGAACTCGGGCACTTTGCCTTTGTGCAGATTGAGACAGCCCAAGGACGGGATGGAGAAAGTAGATCGCCGCAGAATTCTAGTTCCAATGACGAGCCCTAGATCAGCCGAGCAGTCACGGAGAGCCGCCGCGGACTTTGGACTGTTCAGATTGCCGACATCTATCAGGGGGCAACGAAATCTGGCGGAAATATCTGCCAGGGTGAAGCAGCGCTCAGGAAAGGCGTTGCGCAAGAGCGCTTCGACCTCGCCGCGCGGCGCAAAGCTGTTCGCCCGCGCATCCATAAAGGCACTGAGCCCGTCTAGCAGCCGGTACGCTGCGTAGCGCGGACCTTCGCGGCGCATGTTACGCCGCAGGCTTCGCATCCGCGCCGAAAAAGAGGGCTTTGCGGTGTCAAGCAGAATCGCGACAGCTTCGACACATGGAAGATTGCAAACACTTTCTATCGTCCGGCGCGTAGACAGCGAATCTGAGCCGACCAGAAAAACGATTCTTAGGGGTTTCGTCGCTTTGCTCATCTAGCTTCTAGAGGGGGAATTAGGGATCAATACCGATTAGACTCTTGAATTCCTCTTCGGCGGACGATGACCTAAGTGATACGAACTCCAAAACTCTAGCGATGTGGCGCTACTCGGCCGAGCTACCTGGCACCTTAGGCCTTTTTACCTTTACTTTATAGTGCGCCACGTGACAAATAGTGTGGCGCGAAATGCCTGCAAAGCTGCACTAGAATAATAAGGAGCCCGCGTTTCTACAATTCATGTCAGCGTCTTCCGATCAGGAGAAAGAGCTTATGCCGTCTGGTGGAAGCGAGCCCGGCTCCGACAGCAATTTCGATCCCGAAAGAGAGCGTTCCTGGGACCCCAAACGGCCGTTTGGGTGGGAGCTTCCCGATGTTCCTTCTGCGCCATCGTCCAGTAAAACCCGGTCGCGAATCTGGCAAAAGATGCGCGCACCCATCCAGCGTCAGAAGCATTCTCAAGGGCCTGTGACTCCCGACCCCCGACCCGAGCCGGGGACCACCGCTTCTTTGGCTTCTAACAGCGTGGCGCCAACCGGCATACAGCTGCTGGCAATCAATGGCACCATCGCGTATGTTTTTCTGCGGTTGAGTTTTTTGCACGAATTCCTTGCGGTCTACTTGGGCGCGCATTTATACCTCATCGTGCTAGTGGGTGGCATCGCCTATCTGGGGCTTCTTAACGGAACTACGTGGCGTCACGCCGCAAGCTCACGGCTGTATTGGTATTGGCTCGGCTTTTCCGCTCTCATTCTAGTCGGAACTCCGTTCAGTACATGGCCGGGCGGATCCGCGAACGTAGTGATTCCCTTTGTGAAGGACAATTTTCTGTGTCTTCCGCTGATCGCCGGAGTGCTCGGCGATTGGCGATATCTGAAACGACTTCTCACGGCTATTGCAATCGGAGGTGTTATTTTCGTTGCGCTTACTTGGCTATATCCGCTGGACGTAGGGGGCCGACTCGGTGCAGCTTGGACCGGAAGCACTGGTAATCCAAATGACTTGGCCGGGCACTTAGTGTTCCTCATTCCATTTATGCTGTTTGCCGGGTGTTCGAAGGACCGGAATTTCATTTTGCGCCTGCTTTTTCTTGGGACAATCCCAGTGGCGCTCTTCCAAATTCTTCGATCCAGTTCCAGAGGGGCGTTCATCGGACTTATCGCCGGCCTGCTGTTCACGTTTATAAAAGGCAATGCGAAAGTGCGCGCCAGCTTTCTCATTCTGGTTCCCGTGGTGGGGGCTGTACTGGTGTCCATTTTGCCCACATCGACCATGGGCCGACTTTTCACTTTTACGAGTATGTCTTCGCAAGATTCTGAAGCCGTTGCTTCCTACCAGGCACGTCGGCAGCTTCTGCTGAATAGCATTGATGCGACGCTGCATCACCCTTTTTTGGGCGTGGGAGCCGGGCAGTTCGGCGACTGGGAAGGCCAGAAGGCTATCGACGAGGGGCATCCGCACAGTAACTGGCAGGAGACACACAACAGCTATACGGAGGTCTCGAGCGAAGACGGAGTGCCTGCGGTCATCTGTTTCGTGGGTGGCACTTTCGGCACGTTGTTTCTGCTCCTGAAGATCTATCGGACGACGAAAAAGCGCGCCGAGCTGAAGCAGATCGCCTTCGCGGCCTTCCTGCTGTCCACGAGCATGGCAGGATTCTGCGTCGCGATATTCTTCTTGAATTTTGCGTATAAACCGTACTTGTGCATGATGACCGGCTTGGCGATCGCGCTACAGCGAGCCACGGCAAAGCTGGACGCGGGGTCAGCCGCCGAGAGGTCGGGGAACACATCGCACCTCCCGACGTTGGCTTACTCGCATAACGCAAGCAGATGAGTTCGATGTCTCCATTGATTACTACGCCCGATTCCGTGAAAGCTGATCCACTCGCGCCGTTGGGTGAAATCATGCGTCGCCGCGGTGCGACATGCACAGCTGAGGAGTTCCATGCGGCGGTAAACGTAACCTTTCACAACTTAGAGGCCGAAGTTTACGATGAAATTCACCGGGACATGTGGGAAAGCCTGCCGCAGCAGTTCGCTTTCCTCGCACAGGATTCTCTGTCAGTACTGCGTGACAAGCGCGAGCTCGCGATGCTGGACATCGGCTGCGGAACAGGCCTTGCGTCCGACTCGATCGTAAAATCCGCGGTTGGACCAAGGATCGCGTCCATTGATTTGCTCGACACATCGAGGATCATGCTGAGGCGAGCCGCGCAACGTGCTACAGCGTGGCACTGTCCGGTGGAATCGTTCGAAGGTACGGCGGATGTCCTCGAGGGGCGGAAGCAATACGATCTAATCGTCATCTGTTCGGTACTGCATCACCTGCCGGATCTTCCGTCCTTTTTGCAAACCGTTCGCCGACTCCAGCGCGACGGCGGCGTTTTCCTTCACCTGCAGGATCCGAACGGCGATTTCCTGGACGATGCGGAACTGCAGAAGCGCACGAGCGAGGCCTCCCGGCGTGTGTTGCCCACATGGGCGGCACGGCTGGCACCCAGGCGGGTGCTTGGACGTCTCCTCCGGGAATTGACAGGCCAACAGACGCAGGATTATCTGTCGCGCACCAATCGCGAACTCCTCAAATCAGGGGTCGTCAAGGCGCCACTGACCGTGGCAGAGATCTTTACGATCACGGATATCCATGTGCAGGACGGCACGGGCGTTTCCATACAGCGGATGAAGCAGTGGATGCCCGAATATGAATTGATTTCGCAGCGGGCCTACGGCTTCTTCGGACAACTGTGGAGTACGCTGCCGTCGCGGTTGAAGACGGAAGAGGAGCGCCTGATCGCGCAGCGGGCGCGGAATGGCGCCCATATCGGCGCTACCTGGAAGCTCGTAAAGACGTAGCGCTGCCCTTACGGGCGGGTTTCGCTCGCGACTTCTTCGGGGCTCGTCAGCGAGACCTCGTAACTGTTTTCTTCCTTTTCGAGCCACGTATTCAGAAGTGTCATGCGCCAAAGGTGAATATTGGCCCTGCCTTTCTCAATCGCTCCGGTCACAAGGCGAGCCAAGGCGTCTTTCTGAATCCATCCGTTTTGCGTTAACAAAGACCCGTTCGCAAGTTCTTCGAACCTGCTGCGCCACCTGCTTACCAGCCATTTATCGATGGGCAAGTGAAAGCCTTGCTTAGAACGGTTCGCCACTTCTGGCCCAACGCGACGCGACACGATTTCACGCGGAATACTTTTCAAGCGACCATTCTGCAATCGGAGCGAGTAGTCGAGCGAGCCGGCAAATTCCCAGATTTCCCGATCGAGAAACGGCGAGCGAGCTTCAATACCGTAATACATTGTGGCGCCGTCCACTTTCGTGAGAAACTCGCCGACAAATTCCGTGTTCCGGTTATATTCCAGCAGGTCCGTCAAGAGCCGCCGAGCCGATTGAATTGAAGGTGCGATCTCGCGCTGCCGGATTGTTCTGCTCGTGAGCCGCGGTCCGAGCAGGCGATGCTCGTCGTAGTACGGCAGGCCGTCGTGAACTCGTGTAAGGGAACCGAGGCCGCCGGTTGCATAGTCGAGGAAGTGCTTTGCGCGGCGCAAGGATCCGAAGCCGTTGAGTGCCGGCCGAAACATTTTCCAAAGCAAGGGAGTAAAGGACGGAATTCGGTTCGCCAATCGCTGTGCCAGCAAGGCGTTTCGATGCGCGGGATACCCCAAGAACGCCTCGTCGCCTCCATCGCCTGTCAGCATCACGGTAGCGAATGGCTTAATGGCTTTCGAAAGCTGCAGCATGGCTAATGCAGAGTAGGCGGAGAACGGCTCACTGTAGGCAGACACCACGAGATCTACCATGTCGTCGCCGAGATCCGGGAGCGCTATCTTTTCGTGCGGTATACCGATAACGCGTGCAGCCGCTTCTGCCTGCAACGCCTCGTCTTCGGGTTCGCCGGGAAGACTGACGGTAAAGGCACGAATGTTGGCGCCCAGTTTCGACAACGCCCAACAGACAAGAGTCGAGTCGATCCCGCCGCTCAGAAGCGCACTGACGGGAACATCCGCGCACAACCGGATTCGCACCGCGTCAAGGATCCGAGTTTCTGTTTCGGCAACAGCGTCCTCGAAGGTAACGGCGCGTGTTTCCGACGGAGCGTGCCAGTAGGTGAACGAGTGCAAGCGTCCGTCTTGCCATTCGACCACCGTTGCAGCCGGTAGCTTATGAACGTCCGCATAAATGCATCTGTCGTCCGTGACAAAGCCGAATTCCAAGTACTCAAGAACAGCCGCGGGGTCGATATCGGCGGCAAATCCACCCGCCCGCAAGGCCGCCGGCGTGGAGGCGAAAGCCAATCGCGATCCCCGCGTGGCATAACACAGGGGCTTCACCCCAAGCGGATCTCGCGCGAGTGTGAGTTTCTTGCGCCGATTGTCCCAGATACCAAACGCGAACATGCCGCGCAACCGGCGGACGAGTTCGTGCGTTCCCCAAACGGAGTAGCCTCTGAGAAGGACTTCCGTGTCGCAACGCGAGCGAAAGATTTCGCCATGCGCTTCGAGTTCGCGACGGAGCTCAGCAAAGTTATAAATGCAACCGTTGAAAACCAGCCCTATCTCCGAATCGTCGGACAGCATAGGCTGGTGACCGCCCGGGCTGAGATCGATAATGGCCAGGCGTCGATGCGCCAGAGTTGCTCGCGCCCATGTGTGCACACCTTCGTCGTCGGGGCCGCGACGCGCGAGCGCACCCAACATCGCTGAGATCTGGGCCCCGGGTCGTTCGCCCTCCTGGAGCCCCACAATTCCTGCTATGCCGCACATGACTTTTCCTCAGTTAGCATGGTTCGCGGCATTCGCGCACCCAGAGCGGTTCGCACAGTACCACGTAGCTACATCTTCGATCAGGCGATGGAACAATTCCTGCTCCCCACCCGCCCAGCGGGCATACTGCTGTCCTTGGCGGGCGATCTGTTCCCTCAGTTCATTGTCTCGCCAAAGACGATCGATTGCTTGCGCCAGAGCCGTCGCATCTTCGGGCGGGACGCACAGCAGCTCGCCATTTGTAAAGACGTCCGAAAAACCCGGGCCCTCACTTGCGACGACGCACTTTCCGAAGAGCATCGCATTGATGCATGTACTACATCCGCTAGCGGCCATGCTCTCCTTCAAAATGGGGATCGCGACGATTTTGGCTGCCCTCAGCATCTGCGCCATACAAGCGTCCGTACCGTCGTCCTCGAGGATGCGGACATTGCGCGGCAGCTCCTGGATCCCGCGCGAGAATCTGCTTCCGTGAAGACGCATAAGCTCCAGGTTGGGCTTGGAAATCGCTCCGGGATAGGGCAGTCGTTCCATGGCTGCGAAAAACGTGTCGAAATCGCGCAGCGTGCGACCGAGGCAGAGTACGTACTCGCCGTCCGTTCCCGCACTTACGCTGGCGCCGGCCAGGTTTGCTTTGAACGGTACAAACGAGCTTCTTGCAGGCCCAATGCCGAACACGGTTTCGTATCCGCGCACATCGCGAAAGTAATGAATGAAGTGATCAACCCGATTGAGCAGCAGCCTTTTTGCGGGCAGCAGTAATCGCCCTGCAAACGAGCGGGGCTGGCGCAAGACGAGATCGACGGCCACCACGGCAACGGTCCTGCGGCGTGTAAGAATCAGGCGCGCTGCGAGCTCATAGACCAGGCGAGGATTGCAGTTGATAAGCGCGACGCTCGCGGGCGCCCTCTCGGACTCCTCCATAAACTCGCCGGGCGATTGCACGATTCTGCTCTCACCCGCGAGCCCCTGCTCGGTTCGCCACCGCAGTGGAAAATTCTCGAGATTGGTAAGGATAACCATCGGAGCGCCGCATATTAGGCTATGCGCGAGTAAACCGGCATCAGTACTACTTATCGGATTCGCGGATCGGCCGTTGGAGCGTAAGTGACCGGTGTGCCGTTCTTAGAAAGTAATTCCGAATATAGCCCCTGCACCTGGGCTCGAAAGCGTTCTGGGCCAAATTGTTGGTCTAGAGATCGCGAAGCGCTCGCAACCATATCCCTCGCTAGCGCCGGATTCGAAGCAACGCGCAGCAGGCGGTCAGCCAAGACGTCCGGGGACTTGGGCGGAATAAGGAATCCGCTCATCCCGTCCACGATCGCTTCGGAAATTCCTCCGACCTCGGTGCAAATGACCGGTTTGTGATACATCACGGCCTCGAGCACCACGGTCGGTAAGCCTTCCCAATTGGAGGAAAGAACAAAAGCGTCGATCGCGCCGAAGAAATTGCTCATCTCCGCCTGAAACCCGGCAAAACAAAATCGACCCTGCAGGCCAGCCTGCGTCAGTAACGGTTGTAGTGTCTGGAAGTGCTCTCGATGCGGGGCCTCTAACTCGTAATCGCCCGCGATCAGGAAGAAGCAGTTCGGGATTTCCGCCAGCACGCGTCGAGCGGCGTGGATCAAAGTAGGAAAATCTTTTTGGGGCGATACACGCGCAGCCATCCCGAAGACGTAGCTGTCGGCCGGGAGGCCGAAATGTTTTCGAGCGGCCTGACGGTCGGGGAGGGTCTTCAAGACCACGCCCGGCACATCGTACAGAACTCGGGAGCGCTGTCGAGCTCTCTTTATGCCGAAGCTATCTCGAGTAGCTCGTGAAACAAAGACGAAGCGCTGTACCGGCAGCAGAAAGCTCTTGTCTCGTGCGGCGAATTCGGGATAGTGATTGCGCACGTGGCTGATAACGGTAGCTCGTGCAAGCCGGCCCGCCAGGGACATGAAGTGAGCAGCAGCAATATCCGCGCAATGCACGATGTTAATTTCCTTTCTGCGAAGTTCCGACGCAATGGCGCGCAAGTTCCGCCAAAAGGCGCGCGGTTTCGAATAGCTAGGTTGGACCTGATTGTATTCGCAAACCTCAAAGCCTCCGCCTTCCAGTAAGGCTCTGACTTTGGCACCGTCTTCGGGAACATAGATCACGTTGAAATAGCCAAGCTCCCGCGCGGCCTCAGCAAGCCGCAGTGTCTGCAGTTCGGTTCCACCGATCGACTGCCAAGGCAGAAAGTGCGCAATTCTGCCCGCTTCAGCACTGAATCTGGCGTTTACCGTCGTGCCAATCCCCTTTCCCACAGCGACGCGTCGCTCGCGCCCTGATCCGGATGAACGTCGGGAAGCGGCCACCGTTCACAGGTTTCGCTAAAAAAATTCCGGTGAGCAACTCTCGTGCTTCTAACAGCTTACGAAACCCGCATTTATCTGCTGGAGGCTACAGACCGCGGCTGGCCGTGCTCTCTTTTAATCGTTCGAAAGGAGTACCACAGTTGCTGGTGATTACCCGTCGCAAGCGTCATTTCGGAGGCGCTATTGCCATTTCAAAACTCGAAACAATTTGCGATCCAAATGTTCCCGTCACGAAGCGTCCGTTCCCCTTATCCGGCTTCATCCCATCTCTCGTGAGACTTCTGTCACCGGTGAGACTTCTGTCAGTCGTGAGACTTCTGTTAGTCGGGTCGATGTTGCTCGTGCCCGCTTTTTCGCAAACTCTCATTAATCTCGGTGCGCAGGCCCGAAATCCTGACTTCTCAAACTTACCCGTGACACGGCCCGTTACCGTGGGAACCGCTGCTCCGGCCACCTGCCAACTCGGCCAGTTATTTTTTAACAGTGCCGCCGCGCCCGGATCCAATCTTCTCGGCTGCACGGCTGTGAATACGTGGTTCGAACTCGGTGGTACTGCGTCCAGCTCGACGGGGAATGCGACCTCGATCCAAGGCGTCGCCGTTTCATCCACCGCGCCGGTCAATTCACAAGTGCTCCAGTACCAGTCTTCCTCAAATAGCTATGTGCCGGCGAGCCTGGGTGGATTCAGCGGAAATGCTACGTCGATCCAGGGCAATCCGGTGAAAGCAGGAGTCCCTTCCGGGAGCCAAGGCTATTTCTGGAATGCGGCGGACGGCATGTTCGAATTAATGAACGGCCCTGCATGTAGCCAGTTCGCGTCACAACTCAACGATTTTCTCCCCCACTACAGCAGCACTTCGGGCGGCACGCTGACGGTAAATTCCGGCGTATCGAGCAGTCTTCCGGTTATCGTCCGCATTCCTGGAACGAACACGTTTTACCGCGGAACCACAGCCGTCGCGGCGTATGCGACGTCGGGCGCGAGCGATACTGCCTACGCCTACATTGACTCGTTCGGCAATTTCGTGATCGGCACCTCCAGCGCTGCTGTCACCTGCACGGGTTGTACGGCTACCACCGGAGTGACCGCTTTCCCGACAAATTCCGTGGCGCTTTTCACGTGGGCGATCTCTTCGGCTTCGTTCACCGCCGGCGGATACACAGACTACCGTTCGTTCATTCAGTGATTTCGAGTTTGGGGATACTCATGAGACGACTTTTTCTTTTTCTCGCGCTGTGTCCGGCGCTATTCGCTTCTAACCAGGCTTTGGTACTTGGGAACACTTCGGCTTACGCGCAAGTGACCTTCCCGAACAGCGGCGTTTTTCAAAACTCCGCACTCGCATCCTGGGAATCGGTGGTGCGGCTCCACGGTTGCACGACGGGAAACAACCTGCTCACCAATAACGCTTTCCAGCTGGAGACTAACTGCAGTAACTACGCGCAATTTACCTCTAACTGGGACGGACCGAGCGGCGCAAATGCCACGCTTTATGCGCTTCCCGTTTGCTCCTCCGGTGATTACACATTTAGAACCAGAAGAGACAATGCGGCTCAGGCGCTCAGTTTGGAAGTGTGGTGTACGAACACCGGTGCTTACGTGTCCACCATCAACAATTCTGCTGGCCCATGGGGCAATAATTTCAACAGCGGTTCCTCTCTATTCGCGAGCCAGTTCAATATCGGCACCAACGGCTACTACTCCGGAACCGCTGCTTCCTTTGACTACGTGCGCATCTTCAACACGGTCGAGCCTATGAGCGCCACGTTCCCAACCGCGGCACCGGGCGGAAACGTTGTAGATTACGAGTTCGATGGAAACGCAAACGACTCGAGCGGCAACCATCAAAATCTGAGCCTGTCTGGAAACACCTCATATGCTCTTACGCCGGCTTACCCGCCGACCGTCGCATTCTCCGCAGCAGGACAGAGTTGTTTTCTAAACACCTACTATCCGACCCCGTTCTGCGTCCTGAAAGCAGGTACCACCGCGCAACTTTTCAGCTCTGCCCAGTCACCTAACACGGGAGATGTGTTGACCTATTCCTGGACGCAACTCTCCGGTCCCCTTACTGCCACCGTGACGGGCGCCTCGAGTGCGACTGCTACTGCCAGTGGATTAAATGCGTTTGGCGATTACGCGTTTCAGTTGAGTGTTACTGACTTGGAGGGCAACAACGTCCGAAACACCCTCCATATTGGGGCGTATACGTTGCAATCGGGAAGCACCTGTTTGATCTCCGATGTTCCGGCGAGTTTGCAGATGTCAGTTGGGCCCTTGACTCCCTGGGGTACCGGCAGCCCGTGCAGTCCTTGGCCGTGGTACGACGAGGCCGAGGCAGCTAATGGAGAGATGCTGCAGTTGAAGTTTCAGACGGACGCGACCTACCTCAACGCACTCACCCCCGCGGCGGGAACCATCACTATCAGCGGCCCCTCCTACGCGCCGGTCGCAGCAGGAAGTGGTACGAACTTCACGACGGCCTGCGGTGGAGGAAGTTGTGCAGATTGGCTTTTCTGGGCCGTATGGAGCGCGCCCTTAGGTTCAAGTCCCGCTGTCACGGTGTCCGGAAACACCGGACGTGCCCTCTTTCATGTCAATTCTGTATCAGGCCCGACGAGTGCCAACCTTGATGGCGGATTCGGTACCGAGGGAGTGACGATCTCGGGAGCGAAGTGGATACCAATTGGATCGTGGAATGGTGGCAGTCCCAGCGGGGAGACCGGCAACTTGGTGTTTGGTTTCGATTGGAGCGGGCAACCGTCTTACGGATGGGATTACTACGACAACGTGCTCGCATTGTACCGGCTTTATTACCGCACTGGAATTTCCGTCTTTCAAACGTATGCCCGGCAGCTGGCGGATTATTGGTACATCTATCACTTGGACCAAGGCTATCGGGGCGACCCGCCACGTACCAAAGGGCTCGCTGGACTGATGGCTCGCGCGATCGACGGGGAACCAGCGTACTGGACTGGCATTGAGCAGTCGCTGGAGGGATTTGGAACTAGCAACCCCAACGGTGCATTCGATCCGCGCGAATCGGGTTACAACCTTGGATTCGATGCGCTCGATGTGGAACTGGACCCGAGCGCCAACAAATCGCTCGTATGCTCGTGGATTTCGAACGGCATCAACTACACCTTTGGCCCTGACATCGCGAGCGGTGGAAACGGCGGAATCTGGTCGAACAACTACGCCATCAATAACAGTCTTCCGTCTTATGGTTATGGAACCGAGCCTTGGATCCTGGCGGTGCCGGCTACAGGTTTCCGCGATGCTTACATTGCGCTCACCGACACGAATGGCTGCAATAACCCCACGCTTGCTGCGACGACGCTGGGCTACATCACCGGTCTGGTGAATTTCATTTACACGAACGGGATCGGCGGGACGCGAACTATTCCGACGGCAAACGGCGGCGGGCAAGGTTCTTCCGGGGAATATTACCAAGTCGGCTACCAAGCCAGCGGGGAAGATCCCGGTAGTTGGGGGGTCGGCCAAGGAAACGTGAGTGGTAGCTCCGGCAGCACAACCATAACGGGGACCGGAACGAACTTTACGGCACCCACCGGCATTACGAGCTCGACGAATGGAAGCAATTTGTCTGGCGGGTTCGGGCCGTGCAACGGCACCACGTTTATCGCTATTCCCGGCGTGAACGAAGTCCACAAAGTCACGGCCTGCGCCAGCAACACGAGCCTCACCGTCGCTGAACCCGTGGTGAACAGTTTCAACGGGCAAAACGGTTATCAAATTGTTGCGCAGGACACCAGCAGTAACTGCGCTCCGTCGAGGACTCCTTTCTGCTTCGGCGGCACCTCGACTGATTACCAGGTATCGCTGCCCGGTATTTTCGGCTGGCTTTACTCTACAAGTCAAAATGCGCAGTACCAGGTGTGGGGAGACGATCTTTTTTCCGGGTCTTATGGTGGTCCGGCTGGCGGCCCAGGTAGCAGCGGCTTGGCCGCCGGTCCCATGTCAAGCGGCCAAACGGTTTCCGGTTATGGGTACATTACGGCGCTGCCCCCGTGCAACAGCGCTGCACCCCCTTGCGGCGGCGCCGTCTGGCATTGGGGCAAGGATTTCGGCGACGGCTCTGGTTATGCCGGGGCCGCCGACAACTATCTTGCGTACCGCCTTACCGTTCCTAGCAGCCAATGCGGCGCTAAGCAGTAGCGAGTCACTCAGGTTCCTAATGCGCGAGGGGCGGAACGATGCGCGCGCGCCGTTCCGCCCCTCCATGCATCGAAGCCGCGACCGCACCGGCGGTAAAATGCCTTGGCTTTATAATGCAATGACAACTTGAAGTTTATTGCATTTTTGTTGCTGGCTCGTGTTTCACTAGCCGTAACCGCACAAGGACTGGTGCTGACTCCGGCGAGCGGCGCCGCAACGACATTAGCTGATACCCATCGTCTTCAAGACCTGCACTCGTGGGAGTTAGTCACCCGCATACACGATTGCAAGGCCGGCGGCAACATCGTCGTGAATGACGACTTTATCCTGAGTACCGATTGCTCGAGTTCGGCTGGCTATACCTCTTGGCGCGATGGCCGTGGGATACAGGTCGTCTCCGGAATCCCTTCAGGTTCCACCAGTGATCTTACGTTTCGCATTCGCAGAGACAATACCAACCACACAATCAGCCTTGAAGTATGGCGAACCGACACGGGTGCGTATACGTACGCTACGCTGAATCCTACTCCGTGGTCACCCAACCAACCTAATTTCGCCGGCAAATTTTTCGACGTTGGTGTCAGTTACAAGCCCGGAATTACTGCTACCGTCGATTACGTTCGTCTTTTCTCAAGGATTGAAGCACTGGGATCGATTCCTTCAGCCGATCCCGGGGGAGACTTGGGGGATTGGGAATTCGACGGCGACTATCGTGATTCACGCCGATCCGAAAAAGCACTCGCTCCGGTCGGTTCACCAACCTTTCGGCCTACGCCGTCCTATGCGCCGATCGTCGCGTTCACGCCCGCATCGGGCTGCTTTGTAAGCAACACCTATCCGACTAAGTTCTGCACTGTTATTGCCGGATCGCCTGCAACGCTGTCCACACACGCCTACTCGCCCAACCTGAACGATTCTCTCGTGTATAGCTGGACGCAAACAGGCGGAGCGCCGACTACCCTTGCGAACGCAACCACCGCTCACGCCTCTGCCACGGGTTTGGATCGGTTCGGCGAGTACGACTACCTGCTGAGTGTGACAGACACGGAGAATAAAAAAACTTCTGAAACGCTCAGGATCGGAGCAGTTACAGTCACTCGAGACAATAACTGCCTGATCTCGGACGTGCCCGGTCCATTGTCCTTCGTTGTCGGGCCGCTCACTCCGTGGGGATCGAGCAAATGCGACCCGTGGCCGTGGTACGACATGGCCGAGGCCGCGAACGGCATTCACCTGCAATCACGGTTTCGGATTCCCGCTTCGTTCAATTCGGCGCCCGCGCACGGAACTATCTCGGTGCAAAAAGATACTGTCAGCGTCGTGGGAAGCGGTACTCATTTCACGACCGAGTGCGGGGGCGGATCGTGTGCCGGATGGACCATTTTCATCTGGTGGGACGCGCCTTTGCGCTCTCATCCGCTACTTCCCAAGGAATACCCGACCGGCCGTAGCGTTCAGGTAATCAAGGCGGTCACGGATGATAACCACGCGGTTCTCGACAGTGGCATTTTCAAGTTCAATGTTCCTTTGAACTTGGCGCAGAACGTGCATTACCAGTATCTTTCGCCTATCAACGACCCTAACTTCCAGGAGGTGATCGTCGGTTTCGGCTGGCAGTCGCAGCCAAGTTACACCTGGAATTATTACGATAATGGAACCGCATATTACAGATTGTATTTCCGCACTGGCATTACGCAGTTCCTAACGCAAGCCAGGTTGCTCAATGACGCTTGGTACATCTGGAACATAGATCAAGGCGAGAGCAGTAACAACACGCCGAGGGTGACTAACTTAGCCGGCTTGATGGTCCGAGCACTTGACGGACAGCCGGGTTACTGGCCGGGCATTGAGGCCAAGCAACAAATGTTTGGAACAAAGCCGCCCGATCCTCCGGGTGCCTACGATCCGAGAGAAGCCGGTTACATTCTTTCGTATCTCGGTGCGGGCGTAGAGATGGATCCCAACGGACGCGTGAAGCCCGCGTATTGCGCAGCGGTGTCGAATGCAATTCGGTCGTTCTTCGGCCCGCAGCAAATGAGCAACGGCGGATTCTGGGTGAATAACTACGCGATCAACAGCTCCCTGCCCTCCTATGGCAAAGGGAGCGAGCCGTTCATCCTCGGAATCGCCGGCAACGGTATCAAGGAAGCCTATCGAGCGCTGTCTGATCCGAACGGATGCAATAATCCTGCCGTTGCCCGTGAAGCCTTCAAGATGCTGGGGAGTCTTCTCAAATATATCTATGAGTACGGCGTGGCGGGCACGCGCACCATTCCAGCCGCCAACGGAGGCGGCCAGGGCGCGGCGGGCATCTGGTATTCGATCGGATTCGAAGCGAGTGGAGAGCCGCCCAACGATTGGGTGAAGGGCGCCGGCACGATTTCCGGTCATGCTGGAACGACGTCCGTCACAGGGGCAGGCGCGAAATTTACGCAACCGAAACCCAATGGTTTTGCGCGCTGCGACGGGAGCACCTTTGTGGGCGTGCTCAAATCGCTTGAAGTGTATCGAGTTGTTGCGTGCCCGAACGATGAGACCCTCACGCTCGGAGAACCGATCGTGAATTCGTTCGCCGGAAGCGATTACCAAATCGTACAGCGTGACGCTTCACGCGCCTGCGCGCCCTCGAAAACCGAGTGGTGCTTCGGCGGGAATGATTCTGACGACGCGGTCCTGTTGCCGGCGATCTATGGCTGGTATTACCACGAATCGGGGGACAATCAGTTCAAAACCTGGGGCGAAGACTGGTTTTCGATGGCTTACGGCGGTCCTGCCGGAGGTCCGGGAAGCAGCGGGCCGCCAGCAGGGCCTCATAGCTCGGGGCAAACGGTGGGCAGCTACGGTTACATCAGTGCGCTTCCGTACTGCGGCTCAAACGCGCCGCCCTGCAATCCTGGCGCAAATGTGATGTTTCACTATGGCAAGGATTTCGGCACGGGCTCGGGTTACACGGCAGACGCGAGCGGATTTCTCGCCTACCTGATGACTGCGCCGGCCCGGAGCGCTAGTAAATAACAATCAAGCGGCTTCCCGCGTGTGTGAGACTATGGAGAGTCCAATTTAGAGCGTCTTCCGGTGTCGCAGAAACACCATCAGAAGCATCAGTCTAGTCGAGATACGTATGCTCATTCCAGGAAAACGTGAATTGGTCGCACGGGTTTGTGCAGCTTCTGGTCTAACGCGCCTATTGGAGTATTCGCCCAAGCGGCGCGTTCTGATGGTTTTGAACTATCACCGGATTGGGAATGCAAGCGAAACACCTTACGATTCCGGCACGTTTTCTGCGACGGAGGATGAGTTCGACTGGCAGATCTCTTACGTGAAACGTCACTTTCACGTAGCGACTCTGGAAGAGGCAATCGCGCTACTCGATGCGCCAACGGGGCGGGTATCCGAACCGACCGTACTTGTCACGCTCGATGACGGATATCTGGACTCGTACACAACAGCCTTTCCCGTGCTGCGCTCACATGCAGTCCAAGCCGTATTCTTTCTTACCACCGCTTTTGTGGGCACGAATCACCTGCCTTGGTGGGACGTTATTGCCTACATCGTGAAGCGTAGCCGGGCCAGAGTTATTCGTCTCGAATATCCGGAGCCGATGACATTCGATCTGGATTCGACGGGAATGGACAAGGTCATCATGCAGGTGCTGCAGTTATACAAGCAGCCATCGATGAAGGATTATGAGCGGTTCGTTGCCGAGCTCGAAAGGGCGTGTGACAGCGCCCGGCCCCCAGCAAACGTGGACCGCCGCTTCCTCAATTGGGACGAAGCGCGAGAAATGGAGCGGGGCGGAATGGCGATTGGCTCCCACACACATACGCATCAGATTCTCGGCAAGCTCTCGCGCGAACAACAGACTGAAGAGCTTCAACGGTCCCGCCGCATTATGGAACAGGAACTGGGTCATCCCATCAAGGTCGTGGCGTATCCGTCCGGAGGACGCGATACATTTTCCGCCGACACGACTCGTGCGCTCGCAGACACTGGATACAAAGCTGCGTTTTCTTTTTACGGCGGTTTCAATGAACCGGGAAAAATTGACCGCTTCGATATACATCGGTGTGGCATAGGCGGGCAAAGCCGCCCACGTCTTAGGTTGCAAGCGGCCCTCGGAGCCATGAGCGGCACTTACTGGTTCTGAGTTCTCAGTTGTCATGAAGCTGTGCCCAACCTGTGCACAACCAGAGCTGACCATTTACTCCCGGAACGATTGGTCACGTATCGCATCCGACTGGGAACACCTTTCGCTCCAGAGCGGCGCTTCCTTCTTTCTGAGCAATGCCTGGGTCGAAACCTGGCTTGAAATCTTTGGCGAACAGCTTGATCCTGAGATTCTGCTGTTCAAACGCGAGGGCCAGGCCGTGGGAGCGTGCCTTCTGGTGCGGCGGCTCTTCTGGCGAAAATTCGTTCCGCTCCGTCGCGTGTTCTTGAACTGTACGGGCGAGGACGAGGCGGATAGTACCTATGTTGAATACAACCGCCTGATGTGTCTTCCCGGTCATGAGGACGCGGTCGCCCAGGCGCTTCGCGAACACTTGCAACAAGGCGCCTGGGATGAGTTGCTGCTCGCTGGACTCGAGCTTGGGCATGCGACCGAGAGCCTTCAACACGGTGCATATCGTCTGGAGTCCACACAAGAGCTGTGCTGGTATATTGACTTGGCCGCGCTGCGAAACAGCAACGCCAGCTACGACAGCGCTATTTCCGCGAATTCGCGGCAGCAGATTCGCCGCAGCATCCGTTTGTCAGAGGAGACTTTCGGTGTGCTTTCGCTGCAGCAGGCCGGTAGCGAAGCCGAAGCGATTCAGCTGTTCGAAAAGCTGGTTGAGCTTCACCAGCAAAGTTGGAAGGCGCGAGACAAAGGTGGGGCATTTGCGTCGGAAAAGTTTTTACGTTTTCACCGCCGGCTAATCCAGCGGTCCTTTGCGAGCGGTGGCGTTCACCTCCTCGGCGTCACCGCGGGAACCCACGTCATCGGCGTCTTGTACAGTTTTTTTTACAGGAACCGAATCTATTTCTATCAGTCAGGGTTCGCTTACCAGGAAGAGAAGCATGAGAAACCGGGTTTGGTAACACACTTTCTCGCGATCAAACATTATATGGACAGGCCGGACGTGCTGGAATATGATTTTCTCGCCGGCGATTCACAATACAAGCGATCACTGGCCAAAGCCAGCCGAACACTCGATTGGATTGTCGTGCAGCAGCCCACCTGGCGAGTCAAGTTGGTTGAAGCTCTTCGAGCCTTGAAGCGCAGGCATGTGGAACCTTCTTAAAAGAGCGCTCAGAAGATTGGACCGCGCAATCGGTTTGGGAGTAGAACGAACCTTACTTTACGGCGTCAGGCCAGACCAGGTTCTGCCCGAAGTCGAGCCCCCCTCCGGTTTGATGATCAAGGTGCTCGATACGAACTCGGCACGTCTGCTTCACGGTATGGGCGGCCTTACGCAAGCCGATGTGGAGCGGCGGCTTCAGCGCGGAGATATCTGCTACGTCGCTTGTCTAAATGGGGAGACTGCGCACTATTCTTGGATTCAGTGTCGAGGTGTGCATTCCATCGATACGGCCGGTACCCGCCACGAAGTAAAAGATGGAGAATTCTGGGTTTATAACTGCCACACGGTTCCATTCGCGAGAGGGAAAAAGATTTATCCCTCGATTTTGTCGCGAATCCTGCGAGACTTCATGAGCCAGGGTTTTTCGCAAGCGCGCATCTACACGACTTACGGCAATCGCGCCTCGCAGAATGGAATTCGCAGGGCGGGATTCCACCGCTGTTGCACACTTCGCTCTGTTCGGGTAGGACCGAGATACTTTCCGTTTAGTCGTCACAAGCAACTATGAATCGCATGTAGCGAATGCAGGATCGGGAGATATGGTGCTTCCGGGTAAACTAAAAAGTTCTTCCCAGTGAGCTATCCACATCCGGCTAATCCCCAAAGTAAATGTTTGTCCATTTGCGTGGCAGTGTCGATATTCGGCATCATTGTCGGTTTCGTAGCAGCGTTCGCTTTAGGCCCACTAAACCGTCCAGTGGGCGGCGACGGGGCGTTCTTCATCAGTCTGGCGCGAGAGATTGCTACCGGGGCGGGATACAAAAATACAAGCCTATGGCCGAATAGTCCTGAATTCGGGCGAATGCCGCTCTGGCCTGCGATCCTGGCGATCCCTACGTGGCTCTTTTCGAACGCTAATGATTTTGCCATTCTGCGCTGTATGACTGCGGTGATGCACGGCGCAGCGGCAGGCCTCGTCACATGGCTGACTTATACGTTATCGGTCGACATGCTTGCCGCCACTGTTGCAGGTATCTTTTTAGCCGCGTACCCTCCTTCCCTTTCGTTTATTGACACTGGATACGCGGAACCCGCCTGGGTGGTGGTCGCAACGATTGGGCTGATCCTTCTTCTCCGCACCGGATGGAAGCAGATCGCGGGCGCCGCTTTACTCGGTATTTCCGTTCTCGCCCGCTCGAATTTCCTTATTATGCCGTTTGCCCTTGCATTTATCGCGGTCATTTGGCGACGCGACCTTGTAATTCGGCATTGGCGCCGCTTCATTATTTTGTCGCTAGTGTTTTTCGTCGCACCAACGGCCTGGATCATTCGGAATTACTGCTTATCGGGTAGATTCCCGATGCTCAGCGCACTCCAAGGAGAGACATTCTACGGCGGCAACAACGATGTGGTCGCAACCGACTTGCCGAGTTGGGGCTATTGGTTGTTCCCGGACAATATCCCAGGAGAGACTCCGAAGAAAGTTCTCGCATCGCGGATGAGCGAGGTCGAACTCAATAGTTACTATATGCGTCAAGGCGAAGCGTACCTGCGTGGCAATTGGCTCGGTTATCCCAGACTACTGCTCGGCAGATTCATTCGCGCATTCTGGCCGATACCGTGGAAACCGAGCCTTATTGCGTACCTCGCATCCATCCCTCGCATTTTTCTTTACCTGGCGTTTCTGTTCGTGCTGGCCACAAGAAACATCCGGCACCGGACCTTTGGTCTGCTGCTCGGAGCGATGTTCCTCGTCATCATCACAACCGTAGCCATGTTTGACGGAACCTTCCGCTACACATTTTGCATTGAGCCCTACGTGATCGCCTGTACGTCAATCGCCCTTGTGCACCTATGGAAAAGAAAAACGAGAGAGAACACGGCCGAGGCGCAGCCCAATATCTCGTCCACCAGCTGATCTAGGAACATACAAGCAGCGCCGCGTTTTTTTTGGGCCGCGCAATTCTGGATCATTGTTGCCTGAAAAACGAGTGAAACACTTGACTGCGATAGCTCTCTATAACGCGATGCAAAAACTGATCCTCTTTTTGGTGCTTGCACCTTTCGCCGTTGCGGTGACACCGCAAGGGTTTGTATTATCGCCTCCAAATACACTAGCCACGACCAATCTTTCTACTGCTGCGCCTTTCTATTCGTTGGCATCCTGGCAGTTAGTCGCACGGGTGCACGATTGTACCTCCAGCGGCATGATCGTACAAAATGACGATTTCACTCTGAGCACAGATTGCAGCGGTGTTGGTTACGGTTCGTGGAGAGACAACAGCCAGCAGGTTTATACACACATCCCTGCGGGCGCAACCGATTTCGTCGTAAAGATCAGAAGAGATTCTTCGACTCAGTCGATTACCATCGAGATGTGGCGGACCGACACGGGAGAGTATGCAGTGAATTCCGTTTCGCTCGGTTCAAACTGGTATTCCGGCGGTCAACCCTATTTTCCTGGAAGGTACTTCAACATAGGTTCCAGCTCTAACTCTGCGGGGGTGAAAGTCGACTATGTACGTCTTTTTTCAAAGATCGATCCGTTAGGCACTATCCCTTCACCGAATCCAAACGGCGATCTGGGTGATTGGGAGCTAGACGGAAATGGAGCCGATTCCAGCGGCTACGGCGAGAACCTTACATTTCCTGGCCCAACCGCGTTTGTAAACACGATACTTTATCCGCCCGTTGTGGGCTTTTCGCCGGCACAGCCGGAGGTACGTTCGCTGGTTGTGTCACCCACTGACAGCGTAGGGTGTTTTGTAAGTACATCCTATTCACCTCATTTTTGCACTGTGGTGTCGGGCCAGACGGCGATCCTGCGGTCAACGGCTTATTCTCCGAATCTGAATGACAATCTCAAATACTCTTGGACACAGACCGGAGGTCCGGCTGTCCTTGGAATCACTGACGCGTCGTCGCCAAATACAACGTTAAGTAACCTGAATCAATTCGGTGAATATGATCTGCAATTAACTGTAAGTGACAACGAGGGGAACTCAAGCTCGGGCACGATAGAGGTAGGCGTAGTAACGGTAGATCCCGATAAGCCTTGCTTGATTGCAGACGTCCCTCAGCAGATTGCGTACATAACAGGTCCTCTGACACCTTGGGGATCGGGTAGATGCGACCCATGGCCGTGGTATGACATGGCCGAGGCCGCGAATGCGATCGAATTGCAATCGGCATTTTCATTGCCTACTAGCGGGCAAACGCCAAATCCGGGGACGATAACTCTAAACAATGCCCAAATTCAGTACGGCGTTACTTTGACGGGAAACGGAACGCACTTCACGACAGACTGTGCTGGTATGCCTTCGAATCTGGCACCCAACGCGCCGAGCTGCGCAAATGCATTTATCTTCGTATGGTGGAACGCCGAAGACGGTCCCGGTAGCGGCCGCAGCATACAACAGATACAGAGTGTCACCGATGACACTCACGCAACGCTCAATAGCGGATTGAAATATTTCCCGCCTCCTCCTTACTCAGGCCTTCAATATTCCATCATCGATGTCAACGAATTCTACACTCCGTTTGCGTTGGCAGCGAATGGATTAGGTGGTAGTTACAACTGGAACTACTATGACAATGTTGTCGCCTTTTACAGGTTGTATTACAGAACGGGCGTGACACTCTTCTTAAATCAGGCTCGAGCGCTCGCAGATGCGTGGTATTTATACGCCCTGGACCATGGCTATTCCAATATCGCTTACTCGGTTTCTCCGGACGTTGGGGTCCCCAGATTGAAGGGTCTGGCCGGAATTATGATCCGCGCGCTCGATGGACACCCGGAGTATTGGCCGGCAATCGAGACGATGACCACTGCTTTCGGTACAGGAACTCCTCCCCCGGGTGATTTCGACCCGCGCGAGACCGGCTATATTACGTCTTACGACGCGTTGGCCGCAAGATTAGATCCGAACGCTTCAAGCCGGGCCGCTTACTGCACCTCCGTAAGTAATGCTATTCAATATTTCTGGGCTCCCCAACAGATGTCTAACGGCGGATTTTGGACGAATAATTATGCCGTCAATCAAAATCTCCCCTCCGTTGGACAGGGATCCGAACCATGGATTTTGAGCGTCGCGGCGAAAGCATTCGAGGACGCCTATGGAGTGCTCAACGATCCGTCCGCGTGCAACAATCAGCCGGTCGCAAACCAGTCATTAGCAATGACTGGACGCCTGCTCAGCTTTATTTACAACTACGGCGGCGGCGGCATCCGTAGCATTCCGCCCTCGAATGGAGGTGGTCAGGGTATCCAGGGCTTGTTTTACATGGTCGGTTACACCGCAAGCGGCGAAAACCCGATTACAGGTGCCGGAAGCATCAGCGGGACCGCTGGGCAATCGACGATCACGGGTAATGGCACGAACTTTACAGCTCAGTTTCACTGCAACAGCACCGATTACATCGCGATAAATGCGGTAAACGAGCTTCACTTAGTGACTTCGTGTCAAGGTCCGAGCAGTCTTACTCTTGCTGACCACATCGGGAGCAGCTTTTCGGGAAGCAGCTATCTTGAATCCCCGATTGATGCATCGACGGACTGCGGACCTTCACTGTCCTCTGTTTGTTTTGGCGGCGCTAGTCCGGATCTTTCAACCATAGCCACAGCCAACTATGGCTGGTACTATGCGATGACCGGCGACGTACAGTACCAGATCTGGGGAGACGATCTCTTTTCTGGCGCTTTTGGCGGCCCTGCCGGTGGCCCCGGGAGTACCGGTCCGGCGGTCGGGCCAGGCGCAAGTGGCAGCACTACCGGCGCATACGGTTACCTCAGCGCTTTACCAACTTGTGGCACCAGTTCGCCGCCGTGCGGCGGCTTAGGCGGCCCGATCGGCAATCGCTGGGGTAGGGATTTCGGCGTTGGCTCCGGATACGTGGGCGCGGCTGACAACTATCTCGGGTACCGCGCTTCGACTTCCTGTTCGGCGTGCATTGTTATACAGGAACTTCAAAATAACGTCGTGCCTCAAAAAATGAAATAGAGCGCGGAGCTCGATCAGGACGAGCGATGGGCTTCGGGTCCGGTGAGAACAACCGGCCCGAAGTTCGGTCTGTGTCCGTTCGGCATGCGCACGAAAAATCTCGGCGGCTCGTAATGGTTTTCAGAAGTGAATGGTGCTGCGAAAGAACCGCCCAGGCAATCTTCCCGAACGAAGAAAGCGGTAACTCCCGTATAGTTGCAGCCGACCAGAGCATAGCCTTTCTCTCGGCCAAGATTTTCGAGTGCTTTCAGGCTGGCCCCTGAATAGTTACTCCCGTCCCAGATTCCGTTAGCATCATACGGAATTGTGCAGCTGACCGTCTGCTGAAAGCTGGCGTTATACTCAATCGCTACGACCCGCGGGCGATAAGCCACGATTGCGTTCCATACCCAATAATCGTTTCGATCGATGTCGATGCTTAGAAAATCGAATTCGGCGGGTACATCCAGCGTTTTGAAAAGTGATTCGATGTTCTCAGCGGTAATAAAGCTATACAGAGCTTTCAGCCGGTTCGAACTCAACAGGAATTGCATGTTACGCTGAATGCCCGCGTAGCATTCCGCGCTGCCATCGATCCACGTGCCTGTCCAGCCCTTAAGCAAACAGTACGTTGTGCAGTTCTCGATGCCGTCACCGACGCCAAATTCAACGAAGAACTTGTCGGTAGTGCCGACCCTGCGAAAAATCTCTTCTATGATGCCGTCCTCGTCGTGCTGCGAGTACACTTTGAATCCCTTTCCGAGCAGCCGTAGCGGGTCTTGAAAACGTGCCGTAGAAAAGGCCTGCTCGTACATCATACGGGCGAGGAGGTCGTTGGTCTGCGATGCCTGTGCAAGCACACGTTCCAGCCGGGGCGGCCGGCTCGCACGATCAACGGTACGACGCAGCCTCGCCTTGACGGAAGTTGGGATTCTCTTTAGCACGGACTGAACACGGGGCGACTGTTTGACCCGATTCAGAATTTGATTCACGCCCACGGTATGCGCCGGTCAGCTAGTGTATAAACGACAATTCGGTCGGATAGCGTCGTCGAATGTAGTGCTGAAGCACGCTCGGCGCAAATCGTAACGCAAAGAGGAGTAGGCTTAGCTTTCGTCTGCGCATGACGCGATTCGCGCGCGCAAGCTTGTCGAACGCTGTCTCGTTATCTCCGGTGTAGAGCGCTCGTTTACCAAGATAAACGTTGAGCTCGGCTTCGTGTCGTCGGCGAGCTTTCTCCACCACCATCCGTTCTTCTTCGGTCAGATCGGGCAGGCGGAGGAGCTTGTCATACACTCGCAAAACAGACTGCGCCAGCTCCATACGATCGCGACTCAGACTTCCGTGACGGCTACGATAGCGGATCAGGCAGCGCTCGTGACAGGCGATTCGAGCGCCCATGCGCGTGAGGCGTATCCACAGATCGAAGTCTTCTGCCGAGGGTAAACTCGTGTCGAACAGACCCGCGCGCATCAGCACATCGCGTCGTGCCGTAACTCCGACGATGACCCGGCTTTCGAGTGAGACAAGTTTCGTGAAGGTGATCTCTCCCAAGCTGGGAAAAACTCCCATAATCGTCCTGCCCCGCCACGGAGTATCACCAAAGAACACGGCGTCCGGATACACAATGTCGATTTCGGGATGGGCATCGAGGAAATCGGTTTGCACTTGGAGGTACTCCGGTTCCCAGATATCATCCGGATCGAGCAGGGCGATCAGGCTTCCGCGGGATGCGCGGATGGCGGTATTGCGCGCGCTCGATACGCCACCATTCTCCTGCTTGATATAAACGATTTCGTCACGGTACGGCCCCAGTGCTTTCTCAAGATTGGCGGTGTCCGGGCAGCCATCGTTCACCACCACGGTTTCGAAATCTCTGAAGCTCTGATTGCGTAGAGAATCTAATGCATCGGTGATAAATGCCGTTACATTGTAGGCCGGAATAATTACACTGACTTTGGGACTTACGGGGGCCATCACAGCGAATAAGAGATCTCTCTTTTTTCTAAATCAAACACCAATTCTGTTTCCGTACTCGACCGTGGTTCCCCAAACGTTTCTTCACGATAGCACTGCGTCGGGACCATTCTCGTCATTTGTTCTTATCGGCTGGTCGTTGTAGGATCTGGCAATATACGTCCACGAGCTGCTGCATTCGCTTTTGGGGTGTATATCGATCTAGGACGGTCTGAAACGCGTTGCTTGCCAGCCGATCCCGCAATTCCCGGTTTGACACCAAGGCTGCGATCGCCTGGGCCATTTCGCGCGGCTCCCCAGGCCTGACCAGAAGCGCACTCTCGTTGTGGGAAACCATCTCCGGAATACCACCCACCGATGTGGCTACGACCGGGACTCGCGCCGCCATCGCCTCGAGCAAGGCATTCGGAGATCCTTCGCTTTGCGAGGAAAGAACGCAAACATCGGCAATTCCATAATACGGATCGGCTGATGGAATCTGACCGACCAGACTGATAGAGCTTTCCAGATGAAGCTTGGCCGCCGTACGTTCGATGGCCGCACGTTCCGGCCCGTCTCCCACGATGACGAGATGAGCTGGGAAATTTCCGCCTGCTTCGGACGTGGCGTTCAAGTAATGAAGCGCCTGCAGCAGCGTTTCGTGATCCTTTTCACGTGAGAGCCGACCTACGATGAGCAGAATTTTCTTTTCAGGGCCAAGGCCGAGCTCGCTGCGCAGCGCAGCCCTTGACTCAGGTGTACTCGCTCCCAAACCGCCGGCATCGATCGCGTTATGGATCACGGTGATGCGCTCAGGGCGCACGCCCATACGGATCATCTGGTTCCGGAATGGCAAGCTGACGGTAACAATCCGATCCGCCGCGCGCAACGACCAGCGATCAAGCTGGTTGTATAACCGCGCTCGCATATCCGGCCAGGTGTAGCCGTGATGGAACGCAATCCAAGGCGCAATTCGGTTTAGCCCTGCAAAACGGGTCGCAAAATGCGACTTCACGGCGTGGCTCTGTATGATGTCCGGCTTCAAGTCACGGGCGAGCCGGGACAGCCGACTGAAAGCCTTTTGATCGAAACGCCCCCCCTCTGGAACGGGATAAATGTCGATGGAGCGCGCACGGGCCGTGTCGATGAAGAGATTCTTTCCCGCTCCGCGCTCGAAGGTGGCGATCGACACGGAGATGCGAGGCTCGAGTTCGCTTGAACGCACTGCCTCGGCGAAGCGGAGCAGGTTCTTAGCAGGCCCCGTAATCGTATTCGCTTCTACGATGGCGAGCAGGCGTAAAGTTCTCATGCCGACCGGGCGAGGCGCCACCGAGAATACGTATCGTTTAACATCTCACCGGCCCTCTCCGGCTTTCGAGGCAGCCGGGATTTCATCACCGGCAGGGGACTGTCCGCTCAATTGTAAGTATTTGAAGAGACTTGGTTTGGCTCAAGATGCTGCGCACGCATGCCGAAAAGAACACAGAGAAGCCACCCTCGGCTCGTGCCAAACTAAGACTACTGCTTTGATGCAAATTGAGCAAGAACTGTTGACCTCCGCGCCCGCCGTGCAGCCTAGCCACATGCGGCGCGTAAAAGTCATTGTTCCGGTTTCCTTTTCTCCGCGCATTGTGCTGACCGGTTTGGCCGAGCTGTTCTGGTATAGGGATCTTCTCTATACGCTTACTGTTCATCGGATCAAGGTTCGCTACAAGCAGTCGGCACTCGGTTTGGGTTGGGCTGTTCTGCAGCCGCTGGCGCTCATGCTGGTCTACACAGCCGTTTTTTCGCTGACCCGCATTCCGATGCGAACGCAACATTATGCGCTCTTTGTACTAGCCGGAATCCTGCCCTGGAATCTATTCCAAACCGCGTTGTCGACTGCCTCGACCGGGTTGGTGACTCACACTCAGCTCATAACGAAAGTATATTTTCCGCGCGAAATTCTCCCCTTGACCTATGTCTTTGCGGCGATGGTGGACTTCTTCATCGCTGCGGGCATTTTGGCCATCATGATGGCGTGGTATCACGTCGGCGTGGGAGTGCTCGGTTTTTATTTGATCCCTATCCTCGCCGTTGAATTTCTGCTCACCACCGGTCTGGCGCTGATCCTGAGCGCCGTTCAAGTGCGATTTCGGGATATCGGGATTGCGATGCCGCTCATATTGCAGCTTTGGATGTTCGGCTCGCCCGTCGTCTATTCGTTAGCCAACGTGCCGCGCCGGCTGCGACCGCTATACGAGCTGAATCCGATGGTGGGAGTGGTCGAGAACTTTCGAAGAGTTGTGATTGAGGGAATCGGGGTTGATCTCCATATTCTCGCCATTTCCGCAGCATTCGGCGTAATTCTGGTCCTGGTCGCCTATCTTTACTTCAAATACCGCGAAGCGACTATGGTGGACATCATCTAAGCCGTGATCGACCTTCAATTACAATCGGTATCCAAGTCCTATCGCATTCGAGAGCAATCCGAACCGGCGCGCACCGGCCTGCTCGGAAGATTGCGCCGCTCCGGCATCGATCGCGAATTCTGGGCCGTGAAGGACCTGAGTTTTGAGGTGCCCCGCGGCGAATCGCTCGGTATCATCGGGCACAACGGGGCCGGGAAGAGCACAATCCTGAAGCTCTTGTCGAGCATCGCTACTCCCACTACCGGGCAAATCACAATTCACGGAAGGCTTTCCGCGTTGCTCGAGGTCGGTTCCGGCTTTCACCCCGAACTTACGGGTCGCGAGAACACGTATCTAAGCGGCTCTATTCTGGGCATGCGAAGGGCTGAAATCACCCGTAAGCTCGATAGCATTATTGACTTCGCAGATCTGCGGCAATTCATCGATACCCCGGTCAAGCGGTACTCGTCCGGGATGTATGTGCGGCTGGGCTTCTCGATTGCCGCCCATCTCGAGCCCGACATCCTGCTGCTCGACGAGGTTCTGGCGGTCGGAGATATTTCGTTTCAGGAGAAGTGTCATCGCCGCATTGCAGAACTACACGACCGCGGCACAACGCTGGTCTTCATCTCGCATGACCTTGCGGCTGTGCGCAATCTCTGCCGACGGGTGATCCTGCTGAACCGAGGCACAATCCAGGCGGACGGGTCGCCCGACGACACCATTCGCCAATACGCGAACAGCGCAACTTTCGATCAGAGGCCGCAAATTCATGGACAGCACCGCGCGGCGGAAGTCACCAACATTAGCTTCTATGACGCAGAACGGAAAGCTGCCGGAAGCTTTTGCACGGGTGAGCCACTGATTGTACGTGTCGAGTACCTAGTGCATCGGCGTGTACCGAACGCCTCGCTATCGTTGTTCTTCTACGCGGCCGGCGGTATGCTGGCCGCTCAATGGACCACCGCCGCGCAGGGCCGACCCGTGAGTATGGACGAAAATTCCGGCGTGATTGAATTCGCTTGTCCGGAACTCGGGTTGCAGCCCGGTGTTTACCAGATCGATGTCACGATGGCGACAGACGACACAGGCCAGGAGTTTGAGTATCAAAGCGGCTGTGCCACTCTCCACGTGCACGCCTTGTCACGCCTTCGGGGAGAATTTTACATGCCCCATACTTGGCGCCAAATCATGCATGTCCCGACTCGCTCCACCGATTCCGTCGGTTCGCTGAGCGGGAAATTCGACAGCCGCTGATTGCGCCCAAAGCTCCGGTTTACGTAACTTGAAGCAGCGCGTCCGGGCAGCTTTACGTGCGACGAGGTCTGAAGCTGAGGATAGCGGCGGCGAGTAGAACAATAAGAACCGCCCACTGCCATAGATGGCCTTGCAGAATAGCCGACGCGGACCTTCGAGGATGCGCCAAATACGCGGGCCAAGCTGCCTTCGCGGCTGCCGCAAACGCCTCGAGTTGCGAATAATCGTCGGTCCACGTCGTGTACATGAGACCATCGATGCCCGGAATACCCGCCGCCTGCTGTAATTCCTGGCGTGCCGCCTCTGCCCCGCTTCCGTTATCGTAGAAGCCCGCAATGATCTGCCGGTACGCGATTGGCTGTTGCCGGTCCAGCCCCGAGAACCAAGTGAGTGACCTCTCGAGCCTATCCAGATTCCAATTCATAACGGTCACTGAGGAAGGGAGCCCGCGCCAGGACCCCGCAAGGTCCCCTTCCACGTAGTAGTAGTGACTGACGGCATTGTGGTAAGGATCGAACATGTCGCTCCAGATATATAGAGGGACATCCGGCATGGCGGATCGATAGGTCCGAACCGTCTGTCCAACGCTCCACGCGAGCAGTTGCCCCGCAGTGAAGTGTTTGGCGCGACAACTACCGCACGAGTTCATCTGTCGAATCTCGTCGTATTCCAGCAGTAGGCCGGAACCCGATGGTAGAACGCCGTTCAATCCTTGCGCGTTCTGCTTCAGCCAATTGGCCACACCCGGATCGCTGAGGCACATGCTGACTTGATTGGTCCTAGGGATGGGGAAGACGGAGTAAAAATCAATAGCGACAATCTGGCCAGGCTTGAGCCGTGTTCCGGCCGGCAGGCCGACGGGTGCTGGATCGTGATAGCTGTCTGTGAATGGAGTAGCGTCTGCCATATGAGGGTCGGCAATAACGTCGTAATCGAGGCGTTCCTGGAAGACCGTCGTGGGATGTGCAGGGTCGTAAACGCGCACGGGCGTGCTGGGGCGGCGCGTGACATACACGAGTGCAGTTTCGGCGAGTTGGACATCGTCGAACCACAGCGTGCCGGAACTGCTTCCCCAAACACCAAAATAAAGAAAGGCATCGGCGGTGTCGCGGCTGTTGAAGGTGTAATCGAGCTGCTTCCAGTCTTGTGATCCGCTAGCAGCAAGCGGCGCGTTGAAACGGATCTTCGAGGCATCGGCAGCATCGATGATTTCAAGCTGTGCGAATCCACGGAAGTACCGCGATTTGTAGAACAGCCGCAGACGATATTGGCGCCACGGCTTGAGCTTTATTCTCTGGCGAAAACGGGCATTTCCGCGATGCTCCGCGATGACGCCGGAGGCCTGCCCCGAATGGGCCACATGTCGGTCCACTCCTATTCCCGCATCGTGCGTGCCCGACCAGCCGTCCTGGCCGGATTCGAAGCTCGAATTGCCGAGCCCTGCAAAGCTGTCGATGAAATTCAATCGCGTGCCGGTCGGGTCAACCTGGAATCGCGCCCCGAGGATGCGCTGAGACTCGGCCAAATTCGGGTTCGTCCGCAGAGCGTTGACCGAGTATGCAAACGGCGCTGCTGTTGCGAGAATTTTCAGGCCGTGAGACGCTGCATAGTCGAGGACGGATCGCAGTCGCGCCTCGTTTGCTTCCGATCTCTGCTGCTCTCCGACTAGATCGAAAGATCCGTCCCAAACCACGACGCCGGTATAACCCGCGGCAACCGCGCGGTCGATCAGAGCCTTGCCGGTTTCGACGGATTGTTCGTTTCCCGAGTCGTTGTGCTGGAAGTACCAGAGCTGAGGCTCGGAATGCGACGCCACCGCAACCAGGAGCGTCAGCACCAGGTTCTGAAAAGCCATGATTTCCGCGCCCGAAAAACGCTACTTGTGCGCTGCGGGCAGGCGCGCTCGCGCATTCGCAAGGCTGGCGACATATTCCGGCCAACCTGCTCTAGCGCCTTCAGCGAAACTCGAGAGCTCCTTGTAGTTGGCACCCCAGGTGGTATACATCAGTCCCTTCACGCCGGGAATACCGGCCGCTTGCCGGAGTTCCTCCGTCGCGTCCGATGCGCCATTACCGTGGTCGTAATAGCCGGCGATGATCTGATCGTGCGGAACCGGTTGTTGAGGATCTAAGCCGGAGAACCAGGTCAACGATTTGCTGAGATTATCCAATTGCCAGTTCATGATGGTGACGGTCGACGGCAACGCTTTCCATGATCCCGCCAGGGTGCCTTCGACGTAGTAATAGTTATTCAACGCATTATGGTACGGGTCGAACATGTCATTCCAGACGTAAAGCGGCGCTCGCGGCAAAGCGGAATTAAAAGTATGAATCGCGTATTCCACATTCCACGCCAGCAATTCCCCTGCGGTCATGTGCTTCGCCCGGCAACTGCCGCACGAATTCATTTGGCGGATCTCGTCATACTGCATCATGATTCCGGCGCCCGAAGGCAGCACCCGCCTGATCGCTCGCGCGTCCCGCTTCAGCCAGTCGAGGACGCCCTGATCGGTGAGGCACATCGAGACGCCGTTGCTGCCAGGTATGGGGAAAACGGCATAATAATCCATCGCAATCACTTCGCCATCCGTCAGATGACTCCAGATCGGAAGCCTGATGGTCGGTGGAGTGTGGTACGTATCCTGAAAAGGGTGCGCGTCCATCATTCGCGGATCTTCTACTTCGTCCAGCTGCGAACGTTCAGCCATGGCTTCTTGCGGGTTCACGGCATTGTAAACCCGGAGCGGCGTCCGCGGGGTTCTTAGCACATAGATAAGAGCTGTTTCTTCAAGCTGCACGTCATCGAACCACACCGTTCCCGAGCTGGCGCCCCAAGCGCCGAAATACAGGTCCGCTTCGGTACTCGCGCCGCTGTTGAACGCGTGATCGACCTGCGTCCACTCGTGCGTGCCCTCCAGATTCAAACTCACGTTGAATCGGGCCGCAAGCCCATCGCGATCGAGCACTTCCGCTTGCGCGAATCCGTGAAAATCCTGAGTTTTATAGAACAGCGTGAGGTGATACTCTCGCCATGGCTTGAGCACCAGCTTCTGATGGAAGCGGGCGTTTCCGTGCGAGCTTCGAATCATCCCCGAATACCCACCGTTACGCTTCACCTGGGAATCTACTTCCGTACCGGCGTCGCCCAGATCGAACCAGCCGGTTCGCCCGGATTCGAAACCTGAGTTCTCGAGCCCGGGAAAACTGTTGATCGGAATCAGTTGCCTCTTGGAACGATCCACTCTGAATTGTGATCCGATGACGCGCTCGGCCTCCGCCCAAGTTGGTTTGAGCGCGAAGCTGAACGGCGCTGCTGTCGCCAGCAGGTTCAGATGTTTCGACGCCGCGTACTTGATGACCGATTGCAGGCGCGACTGATCGTCATACGATCCATTCGGATCGTCCAAGCTGTCGAACGCGCCGTCCCAAAGCATCACGCCCGTATACCCTGCAGCCACTGCTCTGTCGATGTCCGCCTTCGTTTTTCGTACCGATTCGTCGCTCGTCGAATCGCTGCGCTGCATATACCAGAGCTGAAGATCTTGCCGTTGGATCGCGAATCCGGAGTTTAGAGTGAAAAAAGTGATCGACATCAGGATCGATGTCGAAAGGCTCAGCTTTGAAAAGCGCATAGCAGGTCGTTTGCAGTCAGCGTTCATGCCATTATCGGCCGGCACTCTCGAGCAAAGACGTGTAAATGTGCTCGATACGGGCGACCGCCTGTTCCATCGAGAATTTATGAGCTGCCCGCGCCGCTGCGTTCGAAGCTAATCTTCGTCGCAGTGCGGTGTCGCTCAGCACAGACGCAAGTTTTTCAGATAGATCGGCCGCATCGCCGGAGCGAAACAGCAGCCCGCTCTGCCCGTCTTCGATCAGTTCAGGTATGCCTCCCACATCCGACCCGATGACGCAACAGCCGCAAGCCATAGCTTCGAGCAAAGCGTTTGGAAAGCTCTCCGATCGAGACGACATCACAAAGATATCGATCGAGTGCATCCAGGGCACAACATCTTTTTGGGCGGGCTCAAACCTGCAATCGGTAAGCAAGCCGAGCTGCTCGCATTGGCGTTGAAGCGCTCCCAGCGTTTCTCCGCTTCCGACGATCAACAGCTTGGTGGCTGGATGCATCTTCTTCGTGCGCGCAAAAGCATCCAATAAGAGATCGAGCCGCTTCTCTGGCCGGAGTGCGCATACGGCACCGACCACGACTTCGCTCTTGTAAGCGCCGCCATCGCTTGAATCTGTTTCGGGGTGAAATACACCCAAATCGACGCCATTATGCGAGACACGAACGCGTGATGAAGCCAGCTTCTCCTGCGTCGTCAGCTCTTTCCGCACAGCCTCGGAATTGACAATCACCGCATCGGCAAAGCGCAAGCTCAAGCGATGCAGTCTCCACAATTCCGGCGGGATGGTGTCGAGAAACCAAAGTTGGCTCGCGATAGCCGGCCGCAATCTCGCTACCCGCGCCGCCGCAATCCCAAATACATTACTTGGCGTATCCAGCGTATGGACCAGGCGAATTCCGTGCCTCCTTACATATTGCCGAAAGCCGGCAACGCCACGGACGAACGACGGTGAACGGAAAGACACCACCGGAAACCGCACGATCGGGACCCCAGCTTGCCTGAGCTCATCGCCGCGGATTCCCTGGTCGCGAAAACAGCCGACATGCGGCTCGAAGCGGGACCGGTCGAGACACTTGGCTATTTTCGTGAGATCACGTTCAGAGCCTCCAATGCCGAGCTCCCGAACCATCAGCAGCACTGGTGTCACCAACTTTGAACGATAACATCGGCCCTGACCTGCTTGGGTCTGCAAAAATCCGCGTATAAGATGTTTTTCGAAAGCTCGCGAGGCCCGCACTGATTAACTGGTGAATAGATCCATTTGAAACTTCTCTTTCTTAGTCACCAGCCGCTTCGGCCTTGCAATACCGGCGCTCGCCTGCGAAATTTCCATTTGGCCAGAGCCTTGGCCCAACAATGTTCCGTTACGCTCGTGCAGCTCGTGCAGCCCGGCGAAGTCGTCAACGATGCCGAACTTATGACCGGCTTCGAACAAGTGCACAGCCTCACCAAGAATGCGAGCTACACACCGGCAAAGATTCTGCAGGGCGTGATCGGTCCACTTCCCATTTCCGTTCTGAACTACTCCTCTCCTGCGGTATCGAGAAGCCTCTCGGAGCTGCTGAGCGCTGAGCCGTTTGATGCCGTTCAGGTGGAAAGCATTCATCTATTCAAATATCTACAGACAATTCGCGCTGCGCCGAACAGGCCGGCCATTTTGATGGACTGGCACAACATCGAGTCTGAACTGATGTGGCGCTACGCAGAACAAACGAAGAATCTCCCCAAGAAAACGGTTGCTCGCCGGACCGCGAGCCTGCTCGCGCGCGTCGAGCTAAAATCTTTACCTCTGTGCGATGCCCATACCGTCGTGAGCGATCGCGAAAGGTTTCACTTACTCGAGCGCGACCCCACCGCCACCGTTCATGTGATTCCGAATGGAGTGGATACGAACTTCTATGCATCTGATGACATGCGGACCGTCACCGCGAATCCGCCCGGCTCCCGTCAGACGCTTCTCTTCGTCGGGTCGATGGACTACCACGCCAACATCGACGCGGTGACTTCCTTTATGGCCGATATCTGGCCGGTGCTTTCTCGCGAATTTCCGGGGCTCGAATTTACAATCGTCGGGCGTAATCCGCCTGCTTCCATTCAGGCCTTCGCCTCTCGCCGCGTGCATGTGGCGGGCACTGTAGATGACGTGCGGCCTTTCTACTGGGAAGCGTTTGCGGCAATCGTGCCGCTGCGAGTCGGCGGTGGAACGCGACTCAAGATTCTTGAAGCTATGGCCGCGGGAGTGCCCGTGATCTCGACCGTTCTCGGTGCGGAAGGTCTCGCCGCCCAAGACCAGGTCCACGTTCTGCTGGCCGATTCTGCTGACCAGATGGCGTCTGCAATCAAGTCACTCCAAAATTCGGCTCGTCGCGAATCTCTGATTGATAGTGCGCGAACTCTGGTGAAGGAGCAATATGACTGGGCGGTCATCGGTGAGCGACTGATGCACCTGTATGCCGAGATAGTCGAGAAGCGCACGAAACAAGATCGCCCGGTTTCGTGCTAGTTTCGGAGGAAAGAGCCCGCCGATGGAAAAAACGACAAAACTCTCTCGGCGCGATGCTCTGCGTATTACTGCTGCGGGTGCTGTTGCAGCCGCGTTCCCAAATCACATCCTTGGGAACGTAGTTTCTGCTTATCCCAGCAACCAATGGGGAACACCGGGACTGTATCCCGCACGTGTAATTGCCGTCTCGCATCCGCGCTCCGTCGTCGCAGGAGAATTTCAGCAGCTCCCTATACAGCACATGATTCGCTCCGCTCTCACAGCGCTGACCGGCGCCACAGACTACGTTCAGGCGTGGAAGCGCTTTGTTGGCCCTGGAGATGTCGTCGGGATCAAGATCAATCCAAACGGCAACACCGGAACAAGATCTTCACCCGCGGTCATCATGGAGATCGTAGACGGCATGCTTCGAGCGGGCGTCGAGCCTGACAAGGTCTTTATCTACGAACGGTACCGCGTACTCTTGGACCGTGTCTCCGCATGGTTCCGTGCACCCGTCAGAACTGCGTACACGAGTGATGATTATTCAGATGATCAAACGAACATCGCGGGATACGACAGTTATCACTACGTCGATCTGCCGATCTTTCTCCCCTGGCAGGATCCCAAAAATCCCGCCCACACGCGATCGTACGCGGCCCAGTTCATTACGACCAAAGTGAACAAGCTCATCAATCTGGCCGTGCTGAAAGACCACAATGCTGCCGGTGTAACGCTCGCGCTGAAAAATCTCTCCCATGGCTTGGTAAACAACGTGAATCGATCCCACCCGGAAACTAGCGAACATCGCTTCACCACCTACATCCCCGCCGTTGTTTCCATGCCGGTGATTCGCTACAAGACGGTTCTGAACATCATCGATGGCCTTAACGGATTGTATGAGTCCGGCCCCAATGGAGACCCTGCCTACAATTGGCCGCATAAGACCATCTACTTCGCTACCGATGCCGTCGCCATCGACTCCGTAGGCTGGCGTGTGATCGATGAGAAGCGCGCTCAAATGCACTTGCCACCGGTCGCATCCGCAAGAGGTTTAGGCGGCTCGGGACCGATCAGGCAACCGCAGTACATCACCGCGGCCGGGCAAGCCGGGCTCGGTGAATGGCGTGACGATCACATCGATCTTCGGCCCATAACACTCACCTGAAGTTTTCTGGACACGCGGCAAGGTGCCGCAAATCACTTGCGCTCGCCAAGATACTTAGCGATGCCGTCCGATATGCGTTTGCTTGCGAACCCGTCCCCGTAAGGATTGTGAACGCGTGCCATGCGTCCGTACTCGACGTCGTCTTCGAGCAGCCGGCTGGTCTCCGCGTATATGCGCTCTTCACTCGTTCCCACCAGCTTCGCCGTTCCCGCCTCTACGGCTTCCGGGCGCTCAGTCTTTTCGCGCATGACGAGAACAGGCTTGCCAAGAGATGGTCCTTCCTCCTGAATACCTCCCGAATCGGTCAGCAGAACGTAGGCTTTGCGCATCAGGTCGACAAAAGGAACGTACGGCAGCGGCTCCGTGAGAAGTACGTTCGGAACACCGCGCAGCAACCGTTCCACCGGGTCTTGCACGTTCGGGTTGGGATGCACGGGATACACAATCTGCGCATCGTTGCGGCTCGCCACCCGGGCGAGTGCACGACACATACTCTCGAACTCCGCGCCAAAACTTTCGCGCCGATGTGCGGTCACAAGCACCAGCTTCTTGGTAGGGTCCAGGGATATGCCATCGAGGCCTGTCATTCGTCCGTTTTCGAGACCGTCGCGGACGTAAAGGACGGCGTCGATCCCGGAATTGCCGGTCACCTCGATCCGCGCCGCATGGACATTCTCATCGAGGAGATTCTGTCTTGCCCCTTCGGTCGCGCAAAAATGCAGGGTCGAGAGGCGAGCGGTGAGGATGCGATTCATTTCTTCCGGAAATGGCTGACGCATATCGCCGGTGCGAAGCCCGGCCTCGACATGGGCCACGGGGATATCGGCGTAGAAACCTGCCAGTGCGCCACAAAACGTAGTCGTCGTATCGCCTTGTACGACGATCATGTCCGGAGACTCCGTCGCGAGCACGGTTCCAAGCGCGGCTACGATTCGCGATGTCGACTCAAACAGTGTCTGACCCGGCAGCATCAAGTCCAAGTCGTAATCCGGCTTTATCCCGAATACCTCCAATACCTGATCGAGCAAATGCCGGTGCTGCGCCGTCACGCACAACCTCGGTCGAAATTCGCCCTTGCGCGAACGCTGATTCAGGATGACGGGACAGAGCTTGATCGCTTCGGGCCGTGTGCCCAGAATGAACAGTGTCCTGGTCATCCTGTCTGGCTCTTTAACCCAACGGCGATTCCAAACAGATAGGAATTCTGCGGTAAGTGAGGAATGTTAGAAACGGTCCAGCGAACGCTTGGGAACCAACTTTGCCATTCGGCAAAAAAGGCGGAATTATTCACTTCTAAGAACTGGTGCTGATAGGCGAGCAGGAATGCATCAAAACCAGTAATAGCATCGGCGACCGTTTTCCGAAGATTGAGCGGAGCTTCACTTAGCGACCAGGTCGCCACGAACAAACGTGGACCGGCCGCTTCCGAGAGAATCGCAGCTCCGAGCTCTTCTGCCGACGAGATTGCGGAAACCCCCGAGATGCCGACCGAACTCAGGTAATAACGTTGCAGCGCGCACTGTTCGGGAAGGTCGAAGATCACGTACTTGCCTGTGAATCCGAGCCGATGGGCGATACGGCAGAAGCAACCGTATCCTCCGCCGAACTCGAAGATGGTGGCAAAGTCCTCGATACGCGCGGCGGTCTGCGTTTCGAACCGATGGATGTGATAACCCTGATGAATCGCGTTCGAGCTGCTCAACGGGTAGAACAAACTTGGGAACGGCAACCCTGCGATTCGTTCTCTGATGGCGTGCCGCCAAACCTTCCATCTATCGCTCTCATGCAATGCGCGTAGTTCCATGCGGGCAAACCTCGCGTAGGGGGGAGGGAACATCGTCTCCGTGATCGCGGGCCAGGTAAGGAATGCACGCGGGTCGTTTGAGAGAGCCTGCTGCCTTAATCGTGCTTGTTTGTCAGCCCAGAAGCTTGCCTGGGTGGCATTGCCGGACGAGGCGGGAAGGCGCTCGACGTCAGCCCTTAATCTTTTAATTGCCGATTTCTGGCGGACTGTCTGAGGCACTATGGCCAAGGTCGCGCGGGCAGCGGCATTACATGCGCGCCAAAGCGCAGCCATCATCCGCGGTGCCAGTACATCTCCCAACCCAAGTATTTCGTTGCTGCCTCGTGAACAATGCCGGAAACGTGCGCCAGGTTAGCCGCGGTGTGATGTTCAAATCCCTGCTCGCAGATGAAGTGGAGCAACTCTTGCATGCGTGGAATCTCGACTACACCGGCGCCGCCGAACGTGTCGAGTGGATCTGTGGTGAAGCGGCCATCCCCAACGTAGCCCCGAATCTTTCCTTCCCGATCGCGAGTGGAGAACCGGGCATAGCTCATAGGTGCCGCTTTCACCCGCCCATACAGCGTGCCGAACGTGTTCAGCTTCCCGACCGTACCGGCGATGATCTCCTGAAATTCCATCTTGACGTCCGCGAAGAAATGTTTCGGCAGATTGCTGCAGTGAAAGCAGACCGCTTTGTTCGGATCGTCACCGTAATTGTTGTTCCAATCGAGCAGCGCGCTGGGAGTTCCGGACGCTAATCGCAGCGCGTGCATGCTGACTACACCCACGATATCGACTTCGCACGCGCTCGACATCAGGTTGTTGCTCATCATGCTCATGACCGTGCAAGGAACGACGCCGAAATATTCTTCGAGAGCGGTCCAGCACTGCACCGCGCTGATCCCAAGCTGCTGCTCCTGCATCCAACCGTCTATGACCGCCCCCAGCTTCGCCATTTTGATCAGAGAAGCTTCGGGCACATCCGTCGTCGAAACGTAGCTCTTGATGTCAGCGAGCTTGCTTTGCGCGGCAGTATCGCCATCCTGCATGCGATGAATGCGCCCGAGTACTTCCGAGAGGTCGAGCGTCACAACCGAGATGCCGTTTGCCTCCAGAAGCTTTTCGCTGTAGCGCACCGTATTGAAGGCAGCCGGTCGGGCCCCGATGGACCCGACGCGCAGGTTGCGAAGCCCACGGACTACCCGGCAGATTCCGAGAAACCAGGCCAGATCCTCCCCGAACTGCTTCGAACCGGGTGCTTCGGTGTGAAGAGTTGTGAGCGAATAGGGGACCCCATATTGCATCAGATTGTTGCAGGCGGACATTTTTCCGCAAAAGCTATCGCGCCGGTCGCGGATGGTCATCCTGCCTGCTTCATCCGGCGTGGCCTGCACCAGAATGGGCACCTTCAGCCCGGAAAGCCGCAGAGCATCGGCGATCGCACGCTCGTCGCCAAAGTTGGGCAACGAGACGATCACACCCTCCATCGCTTCTCCATGCCTTTTGAAAAGATCCCCGCAGCGCTTCGCCTCTTCGAACGTTTCGACCGCACCAAACTTGGATTCTTCAGGAGTAAGCGCGACTACATGGACGCCTGCACTTTCCAGCACACCGATCATTTCTTCGCGGCCACTCGCCGCAAGGTGATCTGGAAAGAAGCCGCGGTTCCCGATGATAAGGCCGAGCGTGCTGCCGGAGCCGATGGAGGTAGACATGACTGGTTCCTTTAAAAGAATCCAAGTCAATTCTAAACGCGTGTCCGGGTCGCGCATGACCGAATCGTCCGTCTGATGTCGAAAACCGTTGTAAGCTGCTGAACTGCGACCAGGAAATGAACTAGGATCGATTTGTGACTGAACAGCGCGTGGATAAGAGTTCGGGCTTCATTCGGGAGCTCGGGATGTTCGATTCGGTAATGATCGTGATCGGCACGATGATCGGCTCGGGCATCTTTATTGTTCCGGCGGACATGGCGCGGGTTATGGGAAGCAGCGGCTGGCTGCTCGTGGCGTGGGCGGTTACGGGCGTTCTTACCATTGCGGCCGCAATCTCTTATGGCGAGCTTGCCTCCATGATGCCGGAGGCGGGCGGAATGTATGTTTACCTGCGCGAGGCATTTTCGCCGCTGTGGGGATTTCTCTACGGCTGGACACTGTTCACGGTCATCCAGACCGGAACCATCGCCGCCGTGGCTGTCGCCTTCGCCCGCTTCACCGGCATTCTGTTTCCTGCCATTTCCGAGCAGAGCTATTTGATTCCGCCCATTCATCTGTCGAGCGGCTACGCCATTTCGCTCTCAACTACTCAGTTATTGGCAATCGCTGTCATTGTGCTGCTGACCTGGACCAACAGCCTTGGAATTCGATACGGGAAGATCGTGCAGAACCTTTTCACGGTTGCCAAGACGGGAGCGCTCGCGGGACTGATTTTGGTGGGCGTGTTTGCGGGACGGAATGCCGCTGCAGTTGCCCGGAACTTCGCGCACTTTTGGCAGCAAACGAACGTCACTCCTATTTCGGCGGGAGTCACCGCGCTGACCACCTTCGGATTGTTTGTCGCCATCTGCGTTTCGCAATCGGGGTCGCTCTTTTCCGCCGATTCCTGGCACGACATCACCTTCGCTGCCGGAGAGGTGAAGGATCCCCGCCGCACCTTGCCCAAATCGTTGATCATCGGGACCGTGATTGTGATCGTGCTGTATCTGCTGGCGAACGTCAGCTACCTCCTGACTCTTCCGTTAGAAGCTATTCAGCACGCCCCTGCGGATCGTGTCGCAACCGCGATGCTCGACGCCATCGCGCCTGGATGGGGCGCTCTCCTGATGGCTGTCGCCATTATGATTTCTACGTTCGGATGTGCCAATAGCCTGGTGCTCGCTGGGCCACGCGTGTATTACGCAATGGCGAACAACGGACTGTTTCTGCGCAGTGCCGGGACGCTCAACAAAGCAAAAGTTCCCGGGCGATCCCTGCTGGTACAGGGCATTTGGGCCTCTGCGTTAGTCTTGCCTCGAACATTCGACGTCCAAAGCGGCCAGTACGGGAATCTATATAGCAACTTGCTGAATTATGTAATTTCCTCCGCCCTGATCTTCTACATCCTCACCATTGCGGGAGTGATTCGGTTGCGGCACACGCGCCCTGCTGCCGAGCGGCCGTATCGGACCTTGGGCTACCCTGTCGTTCCGGTGATTTATATCGTGGGTGCGACCGCCATTCTGCTGGCGCTATTTATGTATCGCGCCTCGAGCACTTGGCCGGGCCTCGTGATCGTGCTCGTGGGCGTCCCCATCTACCTCGCCATGAGACGCCGGAACGCCAATACCCCAGCGGAACGGATCGCGATCGTCGAGCACTAAGTACGCCTCCGAATTCACGAATGCCGAACCGGTGATGTGCGGATACACAATGCCGTCGCGTACGGAAATCGATCCTTCGAAGAGGCTGCCGATCAAACTTTCCTGGCGCCAGACTTGTCCTTCGCGCAGCTTGCCCGAGGCGTACAGGCATGCGAGTTTCGCACTCGTGCCCGTCCCGCAAGGCGACCTATCGTAGCTCTTGCCTGGGCAAAGAACGAAATTTTTGCTGTGTGCTCCGGCCGCCGTCGCGGGGCCGTACACTTCGATGTGATCGATCTCGCCCCCATTTTCTCCAGTAATGGCGTCCCGCGAGAGTGCTTGACGAATGCGCCAAGTGTAGTCCGTCAAGGCATCGAGATTTGAGATCGACAGCTCAAAAGGGCAATCGTAAGTAAGAAAAAACCAATTCCCGCCCCAGGCCACATCGCCCGTCACGCGACCAAAGCCTTCGACCTCGACAGCAACGTTTGTTTTCGAGCGGTAGCTCGGGACATTATTCACGGTCACCTTCTGCGCGTCATGAAGCTGCGCCTCGACGATTCCGACGGGAGTTTCAATGCGATGAATGCCGGGCCTGATCTTTCCTAAATACGCAAGTGTGACCGCCAATCCGATCGTGCCGTGACCGCACATCCCGAGGTAGCCGACATTGTTGAAGAAAATCACGCCGGCCGAGCAGGACCGGTCGGCGGGTTCGCACAGCAGGGCTCCGACGACGGCATCGGAACCGCGAGGTTCATTGACGATTGCGGAGCGGAAATGGTCGTATCGATCGCGGAATAACTGCAACCGATCGCTCAGCGACCCGTTCCCGAGCGGCGGACCCCCTTCGATGACCACCCGCGTGGGTTCACCTTCGGTGTGAGAATCGATGACGTGGATGCGATGATGCTGTTTCAACGGGTTCTTCTGACGTTTAACACTCCAGCTATATGATCGGACACCTGCGGGGAACGATTCTAGAGAAACATCCGAACCAGGTTATGGTCGAAGCTGCAGGCGTGGGATACGAGGTGCAGATTCCGATCTCGACCTATACGTCCCTTCCCAACGAAGGAGCCGCTGTCTCGCTCCGCATCTACACACACGTCCGCGAGGACGCTTTGGCGCTGTTCGGGTTCACGACGGCCGAAGAAAAGCTGGTGTTCGAGCGGCTGATTGCCGTCAGTGGCATTGGCCCGACGCTCGCCATCAAAGTGCTCTCCGGTTTGGCAACTGCGGATCTGGTGGCCGCGATTCGCAATGGAGACGTTCAACTCCTGGTGCGCATTCCAGGCGTAGGTAAGAAGACCGCCGAGCGGATCGTTCTCGAGTTGAAGGACAAACTGGTCGGTGTAGGTGCGGCCGGAGCGTCCGCTGCTCCCGAGCCGGGTCCCACATTCACCGCTCTTGAGAAGGATGTGCTCTCGGCGTTGCAGAACCTCGGTTGTTCACGCCCCGCGGCAGAGGAAGCGGTGCGAAAAGCCAAGGAGCGAGGAGCGCCGGACGAGTTCGAACCGTTCTTTCGCGCTGCGTTGGCGTTGGTGCGTTAACGTGAGAGTCTGATGCCTCCGCAAGGGATGGTTTCGCCGGTCGAACAAGACGATGAGCGCCAGTTTGAAGTGGCGCTTCGTCCCACCCGGCTGGACGATTTCGCCGGGCAGCCGCACGCCCGCGAACAGCTTTCCATTGCCATTGAAGCGGCCAAAAAACGCGGCGAGGCGATGGACCATGTGCTGCTGTGCGGACCCCCCGGGCTGGGCAAGACCACCCTCGCCGGGATCATTGCCAACGAGTTGTCGGTCACCATCGACCAGACCGCAGGGCCGATTCTGCAGAGAAAGCTCGATCTCACCGGCATTCTCACGAGCGTGAAAGCGCGGCAGGTTTTCTTCATTGATGAGATTCACAGGCTGCTGCCGGACGTCGAGGAGACCTTGTACTCCGCGCTCGAGGATTTCCGGTTGGACATTCTGATCGGCACAGGTCCGGGCGCGCGCACGCATTCCATGTCACTGCCGCGGTTTACCGCCGTCGGCGCAACAACGCGTCAAGGCCTGCTCAGTGCGCCCTTGCGCGGACGCTTTGGGATCGTGCTGCGCCTCGATCCTTACGACGAAGAAACGCTAGCGAAAATCGTGCACCGGTCCGCGGGATTGCTGGATGTATCAATCACACCTGACGCGGCGCACGAAATTGCCCGCCGCGGGCGCGGAACGCCGCGCATTGCGAACCGACTGTTGAGACGAGTTCGCGATTACGCACAAGTCCGCGCGGCGGGACACATCGATCGTGAGGTCGCGCAAGCCGCGTTGGATCTATTAAAAGTTGATCGCTATGGCCTGGATGAAGTAGACCAAAAAATCATGACCACCATCGCCGTGAAATATGGCGGCGGCCCTGTGGGCCTCAGCACCATCGCCGCATCCATCGACGAGCAGGCCGACACCATCGAAGAAGTCTACGAACCTTACCTGATGCAGTTAGGATTTCTGGATCGAACGCCGCGCGGCCGCATCGCGACCGAGCGCGCGTTCGAGTATTTCCAAATTCCCTCGCCGCCATCGCTTCGCAGGATCGCAGGACCCGCTGTTTTGATTGGACGCGAGTTCGATCTCCTGAAAGGGCTCTGGACTAATGAAATCAGCCATGGCGCTAACGTTCATTGGTGCAGCGTGCGCATATACGCTGCACTCTGCGCAAGCGACGAAGATATTTCTCGGAGATTCGACGCATCCGGTAATGAGCGGAGAAGCATGGCTGATCGCGAACCGCTGGGGAGCTGATGACGCAGTTCTCACCGGCACGATTCGAAATGGCACATTTCAGCAGCGCAAGACTGTTCGATTCCCGAAGTATTGGGAGCAGGCTTTTGACTACAAGCTTCTAGTCGCCATTTCAGATCGAGTGCTTGACTCTCCAAAGTCTCTTCAGGTGGAAGAATTTGCGTATGGGACGGCGGGGCCCCCAGAATACGTGAAGCAGTTCCCGACCATTTATCTTTCTCTTCCATTGCGAAAAGAGAATGGTGGAGCTGATTGGAAAAAAGCTCTTTCGCAGATTGGGCGCGCGGACAAGAATGCCATCATTTTGCCGCCGCCTTTGCGTCGTACGATACGCCTTCTCTACCCGGACAGCAGACCGCTCGTGAACGCACGCGTCACAGTGTCTCTGTACGGCGCGAGTTACAGTCATTGCGGTGGGGCCGGGGGGAATCAAGATCGGAGACTTTGGCACCGATGCGCAAGGCGAAATCTTCGTAGTCGCAACCAATTCACAGCTCGCTCTCGCCCACAGGTACTTCGTCCAGGAGGCTGGTGGAGTAGCCAGCGTCGGCTTCGGCCTCAAAACCGACTTAGTCATAGGCAGGGAGCAAGAAATTACGGTGAAACAGCTGTGGAGCTTGCCGCAGTACGAGTACGTGTTGCACATTCGGAGTGCCAGTAATGAGCCGCTTGCGGGCGCGCACCTCAGCGCCTGTCTGTTTGATTGGCCCTGCGGTGCGGGTTGTGGTCTGCTTCCGACAGGGGGCGGCGAAACGGATGCCTCCGGAACCATCCGTTTTCGAAGCGAGGATCTTCGCCGTATAGGCAGGATCACCGTTATAGATGAAGCGGGCAAAGAGAGAAATCTTAGCAACTCGGAGCTGCGCGAGCTGCTAAGCACACGGCGTCTGAATATGGTCTGGCAGTAATGTCAGCTAAAACGGTCTTTCTCTCGCTTGGATCGAATCTCGGTTCGCGCGAACAGAACCTGGAGCATGCAATAACCGCGCTGGAACAAGACAGCATTCACGTCCTTTCACGCTCGTCGATATATGAAACCGAACCACAGGACTTTAAGCACCAGCCATGCTTCCTGAACATGGTCGTGGAGTGCCAAACGAGTTGTTTCCCTCTTCAGCTACTGGCCATGCTGCAGAGAATTGAGCGCGAACTGGGGCGCACGCGCGGTCCCGGTACCATTCGAAAAGGTCCCCGAGTAATCGACCTCGACGTTCTTCTTTTCGGAAACATCGTCATAGACACGCCACAGCTAACCATTCCTCACCCCCGTCTGCTGGAGCGCCGCTTCGTGCTTGAGCCGCTGCTCGAGATTGCGCCCGATCTGAAGCACCCGCAAACCAAAGAGCCCTTGAGCAGATCCTTGAGCAAGGTTGCCGCGCAAAAGATGCGAAAGCTCCTAGCTTAAGACTCGTAACTTTCGCCCACGTGCTCCACCTGTTGCGCTTCTGTAAATTTGATACGCTCTTTGTTTCCCGTGCCTTATGTTTTTTGTAGCTGCACTATCCTTGTCTGCCGCCTTCGCCGCGAACGCTGCAGTCACTCCGCTCCCCTCGCTTGGTGAGCCCGCGCTCTCACCCGACCGCTCCGAAATCGCCTTCGTTTCCGGAGGCGATATCTGGACTGCCCCAGCCAAAGGCGGCGAAGCTCGCCTGCTCGTCTCGCATCCAGCCACGGAATCGCGCCCGCTCTATTCGCCCGACGGGACCAAGCTTGCGTTCACTTCCACCCGCACCGGCAACGGAGACATCTACGTCCTTACCTTTGCCACTGGGCAACTAACTCGCCTCACCTTCAGCGATTCCCCGGAGCTGCTCGACGGCTGGTCGCGTGACGGTAAGTGGCTCTACTTCACATCGTCGACAAACGATGTCGGCAGCGCGAACGACATCTTCCGCGTGAGTGTAAACGGTGGCACTCCGCTCGAAGTCACGCGCGATCGATTCTTCAATGAATTTCGCGGCGCACCCTCCCCTGACGGCACCCGCCTCGCTTTTGTCGCCAAGGGAATGAGTTACGCACAGTGGTGGCGGCACGGTCACAGCCACATCGATGAATCGGAAATCTGGATTAAGCAAATTTCTGATGCCGGCACTTACAAGCGCGTCGTTGAAGAGGACGCCAAGCAGGGCTGGCCCATGTGGTCCGAAGACGGGCAATCTATCTTCTATACTTCCGATCGCAGCGGCGCTGAAAATATCTTTCGGCAGCCGCTCGGCGAAAAATCTACTCCAAAACAGCTTAGCCATTTTGACGACGGACGCCTTCTCTGGCCCTCCATCAGCTACGACGGGCGCGAGATTGTCTTCGAGCGTAACTTCACAATCTGGAAACTGGATACCAGATCCGGTTCCGTAGCGCAGGTACCCATCAAATTGCGTGGCGCCGTCTCAACCCCCGAAGTCACACATCAGCAACTCACGCAATTTTCCGATTTAGCTCTCTCCCCGGACGGCAAGAAAATCGCACTCATTGCGCACGGCGAAGTGTTTGCCGCCTCCGCCGCCGACGGCGGTGATGCCATTCGCATCACCCACACCGCAGCTCCAGAACTTTCCGTTCACTGGTCACCGGACAGCAATCGCATCATTTACACATCCACGCGCAACGGCCATGAGCAGCTCTTTCAATACGATCTGACCAAGAACAGCGAAGCCCAGCTCACAAATTCCAACCAGGACGACGAGAGCGCCCTGTTCTCGCCGGATGGCAAACTCTTGGCCTTCGTGCGAGGTGAACGCGAGCTCCGCGTTTTGTCTCTCGATACCAAGAAAGACCGTACGCTCGCCTCCGGCTTTCTGCAAAATCCCGTCCTCGCCTGGTCGCCCGACAGCAAATTTATCGCTTACACCAGCGTGGGAGCAAAATCATTTCGCAATGTGAACGTGGCCCCCGCGGATGGCGCTCAAAAAGCCCAACCGGTCACTTTTCTTGCCAATGGGGAAACCGCCACCCGCATCGCGTGGTCTCCCGACGGCAAATATCTTCTATTCGATACCGCACAGCGCAGCGAACCCTCTGAGATGGCGCGCCTCGATCTCCTTCCGCATCTACCCAAGTTCCGCGAAGATCAATTCCGCGAGCTCTTCCGCACCCCTCAACAGACCCCTGATCGCAGTCCTACGACGCAACCCGATAAGCCTCCCGACAAGCCCGCCGACGTGCCTGTGCCTGCAATCGCAAACGAGGCGCTCGAATCCACCGCCGATCGCGATGCAAAATCCGCGCACAAGAAGCCCGAGCCGACCCGTGTCGTGTTCGCAGGAATCAGGGAACGGCTTACCTTCGTGCCGCTTGGCTTCGACTCGGGTCAGCCGGTCATCAGCCCCGATGGAAAGACTCTCATCTTCCTCGCCATCACAGGCAATCAGCGTAACCTCTACTCCTACCCGCTTGACGAGCTCGCAACGACGCCGCCGTCTCCCCACCAGCTCACTTCAACGGCAACGCCCAAGAGCCATTACCAATTCACGCCCGATTCGAAGCAGCTTTACTTCCTGGATGCCGGCCACGTAACCTCCATGCCCGTGGACACGCATGTCCCGAAAACAATCAACGTGACCGCGGCGCTCGACGTCGACTTCGATGACGAAAAACTTGCTGCCTTCGAAGAGGGCTGGGGAGTCTTGAACAAGCGCTTCTACGATCCCGAGTTCCACGGCCAGAACTGGTCTCATCTTCACGACGTCTACGCTCCTTACATCGCCGGGAGCCGCACTCCCGACGAGATGCGCCGCGTCATCAATCTCATGATTGGCGAGCTCAACTCGTCGCATTCGGGCATCAATCCTCCACCGCGCACTCCCGCCTTTCAGCCGACCCCGTTCTCTCCCGCCGTGACCCCCATCGGCCGCCTCGGTCTTCGTTTTGAACGCGAGCCCTACGAAGGGGGCCAAGGTCTCGTCATCCGCGAAGTCGTTCCGCTCGGGCCCGCCGCGCTCGAGGGCACCATCAAAACAGGCGAGGTTTTACTCTCCGTTGACGGCGAGGCTATCGGACAGCAAACCAATCTCGATTCGCTGCTTCAGAACAAAGTGGATCGCCGCGTCGTGCTCGAGATCGGCGCCGCAGGTCGAGGTGCCCAAAAACGCGAAGTCATTGTGCGCCCTGTGTCGCTTTCGACAGAAAAAGGGTTGCTCTATCGCTCCTGGGTGGAAGGGAATCGCGCTTATGTGGAGCGTGTCAGCGGCGGCAAGCTCGGTTATGTGCATCTCGCCGACATGTCCTCGCAATCGTTAACCCAGCTCTACATCGATCTCGACGTGCAGAATCAAACCAAAGAAGGTGTCGTGATCGACATCCGCGACAACAACGGCGGCTTCGTGAACGAATACGCGCTCGATGTCTTCACTCGCAAGAATTACTTGACCATGACGCCGCGCAACGGAAGCCCCGCGCCAGCCCGGCCTTATCTCGGTCAACGTGCGCTGGGTCTCCCCACAATCCTCGTAACAAATCAGGATTCGCTCTCCGACGCCGAAGACTTCACCGAAGGTTATCGCGCGCTGAAACTCGGCAAAGTTGTCGGCGAACCCACCGCCGGCTGGATCATCTACACCGGAGGCACGCAGTTGATCGACGGATCCGTTATTCGCGTGCCGTTCATCCGCGTGCAAGCCGAGGATGGCCAGACCATGGAGATGCATCCGCGCCCGGTCGACATCTTAGTCGAGCGCTTGGTCGGCGACGCCCTGAATGGCCCCGGCGGACAACCCGCCAAGGATCGCCAGCTCGACCGCGCCGTCGAGGAACTGCTCGGGCAGATCTCGCACGACCACTCCGCTCAATGAGAATTGTGTTGGGCGTCACCGGCGCTTCGGGAGCCATCTTCGGTATTCGCACCCTCGAAGCGCTGCAGGCGCTTTCGATCGAAACGCACCTGATCCTCAGCCGCTGGTCTCGCGCCACCATCGCTCACGAGACTCATTACACTCTCGATCAGGTTGAAGCACTCGCCTCGGTTGTTCACCACGAAGACAATCAGGCCGCCTCTGTCTCGAGCGGCTCATTTAAGACCGATGGAATGATCGTCGCGCCCTGCAGCATGAAGACCCTTGCCGCTATACGCGCCGGCTTTGGCGACACACTCATCTGCCGCGCCGCCGACGTCATCCTAAAAGAGCGTCGCAAGCTCGTCCTGCTCGCCCGCGAAAGCCCGTTCAGCGAAATTCATCTCGAGAACATGCTGGCCCTCACCCGCATGGGCGCCGTCATCCTCGCCCCCGTGCCCGCCTTCTACAATCGCCCCCAAAATCTGGACGACGTCGTTCATCACATCGTCGGTCGCCTGCTCGATCAGTTCGGTCTCGACCTGCCCGGCATGTCCCGCTGGTCCGGTTTTACCCGCCCACCCGAGAGTTGACCTGATTACGTCGAACGGGATCGGCGAAGTCGTGCCGCGGCTATGCACCCGATGCCGAGCGCCAGCAGCATCGCGGTCCCAGGTTCAGGGATAGAAGGGACAAAGGTACTGCCGCCTGGACATGGAAAATCGGATATGTACACTGCCGATACGTTCGGATCGCCGATCTCGGGCGCGAATGCGGAAGTGAATGCCATGATCTCAGACGCTTCATTTGCGCCCAGACCCGCCGTTGGATCGCCTGGGTCAAATGTGGCAGTCGCGATACCGGTCGTGGGATCGAAGGACCAGCCCGTCGTCTTACCAGGCGTGCCAGTGGCGCTCCCCGCGTCCATGAACGCCGTCATCGTCGCGTCGGACCCTTGCATTTGCAAGCCTTGCTGCTGCGAAAGCTCCGCTACGGAGAAAGAGTTCGCAATGACCGCAAAGTTGTAGGCGCCGCTCGCCAGTCCGAGATTGATATTCGCCGTCTTGGTCTGGTCGCCGAATCCCGCCGGGTTCCACCATTCATAGAAATATCCGTACTGCCCCGCGGGAATGGTATAGCCAAGATAATTGACACTGCTGTTCCCAGCACCGATCACGATCTGCGACAAGGGGTCGGGACACGTTGTGACCCAAACCGTGTTGCCGGCCGCGTTTTTATAATCGCCGCCGATAAAGGAACCACCCGGGGTATTATTCCCGGCAACAGTGATCGTCGCCGTAAGACTGCTGCCCGGTGGAACCGCTCCGCCGGACAAGTTCCAAGCCCGGGTCGAGCCCGCGACGCGCGCAGCAGTCCAACCGGGAGGCGCAGTTACAGTATCGGGACCGTTATCCGTATAAACTCTGAAAGACGTGAAGGGCACCGCCGAACTCGCCTTAACAGTTGCCGTTACGTTCACGCTGTTCGCTCGCAAGGAGCAAGGCAGCGAAAGAGAAACGAGAATGGCTCCATAGAGCCTGTATGTGGGTTTCACAACAACCTCCTCCCGCATCTTCCGGGCAACCTACCCATTTGCGATCAGAAGAAGTGGGGTTCTAATGTAAATCACCCACGTAATGAGCGTCAATCTTTTTCGACGGGATTTGAACCTCTCCCAACCATCGCTAGAGTAGTATCGAGTCCATCTCGTCGAGGTACGTTACGTGTTTCGCAGGCATCCGAAAGAAGACAACCTCGCCTGTTCGTTCTGCCATAAGAGCGAGGACACGGTCGGCAAGTTGATCTCGTCTCCCAGCGACTACCCACGCGCTTACATCTGTGACGAATGTATCGCGGTCTGTGCCAGTATCATCATCGATCCGCCCGACAACTCGCTTATCGCCGCCTCCCATCCGCTGGCCAGCCAATTCTTTTCTCTTGTGGAAGATTGGATCAGTCGCGAAGATCGAGGCGAGGATGTTTCCGAAGTGCTCGACGAAATGCTAAGTCTCGCCCGTCGGATCGTCGGCCCAACTCGCAAAAACGAACCCATTGGGTGACGTCGAGGTAAATCGTTCCGCAAAATGCGCCCTCTCTTCGCCCGTGGCGCGCTCTACAATGGGTTCGTTTCGCAAAATGCCGGTCAAGCCTGACAAGTCGATGATCTGGCTCGGTAAGTACCTGTCCCTCGCGCTCACCCTCCCGGCTTCCGTCGTGGCGGGTTACATTGTCGGCGCGCTCGCCGATCACTGGCTTCACATTCCCTTCTTGCGAGTAGTGGGCATCCTACTGGGAATGGCCGCCGGGCTGATCCAAATAATCCGCGAGTTGTCACGCGAAGCACGGAAGTGATTATTCACCAAATGACGAGTCAAAGCAGCGACCAAGCTCTTCGCCGACTCTATTGGCTCACCCTTTTATTTGGCCTGGCCGGGTTCGTTTCGTACTACTGGGTCCTCGGTCCGCGCTCCGCTTTCGGCTTCCTGTTAGGCGCGTTGGGTTCGCTCGGTAATCTCTGGCTGTTCGAGCGCTTGGCGCGTTCGATCGCACCCAGTGACGCACCCCGTCAGCCCTGGAAGGCTGGAGCCTTCGTAGCCCGCTATCTGATTCTGTTCACATTCGCCTATGTTATAGTCAAAGGCTTAGAAGTCAACGTGTTGGCGGTCGTTTTGGGTCTTCTCGCCAGCACCGCCGCAGTACTTCTTTCATCAATTATCGAAATAGTCCAAAGCTTCACGGGAAGCGGACGCACGCCCTAAATGCCACACGAACTCTGGATTACCGGTCTCTTCAACCGCGCGCTCGCCCGTCCGGCAAACGCGTTGTTGAACGCCATCCATTTTCCTGCGCAGGACCCGAATAATCCCTGGAGCGACTGGATGGTCTGTCAAATTCTGGTCGTGCTGTTCGTTCTCATATTCTTCGGCTTGGCCCGGCGTGCGTTTTCCGTCGATCGGCCCGGAAAAGTTCAGCACGTCCTCGAAGTCGTCTACGATTTCGTCCATGCCTCGGCCGAGGAAGTGGTCGGCCACGAAGGTCCGCGTTACCTGGCGTTCTTCGGCACCGTTTTCCTTTTCATCCTGTTCATGAACTTGATCGGCCTGATTCCCGGCTTCGATTCGCCCACCATGTACCCCATGGTGCCTTTGGGCCTCGCGGTTTCAACGTTCCTCTTCTATCACGCCGCCGGAGCCAGAACGCATGGATTCGGCTACATCAAACAGTTCCTCGGTCCCATGCTCTGGCTCGCCCCGCTCATGTTGCCGATCGAAATGATCAGCCACTTCGCTCGTCCGCTTTCGCTCACGGTTCGTCTCTACGCCAATATGTTTGCGGGTGAGCAGGTATATTTGACCTTTATCAGTCTCACGAAAGTTATCATTCCGGTCATCTTCATAGGCCTGCATCTGTTTGTTTCATTGCTGCAGGCGTACATATTTATGCTGCTCGCGATGGTCTACGTTGGCGGGGCTGTGTCGCATGAGCATTGAGGCCTTATCGCTTCCAGTGTGAGCGCCCGGCGTCCCAACGCACGGTGTCGAACCACCTCCTGGCAGCAACTTGTTACAAGCGCACAGGGCCCTCGCGTTGTGCGCGTTTAAATTAGGAGAAAAATGAAAAACAAACTCATCATGCTCATCACGAGCCTGTTAGCCGCGGCGACACCAGTGCTCGCCCAAGCACAACCCGCCGCAACCGGAACAGCGCCTTCCGACGCCACCCGTCTCGCGGCAGCATACATCGCCATGGGAATCGCATCCGGCCTTTGCGGTCTGGGTCAGGGAAGAGCTACTGCCTCAGCCGCGGAAGCGATGGCCCGCAACCCCGGAGCGATTGCCGCCATTCGTGTGGCCCTCATTCTCGGCTTGGTGCTCATCGAATCGCTCGCACTATATACGCTGGTGATTACGTTTATCGCCAAGTAGGTAACTCGCTATCTGGAAGGCCTGCTGGCGCGATGGTGCTAGCAGGCCTTTCTCTTTGCACGGTCGGAGGCTTTATGAAACTTCAGGGAATCTATCCCGCACTTACCACCTGCTTCAACGCCGAGGGCGACCTATATAAAACGAAAGTCTTCCACAACATTCAAAAGCTGAATCATATTGCTCTAAGCGGATATGTGGTGTGTGGATCCACCGGCGAAACGCCGCTCCTGAACATTGACGAACGCATTCAATTGATGGAATGGATCGCGGAAGCAAGCGCTCAAGGCAAGACACTCATCGCCGGCGTGGGCGCGGAAAGCGTTCACGAAACGGTTCGCATCGCCAACCGTGCCGCCGAGGCCGGCTACCACGCTGCACTCACGCTCACGCCGTTTTACTACCGGGCCCAAATGCACCGGCCTGAAACGCAAACGCTATTTTTCCGCGCCGTTGCCGACCAATCGAAGCTCCCGATTCTGCTCTACAACATCCCCCAAGTCACCGGCTACGCTTTGCCGGTCGAGACCATCGCCGAACTTTCGCATCACCCCAACATCATCGGCATGAAAGATAGCTCCGGAAATCTGGAAATGATGAACGAAACCGTGCGTGCCGTCAAGCCAGGGTTTCAGGTGCTGACCGGCGCCGCCGGAAGCTTGTGGGAAGCGCTGCAAATTGGAGCCGCCGGAGCCATCCTGGCCCTCGCCAATCCGCTCCCGTATGCGTGCGTCACCATTTGGGAGGCTTTCCGCATGCGTGAGCAGGATGCCGGGAAAGACTGGCAGGCGCGCATCAAGCCCGCTTCGCAACTGGTCGTCACCAAGTACGGAATCCCCGGCCTGAAACATGCCATGGATGTAAACGGCTACTACGGAGGTCCGCCCCGCCTGCCGTTCGTACCCCCTTCCTCCGAAGCAAAGGCCGAAATCGAGCAAGCGTTCGACGGCTTACGCAGCTAAGCAGGGGGCTCCTCGCCAGAACACCCCTAACACCTCTCCGGCTAGTGGCTGCAAGCAAATCATCCGATTAGAAATCGGAGCCACTCTTATAGAATGCGCCGGACCCAAAATCCTCAAGTGGGGCGCCGTGACTGACCGGCCCGCAGCTGGCAACGTTCGCGTACTGCTCGTCGAAGATAGCGCTGCCGATGTTTACCTGATCCGAGAAGCGCTCCAGAACGAGAATTTAGATCTCGATCTGCACGTCATTCAGGACGGCGAGGAAGCAGCCAAATTCCTGGCGGCGGTCGAAAACTCGTCTCAACAATGGCCCGATCTGGTTCTTCTCGATCTGAATATGCCCCGCTGCGAAGGCAGAGAAGTACTCCAAAGAATCAAGCGGACGCCGGGCGGTAGTTCGATTCCAGTGATCGTGATTACCTCGTCCAACTCCCCTGCTGATCGGGAGGATGTTTTCAAGCTGGGAGCCAGTTCCTATTTTCGAAAACCTTCTGACTTGAATGAATTCATGAAGATAGGCGCTGTCGTGCGGCAGACTCTATCTACCCGTAACGGTAGGGTAAGAGGGCCGGACTAAAGCTCTCCCGAGGCGAGGGGCCCGGCGGGCTCTCGTCTATTTGTGTTTTCCGCCGCATACATTCCAAATTTTTTGCAAGGAGTTGTTCCATGAACCCTGAGTCGGTCGCTGACGTTCTCGATACCACCGTTTTGCTCGAAGCCTTGATCGCGTTCAGGGATGGAGATTTTTCTGTGCGTCTGCCCGTCGACCGGACGGGAGTAGCGGGAAAAATAGCGGACACGTTGAACGATGTCTTCAAATTGAACCAGCGCATGGCCGGGGAATTCAAGCGCATCAACCAGGCAGTCGGAAAAGACGGCAAAATTGAGCAGCGCGCTTCACTCGGTTCGGCTACCGGTGATTGGTGTGATTGTGTTGAGTCGGTGAATGGGCTGATAGGCGATCTCGTCCAGCCATCGACCGAAGTGGCCCGCGTCATTGGCGCAGTTGCGAAAGGAGATCTCTCTCAAACCATGGCTGTCGAAGTAGACGGCAGGTCACTGAAGGGTGAGTTCCTCCACACCGCGCAGGTCGTCAACACCATGGTCGACCAGCTGAACTCGTTCGCTTCGGAAGTCACCCGCGTCGCTCGTGAAGTAGCAACCGAAGGCAAACTCGGCGGCCAGGCAACCGTCAAGGGCGTCGGCGGCGTTTGGAAGGACCTCACCGACAGCGTCAACTCCATGGCGGGAAATCTGACCGCGCAAGTCCGCAACATCGCAGAAGTCACAACCGCAGTTGCGAACGGCGACCTGTCACGCAAAATCACGGTCGATGTGCAAGGCGAAATCCTTGAGTTGAAAAACACCATCAACACCATGGTCGACCAGCTTAGTTCGTTCGCTTCGGAAGTGACGCGCGTGGCGCGCGAAGTCGGAACAGAAGGAAAGCTAGGTGGTCAGGCGGAAGTAAAAGGCGTCGGCGGCGTCTGGAAAGACTTAACCGACAGCGTTAACTCCATGGCGGGTAATCTCACCGCCCAAGTCCGTAACATCGCCGAAGTGACCACCGCCGTCGCAACCGGTGATCTCTCCAGAAAAATTACGGTCGATGTCCGCGGCGAAATCCTCGAGCTCAAGAACACCATCAACACCATGGTCGATCAGCTCAACGCCTTCGCATCCGAGGTCACGCGCGTAGCCCGAGAAGTCGGCACCGAAGGCATCCTGGGCGGGCAGGCCGACGTGCGCGACGTCGCTGGCACGTGGAAAGACTTGACCGACAGCGTGAACTCCATGGCCGGAAATCTTACCGGCCAGGTCCGCAACATCGCAGAAGTGACGACCGCGGTCGCTAAAGGCGATCTATCGCGGAAAATCACCGTTGCGGTAAGAGGCGAAATCCTCGAGCTGAAGAACACCATCAACACCATGGTCGACCAGCTCAGCTCCTTTGCCTCGGAAGTGACACGTGTGGCACGCGAGGTCGGAACCGAGGGCAAGCTCGGCGGTCAAGCCGAGGTGACGGGCGTCGCCGGCACGTGGCGAGACCTGACAGAGAGCGTGAATTCCATGGCCGGCAATTTGACCAATCAGGTCCGCAACATCGCCGGCGTCACGACCGCGGTCGCTAAGGGCGATCTTTCGACCAAAATTACGGTCGATGCGCGCGGCGAAATCTTAGAGCTAAAGAACACCATCAACACCATGGTCGATCAGCTCAATAGCTTCGCTTCTGAAGTTACCCGCGTCGCCCGAGAGGTTGGCACCGAAGGCAAACTCGGAGGACAGGCTCAGGTGAAGGGCGTCGGCGGTGTCTGGAAGGATCTCACCGACAGCGTCAACTCCATGGCCGGCAACCTCACTGCACAAGTCCGGAATATCGCGGGCGTCACCACAGCCGTTGCCAAAGGTGATCTCTCCACCAAAATCACCGTCGATGCGCGCGGCGAAATTCTCGAGCTGAAAAACACCATCAACACGATGGTCGACCAGCTCAACAGTTTTGCTTCTGAAGTAACTCGTGTGGCCCGCGAGGTCGGCACCGAAGGCGAGCTGGGTGGGCAAGCGGAGGTCACCGGCGTCGGCGGCGTTTGGAAGGATCTCACCGAGAGCGTGAACTCGATGGCGGGCAATCTCACCGCGCAGGTTCGAAATATCGCAGAAGTTACCACAGCGGTCGCCAATGGCGATCTCTCCCGCAAGATTACTGTCGATGTGCGAGGCGAAATCCTCGAGCTCAAAAACACCATCAACACCATGGTCGACCAGTTGAACGCCTTTGCTTCGGAAGTGACCCGCGTGGCGCGCGAAGTCGGAACCGAAGGCGAGCTTGGCGGGCAAGCCGAAGTCAAGGGAGTTGCCGGAACGTGGAAGGATCTGACGGATTCGGTCAATTCCATGGCCAGCAATTTGACCGATCAGGTCCGCAACATCGCAGAAGTCACAACCGCCGTGGCAGGCGGCGATCTTTCTAGGAAGATCACGGTCGACGTGCGCGGCGAAATCCTGGAGCTGAAGAACACCATCAACACCATGGTCGATCAGCTCAGCTCCTTTGCCTCGGAAGTGACGCGTGTCGCGCGCGAAGTCGGTACGGAAGGTAAGTTGGGCGGCCAGGCCGACGTGCGGGGTGTCGCCGGAACTTGGAAGGATCTCACCGACAGCGTGAATTCGATGGCCGGCAATTTGACCGGTCAGGTGCGAAATATCGCCGAAGTCACAACCGCTGTCGCTAAAGGCGACTTGAGCCGAAAAATCACTGTCCATGTCAGCGGCGAAATCTTGGAGTTGAAAAACACCATCAACACCATGGTCGACCAGTTGAATGCGTTTGCCGGAGAAGTGACCCGCGTCGCGCGCGAAGTCGGTACAGAAGGAAAACTGGGCGGCCAAGCCGATTCGAAAGGCGTCGCCGGAACCTGGAAGGATCTTACCGACAGCGTGAACTTCATGGCCGGCAACCTCACCAGCCAGGTCCGAAACATCGCTCAGGTTACGACCGCTGTCGCGCGTGGCGATCTGTCCACCAAGATCACCGTCGATGCGCGCGGCGAAATCTTGGAGTTGAAAAACACCATCAACACCATGGTCGACCAGCTGAACGCGTTCGCCGGAGAGGTGACGCGTGTCGCGCGAGAAGTCGGTACCGAAGGCAAATTGGGCGGCCAGGCCGACGTGCGCGGTGTCGCCGGTACATGGAAAGATCTCACCGATTCCGTGAACTCCATGGCCAGCAACTTAACGAATCAGGTCCGCAACATCGCAGGCGTCACAACAGCCGTGGCAAAGGGCGATCTCACGACCAAGATTACGGTCGATGCGCGCGGCGAAATACTCGAACTCAAAAACACGATCAACATCATGGTTGACCAGCTCAGCTCGTTCGCTTCCGAAGTCACGCGCGTGGCACGTGAAGTCGGAACCGAGGGCAAGCTGGGCGGCCAGGCGGATGTGAAGGGTGTTGCTGGAACTTGGAAAGACTTGACAGATAGCGTGAACTCCATGGCTGCGAACTTGACGACTCAGGTTCGCAACATCGCCGAGGTCACGACAGCCGTCGCGAAAGGCGACCTTTCTCGCAAAATCACGGTCGATGTTCGCGGCGAAATTCTTGAACTGAAGAACACCATCAACACCATGGTCGATCAGCTCGGCTCGTTTGCTGCTGAAGTGACGCGCGTTGCTCGCGAGGTCGGCACGGAAGGCAAGCTCGGTGGGCAGGCCGAAGTGCGTGGTGTCGCGGGTACCTGGAAAGATCTCACGGACAGTGTGAATTCTATGGCCGGTAATCTGACCGCTCAGGTCCGAAATATCGCCCAGGTCACGACCGCCGTTGCCAACGGCGACTTAAGCCGCAAAATTACGGTTGATGTTCGTGGCGAAATTCTCGAGCTGAAGAACACCATCAACACCATGGTCGACCAGCTCAATAGCTTTGCCTCCGAAGTGACCCGTGTGGCGCGCGAAGTCGGAACCGAAGGTAAACTCGGAGGCCAAGCGGAAGTGAAGGGCGTCGGCGGCACATGGAAGGATCTGACAGATAACGTGAATTCAATGGCTGCGAACCTCACCACGCAGGTCCGCGGCATTGCCAGAGTCGTCACGGGCGTGGCGAACGGAGATTTGAAACGTAAACTCGTCCTCGAGACCAAAGGCGAAATCGCCCAGTTGGCCGACACTATCAACGGCATGATCGACACTCTGGCCGTGTTTGCGGATCAGGTGAGCAACGTCGCGCGCGAGGTCGGCATCGAAGGTAAGCTCGGCGGACAGGCCCGCGTTCCCGGAGCCGCAGGTATCTGGCGCGATCTCACCGACAACGTGAATCAGCTTGCCGCGAATCTGACAACTCAGGTTCGAGCCATCGCAGACGTGGCAACCGCTGTTACCAAGGGCGATCTCACCAGGTCCATCGCTGTCGCTGCCCAAGGCGAAGTCGCGGCGCTCAAAGACAACATCAACGAAATGATCGGAAACCTGGCTGAAACGACCAGGAAGAACACAGACCAGGATTGGTTGAAAACGAATATCGCCAAGTTCACCGGAATGATGCAAGGCCAGCGCGACCTTCTCGCGGTTTCTAACTTGCTTCTATCGGAACTGACGCCGCTGGTCGGAGCACAAGGGGGCAGTTTCTACATCGCAGATTCTGCTGACGAAGACCCGGCACTCAAATTAATGGCAGCGTACGCATCGGAAGACGGAAATCAGGTTCCTAAGTACTTCAAGATGGGGCAGGGACTTGTCGGCCAGTGCGCGATGGAGCGGGCCCGCATTCTCATCACCGACGTGCCGAAAGACGCGATGAGAATCAGCTCCAGCCTGGCGCATGGAACTTCCGTAAGCATTGTCGTGCTGCCGGTTCTCTTCGAGGGGGAAGCCAAGGCCGTCATTGAACTCGCCTCATTTCGGCAGTTCAGCGATAACCACCTTGCCTTTCTCGATCAACTCACGCAGAGTATCGGCATCGTCCTGAACACCATCGCAGCGACGATGCGTACCGAGGAATTGCTGAAGCAGAGCCAAGCGCTCGCCGAACAACTTCAAAAGACTAACGCCGAACTGGAAGAAAAAGCTCAGTTGCTTGCGGAGCAGAAGACCGAAGTCGAGACCAAGAATCGAGAAGTCGAGCAAGCGAAGGGAGCACTCGAGGAGAAGGCCGAACAGTTGGCGCTCACCTCCAAGTACAAGAGCGAGTTCCTGGCAAACATGAGCCACGAACTTCGTACCCCACTTAATAACCTACTGATTCTTGCCCAAATGCTGGCGGAGAACAGCGACAGCAACTTAACGTCGAAACAGGTGAAGTACGCCGAGACAATCCATTCGTCCGGCACCGATCTGCTCGCGTTGATCAACGATATTCTCGACCTCAGCAAAATCGAGTCGGGAAAAATGGACGTCGAAGTGGGAAGCGTGCGGTTCTTGGATCTGCGCGACTATTGCTCCCGCACCTTCCGGCACGTCGCCGAAGGCAAGGGTCTCGAGTTCACAGTCGACCTGGAGCAAAACCTCCCCTCCGAGACCATCCTAACCGACGTCAAGCGATTGCAGCAAGTCCTCAAGAATCTGCTATCGAACGCCATCAAATTTACCGGAAACGGCGCAGTCCGCCTAAATATGGAACAGGCACTCACCGGGTGGAGTGCGAATCATCCGGTGCTCAACCGCGCCAAATCGGTGATTGCGTTCTCCGTAACGGATAGCGGCATCGGCATACCTCAGGAAAAGCAAAGAATTATCTTCGAAGCGTTTCAACAGGCCGACGGAACCACCAGCCGCAGATACGGTGGTACCGGTCTGGGTCTCTCGATCAGCCGCGAGCTCGCGCGCTTGTTAGGCGGCGAGATCCGCTTGCAAAGTGCGCCCGGCGAAGGAAGCACATTTACTCTGTACCTGCCGCAGACCTATGTTGCACCGGCCATTATCTCGAGAGCAGATTTTAGACCAACTCCCGCACTTGAAGCAGCAGTAACAGAAACCGGCGCGCATTCCACAGTTGACATGATTCTCCCGGCTCCTTCCAGCGTGTCGGATGCTATCGTCGAGGACCTTGCCATCGACGATGACCGCAATTTGATCGAGGCTGGAGATCCGGTTCTGCTGATTGTAGAAGACGATGTCACCTTCGCTCGGATCCTGCTCGATCTCGCGCATGAAAAAGGCCTGAAGGGACTGGTAGCGCTGCGCGGTAGTACTGCACTATCGCTTGCGCGCGAATTCAGACCTGGAGCGATCACTTTAGACATTAACCTGCCTGACATGGCGGGCTGGACCATCCTCGATCGTTTGAAACACGACCCTTCAACCAGACACATTCCCGTTCACGTCATCTCGGGTGACGAGAATCGTCGCCGCGGTATGGCCCTCGGAGCGATGACGTATTTGGAAAAGGCGATGACGAAGGACGGTCTTATCCAAGCGTTCGGCACCATTGAACACTCTGCCCGCCCGCGAGTCAAGAAGCTGTTGATCGTCACTGATGACCTCACACGCCGAGACAAGTTACGAGATTTGCTGAGTGGACCAGACCTCGCCGTACTGGACGTTCGGTCAGGAAAAGAGGCACTGGATTCCGTGCGGCAGGAGTACTTGGACGGCTTAGTAATCGATCTTCGCTTGAGCGATATGAACCCCGTTTCGCTGATTACCGAGGTTCAGGGCGCAACCGGCACGGCAACCCCTCCGATTGTCCTCTATAGCAGGCGCGACTTGAGCGAACAGGAAGAGGCCGCGTTCAGCGGGGTCGCCCGCGCGAGTACAGTTCGATATGCGCAATCCCCGGAGCGCTTGCTGGAAGAGACCGCGCGTCTCTTGCATCGTTCCGAAACGAATCTTTCCGACGTACAGCAAGAGATGCTCAATCAGGTTCGCCGCAGCGATGCAACGCTCAGCGGAAAGAAGGTTCTTGTCATAGACGATGACGTCCGCAACATCTTTGCGCTAACCAGCATCCTCGAGCAACATAAGTTACAGGTAATGCATGCGGAGAACGGCCGGGCAGGAATCGAACTCCTCAAACGAACACCGGGAATCGACGTCGTTCTCATGGACATCATGATGCCCGAAATGGATGGCTACGAGACCATGCGGGCGATTCGGAAAATTCGGGAGTTCCAATCCTTGCCGATCATTGCGGTCACCGCTAAAGCCATGAAGGGCGATCGAACCAAATGCATCGAGGCGGGAGCGTCCGACTACATTACGAAACCTGTCGATCTGGAACAGTTGTTTTCAGTGTTGCGCGTCTGGGTGGCTCAAGGACACGAGCTATTGCAAGCACCCGTTGCGTTGGTGAAGTAGCGGGCCGCATTCTGGCCGGGAGGAACAGAGCGCATGCCAGTCGCAGGAACCGAAACACATCGGGAACACATAACGAACGTTGACCAGAAGATAAAAATCTTACTCGTTGACGATACGCCCGAAAATCTCATCTCTCTCGAAGCAGCTTTGTACGGCTTGGGTGAGGAACTCGTGCTCGCCCGCTCCGGCAAGGAGGCTCTGCTCCATCTTCTTGAAAACGATTTTGCTGCGATCCTTCTGGACGTGAAAATGCCTGACATGGACGGGTTTGAGACAGCGACCTTAATCAGAAACCGGCCGCGATCCCGCCACACTCCCATTCTTTTCCTTACGGGCTACCGAAACGACGACCACCTGTTCCGCGGCTATGATCTCGGCGCAGTCGATTTCCTGTTCAAGCCGATTGTTCCGGAGATTTTGCGTTCGAAAGTAACTGTCTTTATCGAGCTGAGTCGAAAAACCGCGATTCTTCAGGAGCAGGCAGATGTGCTCCGCCGGCAGGCTGAGGTTCTTCACAAGGCTGAACAGAAGTTCCGGCAACTCCTTGAGGCAGCTCCCGACGCAATGGTGATCTGTCGCGAAGACGGCACTGTTCTGATGGTCAATTCCAGAACAGAATCGCTGTTCGACTATGAACGGGCCAGTCTGATCGGCAAACACATTGCCTTACTCGTTCCGGGCTGGAGTTTTGAACTCTTGCCAGTACCCGACGAGGATCTGAGCAAAGCCGTTCTGCGCCCTCTTGAGCTAGGTGACGAGATATACGGCCAGCGACGGGATGGAACATCGTTTCCCGCAGATCTGAGCGTTAGCCCCTTGCAGACCAACGATGGGCTGCTCATTACCAGCGCCATACGTGATATCACAGAGCGGAAGAGGATCGAAGAGCAGATTCGAGAGTTCAATATCCACCTGGAGGAACGCATACTGGAGCGAACGGAAGCACTGCTTCGTTCTAACGAAGAGTTACAGCAGTTCGCCTACGTCGCCAGTCACGACTTACAAGAGCCACTGCGAACCGTATCGATCTATACTCAGCTCCTCGCTAAGAAGTGCCGCGGCCAACTGGATGCAGACGGCAAAGCGATTTTCGGCACCATCGTCGAAAGCGCACAGCGGATGGAGCAATTGATCGAAGATCTACTTGATTTTTCGAAAATCGATTCACGTTCGAGCGACTTCTTTAAGCTGACCGACTGCGAGCAGCTGGTTAACCAGGTAATTCGCGATTTGCAAACACGAATTGAAGAAACTCAGGCCACCATTACCTGCGAGTCGCTCCCGTCCGTCGTAGGCGATCCGATTCAGTTGACTCGCTTGTTTCAGAACTTACTGACCAACTCCCTCAAATATCGGGGCGAGGAACCGCCGCGGATAAACATTTCTGCGTGCCTGAATGGAAACGAGTGGACGTTTTCAGTCCGAGACAATGGCATCGGAATTGAACCGCAGTACGCCGACAAAGTCTTTGGAATTTTCAAGCGCCTGCACGGTCGCGAAAAGTACTCCGGCAACGGCATGGGCCTAGCCATCTGCAAGAAAATCGTTGAGCGCCACGGAGGACGTATCTGGGTCGATTCTAGCTGTCAAAGCGGAACTTGTCTCTGGTTCACGCTGCCCGAGCGTGCCTAGCTTCGCTCCGCCCGTAAGCTAGTCTTGGCCCGGCGGCGGCGCCACGCGCCCAATACCAGCAGAGTGAGGCCGGCCGCAGACAGCGCGTAGCTGGATGGTTCGGGACTTACGGCTGAGGGCAGCGTTTCATCGGCGAATCCCGTTAGCGTAATGGTCTGTCCGGGCGTTGCGGACGAGATATTATTCAATCCGAAATAGAAATGGGCGCTCGTACTTGGATAGACGCTGTAATTCGTGTAAGTAACCGTTTCTGGCGAACCGGTGAACACCAAGCTTACGTTGCCATTTGCGGATGTAATCGTTCCGTTTAGCGTGAAATACGAGGGATTCGGACTGTTATAAACATTGTTCACTGTTACACCGGAGATATCGATCTGCGATGTAAACGTATCCGTATAGTTGCCGGTGGGGAGATGGAGTGAACCGAGATTCGAGAGCGTCGAAATACCGCTCGCAGTCGTGACGCTAAAATTCGGCGGCGTCGTATAAGTCAACCCACTTACGTAAGTGCCGAAAACGCCGCCGGCGCTTCCATTCACCGTGATCTCTCCCGCTTGCAACAGGGTAGTACAGAGCATAGCTGCCATGAGTGCAATGGGTAATTTTAGAAGATGATTAGTCATTAGATGGTAACTTCCGTCGAAGATTTTATAAGTGACCCTGGACAAGTATAAAGGCAGAAAGCGGCGCGCGCTCTGTTGTTGGGATTTTGTTTCAGTCTTTCGCTGCGGATGAGTACCGTTACCACGAGTAAGTACCAAAACTCGGGCGTTATCTCGCGAGCTCTAGAACAGGCGATCTGAATTTTAGCCGAGCGAGTAAGGCATTCTCGGCCGCCCTCGCGCTGCTCTTAGAGCTTCTTGCGTGAGGCCGTTCCTAGCTCTTCAACAGAAAATGGTCTGGAATTCGAAGAAGTCTTGGCTCCCCGACATGGATTCGAACCACGATTAACGGCTCCAAAGGCCGCTGTCCTACCATTAGACGATCGGGGAATAGGGCGAAAGCTCAGTTTAACAAGCGCACGCACGCCTCACCAGTCGGCGTAGGCGCTGCCGTCGAGCCCGCTCTTGTCCGAGCCGCTCCTCACATCGAAGATACCTGGAGCGCTGTTGCTACCCCCGACGGGACTGTCCTCCATGATGGTCCTCCAGGTCTGATCGGAGCCGGTCATCGGGTCCTGCGGAACCTGCCTTAGATAGCCCTCCGACACGAGGTCTTGCAGGCTTTGCGGCGCCTTTTGTTTGTCGATGGTGTACTCGTCGATCATAGTCCGCAGCGTAAACAGATTATTGCGGAGCACGCTCTCCTTGGCGCGAATAATCGACTTCTGGTAAATCGGAAGCGCGATCGCAAGAAGGATCGAGATGATGGCCATCACCACCATCAATTCGATGAGCGTGAACCCGCGCAGTGCCCGTTTGAGCCTCGATAGGCCGTTATTACTTAACGTGCGCATTACCATTCCGAATACGGCGTGCCATCGCTCGCCTTGTCTAAGGTTTTCGAATAAACGTTGAAGACGTTTTGGCCGCCCCACGAATTGGAATCCGGTTCGTCTTGCATGCTGCGTTTGCCCCAGTCGCTGTCACCCGTCATGGGGTCTTTTGGAATACGGCGCAGAAAACGGATCTTGCCGCTTTGCCCATTGCCACTGAGCGTATTAGCGAGTTGCACCCCGTCGACCAGCGCTTCGAGAGTCAGCGGATAGCAATATGCGTCAGGATTTGTAGACTGAACCTTGCCCTGATCGCAATAGTCTTTGTATTTATCGATTGCAGCGCGCATCTCGCGTAGGTCGGCAAGCAACTCGTGCTCTCGCTGCCGCCGTACCTGGTAACGCGCCGCCGGCACAGCCATCGTAGTCAGGATGAGAAGAATGCTAAAAGCGACGATGAGTTCGATCAGCGTCAGTCCAGCCTGGCTCTTGCGCCGCCTTCGCAAGCCGGGGCAATCTCTACGGCGCAACATCTACCACTAACTCCATCCTACGGATTCGGCTGTCCGGGAGGATTCGTGACCGTAGTCGGTTGACCCGCGTCGGGGGGCCGCGTAGGCGGTGGATTCACAGGCGGCCTCGCCGGTTGCGTCGGGACCTCAGGCCGCGCGGCCGGAGTCAGCGGCGTTGGCGGTGTCACCGGCACGGTTGAGGGCTGCGTACCTGCAGGCGTGGTGGACGAAACCGGCGTCGCTTCTGGGCGCCGCTCTACTCTCACCGCTCGCTCCGTACCCGCGAGTACCGGCTCGTCACCCATCCCACTCACATCCGGAGCGCGAATGATGTGCGGAATCAGGGCGATCATGATTTCGTTGTCGGTGTTGCTCCTATTTTTTTGTCCGAATAGATATCCCAGCAATGGAATGTTCGTCAGACCCGGAAAACCGGTATTCACCAGACTGTTTTCTTTGTCGGACAACCCGCCCAGAATGCTGACCTCTCCGTCTTTCATGCGAATGTCGGCTTCATCGATCTGCTGGCCGATTTCCGGTTCGTTGATGCCCGCAATCTGTATTTGCTGAAGCACGTTCGAGATCTCCACCTTCACGTGCATGGTGATGTCCTCAGGACCATTTACGTGCGGCGACAGATCGATATTGGTGCCTACATCGACTTGCTGGAATTGCGTGGTCGCATAGGGAATAGCGCCCGGCGTAGCCACCGCGGAATTCAGAGATCCGGAAACGTAAGGGATCTTCGAGCCGATTTTGAGTGACGCTTTGCCGCCATCCGTCGCCCGCAATTGTGGACGCTGCAAGACACGCGAAAAATTATCGCTGAGCATCGCGTTGACGATCGTGCTCGGCAACGTGACTGAATAATCAGCGCTCGAGAGGTGCCCCAGCTTAGATATCGGTATCTGGTTTGACGCACTAGTCGTGGTAGTGGTCCCGGTGCCAGTCCCGGGAGTCGAGCCGCTACCTGGAGTCGTGGTCGTGGAGGTCGGCGTTGTGATCGACGCGCGCGGAGTGAAATTCAGCGGAGTTGATAATCCACCCTGCCCCAGCAGCGATGCTCCTATCTGTGTAGCCCGCGTCTTGTTGACCTCCATCACGATCACGTCGATGAGAACTTCTGCCTTCGGCCTGTCGAGATCGTGAATCAGCTTCTCGACCAGTGCGATCGTGTCGGCTGAGCCGCGGACCACGATTGCATTTTGCGTGGGAACCGACATCAGCCCGGTGCTTACCTTGGTGGCTTGCCGGATTCCGTTGTAGATCTCGCTCAGTTCGTTCGCCGAAGTAGCGTTTTGAATGTAGAACACCTTCACCACTTCGTCCTGGTATTCCTGCCGCTTGGGGTCGGTCTCCTGAGTCACGAAGATGGCGTTGCGGCTGATTGCTTTCCAGAAGGAGTGCGTCTCGAGCCCAACGTAGTTGAGCGCCTCTTCCAATGTCACGTTGGTCAGGTCGAGGTTGAAGTTCTTGTTGCCGGTCGTATCGATCCCCGCCGGGTCGAACAGCACATTGATTCCGGCCAGTTTGCCGATGCTTTCAAATAACACCCGAGCGGGCTGGTTGTTGATCTTGATGCTGGTGATCTGGCCATTGATTGGCCGCAAAGTGGGAGGCGCTTCGAGCGAATTGATCCGCCGTTCCATCGCCTGGCGTGCCTCTTCAGCCGGCGTCAACACAGGCGTCCCCGTCGGAACTCTGTTCCGCTCACGCAGCATCACCGTGGTCTGGCGCACCTCCTGTAAGGCGACCTGCGAACCCGGATCGGCCAGGAACGCTCTCTGAAACTGCAACAGCGCCTCATCGAGTTTCTGTTCCTGCTGCAGCCGCTTACCTTCCTTAATGTGAGTTTCGAGCGCCTTGCTGCGCGCCCGCTCGTCGGCCATGATGTAGGCGGGATCTTGCCGGTCCGTTTCTAGGGCTTGGTCGTAATAATTGAGCGCCGCGTCGTAGTTCTTTTCAACCTCGGCCCTCTGGCCCAGCTTCATGAATTTGTCGCCCTGTTTGGTGCGACCTTCCACCGAGGGCACCGCCAGCGCGAACGCGCACAGCAGGGCAACCCATGCCCGTAATGTATTCGAAACCTTCAACTTAGACGCATCCCAGCTCATGTTAGACTACTAAAGCGCATATCGGTCCGGCCTGCGCAATCCTGGTCGCAAACCTTGCGTGGCCACACAAATGGCGCTTCGTTTCGTCAACAGAGACCTAAAGAAACACTGTCGCACACGCGGTATATTCCTCTCTTCTTTGAATGGAAGACGTCCCCGGCCGACCTCCCGTGCAGACTTGACCGGCCGCCCCGCAACAATTTAGGCGAGAAGACAACCCAATCGAGTGGCTCAGCAAGGCGAAGTAAAGATCTTGAGCGATAATCGCTCTGCCGGACATAACTTTCACCTACTCGATCGGTATGAGGCCGGGATCGTGCTCACCGGTACCGAGGTCAAATCCGCCAAGACCGGGAAAATACAGTTGAAAGAGAGCTACGCCGAGGTAAGCGGAGATGAAGCCTGGCTCATGAATGCCCATATCAGCGAGTATTCGCACGGCAACATCATGAACCATCCCCCGGTTCGGAAACGAAAGCTCCTCTTGCACCGCTCCGAAATCGAGAAGTTACGGATCGAAACGCGCGAAAAAGGCCTGACGCTCGTTCCGACCAAGCTCTATCTCAAGGCGGGCCGGATTAAGGTGGAGATCGCCGTCGCGAAGGGCAAGAAATTCCACGATAAGCGCGAAGCAACCAAAGCCAAGGAAATGCAGGCCGAGGCTAAAGCCGCAATCGCGAGGCGTTCCCGTCAGTGAGTTCTCCGGCCGCATCGAGTACTAACACCCATGCAAATTCAAATCGAAACTTCAGAAATTGAGAAATTAGCCGTAGACGCACTGGCCGTTATTGGCTTTGAGCGCGAAGAAAAGAAGCCCGGCAACGGGGAGTCCTCCGCGCCGGACGGTCACACACCGGTATCCGAAACGGAATCCGATCCCGAGATCGCCGAGCAGTCCGGCTGGTTGGCCGAATTGCGTAAAGTCGGTGAGTTTACGGGAAAACCATACGAGCTTTCCATTTTGCACCGCCCGCAAGGCATGAGCGCCAAGCGACTCGTTGTGATCGGCGGAGGTAAACGCGACAAGTTCACGGCCGTGGAAGCAAGAAGAATGGCCGGCGCGTTGACGCGCGTGCTCAAGGGCAAAGGCCTGCGCACAATTGCCCTCTCGCTCAATGGCTTTGACGGCCCGGAGTTTGTCGCCGCCGCCATCGAAGGAGCGCTATTAGGTGCCTGGGACGCCGACAAATACAAATCGGATCCCAAGAAGAAGGAGAAGCAGATCGACTCGTTCACCGTGGCCGTGCCGGGTGGAAAGGACGCTGTGCTCAAAGAGGCCGCACGACGCGGCCGAATCATCGCCGAATCGCAAAACCTCACGCGCGATCTTGTGAACGAGCCTGCCAACAAACTCACCCCGGGCGCGCTCGCCGAGGCCGCCAAGCAGATGTGCAGCGATGCCGGCCTGGAGTATGAAGCGCTCGATCAGAAGGCGATGAAGCAATTGGGTATGGGTGCGCTGCTTGGAGTGGCGCAAGGCAGCAGCAATCCCCCTTTCCTCATCGTTATGAAGTACCGCCCGCAGCAATCCGACGGTAAGGATCATCTCGCGCTCATCGGAAAGGGCGTAACGTTCGATACCGGTGGAATCTCGATCAAGCCGTCCGAAGGCATGGAAAAAATGAAATACGACATGGCCGGGGCAGCGGCCGTGATTGGCGCAATGAAAGCCATCGTCCAGCTCAAACCTGCGATTCCTGTTACTGCCTATGTCCCCACCGTAGAGAACATGTTGAACGGCGACGCCCAGCGTCCCGGCGACATTGTTACGTCGCTGGCGGGAAAAACCATCGAAGTACTTAACACGGATGCAGAAGGGCGATTGATCTTAGCCGATGCGATCACATTCGCGATTCGCAATGGCGCCACCCATCTTGTTGATGCCGCCACCTTGACGGGCGCTATCGGCATCGCTCTCGGGCATTACAACATCGGCGCATTCACGAACAATCAGGCGTTTCTCGATCGCCTACTCGCCGCTTCCCGAGCGGCCGGAGAAAAGACCTGGCAGTTGCCTATGGACGAAGAGTACAAAGAGTATTTGAAATCCGCCTACGCCGATCTGCCCAACATCGGCGGCCGCTATGGCGGCGCGATTACTGCTGCGTGGTTCCTGCGTGAGTTCGCTGACCCTACTCCCTGGATTCATCTCGATATCGCCTCCACCGCCTGGTTGGACGACGCCAAAGCATGGCTGTCGAAAGGTCCCACCGGCGTGGCGGTCCGATCCTTCGTTCAACTCGCGCTCGATTGGAATCAGACCTAATCGGATATCCTTGTCGGCGGAGGTCTGAGGATGGAGCTTCGCGTTCTTGCATTCGTGCTTGCCGGCGGCAAAGGCACCCGCCTTCATCCGCTCACAAAAGAGCGTGCTAAACCTGCAGTTCCCTTCGGCGGCCGATACCGCATTGTCGACTTCGTCCTGAGTAATCTCATCAACTCTGGAATCTATTCCATTTACGTTCTGATTCAGTTCAAGAGCCAGTCGCTTTTGCAACATCTTCGCGAAGGCTGGGAAGTCAGCGGGCTGCTCAAGAACAACTTCATCATTCCCGTACCGGCACAGATGCGATCCGTGCAAGAGGATTGGTATCGCGGCACCGCGGATGCGATTTATCAGAACCTCAATCTCATACAGCAGGCCAGTCCTCACGTCGTGGCGATCTTTGGCGCGGATCATATCTACCGTATGAACATCCGGCAGATGATCGAATACCACATCGACAAACGCAGTAACGTCACGGTTGCGGCGATTCCCGTAAACAAGGAACTCGCTTCGGAGTTCGGCGTCCTCCAGACTACGCCCGAAGGCCGTATCGTCGGCTTTCATGAGAAAAAGGCCGACGCTCCCACCATGCCCAACGATTCGTCGCGTGTGTACGCATCCATGGGCAATTACGTCTTCTCGACGGACTTGCTGCTGAGGGAGCTCATAAAGGATGGTCAGAATGAACAGAGCTCGCATGATTTCGGCAAAGACATTCTGCCTTCGCTCATCGGTCGCGCCGACATGTACTCATACGATTTCCAAACGAACGTCATTCCGGGAGATCCCGTTGGCTCTCCGCAATACTGGCGCGATGTCGGAACGTTGGATGCTTACTACGAAGCCAGCATGGATTTGCGTGCCGTCTCGCCGGAATTGAACTTATATAACCGTCAGTGGCCGCTGCGAACGGCTGGCTATTTCGACGCTCCAGCAAAGTTCGTTTTTGACGAGGAAGGTCGGCGCGGCACGGCAGTTGATTCGATCATCGCCGGAAGTTCTATCGTTTCCGGCGGGACCGTGCGAGGTTCCGTGTTGGGCCGTGGAGTTCGAGTTCACACCGGGTCATCCGTAGAGAACTCGGTGATCTTCGATAACTGCGATATCGGACGCCGCGCCAAGGTTCGCCGGGCCATCCTCGACAAGAACGTCAAGATACCCGAAGGAACGGAGATCGGCTATAACCTGGATGCCGATCGCGAGAAGTATCACGTGACCGAAAGTGGAATCGTGGTGATCGAAGGGCATCAATCGACGGTGGACATCGCGGTATTACAGGTCACCTGAGTCGGGTCCACACGGCAATTCGCCAGATCGCCGAAACGAAAACAACAGGCCAACCGCGACCACGACGAAGCAGCCGATCACGTTGTACCAGAGAAACGAAATGGGCGTGAAGGCCGCGGTCAGAAAGATTGCAATTTCACCCGCAAACACGCCATAGAACGCCGCGGTTCCACCCACCCGTTTGCAGAAGAACGCCAGAACGAAAACACCCAGCAAGCCGCCGTAGAATAGAGATCCAACGATATTGACGCGTTCGATGAGTGCGCCGAACCCACGCGCGCCCACCGAAGCAAATACAACCGCGTAAGCGCCCCAGAATACTGTCAAGAGCCGTGAGGCGCGCAGATAGTGGCGGTCGCTGCGGCCTCGCACCAGAAACCGGCGGTAGATGTCGACAACCGAGACGGTTGCGAGCGAGTTGATTTCGCCCGACGTGGATCCCATCGACGCTGAAAAAATTACGCCGATCACCAGGCCCACCAGCCCCACCGGCAAGTACGATTTCACAAATGAGAGAAAAATGTAATTCGTATCGTCGAATTTCTCGCCTCCATGCAGGTCTTCGACGACGTGAAGAGCTTGTTCGCGGCTGTGGCTGAAGTTTTTCTGCGCCGCACGGAAGGTCGACAACGCCGGTGCCGTTTCCGATCCGGAATGACGAGTCGCATCGGCGAGCTTGTATGCTGCCGCGCGGCGCTGCTCGAACGCGAGTTGATACTGCGCTTCGACAGGCTTCCAACCGGCGGTCTGGGCAGCGCGCACTGCTTCAACCGGCTGGAAGATGATCGGTGAAGGCATAAACAGCGACAGCACAAACACCATCGCGCCGATGAACAGGATGAACAGTTGCATCGGGATCTTCACAACCGCGTTGAACAGCAAGCTGAGCCGGCTCTGCGCGATCGATTTGCCGGTGAGATACCGCTGCACTTGGCTCTGATCGCAACCGAAGTAAGCAAGCGCCAGAAAACCTCCCCCGATCAAACCGCTCCACAGCGTGTACCGGTCGCTCAGATCGACTCGCGGATCGACGATATTCAGCCGGCCGGCCGCACCCGCCAGATGCACTGCATCGAGAAAGGAAATACCTGACGGGAAAGCGTGGATGACGATGACCAAGCTGGTTACCAAAGCCACGAAGATCATACTCATCTGCTGCACATCTGCCCAAGTCAGCGCCTTGATGCCGCCCGTCGCCGTGTACGTGACGACCAGCGCTCCAATCAGCACAGTAGTGAGCCGATCCGACCAGCCAAGTACGGCCGCAAGCGCTACAGCCGGTGCGTAAAGGCCGATTCCAGCCGCGAGACCCCGCTGAATAAGAAAGACGATACTAACCAGAGCGCGCGTCTTCGCATCGAAGCGCTGCTCCAGGTATTCGTATGCCGTGTACACCTTGGCACGATGAAAAATCGGGACCGCCGTTGCGCACAAGATCACCATCGCCACAGGCAGTCCGAAATAGAACTGCACAAAGCGCATGCCGTCTATGTAGCCCTGGCCCGTGGTCGAGATGAACGTGATGGCGCTTGCCTGGGTCGCGAGAATGGAAAGCCCCATGGCGTACCACGGCATGCTCTTTCCGGCGAGTAGATATTTGCTCGTGGTGCTACTGCCACGACCACGATAAAGCCCGAAACAAACGAGTGAAATCAACCACGCGAACATCACCGCCCAATCGAGCGTTCTCATGCGAGTGCACTCCGGGGACTGGAAGTAACCGTTCGTTCGAGCAGCTCAGCCATTCTGTGCATCAGTACTCAAACGTTCGCGAGACAACATACAACACGGCGATCAGAACGAGAAGGTACCAGAGCACAGCCACATACACCCGGCGCCATTGCCCGAGAAAGGGTGGCGGCTCGTCGACCATAGCCTTATCGGTGGAATCGTCGTTGTTCATCCGTGTCAGCGTGCTCTAGGGCTTGTAGCGCGAAATGGTTATGACAAACTCGTCCGCTAAACTGAAAGCTTTGGGAAACCCGTCCACACGCCAGGCTACTAATGTACTCATCGTCGATGATGAGGAGTCGCAGCGCACGCCACTGGCGGCCATGATTACGGCGTGGGGCTTCAATGTCGAAACTGCCGCCGACGGTCAAGAGGCCCTCGATAAGCTCGGTACGTTTTCAGCCAATGTCATCGTAACCGACCTTATGATGCCGCGCATGGATGGTTTCGAGCTGATGAAACGGCTGGATTCCGACGGCAATATGCCCCCGGCGATTGTCTTGACGGCTTTCGGCAACATCGAAACGGCCATACAGACCATTCACGATCTCGGCGCGTTCTGGTTTCTCGAAAAGCCCATACAACCTGCGGCCTTGAGGGTTTTGCTCGAGCGGGCTTCCGCGCAGAGTCAGCTCGCCGAAGAAACCGAGCGGCTGCAGCGGCAACTTTCGTATCAAGGCGTTCTGGTCGACATGGTCGGCACGTCGCCTCCCATGCAGCAGGTATTCTCCGTCATCCGGCAGGTTGCGCCCAGCAAGGCTGCAGTTTTAGTTGCCGGCGAAAGTGGCACCGGCAAAGAACTAGTAGCGCGCGCGATCCATCAACTCAGCAACCGGCGCGGCGGTCCGTTCGTTGCGATCAACTGTGCAGCTATGCCGGAGACGTTGATGGAAAGCGAGCTGTTCGGGCACGAGAAAGGCGCGTTCACGGGCGCGCTAGAGCGGCGCGCCGGCTGTTTTGAACTGGCCCAGCATGGCACTTTGCTGCTCGACGAACTAGTCGAGATGCCTTCGGGCACGCAAGCCAAGCTGCTGCGTGTTCTCGAAGACTCGCGTGTCCGTCGGCTCGGCGGCAAGAGCGAGATTTCCGTCGATGTTCGCGTCATCGCAGCAACCAACCGCAACGTCGACGATGCCCTCAAGAAAGGCGATCTGCGCGAAGATCTCTATTACCGCCTCAACGTGTTTCAAATTGGGCTCCCGCCGCTGCGGCAGCGTATCGGCGATATACCCGTGCTCTGTGAGACGCTGATTACCCATCTAAACCGAAAGCATTCCTGTAACGTGACGTGCGTCACGCAAGACGTCATGGAGGCCTTCAAGAAATATGCCTGGCCCGGAAACGTCCGCGAATTGCGCAACGTTTTGGAGCGCGCCGTCATCATGGCGGGCGAGGGCGCGATCCAGATGGCGCATTTGCCTTACGATTTCGGTGTATCCGTGGGCTCACGCCCTCCCGCGCAGGTCTTTGAACCGGAAAGTGTGCGCCTCCCCATAGGCACCACCGTGAGCGAGGCTGAAAAGGCTCTGATTCAGCTCACCTTGCAACACACCAAGAACAACAAAACACGTGCCGCCGAGATTCTGGGCATCAGTCTTAAAACACTGTTCAACAAACTTAAAGAATACGGTGCTGCTGAAGGGGGCGAGGGCTCCGCCTAAGCCCGTCTGAAGCCATATGATTGCTGCTTCCGAGTTAAAGAAAACGCCACTCTTCGATGTCCATTCCTCGCTCAACGCGAAGCTGGTCGATTTCGGCGGTTGGAACATGCCGGTCCAGTATTCGGGCATTTTGCAGGAACACAATGCGGTGCGAACAGCGGTCGGGTTGTTTGACGTCAGCCACATGGGCGAGATCGAGATACGCGGACCAGAAGCGGCCAAGTTAGTCGACCACGTCGCCACGAACAATGCCGCGAAGTTGAAGATCGGCCAAGCGCATTACTCCGCGCTGCTATACGAGCATGGCGGTTTTGTGGATGACATCCTGGTTCACAAAGTATCGGACACTGATTTCTTTTTGTGCGTAAACTCCTCGAACCAGGATAAGGATTTCGAGCACATTCAATCGCAGAATCGCTTCGATGCAGAGGTTGAGTTCACAAGCGAGCGCTACGCGCAGCTCGCGATTCAAGGGCCGAAAGCGCTCGCGACACTCCAGAAGCTGACCCAAACCAAACTCGCCGACATCAAATATTATTGGTTTACCGATGGCGCGGTGAACGGTGTGCCTGCACGCATCGCCCGCACCGGTTACACCGGCGAAGACGGCTTCGAGATCTATATTCCGCCGGAATCCGCACCTAAAATCTGGAATGACATTTTGAAGGCGGGCGAGGAGTTCGGAATCAAACCCTGCGGTTTAGGTGCGCGGAATACGCTGCGCTTGGAAGCCAAAATGGCCCTGTACGGCCACGAACTCACCGCCTCCATCAATCCGTATGAGGCGGATCTGGCGTGGATCGTCAAATTGGACAAAGGCGAATTCGTCGGCCGGTCGGCACTCGAAAAAGCTGTGGCTCAAGGCGTCACGCGCAAGTTGGCCGGCTTCGAGATGAAGGATCGAGGAATCGGGCGCGACGGCTACGAGGTATGGGTGGACGGCAAACCCGCCGGATGGGTGACCAGCGGAGGACCATCGCCGACATTGAACAAGAACATCGGACTTTGCTATTTGCCCACCGAAAAGGCAGTCCCCGGCGTGACGATTCAAGTAATGATTCGGAACGCGCCGGTCGAAGCGATTACGGTTCCGACACCGTTCTATAAGAGAGCAAAGGCATGACCTATCCAGAAACGTATAAGTATACGAAGGAGCATGAATGGGTGCACGTCGAAGGGGACCAGGCGACTGTAGGCATCACGGATCACGCGCAGGAAGAACTCGGAGATATCGTCTTCGTGGAGCTTCCTAAGACCGGAACGAAAGTCACCAAGGGACAAACCTTCGGCTCTGTGGAATCGGTAAAGGCGGTATCTGATATCTACTCGCCGGTTTCGGGTGAAGTTTCCGCCATCAATGATTTGCTCTCAAAAAGTCCCGAAAAGCTGAATGAAGATCCACACGGCGCTGCATGGTTGATCAAAGTGAAGCTCGCTTCTTCCGATGAAATGAGCGCCCTCATGTCAGCAGCCGATTACCAGAAATACATAGGCGCAGAGTAGCCGCGTCATTTCTCTCGGGAGCTAAAACACCTCTTTGCGATATTTACCGAAATCGGACTCCGAGCGCCGCGAAATGCTCGCTGCGATCGGCGCCAGATCTGAAGAAGATCTGATCGCATATCTGCCGCCTGACATTCGTTTCAATAAGCCCCTCAATATCGAGAACGGCAAGAGCGAGTACGAGATCGTCGAGTATTTCAAGCAGCGCGCCGCCCAAAATGCGAACGGTTATCCGAGTTTTCTCGGCGCCGGCGTGTACAACCATTACCGTCCTGTCGTTGTCGACACGGTTGTCTCGCGTGGTGAATTTCTGACTTCCTACACTCCCTATCAGGCCGAGATTTCACAAGGCACGTTGACCAGCATTTTCGAATTTCAAACCATGGTCTGCCAGCTAACCGGCATGGAAGTGGCGAACGCCTCGATGTACGACGGTTCCTCGGCAGTACCCGAAGCCGCCATGATGGCAGTTCGCGTCACACGGCGCGACAAAGTTCTGGTGGCCCGCACGGTTCATCCCGAGTATCGCGAGGTTTTGGGCACATACACCAGGCATCAAGGCATGCCCGTCGACGAGATCGCATATGCGAAGGACGGCCGCCTCGATTTCGACGATTTGAAAAAGAAACTGGACGACAGCGTTGCAGGCGTGATCGTTCAAACTCCGAACTTCTTCGGACTGCTGGAGCAGATTGACGAGCTTTCGCATATCGTTACCGCAAAGGGCGCGTTGCTCGTGGTGGTCTTTACGGAGGCAGTTGCGCTGGGACTAATTGAGCCGCCGAGAGCCGCTGACATTGTCGTCGGAGAACTACAGAGCTTCGCCATTTCGCCTAGCTATGGTGGCCCCTACGCAGGCATCATCGCTACGCGCGAGAAGTACATCCGGCAAATCCCGGGACGTCTGGTAGGCGAGACCACCGATGCTGATGGCCGCCGCGCTTTCTGTTTGACTCTCGCAACACGTGAGCAGCACATTCGACGCGAAAAAGCGACTTCGAACATCTGCACCAATCAGGCACTGCTTGCGTTGATGGCGACCGTCTTCATGACGTTATACGGCAAGGAAGGACTACGTGAACTCGCGGAACAGAATTTGGCGAAAGCCCACTACCTCGCGAGCAAGCTGCCGCTCGAGTTTGAAGGGCCGTTCTTCAACGAATTTGTCACGCGAGCCAACGGCCGGTCACCGGAGCAGATTAATTCTGCGCTCTTGCAACAGCAGATTATCGGGGGGCTGCCCCTGGGCCGGTTTTATCCGGAACTGAAAAATTGCATGCTGCTGTGTGCAACGGAGATGAATAAGCGGAAGGACATGGATGCGGTGGCCGCCGCGTTCCAGAAGCCCCACTAGGTTCGCGAAGATTCGACGAATGATCAAGAAGGTATCGAAACATATCGTTCAAGAGGAGCCGCTTCTCTTTGAGCTCAGCTCACCGGGCAAGCGCGGTTATCAGCTTCCCGAGTTGGACGTCCCCGCGGTAGATGCGAAAAGTGCGTTGGGCGAACAGAACGTTCGCTCCGAGATCGAAGATTTCCCGGAAGTGAGCGAGTTCGATGCGGTACGTCACTTCACCAGGCTCTCGACGTGGAACTATGCCATCGATTTGGGTCTGTATCCGCTCGGTTCGTGCACCATGAAATACAATCCGCGCGTAAACGAACTAGTGGCCCGAACGGAAGGTCTGGCCTGGGCTCATCCATATCAGCCGGAAGCGCTGTCGCAGGGCTGTATGGAAGTGATCGCCGCACTGGAGCAGGCGCTGGCGGAGATCACGGGAATGGATGCGGTGACGCTGCAGCCCGCCGCGGGCGCGCACGGCGAATTCACTGGCATCCTCATGATTCGCGCGCTGCTCGAGACCCGCGGCAATCCCCGCAAAAAGATTCTTGTGCCCGACTCGGCACATGGCACGAATCCCGCGACCGCGATGATGGTCGGCTATACGGTCGAGAACATCAAGTCGAATGATCGCGGCATGATCGACCTCGACGTTCTCAATCGAGCAACCACGGAAGATGTCGCGGGCCTGATGATCACGAATCCAAATACCGTCGGTGTATTTGAAGAGAACATTCGTAAGATCTGCGGCATCCTGCACGACAAGGGCGCGCTCGTCTACATGGATGGGGCGAACATGAACGCACTGGTCGGGATTTCGCGGCCAGGTGATTTCGGTATTGACGTCATGCACCTCAACCTGCACAAGACGTTTTCAACTCCACATGGCGGAGGAGGGCCCGGATGCGGTGCGGTGGCTGTTGCGAAGGTGCTTACGCCTTTTCTGCCTACCCCGCGATTGAAGCAAGAGAACGGCGCCTGGAAGTGGGACTACGATCGGCCTAATTCTATTGGTCGCGTACGCGCCTACTACGGAAATTTTGGCGTTCTGGTTCGCGCGCTGGCCTACATCATGGCGCATGGTAATAACGGCTTACGGCGAGCCACTCTCGACGCTCTGCTCAACGCGAACTATTTGCGCGCCCTGCTCGAGCCGTACTATGAAATCGCCTATAAGGCTCCCAGCATGCACGAATGCGTGTTCAGCGATGATCGCCAGGCTAAGAAAGGCGTGCGCACGGGCGATATCGCCAAACGGCTGATCGACTACGGCTTTCATCCGTACACTGTCAGTTTTCCGCTGATTGTGCGCGGAGCGCTGATGATCGAGCCGACAGAAACCGAGAGCAAGCGTGAGTTGGACCTTTTCGTGGATGCGATGATTTCCATTGCAAAGGAAGTGGATGAAACTCCGGAGCTGGTGCTGAAGGCGCCACATTCCACTCGTACGCGTCGCGTAGACGAAGTTACCGCCGCGCGGAAGCCCATCGTGCGCTGGACCCCCACCACTAACGCGAGTCAAGCAGGCGATTAGCGGCACTCAACACTTCCTCGACCTGCAACTGCTCGATAGGATCGCGGCGCAGAACGCTTACGTTTTCTCCACGCGGCCCCCAGATCCCCGGCGCTGTTGGACCAAATAGAGCGAGCGTGCGCGTCCCGATCGCGGCAGCCAAGTGCGTAATACCGGAATCGTTTCCAATATAGAGACGGGCCCCGGCCATCCAATCTGCGAGTAACGGAAGATTTGGGAATCGTACTGCTTCAGGCAACTGTTCCTCGGGACCGGCGCTCCATTCGATTTCGCATGGAAGCTGGGCGGCCAACTCACAATATCGATGAAGCGGCCAATTTTTTCGAGCGCCACCGGAAAACGGGTGAATCACGACACTGTCTCGAGTCGTGGACGACTGCGCCTGAATTCGCGGAATCAATCCGGCGGGTGCACCCACTTGCGCGGCAAAGAAATCTATCGCATGTCCCTTATAGCTCAGCGGAGGCAACGCCGCATGGAACTCACATGGCACGCCGCTCTTTGCAAGCGCATCGCGGAACTCGGGACGATTTGTTCCGTACCAGCTAACGATCGAATCGAATGTACGCAGTTTTTTCATCAGGTGCTCCGGCGTTTCGAGGTCGCCGACTCCCACCAGATCGAGACCGGTCGTGCTGAGCGGGCGGACCGTGCCCGCGAATTGGATGAGCGGAACCATGGCTGACCCAATCCAGACCTCCGTATAAGATGCGGCAAGAAACTCGAGTGCTGGGAGCGATAAGATGCAATCGCCAATCGCGCCCGGCCGAATAAGAAGCCGCCGCACGTGTGAGCGGCTAGAAGCCGTACAGTTGGCGGGCGTTGTCTCGCATCACCAAATGAGCGATCTGCTTGGCGCGATCGAGCGTAATCTCGCCATCTTCGGTCATGCCGGTCAGAGCGAGTCCAAGAGCGAGACGTCCGTTTCTCGATCCGATCCAGGCGGTCTCTTCCCATCCCAGGTTGTTCGAGAATGGACTCGCGTCAGAGCCGTAGAGCAGCTTTTCGGGTGCAGCCTCGAGATAAAGCCGGATCGCACGCGCCGCCTCCACCGGATAGGTCAGGTACATGAACGCTGAGCAATCGACGTACACGTTCGGTTTTAGGATAAGGGCGGCGGCTTCCCTCGTAAATGGCCATGATCCATGCAGCATGACGAATTTGGTTTTGCGCAGGCTGGGATCGTTGAACAAAGGCTCGAGCGCGAACGGATTTGCATTCGCGTCTCGGAAGTAGCTTCCCGCTCCGATCGACGTATGGATGTGCACCGGCATGCCCAGGCGTCCTGCTTCCGACGCGATGTGCCGAAAAACGTAATCCTGCAGAACCTTGTACTCTTCCGGCGTGGGTTCGGACGACTGCGCGTAGATGGAGTAGACGCGCTCGGCGTTTTCACGCTGCGGATTCCCGATCTGCAAGTCGCGAAGGTAGGCTAACTCGAACTTCACTGCTACTGCGCCATTCGCTTTCCAACTCGCGAGCATGTGCGAAACGAACGTCAGATAATCGTCGAACGTGGGCGGTAGGCTGCGAAGTTGCGCGCCTTGAAGGTAGCTCTTCAGCAGCACCTCTTCCCGGCCGATGAAGGCCTTGTGCTCGGGGTCTTTCGCCTTCCCCGCATCGTTATTCAGAGGAAACAGGAACATGTCGGCGAAAGGCACCCATTTGAAGCGGTCGCTCGTCAGTCCGCGCCCCATCGCGACACGATTCGCAAGCATAATCTCCGTATTAGCTTGGTTGAGCACCCAGGACGGATATAGATCCCCTTTCTGTTTCTCAATCGCTTGCTTCGACCGATCGAGCTGGGCGATGTGCTCAGGCCTCGAATCGGAAAACCCATAGCCAAAGAGAGCGTGCCATGCCTGGGGAAAATAGGGGCTGTCCGGGCGAAAAGGCGTAGGCAAAGCAAGATCTTGAATTGCGTCTGCCGGAAGGGCGTCGTAGTCGCGATCTTCCTCTCCCGACGAAACCACTTTCATGGGATGTGCGTGATTGTCGATGGCCGGAATCTGCCGTAGCTCGGAATCAATAGAACCGTTGACGTGAAGCCGCGACGATGCGCCGCGATTACAAGCGACAGTCAGGCAAGCAAGGAGAAGAGTGACGCAAAGCGTTAGACGCGGCATGCCCTTTGCTATTCGATGACAACGGGAACGCGAACTTCGATTGAGGCGGGCCGAAAACACATCTCGTTATTGCACGCCTGGTAACGAAGTTTGCCGGCGACCGTTGCGCTGCCCGGGGTGGCATGCTCCGGAGCTTTGAACGCCGTCTGAATAGTGAAGTTGCCGGTGAAGACCACCAGCAGGTCTTTGCCGACCCTGATCTCTTCCGGCTTTGGATAAATGACCGATTTCGCCTCGAGCGGCCCCTCCGTCCACGTCAGCTTCAAAGGAATCAGAAACTCATCCCTCGGTTTATCGCTATTTACGTGAAAACCCGACAAGACGGCAACTTTGAGCGTCTGCATGACAGTTCCGCCGCGTTTCACGGTAATCGGATCGGCCGGGCTGACTGCGATCTTATTCTGCTGAGCCTGGGAAAAGAAGGGCAGGCAAAGAATGCATAACGTGTAGAGAAGCGCTTGGTTGCTTGCTGCCAAGCAGACTTTGAATCTCGCTGAGATATTCATTTTTTCCAGCCAGGCCCACGTGAGGCGAAAAGGCGAACTTGCCTTCTCGATCGATGATAAATGTAGTCGGAAGCGAATCGACGCCGCCATATAGTTCGGTAACGCTGTCGTTCCCAAGCAGCACTCGATAATTCACTTTGTGCTCGGCGACATACGGCTTCACCATTTTCCAGCCCTCTTCATCCATCGCGACGCCCACCACCTCGAAGCCCTTCGATTTGTATTCCTGTTCGAATTCGACGAACCAGGGAATTTCGACTTGGCAGGGACCGCACCAGGTTGCCCAAAAGTTCAGGAGAACGACTTTGCCCCGATAATCGCTGAGCTTGACGGGAGCCCCGTTCGCGTCAGTAAGCGTGAAATCGGGTGCCAGCTTGCGAGTGTCGGATTTCGCGGAGGTATTTCCGTTCGCGGACGAGCTTCGGGAACAGCCGCACAGGCACACAGTCAAAACAACGCTCAGCAGTACCCCAATATTGCGATGGTTCACGGACAGCCTCAACCTCAGTGTATCGATAACCACAAGACCTCAGCACCGGCAACGGTCCGGGATCGTGAGTTGGAACCATCTTTCGCGCTGCCGTCGCCAGCGATTCGCCAACGTGAACGACGGATCGCGTTTGACGCCTGCGTAGAGCCAGGCGGCAGTATCGCAGAAACTTTCGCACACATATTCCCGCCACAGGCGCGAGTTCCAGGACCATTCGCTTCGCCGTTCAAGCAAGCTCTTCTTCACGTCAGCGGATTCCCCAAGTTCCCCTCGCGCGCCGCGCGCAAACTCAGTTACCAGCAAGTCTGCGAACTGCTGCCTGACGCTATTCCCCAGTCGCGCCCACACAAAGTGGAAAACTTCGTGCACCACAATCAGCCGGAGCTTGCCAGGCCTGCCAAGTAAATCTGTCTCCAACACGATCCGCCGTTTTTTGATAAAGCTGGCCGCGTAAACCGGCGTGCCGGAGTCCCCGGACCCAGAGAGCAGCTTGCCTCGTTTCGTGCTTAATGTCGGTCGGCTGCGAATGCAAATCGGGATGCCACTCAGTTGTGGCAACCGGATGAGTATTTCGCGAATTTGAGAACGGGCTTCTTTACTGACCCGGAGGCTTAACCGGAGTGGAGGACGGTTGAGGCGACGCCGGCCGCTGGAGCGAGGGGATGTTCGGAGTGGGCGCGCTCGAGGCAAAGAAATCCGGGTCTTGAACCTGAATCTTATACTTATCGAATTCGAGTTTCTGAACGATATTCGCACGCACTTGATCGAACGGCAATTTGGTTCGGCTATCCACTTTCAAAATGAAATATCCTGCGGCCACGCGAACGGGCTCCGAGACTTGGCCAGTCTGCAGCTTTCCGACCGCCGCCTTGATGGCTGGGGGCACGGGATCACCCATCAGAATGGTCCCCAAGTCGCCACCGCGAACCGACGATTTCTGGTCATCGGACTCGGTTCGAGCCAGCGCGCTAAAGTCGCCGCCCTCCTTGATTTTCTTTTCCAAATCGTTCGCTTTTTGCTGCGCCTCCGCTTCTGTTCGAGAAACGTTAGCCCCCGATGCGGGCGTTCCCGGCGGATTAAACCGAACGAAAATTCCGCTGAGCTTCAGCTGGTCGAAATCCGCGAGGTGGTTGTTGTAGTATTGCTGCGCATCGGTGCTCGAACCAACGCTGGCATCCTTCCCCATCTGATTGACGTAGGCCTGCGCCATAATTTGCCTGCGATCCGACTGGAGCCGTTCTTTCCAGGGCGACTGCTGATCGAGTTTCAGCTTCTCCGCTTGATCGGAAAACCGGTCCACCATGTACACTTGCTGCACAAGATCGGCGAGCGACGCCTGGCGTTTCTGATCGTCCGACACCTGCTTGAGCAGCGCGGCAGCCTGCTGAGCGGTGATTTGTTTTCCGTCGATAACGGCGACGACTCGGTTTGGATCCTGCTGGGCAACCGCGTCGGGACCTCTGACCTTTAACTGACTAGTTGGGGCCGCTGGGCTGCTGGAAGACTTGGCCGGCGAGGATGTTGTCTGTGCCCATGCGAGCATGCCACAGGAAAAAAGGGTAATTACAAAAACACTACTTTTCATTCAGGATTCTATTCGATACCTCCAACTCTAACATGTGAACAGGAGGTCTCGAAATGACAGGCGGGGCTACTGCTGGACGTACGCCTTCTTCAAATTAGAAGCGGCTTTCGCCTTGGCGGCCGCACTGACCTGGATGTTGTTGACGACTCGGACGGCACCCGCAGACTTGGCCATGCGAGTGGCTGATCCCTTGTGCTGTACCACATTTGTCGTCCCCTCCCACGTGACCACGCCGTGCTGTACGTGGAAGCGAAAACCATCCTTGCCGACCTTGGATTTGGCCAATTTCATGCGGAGCGTGGCATCGATCTGCGCGTCCGGGGGAGTCGCCCGTTGGGTAACCGCCGAGCGTGTGGTACTGCTCCCGTGAACTGGCACGGCAAGTGCGCCGGAAACCCAAGCAAAAGCGAGAAACAGGGCAAGAATGCGGTTCATATACGTTCCTTCGGTCGTTCGAAACAGTAGTGCGGCCGGGAACGTATTATTCGCACCAAGCGGCAGCCCAATACGTATAAAGGGCGCCGCTCAGTGGATGTTCTAATTGCCGCGACGGCCTTGACCATTCGGCGGAGCAGCCGTATCGACCGTGACGTAGGGCACTCCCGCCTCCGCCATCATTTTGTTCAACCGAGGTAGATCTTCGTTGACTAGCTTGTTTACCGCCGTCATACCCTGCTGCAGGTCATGCGAGTCTGCGTCAAGGTCCGCCAACTGCCGCGCGGTCGGTGGTCCCGTATAGCTGTCAATTGAGTTCATTAACCGGCCCAGCTTTTGGTTCACGGGAGGCGGCGTCCACTTCAACGGCGGACCTGCATCCCCGAGCGGACCTTCGCGTTGCACCTCGAATGTCGCTACAACTTCCTTCGCGTTCGCCAGCATGCTCTCGGCCTGCTTCTTGACTGCGTCTGGGATCGGAGGCGCTCCCGGCCGTTTCCAGCTGTCCGTGAGAGTAGTGAGCGATGTGCGGAGCGCAACAATTTTCCTCCGCCCCTCATCGGCTTCGTGCGCCATGCCATACAGCTTTGTGATGGCGTCACGCCGTTGGGCAATCACTTCAGCCGGCATGTTTACGCGCGGATCCTGCTCGACGGTCAGGGGCTTCGATACTGTCTGGCCACCCGCCGCGACGGTGATTTTGTATTCGCCGGGATCGACCAATGGCCCGCGCCCTCCGCCGCCAAAGAAACCGCCGCCACCACCACCGCCGGCCCTCACCTCCACCTGCCGCGCCGCCTCCCTGACCTGCTTCTTGTCCGCCAGGCTCGCCGGCAACGGCGGTCCCACCTTCCACTGGAGCGACCTCGGATGGATTTGCTTGCGCGGCGGTGCCGGGAGCACCGGCAGCGGCTGTTGCGCGTCTTCCAGAACCAGTTCTCCCGCTTTCGCCCGTCGCGGGTGCGGGCGTCGGGGCGGCTGTTTCGCCTGCTCCTGCTCGTGGTTCTGCCGCTGCTGTCGCGCCTTGTTCCGCAGGCGGACGGGCCGGCGCGTCGTAGCGAAGATCCCAGTCAACACGGTTGATCCCGGCATTGCCGGCGACCTTCAACTCGCGAATCTGTTTGCCGTCCTTGTCAGTCACCGTAACCCGAACGGGATTTCTTCCTTCGACCTTTGTCTTCAGGTAGTAGTCGATGACTGCGCCATAGGGCGGATTCGCTGCGATGAATTCCTGCGAACCAGTGAAGCCTTTCATGCTGGCCATACGGTATTCAATCGCGGGCCGCATATCAAACAAATCCAGATTGGAAGAGATCACGGTGTCAGTCATTTTTTCAAGCGGCGTGATGTCGTCCATAATCCAGATCGAACGTCCGTGCGTGCCGACGATGAGGTCGTGTTCGCGTGGATGAATATGAACGTCGAAAACCGGAACCGGCGGCATGCCGTTCTTCATCCTTTGCCATGATCCGCCGCGATCGAAGGAAACGAACAACCCGAATTCGGTACCCGCAAACAGAAGGTTCGGATTCGCCGGATCCTCACGAACTACGTGCACGGAACCTGCGTCGTCCGGGATGCCCTTATTGATGGGTTTCCAGGAATGCCCGAAATCCTCCGTCATATAGAGATAGATCGAGAAATCGTCGCTGCGATGATTGTCGAAAGCGACGTAAGCGGTTCCTTCATCGCGGAAAGAGGGCTCTACTTTTGCGACATAGGCGCCCTTGCGGAGGCCCGGCACATTGCTCACTACGTTGGTCCAGGTCTTCCCGTCATTGCGGGTTACTTGGAGGTTACCGTCGTCCGTACCTGCCCAGATCACGCCTGCTTTTACCGGCGATTCGGCGATCGTGGTGGTACACGGAAAGGCCTGCACGCCATCATGACGCGACAGCATGTTCTTGTCGGGAAGCTTGCCGAGGATGGGCAGCTTATCGCGATCGACTCCGGTGGTTAGATCGGGGCTGATGCGCTCCCAGCTGTCACCTCGATCGGTCGACTTGAACAAGAAATTTCCGCCGTAATACAGTGTTTTGGGATCGTGCGACGACAGAATGACGGGCGAATTCCACTGAAAGCGATATCGCGCCGATTTGTCGTTCTCTTCGAGCGGCCGCAAGTGATCGGGATTCGCCGGTGCGCATATCGCGGCGAAGTAGATTTCCGTCCTGCGATTCGGTGTAGACCGTGTTGGGGTCGTTCAAGTCGATCTTGGTATCGAAACCGTCGCCACCGCCGATGTTGTACCAGTCGTCGTTGGTGATGCCGCTCGTCATCAGGTTCGCCGAAGGGCCGCACCACGAGTAGTTGTCCTGCAGCCCGCCGCAAACGTGATACGGCTTTTGCATATCGAAGGCGATCTCATAAAATTGCCCGAGCGGCACATTATTGTCGTAGTCCCAGGTGCGGCCGCCATCGAAGGTGATGTTTATGCCGCCGTCGCAGCCCGCGATCATGTGGTCTGAGTTGGCCGGATCAATCCAAAAAGCATGAAAGTCGCTATGGATTTTCTGCCAGCGGTCCTCGCGAAACGTGCGTCCACCGTCTTCGCTGTAATAAAGCGGGGCGCCTAACACCCAGAGTTTTTCGGAGTTGTTCGGATCGATGCGGACCTGGCTGTAATAGGAAGGGCGAGGATTGGTGCCGCTCATTCTCGTCCAGGTCTCGCCGCGATCCTCCGAGCGGAAGATGCCGCCGTGTGCATTCTCGATCAGCGCGTAGACAATATTTGGATTTTTGCGGAAGACTTCTACCGCGCAACGGCCTGTATCGCCGGTTTGAGGCAAGCCTTTGGTGAGTTTGGTCCAATGCGCACCGCCATCCGTAGTTCTATATAATCCGCTGCCCGGGCCGCCGCCATTGAACCCGAATGCCGTCCGTCTCCGCTCGTACGCGGCTGCATAAAGGGTGTTCGGACTCTGCGGGTCCATCGCAATGTCCGAGACACCTGTGTCTTCATTAATGAATAGAACCTGGTTCCAGGTCGCTCCTCCATCGCTACTCTTGTAAACGCCGCGTTCTTTATTCGGTCCCCATAGGTGGCCGAGAGCAGCAACGTAAATGATGTTCGAATCGCTCGGATGAATGACGACGCGGCCAATACTTTGAGTGTTCGTGAGACCCATGTGGGTCCACGTTCGTCCGGCGTCCATGGATTTATATACGCCTTTGCCCCACGACGAACTCTGCCGGTTGTTGGGCTCGCCGGAACCTACCCAGACAATCGAGGGGTCATTGGGCGCGATAGCAATATCACCGATGGTTCCGACATCCTGGTCATCGAAGATCGGACTCCAAGAGGCACCGCCGTTGACCGATTTCAAAACGCCGCCGGCGGCGGCAGCCACGTAAATGATCCGCGGATCCGTCTCCACAACCGCAACGTCGTCGACGCGGCCGCCCATGATTGCCGGACCGATGGGGCGGAACTTTAGATCTTTGAGGGCATTCTGATAGGCAGATTGTGCGAACACCGGTGCAGCCATAAAGGCGAGGGATAGCAGGCACGGGAGAGAAGAGCGGGTGGTGGCGTTTGAAGGCATATCTTTTCGAACGGACACCGATTGTAACACCGGCCTAAGAACGAAAAGGGCGCCCATCGGGCGCCCTTTCTATCGATTCAAGTGTTAGGCGAGGATAGCGGCTGCTTAGTGATGATCGTGCTCGCGACCGCCACGCTCTTCGTGACCTCTGACCTCGTGATGTTCGACCCGGGCACCCTCGTAATGCGCCCGCGGTGTAGCATACGGATGCACATACACCTGCCGGTTCGCCCAGGTTCTAACGAACGGACGTCGATCGATCAAGATGTTGTGCTCACGCCAGCCGAATCCGACGCCGCCCCAACCCCAGGGAGCGAAGCCGGCACCAAGCGTAATTCCGGGACCGAAACGGATTGCCCCGCCCACAAAAAATCCGGGGCGCGGACGCCGGTAGACCAGGTAGGGATCGTAGTACGGAACATAGTAGTAGCCCGGAGTGACGGGTTGAATCTCGATCTCTCCCGGACCGGCGTAATTTACCGTCTCGTACTGATTGCTTTGCAGATAGTGATAGTTGTAGGCCTCCTGGCGGTCACGCTGGACGGCATCCATCACGTCGCCACGCTGCGCCAGAACCGCGCCACCCAGCTGTTGCGTCCAGCTCATATTTTGAGCCATGTACTGCAGCACTTGGGGAAAGGGAAGCAGCGCAATGACGCTCTGATCCCAAGGAAGTTGATCTTCCCGGATCGCCTGGGCGAGCTGATCGCCGTGCAAATAGCTGTGCTGATTCGCCCAACCGGCGGCATCGGGAATTTCGTTGTAATACGTCGACGCGGTCAGCACCTGCGCCAACAGACCATCCGGATATAGCGCGACAGGTCCGACCAGCTGATCCAGTTGTTGCGGCGCCATCATCGGCGGCTGCTGACCGTAGGCTCCCGGCGGATATTGGCCTTGGGGCGGATATTGACCTTGCGGTGGATATTGGCCCTGTTGTGGCGGGTACTGACCTTGCGGTGGATATTGCCCTTGCGGGTATTGCCCGGGCGGTGGCTGCTGTCCCGGCGGGTACTGTTGGGCGGGCGGGTATTGCTGCTGCGGATATTGCTGCTGTTGTGGCGGATATTGTTGCTGTTGCGGTGGATATTGCTGTTGCTGAGGATATGGATCCTGAGCAAACCCGGGAACTACTGCAAAACCGGCAGCAAAAATCGTTCCCAGCATAACTGAAATAAAAGTGTTCGTGCGCATTCCTCCAACTCTCCTGTCTGATGGACGCTTGAAGACGCGATTCGGATACCCGCGGCGCTTGGCCATGCCATTAAGACCCATTAAGTAAGTTAGATTGAGGGAGGCTTTCTCGCGCCTTCCTCATCCAAAATCTGCATGGCTCACCAACCACAAAGAAGCGTTTTTTCGTTCAAAACCGCAGCACTGCTCTTTTCTATTGCAGCAGTCGGGGCCCTTTGCGCCAGCTCTGTTTCCGATACTCCGCAGCACGTGGCGACGATCAACCCGAACGCCATGAATATCGACGTCGATCGCGGAGCGGCCGGGTTGTCCCGCTGGTTGGCTGCTATTAGAACCCGTGCCAGTATTCTCATGGTCACGGCGCATCCGGATGACGAGGATGGCGGTTTGCTGGCTTATCAGACTCGTGGACTCGGTGCGCGCGGCACGCTACTGACGTTGAACCGCGGCGAAGGCGGCCAGAACGCGATGTCGATGGATCTTTACGATGCGCTGGGTCTGATACGTACAGTAGAGCTGCTCCAATCGGACCGCTATTACGGTGTCGATCAGTACTGGGGTCGCGAAATCGATTACGGCTTCTCGAAGACGCGTGAAGAAGCGCTCGAGAAATGGGGCTACGAACGAGTGCTATCGGACGTTGTTCGCGTGGTGCGAATGACGCGGCCGCTGGTTGTCACTTCCGTGTTCATCGGTGCGCCGACCGATGGGCATGGCAATCACCAGGTGGCGGGGCAAATGGCGCAAGAAGCGTTCGTCGCCGCTGGAGATCCGAAGCGTTTTCCGGAGCAGATTCGCGAAGGTTTGCGGCCGTGGCAGCCGCTGAAGGTCTACTGCCGAGTTCCCTTTTTCCAGCCCACGAAAGAGCACACGATCTACGACTACGCAACGGATAAATATGTCCCGGTGCGCTTCTTCGATTACATAAAGAAGACTTGGAGCACGGAGAAGCCGGCTACTAATTACACGGTCGCCGAAGGGCTTCAGAATAATGCTGCGGGTCTGACGTTTCTACAAATCGGCCGCGAAGGGTGGGGATATCAGAAGAGCCAGAACGGCGGCGGCACGATACCTCAGCCCGCGCTCAACACGGTTCCGTACCATCGCTTTGGGTCTAAGGTAGCGGCTCCCGAAAAAGAGGATTCTCTGTACGACGGCATCGATGTTTCGCTGATGGGCATTGCCAGTCTGGCGACGGGCGATACAGCGTTCGTGAAGCAAGGTCTCGAGCACCTTTCGAAAATCGCCGACGATGCGTCGAGTCGCTACAAGCCCGATACGCCGTCCGACATTGCACCGGTGTTAGCCGAGGGTCTGAAGACGACTCGCTCGCTTCTGCAACAGGTGCGTGCGAGCAATCTGCCTGAACCAGGAAAGAGCGATGTGGCTTTCGAGCTTCAGGAAAAGGAGAATCAGTTCCAAAAAGCCCTCACGCTCGCACTGGGCATTTGGTTCGAAGCTGCAGTCGCGCCGGAACACGAGGCCACGGGACCTTTTGCCGGGTTTGCCGGAGCGCAGACAACCTTCATGATTGCGATTCCGGGACAGTCGTTCGGTGTCGAAACGCATCTGGTGAACGAAAGCCCGCAAGCGCTGAATATCGAAAACATCGAAGTAAACGCGTCCGACGGAAAGGCCTGGGACATTCGGCCGGAAGGTCCGCCGGCGTCATCTTTGGCGGCAGAGAAGGACATGCGTCGCAAGTTTTCGATCAAGGTTCCGCAAGACGCAACGCTGACGAAGCCATACTTCTCGCGTCCGGATCAGGAGCAGCCCTATTACGACGTAACGGATGAGCGCTATCGGAATCTCTCGTTCGCGCCCTATCCGCTGTTCGCCACTGCGCGCATCACGTATCACGGAACAGAGCTTGAAATACAGAAATTTGTGCAGACCCGCCAGCGCATTGAGGGCATCGGCATGGTGGAAGACCCGATGCTGATGGGTCCGGCTATCTCGGTTGCTATCTCGCCCGCAGCAGGAGCGGTTCCGTTGACCGCGAAATCGTTTGAGTTCTCCTGCACCATTCACAGCAACGTGAAGGGACCCGCGGAAGGCATGCTGCGGCTGCGCTTACCTGCGGGGTGGCAGTCGACGCCGAATGAAGTTCCGTTCTCCATTGCGCGCGATGGTGAAAACGAGACGCTCAGCTTCCAGGTGGCGCCGCATTCCATTCAGCCGGAGAGCTATCAAATCAAAGCCATTGCGGAGTATGGAGGGAAGGCATACGAAGAAGGCTACCGGCTGGTTGGATATCCGGGTTTGCGTCCGTATCCTTATTACCGTCCGGCGGCGTACAAGGCGGTGGGAGTGGATGTGAAAACGGCGCCCGAGTTACGTGTGGCCTTTTTCCCCGGCACGGGTGACGACGTGCCGCGCGCGCTTGAAGAACTCGGATTGCACGTGCAGATTCTCTCGGGAGACGACGTCGAGTCGGGGAACCTGAGCGGGTACGATGCGATCGTTCTCGGCACCAGAGCCTATGCGGTTCGGCCGGAATTGAGGGCGGCAAACAACCGGCTCCTCGAATACGTGAAGAATGGCGGCGCGCTGATCGTGCAATACAACTTGCAGAACTTCGATCGCGATTACGGCCCGTATCCGTTTACGCTCGGTTCCAACCCTCAGAAAGTGGTAGATGAGAGTTCGGAGGTGAAACTGATCGGGTCCAATCCCTTGTTTGCGTGGCCTAATAAGATCACGGCCGCAGATTTCAAAGGATGGGAAGAAGAGCGCGGCCACGGGTTCATGCAGAAGTGGGACCAGCGTTATCAACCGCTGATCGAAACCCATGATCCGGACCAGGACCCGCAATCGGGCGGGCTGTTGATCACTCATTATGGGCGCGGATTTTACATCTATGACGCGCTGGCGCTGTACCGGCAGCTGCCGGTCGGCGTTCCCGGGGCCTATCGCATTCTGGCTAACCTGATCAGTGTTGGAAAGAATCCGGAATGGAAGTAAATCCAACTTTGACGCGCCTTACGTAATCCAATTGGCAGGTGGTGTCTTTACATGTTGAAACGATCCCTTCTTTACGCTATTCCGGCGATGCTGGCGGCAGCATCCGTCGCGCTGGCGACAACTCAATCGCAGTTCCCGGATCCGGCTGTTGACATTCCTTCGTCTGAGGCGCACGGCCAGCAGACTGCGGTCCTTGCGGGTGGATGCTTTTGGGGCATGGAAGCGGTGTTCGAGCATCTCAAAGGCGTGACCAAAGTGGTCTCCGGATTCGCCGGAGGTGAAAAGTCCACGGCGCACTATGAGACGGTCAGCACAGGTACGACCGGGCACGCGGAATCGGTTCAAATCACTTACGATCCGACACGCATCACGTTCGGACAAATTCTGAAAGTCTATTTCGCCGTTGCTCACGATCCAACCGAACTGAACCGGCAGGGGCCGGACACCGGCACGCAGTATCGATCGGCAGTTTTTTATGCGAACGAGGAGCAGAAGAAAGTGGCCGAGGCGTACATTCATCAGCTGGATCAGATGCACGTATACTCCCGACCGATCGTGACTCAAATTGTGCCGCTGACGGGTTTCTATGCCGCGGAAGGTTACCATCAGCACTACTTAGACAACCACCTCGACAATCCATACATCGTCTATAACGATCTGCCGAAACTCGCAGCCTTGAAGAAGCAGTTTGCCGGCATGTGCAAGCGCTGATTTCCGACCAGCGCAAAAAGAAAAGGCCGATGATCCTTCAGGGATCACCGGCCTTTTTGGCGAATTGCTCAGTGTGACGTTAGCGATGGAGGCTTACGGACACCAGGGCTGCCATCTGCATTCGCCGCTTCAGAGATCTCTCTTTAGCAGACGTGATCGAGTAGCCGTTACCGGCGTCGGTCCAGATCTGTGACAGGATGCGGTCGTTGCCGTAGCAGCTAAATACCAACCTGGGATTTGCTGCGGCTTCGCTGTCGCTCAGGGGAGCATTCACGAACAGCGCATCACCTTCTTTATTGCGGAGAAGGAACACGCCGCGTGCGCTGTGTTCAGAGACCGAGTAATCGCCGGCCGGTAGAATTCGGCCGTTGGCTTCGAATGCGAACGGGATGGTCGCAGTTTCTCTTTGACCCTGGGCGCTGAGGACGAGGCTGCCGAGTACGGCCGAGAGTCCCGCAGTCAGGATAATGTGTGTCAAACGATGTTTCATATAAGCCTCCTTGGCTGGATATTCGGGAACTTTCGATCCCCATCCTCTCTAGCGTTTTCGTTGAGGGACGCCAATCTAAGAGCGCGTCAGCAGCCAAACGCCTGCGGGCGTGTTTGCTATCACTTAGGCGCGCGAGCAGGCCCTTTCATAGAAGGCCTTGGATAAATCAGGTGGTTAACGGCTAGATAATCACGGACCCGAGCGATTCGGGGCTGTGTGCCCGGCGACAGAGATCTTGATGTTGCGATACTTCATGCCTCCGGTGTGGTCGCCTTGAATATAGATAGGGCCGGGGGCGCCTTCATTGCTGTCGAGAGCGCCGCCGGTGATGCCGGGGATCTCCTGGTTATCGATGATCTTGATGTCGTCGCGCACAACGGTGACGGTGCGGCCGATCAGCATGATGTCGTAACTTTCCCACTGACCGGGGCGCGGAGGCACGGTGACCGCGGGTGGAATGAATCCATAGATGGAGCCCATCCCGTGAAACTTGTCGTTCTTGTCGGCGGGCTCGTACTCGACCTGAACTTCGTAGCGGCCGCGCAGATAGACGCCGCTGTTGCCGTCTTGCGGGCAGTTGTATTCGATGTGCAGTTTGAAATCGTTGAAGGTGCGCGTGGTGCGAATGTTGGCGCCCGCGGCCTGATTGACGAGCTCTCCGTTTTCGACGGTCCAATGATTCTTAGCAGGGTTGTCGGGCTGCCATCCGTTCAGATCTTTTCCGTCGAACAGCGACTCGGGTTTCGCCCACGTGAGGCGAGTGGCGGGTGTCAAAGCGGGAGCGCGCTCACCGGTGATCGCGCCGTCGATGCCATCGGAGCGTTTCTCCGCGCCCTTGATCCGCGGGCCGTCTTGCGTCAGGTCCCAGGTAACCGGAATCTGCTTTCCGAAGGATTCCTGACTCGTGAACGTGAGATGCCCATTTTCGAGCTTGACGTTTGTGGCGGGATGGACACTCGCGACACGGCCGACGATGCGCACTGTGGGGTTGGCATCGTTGCCGGCGATCTCAATCCAGGAAGGGTAGGTTGCGTTGGGAGTTTGGACGGTGAGGTCCCATCGTCCGAATAGCGAGTGTTCATCTGTCTGATGTGGGCGCGCCACGGTGAGCACCACAGCGACGAAGACAAGGGCGAAACCGAGATATTTCATGGTGGGTAGTGTACTGAAGTCAGCGGTCACTGCTTGGCGGTGATGGGACCGCAGGCGATGCGCGCTCCGGCGTTTCCGGCCGGATCGCTTTTCATATCATCGGCATTGGCGTGAATCACGAGCGCGGTTCCTCCATTGCTGAACACGGAATTGTTTCCGCTGCGGAGGGTGACATTCGCGGCGACGACGGTGGTCTTCGCTGTTCCATCGGCGTTAACGGTGAAGTTCTCCATATATCGCCGGCATGGGGGCCAGCGGGATTCTGGAGACCATGATGTTTCCCGGCGGGATTGAAATGTGGACCGGCGGAAGTGAATGCCGGCGGATCGCACTGTGCGTTCTGGTGGATGTGAATGGCGTGGCTGCCGGGAGGAAGGTTCTTGAGGTCGAGCTGGATGTTTACACCCTGCGCGGCGTTTGAGGCCAGCGGCGATAGAACAGCGCTTCCGACGCTTTCTCCTTCGGCGTTCTTCAGTTCTACGCTGGTAGACTGAGCAACCGCGAACGAGGCGCAGAAAGCGATAGCAAGTAATGTTCTGATGGATTTCGTCATAGTTTCCAGGATAGTCATTTCGGGAGTTCTATTCAGTAGGGCAGGATGTAATTCGACACTGGATGCTGGGCGCATCCAGTGTCAATTGGGAATTTCGCGATTGTGTGGCGCGGAATGAATGCAAATTCGGAGTCGGCCTGAAGGCCCGTGAAACTGCTACCGCCGAGGTCGGTCGTGGGGCTCAATCCCATGAGCGTGGTCTTGCCGGCGCCATTCGGGCCTATCAGCGCATAGATGCTGTCTTCGGGTACCTCGAGTTGCAGGTTGTCGACGGCCAAGACGCGGCGAAAGCGCTTGGAGAGAGCTTCGCATTGTATAGGCGAATTCATTGCCGGCCTCCTTTGGTGTTGTGGGCGGAGTCGAGCCGCCGCCAGTGCTGAGAGAGCGCCTGGAGAATATCGTCGAATTCCATACCGAGTTTTTTCGCTTCGACCACGAGCTCCTCCAGTTCGCCCTTGAGTAATCGGGAACGCTCGGCCGCGCTGGAGGAACCCAGTGCAGCGACTACAGTCCCGACGCCGACGCGGACCTCGAGCATGCCTTCGGTAATCAGTTCGCCGATGACCTTGTGGGCGGTGTTGGGATTAATTTTCAGTTCCCTGCTGAGCGAGCGCACGGAGGGGAACGGATCTCCGGGACGCATGGCGCCGGAGATGATTGCCCGTTTCGCGGCGTACACGACCTGCTCGTATAACGAGACGCCTGGCCGAAAGTTCAGCCGGAACGGAATCACAGCTGTATTATAATGCCTAGTACAGCCGACTGCAATATCGATCGCGTACGCTCAATGCGGTTACTTTAGGAATCGCGATCAAGTTCGCTAACGCTCACGGCTCAGTTTCGGCTTTTCGGATATTAAGAGCGATTTGACACTACGGGTGCGATTCGGGCCCTGCTGCGACTCGATGGGACGCTTTACGCGGCTTTTTGCCTCGCGATGATGCGCTCGATGCGATTGGGCATGCGATTTTCGGGGGTCTCGAGCTGCATGGTGAGGAATTCCTGGTGTTCGGCCTTGGCTTCGGCGAGCCAAACACCGTATTGGTGCAGCTCCTGCTTGCGATTTTCGCTGGCTTGCTTGCGTGCTTCTTCGGCCTCGCGGCGCTTTTGCGATTCAAAGCCAATTTCGGCTTTGCGCGTTTCGGCTCTAAGCTTTAGAAGCTGGTTCAGAGCAGTGTGGAAGGCGCGGTCGTGGGTAGTTTCATAGCGCAGATAGAGCGCGAGGTCCTTGGGGCGCTCGCAAACGGGCGAGTTCTGGTTGAAACAGGTGCGCTGCATGCCGACTGGCGCGGCTGGCCAGCCAATAGGATTGCGCCATCTTCTCGACCAAGATCTCTTCGGTGGCGGTGGCGGGTACGTGCTCGGCCGTGAGCTCGCGATGGATGAATAGAAATTCTTCGGCATCTTCCCAAGGAAGAACGCCGAAGCGACCGGTGAAGCCGTGGCGCAGATTGTTTTGCGCGATGGCGAGTCGGCCCTCGGGAGTACGTGGTCCCGTGGAGAGTTGCGCGTTGGCCTGATTGGCTGCGATTTGCGCGTCAGTAGACATGATTAAGACTCCAGAAAATGAAAAAGCCCAGTGCAACAGCACCGGGCGTTCTTGGGAAGCGGAACGGCTTCCTAAACTCAACGTAGCATGGCGTGTCAAGTCTTTTTGGCGAAAATCGCCATTTGGCGCGGGTTTGGGGCTTGTGACTGGATTTACGCCGAAGTCCCCGGCGTCGAGGGCGAGCAGTGCGCTGCGGCGGGGGATACATCCGGCGACTTGATCGGGAGCGATGCTGGGGTATCGCGGCGAAACGGTAAGAGCAGAAGATCTGCCGCGTGGAAATCGCTTCCGTTGGCAAGTTCCGTCACGCCACAACGCAGGTGAACGCCGGCGGCGGGTTCGGCGAGGTAGGTGCCGAAGAGCCGATCCCAGATTGAAAAGATGGTGCCGAAATTTGTGTTCTGCTCGTCGAGTGCCTCGGAATGGTGGGTGCGATGCATGCCCGGGGTGATGATCAAGGCTCGCAGGAATCGATCCAGTTTTGAAGGAACAGCGACGTTTGCGTGAGTAAACAGATCCTGAAGAACAACCAGAATGCCTTCGGCCAGAACGGCAAGGGCGGGCACGCCCAAGAACGCGATAGTCAACAGCGGCGCGCCTTGCGCTATCAAAGCTTCTGCGGGATGAAAGCGGAGTCCGGTGGTGGCGTCGAGGTCGGTTTCACTGTGATGTACGCGGTGGACTCGCCACAGTGCGTGGAAAGCGTGGAGCAGGCGGTGTATGGCGTAGTGAGTGAGATCGAGCACGCCGATTCCGATCAGCAAGCGGGCTGCGAACGGGAGCGCTATGCGATTCAGAAGTCCATAGCGGGCGGCATGCACATTGACCGCGAGCGCTATTCCGCTGAGCTGGTAGGCGACTCGCGCCACGACCGCACAAGCCACCAGCAAGATGCCATTGCTGACCCACCGTCTCGTGGTCGAACTGGGCAGCGTACGGAAGGGCCGAAACGTCTCGGTGAGTGTTGCCGTTATGAGCGCGATGGCAAAAACATACGACCAAACGCTCTCATAGCGCAGCCCAACAAACGGCATACGGCTACTTCGAGCTAACGTTTGCGGGATCGATAATAGCGAATGCCCACTACCGCGGCCAGACCGGCCCCGATGAGACCCATGGTGGCGGGTTCGGGAGCAACCGCGGGAGGGGTGCCCGCCAGCAGTGGCAAGGACATCGCACCCAGAATTCCGAGCCGCACGAGAATGCGGACGTGTTTATTCATATAATTTTCCCTCCTGTATCTGTGAAAACTGCTTAGGGTTGGGTATGACTATATCACGCGCGGAGGAGGTTGGGATTGCCCCGGAAAGCGGAAAAGTACCAGGCGTCCGGGGGGCCGAGATGGGCCAGGTAGTTAAAGAGTATGGGCGGCCCGCGAAGGCGCGAACTAGAAGTTATCGCCTGTTTTCAACCCGAGGTCCCAGAAGTCGGAGCGCAGTCCTGCGCGATCAAAGATGTATTGTGCTTCCGCTACGGTCCACTTGTGCCAGTTCGGAGCCGCGTGAGACCCGTACCAGATGGTGGCCAGACGCGCGACTTGATGCAAAGGGACGGCCTGCCCGTGCGGGAGCCGATGACGGTTACACCACTGCTGAATTGCCTCGGCGGAGCGGAAGGGCAGCACCAGTGAGCAGTGTTGGTGTACGTTGTCCCAAGCTCTGGCGGGGGGAATCGCAAAGTGCACATGGACGTCTTCGAGGCCGACCGGCTGTCCATCAACTACCGGGATCGCCAGCGGTTCGGCTTCGGCAGCAAATCGGGTATGGACGTAGACCTCGCCTCCAACCAGACTCGCTACCCCTAGAGCACACCACACGCAGGGAGCCCACCATCCTCCTCGACGGCTCTCGATCCAATGAAGCGTGGGCGTCAACGAAAAGGGATGAACGATCCAGGGTTCGCAGGCGTGCGGATGCAGCACGACGCCGTGTATGTCCGATAGGGATCGAAGAAGCTCTTCGACTCGGGCGGGAGGCAGCTTCATTCGGTGTGCGAGATCAGAGTTAGTGGGACACGCACAGTCCTCAATGAGCCCACGGATTAGCTCATAGTGCAATCGCGACAACAGCGGTTCGGTGGCCATTCACGTTTGATTCTGCGGGTATGCGGGCGGCGGCCGCGCACCGGCTTTGTCAGTGCTTGCCCACCGTTAGCGGGATGAAAGGACGATTTGATTGCCTTCTGAGTCTTTCAGCATAACGAAGGTTCCCCAAGCCTGCTTTTGAGGGGGACCGGTGAATTCGACTCCCTTGGCCTGCAATTCGGCGTAGGTTTTTTCCACGTTATCCACCTCCCAGGAGGTGTTGACGAAGGTGCCGATGCGGTCCTGGTGACCATCGGGCGTGAAGAGTACGACGCCCGTCTCGGCGCCTGGGATGGAGAGTTCAATCCAGCGTTGGGTTTCCGACATCTGCTGATCGGTGAGTACGCGGAATCCGAGCTTTTCGGTGTAGAAGCTGAGTGCCCGGTCCTGGTCGCGGACGGGGATGCCGATGAATTTGATGCGCTTGATCATGCAGGTAGAATGCCAGTCCGAGTTGGCGAAATCAACGGCCTTGAAACGAAAGAGGGCAGCGCATGCTATAGCTATTACTGCTACAGCCGTGAAGGTAGATCCTTATATTGTCGACACTCTGATGCGCGATTTGGTTGCACACAGCCGGTCGAGCGCAGCGTTCCTCGTCTACTTACAGCTTTACCGCCACACGCACGGGGTTGGGCGTGAATCGGTGGCAATGAGCCATGCGGTCCTGGCGGAATTGATCGGACTTTCGAAGCGCTCCGTGCAGACGGCGGTGGCGCACCTGGCTGAGCGTCGTCTGATCCGGCAGCGGAAAGCATGGTCCACGGCAGTGCCCGTCTACACGGTTCTGACGCCATGGATGCGGAAAGAAAAGTCGTGAGCACGGATGCTAGCCTGAACCGGCAAATGCCGGCGGGACCTGAAGTCAACATCGTTCTCGCGAAGGGCCAAGACGTGAAGGCGATTCAAAATCTCTGGCGCGAGTACTGGGAGTCGGAGGGGCTTCCACCAGAGTTCCAGAATTTTGACGAGGAGCTTAGGAGTCTTCCCGGCGTGTATGGTCCGCCTACAGGGCGGCTGTTGCTGGCGCTGGTCGAAGGCGAACCGGCGGACACGGCTGCCTTGCGATTGGTTAGCGCACACTCTTCCGAAGGGAAACGTCTATACGTTCGGCCGCAATATCGAGGCAAGGGTGTCGGCCGGTCGCTTCTCTTGCGACTTGTGGGCGAGGCGCGTGCGGCCGGCTACAGAGAGATGTATGGCGACGCGCTGAAATCCATGACGGCGACTTTGCAAATGTACAGTCAGATTGGTTTTTCTGAGGTGGCGCCGTATTCTTCAAATCCGACGCCCGGTGCTATTTTTCTGAGACTCCTGCTTTGAAAGGCGGCCCGAGTGGCCTTCGTGATCCACGATGAACGGCCGGCCGAATCGTCTTAAGATGGGCAGCATGCTGCGTTACGCGCTGTTCTTCGTTTTTTGCTGCTCGGCTTTTTCGCAAAGCGCCTCGTCGCCTGCGGGCAAGTGGATTTCGAATCTGAAAGAGTTCGAAAACAACAACTATGACCGGCTGGAGTTTGAACTCAGCGGGAGGAAGCTGACGGGGAAGCTCGGACAAGATAATTTCGAGGGCACGTTTCAGAACGGCCGTATCGAGGGAACTGTGAAGGTGGGCCCTCACGAGACGATCCAACTCGCCGGGACGCTAACAGGCGATCGCATTGAAGGTAGCGGAACGATCATCGAAGAGAAGATTGAGCTGAAGTGGGAAGCGCATCGCGAAGCCCCGAAGGGCACGGGTCCGGCGAAGACGTACACCTTCGAACCTACTCAGTTCGAACACTACTTTTCGGACGAGATTCAGCCCGTTCTTCATTTGAATCCTGGCGATACGGTGAAGACGTGGTCGGTCGATGCGGGCGGCACGGATCCCAAAGGCGTGCGGCGCACCTCCGGCGGGAATCCGCTGACCGGACCCTTTTACATCGAGGGTGCTGTGCCGGGGGACACGCTGGTCGTGCATTTCAATCGCATCCGGCTGAACCGTGACAGCGCCATCAGCAGCGCGCTGATCGTGAACAGCGCACTGACTCCGGGCTATGTCGAACAACGGAAGAAGGTGGAGGGCTATAACGCCGATTGGAAGCTCGATCGCGAGGCGGGGTTCGCGTCTCTGCAGAAACCGACAGAGACGATGAAAGATTACAAGGTACCGCTCGCACCGATGCTTGGCTGCGTGGGGGTGGCTCCTGCGGGCGGGATGCGTTATCGTTCCGGTTTCCTGGGCAGCTTTGGCGGCAACATGGATTACAACCAGGTGCGGGAAGGCGTGACGATTTATTTGCCGGTGAATGCGCTGGGCGCGCTACTCTTCGTCGGGGACGGTCACGCACTGCAAGGCGCGGGCGAACTGACGGGTAATGCGCTGGAGACCTCGATGGATATCGAGTTCACGGTGGACTTGGTCGCGGGCGGCGCGCCGCAGTATCCGCGCATGGAGAACGGCGACTATCTGATGGCCAGCGGCATCGCAGGCAGTTTGGACGAGGCGTTTCGAGGAGCAACTACGAATCTTGCTCGGTGGCTCGAGAAGACCTACAAACTCAATGCGGCGGAGGTGTCTTCTGTTCTGGGGACTTCGATGGTGTATGACGTTGCGGAGGTGGTGGATCCGCAGGTACACGTGGTGGCGAAGGTTCCGAAATCAGTGCTGGTGGGTTTCAAACGCGCTTCGTGAAGCGGGATGCGGATAGATTTCACGCTTCAGGGGCAAGTACCCGCTCTATGGAATTACTGCTCGCGTCCACGGTCTAAGAAAACCCGTAGAGACAGATCTGACTTTTCGCGTGGGCAACTTGACTCCGGGAGGCGTGTTCATCCCCCCCTCAAGCGATGATTCCCTTTGACGCGGGCGCCGAAAAACAGGGGTTTAACTTTAGGGATCTCGCGACTTTTCCGTTGCAATTATGCTGTCACTCCCGATGACTCTCACCGGAAGCCTTCTCCTCGCACTGCACGCCATACGCGTCGACCCGACCACCGACATGCGCGCGGAATGACGGTAAAGGGTGCGGACGCTCACCGGCTTTCATTCACCTGTGATTGCCGAGGCTTAGAGAAAAGGTTGACTTGCTCCTCGAACGAATGATAAAGTCGCTGGCGAGCAAAAAATTATGAGACGTTTTCGTTTCGCTTTTCTCGTTGTGTGTCTGCTTGCCGTCCGCACGCATGCATCCGCCGCCGAATACCTTGTCGGCGCCCTCGTCTATGCCAGCGATGCGTCCGGCGCTAACGCTGGCGCCTACTCAGGCACTCCGTATCAGTTCTCCACCAATTCGAGCACTAGTCACGATTCCCTCATTGTCGACGGCCAGGGTTCCGCCATTTCGTTCTTGCTTAGTCAGGGTGCCAACACATTCGCCTTCAGCGCCGACGTGAGTGCCTTTCCCATTTCGACCATCGGATTAGAACTTTTCTTCAACAGTACCGGTACCTCATACAACCCCGCTTATTCGCCAGGCGTGGGCATCCCTGGCGACCTCGCCGCGTTCGTAGCTGCAGGAAGTTCAGCATTCTCTGTGCCCGCTGCAGGCACAGATGTCCAGTCGTACAACAGCAGTGGGACCGCCGTCAATTCGGCTTTTTTCAGCGGTGCGAAGACCTTTGTCGTGGACGGAAGCGAAATTTCAATTACGTCTTTCACCGCCGCTTCAACCCCTTCGGGATCATTTACTCTCACAGTTCAGCCGGTTCCAGAACCAGGGCCCGCTTGCCAACTCACATTCGCCGGAGTGTGCTGTGCATTTTGCTTTATCCGGCGGTCCATGCGACAGCCTCGTCCCAACGCGCACGCCTAACCTCAGCAGTCAGCGCACTACTCTGCGCCGCTACTCCATGGGCCCAACAGCGGCGGCATTGATTGGTAACTCGATCCGATCTGTTCTAACGTTTAGGCTTGCTCTTTAGATCGCCTTCTGGTGCGCCGCTCTTTTCTTTTTTGTTGCCCCTGGTCGGGGCATATCCTTCGTCGGCTTAACCTTCAGGAGCGCACGTAGCGGTGCAAAGAACGACTCGACGGTGTTGGTTGCTCCGTGAAGTCCTTCTCTTTTCGCACATACTCTTTACGTGTGTGGGTCACTGTCGAATGCTGAGCGCAATCTGGCTTCATGGTTCTGATTGAGGCGAGCGCCGAACCGCAACGGCTTTGATTGAAGCGATATGGATGGCGCCGTCGCGCATTGTGCCAGTGACTTCGACATTCTGAGCCGCAAATGACGCGGCTTGCCGCTGAGGTTCGAGGACGTAGACGTGATTTCCCGACCACAAACCGTACTTTGAACCTTTGCGAACGCACAGCTGAATACATTTGATGTCCGGCTTCATGTCAGATGTCCGCTGGCAATTGGTGCCGCAATGGGTATCAGTCACGTAGCCCGTCCAGGTGGAATCGGCAAAGCCAAGCAGGACAGGAGAGCAGCTCCACATCACGAGCATTAATAACCTAGACGCGGATCTCATTCCTTGCCGGCCGGAGCACAACCGGCCTGACTATCTCAATTTACGCTTTCAAAGTGCTCTTCGATTTCTTCCAAAGTTTTGCCCTTGGTTTCGGGGAGGAAGAATACGGCGGTGATGAAGTAGATCACGGTGAAACCGGCGAATACGAAGAACATGGTCGAGTAGCCGTAATTGCTGACGATGGGGAGGAAGATCGCGGCAAGAGTAGTCGAGACGATTTGGTTGATGACGAGCGCAACACTCATGCCGTTGGATCGGATGCGGGTGGGCATCAGCTCGGAGAGAGCCAGCCACACGCAGACGCCGGGGCCGATGGCAAAGAATGCCATAAAGGCGTACAGCCCGATCGCGACGAGCCAGCCGTTGCGGGTAGAAGGCACGGGGCTGATGAGCGCCTTATCAATTTTTAGAGGGGCAGTGCGCGCGCGATCGAGATTCGCAAATGGATTCTTGGAGAATGCCTCGAGTTTGTTGGCGGGCACGCAGCTTTCGCGCGTGATGTGGATGGGGGGCGCGGCTGGATCGTCGGAACGTACGACGTTGGTCGCGGCGGTGAAATCTCCGTAGGAATAAATGACGGTTAGAGAGGCGCGGCTGGCCTGAATAGGTCCGCCGGCGTAGCTCGTGGCAGCCAAGAGTTTGCCGGCTTCGCTCTGGTCGAAGTGGAGCGTGAGCGTCTGGTCCGGGTTGACCATGGATTGAACGGCACTGCGGGAATCCAAGTGAAGTTTTTCCGTGTGGCGGAAGAGCGCACCGGTGCCCAGAAGCGAGACGATGATGCCCGCGGTGCCGACAGTGAGAAGGAATTTGCGCCCGTTGCGATCGACGAGCAGAACGCCGCCGATGGTCATGAGGAAATTCACGAGCGTGAAGATGACATAGCCCCAGTGGGCCTGAAGATCGGAAAGGCCGCTTTGCAAAAGGATGTTGGTGTTGTAACCGATGATCGAATTAATTCCGGTAGCGGTGTTGCAGAAGAGGACGATGCAGGCGAGCAGAAAGGGGATCACATACTTGCGGCGCAGGAGGGAGTCGGTGGCCTTTTCGCCGCTTGAATGCTTGATTTTCTCTGCGGCGAAAGTATCTTCCATTTCCTGCAACTCGGTGTGAGCTTGTTCCGGAGTGCGTGAACGTAGAAGCGCGGCGTGTGCGGCCTCTTTGCGGCCGCGGCGGAATAGCCAACGTGGAGATTCCGATACAACGAAGCTGCCAAGCACGAACAGGATGCCGGGTGGAAGCGAAACCCAGAAAATGCGACGCCAGGCCTGGTCTTTGAAAGCGAAAACGGTGGCGGCGTTGGCGAACCGGATGACTTCTGCAACGCGGTAACTGAAATAGATGCCGATGAGTGCTGCGGCAACAATACCGAGCGTCAACAGCCATTGGAAGATGCCAGTGCCTTTGCCGCGGCTGGAAGCGGAGAGACACTCGGCAAGATAGAGCGGAACAACGACGCCGATGAGTCCGCCGCTGACGCCTTGCAAGAGGCGGCCGAAAAACAAGGGTCCGTATCCCTGCGAGAGAGCAATGATCGGGATGCTGACGACAAAGGTGACACCGCTGAGGACCATGAGAGGTTTGCGGCCCATCCAATCGGAGAGCATGCCGGCAAACAGGGTCGAGATGACGCTGCCCAAGAGTACAGCGGCGACGATGATGGAAAGTTGGCCTGCGTTGAGGCCGGAGGTGGCTTCGAGATACGGTAAGGCTCCGCCGATGATGCCGACGTCGACACCGTAAAGCAAGCCGCCGAGGCCGGCGACGAGCAGCAGAAAGCGGTTGTACGCAACCCGTTGATTAGAGAACATGCCTAGTAGGCGTATGGTATCGAGAAACCGTAAGTTGTGCGATATTCGAGGAGGTGTCGATTCGTATTCCGGTCGAAGCGCTTACAAGGTAATGACTGCTCCGCAAGGGAACAACCGTTTTTCTCTGGTCTTAGTAAAGCCATCGCATTACGACGATGACGGCTATGTTATTCAATGGCTGCGCTCCGCCATTCCTTCGAATACGCTGGCGGTGATAAATGGGCTGGCGCTTGAATGCAAGGAGCGCCGGGTGCTTGGCGAGGACGTGGAGATCGACATCTCGGCTTTGGACGAGACGAACGTACGCGTGAGGCCGGAGCGTATCGTGCAGCAGCTTCGGGGTGGCCGAGGTCTGGTGGCGCTGGTGGGGGTGCAATCCAATCAGTATCCCCGCGCAATGGATATTGCACGCAAGCTGCGCGCGGGCGGTGTTTCCGTCTGCATTGGCGGTTTTCATGTGTCGGGCTGCTTGTCGATGTTGCCGGAGCTTCCGCCCGAGCTCAAGGAAGCGCTCGATCTGGGCATCTCGTTGTTTGCCGGCGAGGCGGAGGGGCGCTTTGAGATGCTTCTGCGGGATGCCTGGAACGGCACACTGAAACCGCTGTACAACTATATGGACGATCTGCCGGGTTTGGAAGGGGCGACGATCCCCACACTTCCGGCCGCGCAGATCAAGCGGACCAGCGGCAAGCTCACGAGCTTCGATGCAGGGCGCGGCTGCCCCTTTCTATGCTCGTTCTGCACGATTATCAATGTGCAGGGCCGGAAATCGCGGCGGCGAACGGTGGACGATATTGAGCAGATCATCCGTCAGAACGTAGCGCAGGGTGTCAACCGCTTCTTCATCACGGATGATAATTTCGCGCGTAATACGCAGTGGGAAAGCATTTTCGATCGACTGATCGATCTACGCGAGAACGCCAAGCTAGACATCAAGTTTGTCATCCAAGTGGATACGATGTGCCACCGGCTGCCGCGCTTCATTGAGAAGGCCGGGCGAGCGGGTGTTGTGCGCGCGTTCATCGGGCTTGAAAATATCAATCCGGAGAGCCTGGCGGGCGCGAAGAAGAAACAGAACAAAATAACGGAATACCGGAAGATGCTGCTGGCCTGGAAGCAGGCTCGCGTGATGACGTTTGCGGGTTACATTCTGGGATTCCCGACGGATACGCCGGAATCGATTCTTCGCGACATCAAGATTATCCAGCGCGAGTTGCCGGTGGATCTGGTGCAGTTCAGTTGCATGACGCCGCTGCCCGGCTCAGAGGATCACCAGCGCCTGTACAACGCGGGCGCGAGGATGGATCCGGATCTGAACAAATACGATGTGGAGCACGTAACCACAGATCATCCCATCATGTCGAAGGCGCAATGGGAGCAGGTGTATCAGGACGCGTGGGCAGCTTACTATTCGCCGGAGCATATCAGGACGGTGATGCGGCGCGCAGCGGCGACGGGGAGTAGCCCGGGCAAGGTGTTGTTCCTGATGATCTGGGCTTATCTCTGCGTGAAGCTGGAAAAAGTCCAGCCGTATCAGGGCGGGTATGTGAGACGGAAGTATCGGAGAGACCGCAGGTCCACGCTTCCGATCGAAAGTCCGCTGGTTTTCTATCCGAGATACGTTTTCGATCTGATCTACAAGCATTTCAAGCTGGCGCAGTTGACATGGCAGCACTGGGGATTTGTGCGCCGGCTGATTCGCGATCCGAATGCGCGTAACTACAGTGATCTTGCGCTGACGCCGGTAGTGGACGACGATTTCGATTCGTTCGAGTTATTCACTGCGACCGAGGCGGCGAAATCAGCGGTGATGAAGGTGCGCAAACCGGGTCAGGCGCGTGCGGCAGGCGCGAGCACGCTCGTAAAAATCGAGCAGTAACGCGGGGGCAGCTCATACCCATTTTCTTCTAATCGGGCGCCAGTAGTGTGCGCGCTGGACACCCGATTGCAAATCGTACTTGCAGAGATGCGGGTTGGTATGGAAGCGCCAGTCGATGCAGCGGCGTATGATTTGGCTGCCGAAGCACTGGAACTCACGCCGGCTGATTGGGACGAGTTCCTGGAGAACGCATGTGCTTCGGATCAGAAGCTGCGGAGGCAGGTCGAATCAATTTTGTCCGAAGCGCAGGACGGGGCAAGCTCTTTTTCTGCGTCCGCGGGTTCGACGCTAGCAGCTTCAGACGTTATTGGGGATCGCTTCAAGCTCATTCGCCAGATTGGGGAAGGCGGCATGGGACGGGTATACGAGGCGATCGATCTCGAGGGCCACGCCACGGTGGCGATCAAGATTATCCGGCCGGATATTCCGGTCCATCTGCAGGCGCGACCAGCATAATGTTTGAGCTTTTGAGGTCGCGGTGAATGTATCCGTGCGAATGCAACGCCGCCAAGCCCGCCGCTATGTCCCCGATGAAAGGCAGCGCCTCCGATGGCGTCATGGGCCCCGAGTTCTTCAGTCGCTGCGCGAGCGTCTGGCCCGGGCTCAGCAGCTCCATGCTCATGAACACCATGCGGGACGCGTCGTTCGGGTCGTGCGGATGGTACCCGAGGTCGTACACGCGGCACACGTGCGGGTCCGTCACCTTCTTACCGATCTCTACTTCCCGCTTGAACCGTTCATTCACGCTTCGGCTTACACAAGGGCGTTCACGAGCGGTCATCACCGATCTTGGTTTGGCGAGAAGCATTTCGTCACACACGGTCGCGGCGCCTTTCTTTAAGCGAACAGGAAGATCGGGAACTCCGGACTACATGGCCCCGGAGCAGATCCAGGGTGGGGTGCTAACGCCGGCGACGGATATCTATTCGCTCGGGGTCGTTATGCACGAGATGTTGACGGGTGAACGTCCTTCACGCACGATCGTTTCGGGAAGCGGCGCACCTTCTCGGCCGCGGCTGGCTGCGGGTCTCTGCCCAAAGGTACGCAGGGTCATCCTGCGATGTCTGGAACACGACCCGGCGGCCCGCTTTCAGCGCGCGTCGGAGGTGGTGGACGCGCTGAATGTCTCGCGAATCCGGTACGCGAAACCGATGATGGCGGCGGCCGCACTGGCGGTGTTCGCGGCGGGTGTGTTCGCGTACCATTTCCGAAAGACACCGAAAGTACTGCCTAAACGAGATGGCATTTCGGTCGCGGTGCTCGGGTTCAAGGATCTGTCGGGCGGGACGCAATCGGCGAACCTGTCGGAAGCGCTCGCGACAGGGCTGCGCGTGGAACTGCGTGCGGTGCAAGACGTGCGCGTGGTTCCGGGCGAAGACGTCTCGCACTTGCGCGCAAATCTCAAGCTGGCGGACAGCGACAGCTATGGACAAGAGACTCTGAACCGCATCGAGGCGAATACCGGGGCCGATCTGGCCGTGGCGGGTTCGTACATGACTGCGCGAGGCGAATCGTCGCAAGGCCGGAAAATCTGGCTGTACCTGGTTGCGCAGAATACGAAATCGGGCGAGACCGTGGCAACGGTTCGCGAGGAGGGATTGGAGAGCGATTTACCGGATCTATTTTCGCGTTCAGTTGACACGCTAGCAGCGGATTTGAAGCTGCCGGAGCCGTCCGGAGAAAGCGAGCGAATGGCTAGGGCGGCGTTGCCCGCGAACGCCGATGCTCTGCGGTTCTATTCGCAAGGGCTCGAGGCGAGATATAGTTTCGACGGAGTACATGCACGGCGGCTGTTCGAGAAGGCGATCGCGAGGGATCCATCCTATGCGCCGGCGCACGCGCAATTATCGGAAACGCTGTCTGATTTGGGTTATCAGCAGGACGCGTTACGAGAAATCGGAACAGCCCTCGAGTTATCTAAGGGGCTGCCTCGTGAGCAGCAGCTTTTGATACAGGCCCAATATTACGATACGTACGCGCAATGGGATAAGGCAGCTGAAATAAAAGAGGCGCTGTTTCGGATTGCGCCGGAGAACTCGGCTGAAAAGCTGTATTACGGTTTGGATCTAGCGTATGTACAGGATCCTCCGGAAATACTGGAGACAGTTCGACGGCTGCGGGAGTTGCCTATGCCGTTGCGGGAAGATCCCCGAATCGACATACAAGAAGCGAAGGCAGCCGCGGGGTTGGGTGATTTCAAACGTCAGTGGGACGCGGCGAAACGAGCGGCTGAGAAGGCGGAAGGCCGTTCTGCGCGAGGGCAACTGGCGCGGGCTCTCGAGCAGCAGGCGCAAGCGGCACGTATGCTGGGCGATGCGCAGAAAGCAGCCTCGCTATACGGGAAGGCGATGGCTATTTTCGAGTCGCTTGGGGACCGGGACCGCGCGATGGTTTGTCTCAGGGGCCTCGCGCTACTGCGCATTAACGCGGGTGATCTCGAAGCAGCTTGGAAGATAAATTCCGAAGCTCTGCAGGTCAGCACGGAAATGGGATCGCCGGACGGGCAAGCCAGAGCGCTCGATTGGCTGGGCCTTTTGCGCTTCAAAGAAGGACGGCTACTTGAGGGCAAACGGCTGCTCGAACAATCTCTGGCAGTGTGGCGGACGAGGAACAGCAGTCTTTACATCGGAACAGAGGAAGTAGAGCTAAGCGAGGTTGCGCTGCACCAGGCCAATTTAGCGGAATGTGGACGGCTGGTGAAAGATGCGCTGCGTGTTACGCCTGGATCAGCAACGAATGTGCGCGCGGACGCATTTCGTGTTTGGGCAGAGTTGCTGCTGGAGAAAGGGGATGTGAAGGGAGCATCCGAGCAAATCGGTGAAGGTTTGCGCGTGCAGCGCAATCGACACGAGAGCTTTTCTCTCGAACCTTTGCTGATCACCGAAGGCAGCGTGCTGCGCGAGCAGGGATCGGCGGCGGAAGCGCGACAAAAATATACGGAGGCGCTGAATCTGTACACCTCGCACGGTGAAAACGGCGGAGTTGCCGTGGCGCGTTTGAAGCTAGCGGAACTTTCGCTGGATGAGGGCGATGCCCGGTCGGCCAAAAAGCTTTCTGCCCTGGCGCGTGCTGAATTTGAGCGGGAAGGTCGAACGAGCGACGCGGGGCGGGCGCTTGCGGTGGAGGCCCTCAGCGACATGGCGCAGCACGATGCTGCGGCGACCAGAACAGCCCGTGATGAACTTGCGGACGCGGGAGATGCCATTGAGGACCGCATCGCGCGCGATTTCGTGCGAACTGCGGCGGCACGGATCGCGGCGCAGGGCGATGCGCCGGATGCACGGACGCAATTAGAATCCTTGATCGTGCGGGCAAGGCGAGCCGGTATGGTTCGCGATTGCCTGGAGGCAGAGCTTGCGCTGGCGGAAATAGATCCCCACGCGGATCGGGAGCAATTAGCGGCGGAGGCTTCGCGGCATGGATTCACTCGTTTGGCGAAGTGTTATGGGACGGGAACGAAAGCGAGGAGAATAGCGTATTCTTCTTCCAGGACCATTAAATGGCGAACCGAAGCTTCCGCCCGAGTGCCTCGTTTTGGGAAGCGGGGCGGATTGCCGTTGACTCTCTAAATAAGAACAAGCTTCGTACCTTTCTGACATTGCTTGGGATTATTCTCGCGACGACTACGCTGATCGTCGTGGTGTCGTTCGTCAACGGGATGAATGTTTACATTTCGACGAAGCTCTCCGATATGGGGTCGGATGGGTTCCGCGTCGTTCGCATCGCCTTTATCGGGAACTGGGATCCCAAGAAGTTCCTGGAGATGCAGCGGAAAAACCCAAAAATCACACCGGCGGAATATGAGTTCGTCAAGAGCCACTCAACCATGCTGCAGGACATCGGCATGGAGACGTGGAAGTCCGTCACGATTTCCTTTTCCGGGGTGACCATGCAGACCGTCGACCTGCAAGGGATCACAGCGAACATCCCGAGCATGAGCAACATCGACGTCGATGAGGGGCGAGCTATTACGGAGAGCGAAGTGCGCCGCCATGCAAATGTCGCTTTCCTGGGCAGCGACGTGAGCCACAAATTCTTCGAAGGGCAGGATCCAATCGGGAAGACCATACAGGTGAATCAAATTCCATATGAGGTGGTTGGTGTTGCCAAAGCACAAGGTAGCGTTTTCGGTCAATCGCAAGACAAATTTGTGATGGTGCCGGTGTACTCATATTTCAAAACGTATGGCCTGCACAACGAACTTATGTTGATGTGTAAGGCACGGGACCCGCAGCATATTAGTGAAGCGGAGGATGAGGTAAGAATGCTGCTGCGGGCGTATCGCCATCTCAGACCTGGCGATGATGATACGTTCACCATTTTTGGATCGGATACGTTCGCTCAAGCCTGGCAGAAACTCACGGGCGCGATCGCTGCGACGGCGGTCGGCATTGTTTCCGTTTTCCTGGTGGTCGGCGGGATCGTGATCATGAACATCATGCTCGCGGTGGTGACCGAGAGAACGTATGAGATTGGGATACGGAAATCGCTCGGCGCGCGCAAGCAGGATATCCTCAACCAGTTTCTGGTGGAGTCAGCGCTGTTGTCGGCCCTGGGCGGCTTGACGGGCGTCATTCTGGCCTACATTTTGGCCGTCGTGGTGCGCAATCTCACGCCGCTGCCGATGGAGATGCCGTTTGGCGCAGTCCTGCTGGGCGTAGGCTTGTCGGCGACGGTTGGACTCTTTTTCGGTATTTATCCGGCGCGGCAGGCTTCCAAACTGGATCCGATCGTCGCGTTGCGCGCGGAGGCCTGATGACTGCGCTGACCGCGTTCCGCAATAACACCATGCTTGCGCTGGATACGATTCGCGCGCACAAGCTGCGAACTTTCCTGACGATGCTTGGAGTCATTATCGGAACGGGCACCATTATCGGCGTCGGCTCGATACTGACGGGTTTCGACGGCGCGGTCACAAATGTTTTGCGGAGCTTCGGACCGAATGCGGTGATTGTCTCCCGCACGCCGGCATTTCAAACAACCGATCTCACACCGGAAGAACGGAGCCGGAAGTATATGGATCGTGATGATGGGATAGCTCTACGCGAGAACTGCACTGCTTGTGTTCGGGTATCGGCGATGCTGTGGCCGAATCACTTTCCTGTGGTCGCTAAATACAAGGGCAACGCCATCTACCAGGCCCAGCTGCGGGGAGTCGAAGAATCGTATGCGGAGACCGGACAAGTCGATATACGTACCGGGCGTTTTTTCACGGAAGGGGAAGACCGGCACCGCGCGCCCGTTGCGGTGATTGGCGCGGATGTGGACAAAGGCCTTTTCGGTCAGGAAGATGCGCTTGGGAAATCGATCATTGTCGATGGGCAGCAATTCCAGGTAATTGGAACCTTGTTACGCCCGAATGCGACGTTATTCGACACTTCCGACAACCGTATTCTTGTGCCCTTTCTCTCGATGAAGAAGGCGTATCCGAATGCGCGCGATTTGGCGTTCATTGTCACGGCAGCGGACGGCGCTTTGCCGCAGGCGATGGACCAGATCCGCACGATTTTGCGCATTCAGCGCCACCTTCCACCGAACAAGCCTGAGAATTTCGCGCTGGCGACGGCGGATCAGATGGTGGAGCAGTTTCGCCAGATAACGGCGATGACGTTTCTGGTGATGATCGTCCTCAGTTCCATTGGTTTGCTGGTGGGGGGCATCGGCGTTATGAACATTATGCTGGTCTCGGTGACGGAGCGCACGCGCGAAATCGGCATCCGGAAAGCGGTAGGCGCGACCCGGTTCGATATCGTTATTCAGTTCCTGCTGGAGGCATGCGTCTTGACGGGGTTGGGAGGCTTGCTGGGCCTGCTCTTCGGGTGGAGCATCGCGGCGGCGAGCAAGCTGGTTTTCAGTTCACTACCGACCACCGTTCCCGCCTGGGCAGCAGTTGCGGGCATCGTGGTGTCGGTGAGTGTTGGCCTGTTTTTTGGAATTTGGCCGGCGAGCAAGGCTGCGAAATTAGATCCAGTACAGGCGCTGAGGTACGAGTAGCGTTCGTAGCGCGCGGGCATGTGCTCATTTACTCGCGGCACTCGCGGCACTCGCGGCGGATGCAGAGGACGTGCGTTGCAGCGAAATAGGTTCTCGTCCGAAGACGATGTCGAGCAGCCAATCGCTCGCGATTCGCGCCTTCTGAGCGGTTCCGGGCATCTTCGCAAGGTATACAGCGCGCCACATCGCCCAAGCCACAGGTCCTGAGAAGTTTTGTCCGAAGACTCGAGCGACGCCAGAGTGTTTTCCGACGAGCGCTAATTCGCCCATGGGCGTATAGCGAAACGGCTGCGGTTGCCGGCCTCGCAGTTGGGCAACGATGTTGCGAGCGACCAAGGCGCCTTCGCGGGTTGCGTTTTGCGCGGTGGGGGCATAACTCGTTTTCCCGCCCGGATGTGGAACTTCAGCGCAATCACCCAAGGCCCAAATGTCAGAATGTTGTGCTACTTGGCAGCACGCGTTGACCTGGATCCCTCCGTGTTTCCCTTTGGGGCAATCCAGATGCTCGACGGCGGGATTTGGTTTTACGCCTGCTGCCCAGATCAAGGTGCGCGCGGGTATACGCTCGCCGTGATCGATTTCGACGTAATGCTTGTCCGCACCCGTGATCTTCGCGTTGAGCCGGACTTCGACTCCACGGTCTTGTAATTTGTGCTGCGCGTAGGCGGCCAGATCAGGCGTGATCTCAGCCAGCAGGCGGTGACCGGGCTCGATGAGAACAGTCCTGACATCGTTTGCGTCGAGCGCGGAATTTTTGTCGACACTGTCGCGAACGAGACCGTTGATGGCCGCCATGGTTTCCACACCGGTGTATCCTCCTCCGGCGACAACGAACGTCAGAAGCTCTTTTCGCTTGTTTCGATCGGGTTCTATTGCTGCGCGCTCGACGCAGGCTAATGCACGGTCACGAACGGCAGCGGCGTCTTCGAGCTTCTTCATGGAAAAGGCATTTTCCTGGACGCCGGGAATGCCGTGGAAATTTGTTACGGAACCGAGCGCAACCACGATGTGATCGGCAGTGTACTGCGTTTCGCGGGGCTCGAGTGCAGCGCGGACCGGCTGCTACGGTGATCGTCTTTTCACCGAGGTGAATGGACTTGACGGACGCTTGCACGAACTGAATCCGCTCCGGCAGTCTTCCGACAGAACTCACGATATGGCTGGGATCGAGCTCCCCTCCAGCTGCTTCAGTCAGCATGGGAGTGAACAGCAGGAAATTATCTTCGTCGATGAGCGTGATCTCGCCGTTGCCGGAATCGGGCAGCAATCGCGCGAGCTCGGTAGCGACCGCTATTCCGGCGAACCCGGCGCCGACGATGACGATCTTCTTTCCTTGCGCTATGCCGTTGTTGCGATGAATTTCAGCACGGCTGCTTAGAGAACGCCAAGCGGCGTATCCGACCGCAGCTCCCGTACCGCTAATGAGGAGAGTTCTTGCTAACTTCGCCTGTCCCACAGTTTTCCTCTTCTGATGCGTGTCGACGGATTCCGGGCGTTCAGTAGCTGCCGGACTGGCGCAACATGCCGCCGTCGATGAAGTACGTTGAGCCGGTGACGTAGCTTGCCTCATCCGAGGCCAGATAGACTGCCAGACCCGCAACATCCTCCGGCTTTCCCCAGCGGTTAAGGGGGATCTCTGCCATCAACGCTTTTTCAAGTTCGGGCTTCGCTTCGATGTCGGCATCAATGGGCGTGTAGATGGCGCCCGGTCCTATATTGTTGACCGTGATGTTGTGCTTGGCAAGCTCCACGCTGATAGTCCTGGTAAGCATTCGCAGGCCGCCTTTACTGGCACAATAGGCCGCATTTGTCGGCATCGGAAGGTCTTCGTGAACAGATGAGATGTTGACGATGCGGCCACCCTGATTCTGCTGAATCATTTGTCGCGCGGCAGCTTGAGCTACCAGAAAGGGGCCGACCAGATTGACGCTTAGGATCTTGTGAAGTTCTTCGACCGGATAGTCGACGAAAGGGTGTTTGGATTCGATGCCAGCATTGTTTACGGCGATGTCGAGCTTGCCGAAAGTCTTCACGGCAGTCGATACGAGATTCTGCACCTGTTGCGGATTCGAAACGTCAGCCTCGACCGCGATGGCCTTTCCTCCCGAGCTCTTGATATCGTTGATGGTCTTCTCTGGTGCGTTCGGATTTCCCACGTAGTCTACGACGACTGCAGCACCTTCGCGGGCGAACCGAACGGCGATTCCCTGGCCGATGCCAGTAGCCGCACCGGTGATGATGGCGACCTTACCTTTTAAGCGCATTTGATCTTGAGGCACACATATAGGAACCGGTAACAAGCGGCGCTGTTTCACCTACCTGTCAATACAACGAGCACCGGGAGGTGGGCAAGGTTCACCCGTTTCGAGACAACTGGTAGTCTTCCAAATGATGAGACGAACGCCGATGTGCGGGGCAGCGCTCCTGGTTGTGTTCACGTGTAGTGGGTTGAGGATCCCTGCCGCCACCGACGAACCCATGAACGCGAAAGTCGATTCGATTTTTGCGCCGCTTGTGCAGGGGAAGTCCCCGGGCATCGCGGTACTAGCGCGGAAGAATGGCAAAACCGTGTTTCAGCGCGGCTATGGTGTTCGCGATCTGCGGGATTTTGCAAAGATCGATGAACGAACGGACTTTCGTCTGGCCTCGTTTACCAAGCAATTTACGGCCATGGCGACGATGCTGCTGGTGCATGACGGAAAGCTTCGCTATGACGAGACGCTGGCTGATTTGTTTCCGGATTTTCCGTCGTATGGACGGACGATTACGATTCGCAATCTATTGACTCATACTTCAGGGCTTCCGGATTACGAAGATCTGATGGGACAAATGGAGAAAGCGAAGGGGCCGATCTGGACGGCTACGCATCAGATTCAAGACGAAGAAGTGCTACAGCTGCTGAAACAACAATCAAGCGGAAAATTCCGGCCGGGCACCAGTTGGGCGTACAGCAATTCTGGATACGTGTTGCTTGGACTTGTAGCGGCAAAGGTTTCCGGCGAGCCATTCGGCCAAGTCTTGCGCGACCGCATCTTCGCACCGCTGGGGATGAGCAACAGCCTTGTCTATGTGAACGGAAAGAACACGGTGCCGAATCGTGCCTATGGTTACACAAAGGACGGCGATACGTTCATTCAGGCAGATCAAAGCCCGACGTCTGCGACTTTGGGCGATGGCGGCGTTTATTCTAATGTTGCGGATCTGGCGAAGTGGGATGCAGCATTGCAAGACCACAGGCTTCTGAGCGAGGAAGAAATGAAGGTAGCGCTCACGCCGACGAAGCTTGCCGATGGATCCGAGACCGCACTGGCCAGCGGAGCCCGGCGACGATAATTTGGCTCCGGGCAAGCCGGTCTCATACGGGTTCGGATGGTTTCTCGATCCATATGAGGGTCGTGTACGGATGTGGCACACCGGCACCACCATCGGATTTCGCACTGCGATTGAGCGATTCACCGGAGAGAAAGTAACCGTCGTGGTGTTGTGCAACCGGACGGATCTGGATGCGAATAAGCTGGCGCTGCAAGCGGCGGACGTAGTTCTTGGGAAGCAGTAAATGGAACGAGAATTTGACGTGTACGGCATATTGCCGTATATTGGTTTTGATGGCTCATAATTTGGAGATGGCTCGTTTGGAGGCCCGTCTTCCGGCGGATGTGCATGCCATGCTCAAACGCGCGGCGGAGATTCAGGGGCGTAGCCTTACGGATTTCGTGGTCGCATCGGCCCGCGAAGCGGCCTGCCGCACGATTGAAGAGGCCGAAGTTCTGCGCCTTTCAATGGAAGACCAACGCCGTTTTGCGAAAGCTCTTCTGCGTCCGCCAGCGGCGAACGCGGCACTGCAGCGTGCGGTACGCCGCCGCCGTGAATTATTCGGCGCGTGACCGCGCCTTTTCGCCTGGAGGCGCTGAGTGAGGCGCATGACCGCACGGCATTCGCCTGCGGGGAGCCAGTCCTCGACCGGTATTTTCAGGCGCAAGTCACGCAGGATGTGCGGCGGCATATGACCAATTGCTTTGTCGCGGTAGAGGTTGCGAGCGGGCGAATTGCCGGTTTCTATACGATCGCCGCGACTAGCATTCCGATTCCCGATCTGCCGCCGGACGTGACCAAGCGCCTGCCACGGTACCCTTCCGTTCCGGCGGTCCGAATCGGACGTCTCGCCGTCGATCGGGGATTCGGGGGCCACGGTCTCGGCGGAGCGCTCCTCGCCGACGCGGCCCACCGGACACTTGGAGCGCCGGCGGCCGCATTCGCGCTTGTCGTGGATGCAAAGAACGATCAGGCGAAGGCGTTCTACGAACATCATGGCTTCGTGGCCTTCGCCAGTCAGCCACGCAGCCTGTTTTTGCCCATTGCAACCGCCGCCAAGCTCCTTAGAAAGCAGTGAGCGCGGCGCCGTTGATGTAAGTCATGGCCTTAGTCCAGACCTCGCTGGCAATGCGCCGTCCGAGCGCGCGGCCCACCACATCGTCTTTCTCGAAGTGAATGCCGCCGTAGCGGCGCGACATGCCGGCTTGATCGGCCGCTTCCGAAAATGTTTCCCAAGACAGCGTCACTGGCGTGGATGGCGTGAGGCCGGGCTCGACCAGTGACGATCCGGGGTCAGCTGTGAAGGATGCACCGAAATGGTCGCTGCCGGTGAATCGCTTCAGGATCTCTGCGGCCGCTGCGCTGAGTGCGCTGTGACCCGAGATGTAGCTTCCAAACGGTGGAGTTGGTATATAACTCGTGAAATCGCTGCCGTAAATGTTTCTCACCCCTAGTCCGGGTCCGGCCCAAGCATGAATTTCCCTGCTGCCCAAGAGGCTGCGAATGACGGTGACGGGGCGAATGGAATCGGTGCAGCGTTTCACGTCCCAGGTGACGATGCTCGAGTCCATCAGGGCATTGTTGAGAATGAAAAAGAGTTTTACATCGTCATCGAGAGTGTGCGCGTCGCGTCGGGAAACATCTTGCGCGAAGACATTCCAGTGACCCGGCGGGGTTACGGTGGTGAAGCCATCCGCCCAATATTCGGCGATGACTTTCTGCCTATCACCCAATTCGCCGCTGAGCTCTACAACCTCGAGCGCTTGTTTCCAATATCCGGCGGTGCGATATACATCAGGTCCCTGGGACAACACCTCGTCGCGAAACTGCGCGGTGGACCGCAATCCGAATGGGATCACCATGCCCCAATGCGGCAGGAGCCATCTTTGCGGAACTCCATTGACCAGCAGCGGCTGCCAACGGTTTGGGTCGCCTAAAACTTCCGCCGTGTTGGCCGGAGTGAAGCCGGTGTAATCGGAGTAGGCGCCAGAATGAAGATCGCCGAGCTGGTTCGCTCCATCGTGGTGTCGAAAATCCAGCACGGCGCGGCAGGCGACGTTGCCTATTCCGCTGGCCGTCTGAACGTCGGTCGAGTTATCGGAAGAGTCGAACCCCAATTGGTCCATCAAGGGATCGAATTTCATCATTTTCTGGCTGGGTAAGAGGTCGACGAGCGCGCGATAGGCGGCGAAACTGACTGCTTTTTCTTTGTTGATGGAGGTGCGCTCGGATTTAGGCCGGCGAAGACTGCCGCCGAACTTCGTTCCGACCGCGACGTCGTCATACGCCGCCCACGCGTCGAACATGCAAGTGTGGGCGATGGCCAGCGCGCGAGCGGCGATAGGAGGCGGCGTGCGGGCGGCCTGTATAGCCTGCAGCGCGGCTTGATTCCAGACCAGCACGACGTTGTCTCGAGCAGCCGCTGGCGGGGCCGCGAGAGACAACGCAAGGATCGGGAGTACAGCAAGCACCGAGTAACTGCCCCTTATTGCAGCAGGCGCGCAGGTACACGTTCGGTGTGCATAGTCTCGACGCGCCCGTGCTCGCCGCCCGCGGTGTAGACCGCGACGACATCCAGATCGACGTCACTTTCGATCACTGCAAAACCGTCGATGAACTCGGGTCTAACGTGGAGAAGCTCGAACATTTGGGCACAGTCAAGTGAAATGGCCTGATCGGGGCCCAATCTGATTTCGGAAAAGCGGGAAATCGGTCCGGGCTTGCCATCGGCCAATGCGGTTGCGAATTTGAAACGTACGAGGGCTGCTTTGTCCGTCGGGTTATGGACATTGACAGCGGTGTGATACGTTCCTCGCGCGACTTGTCCCCACTTGGTTGCGTGATCGTGATCTTCACGTTCTTTGTGCTCCATCTCACCGCACAGGAACTTGGCAGCATACTGCAAAACGCGGTGCTTGATATTGGGAGGAAGCTCTTTGGGGCCGATCAGGAAGCCCACGTTGTTGTCGCTATTGCACACTCGCAGTTCCGACGCGAGGACGCTAATAATGGAGGTTCCGTCCGGAGTAATATCGCGCGGATTCTGAATGGCAGGGCACGCTGAAGGTCCGGGAATGCCTGGCGCCTGAAACGCGTTTGCGATCGAGGTTGCAATATCGTTCGCACTCTCGCCGGCGGTGGTGTGCAGTGTTGCGAGGCAGGAACCGACACTCGATTTTTCCTGCACGGTAATGTCTCCACCGGCCGCGCCGCCCGATGACGTTTCGAAATCGACCTTCATAACGGCGACCTGATTCAGAAGAGGAGAACCGAGCCCAGCCACATCGAAGCAGGCGCCGGTTGCGGAGCCAGCGCCAGTGTGTACCGCGGTGAATAACTGTCCGCCAATCACACTCGGAGCGCGGATCTTGAGGTTCGCCGGGCTGTATAGCAGATCTTCTCCTTGCAGCGGGCCCGGCGGTATCCCGCGCACGACGGCCTGAACCGTGCTCTGCTGGCACGAGTTGGTTGTATTCACGGCATCACGAGTTTTTTCGAGCGCTCTCACCGGTGTGTCGCCCGGCTGGAGAACGACGTTCGCGGTGCACAAGACCTGAACACCGGTTCGTGCTTGAACAGTCGGAATCACATCGAAGGACGCGGCCGGCACTGGTTCTGATCCAGGGCTGGGCGGAGCGGGACCTCCGCCACCTCCCCCACCCCCGCCACCTCCTCCGCCCGACGGCATTCCGGAAACGTCGAGAACGCTGCTGGGCGGATTCGCCTGCGATGGGCAACCCAGGATGTGGTCGATTCCTACCTGCGTGCCACAGGTGACGGTGACGCTGGTGAGCGGATTGCTCGAGGGATTACATTGCGCGATGGTTTTGCCGGCAATGCAGCTTCCATTGAAGCAGCCAAAAGCGACGGGCTTGCCCTGGTAGAAGCTTGCCTTGCTGGTGACCAGACTTCCAGACATGTCGAAGCTGATGGTCCCGCCCATGGCGTCGGTAGTCGATGCGGCGCACACGGCGCCATTTTGCTGAATGAGCTGCATCGTACACGCTGTGCCGGGCGGAGTGGCTACCGAACCCACGTAGCCGTTGCCGTATACGGGGATGTCCCAAATATCGTTGTTCACCCAGCCCTCAAAATTGCTGAGGAACGGCTGCGTCAGGATGTATGTCCCTCGACCGTGCGTGCCAGCGTACAGCCGCGCTCGCGTGACATCAAGCGACATTTCATAAACCGGCACGTTAGGCAATCCCACCCCATAGCGATTGAAAGTGTTGCCGCTATCGGTGCTCTGGTAGACGCCGTTATCAGTGCCTACCCACAGGGTGGTGCTGTTTTCTGCAGTGATGGTGTTGGTCGGAATACTCGGCAACCCATTGCTAAGGCCTGCCCATGAACTGCCCGCGTTGGTCGTTTTGAATACGTGAGCGCCGCTGCTGAAGCCGGAAAAGGTCGCGTAGGCAATATCCGCGTTTGCTGGATCAACTGCGATTCGTGTCACGGGCGCGCTGGGAAGACCTTTTACTGTTCCACCGATAGCAGTCCAGCAACCCGCTGTGTTGCACGCTCCATTGGTGAAGAACATTTGTCCGTCGTAGTAGCCGATGTAAATGCGATTCGCGTTGTTCGGCGCGACTGCTATGGCGGTGATCACGTTGGACATGCCGATATCCGGAAACACGGGTGAAGTGCCGCCGAGCGTCGGGCTGACGGCGGTCCATGTGCTGCCCTTGTTGGTGCTCTGATACAGCCGATTGGTTCCGAAGTACATGTTGTGCGGAGCTGCTGCAGCCTCGATCAGTGGCGCATACGCCGCGACGGGGTCGGCAGTGTTCATGCCACTGGTAATGAAGCTCCAACCGCAGCACGTGCCGCCATCGGTGGATTTCCGCGGAGAAACGCCGACGTAGTTGTCGAACATGGTCATGACGTTGTCCAGATCCATCACGGTGGATGCCGAGTCGCCGTCATCGCGGTGTTCCCATATGCGCGTACCCAGCCACATTTCGGTTCCGTTGTCCTGAGTGCCGCCGATGATGCGGGCAGTGAGAGGCGAGGACGATATCGACTGGAAGCCGGTGATCTGCAGATCGCTGTTTCCGCTCGTCCAGCTGTTGCCGCCGTCGCTTGAAAACGCGAAGCCGCCGTCAGAGACGTCGTAGATACGGAGCGAGTTCGACGGATCGGGAAATACTAACTGATGGTGGTCGGGGTGAACGTTGGAGCCTAGGGCGACGAAGGAGTTGCCGCTCGTAGTGGATTTACTGAGTACGAGCCCTCCGAAAAAAAGGTTGGCAGAATTGTTGGGATCGATTGTCAAGGCGTGCGTGTAGCGCGAATAAACTTCGGGGCAGGCCGGATTTGCTAAGGTCCAGGTCGCCCCTCCGTTACTGGACTTATACAGTGGCGGATTGCACCCGCCGCCAATCTGCGGGTCGACGGGACTCGTGCCGACCGGATCCGGACAATTGCCAAAGGTGACGTAGAGCACCGCCGGAGTTGCGACGTTGGGGCGGGAGAGCGCAATCTGGACACGATCGAATGTGGTGGAGGAGGGATTGGGCAGTCCTGAAGCGGCCGTGCAGCCGGGAGGAAGCGTGATACCGGGATTCAAAGGACACCAAGTCGTCCCTCCGTCGGTGGTCTTGAATACGCCTTTGCCCATGAACCCCGCGTAGAGGGTATTGCTGCTGGTCGGGTCCATTTCGAGATCGCTTGGCTTAGCTCCGGCTGCGCCCGGAACCGTAAGCAGATTCCAGTTATTGCCTGCATTTGTCGACTTGTAGATACCGAAACCCTGCGGAGGTGGAGGCGCTGTGACGGTGGATTCAGTGGCCGATGCGGTCTCACCGCTCGAGAGAGATACGTAGATGACTTTGCTCGCTCCGGATGTCGTCGGGTCTAGAACGACATTGTTGATGGAGGCAAATTTGAAGATGTCACCGCCGAGCAGAGTCCAGCCGAAACTGGAAATCTCGCCGCCAGAAACCTGTCCGACCAGAAGACCCATGCCGTAGTACGTATCGCGACGGATGCTGTTTTCGCCTGTACCGGCGTAGATGGTGTTGCAACCGCCGGCACTGCAATTGTCGAGGGCAATCGCGCCGATGGCGAGTGACGCCTGGTCATCTGAGATCGGCAGAAAATTAACTCCGCCGTTGGTGGAATGCCACACCCCTCCGGAAGCGGTTCCGACCCACAGTTCGTTTGCGTTGGTGGGGTTCACCGCAATCACAGTTGCTCGACCGCCGACGTTAACGCGTGAATCGTTGTAAGTTTGCCCGTTTGAAATATCCGCGGGACCGATGGGGAACCAATTGATGCCTTTAATGACTGACTGGCCCATGGCCGTTCTGTCTGTCAGCGACATCAACAGGAAAACAACCAAGCCAAACCAGGACGTGCGCACCACGCGTGTACGTGCAAATGTCACGAGCCACCTTTTCGCCTAGCGCGTTTATTCACTAAACGCGTCGGCTTAGAAATAATAGGTTCCTATTATGTGACGAATGCTTGTGTGTTGTCACGCGAATTTGCAGAAAAGGTGCTGTTTCGTTTCGCGTACAGCTGTTGTCAAGGCAACACTTTACGGAGGACGAACTTGTCTGGACTATAAAGGATTATGGACCTGAGAACGCTGGGATTCGCGATGGGCTCGGCGTGGCTATCGGGGATCAATCTTTACGCGACGGTGCTGACGCTGGGGCTGCTGCAGCGGTTCGGCGTGGCGCAGCTTCCTGGCGATCTCGCCTATTTGAGTCACAACTGGGTTCTGGGAGTGGCCGCGGCGCTCTACGGGATTCAGTTCATCGCGGACAAGATACCCGCTGTTGATTCCTTTTGGGATGTGGTGCACACCTTCATTCGCGTGCCTGCCGGCGCTGTGCTCGCCGCAACCGCGTTCGCTCACTTTGACCCGAAGGTACGGCTGATCGCCATGCTGTTAGGCGGCGGCATCGCGCTCACTTCTCACGGCACAAAGACTGCTACAAGACTGGCGGCAAATACATCGCCAGAACCGTTTTCGAATATTGCGCTGAGTCTCGTGGGCGATGCTGTCGCGGTGGGCGGCACGCTGCTAATGGCCCTGCATCCGGTGGTGATTATCGCGATCGTAGTGGCGGCCGTCGCGGTGTCGGCCCTGGTATTCCGGTGGATCGTACGCGCGTTGAAGAGAATGTTCCGGCCGCGCTCGACTACCTCGCTCGCTTAGCGCTCGCGTTGTTGCCGTGCTTGCCCCGCTATTGGTGCGCGTACGCCTTCACGGCTCGTTCAATGGAGGAGGCTGCGGCCTGTAGATCCTGCGGGACCATCACGGGTGTCACTTCGATGGCGGCATGCAATGCCAAGAACCACGGCTCGGTCATGGCGGGGAGCTGTGAGGCGTCATCCATGTTCATAATGAGAATCCCGGTGCGTTTACCGCCCTCTGCAATGAAGTAGGCGGCTTCCGGCTTTTGCTGGTCGAGAATTCGTTGGATGGCGTTGAAGTTATCCCTGGCAGCGGCATTACCGGCTTCTACCGGAAAGGAAATTTTAAAGAGAAATCGCATGATGCTGTCCCTCGTTGTTCGGTGTTGGAATTGCGTCAGAAGACTGCAGCATTGTACTGTGGCCGGTGGCATGGCTGCAATATTCGGGACAATACACAAAGCTGCTTTGAGATCGACAACATGATTCAGTTACCTGTTGTGTGGCAAGACATTTGGACGAACTTCGAACACGTCGCTATAGCGTACCTATTGACGGCCAGTATTGGGTGGGAGCGCGAGCGGGAAGCGCACAGTGCGGGCGTGCGGACGTTTCCGATCGTAGGAATGGCGAGCTGCGGGTATCTACTGCTGCTCGGTTATCAGCCGAATGGCGGCGATCAGTCCCGCTTACTTCAGGGCTTGATCACCGGGATTGGATTTATCGGTGGCGGCGCAATCCTCAAGGAGGGAACGAAGGTTAAAGGAACGGCGACGGCGGCAAGCGTGTGGAATGCGGGCGTGATCGGCGCTGCTGTGGCGATGAATCATTACGGCATTGCGATAACGCTCTCTGTGCTCAATCTGTTTACCCTGCGGGCCTTGCTGCCGCTAAAGAAATGGCTCGACCGAAAGGAAGGCATCGCCTCTGAATAGACTACTTTGATGTAACATCGGGCGGCGGAGGAAGGTTGCGATTCTTGAGCCACTCGATGCTGATGTTCTCGGTTGCCTTATTGTGAGGGATCTTGTCCAGATCGGGCATGAAGATTTGCAGGCCGGCTTGAGGAGTCACGCGCGTATAACCGTTTACGAGTTGTTCCTGGTAGTGACTCAGATCGAGATCGAACCAGGCGTCATTGGAAATATCGATCATGATCAGGTCGACGTAATGCATGGTCAGCTTTCCAAAATCGATGGTGCCGTCGCGAAGGCGTAGAAAATTGCGCCATTGTTCGACTCGCGTCACATCCTTTGTGGCGTTCCCATATATTTCTTCAAAGTCGGGATTGACGATACGCACGCTGGTCAAGCGCCCGCGTATGTGGGGCGGCGGCATGAGCGTTTCGGTGTTGAGGAAGATATCGTTGCCCGAGACTTGGATGCCGGGAACACCTTGCGGATGGAACAGGTCGGACACGGTGATGTGAAACCCGCCGAGGAGAGCTTTGAAGGGAATTTTCAGAAGGTCCAGTCTCGTGACGTGTACCCGAATGCGGTTGTCAGGCGCGATGGTCATGGTGCCGACCAACTCGATGGGCAGCGGGACGATTTTGTGCAGGGTGCCGTTGAGCTTGATTTGATCTCCATCGCCGGAAAGTTTAATGTTCTTCAGCGGCGAATTTCCGAGCCCGCTCGCATTCAGGAAGTTGTTGAGATCTCCGACATTGGCGCGGATAACACCGTCCTGGATATCGATAAAGAACGAGTCGGGATCATCAAACGACGGATTGACGTTGCGGTGCGCGCGGGTCATCTGCCCGCGAAGCCAGCGGACGTAGATACGGAAGCTGGGACCTTTTCGCAGCATTAGATTGTGCGCGTACACGTTCGTGGGAGCAGAGTCGGAGGAAGTGCTTGCTCCGTTTGGAGTGTGCGATGTGCCGGGCGAGGCAGCGCTCGAAGCCGGAGATTCGGCGGCATGCTTGGTCGATCGAAAATGCCAGAACAGCAAGAGGATCAACACAAGTAAGGCGGAGACAACAAGGAATGGACGAGCGCGCACGCAGAACCATGTTAGGGCAGTAGGTGGACTAAGCTTGAAATTGACCGCGCAACACAGGAGGAGATTCGATGTTTAGATTTGGACTAGCCGTTTTTGGAACGGCGATCCTAGCAACGTCAGCGATTGCTCAATCGGAAACGTGGCAGCTGGATCCACCGCATTCTGCCGCCCAGTTTTCGGTGCGCCACATGGGCATCTCTACGATTCGCGGGACCTTTACTAAGCTCAGCGGAACTGTTCAATATGACCCGGCGAATGTAACAAAGGCGTCTATGGACGTGACGATTGACGCCGCTTCCGTCGATTCGCGCGTCGAGATGCGAGATAAAGATTTGCGCAGCGACCACTTTTTGGATGTGCAGAAATATCCAACTATGACGTTCAAATCGAAGCGCGTAGAAGCAGCAGGCGCGGACAAACTGAAAATTACGGGCGATCTCACGATTCGCGGCGTGACAAAGGAAGTGGTGCTCAACGTCGACGGTCCCAGCAAGCCGATGAAGGATCCACGGGGTAAGGAGCACATGGGGGCGTCAGCCAGCACGACAATCAACCGTACGGATTTCGGAATGAATGGGTATCAGGGCATGGTTGGTAATGACGTTGCGATCACGATCGATGTCGAGCTGGTGAAACCAGCAGCGCCGGCGGCGCAATAGCCAGGCGCTCTTCGCGAGTGGATCCTTACGCGGTTTCGACGCGGGCAACCGCTTCCAGGCCTTGGTCGCGTATTTCCATTTCGCGTATGCGAAACTTTTGGATTTTCCCGCTGAGTGTGGTTGGAAATGAGTCGACGAATCGGATGCGCTGCGGGATTTTGAAGTGGGCGATGCGGTCGCGGCAGAACTCCTGAATCTCTTCGGCGGTTGCAGTTTCGCCAGATCTCAGCCGGATCCAGGCAAGTACGGTTTCGCCGAGACGCTGGTCCGGTAATCCGACGATGTGGACTTCGGCGATTTTCGGGTGCGTGTAAAGGAACTCCTCGATCTCGCGAGGGTAAATGTTCTCGCCGCCGCGAATGATCATATCTTTAGCGCGTCCGGTGATGCGCAGGTAGCCGTCCTCTCGCATGCTGCCGAGATCGCCGGTGTGAAACCAGCCCTCGCGATCGATTGCGGCGGCAGTTGCTTCCGGTTCGTCGTCATACCCTTGCATGAGCATGTATCCGCGGGTGCAGATCTCGCCTTGTAGGCCTCTTTCGACAACCTCGCCGCCGGAAACCGAGACGACTTTTATTTCCGTACACGGCATCACTTTGCCGATAGTCGAGACGCGCCGTTCCAGGTCGTCGTCGATTGCGGACATGGTAATCACCGGCGACGTTTCCGTTAATCCATACGCGATGGTCAGTTCGGGGCAATGCAGATCGGAAATAACTCTTCGCATCAGCTCTATAGGGCAGGGCGCACCGGCCATAACTCCCGTCCGCAGACTTGTGACGTTGAACCGGGAAAACTCGGGATGCGATAGTTCGGCGATGAACATGGCCGGAACCCCATACAAGGACGTGGCGTTTTCTGCCTCGATGGAGGCCAGTGTGGCACGCGCATCGAAGCACCAGTTCGGAAGGATGATGGCAGCGCCGCTCGCGAGCGACGCCATCGTTCCGACCACATTTCCGAAACAGTGGGAGAAAGGGACGGGGAGACAGATGCGATCGTGCTCCGAGTAGCGGAGCAATTGGGCGATCAAGAAGCCGTTATTTACCAGATTCCGGTGTGTGAGCAGAACGCCTTTGGGCGAGCCCGTGGTGCCGGACGTGTACTGGATGTTAATCAGGTCATCGAGTTTCGGCGCGACGTGCTTACGCGGCTGGGACGAGAGTAAATCCATCCACGTTGGTGTATCGAAGTAGATGATGTGCTCAAGCTCCGAAACGGTTTCGCCGTTCGCTTCGGCGAGGATTTCTGCGTAAGCTGCGCGATCGTCACGCTCGCGCAAGAAGAGCGCCTTCATGCGCGATTTTTTCAGAACGAACGCAAGCTCGCGAGAGCGGAAGGCAGGATTAACGCTGACGAGAATGGCGCCGAGCCTCGCGCAAGCGAAGTGGACCACGACCCACTGGTAGCAGTTCAAAGCCCACACCCCGACGCGCTGCTGCGGGCTGACACCGCGTTCAGCCAAGCCCGCGGCGACTCGGTCCGCGAGATCGAGTAGCTCACTCCAAGTTAATCGCCGGTTCTGGTGGACCGAAATGACGGCCGGGCGATTTGGCCAGCGGCTCGCTGCATATTCAAGCTGCTGCCAGGTGGTGCGGTCCGGCAGCGGGAGTTCGGGACCGCGAGAATAGCTCAGCATCGGGGGCGTGGGATTTAAGCGGTCCTTTTCAGTTGCTGAAGAAGATGGTAATGGATCCGGCTTGATCATTGGCCGCGATGAGATCGCCCTTGCCATCGCCGTTCAAGTCTGCAACTGCCACCGCACCAAAGCCTCCTCGCCAGGGATGTTGGACGGCAGCAAACGTGTTGTTCTTGCCGCCGAGGAAGAGAAGCAGATTCTTGCTGAAGGCGCAGGACACGACGATGTCACGAAGGCCGTCACCATTGATGTCTCCTGTGGCCACTGTAGTCGCGCCGCGACAGCCGGTCAAAGGGAGGGGCGAGTTGTGCATCGGCGTGAAGCCACCTTTTCCGTCTCCGAGCAACACCGTAACGGCGATTTGCTTCTCGCTTGGGACGTCGCGGTCGTAAGGAATGATGACGAGGTCGGGATTTCCATCGCCGTTGATGTCGTCGATTGCGACTTGCCACGGTTTGGAGCCTGCGGGGAAGGGCGAACCCGGAGCTTCATGGAACCCGCCCTTGCCATCACCAAGCAATACCGTAGCCGTGTCGTCGTCCAGGTTTGTCGTGACCACATCCGGATGACCGTCGTGATTGAAATCAGCGGAGCGCAGCCGTTCATAGGGACGGTGCCCGACTTGGAAGAACGTACCGGGTGTGCGGAGTCCGCCGTGGCCGTCACCCTGGAGAAGTTCGATTTGGTTGTTACCCCAACTCTCGGTGACGACATCAAGCTTGTCGCTGGCGGTGAAGTGTCCGACCACGACCGCGTGAGGATGAGGATGGGAATGCACATCGACGGGCGATCCGGGCGCGGGGCGGAAGCTTCCCTTACCGTCGCCGAGGAGAATCGTCAGGTAGGGCGACTGATGATCGGCGATGACCAGGTCGGGATGCCCGTCGCCATTCATGTCTCCGACTGCGATGTCGTTGGGGAGATGTCCGGCAGGAAACGGCGAACCGGATGAAGGCCGAAACTGTCCTTTGCCGTCGCCCAGCAAAACGGAAAGCGTCCCGCTATCGGCATTTGTGACGAGAAGATCGGGTTTGCCGTCGTGATTCACATCGGCAACGGTAACCCAACGTGGGCCCTTATCGATGGCGATCGTGAGCTCGTGAAAGGAGGGGGATTTTGCCGAAGGCGCGGCCATCCACAATCCCGCAACCGACAACTGCACGATCGAGATGGCAAGCTTCATGTGTTCGCTTCCAAGTAAATCACTTTTTTCCCGAGATGCAGTGGGAGCGGAAACCCGGCGAAGAAAGGCGCGAACGAACGTGCTACAAAAGAGACCGTATATGTATCGACTCGCGGCGCTCGCACTATCGCTGACGTTTGTTGTTGCGCGTTTAGGGGCGCAAGACAAGTCGCTCGAAATCGTCCATCAGATCAAGACCGAGGCTTTCGATCATTCGAAAGTGATGGATCATCTCTCTTTCTTAACGGACGTGTACGGCCCGCGGCTGACGGGATCTCCCGAATTCGAGCAAGCGGCCGATTGGGCGGTGACCCGGTTGAAGCAGATGGGCATTTCAAACGCGCATGAGGAGAAGTGGGGGCCGTTTGGCAGGAGTTGGTCGCTTCAGACTTACACGCTCGAGATGGCGACGCCGCGGTATGCGCATCTGCTGGCAGTCCCGCTGGCGTGGAGCGCTTCTTCGAACGGCACGCAAGTAAATAGCGTGGTGCTTGCTCCATTTCACGAAGAAAATCCGTTTGACGTGAATAAGAACAAAGCGGCGTTCGAACGTTATAAGGCGGAATGGAAAGGCAAGCTGAAGAGCAAAATTGTGCTCATCTCGGAAGCAAAGCCGTTGAAGCCGAGCACGCATCCTTTATTTAAGCGTTACAGCGATGGCGAATTGGCCGACATTGCGAAGGCACCTACGCCGGTGGTCAGACGCTACGTCCCGATCGATGAATTGAAAATTCCCGACGATGAAGACGAAGCGGAAAAGTACTTCGCGAGTTTGTCGGGCCTGACTATCGACGAACTGCTAGACAGGTATTTTGCCCTATCTGCGGAGATGGCGCGGTTCTTTCACGATGAAGGGGCCGCAGGTGTACTCGAAACCGATGCTCGAGCGCATAACGGGCTGCTGGTTGGCGAACAGGCTGGGTCGCACCTGAGCAAAGATCCACTCGCGCCGCCCAGCTTCGTTTTGACGGAAGAGCAATATACGCGACTCGTCCATCTGATTGAGCAAAAACAAAACGTCACGATACGGATGAATTTGGAAGCAAAGATTTCGGATAAAGATGTCGACGGCGTGAACATCGTGGGAGAGATTCCGGGGCGGAAGAACGCGGATGAAGTGGTCATGATCGGTGCACACTTCGATTCGTGGCACACGGGCACAGGCGCAACAGATAATGGCGCAGGAAGTGCGGTGATGATGGAGGCCATGCGCATTCTGAAGACGCTGAATCTGCAGATGGATCGGACGGTTCGTATCGGATTATGGGGCGGCGAGGAGCAGGGGCTATATGGATCGAAGGCGTATGTGGAAGCACATTTTGGAGACCCGAAAACGCTGCAGGTCAAACCTGAACACCAGAAGTTCGATGCGTATCTAAATCTGGACAACGGAAGCGGCAAGATCCGAGGCATATATCTGGAAAACAACGATGCAGCGCGGCCGCGGTTTGAGCACTGGCTGGCGCCGTTTCAAGATCTCGGTGTGACGACTTTCACGCTGAAGCACACGGACTTCACAGATCACGTGTCGTTCGACAACGTGGGGCTGCCCGGATTTCAGTTCATCCAGGATCCGCTCGATTACGAGACGGTGACCCATCATTCGGATATGGATACGTATGACCATGCGATCCCGGAGGACTTGATGCAAGCATCCGCGGTCGTTGCGGCACTGGTCTACGACTTGGCGAATGACGACGAAGCACTGCCGCGAACGATGGCGGTACACGACGGCAAACTGGTGCGCTAGGAGTTTCGAGCGCGCTGCGCGGCTCTGTAAGCCTTCTCCAGAACGGCAAGCGCCATGGCGATGTCTTGTTCGTTTTCCAGTTCGAACGCGCGCCACTTCGCACCTTCTTTTTTCGCACTCGCCGTCGGCCGCAGCTTATAAGCGATTGCGTGCGGAGTTTCAAGAGCGCGCTTTTCCGGCAGCAGTGCGAATATGACCGTACCCCGATAGAAAGCACGTAGACCAAACATCGGGCGCGCACTGACCTCAGGCCACTGCAGAAGCTCCTGGGCGAGTAGGGCCGAGATATGCCGCATGTCTTCGGAGACGGGCAAAAGCCTGGGTCGCTTTCCTGCACTCGGGCGAGATTTCTTCATGCTTTCTACGCGGGCTTTTGAGATAGAGGCTAAGTGGCAGGCCCGTACTCAAGGAACGGAATAGGGCCCGGCACCGATACTCAAACTTACAGTACCCACCCGATAAGCGTGTTGACCGCCCCAACTAGGGAAAGCGAAACACGAACCTATGAAGAAATTCACGTTGTGCCTTATTTTCAGTGCCGCTATCTGTTCGGCGGCACCGCCGCGAACGGCGAAACTCGCGAACGATCTGGCGAATGCCGACCCGGCATCGAATGTTCGGGTGATTGTTCAATGGAACAGCACGCCTGACGAGGCAAAGGAGCAGAAGGTTGTCAGCCGAGGCGGAGCCGTACATTCCCGATTGAAAACGATCAAAGCTAGTGTAACGACGCTTTCCGCCGGCGCAGCTCGCGATTTGGCAGGTGATCCGGACGTCGCCTATATTTCACCGGACCGGCCGTTGCACGCGAAATTGGACTACACGGCTGCTGCGATCAATGCGAGCGCGGCCTGGAACGCGGGCTGGAACGGCGCAGGAATTGGCGTGGCGGTCATGGACAGCGGCATCAACGGTTCAGATACAAACCTGAGCTCGAGCGGATTATTAGGATTAGGGTCGTCCTCGAACGTTGTATATACACAGGATCTGACCGGCGGAGATGGACACGACGCTTACGGACACGGCCAGCATGTGGCCGGCATCATCGCATCCAACGGTAACAGCTCAAACTGCCTCACGTGCAAACGATCATTCGTCGGCATAGCGCCGGGAGTGAACCTTCTGAATTTTCGGGTGCTCGATCAGAACGGTGAGGGCACGGACAGCAACGTTATCGCGGCAATCGAGCAGGCGATCGCGCTTAAATCCACTTACAACGTGCGAGTAATCAATTTGTCGCTGGGAAGACCGGTATATGAGAGCTACACGCAAGATCCCTTATGTCAAGCCGTCGAGGCTGCCTGGAAAGCGGGCATTGTGGTGGTGGTGGCAGCGGGAAATGAAGGGCGTGACGATTTGTTCGGGGAGCAGGGCTACGGCACGATCAACGCGCCGGGCAATGATCCGTACGTCATAACGGTAGGCGCGATGAAAACGGAAGAGACTTACACTCGGACGGATGACTTGATTGCCAGTTACAGTTCAAAAGGACCGACGCAGGTTGACCATATTGTTAAACCGGATGTCGTGGCTCCGGGCAATCAGGTGGTTTCGCTGCGCTCTTCGGGATCGACGCTGGCCAGCCAGTATCCGAGCAATGGCGTGAAGAACTCCTATTACCAGTCGGGCCTGCTAATTTTGCAGCCGACAGGCACGTCCAGCAGTTTTTTCACGCTGAGCGGGACGAGCATGGCGACTCCGGTTGTCAGTGGCGCGGCTGCCGATTTACTCCAGGCAAACCCGAGCCTCACTCCGGATCAGGTGAAGCTTCTCCTTATGGAATCGGCGTACAAGACATTCCCGGCCTCGAGCACTGTATCGGATTCAACCGGAACTTACACCGATTACTACGACATCTTTACCGTCGGGGCGGGTTATGTGGACCTCTCAGCAGCACTTTCTAAGGTGAATTCCGTGCCTGCCGGAGTTACTGCTATCTCGCCGACGGCGATGTACGATCCGGCGACCGGAACGGTCACGTTAAGTTATGATGCGTCCTCGATGTGGGGGACTTCCGGTGTTTCAGGAGACAGAGGCGTCTGGGGCGCTCAGTCTATCTGGAGTGCTGCGGTTCTCTCAGGAGACAGATGTGTTTGGGGAGCTCAGTCGATTTGGGGCGCTTCGGTTGTTTCGGGAGAACGAGGCGTTTGGGGCGCTCAGTCCATCTGGGGAGCCGATTCAATGTGGGCCTTCGAATCGCTGTGGGACGCTCAATCGCTGTGGGGCGCCAGCAACTCAGTCCTTATCAAGGGCGAGCGCTAAACACGAGGCAGTTACAAGTGAACTATGCGGGACTGGACTCACCTAGCCAGTCTCGCCACTGGGGAACTAAGCTGTTCGCTCAGGAAGATAGTTCAAACTTTGAGCCCAATCATCCGATTAAGTCTAGGAAGAGTACACACGTGTCTGCCTGGTCCGAAGGAGTTTCTGCGAACGCTCCGTCCGGCGCATCCCTGCGCCGGCGATTGTGGCGCGTCGGTGCTCTGAAAGCTCAGCTGTTGAGCGTTGCACTGCTACAGTTCGGCGCGGTGCATGCGCGGGCGAGCCTGGATCCCAGTAAGAGCATTAGTCAATACGTGCATTCGGTTTGGCAATCGGACGCGGGATTGCCTGCAAACTCCGTGCTATCGCTGGCGCAGACATCGGACGGCTATCTGTGGCTAGGGTCAGAAGAGGGTTTAGTTCGATTCGACGGAGTGCGGTTCACAGTTTACTCGACACGGACGACTCCGGGCCTTCACAACGATCAGATCTCCGCGCTGCTGGTTGACCGCCAGCAAAACCTTTGGATCGGAACTCGAGGCGGGGGGCTGAGTTGTTTTCGGCACGGACGCTTCGTCGCATTTCCCTTCCAGGCTCGACTATCGAGCAGCTTGATTCTGTCGCTCTATGAAGACAGCCGCGGCGCGTTATGGGTGGGAACCGACGGCGACGGTCTGCTCCGATTTGAAAACGGACAAGTGCATGTCTTCACGAAGGCGGACGGACTGGCGGACAACTCTGTCTTCGCCCTCTCCGCGGACGGGCAGGGCACGCTTTGGATCGGAACTCACAATGGCTTGAGCCGTCTGACTGCAAATAAGTTCGTCACTTTCACGACGAAGAACGGCCTGGGGAGCAACTACATTCGTGCGCTCCATGTCGACCGGAACGGAATCGTCTGGATCGGTACGAACGGCGGCGGCCTGTGCCGGCTCAGCAGTGACGGTATGGCGCGGTACACCCAAAAGGATGGACTGACGGACGATATCATCACCGCGCTTAAGGAGGACAGTGCCGGCACCCTATGGATCGGCACCTCGAATGGCGGCCTCAACCGTTTCTCGCATGGACGATTCAGCGACTTCACAGCAAAGAACGGATTTTCGGGCAGCGGTGTTTGGGCGATCTTCGAAGGGCGCGAAGGTAATTTGTGGATCGGCAGTACGGACGGGGGATTGAATTCCCTGCGGGACGGAAACTTCACCACCATCTCCAAGCAAGAAGGCTTAACGAGCGAGGTCGTGCTGCCAGTGTATGAAGACCGTCAGGGCGCTCTTTGGATTGGCTCCGACCAGGGCCTACATCGTTGGATAGACGGGCAAATCACCTTATTTACCACCAAGAATGGGCTTCCCGATAACTTAATCTTCTCGGTCACACAGGATGGCAGAGGCACGATCTGGGCAGGAACACGGCACGGACTGGCTCGGTTCAACGGTCACAATTTCGAAACGCTCAACTCAACCGGCGGTTTGCCGAGCGATTTCGTCATTTGCACGTATACGGATCGCGAGGGACGCCTGTGGGTGGGCACGAGAGACGGACTCAGCCGCTTCGATGGAACGCGGTTTGTTACATACACAACTCGGGACGGCCTGAGTAATGATTTTGTCCAGTCGATCTATGAAGACGCGCAGGGTACGCTATGGATCGGCACGAGCGGCGGCGGGCTGAACAGTTTCAGCGACGGCCGCTTTTCGTCCTATACCACGCGAAACGGTTTATCCGACAACCGGGTTTTGGCCATCAACGGGGATGCGGACGGCACGCTCTGGATTACGACGAATGGTGGAGGGCTGAACCGCTTAAAAGACGGAAAAATCACGAGGTATACAGCGGAAAGCGGTTTGTTCGACAACATCGTTTTCGAGGTCCTGGACGACGGGTTGGGGCATCTATGGATGACTTCGAACAAGGGCATTTTCAGCGTCAGCAAGAAACAGCTGAGCGCGTTCGCGGACGGCCTCATCACGTCGATCAAATCGGAAGCATACGGAACGGAAGATGGGATGAAGAGCCGCGAATGCAACGGTGGATTTCAGCCAGCGGGGTGGAAAACCCGAGACGGCCGGCTCTGCTTTCCAACTTCCAAAGGCGTGTCGATTGTGAATCCGGCGCGGCTGATGAAGCACCATCCGCCGCAAACCACGATACTCGAGCGCGCTTTGGCCGACGACAAAATTCTTGCGCTTGACACACCGAACACGGTTCCGCCGGGAAAAGGCCAACTCGAATTCGACTTCACTGCGCCAAGCTTCGCCGCGCCCGAGAAGATTCATTTTCGATACATGTTGAAAGGGTTCGATAAGGATTGGGTTCAGGCGGAAACGCGCAGAGTTGCCTATTACACGAATATTCCGCCCGGCGATTACAGCTTTCTTGTGGCTGCGTGCGACGGCGACAACGAGTGCGGCGAAAATGCGCCGGCGGTCTCGCTCACGCTGGAGCCACACTTCTACCAAACCACCCGGTTTTTCCTGTTGATTTGCGCCCTGATGGGAGGTGTTGCTTTCGGCTTACACCGAGTGCGCACGGCTAACCTGCGAGCTCGCGAGAAAGAGCTGCTGCGGATTGTGGATGAACGCACTCAGGAATTGCGTCAATCGCGCGACGAGCTCGAGATCCGAGTCGAAGAACGCACCCGGGACTTGTTGCGTTTGAATCAATCGCTTGAAGCGGAAATTTCGGTACGGAGACTCGCTGAAGAGCGAGCAGAAGCTGCAAGCCGAGCGAAAAGTGACTTCTTAAGCAATATGAGCCATGAGATCCGTACGCCGATCAACGGCATCATGGGAATGGCAGACATCGCTCTTTCATCTGAGTTGAATGAAGAGCAAACCGAATACGTGCAGATCATAAAAACGTCCGCGGATTCACTTCTGGCCATCGTTAACGACATTCTCGATTTCTCGAAGATTGAGGCGCGCAAGTTAACGCTGGAGCAGATACCGTTTCGGCTCTCGACCTCATTGGGCGAGCTGTCTAAATTGCTCTCGTTCCGTGCTCAACAGAAGCAGCTGTCACTGACAATGCAATCGGCAGACGATGTTCCGAACGATCTTATTGGCGATCCAGGCAGGCTGCGGCAGGTGCTCCTAAATCTTTTGGATAACGCGATGAAGTTCACGAGCGAGGGGGGTGTTGCGTTGTTTGCGATCGCAGAGGATGTTAGCGACGACGCGGCCACTTTGCACTTTTCTGTGATCGACACCGGGGTGGGCATTTCCAAGGATAAGCAGCGGATCATCTTCGAGGCCTTTTCCCAGGCCGACGCTTCATCGACGCGTCAATACGGGGGTACCGGTCTGGGCTTAACGATCTGTTCGCAGCTGGTCGGGCTGATGGGAGGCCGCATCTGGGTGGAAAGTGCGCTTGGAGCGGGGAGCACTTTCCACTTCACAGCCACGTTCGGCCGCAAGCGCGAAACCAGCGTCGAACCAGTGCGCGATCTTGAGTACGTAGCTGGCTAACTTTAGATCTAGTCCGCTGAACGTTTGACTTTCTCGCCGGCATCTTTCATCTTTTCGCCGGTTTTGTGGGCAGCATCCTTGGTCTTATCCGCTACCTTGTCGGTCGCGTCCTTGGCCTTATCAGCCCCTTTGTCGATTTTGTCTTTCACATCGTCTCTCGTTGACATAAGACTCCTCCGTTCAGTGAGAGTTGCCCGTCACTGGATCGTTTCACGCTTTTACCTCGCTCGCAGGGGAACACGTTTCAAAACCTCGACGCTAAAACTCCTGGTACGCTCGCGAAACTCAAGGGAACCGGCCCGAAACCTGTGGCTTTAACGCTGTCGGTAAGGCGCAACCAGCAGCCGCTCGACGTCTATGACCTGGAGCGAATTCGAACCGAAGTTGGTCAGAAACAGCGTGTCACCGCGGGCGGAAACGCTCATTTCCCGAGGGAAGGCACCGACGGGAATCGTGCCCAATTGAGCAGCGGCTCCGTCCTGAATCGTTGCTGCATCCAAGATGACGAGAGTTTGTGCTGACTTTGGACCAGCGAAGCGGTTGGAGTTTCCAGCGACGACCTTGTTACCGTGATCGACCACCGCAATCGGGACCGGAGCTGCGCCCAAGGGCGCCATGCCGATCTGCGCGTGCTGCGCATCAGACAATAGTTTTGTAGTATCGAAAGCCAGTACCGCATTGCTGTTCCGCGCTGTTACGTAAATGCGGTCGCCCTCCGGCGAAATGGCCATCCGCACGGGGCTGCAGCCCGCCGGGATACGCGTTTTCACTGAGTGCTCAGGGTCTGTTCTGGCGCGCGCCACGTCCACGACGATGACCGCACCTTCGGGATGCGAGATGTCTGAGCCGGTGGAAGGTCGCCCTTCCGGCTTGCAGGCCTTCGGCCATTTCCAGTCGGCGAGAGCCACTTCACTGGTGGTGTAAAGCCACTTACCGTCAGGAGAGAACGTAAGAGCAATTGGGGCGTTCCCGGTCGGGATCTCTCCGATGATGGCGTCCGGCTTGTAGCCGCTGGCGCGTGCCCGGTCCAAGTCAATTACGCTAATCGACCTGCCTCTCTCGTTGCTAACGAACAGCAGTTTGTCATCCGCAGTGACATTGGCGTAGACGCTCTGGACATTGGTCCCGTCACTGAACGACCCCAGTACTGCGTTCTTGGCGCCGCTCACGAGACGCTGCACATCAAGGAAAATCACGGCTTTGTCGGCCGCTGCAATTAGCAGCGTTCCATCGTGTGTCAACGTGATGCCGGTAGGGCGTGACTCAAGTGGCACAATCCGGGATTGCTGGATGCGGCCGCTCTCCACCCGCAGGACTGCGATGCCCGCATGCTTTCCGCGGTCATCGCCCATGAGCGAGACGAACACCCAACAACCATCCCGCGATGCAACTACGCCGAATGGATGAGAAGGAAGTGCAATGGTCACCGATTTCGATGCGTTTCGCATACTGCATTCGCTCGGCTGCGCCTGTACCAGGAGCGCCAGCGCCGCTGACAACACCAACGCATAGGAGAGGCGTTTTGACACAAGCGAATCATATCCCACGAAATGCTGATGCGTACTCCCCGGGAACTAGGCGGCAACCTTCGCTCGAAAACTGCCGCAGGCTTGCGATATAGCTGTGTGAGCCGGTTCATCGACAACGCGACGGACATCCTCGAAGCGGCGGAAAATGTCATGATGACCGGACAGGCGCCATCCGAACTTGCGATCCTTCTTGGGGTAGAGGGTGGTATTCGAATCGTCGCCGATTCAGACTGGCCGCTCGAATCGCTACAACGCGAGCACGGCGCGCAAAGTGCATATCGCGTCAGCTCTACATCGGATGGCGTTCGCGTCGAGGGCCGGGAGGGGCTCCGAACCTGTCACTTTGAAACGACCACACCTGCTCAGGTTGCCCATCTCATGTTGAACGCCGTTCCGCGTTGTTACAGCTTCGCGCAGCCCGCACTTGCCAGCTTTGCTTGAGGCTGTCAGGTCTTCATGCGCGCGATGAAGTAAAAACCGAATAGCGCAAAGATGATGTCCGGCGACCACGCCGCCATAATCGCGGGCAACTGGTTCAAATCGCCAACCTGGTCGAACACGGTTCCGATCGTCCAATAAGCGATCGCGATTCCAAAGCTGATTCCAACGCCGGTCATAGCTCCGCGATTGCCCGCGACGAAGGCAAACGGGATGCTCAGGACGGCCATGATGAACGCGAACAGAGGGACGGCGAATTTCTTGTAATACTGCACGCGCAGCGGAGTGGTCTCGAGACCGCTCGCCTGCAGCTCGCTGATGTAATGCCTGAGTTCCTCGAAGTTCATCTCCTTGTATTCTTTTTCCTCTCTGACAAACCATGAGGGCGGCTCAGTGAGTTCGTCGAAAGACGCCGATGCACCGTAGAACCATTTGTATGAGTCCACATTATTGGCGAGGCTATGGCTCATGCCGTTCTGGAAGACCCACGTGTGCAAGGCCGGTTCCCAACGCGCCCGGTCGGCAGATATCTGGCGAACCACCTCAAACGTTTCCGGGTTCAATTCGTACACGTTGACTTTCGTCATCATGGCCTCATCCTCATGCGCATCCAGGAGGTTGTAGTTGTAAATGCGCGAACCTTGCCCATAGACCCATTTCCTATCGGGCCGGAGGTAAGTCGCAACGGGCTTCTTTTTGATCTCGGCGCGGAGCATCTCCTGACGGCGATTCGCTTCGGGGATGTAGTAGTGATCGAAGGCGAATAAGGCAGCGCTCAAGAATAAGCTGGCAACGAGAACGGGCGCTGCCAAGCGATGGACGCTCACGCCTCCTGCTTTGAACGCGGTCACTTCGTTGTATTTCGTAAGAATGCCGAAGCAAATCAGCGAGGCAACCAGCGTGCCGATGGGCGTGAGCTGATAAACCAGGCTCGGCGCGAGGTGGTACAGATAGTCGAGCATGGTTGACATGCTGATGTCGTTCTTGATCATGTCGCCCAGAAGCTCAAAGAACGTGAACACTTCGATCAGCGCGACCAGCGCGGCCACCAGCACTGCGAAGTAAAAGACGAAACCATTCAGCACATAGCTATCGATGAGCATCGGCCGAAAGCCGAAGCGTTGGAATGCTCTGATGCGGCCACGGCTCGCGGGGGTTCTGCCAAGAGTTTTCAGGCCAATGCCGATGCGTCGGCCGAGCGCGCGGAGCCACGTCATTAAATCGCGGTCGCCGGGTCTTTCGAGACGCGAGAGCAGCACGATGCCGGCAATCGAAAAGATGGCGTCGGGAGTCCAGACCGCCACGGGTACAGGCAAGCTTCCCTTGCGCGCCAACCCGATTAGGGTGATGAATCCCAGGTAATAAAGGAAAGCGAGCACGACCGTCACCACGAAGGCAGCCGATTTGCCGCCTTTGCGGGCAGAAACACCCAGCGGAATACCGACTAACGCGAGCAAGACGCAGGCGAGTGGAAGAGCAAACCTCTGATGCAGCTCAATGGCGGCATCGACGTAATCTTCATGCGATAGATTGTGCTGCCGATACACGCGCTTATACAGCGGCCCGGTATCCATCTGCTGCACGGTTTTGTTGTTGAGCTGAAGCTCCTCCTGCTTCTGTGCCTGGAGGGTCTGTATCTGGGTGAGAGCGGCGGTGGTGACGACCTTGCCCTCTTTATCCCGCTCGGTCGTGCGCACGCCTTTCATATCGAGAATGACGCGATTGTTAACGGGGTCGGCGTGGGGGATTGCCTCTTGCGCCACAATGATGCGTGGCCCTTCACCGCGATCTTTTCCCCGCTGCTGCAGCTGTTCCGGAGGCGTGACATCCGCGATGAATACCTGGTGCCAGACGATCTCTTTATTCAGCGCGGTGTTTACATTCCCGACATAGAGAACGGTATTAGGGAACTGTTCATCGAAAATGCGCGACTCGATAGCGCCCGTGAGCTGCGCGGCCGCGAAGTTGTGCGCCACCTTCGATTCGAGGTGAAGAGACAGAGGGGTCAGCCACAGGGATGCAAGCGCAGTGAGGATTAGCGCCAGAAACGAGAACAAGAGCACCGGGCGTGCCACGCTGACGCTTGAAATGCCGGAAGCACGCATGGCGGTAATCTCGCTGTCAGCCGACATGCGGCTGAGACCAATCAGGATTCCGACCAGGACACCAAGAGGCAGCGCAAAAGGAATCGTCGAAGGCAGAGCGTAGAGCAGCAGTCGTGCGACCACTGCGGGAGGGGCAGAAATCTTTACCAGCACCACCGAGAGATGCTCGATGGTGCGGAGAAACAAAACAAACACAAATAACAGCGTTCCCAGACTCGCGCTGGTGAGTACTTCACGGAAAATGGCTCGGCTGAGAATGCGCATGAACTACTGCTGCGCGATGAGTGTGGGAGGCGGAACGATGGGCAAGCGGCCGGGCTGGTCTTCCGCGTGCGCCAGATCGACGTTGTCGAACAAGAGCGAGGGACAAATGACGGAAGAGGTGGTGGCATCGGTTCCGGCGTTTGCCAGGTTGAAGCTCGAGCCATTGTTGACGTAGTTGAAGACGTAGGGACGATCAGAGGCAAGGTCCAGATCCCGCAAATCCTTTGCACTGAATTCGCGAAAGCGCCAACCTCGCACGAGTTCTTCGTGTCCGTCGGGATAAACGCGATAGGCAAGCAGCGGCATGTTCGCGGTTCGGGCGTATCCGTTCTTTTGCAGCTGTCGCGCCATGCTCTGCAATTCCTGAAAATTCGCAGTCGAAGGAAAATCGAGGCGGCGAATGATGACGCCATACTTCAAGCCGGCCGCCTTCACTTTTTGCATGAGCTTGGCCCGCATCTGCGCTTCGGGGGTGGTTCGGTCCGCGTGTACAAACAGATTGCCGATTACCGCTGCTTCGGCTCCCCATCCGCCCGGCAAACGTCCATGTCCGTTGGAAGAGGCGAAATCGCGGACAGGCTGGCGGCTGAAGAGAAACCCCTTGAAGATGCCTTTGTCCACCAGCGTGACGCGTTGCGCGGGTATTCCTTCGTCGTCCACCTGGTAGTGTCCGGCCAAAAGCGTACCGTGAAACTGCTGTTCGTCCGGATTGTCGAAGATGTTCAGCCAGTCCGGCGCGACCGTCGCTCCCAAGCGCGTCGACCAGACGCTTTCAATCATCTCCGAACCGGGATTATTCGCTCCGGGCGGTGCTACTGGTTTTCGCTGCAAGCGAATTGCATCCGTCAGTATGTCGGCCATCAATTGGGCAGCGGCTTCCTGCTCGAAGAGCACGGGTCCACTGTAGTCTTCGGCGGCGGGGGCTTTGGTTAGCGCCTCGGTTTCCGTTGCGACGGCCTGCACTGTTTTTTCGAGATCTTGGTCTTTCGGAAATTGGGCGGGATCAAACACCGTGATGAACTGGTGGTTCCAGACGCGGCTGCCATCGGACGCAAGTCCGTTCGCAAGAATTTCAATGTCGCTCAATTGCTGAGGAACCCGAACGATGGTTCCCTCCGTGTTCACCAATCGATAAGTAGAAGAAATGCTGCGCAGCTGAACACTGGAGTTGATCACACTCGGATGCGCTGTAAAGCGTGCAGAGAGCTGTCGGGCAACGTCCTCCCAATGCTTCTGGTTGAACTTGAGCACGACCGGGGGCTGTATGACCTGGACGGCTTTCGCGACCGCGAAATCAGCGGTTTTCTCAGGTTCAGCAATCTCACGCAAGGCGCCGCGCTTGCGCGTAATCTGATCGGTCGCGACCTTGTACAGACTGTCCGTCGTGAGCCAAAGATCCGTGCGCATGGCGTGATAATCATCATCAATCGGGAACAGGCCGAGGCGCGTATTTCCGGTGTAAATGGAGTTGGTGTTATCGAATTTGTAGTCTCCGACTCGCACCTCGACGCGCGGAGATCTAAAGTGCACAAGAGTGGAAGACGTCACTCCACCCAAGCTCGCGCTGATGGAGCCCTGATCGACTTCGCTGGTGCTGTACTGCACGAAATAAGGCTTATCGAGATTATTCAGCTGCAGCGTTTTCGCACGCGCGAGCTCGTCGAGCATGGCGCGCAGCTGCGTGTCTGAGCGCGCTGCATTCGTTGTATCGCCTGTTGTGCCGGCCGCAATGAGTGCCACGCCCGCAGCGGCACCAATTGCGAGTAGTAATTTGCGCACGCTACTCACCCTCGGGGCGCGGCAGCAGCGGCGGCTTCTGTTGTGAGTTCTGCTTTTTCTGAGTCTCGATTTCGGAAACGAGTATGGCGGGCGAAATGGCCGATACCGGAATGCTGCCCGATTCGGCTCCACAATAGCCGTTGAAAACTTCCGCTCGATTCGAAGTAGCGATTATCTTCTGGAAGCTGGCGAGCGGCGTGCCGACTATGTCCACGCCCCGAATCAATTCGTCAGGCCGGCCATCCGGATACACACGGTAGACAACCAGGGGAACCACGGTAAACGCCTGCAATCCGGCCCGCGCCGTGGTCGTGTAGCCGCTCGAGACCTCTTCGAAGTACAGTCCATACGGCTTACCTTGGCGTTTGATCTCTTCAATAAGCTGGGCGCGCAATTCCGCGTCGGAAACCTGCTTCGATGACTCCACAATCAGGTTCGATTGCCTGGAAACAACTTCGAAGCCGGGCTGGCGCCTTCCATGCCCATTCGAGTGATCGAACTGGCCCACCGGTGAGCGGGACAGCAGGAAAGTCTTCAACACGCCGTCCTGCACCACCTTGACTGGACGAGCCTTCACTCCTTCGTCGTCGTACTGGTAGTAGCCGATCAGGTCGGTGCCGTTGTAGGTCCGCTTAGTGGGATCGAAATCGACGCTGATGAAATCGGGCAGCACTTTGTGGCCCAGCATTTTGGTGAAGGTTTGCCCTTCTGCCATATCCTTCTGCCGGTGTCCTTCGATTCGGTGGCCAAAAATTTCATGAAAGAAAACAGCCGAGGCCCGTCCCGAAAGAATCGCGGGACAGACAATCGGTTCCGCGGGCGGTGCGTTCGTCAACGCGTCCAGCTTCTTCGCGACTTCCTGTACTTTGGCTTGGACGACGTTATCGGGCGGAAGATGCGCCGGATCGGAAGCCTCAATGGTGTCGAAGGTGTGCACATCCATTCCATCCGGGGCCAAGCCGATGCCATTTATCTCCACTCTGAAGAGGTTGTGGCCTTGTTGAATGGCTGAGCCTTCCGTGTTGACGAAGGTCCTGATCTCGCGTTGCGCGACGAAGCTGACGCCTGAACCCAAGATTTTGGGATGCTTCTTGAACTCGCTCGACCAACCGCGCAGTTTCTGCAGCCAGGCATCCATGTCGTAGCGATACGTTTCGGGCATTTCGGAAGCGGTTTGCGGGGGTTCCGAAGTGAAATCGCCGTCCTGCTCGCTTTGCTCGGCCAACAACTGTTCATCCGTTTTCAGTTGCAGAAGACGACGCGATGCAAGCCGGTAAACGCGGTCGGTCTCCGACCACAAGGCGCGACGAATCTGGTTCGAATCGTCATCGAGGCTGAGCGAACTAAAACTTGTGAAGCGGAACCGCGATCCTTTGTAGGGGTGATAATTATCGAACTTCGGGGAGCCGACCCGGATGGTGGTGTCGACGCCGCGCCCGTGACTATGCACGTTGTCGACAAGAGCCCCGAGCGATGCCGATGCGGAATCCGTCTGCTCTTCGGTCACCTCATAAGCCATATAGTAAGGAGCCGGGTCGCCCTTGGCCTTCAAGATGGTGAATTCGCGGCTCAATTCGCCGTTGAGAATATCGACAAGCGATGCCGGCACGGCGGCGATGCCTTTTTGAGAAGAGAAGACGGCGAGGGTTACCAGCGCGAGAGACGAGGCTGCGCCCCAGGCAACGGCGGATTTTGGGAACAACTTCAAGGATAACAACGGTCAGGAGACCCGGCCGGGCGAAGAACCGTTTCCTCAGGGTACTAGTACGCTACGGACGGCGGTCGAAAGAAAATCAGAAACGTTTTTCAAAACCCGTGGCATACTTGTATGCTTGCTGCGGAGCCCGAGAGGCATCGCGGCGAACCTGCATCCCCGGATGCGACCAATTACTTATCAGGAGAGTGGTTTCATAATGCGTTTTTCGTTTGTCAGGAAGAGCCGTTTGTTCGTTCTGTTTGGGGGCCTTGCCATGTGTGTCGGCGCGGCGCGAGCGAGCTTCGTCACCGGCGGTGCGGGCAATACTCAGCCGTACAACGCGTCGGGGGCGAGCGCAACTATCGACTTCGCGGTGTTTAACAGAACGGGCGGAACTGCAGGTGATACGTTTGGGACGGGTACCACCAATTTCAATTCATTTTTCGCAACTGGTGTCGGAAGCGGCGCGTTCGATACAACCGCTCAATTTCTGTACTTGTACGAAACGGTGGCAATTGGGCCTGGATCGTCGTCCGGGGTCGACGTAAATACGGTTGCCGCCAAGCCCGGGCTGGTGACTTCGTACGGCGATTTCACGGGCGCGGAATTTTCGACGCAGGTACTCGGCACGCCGGCCGGTTACGCGAATCCCAGTAACGCGTCGACCGACGGCACTCCAGCTATATTGGGCGGCCAAACGGGCCTCGATGCGCCGTTTGTGTTTCTAGGCTCGACGTCATTGCAGGCTCAATTTTTCACCGAGCTAGCATCCGGGCAAGCAAGTACACTTTGGGGATATACATCGAACTCGCCGATGAGTTTCGGCAGCACGGCCATACTCTCCGGGTCCGCATCCGGCGCGAATGGTCTTGTACCAACGGCGGCTACTCCGGAACCTTCTAGCTTCGCGATGATCACTGTTTGCGCTCTGCTGGCGGGCCTCCGCAGGCTCAAACCCTCCCGTTCATCGTAGGACATCGAGGTCGCCGCGGCTCACTCTTCCCGGAGGGCTACTGTCGGGTCGAGTGCCGCGGCACGACGGGCCGGCAGGCCGGAAGCCATCGCAGCAATGATGAAAAAGAATAGCGCCATGGCCACGAAAGTAGGGGGATCGGTGGCCTTGATGCCGACGAGCATACTTTTCATTAAGCGCGTCAGGAGGAGGGCGGCCGCGATGCCAATCACGACACCGGCCGCGCTGAGGCCGAGCCCGTTACCGACCACAAGTCTGAAAATATTGGCGGGCGGAGCACCGAGCGCCATCCGGACACCGATTTCGGCCGTACGTTGACGGACGACGGTCGCCAAGACGCCGTACAGTCCGACTGCGGCGAGCAGGGCCGCGATGGTTGCGAACAGGCCGATGAGCAAAAGTGAAAAGCGAGTACCGGCGCGGGCCTGCTCCATCAGCGTATCCATGGGCTGCATTTCGGTGATCAGAAGATGTCCATTGATGCGCGCGATTTCCTGGCGAATTTCGTTCGCGTATTTCGCGGGATCTCCCGCGGTGCGGACGCCCCATCGCGAAGCGACGCCGCTATTGAGAAAAGCGTCGGTGAAGTAGATTTGCTCGCGTCCCGGTTCGGCGAGCGAGACATCGCGCTGATGTGCGACGACGCCGATCACCTCCACCCATTCCGGCTCAGGCGTTCGCAGGCGGATAAGAATACGTTTCCCGACGGCCGATTCGTGCGGGAAGGCTTTCGATGCGAGGACAGTATCGATCACGACCAGGTTCCGATCATGGGCGTTGTCCGCTTCCGTGAATGTGCGTCCGGCGACGAGCGGTGTGCGCAGTGTCTCGAAATACCCAGGGAGCACGATTTGGTTATCGACGGCCTGAAACTTACTCGCGTCGCTTAGCGCCTCGGCCGTGCCCCACCGTATCGGAAAGAATCCGCCCGTGAGCGGGAACGGACTGGCGGCTGTCACGCTTTGCACGCCGGCGAGTGCGCGGAGCCGGTCGTGAATCTCGCGCATAGACGCAGCACGCTGCGCGGGCGCAGGGGGCGTGGGACCCAGCAGCTGAAAGGTCAGAAGATTGTGAGGATCGAAGCCCGGATCGACATGGCGCAAGGCGAGAAAACTGCGGAACATCAAGCCGGATCCGATGAGCAGCACGAAGCACAGGGCGACCTCGACAATCACTACGCTGTTGCGTAATAATCCGCCCCCGGCTAAACCTGCCGTGCGGCTGCTGCCGCGCAGCACGTTCATTACGTCGGGACGGGCCGCACGCAATGCCGGCGCAACGCCGAAGATAGCTGCCGCTCCGAGCCCCGCGATTATCGTAAACAGCAGTACAACCGGATCGATTGCAATAGATTCGAGGCGCGGCAGATTGGCGGGCGCAATGACCAGCAGTTCGTGAATGCCGAGCCAAGCCAGGCCGAGCCCTGCTAGCGTTCCAAGCGCGGCGAGCAGCACGGCCTCAGAGAGTGTTTGGCGCACCAATCGCCACCAGTTCCCACCTAACGAAGTACGGATAGCGAGTTCGCGTTGACGTAAGGACATGCGCACCAGCATGAGATTCGCTACGTTCGCGCAGGCAATCAGCAGAAGAAAAATGACGGCACCCATGAGCGCCAAAATGGCGGGCCGGACCTCCGCAACGAGGTAGCTGCCCATCGGTTCGAGGCGGATGCGGTAGTCGGCGGTCGCGGGGACCGGGTAGAGTCTTCGCGTTTCGGTCGCGACAAGGTCAGCAGCCGATCTGCGCCTGCCGCAGCGTCGCAGCTTGGTTTTAGTTTGCCGACGGCCACGAAGCCGAAAGTGAGTCGTTGGGCGTTGTCGTAGGCGAGACGGTCCGCAACCCAGATATCGGGTGCGGTTTCCACGTTCATCTGGGGCGGGAAGAGCAGCTCAAAGTGAGGTCGCAGCACGCCCACAATCAATGGGCCGCCACCACCCGCCGTTTGGATGGGATGCCCGATGATGCTCATATCGCCGCCACAACGCCGCTCGAAGTACTCGTAGCTCAGAATTGCAATGTCGGGCAGCCGCTGGGGAACTTGATCGGTCGGGAGGGTGCCGGCTCGCGGCTCGGGCGGCTGCGGTTGGCCGTCCGCCTCCGTAAAATCGCGACCGTACGCGATCTTGCCGCCGAGCAAGCGGAAGAAATTGGGCGTCACCCCGGCGAAGTGGACCTGCTCGGGAGTTCCGTCCTTGCGCGGCAGAATGCCACGGCCCGTGCTGACAGCGGCGAAATCGTCGAACGCACTCCTGGTTCCGTTCCGGAGGTCGAAGAAACCGACCGCTGAAAAGGGCAGGTCTTTCACGCCGCGCTTTCTCAGGTCGGTTACTGCCAGCACCAGCCGATCCGGATTGCGGTAGGGAAGAGGCCGCAACAGGACGGCGTTTGTCACGCTGAAAATGGCGGTGCTAGCGCCGATGCCAAGCGCGAGAGTGAGCGACCGCGGTCAGCGTAAAAACAGGGCTGTTGCGCAGTGTGCGAATCGCGTATGCAAGATCGTCTAGCGTGGGGCTCCTCTATCATCGCAGAGCCGCCGCAAACTTTCGCTAAACGGTGCGCGAGCCACGCCGCGCTCCGTGATGATCGCCGAGACATAGCGATTTGGCGTTACGTCGAAAGCGGGATTCGCGACTTTGATTCCGTCCGGCGCGACTTGCACGCCCTGCACATGGGTGACTTCCCTGGCGGCGCGCTCCTCGATGGGAATTTCCTCACCGGAGGCTAGCGTCAGGTCGAGGGTTGAGATCGGCGCTGCAACATAGAAGGGCACGTTGTTTTCTTTGGCAAGCACCGCGATGCCATACGTTCCCACCTTGTTCGCCACGTCTCCATTCGCGGCGATGCGATCAGCGCCCACGATTACGCAGCCGATTCGCCCGCTCTTCAAGAAGTGCCCAGCCATATTGTCGGTGATGACGGTCGTGTCGATACCGTCGCGCTGCAGTTCCCAAGCAGTCAGGCGAGCGCCTTGCAAGAATGGGCGCGTCTCATCCGCGAACACGTCGATTTTCTTGCCGGCCTGCACCGCCGCGCGCACCACTCCCAGCGCGGTTCCAAAGCCAGCGGTTGCCAGCGCGCCTGCATTGCAATGCGTCAAGACGGTTTTGCCGTCGGGAACGAGCGGAGCGCCATGACCTCCGATGGCCTTGTTGATGGCGATATCCTGCGCGCGGATTTGCTGCGCTTCCTCGACCAAGCGGGAGCGAATCTCGTCGACAGGCAGATGGCGCACGGAAGCGTAGACCTGTTTCATGCGATCGATCGCCCAAAAAAGATTGACAGCAGTGGGACGGGTCTTGGCGAGTGTTTCGCAGATGGTGGGAAGCTCTGCGTCTAGATCTTTCGATCCCAGAGCGCCGAGCGCCACGCCCATGGCCGCGGCTACGCCGATGGCCGGTGCTCCACGGATGATCATGTTGCGGATCGCGTCAGCGACTTCGATGTAATTCCGGCAGGTGACGAACGCAGTCTCGCCGGGCAGACGCGTCTGGTCGATCATCACTACGCCATCGGGCGTCCACTCAATCGTCTCGACAGTACTTTGCATCAGAACGGCGGGAGAAGTCATTCAGTTAACCGTGCTTCGTGAGGGCTAACGCGATGACGAAGCTTGCGTTGTAACAGCCGTGCATGATTGTGGAAGGAATGATGGAATTTGTGACTACGCGCACGACGCCGAGAGCGATTCCAACCAGCGAAACGGCAGCTACGTATTGCCAGACGAACTGGTACTCGGCGGCGTGCAGACAACCGAACAGGATGGCCGTTAGCAGGACTCCCGCGACTACGCCGAAAGTGCGCGAAAAGAGCGGTTGCAGGAAGCCTCGAAAGAATAGCTCCTCGAATATTGGGGCAGCGGTAACCGCCATGGCGCCCACCAGCGCGAGCAAAACGGGCGTTTTCGCGATGTCATCGAAAGGGGTTTTGATCTTCGGAGTATGCAACAGGTAGGCGAAAGCGTTGACCAGGAAGGCGAGCGGTACTGCGGCAATCACGCTTCCCAGCACAGCGGCACGCGTGGTGCGCCGCCAACCCAGCGACGCGAATACCGGCATTCCATAGCGATTTTCAAGAACGACTCGAAAAATGAGGTAGAGAGCCAAGTAGCAAGCGAGATTGGTTGGGACGATCAGCGGAGTCGGATCCTTTTGTAATGCGGGATAGAACGACGCGAAGACGAAAACCGCGCCTGTTATCACGATCGCCGCGAGTGCGAGGAGCCCGAGTACCAGGGCCAGATCCGCGTATCCCCAAAAGGGTTCGCGAACCGGCGGGAGCGGAGGCGGTACTTCGATAACGGCCTCGGTGCGCGCGAGGTCTGTTTCTTCAGGCGGCATTTCCCGCTCTCATTATCTCGCGCAAAGCCTCATTTTCCGCAAAGCCTGTGCGGTGTAGCTGCGGCGATTTTCGAGCACCTCTTCCGGTGTTCCTGTCACGACGATGTGTCCGCCGTGTTCTCCACCTTCGGGACCCAGATCGATGACGTAATCAGCGCTCTTGATGACATCGAGTTGATGCTCGATCACGACCACGGTGTTGCCTAGATCGACCAGCCGCTGCAGTACATCGAGCAAGTGGCGAATGTCTTCAAAATGCAACCCAGTGGTGGGCTCGTCGAGCAGATAAAAGGTGCGGCCGGTCTGTCGCTTGCTGAGTTCTTTGGCTAGCTTGATGCGTTGCGCTTCGCCACCCGATAGCGTTGTTGAAGACTGGCCCAAATGAATGTAGCCGAGCCCGACCTCGGTGAGTGTTTTCAGCTTGGCCTGGATTTGCGGGATGTTCGTTAAAATTTCGCGCGCTTCATCGACGGTTGATTCGAGCACATCGGCAATGCTCTTGCCCTTATATTTGACTTCTAACGTCTCGAGGTTGTAGCGACGGCCGCGGCAGACGTCGCACGTGACGTACACATCGGGCAAGAAATTCATTTCGATGCGCTTCAATCCGTCACCCTGGCAGGCTTCGCATCGGCCACCTTTCACGTTGAAGCTGAAGCGGCCCGCTTTGTAGCCGCGCTCGCGCGATTCCGGGAGCATGGCGTAGATTTCGCGAATCGGCGTGAAGACCCCGGTGTAGGTGGCGGGATTCGAGCGCGGGGTGCGCCCGATCGGCGATTGATCGATCTCAATCACCTTGTCGATGTTTTCGAGCCCAAGAATCGCGTCGTGTGCGCCGGGCTGTTCGGTCGAACCATACACCTCTTTCGCCAGCGCGCGATACAGAATGTCATGTATCAGAGTTGATTTGCCGCTGCCCGAAACGCCAGTGACGACGATGAGCGTGCCGAGTGGAAAGTCGACATCGATCTTCTTCAGGTTGTGCTCGCGCGCGCCCTTCACGGTGACCTTGAGTCCGTTCCCGGGCCGGCGTAGCAGCGGAGGCACGATCGCAAGGTGTCCCGATAGATATTCGCCCGTGAGCGATTCGGGCACCTTCATGATTTGCGCGGGGCTGCCCTGGGCAATTAAATCTCCGCCGAGGCGTCCGGCTCGCGGCCCCAGATCGATGACATAATCGGCGCGCTCAATCGTCTCGGCATCGTGTTCGACGACGAGTACCGTGTTGCCGAGATCGCGCAGATGATGCAGCGTATCTATCAAACGGCCGTTGTCGCGGGGGTGCAGACCGATGGATGGTTCGTCGAGCACATACAGCACGCCGCGCAGTTTCGAGCCAATCTGGGTGGCCAGGCGAATGCGCTGAGCTTCACCGCCCGACAGTGTGGCGGAGGAGCGCTCCAGACTGAGATAATCCAAGCCGACGGCGCAAAGAAATTCGAGTCGATTCTGAATTTCTTCCACTACTCGTCCGGCGACTTTCAACTCGCGGCCGGTTAACTGCCATGTTCGAATCAGCGGCAACGCGCGAGCGATGGGCATTTCCGTATATTCCGCGATCGATACGCCTTTCACCTGAACCGCCAGACTGGCCGGTTTCAATCGCTGTCCCTTGCAATCGGGACAGGTGGTCGGCGACATGTATTCCATGAGCCAGTCGCGGTATCCTTCGCTCGCGCGGCTGTAGCTTTCGTCGAGAATCTTCAAAATGCCTGGAAACTGACCGTTGCCGTTGAACCAGCAGCGTGCGGGCCTTTTTGGGCAAATCCTCGAACGGAATCGAAAGGTCGATCTCGAATTTTTCGGCCGCTTCATTCAGGGTTGACGTCATGTACGACGAGCTGGATCCGGGCCCGAGCGCACCATCGAGAAGCGGCTTCGACGCGTCGCAGATTACTTTCACTGGATCGAACGCCCAGGTGCTGCCTACTCCATTGCACGTCTCGCAAGCTCCATACGGACTGTTGAAGGAGAACGACCGCGGCTCGAGTTGCGGAATGCTGGTGCCGTCGTTCGGGCAAGCGAGCTTTTCCGAGTACAGTTGCTCCGGGCCATCTATCACCGACACGACGACCAAGCCGTCGGCCCATTTCAACGCGGTCTGAATGGAATTCTCAAGGCGCTGCTCGATGCCCGGCTTCACCACGAGGCGGTCAATGACCACTTCGATCGCGTGATTCTTCCGCTTATCCAATTTCACGGGATGCTCGTCGAGGGAACGAAGCTCGCCATCGATGCGCGCGCGGAACCCTGCCTTGGTGATAGCTTCGAGCTCCTTCTTGTATTCGCCTTTGCGGCCTCGGGCGATGGGCGCAAGGATCATGATCCGCTCGTTTTGGTGCTGCGCAAAGACCTGTTCGAGGATCTGGGTTGGCGACTGCCGGGCGATTTCCGCTCCGCACAGCGGGCAATGAGGCACGCCGATGGACGAGTAGAGGAGCCGGAGGTAATCGTATATTTCCGTGACTGTGCCGACCGTCGATCTCGGACTGCGGGAGGTGGTCTTTTGCTCAATCGAAATCGCCGGACTGAGGCCGTCGATCGAATCCACTTCAGGGCGCTCCATCTGATCGAGGAACTGCCGCGCATAGGGGGATAGCGTTTCGACGTAGCGCCGCTGCCCTTCCGCGTAGATGGTGTCGAAGGCGAGGGAACTCTTACCTGAACCACTCAGCCCGGTGATGACGGTAAAAGTGTTTCGCGGGATCTCGACGCTGATATTTTTGAGGTTATGCTGGCGTGCGCCATGCACAGAAATGCGATCTAACATTCGGACGCGATAATCCTATTGTCGGGCACAGGGTTGAAAATCCATGGCTAAGAACTTCAAAGACTTGTCGGAACCCGAAATTTTAGCGCTGGCCATCTCTCTCGAAGAAGAGGATGGCCGAATCTACGGCGAGTTCGCCGAGGGGCTGCGCGAAGATTATCCCGGGACAGCCAGGCTGCTGGAGGAGATGCAGGCCGAGGAATCGGAGCATCGCAGCAGGTTAATCGAGCTGTATCGGTCGCGCTTCGGTGAACATATCCCGCTGATTCGACGCCATGACATTAAAGGCTTCGTATCGCGGCCGGCCGTGTGGCTCATCCGGCCCGATCGCTCCGAGCGCAGTACGGAATGCGATAGAGCAAATGGAATCGGAGACGCGGCGCTTTTACGACTTTGCGCTGCACCGAACGACGGACGCATCTACGCGTAAACTTCTGGGCGATCTGGCTGAGGCAGAGGCCAAACACACGTCTGCGGCCGAGACGATCGAGAAAAAGCAGCTGACGCCCGAAGTCCGCCATGAAGAGGACGAAGCGTACCGTCGGAATTTTGTGCTGCAGTTCGTGCAGCCGGGTCTGGCCGGTTTGATGGACGGCTCGGTTTCGACACTGGCGCCGGTGTTCGCCGCAGCATTCGCAACCCACAAGAGCTGGGACGCGTTTCTGGTGGGGCTTGCGGCATCGATCGGAGCGGGTATTTCGATGGCGTTCGCTGAGGCTCTTTCGGATACGGGCCTGTTGACGGGGCGCGGCAAACCCGCGGTTCGCGGTCTGATAACCGGTGTCATGACTACAGCCGGAGGAATCGGCCACACTTTGCCGTATCTGATCTCCGATTTCCGCGTCGCGACTACGGTCGCGGTCATCGTGGTCGCGATAGAACTCGCCATTATCAGTTGGATACGCCAGCATTATATGGATACGCCGCTGTTGCGGGCAGCGCTGCAGGTGGTCCTCGGCGGTGTGCTGGTATTTGTAACGGGCATACTGATCGGCAACGCGTAAGGCGGGCGTCCACGCGAATATGATGAGGAACCTATGGCTACCGGCATGATCGAGTACGCGGATGCAAGCCCGGAAGTGCGCGCCGTCTATGACGACATCATGGCCACGCGCAAGACCGACTGGATCAATAATTTCTGGAAAACGCTGGCGAACGATCCGGCCACGCTTCGGCGAACGTGGGAGAGCATTAAAGAAGTGATGGCTCCGGGGGCCATCGACGCACTTACGAAGGAAATGATTTATCTCGCTGTGAGCGCGACGAATCAGTGCCTGTATTGTCTCGCGTCCCACACGGTTTCGGCGCGCAAGAAGGGTATGACGGACCAAATGCTGGGCGAGTTGATGGCGGTGGTGGGTCTGGCGAATCAGACCAATGCGCTGGCCGCCGGGTATCAAGTGGAAGTGGACGAACAGTTTAAGAATGCCGGCTAGGCTCACTGTGGCCTAGGATGTGCGGCTGCGAAACGAAGCCGACCTGCGAAACGAACCCAGATGCGGGGCGAAGAACAAGCGTATTTTGCGGAACGGACTCGAGGTGCGCGCCGGCGGGAGCGCTGTTTTGCGAAACGAAGCCAATTTGCCTTGGCGCTGCGCGAACCCGGTAGAGTGTTGGGACGTTCGCGCGATTGATTTCAGCGCGATTGGAGGGTGGGGCGGGTTTTTGCGAAACAAAGCCACAGCGGGCTGTCTCGCTTTTGGCAGCTTTGCGAGCGAGCTTGGCTGCTGCTTCATTGTTGAACGCGCACAACGGGCAGCCATTTGCCCTGTGCGCTCGTTGGACTCCGCGTCTTGGTGTGCGGGCCTGGCGAGATGTCATGCGCTCGGAACATAGCATGCGAAACGAACCGCCGGTGCCTCTTAGGAGCGAAAATTGGGGCAAGCGATTGAAAGGAATCAGCGGAGTTTATTTTGCGGGATTGCGACCAGCGGGCGCAGCGGCAACGTTGCGAAACGAACCGAGTTGTAAGCGCCGTCGTGGGCTCTGCGCTTCAGGGCGCGAAATATGCGAAGATGTCGAGGACCAGGTACGTCGGGTTGCTTGCATACGCGTCGATGGAGCCATTTGTGGTGGGCGCGATGGCCATGTTTGAGGTGACGGCCGCGTCGTACGCATTGAGCGTCGAGGTCCCGGGCTGCGGCTGGCCGGCGGACCACAGGGTTAGCCAGCCGAGTGCGCCGCTTGGTACAACGGTCGCGTTCAGGACGAAGGCCTGTGCCGCAGCGGGAACGCTGCAGCCGCTCGCGGTTACGTTCACCGGCAAAGTTCCACTGAACGGCTGAGCGCCAGGTAGAATGCGGGTGTCCAGGGCGCGGCAGGGGGTCAGGTTGTACAGCGAGAGGCCGCCGGAGGCGGCGGGTGCGAAATAGCCATTGATATCTATGATCAGGTCAGTGTCTCCGCTCACGAATATCGAGATTGCGCCATTCGCGCCTGCGGGCACGATGGCCGCGTTTGCCGTTACTGTGCCGGTGGGAGCGTTCAGCGAAGCTACACCTGGTTGTGTTTGTCCCGAGGGCCAAGCGGTTAAGTAGCCTAAAGAAGCTCTAGGAACGGCGGCGAAGTTCAGCGAGTAAGCCTGTGCGGTTGCAGGTATGTTACATGAGCCGGAGAGGAGGGGGAAATCGCGGCTCTGGCCGCCCGGCATGTAGGGCGCACCCAGTGGCCCGTTCGCCAACCGGGTGTCTGCGACACGACAGGGAGTCAGAGGATAGAAAGCAAGTGCGGCGGTGTTGCTCGCGGGCACGAAGTAGCCCTTAATGTCGAGGATTACGTGCGTGTCATTCGAGGCGAAGACGCTGATTGCCCCGTTCGTACCGGCGGGTATGATCGCGGCGTTCGATCTGACCCGCCCGTCATTGGAGGTTAATGTCGCGACGGAGGGCTGGGGCTGGCCGCTTGGCCACACAGTCAGATAGGACAAGCCGCTGCCTGGCACGACAGCGACGTTTAGGGAGTAGGCCTGAGCGGAGGCCGGGATCCCGCAGGGTCCATTCGGAATGGCGAAATCGCGGGAAATCTGCCCGGAAATGATTGGACCGCCGAAGGGGCCGTTCGCGAGACGGGTGTCGGCGACCCGGCAGGGCGTTACGGGAATGAACCGCAGCGGGTCTGTAACCACGAGCATCATAGAAACCGAGTGCGATAGCGTTCCGCTGATTCCGGTAACGGTGAGCGTGTAGAGACCGGGCGGTGTGCTGGTGCTTGTGGTGACGGTCATGTACGACGGGCCGAATCCCATCAGAGTGGGCACGGTAAACGTTGCTGCAGCACCCGATGGCAGGCCGCTGACGGTCAGCGGAATCGATCCTGAGAAAGGCCCTATGGCGGTGGCGTAGAGCCGGAATGAAAATGCAAAGCCGGGCGCGGCGGGGGATGGCGAGCTCTGTACTGCAAGACTGAAATCCGATGCCGCATACGTGAATTGTGAAGCGGTGAAGCTTTGCGTCTGGAAGAGAGTAACGGCAACGGCTTCATTTGTGCCGCAGTGCAAGGCGAAATCCTTGACGATATAGGGCCCGTTTCCCGCGTTGGCGATCCGGTTGCCGTTTAAGGTGAGAGTGACGGATGAGGACCCTGCGGGCAGAGTACCGCTGGAGCTATTGGTATCGATGATGTTTCCGGACGAGTCTGTCAGGTCGCCGCTCCAATCGCAAGCGCCCCCCGAGACACTATAGGTTCCGATGGTCACAAGGAGCTGGTCAAAGGTAGGGCCACCGCCCGTCACGACGCCGGTTGCGGAGTAAGAACCGGTAGTTGCAAGCGGGCCCGGGCTGATCGAGGTTTGCGTGTAGCTCTGTGTTGAGCCGGCGTTGTCGACGTAGTCTGCCAGCGTGGTGTCTGAGCCCGAGAGGTAGAGTAATCGAGCATGTGCCTCCGTGTAGGGCCCATTGCTTCCGAGTAAAAGCAGACTCGGCGAGGAAAAGCTGAGAACGACCTGCTGGCTGCCCGTATTCAGTTGCGCCGACACGCTCGCTTGAGTGGTGTTGCCGTTGCTGGCTTGCAGATCGAGGCTGAGCCGATAACTTCCGGCGACCTGAACGTTTACTCCGGCGGTGATGTTGACGGCGGAGATCAGACCGTTCGCGTCGTAAGATGGCGCATCCGAGAAGGTGCCCAAGCGAGCCAGGGGATTGGAAACTTGGAGTGAGGTGGTGGTGGTTCGAGAGAATGGCACGCCGGAACTGGAGTTGCCGGTTGCGGTGATGTAGACCAGATAATTTCCGGTGACCGCTGGGGTAAACGTGCCGGTGTAGATACCATCTCCCGTGGCGGCGTCGTAGGTGCCGGAATCGGTGAGTGTGAACGATATAGGAGCGCTCGGGGTATTAACTTGCCAGCTCAGGACGGACGGATTGAATGTATACGTGTTGGGCAGTTGGATGGAAAAGGTGTTGAGGCTGGTCGCAGTGCCGCTTGCCGCGACGTCGCCAAACATGACCGTGCTGTCGATAACCCTTGTGTTCCGATCGCTGCTCGACACTTCGGCGCTAATCGCGGTCGCGGCAGGCCCGGAATTGGTTAGCTGCGCGCTGTACGTATAGAGCGTCATGGTGGACGATAGCGCTTGTTGGCTAACGAGTTGGTAGCTGCCGACAGAAGCTTGGACGGGGATCAGAGTTGCCGTCGTTGCCGTAACGGTCGCGGCCTGAACGGGCGTTGCTCCATCGAACAACAGGACGGACGTGACGACCAAGTCACCGAGCCGGTAGTCAGAGGAGTCGGTCATGGCACCGGTAAGAACGGCGGAGGAAGAGTAGTATTGCACGATCATGCCGGTATCGGCGGCTGCTGAGGAGGCGTCCGCTTCGATTTGGTACTTTCCGGAAGGCTGCCCGGCGGGAAACTGAATGACGGTGTGGGTACCGACAGCGGTCATAGGATTGGGAATGTCAGACGAAGAGGTGTCGTCGTAGGTAGTTATCGAGAAGGTAAAGCCGAGACCGGCGGCATTGCTCGCGTTGATCGCGGTTCCGCCGGGCGTGATCAGCGAGATCACGACCGCCGGATCGCCGACGTTGATGTCAACCAAGTCGCCGCCAGCGGAATTGGTGTCCACAACCAGATTCGACAGCGTTGGCGTGGATCCTGTAGGAATAGCAACCAGTTGCGTGTTGGTGCCGGTCATGCCAACGCCACCGGACGGGAAAGGCCCGACTTGAGCGTAAGCTGTCGTAGATACTGCGCAGAGGACGAAGAGCAGCTTACTATTAGCGCACATCACCGTTTACTCCTTCGGCTGGAGAATCGACCAAATTGCCAGCGGAGCGTGACGCGCGCTCTACATCACAAATGACGAAATTCCGCAGCTTGTTTGTCCAGTCAAGAGGGAGGACAAAATAACGCTTGGAAATCCAGGCGCTGTTGCGGAACATTTCGTCGGGACCCACACCATGGAAGTGGCCATCGATGGCCAGGATGCGTCGGCCTGAGGCGACGTTGTATACATCGACGAAGTATTGCCCGTCGAGATACTCGCGGCCAAGGATAGGGGAGTCATCCCCGTTGGAAGCCTGTATACCGTCCCAGCTATTCACGGCGAGAAAGCTGCCGTCCTGAGAGACGTGCGAAATGCCGAACGCGAAAGGCCACTTTGCGCCGGTTTTTGCAAATTCCTTGCCTTGGTAGATGAGCTTTTGATCCGGCTTAAAGTTATATCCGAGACGGTTTGCCGTTACCCGGAAATTTAGGTACGGGTCCGCGTGGTTCCACTCGTCCTCGGTTGCCTTACGAACGCGCCCCGTCCCAAAATAGACGGCGTACTTGCTGGGACTGTAGACTTGTTCCAGCTTAGGTTCAGGCCGACAAGAAGCCCCGACGAGCACGCCACCGTCAAATGAGCGGAAATCGAGGTCGCAGCGCATTCCACCAAGCCAGTCCGAATGGGTCCAGGACGGCATGACGGGTTTCTTCCAGCTGGGCAAATGAACGATCGTGCAAGCTTTTGGGTCCGGCGCGACATTGACAGTGACGCTTTCGGCCAGAAGCGGGTGCACGGAGAGCAGCGGGCCCATCAGGCAGACTAATCGAGAGGCCTTCCTTTGCAAACTGAGGTTCATTGCTGCTCCGGCTGCTGCGAGTGAGTTTCGGCGTATTGCATGAGCACGATCAATTTCTGTGAAATCAATGGGTCGCCTACCGTCCGATGGTTGTAAAGAAAATAGGGGATCGTGCCTGAGTAAGGCGTGTCAGGGACGATCGGTAAGAATCCCTCGTACTGCGCACTATAGATTGTCACCACTAGATCATTTTTCATGAACGCGGGTACTGGAGCACTATGGGAAGTGGGGGCCGCCTTCCCGAAGGTCAGGACGGAGCTTACATTGAACGTTTGCTTGGTTCCCAGATAGTGATAAAGATTGTTCTCGACTGTCACATGGGGGTATGGAGAGGCTTCGTTCGCGGCGATATTGCCGTCGTTGTTCAGATCGGCGTCAGCAGCAACCGAATAGTATTGGGCGTAATTTGTCGTTCCCTGGACCCTGAATAGCGTATTGGCGGGATCGGGATGATGAGTATTGAAGTCCTGTAGCTCAAGTGTCTGGAGATCTTTTTCGGCGCTGCGATGATACCTCCTAAACTGGGCTAAGAACTTCCTATAGTCGAACAGGTTTAGGAGTGGTTTTTCATGTGCTGCGACCTGCAAATCGGCGAGGGCCGATCCATGGTGGGGTGTATCGAGTGTGGTCACGGAGTAAATTCCTGGCCCGTTGTCAGCGAGCCACGGAAGGGCTGCCCGAATCCACAGGCCACCTTTGCTGTGTCCGATCAGATGAACGTGGTGCACACCGAATTCAGACGCAACTTCGGGAATTATTTGTTTTAGCTCCGATGCACCATCGGGAACGGAATCGTATGAATAAAGTTGCACGGTGCAACTGAACGGGATTTTGGCGTTAACAAACGTCTGGATAAAGTTGCGGTTACCATCCATGATGTCGTTCGGGTCGGTATCGGGACCGCAGGCGTCTGGATTATCTGGTGTTGGATTCCCGCTTGGACTCGGTCCCCACCACCAGGGTCCGCTATTATAGCCGTGGACCATGATCACGGGCGCCATGGCCTGGATGGTGAGGTTTCCTACTTGAATTCCACAGCAGGCAGGGAAATCGCCGGGATCGTTAAATAGGTCCGGGCTGTCCAAAGTAAATGCGATCTTGTTCACTGGCGCCTGGGCGGGGTTAAGCGGCTGACCGGGAACTCTTTGCGGAAACTTCAGATACTGCGTGGGGAACTCCAGACAGCGACCCGCGAATGTGTAGCTATACGATGGGACAGGAATATCATTCACATAAAGAGTTACAGCATGGTTTTGCAAGAGACTTGCCGGTGGCGCGCTAAGGCCAATGGCGATAATTTGCCCGACATCGAGCCAAGCGGTTTTGGACAGGACACCGTTTTGCACGTAGGTGTTCCAACTGGCGGCCGTCAAGAAGCCATTCTGGTCAAACTCGGTCGCGGTGCCCGGACCGACGACCCGTGGAATCTGGTAGTTTGCGTACCCCGAGAAAGGCGATTTCATTGTGGAGGAAAATACGGGCGCTCCTCCCCCGTACTGTTCGCCCGTCTGAGCACCTTGTGGAGCGAACGTGGTATCTGATGGCGTCCGCCTGCACTGAGTCCTGGCGAGTGGAGCGCCGACGAATACTAGCAACAAGGGCGCGAGCGCTCTGAGAATGACGCGCCGTTTTGCGAATTCAGACTGAAACATAGCGGAATAATTCTCCCCTAGAGTCGCGTGATATGTGCATCGCGCGATCCGATTTATAGCCGAATTACAGAAGAATTAGAGGAATTCTGAGGCATTAGTTGCGGTAAGTCAAAGGAATTGCGCACCCTTCAGAAAAATCCTAGGCAATCCGTAGAAGTTTTTCTTTGAGGAGTAATCAGGTGGAAGTGGACGAACAGTTCAGGAGGAGCGATTAAGCCCGATAGCCGGAAGCAGATGCTGCGTGCCAGCAGGCGCGCGCATCTGTTTGCCGGAAACGTAGCGAGACGGCGTATACATGGATTGCCACGTCAGCGGCGATGCCGGTTTGGGTTTGTAGGTCTATGCGGGTTCCAATCTCTTCAACTTGATGCGGTCGGCGCGGATTTGGGCAAGTTCGTACTGCGCCTGTTGCACAAGCCAGCTTTCGGCGCTGCCCCCGAAGACCTTCGCGAGCCGAACCGCCATTTCGGGCGAGATGCCGCGCTTGCCGTTGACCAGTTCGGATAACGTGGTGCGCGTCACTCCAAGAGCGGCGGAGGCAGCGGTGATGCTCAAGCCCAAAGGCTCAATGCACTGGCGTAAGACGAAGCCGCCGGGGTGCGGCGGGTTCTTCATCGGCATGGTAACAGCTCCTTTCAGTGGTAATCGATATAGTCCAGGTCGAACGCATCCGCTTCCACGAAGCGGAAACTCACTCGCCAGTTTGCACGAACGGTAACGGCCCAAACTCCTTTCATCTCGCCCTTCAGCGCATGCAATCGAAAACCGGGTAAATCCATATCGGCAACCGTGCGCGCAGCATCAAGGCGGGTGAGAATGTCACGCAATTTAACAACGTGTTCCGCGAAAACGCCTCGCGGGTCGTCCTTCTCGTACAGACGCTTTAGCCCCTTGTGGCGTATGGAGCGGATCATCCTGGATCGTAACCTGTTACGTTACGGAGGTCAAGCGCGTTTCACGCCGGAATAGTAATGAGCGGCACGTCATCGTGTGCTCCGTTCGATTGTAGATCGATCTGACTCGCTAGTGGACGAGGCGCGTTGGACGTCGCAAATGATAAAGCGCCTTCTCGGATTCTTGTCATCGAGCGGCAGAACGAAGTGACGCTTCGAGATCCAGGCGCTTTTGTCGAAAAAGTGATGCGGGTCCACACCGTGGAACTCGCCCTGTATCGCAAGCACCCGCTCTCCGGAAGCGACGTTATAGAGGTCAACATAGTAATGACCGTTAAGGTCAGTTCGCCCGAACATAAACGGCTCCGAATAGGCAAGCGTCCCGTCCCAGCTATTAACTGCGACGTAGTCCCCGGCTGGCGAAAGGCGCGAAGACGTCATAGTGTCCAGGGGCCACTCTGATCCGGTCTTGGGAAACTCCTTCCCCTTGAATACGAGCCGGGAATACGAGCCGGAGGTCATGTGTCGTATTGCGCCCATCTGGGAATGCAGAATCTCTAAAGTTCAGGTACGGGTCCGCGTGGTTCCACTCCTCGTCCGGTGCTTTTCGGACGGCGCCGGCTCCGAAGTAAATGGCGTATTTGTTGGGACTGTAAACCGGCGCCTTACTGCGGCCGGGTCGGCAGTAGGCGCCTCCGAGAACGCCACCATCGAATGATCGAAAGTCGATATCGCAGGGCATACCTTCTCCCCAGGGGAGGTCACCGCCGGGCATGATAGGCTCTTTCCACTTAGGCAGTTGAACGGCTGTACATACTTTTGGATCAGGTGTGGTTTTGACGGTGACGTTCTCCGCTAAGAGCAACGGGGCTGAAGCCAGCAGTCCTGCGACTAGTTGTGTTTGAAGGCGCATCTATTTGCTCCCGGATTAGTGCCTAGGCCTGCTGCTGCGCGTCGGCTACAGCGAGCGGAGAGAATGCTTAGGAACAGCTTGCGCGACGCATTACCGTTTCGTGCTCCCTTCTGCGTCGAACTTGTCCGAATCGCAGATCAGAACGGTCCGTTTCTTGTCGTCAAGAGGCATCCAGAAAATCCGGTTTGTAATCCATCCGAGGTTATCGGTGAGATTGGTCGTGCTGACGCCCGTGAAGGACCCGTGAAAGACGACGAGCTTCCGTTCGGTGGCGGCATCGGCGATGTCGACCGAGTACTCGCTTCGATAGGGAACGGTAGATGGGGCCAGTTGGTATGAAGGGACACCCTTATCGCGGGCCCCCCAAGCGCCCGTGGCAGCGGAATACTACGGCCCAGTGTTTATCAGCAGAAACTTGGCTGAACGTTTCGGACATGAGCCCCGTAATTGAGCCGTCGTGCTCTCGAAGCGGGGCGATATCAAGCCCTCCAAGCTGCTTCTCCCACCTTTCGCGAGTGAACAAGGCGAACGCGGCGCCCTCCCACTCCACGTCCTCAACCTTCCGAACGCTGAGAGAAGGATCGAGGCTGACGACGTATTTGTAAGCGCTGTGAACATCGTCTTGCCTCCACATGGAAACGAAAATGGCACCCTCGCCTTGCTCAGGCTTATGGCGGAACTCGAACTCCTCCCCGGCATCGCTTCCGATCCCCAGATCTTGGGCTGCCTTCTGGTCGGCCGCCGACCAGTGTTGTGTAATCCAACGCTCTGGGAACGAGATAGTCTGGCAGGCGTTCTTTCCTTGCGTAAAGGTGATGGTGTGGGACTGCAGCGACTGGGGGTATGCGTAAGCCGCGAGAATGAGGCCTGTGACTGCAGCGTCAGCCGCGATCGCCACTGTTTGCAGTCGTCTCATTTGGCGCCTTCCGCCACACTTGAAGCGTGCTGGACATGGCAGATGACAAACTGCCTCATTGGCCTGCCCTCATCGAGCGGCAGAATAAAGTAGCGTTTTGAGATCCAGGCGCTGTGGTGAAACATGTCGTAGGGATCCACGCCATGGAACTCGCCGCTTATCGCAAGCACTCGCTGCCCGGAAGCGACGTTATAGATGTCAACGTAATAATGACCGTTGAGATCACTTCGCCCGAACATAAGCGGCTCCGGATGAGCAATCGTGCCATCCCAGCTATTCACTGCTACGTAATCACCGGCTGTCGAAAGACGTGAAGATGTCATGGTGTCCAGGGGCCACTTTGATCCGGTCTTCGGAAGTTCTTTGCCCTTGTATGCGAGCCGGAGCTCATGTGTCGTATTGCGCGCGTCTGTAAACGCCGAATCTCTGAAGTTCAGATATGGGTCGGCGTGCTCCCATTCGCGGTCAGTTGCTTTTCGGACGCGGCCGGTTCCGAAGTAGAAAGCGTATTTGCTGGGGCTGTAGATTTTTGGATCCCTTTCAAAGTGGCGACAGTAAGTCCCGACCAGGGCTCCGCCGTCCGTTTCGCGGAAATCGAATTCACAGGTTGCCTCATCCCACGGAAGCTCTCCAGGGGGCATCGAGGGCTCCTTCCAGCGGGGCAGACGGACGTCCGTGCAAGCACTGGGATTGAGGGTTGCTCGGAAAGTAATGCCAGCGGAGGGAACTAGAGAGGCTGACATCGTCACTGTGGAAACGACTTGGAAAAGGGAGCGCATGTGCTGTCGAACTTTCATTGCTGCCCGTGTGCCTCCGCATACTGGAGCAATACAATCAGCTTCTGAGCGATGGAAGGATCTCCGAGCGTTACCGTAAGGCATTTTTCTGAAACGGCTTTATTGGCGCGAACTGCGCGGTGAGCGGAACCGTTCTGCCGAATAGGGTGATTGTATTCACGTTGACGCTCTAAAACCCGCGGGAGACGCATGCCTGCAGAGCGGATTGTCATGCCGCAACCGCCTTTGCGTGTGACATCATATTCAAATCTTGGCGACCGCCGCCGAACCGCATCACCCGGCGAATACGGCCGTGGGCCATCGACTCTTAAAAGAGTTGGGGCTGCGCGATCTTGTTCTCGCGCAGGTGCTGTGCGTGGTCGGCTCCGCGTGGGTGGGCGTCGCGGCGAAGCTTGGAAGGGCGCATGTCGCGTTCTGGATGGCGGCCATGCTGCTCTACTATCTGCCGCTGGCTGCGGTGGTCATCTACCTGAATCGCCAGATGCCGCTCGAAGGCGGTTTGTATCAATGGGCGAAGTTCGGGTACGGTGAATTTCTTGGATTTCTGACGGCGTGGAATTTGTGGGTGTACGCCATTCTCTGCGCGCCCTCGATCCTGTTCGTCATCCCGACAGATCTGGCTTACCTGATCGGGCGCGGCGCGGAGTGGCTGCCTTCGAGTCGAACCGCAACGACCGCACTCATCGCTCTCGTCATGGCGGGAATTGCGGTCGTTGCGATTCGGGGTCTGGCGGTGAGCAAGTGGCTGCACAACGCTGGGAGCGTGATGATCCTGTCCGCTTACGCCATCCTTTTGTGTTTGCCGCTTTGGGCGCTGGTCAGGAGGGAACCGGTCCACTACACACCGGTTCCGTGGAAAATGCCCGAGATGAGCTGGTTCAGTCTGGCTGTCTTTGGACAGATGACGGTCGGCGCCCTGAGCGGATTTGAATACGTGGCGATCATGGCGGGGGAGTGCCGGCGGGCCGCTCGTACGATCGGTCAATCGGTGGTGATTTCCGCGCCCGTGATCGCGCTGATGTTCATTCTGGGAACCAGTTCGGTGCTGGCGTTTATTGGCGATCGTCCGATCAACCTGATCGGGCCGATTCCGCAGGCGTTTCGGCTGGCATTTGGAAACAGCGGACCAGGAGCGGTGGTGGCGCCGTTTGCGATTTTCTTGTTGCTGGGCCGCGCTGTTGCCGCGAGCAGCCTGATTTTCACTGGCTTGACGCGCCTTCCGATGGCTGCGGGGTGGGATCATTTACTGCCCGACTGGTTCACTGCTCTGCATCCGCGCTGGCGAACACCGGTGAATTCCATTTTGTTTGTCGCTGGCGCTAGTTATCGTTCTGCTGGTTTTGAGCATGCTCGGGGTGCATGAACAAGAGGCCATGCAGCTATTGCAGAATGCTTCGACGGCGCACTACGGCATCACATACGTGGCGCTGTTCGCGTTGCCGCTCTTCGGCGCTGCCAATTTGCGTCGTGCATTGCCGCGATGGCTGAAGCTGATTTCGGCGGCCGGGCTGGTCTCTAGTCTTATCGCCGTGCTGATCGCGGTGTATCCGATCATCGATGTCTCGAGCAACGCAACGTATGCGGCGAAAATCGGCGGGACAGTGTTGCTGAGCAACATAGTTGGGGTTGTTATCTATCGGGCACGCAGGAAATAGGAAAACATTTTCGTCGTATTCTGTTTTTGTGAGCACGCAACGTGCAATGCCCGGCGGACGAGTGGACCGTGGCACGCTGCCCAAAGGTCCGAACGGCCGGTGCCTTTGCCGCTGGTGCAATGTGGAAGTTCCGCCTGGACGGCTCACGTTCTGTTCCGACTGGTGTGTCGAAGAGTGGAAGCTGCGTACTGATCCCGGGCATCTGCGGGAACGGGTACTCGAGCGAGACCGCGGTGTTTGTGCAGTTTGCGGTATCGACTGCGTTGCGGAGCTGTGCAGAGTGAAAAGGTTGCGCGGATCCGCGCGGGCGAAAGCAAATCTCGAATGGCGAAGGGGTGGACGCAAAACGCTCTGGGATGCCGATCACATTGTTCCCGTCGCCGAGGGTGGGGGCGAATGCGATTTGGCGAACATGCGCACGCTCTGCCTGAAGTGCCATCGCCTTCGTACGGAAGAGCTTCGGCAGCGCCTGCGCAAAGCCCGTTAAAGTTGCACCGCTTCGGGATGGGGCGCCATCGAATGCGGGATGGCAGATATCGGAAAACGCACGCTCGGCCGCAATGGCCTCGAAGTTTCAAGCATCGGACTCGGCTGTATGGGAATGTCCGACTTCTACGGTTCTGGTGATGAGGCGGAGTCGATCGCCGTCATTCATCGCGCGATCGATCTGGGCGTGACGTTTTTGGATACGGCTGACGTGTATGGGATGGGGCGCAACGAGGAGCTGGTGGGTCGCGCTTTACAAGGTCGCCGCGATCAGGTTGTGCTTGCCACGAAGTTTGCGAACGTGCGCGCCGAGGACGGGCGATTTATCGGTGTCAATGGCAAACCTGAATACGTGCGCAGCGCTTGCGATACGAGTCTACGACGGCTGGGTGTTGATGTGATCGATCTTTATTACCAGCATCGAGTCGATCCGAACACGCCGATCGAAGACACGGTAGGGGCGATGGCCGACCTGGTGCAGCAAGGGAAGGTTCGGTACCTCGGACTATCGGAAGCGGGGCCTCAGACCATACGGCGCGCTCAATCCGTTCACCCGATTGCCGCGCTTCAGTCGGAATACTCGCTGTGGAGTCGCGATCCGGAACAGGAGATTCTTCAAACCACGCGTGAACTCGGAATCGGCTTTGTGGCGTACAGCCCACTGGGGCGCGGCTTTTTGACCGGGCGGTTCAAAAGTCCGGAAGATCTCGAGAGCGGCGACTGGCGTCGCAATTCGCCTCGCTTCCAGGGCGAAAATTTCAAGCGCAACCTGCAACTGGTTGCAGAGATCGAGAACATCGCGCGTGAGAAGGGCGTTAAAGCTTCGCAACTCGCCCTCGCGTGGGTACTCGCGCAAGGGCGCGATATCGTTCCGATTCCCGGCACCAAACGAATCCGCTATCTGGAAGAGAACGTTGCTGCAGCGGGGTTGCGTCTGAGTGAAGACGATCTCGCGCGCATTGATCGCGTTTTCCCGCACGGCGCCGCCGCGGGCCAGCGTTATCCCGAAGCCGCGATGCAAGCAGTTGGGCGCTAAAGCGAATCGGCGCTGAAGCGCGAGGCGTTTTACCCGTCGGGTGCGAGCGCTAGAATGCGGCCATGAGAATTACCTATTTGCCCGCGCTTTCACTTCCCGCTCTGTTTCTCTTTGGCGCGGTTGTTTCCGCACAAGTGCCGTGCGTGCGAACTACCGATGAGTTCGTGAAAGATTGGTCGCAATCGAAACAGCTCACCATCGACGTCGCGAACGCGATGCCAGCGGAATTCTATGGCTTCAAGCCGGTTCCCGCCGAGATGTCTTTTGGGGAACAGATGGTTCACATCGCAGTTGCGAATGTATACCGATTCCACGAAATTACCGGAGCGAATCCACCATTCGAAGTAAATCCCAAAATGGCGACGCCTGATAAGGCCGGCATTGTCAAAATGCTTCAGCAGTCGTTCGATTACGTCATAGCGGTGCTGCCGCAGATCACTCCCGAGCAACTTCAACGCACCTGGAACATCGCGTCCTTCAAAGGCCGTCCTCAACCGAATGGGCGGGACATGATGATGAACATGTTTGTGCACACGGCACATCACCGAGCGCAATGTGAAGTGTATCTGCGGCTGAAGAACATCGTTCCTCCGACGTACACGTTTTGAGGGGAGCGACAGGGGCGCTTGCCGGCCAGCCACGAAGCCACCGTAAAAATCTTAGATTGACATTGTAGTGGCGGTTGTAGCACGCTTGCTAACACGGCGTCGCTGAATGTCCGGTTGCGTTCGTTTCCCGATGCCCATCCCTAACTCCCGAGAAAGGCACGTTTAACTATGAAGAAGTTGGTTTTTCTGGCGTTGGTTTGCTCGCCAGTATTCGCATTCGGACAAGCACCGGAGCCGTCGCAATCTGCTCCCGAAAACCTCTCCAATACCGGTGAGCCCCCGATGTTCGGTATTCACTGGGCCCGTGGATTTGAGCCTTCGGCACGCATGCACGAAGCGAGTCAGGCGTTTCGCAGGAGCAGCCCTGACATGACCTTCCATGGCGGAGTGATTATGCAAGAGGCGGCGACCGAAGCAATTTTTTGGGGAACGAGCTGGAAAACCTACAGCGGCGACAAGATTACTGGCATGGACACCTGGTATCAGGGTTTCAGCGGCTCCGATTACGCGAAGGCGTCGGACGAATACACGGGATCGAATGGGCAAGTGACCCCCACGACGACCTACTCAGGGCACATTGTGGATACCTCGGCCTCGACCAGTGGCGGCAGCACTTCGACAATCCTTGCCGAGGTCTGCAAAGTGATTACCAGTCCCGACACTAGCGGCAACGGCTATTATGCGGTGTACGCCGATACAAAACGGGGAAATGCTCAATACTGCGCGTATCACAGCTCCGGTACCTGCCACGGCACGCGAGTGCAGTTTGCCTACTTTTTCAATCTCGACGGTGACGCGGGTTGTGACCCGCAGGACAACTCCGGGTAAGCACTCCCAGGGACTTGCAGCAATTGCAAACGTGAGTGGGCACGAGCTTTCGGAAGCACGGACGGATCCCGCCAGCCCTGGGGCTTGGTATGACTCGTCAGGTAACGAGAACGGAGACAAGTGCGCGTGGACCTTTGGCGCGCCGCTGGTCACGTTTAGTAATGCGAGCCAGTGGAAAATACAAGGCGAGTGGTCGAATAATGCCTATAACACGGGCACGGGTTACGCCAACAGTTCGGGCCAAAAGGGCTGCTTGTCGGGCCAATAGGCACCTTTCCCGATAGAGATTACCGTGTTACTGTGGGCGTATGCCCTACGCCCACCCCGAAGTTCTCGTCCAGAGCGATTGGCTAGCTGCCAAGCTGGCTGATCCTTCGCTGCGCCTAGTGGAGGTGGATGTCGACACCGGCGCTTACGATGTGGGGCACATTCCCGGGGCGATTGCCTGGTCGTGGACTCACGCAATTATCCGACACAGTTCGGCGCGACATCCTGCCGAAGGATCAGTTTGAGGCTCTGCTGTCGAAAGCGGGGATTACACCTGAGACGACGGTCGTTCTATACGGCGACAGCAATAACTGGTTCGCGGCGTGGGCTTTCTGGCAGCTCAAGATCTATGGGCACAATGATGTGCGAATCCTCAATGGCGGGCGCAAGAAGTGGCTGGCGGAAGGCCGGGAGTTGACTCAGGAGCCTCCTTCTTACCGGCACACCCAATACAAAGCGAAAGACCCGGACCTTACTTTGCGCGCGTTCCTGCCGCAAGTGCAGGAAGCGTTGCGGACTCATGCGGCTTCGCTTGTAGATGTGCGAAGCCCTCAGGAATTCACGGGTGAAATTCTGGCTCCGCCCGGGCTGCCGGAGACGTGCCAGCGGGGCGGCCACATTCCGGGCGCGCGCAACGTACCCTGGAGCAAAGCGTGCAACGAAGACGGCACTTTCAAATCGTTTGACGAGCTGAAGGCGTTGTATGCCAGCGAGGGAGTTGACGCCTCGCGTCCCACCATTGCGTATTGCCGCATTGGTGAGCGCTCGAGCCACACCTGGTTTGTCCTGAAGTACCTGTTGGGATTGCCGAACGTAGTGAATTACGACGGCTCGTGGACCGAATGGGGGAACCTGGTTGGCGCACCGGTGGAACGGGGCGGCGCGCGGGCGGCTGCGGCATGACCGGATCGGCAGAGGCCACGAAATCTGAGGCGTTTACGGAGCGGCAGATCGAAATCGATGGCTGGCCTATGACACTGACCAGCTATCGGGTGGGCGAGAGTTATATCTGCCAGGCGGCTGACGAGTTGGCGGGCGCGTGCCTGGCGCGTTTTGGCGCTCCGACGCTCGAAGAAGCGGAGTCGCAAGCCATTTCCAAGGCGCGGCACCTTCTCGGCAAGACGCGGCGTCGCGCGATTTAGCGGACGGTGCGATGGGCAGCTAGCGCGCGCGAGCGCAGTCGAAACGGAACGTGCCCACGAGTTGACTGAAAACCGGTTCGAACCGCGTGAGCTGATCGGCGCGACACTCGAGTTCCAGCCGGTAGAGGACATTCTGGCGCTCGACGAAGATCAGTTCGTCTACCCATTTGGCACGCTCGAGCGGATCGTAATAACGTTCTTTTGCGAATAGGGCGGAGCTGCCGAACAGATGCATGGGACGCTGCTCGAGGAGTTCCATCTGCTGCGCGCGCTCGAATTTCTTGAGGCCGTCGAGGTGAGGCTGAACGGTGTCGACGAAGGTTGGCTGTGGGTTTGCGGAGTGGTCGGGGAGCGCGGTCACATCGATTTCGCCGAGCGGGTTTGAACGCTTTTTCACGCCCGTTTCGACGAAGATTCCGGCGCCCTCGAAAGCGTCGCCGACGCGCCAGCGCGCCGGATAGCTGACACAATATCCCCACTGCTGGTTGTAGTAGCGCTTCCACGATCTGTCCTGTCGCGGTGTTGACCCCGCGTGCGGCAAGAATGTGAGCATCGTTGAAAGGGCCAAGCAGCAGAGCAACAGTGTTTGCGAACCGGGCCGGGCAATTCGTCGGGCGCTCATTTTGGACAGGTTCCCATATGTCGGTCAGAATTTCCAGCAGTGCAGGTTAGAAAAGTACCAGGAAGCGAGAGTACCACGTCGGGGTTTTCTTTAGCGTTCGTTGTGGAGAAGCAACCGGTCGTAAGCGGACTCTCTGTTTGCACGCGGGAGGTGATTCACGTGGATGAGCGAAGCAAACGTATTTTGACGGCCTTGGCGCAGATGGATAAGCAGTTCGGCAAAGGTTCGGTGTTGATGCTGGGATCGCGCGCGGCGCTTCCGGTAGAGGTGATCTCGACGGGATCGATCGGCATCGACAATGCGCTGGGGGCGGGGGGATTTCCGCGTGGACGAGTGATTGAAATCTTCGGTCCGGAAGCATCCGGTAAGACAACGCTGGCACTGCACGTGATTGCCGAGGCGCAGCGTGCGGGGGGAGCGGCGGCGTTCATTGACGCGGAACATGCGCTTGATCCGACCTATGCGAGTAAGTTAGGCGTGGACACGGACAACCTGATCGTGTCGCAGCCGGATTATGGCGAGCAGGCGCTCGAGATCGCCCTCGCGCTGGTGAGTTCACAAGCGCTCGATGTCATTGTCGTGGATTCGGTGGCGGCGCTGACGCCGAAGGCGGAGATTGAAGGCGAAATGGGCGATAGCCACATGGGGCTGCAAGCGCGGATGATGTCGCAGGCGCTGCGAAAGCTTACCGCGGCGGTCTCGCGGGCCAACACATGTCTGGTGTTCATTAATCAACTGCGGGAGAAAATCGGCGTGATGTTCGGGAATCCGGAAACGACAACCGGGGGCCGAGCGCTGAAATTTTACGCGTCCGTGCGCGTGGAAGTTCGACGAACCACCGCGATCAAGGACGGTGAAACGGTGGTGGGTAATCGAACGAAGGTGAAGATCGTGAAGAACAAAGTGGCGGCGCCGTTCCGCGAAGTAGAGCTGGATGTTCTTTATGGCCGGGGGATTTCGCGGGAGAGCGATGTTCTCGATTTGGGGACCCAACACGCGATTCTGGAGAAGAGCGGATCGTGGTACAGCTACAAGGGCGAGCGCATCGGGCAAGGGCGCGAGAATGCGCGACAGCATCTAATCGAACGGCCGGAGCTTTGCCGCAGCATCGAAGCCGAGCTGCGAAAGACGCTTGGGTTGAACCGAGGCGCGGAAGGACAAAAGATGAGTCCTGAATTCGAGCTGATCACGCCATCGGAGACGCGCAGAGCCTCGGCGGCATCGTAGCGGCGCCGTTGCTGAACGGCCAGTCCGGCTGACGAATCGCTTTGCTAGAGCGAAAGGCCGCCCTTTCGACGTGCTGCGAACCCAAAACGTTTTTTCATCCGGCGGGCGAAGCGTGCAAAGGACGCCAGCATCCCTGAACGAGATTCTGACGACGAGGCACCTTTCTGGTGGCGCGGACGATAGATGAACTCTTCCAGCCAAAAACCGGCGCGGTATCTGCCTTTTGAGAAGGACTTACAGTAGCGGATCTCCCCGAACGCGACGCCGTGGCCGAGGTCGACCGAGACGGCCGTTCCCGTAGGAATTTCCTTACGTAAGATCAGTCCTAAGCCGGACTGCGACATGTCGCTGACGCGGGCGCGCAGCGGAGTGGCTGAACCGGGGACATTGACGGCGGCCTGGACATCGACAGGGAGCCGGAGTTCTTTGCGAACGGCTCCGTGGCTACCGCACGTTCTGATGCCCACATGATGGATGCCGACTTCTTGTTTCCTCGAGTAAACGACTTCTGCCTGAATCCGGCGGCCCTCGTACAGCAGCTCCAGCTTGCGGTCGTCGCGAAGATGAAGCGGTGAACGCAGCTGAAAGAACCCGGAGTTTACGCGACGAATGTGGGCGCCGACGCGCTCGTGGTCGCCGTCGAGGAGTTGAAGTTCGACGGGGATGTTAAAGCCGAGACGCACACTGCTCGCTTCGGAGCTCTTTGCGTTCGGAGATGAGACGGCAGCCGTATTACACCTTGTACCCTTATCGGCAGTAATCGGGTTGAATGTGGGGGAGGCGTTTTGTGCGGCAGTATCCCCGCTCTTCCGGCCGAGAATACGCGAACCTTCCGTTCTGCACCTTAACGTCCGGCCGCTGCTTGGTCGATCAAAAGGGTAGGAGCATTGGAAGCAAAAAAGTTAGGCCGGTGGCGCTTCAGCATGAGCTGGGGCGATCTCCCCCTTCAGGTAAAGGGGGCTCTCGTACTGTCCCTGCCCCTGGCGGTATTGCTGTTGAGCAATGTTTCGACGTACGTCCTTGACTCGCAGTGGGAGGCGGTTGAGCGTTCAACCACGCGCACCCTCAACGCAGACAATCCTCCGGAACACACATTTCTGGCGGCGCGCGCCGGGAAATTACAGAAAATCCATCGATCTCTCTCGCTGATTTTTCCCATCGCGATGATTTGCGGAATAGCCAGTATTGTCACCTTGGTTTTTTGGCTACGCCGAACACGCCAATTCCTATTGGACTGGCAAAAGGCGCTGCTCGAGGCGAATGGACAGCTGGAAGCGGAGCACACCCACCCCGATACGATAGCTCTGCTCGACAAAACGATGGCTCTTCTGGATCCGCTGGAACTGGTGGTGAGACGGGAGGAGGCGTTATTTGAGACCAATGCCCGGCTGGTGGAGCAGCGCGAACGCGCGGAACAGGCGAGCCAAATGAAGAGCGAATTTCTGGCACGTATGAGTCACGAGATTCGCACGCCAATGCACGCGATCTGTGGAATGGCGGATCTGCTATGGAAAACTCCATTGACCGAAGAGCAACGTGAATACGCGCGCGTGTTTCGCAACAATTCAGAGCGCCTGCTGAATTTGATCAACGACATTCTCGATTTGTCGAAGGTGGAGTCTGGATATCTCGATCTGGAAGAGGCGAATTTCGATCTGCTCGAACTGCTTAACGAGACCATGGATCTTCTCAGTCCATTAGCGCGCCGCAAAGGTTTGGAGTTGGTCTACAACCTGGATGAAGAGGTCTCGACGGCATTGCACGGGGATCCGGGTCGCTTGCAGCAGGTCCTGATCAACCTGGTGGGCAACGGCATTAAATTCACGGAGCGGGGTCAGGTATCGTGCGCTGTCGAACGGGAACCGGGCGGGCACGCGGCAAACGCGCTGCGCTTCCGGATAGCGGATACGGGCGCCGGCATTCACCCGGATCAGATCGCCACGATTTTTGAGCCTTTCGTTCAGGGAGATTCGTCGCTGACACGCAAGGCCGATGGGACCGGACTTGGACTCGCGATCAGCAAACGGCTGATCGAGCTGATGGGAGGAAGCATTTGGGTCCAGAGCGAGCCCGGTAGCGGCAGCATCTTTTGGTTCACGGTGCCGTTCAAAGGACAGCCGGAGTCGGAGGGCGGACAAGCGTGTGAGCAGCCACAGAGCGAACTGAGGCGGCTTGAAATTGCGTCCGAGGCGGAGGCGAGGCGCGTTGTTCTCCCGAACGTAACCACAAACGAAAAGATCAAGATTCTGATAGCGGAAGACTCGGAAGAAAACCGGTTCCTCATGAAGGCCTATCTCGCGCCGGAAGGATACGGGCTCGATTTTGCCGAAAATGGCGTGTCGGCCCTGGAGAAGGCGAAGAGCGGAGAGTACGATTTGATTCTGATGGACGCGCAGATGCCGGAAAAAGATGGGTACAGCGCGACGCGAGACATACGGATGTGGGAGGCAGAACACTCGCTGACGCCGGTACCGATCATCGCGGTGACAGCGCACACGCTCAAAGGCGAAGAATCCAGGAGTCTAGAGGCGGGTTGTTCGGCGTATCTTTCGAAGCCGGTGTCGAAAGCGAAGTTGATTGCCGAAATCGAGCGACTGCATCACAACCGAAGAGATATTGGGAACAGCCGGACTATGCAGCTATCTCCTGAGATTCAAGCGCGTGTACCGGCATATCTCGTGAGGCGCCAGGGCGAAGTTCAAAGGATGCGGGAGTTGCTGCGACAAGGCGATTTCGAGGCGATCCGCACGCTCGGCCACGATCTGAAAGGAACGGGCGCTGGTTATGGATTCTCTGAATTGAGCCGGGTGGGAGGAGACTTGGAGAAAGCGGCGGCGGGGCAAGAAAGCGCGCTTACGGAACAGCACATAACTTCGCTCGAGGCGCTGCTGCGAGCGTGCGATACAGCTAGCGCAGATTTGGTGCAGACGCGGCAGTAGGTGAGACTTGACCGGACAACTGATTCGCCAGATTGACGAGACTACTGGCAATGAGGCTTTCAGGATCCAACGAGATCACTGGAATGCGCGCTCGCTGCGCACTGGCGCATAGATCCGCCGCGGGCGGAATGACGGCGAGCGTCGGGATACGGAGCTGAGCCTCAATATCCCGCAGCGGCATGGGGAGAGCGAGAGGAGTGCGATTCACAAGGACCGCGCCTATTTCCTGTGGACTGGCCTGCGACGCCTGAATCGCGTCGAGCATAGTTTTGGCAGCGTCTACACAAAGCGCATCGCGCTCCACGATCAGACTTAATAGATTGGATTCTCGAAGCGCGGCCCGATTGGTCTCAGATAATGAGGCCGGCAGATCCAGGAGAATGAAATCCGCGATGGTCGATAGGTGCTTGAGTATGGGTTTCGCATGCTCCGGGCCGATGTCACTCGAGCGGTTGAGACTTTGCGGCGCGAACAAAACGCTCAGGCCAGGTATGTTTCTGACGGGCCATAAGCACCCTTCGACATCCGCGCGGCTGATCTCATCAGCGGGAGTTTCGAGCAAATGCCCCACATTGCGCACCCACGGCTGCGGGCGCAAATACTGCGATAACGTGCCGAACGCGGGACGGAGTTCCGCTATGACAACTCTGCTTCCGCGTGCCAGTGAAGAGCCGAGGTTGAGAGATACAAATGTGGTGCCGACTCCGCCCTTTGCGCCGAGCATAGCGATAATTTTGCCCGGCTTACGTGGTCGTGTTTTCTCTCCATCGTCTTCATCGAGCGACGGTGCCTCTAAGGCGGAGCGAACGACGCGAGCCAGTTCCAAGCTCCAACGCTGTTTTGGTATGCAGGCGAAAGCGCCTGCCGCAGTAGCCTCGAGTATGAACGGATCGTCTTCGCCTTCGCACAGCAGGACGACAGGAACGGACGCGGCGCTGGCGTTAAGCTTCAGAAAACTCTCGAGTTTTTCACTTGGATCGGTTGTTGTCTTGGACAAATCGAGGAGAACAGTGTCGATGCCGCCTCCGGCAATCCGGGCCGATGCCGTTCGTACGCGTTCGACCGACTGAACTGTGAAGGATTGTTTCCCCGAGGTGAGCGCCTGTTGAACGAGAGCAACACAGGCGGGATCCTGCGAAACGATGAGGATTGAGGGGATTCTGCTCATGCGTGTGTCGCCCGGCGATTCCTGCTATTTGGCGATGCTCGGCTGCAACTTCGCGGCGCGTGGGCGGAAAGGTGCAAAGCCACGCTTCGATTGTTTTTCGGAAAGACCTCCGATTTTGCGCGCCATCCTGGCGATCTCCTTGCGGAAATTGCTTCCTTCGGGCGGGAGCCGGCGCTGTATAGAAGCCTTGTGAATGTCTTCGCGTGCGGCCGGCAAGATCCCATAGACGGGAATGCCGAAGATACTGTTTAAATCGTTTCCGCTAAACCTGTCACCGTTCTCCATCTGGTTTACAACCAGGCGGATGCGATCTTGTTCGACTTTCGCCTGGAGCAACGCTTCGATCACGCGCTTCGTTTGATACAGGGTGGTGATTGCGGTGGTTGTGACTATGAAGACGTCATGCACTTTCTCGAGTAGCCGCATGGACAGGGCATTGACCGGACCGAGATCGAGAACCGCCCAGCGATAAAACGGCAGGACTACATCCAAGACTCGAACGAGCGAGTCAGCGTCCAAATTACCGCGCGCCGAGTAAACCGGGTGAAGGTACGATGTCGATCTCGCCGAGACCTGAACTGACGATCGTTTGCCAACACGTGATATCCAACCGATTCAGATTTTCGACGGCGTCGACCATGGAATACCGCGGCTCAATACCAGACAAGAAAGCAACAAGGCCGCGGTGTATATCTAAGTCGCCGAGGAGGACTTTGTCGCCAGTCTGTTCCCGCAGTTCTGCAGCCAAAGTGCAAGCGGTGGTCGTTGTTCCCACACCGCCTTTGGCTCCGATAAAGCCGGCCACTCTGGTGTGATTCGCCCCCGACCCGTTGCTCGGTTTGGTGGTGTGCGATCGATGCCGTAAGAACGCGTATCGCACGGCGCGAACCAGGGCTTCGGCATTGCATGTATTCTTCACCAGGTAGTCTTCGGCCCCTTCACGGATCATTTCGAGCGCCACGGACTGACTGTCCGCGGAACTTAGAACGATTACCGGTATGCCGGGCGCGCCGGTCTTCAGGTTCCGGAACGTTTCAGTTCCGTTCGAATCGGGGAGCCCGAGATCTAGAAGGATGACGTCGATCCCGCCCTTGGCCAGCCGCTCCAGGCCCGCGCGCAGAGAATCGGTCCAGTTCAGAACAAATGAGGTTCCGTCTTTCTTTTCCGAAAGCCAGTCTTCGACCAGATCGGCGTAGTCGGGGCTGTCCTCGATCAGCAAAACAGTAAGAGATTGTCTGTTCAACTCCTCGGCTTCCTCCGAGCCCGATGCGCGCGAGCGTGATGGGGAACAGCGCGCCTCGTTATGTCTCTTCGGCGGAGTCAGCCGGAAACATTAGGGCTGTAGGTCTAAGGTATGGTGGGCGCAGCGGGCGCCCGGAAGGTGTATAGAAACGGTGATGTACCTGTAATGAGAGCAGCGCGTCCAGTATCCCGGAGTACCAGTACTGTTCTCGGGTCTACTATGAAGGAATTACTGAAACATTCTGTATGCACGGCTGTGCGACGTGATACAGTGCCGTAGCGCATTCTGAGGGCAGACGGTATTCGGAGGTTTTCAACGTGCATTCTAAGACTCTTTGGACCATGGCAGCCGGAATCATGCTGTTCGCGTGCCCGACGTTCGCCGACACCATCATCTACAGCGGAAGCGTGCAAACATACACGGTCGGCGCGACGGGCTTGTACGATATCACGGCTTACGGCGCAGCAGGCGGCACGGGCGGCCTGGGCTTCTCCGGGGGTGCCGGCGCGGAGATGGGCGGCGATTTCAATTTGACGGCTGGCGAGGTGCTGGACATTTATGTCGGAGGTACCGGCGGCAGCGGGGATGCGGGCGGGGGCGGAGGCGGCACCTTCGTGGTTTTGGGAGCGAGTCCCGGGGGGACTCCGCTCGTCGTGGCGGGGGGTGGCGGGGGAGGAGGTGTATTTGATTTTGGCAGCGGCGGCCAGGTCACGCACTCCGGCACGTCCGGCGGCAGCGCCGACCCTTTGGGCGGAGGCGGAGGCGGGGGCGGCTTCGGCGGTGACGGCGCAGATGCGGGCGGCCCGCAAGGCGGTCGCGGCGGAAAGGGATATCCCACTCTGACACCCGGCATCGCCCGCGGCCCAACAAGCGGCAATGGTGGATATGGCGGAGGGGGTAGTGGCTCCGGCACCGGTTACGGAGGCAACTCCGGAGGAGGAGGCGGCGGCTATAGCGGCGGCACCGGCGGCGGTGACGCTGACGGTGGAGGAGGAGGAGGCTCTTATTTTGATTCCTCCGGCACGATCACCGTAGCGATCGCCGGCGAAAATGCAGGTGACGGGTATGTGACCGTCGACCTTGTCTCGTCTGCGCCCGTATCGACGCCTGAGCCTGCTTCGCTCGCGCTGTTGGCTGTCGGCCTGCTCGCTATGGCCGCACTCCGCAAATCAGGACAGGGTCCGTCCGCACGGGGTATCTTCACGAACGTTTTCCAACGCTAAGAAAAGATTTTCTTTGGTGGACGGCATGGGGTTCGAACCCACGACCCCCACGTTGCGAACGTGGTGCTCTCCCAACTGAGCTAGCCGCCCATCCTTTTCGAAAGGCGCGACGGAGTGCATCGCATTCCGGGCGCTACAGCGCGTCGTAACCCCCTCAATATAGCACTGGGCGCGTGCTAGCATGGCTGTTCACGCGCTTGCCTTTATGGTTCTTTCCGATGTCGATATTCGCGCGCTACATCGAACAGGGGCAAGATCCGAATTTCGCCGGAGCTCCCGGCGGAACAGTTTGGAAGCTGCTCGGTAGATTTCCGGCTAGGCGCGGAGTTCAGCGTCTTTGAGCACAGCCGTCATGCGTACATCGATGTGCGGGACAAGAATGCGATTCAGGGCCTGATGCGGGCAGTGAACGTTGGCCCGGGCGATCCATTCATTCTGCAGCCCCGAGAGTTCGCGCTGGCAATTACGGAAGAGACTTTAGAGTTGGATGACGATGTGCTCGGGCGGCTGGAAGGGCGCTCGAGTTTAGGGCGGATCGGCATCATCGTACACGGAACCGCCGGATTGTTCGATCCCGGTTGGCGCGGGAAAGCGACGTTGGAGCTGAGCAACCTGGGCATCATGCCGGTGGCGCTGTACCCGGGGATGCGCATCTGCTCGTTCACATTCGAGCAGCTCTCGTCGCCTGTTTCCGTTCCTTACTACAAGAAGGTCGGCAACAAGTACGCGGGACAGATGCAGCCGCTGGCGAGCAAACTGACTTCGGAAGTGAACAGCAAGAGCTAGCGACCGGACGAGCCGAATCCGCCCATTCCGCGGGTCGATTCTGCCAGTTCACCCTCTTGCCATTCGACCTCTTCGTATTTCGCGAGAATCATCTGCGCGATGCGGTCACCGGCATGAATTTGATAGGCAGATTTACCCAGATTCAACAAGATAATTTGCAATTCGCCGCGATAACCGGGGTCGATGGTCGCGGGCGCGTTTGGCAGCGTGATGGCGTGTTTGAGGGCCAAGCCGCTGCGCGGTCGAATTTGAACTTCGTAACCGCGCGGAATTTCTAAGGCCAGCCCCGTCGGAACAGCTTGCGGAATGCCGGGCTCGAGCAAAGCAGGTCGGATACAACGGATATCGAGGCCGGCATCTTCGGCGGGACCATGCGCGTATTCCGGAAGATGGGCATCGGCGTGCAGCTTCTTGATTCGAATTCGCATGAGGAATCCGTTATCATAGCGGCTTCGATGTCTGCCCCTGCACCCATTCCGGTACAGAGTTCCTCTAAGAAGCGCGTGCTGACGGTTGCGCCCATGCCGCCTGAGAAACTCGCGTATGCACTCGCGCGTTATAGCCGGTCACCGGATTCGATCCGAGATTCCGTTGAGTGGGTGCGCACGCATGACTCCGCCAAGTTTCTGGAGAGCTTTTATTTTCAGTATGGGCACGCGTCGATCGCAGACCTGGGACACGCCACCGTTTGTTTCGAAGGTATTTCGGAACTCGCCGCAACCGAGATTGAAGACGAACAACTCTGGGACGGGCAGGCGAGGAGTTCGCGCTATCAGGATTTCTCGAAGTCCGGAGTGATTGTGCCGCCGGAGCTGAGCGCAGACGAAGCGGAGACTTACAAGTCGGCGACTGGAGAACTTCTGAGCGCGTATCGCGAGGTGCAGGAGCGCGCGTTCCGCTACCTGCAAGAGCAGTTTCCGCAGCCCTCCGATATGAAGGCAGAGCCATACCGGCGTAACTTGGCGGCACGCGCCTTCGATGTGGCTCGTTATCTTTTGCCATTCGGGATTCCGACCGGCGTGGGGCAGGTGACGAGCATTCGCACTTTGGAGAAGCAGATCCGACGCTTGAGAGCCTCGGAATTTCAGGAAGTACGCGAGCTGGGTGAAGAGTTATCGGAAGCGTGCGCCGCTGCGCCCGAGTGCGTATGGCAGCCGGGCGATGCGACAGCGGAGCCGATCGCTCCTACGCTTGCGCGGCATGCCGAGCGCGATGAATACACTGGGCGTTTGCGAGCCGATCTCGCGGAGTGGGCGGCGCATCATATGCCTGCGGCAGCTGTCACTCATACTGCGGCGGTAGATTTACTTCAGCCGTCGGACCACACAGCAGATATTTGCGCGACGCTGCTGTATGCAGTGACCGATTGCCCGTACCGGCAACTATACGAAATAGCACGCGAATGGCCCGATGAGCGGCGCAGAGAAGTGTTACGTGTAGCGCTCGGAAGCCGCGCTCGTAAAGACGAACTGCCACGGCAGTTTCGCAGCGCTCCTTACGTGTTCGACATCGTTATGGATATCGGCGCGTACCGCGATTTGCACCGGCACCGCCGCTGCCAGCAGCTTCGCCAGCAATATACGAACCGGCTTGGTTATGACACGCCTGACTTAGTTTCAAAATGTGGCGCCGAAGCAATTTTTTCGGCGGCGCTGGAGAGAGTCGACGCGATTCTTCGAACCCTACCGCAGCCGGCGGCGCAATACCTGTTGCCGCTTGCGGCGAAATCGCGATTTCTCTTCAAGATGGATTTTGCCGAGCTCGAGTATATTTCGCGGCTGCGCAGCGGTGTGAAGGGACACTTCTCCTATCGCAAGATCGCGTGGGAAATGAAACAAGCTCTGGAGCAAGTGGATCCGATGCTCGGCGCTTTGGTGGAGGCAACCGCGCCGTGGGTGGAAGACCCATTGAAGCGTTAGAAGAGACCTATCCCTGAGTGGCAATTTGCGTGTTACACTTTTGCCACCTCCTCCCATGGACCTCGATCCAAAGGTCACGTCCGACGCTGATTTGACGGGTGAAGCGACACCGAAAGGTGATCAGTTACCACGGACGGAGGGACTTGCTAGCGACTTACTCAAGGGCCGTTACTTACTGGGTCCGGAGCTAGGACGCGGCGGTTTTGCGATCACGTATGTGGCGGCAGATTTGGAGGTCGCGTCTCGCAAGGTAGTCGTGAAAGTTCTGAATGAGTATCGGTCGAACGACGCGTGGGCTCTAAAGAAATTCAGAATTGAGATGGAGGCGCTGGCCCGGATCGATCATCCGAATGTGGTGTCCGTCCTTGATTTCGGTTATCGCGAGGACGGCAAGCCGTTTCTGGTGATGCAGTACGTTTTAGGGCGGCAGCTACGCGCCATACTCCCGCGACAAGGTATGCCGCTGGCGCAGATCGCCCACATCATGAGACAGACCGGGCGAGCGCTGACCGCTGCGCATGAAGTAGATGTGTGCCATCTCGATTTGAAACCCGAAAACATCATTATTCAGAGCGACAGAGAAGGCGAGGAGCAGGTTAAGCTGATTGACTTCGGAATCGCATCGATTCGCGCTCCCGGGGAAGATTCGTCTTCGACGCACGCATCCGGAACTTACGCCTACATGTCGCCGGAGCAGTTTCACGGGAAGGGGTCGTGTGCGAGCGATGTGTATGGGATGGGCGTCGTCGCTTATGAGCTTGTTACCGGTATAACCCCGTTCCGCGCTCCTACACCAGGCGGCATCTTGATGCAGCAGATGGAGGGTTTGAAGGTCCCGCCGCGGGATCTGCGTCCCGATTTGCCAGAGGCGGCACAGCAGGCCATTCTGAAGGCTTTGTCAGCAGATCCGCGAGATCGTTACGAGCGGGCCAGAGATTTCGGTGAGGCGTTGGCGACTGCGTTGGTCTCGACGGAGCTCGAGCCTGCGCCGTGGGTCAAACCGGTAACGAGCAGCAACTCGAATGCACACGGAAGGAAGCTGCCGGCTGCTCGCAGTTCTCGATGGCTTCTCAATTTGGCGATGCTTCTCGTGATCATCGGCGTGTGTGGGGCAGCGTATTTCATCTTGCGCGGCAAAGCGCCTGGTGTTGATTCGGTTGCCGTGCTTCCTTTCCATAACCGGACGGGCGATCCGCAGATGGCGTACTTGGCGGAAGGAATCACCGAATCGCTCATTAACGACCTGTCCCGTATTCCCACGCTTCGCGTGAGCGCGCGTGGATCAGTTGTTAGATACGACAGTTCCAGCGTGGACGCGCGTGCCGCAGGACGGGAATTGGGCGTCACTCGCGTGGTCGATGGATCCATATCGAGGCAAGGTGATGATTTCTCGTTGGACACGGAGCTCATTGACGTACGTTCCGGTGTTCGGCTATGGGGGAACGCGTACACGGGAAAGATATCGTCTCTGGCTGAGGTGCTGCAGCAGTTCTCAATAGAAGTGACCGATCAGTTGCGCTTAAAGCTGAGCGAGCCTCTCAAACAGAGATTGAAACGGCAGTATGCTGTCGGATCGGAAGCGTATCAGCAGTATTTAAAGGGGCGGTTCTATCTCAACAAGCGAACTGCTGCGGATTTTCAGGAAGCGATCCGCTATTTCAATCAGGCAATCGCTGCGGATCCGGAGTATGCGCCGGCTTACTCGGGCTTAGCGGATACTTACGGGTACATCGCAGCTTTTGGCAGTGCCTATGGCGGAATGATTCCTGCTCACGCGTTGAAGGAATCCAGAGTGGCGGCCGAACGCGCATTGCACCTCGACGGTACTTTGGCGGAAGCCTTCTCCGCACGCGCGTTTGTTGAAATGCAAGCTGACTACAACTGGAAAGCTGCGGAGCAGGACTTCCTGCGTGCTATAGAGTTGGACCCGAAGTGGCCTAATGCACATGAATTGTACGCCTTCGAGCTCGGTGCGTCAGGGCGCCTCGATGAGGCGGTTCGCGAGGTCAACGAGGCCGCAGACCTGGATCCGAATTCACTGGGAATTAAATTGGCGCAGGGCCAGGTGCTTCGCATGGCCGGCCGGAACGATGAATCGTTGGAGGTACTCCAAAAGGGCGCGGCGACGCCTCTCGCGCGAGGGATGTTCGCCGACTACATCGCCGCAAATTATTGGGCAAAATCGATGCCCAAGCAGGCGTTAGCGACTGTCGAGAATATCCCACCCAGTTTCACTCCGCATCTTCGGATTCCGCTTTTGGCTGCAGCGTACGCGCGCGCCGGAAATGCGGATAGAGCTAGAGAACTTCTGAACTCTTATATAGTGGACCCGAATACCGCCGGATGGTATTATCTAGCCCTGGCCCATTTGGGTCTCCATCAAACCGAACATGCAATCGATGACCTGGAACATGCCTACGATCAGCGATACGAGGACGTTATCTGGTTTGGTGTTGATCCAATGCTCGACCAACTGCGGAGCAATCCGCGATTCCACCGTTTAGTGAGGCATATCGGACTAGGATCGAACTAACCCCACCTAAACTGAGCAACCCGCTGAGGAGATCAGTAAATGACAGACACGCAAATACTGGAGCATATCGGACTAACGGACCAACAACTAAGCCAGTTACTAGCCAAATTCAACGATTTCGTGAAAGGTCTCAGCGAGCCCGAAAGGCGTGCATTTCTTCGAAGCCTTAAGTCCGCTAAGACTGCTGCGGCCGATTTGGACGAGGGTGTTACAGCGCAACATCTCGAAGAGTTTCTAAAGAAGCACGGCCCGCCTCATGGAGTTATTTGTTACATGTGTGACGAAGACCTGTAACACATCGTGGTAGTAACGCCTTTCCCTCACGCCACAAGTCGGCGGCTGGCGAGCATTCAGAAGCCAAGCCCCTCAATTTCGGAAAGGACAGTCGGCATCGAACAGACTCTGGGTCATGCAATTCGAGTTGCTGCAGAGAAGGGTGTGACGCGCGTTGCCGATATCACGGGGCTCGACAGGATAGGTATTCCCGTCCACAGTGCCGTCGTTCCGAAATCGAAAGGTCGTCTTTCTGTTTATAGCGGAAAAGGCGTGACGTCGAAGGACTCGCGCGCAAGCGCGTTGATGGAAGCGATCGAGCGTCAGACGGCGCTTTATGCCGAGGTTTCCATCGTGGAGGCGAGTTATCGACAGCTGCGCGCGGGGGAAATAGCAGCGATCGACCCGCAGTCTTTCAATCACAAACTTTGCGACGACTATTGCGAAAATCGGCCGTACTGGTGGACCGAGGGGTACGATTTGATCCGCAAAGAAGCGGTGTTAGTTCCGGCCGGGTTGGCCTGTTACGGACCGAAGCATTCAGGCGACGAATCGCCGTACGAAATCAATAGTTCTAACGGTTTGGCCTCTGGCAATTGTTTCGAAGAGGCGGTTTGCCATGCTCTGTGCGAACTAATTGAGCGGGACGCCTGGACACTTGCTGAGTTGCGCAGCCAGTGGATACCGTGGGCGCGACGCGAGGCGTTGTTTGGCCCGGACGTGGCAGCATGCGGCTCGGATGATGCTGATGTGCATCCGCGTATCGATCTAAGAAACGCGGGAGAACCGCTTGGTGGCTTGGTGCAGAAATTTGAACGCGCCGGACTCGAACCGGTAATTCGCGATATCACGTCCGATCTCGGCATACCTTGCGTGATCGCGGCGGCATCCGATGACTCGGTCCCTGGATTTCCGCAGGCGCATGGCGGCACCGGCGCACATCCGAACGCACATATCGCAGCGGTGCGAGCGCTCACTGAACTCGCACAATCGAGAGCGGTCGATATACAGGGCGTTCGTGAAGATATCGCGCCCGCTGACATTGTCGTTCACCCCGCCGGTAGAAAGACGCAGCGTATTCAGAAGATCCAGCCTGATCGTTGGGTATTGCAGAAATCGGGCATCGAGCGGCCATTTTCCGAGATCGTCTTCTGCAATGCACGAGGACATCGCGGACGATATTCGGTTGATCTTGTCGCGGCTCGTCGAACACGGGATTGAACGGGCAATCGTGGTAGATTTCAGCGAACCAGGGCCGTTCTCGGTCGTACGTGTTCTAGTACCCGGTCTTGAATTTTGGGCTCTCGATCAAGGGAAGCTTGGCCCTCGCGCTGTGCAGTTCTGGCGCCAGCATGTCTGACGCTCGAGATCTCTCTCGCGTTTTAATCTTTACTGGACCGAGCCTGCATCCAGATGCAAGCCAGGGCGCTTCTCGACGCGACGATCCTGCCGCCCATCAAGCGTGGCGATCTGGATCGATTGTCTGAATTGAGACCCGCTGCGATCGGGATCATCGATGGCGAGTTCTATCAGAGCCTCGCTGTTTCACCCAAAGAGATTTTGCCGCTGCTCGAGAGCGGCGTTGCGGTGTATGGCGCATCGAGCATGGGAGCGCTGCGGGCAGTTGAATTGCGAGATTACGGAATGATCGGCGTCGGCAGAGTGTTCCGGCTATTTCGCAGTGGTGTGCTCGACGCAGATGACGAAGTTGCTGTCGCGTACTCTCCGTCTACGTATGAAACCGTGTCGGAGCCGTTGGTGAATACTCGCTATGTTTTGCGCGCTGCGAGTCGGCAGAACATTTTGACTCGCGCGCAAGCCGCGGAAATTGTAGCAAGGCTCAAGCAGGTTTATTTCCCGGAGCGGACGCGGCACTTACTGCTCGCGATTGGTTCGGGAACTCGCGGGCGGTGAAGGAGCGATGACGAATGCGGCAATTTCTGAGTACGGAGGCACCGAACGTGAAGCAGGAGGATGCGAAACTGCTGCTCAAGCGAATGCGGGCGACGCTTACGCCAGATTCATCGTCTTCCGAGCCGTTCCGCGCTCCGCTTGAATTTTCTGCTGGAGCAGCATGATCGAGTAGATCAATTGCTCGGGTCGCGGAGGGCAGCCGGGGACGTACACATCGACCGGGATCACCTGATTTACGGGCACCAAAGCGTAGTTACTGAATACGCCAGTTGAGGTCGCGCATGCACCCATGGAAATGACCCACTTGGGTTCCGGCATCTGGCGATACAGATGGCGAATCACAGGCGCCATTTTATTGGAGACGCGTCCGGCAATGATCATGAGGTCCGATTGACGTGGAGAGCCTCTGAACACCTCGGCGCCGAAGCGGGCGGCGTCATAGCGGGATGCCATCATTGACATCATCTCGATCGCACAGCAAGCCAACCCGAATGTCATGGGCCAGAGCGAATTTTTGCGAGCCCAGTTTAGAGCGTTGTCGAGAGTAGTCGTGATGATGCCCTCGTGCAAGTCGGCCATCGCCCTGCTCATCCATCCGCGCGAAAAGCTCAGGCGGCTGGCTTATCTCGAACTTTTCTGGGTCGCTCACAGTCGAATTATCCCATGCAGAGCCAACCTAGAATCTAAATGAGGATGCCGCAAATCGAGTTCGAGCCTGCGACAAGCTATGAGGACGCGCTGGCGCGAGCTGCGGATGAATGCGGGATCGAGCGGGAATATTGGGACATCTTTCACAAGAAGCACGAGGTCACGTCCGACGTCCGGAGGCGGATCCTGCAAGCCTTAGGTTGGGACGTAGCCGGCCTTCAGGCAGTCGAACAGGAACGAGCCAGGCGCTTCGACGAGAGGTCGACGTCGGCTCTTGCGAAGACTCTGGTGATCAGCGGCGTCGATCGCGCGATTCCACTTACGTTGCGTGCTTCATCGGAAGGCTCAGTTCAATTCGAAATTTTGCTTGAAGATGGGCAACGACTCGGAGGAACCATCGACACGCGGCAGTTGCGCCGTACATCCGACACGGCGGCAAGCGGGCAACACTGGACTACCTACGAATTACGTCTTCCTGCGGAAGTGCCGCTCGGCTATCACACGATCGAGGTTTCGATTAAGGACCGAGTGCTGGCGCGGAGCACGTTGATTGTGTGCCCCAACCGTGCTTATCTTCCGGAGAACTTGGCGAGCGGCGGCCGGACTGCAGGATTTAATGTCACGCTATATGGCTTGCGGTCCGGACGAAATTGGGGATGTGGAGACTTCACGGATTTGCGCGCGCTCGCGGAATGGGCGCGGAACGCGATCGGTTTCAGCTTTATTGGACTGAATCCTCTACATGCGCTGCATAATCGCGTGCCATATAACACGAGTCCGTATCTTCCGCTTTCGACGTTTTACAAAAATCTGATCTATATCGATATCGAAAGCGTTCCCGAATTCAAAACATCATTGTGTGCGCAGCAGCTGTTTCATTCTCGTCGTGTTCAGCAAACGATCGGACGATTGCGCCAGTCGGAGCTTGTTGAGTATCAGGAGATTGACAAACTCAAGCGGCGGTTTCTGAAGATGCTGTACCGCGAGTTCCGGAGGCGGCGTCCGGGAAATTCCGAACGGGCCAATGCGTTTGCGAATTACTGCGACGGCGAAGGCGACCTGCTGCACAGGTTCGCCCTATATTGCGGGCTCGATGAACTTCTTCACAAGCAGGACCGGACTCGCTGGACTTGGCAGCAATGGCCGCCGCAGTATCAAGATCCGGAATCGGACGCATGCCGCGCGTTTGTCCTGCAGCACCCGCGAACTATCGAGTTCTACAAATATATTCAATTCGTCATCGAGGAGCAGCTTGCCGACACGCAGGAATTCGCAAAGCAGTGCGGCATGGGAATCGGTCTTTACCACGATCTGGCAGTAGCGACCGACAATTGCGGCTCAGACGTATGGGCGCATCGCGATTTTTATGTCAGCGGATGCCGCGTTGGGGCACCGCCGGATGACTTTTCTCCGAACGGGCAGGACTGGGCATTCCCACCTCCCAACACGATGGCACATCGTGACGATGGATATCGTTTGTTTCGGGAAACGATCCGCAAAATCATCCGACATGGCGGGGCACTGCGCATGGATCATGTGATGCGGCTTTTCCGTCTCTTCTGGATTCCTGAGGGTGCGAGTGCTGCGCAGGGGACATACGTGCGCGATAATGCAAGCGATTTGCTGCGCATCCTGGCGCTCGAAAGCGTACGACACAAAAGCATTCTGATTGGTGAAGACCTGGGGACGGTGACCGACGAGATTCGGGACACGCTCGCCCGGTTTCGGATCTTGAGTTACCGATTGTTCTACTTCGAGAAGCATCATCACGACAAATCTTTCAAACGGAGCTACGAATATCCACGCCAGGCGCTGGTCGCGTCTACGACACACGATCTGCCGACCGTGACTGGTTTCTGGACGTTCCGCGACATCGAGGCGCGCAGGGCCGCGGGTCTCGCCGATGATACAGGGTATAGAAGGCAAATCGAAGATCGCAAGCGCGAGAAGCAGCGAATGCTAGATACGTTGCACGCCGAGCACCTGCTGCCGCATTACTATCCGCGGGCTGCCGAGGACGTGCCTGAAATAGATGGCCATCTTCACAACGCAATCATCGGATTTCTCGCGCAGGGCCCTTCCATGATTCTCTTGCTCAATCAAGAAGACTTTACGAAAGAAACCGAGCAGCAGAACCTGCCCGGGAGTACCGAGCAATACCCGAACTGGCAGCGCAAGATGAAGGTCACAGTCGAAGATTTGAGTTCTCCAGCTTGGGGTTCGTATGCCGCGATGTTTCGCGATCAACTTACAAGGGCGGACCGTCGAGGTTACTAGAATCACGATGATGACCGCACTTTTAACGAGCTACTTTCTTTATGTGGGCGTATACGGCAAAGGTGTGTACGCGTACCGTTACGATCCAAAGGACGGAAAGCTCGACTCGATTGGATTGGTAGGCGAGGTCGAGAATCCGTCCTTCATCGCGGTAGATCGCGATTTTCGCAATCTGTATGCCGTGAGTGAACTCGAAGGAAAAACGGACGGGGGCGTCGCGGCGTTTCAGATTGACCGGACTACAGGCAAATTGAAACTGCTGAATAAGGCATCGTCCGCGGGAGTGGCGCCTTGCCATTTAAGCGCCGATGATACGGCGAAGATGTTGATGGTCGCGAATTATGGCACCGGCGGAATTTCGGTATTTCCGTTAGAGCGGGACGGGCGCTTGGGGGAGATGTCCGCGTTGATGACAGCGCACGGGTCGAGTGTGGATCCGAAGCGCCAAGAGGGTCCACATGCGCACGAAGCGGTGGTGTCAGCCGACAATCGATTTTTATATGTGCCCGATCTGGGCCTCGATCACATTCGAATTTACAGGCTCGAGGTTGCAGCTGCGAAACTTACGCCGAACGATCCGCCTTTCGTAAAGGTCGAGCCCGGTGCCGGTCCGCGGCACATCGCATTCAGCTCAAATGGCAAGTTCGCGTATGTGGCGAATGAACTCAAGCCGGTGGTGACTGCTTTCACGCGTGATCCTGGAAACGGCAACTTGCATCAGATTCAATCCATCGCGACGATGCCCGAGGGTTTCAAAGGGGAAAACGCGCCGGCAGAAATCGAAATCGATCCTGCAGGCAAGTTTCTGTATGTATCGAATCGCGGTCCAGGGACGATTTGCGTGTTTGCGATTAATCCGGATGATGGCACTCTCAAACAGATTCAAATCGCGGAGACGGGCGGAACCTGGCCGCGAGGATTTACGATCGATCCGACGGGGCGACTGCTATTTGTGGGCGATCAGAAGGCGGATCGCTTTGTAGTATTTCAAATCGATCCGGGAAGCGGTAAGCTCCATCTCACCGGTCGCACTTTCAACGTGCCATCGCCGGTTGATTTTCTGTTTGTGCCTGCGAAGTAACTAGCTGGGGCGGTTTCCAGCCGCCGAATTCGCTTTCGATAACGCGGCAGATCTCAATCGCGAGCAGATCCTGCCACGGCTTCGTCACCACTTGGATGTTGATCGGAAGTCCACTCGTTTCGGCACAACGTACGGTTGCGGCAGGCGCGCCGGCCAGATTCCAAGCCATCGTGTAGCTGAATCCTTCGAAGTTGCCATCTCGTGCGGACTCGCCGTGGCGGAGCGCGGGCTGGGTGTAGACGGGGCAAAGAATGGCGTCGTACCGCTCGAAGAAGCGCCTGATTGCCGTGCGGTATTCATCCCATTCGGCCCAGCGGGTGGCGAGCTCGGCCGCGCTCGCGCGGAAGGGTCGCATGCGGTTCAGGAATCCAGTTTCGAGCAAGGGATGTGTGGCGGTGCTTCCGAGAGCGCGAAGATAGTCATCGGTTCCTTTTCCGCCATCCGCGCCTAAGAGTGCCATTTCGAGCTCGTACGCGCGTTCTACGCCGGGCGGAGATTGTTCCTCCACTTCCATGCCGCTGCGCGAAAGAAAACTTGCGCATTGGCGTACCGCGTTTTCAACCTCTTTTGAACAGCGGGCAAACCCGTTATAGGTGAAAAATGCGACGTGTTTTTTTCGCATGTCGTGGGGCTCTAAGAGGGGAATGGGCGGGCAAGTAAAGTCCGCTTCGTCTTCCCCGGCAAGAAGATTCATGGCAAGCGCGAGATCTTCGGTGTAGCGCGCCATTGGTCCGATTTGCCAGATCGCTTCGATCCAACCACCGGGCGGGGGAACGTGACCCGTGCGCGGCAGGCGACCGCTGCTGGGTTTGATGCCGACGATTCCGCAAAATGCCGCGGGCAGTCTGACGCTTCCGGCCGCATCGCTGCCGAGCCCGAGAGGTGAGCCGCATGCCGCAATCAGAGCCGCTTCGCCTCCGCTGCTTCCGCCGGGCGTACGCTCGAGGTCATACGGATTGTTGGTGCGGCCGTAGATCAGATTGTCACTTTCGAAAGCCCACAGGAGGTCGGGTAAATTCGTCTTCGCGACGGGAATGGCACCTGCGGCACGAAGGCGATGGACGAGCGTTGAATCCCGATCGGCGGCCGCGGCATTTTTCCTGCCGAGTGTGCCTGCTGTACTTTTCGTGCCCTGAACGTCGATGGAATCTTTGATTGAGATCGGGACGCCGTGGAGTGGGCCGCAGGGCTCAGCGGCGGCAAGCCTCTGGTCCGCGGTGCGGGCATCGCGCAGAGCTGAATCGGAGAGCAATTCCACGACCGCGTTGATTTGGGGATTCACCTGCTCGATGCGGTGGATGTGCTCGGTGATCAGCTCAACCGAAGAGATTCGCCGCTCGCGAATCATCTTCGCCATCGTCGCGGCGCTTTGATTCAGCACCATAACAATCTAGCAGCCGGTTGGGTCTGATCGCTGCTCCGATAAAATAGGTAATTCTTCCTCAAAATGCAGAGTTCCCGAATCATTGCTTCTGCAGGCGTACTTTGCGCTTTCTTGATGTTGGCGGCCGATGCCACACAGAATGAGAGCCTGCTTTGGGAACACCGCAATCTGGGGAAGGCCTTTTACGAGAATCCGGATACGCATTTGCAGGCCGTCGATGAGCTGCGTGCGGCGTTGGAACTCGATCGGAACTCTGTAAGAGACCGCGTTAATTACGGGCTGGCTCTGTTGCTCGCCGGTAAGACGGATGCTGGAATCGCTGAACTGGTGCGCGCGCAGCAGCAGGACCCTACGATTCCGCACACCTGGTTTAACTTAGGAATCGCTTATAAGCGCGCCGGTGAATACGATAGGGCCGTCGATCAACTGCGCGGAATGATCCGGCTGGTTCCAAACGATCCGATTGCGCATTACAACGTGGGTGCGGTTCTGCGGGCGAAGGGCGATCTTAAAGGGGCGCTTCCCGAATTTCTGGAAGCGGAGAGGTTGAATCCCGATTTGGCCGGGCCGCATTTCCAGCTGTTCACGATTTATCAGCGGGCGGGAGATAAAGAAGCCGCCGCACGGGAGCGAAAGGCTTTCGACGAAGTGAAAAAGCGGAACGAAGGCGCCGCTGTACCCGAAGACATGGAATGGTCTTTCTATTCCGAGCTGTATGATCCGCCCGAGCCGCGCCCATCCGCCGATAATGAAGCGGCGCGTTACGACGATCACGCGGTGAGCAGCGGGTGGGACGCTGCGAATTCGGGAATGCTGGTGATTGATTCGGAAGGGAACGGGCACGCGGATCTTCTGGTCTGGTCGCGTGATCGCATTGAGCTGCTGAAGCGCGGAACCGAGTCAGTGAAAAACTCCGGGCTCGAGGCGCTGCGCGATGTTCGCAGCATCGCGGCGGGCGATTTCGACAACGACGGGCTCCCCGATCTATGCGTGATCACGGGCAGCGGCGCCACGATCTTCCACAACAATCACGGCACGTTCGTCAAACACGCCGATTTACCCAATACGGCCGGCATAACAAAAGCGCTGTGGCTCGATTATGACCATGATTACGATCTCGACCTGCTGCTCTTCGGGCCAAATCCGTTGCTGATGCGCAATAACGGAAATGGAAAGTTTGAAGATCATACGGCATCGTTCCCGTTCATGAAGGGCCGGGCTCTCGATGCGGTGGTTTTCGCGATTCGCGGCGATACGGCGGCGCGTGACGTAGTCGTCTCGTATGCGGATCGACCGGGCGTATTGTACACAGACAAGCTCAATGGCGTTTTCGAAGCGAGCGATCTTTCGGTTATCAGCAGCGGCGCGTCGTCGCTCGATGTGCAGGACTTCAACCATGACGGGCTGCTCGACCTAGTGAGCTACAGTCCCGAAATATTTGCGGTACGAAACGATTCAGGCAAGCTGGTGCTGGCGACGAATGCCAAGACCGCGCCGTCCCCCATTCGCGCAGATTTCAATGGCGATCAGCGCGACGACTATGCGCGCCTGTTGCCCGATGGCTCGCTTCATGTTTATACGAACGCCTCGGTGAACCAGCGCTGGTTAAGCGTCCGCATCGAAGGAACGAAGAACCTGAAGCAGGCTGCCGGCGCGACGGTGGAAATGAAATCGGGCGCGTTCTACGATAAGCGCATTTATGACGGCGTCCCGCTCGCTTTCGCGACCGACGGGCGTGCTGACGTGGACACTATCCGCATCACGTGGCCGAACGGCCTGATTCAAAACGAGACGCGAAAAAAGAGTGGAGAAGCGCTGACGATTGCGGAAGCGCAGCGTCTCTCGGGATCTTGCCCGATGATCTTCGCATGGAACGGGCAAGCGTTTCAGTTCATCACGGACGTGCTCGGGGTTGCGCCGTTAGGAGCGAGCTCAGGAGACGGGACTTATTTTCCGGTGGACCATCAGGAATACATTCAAATTCCTGGGTCCGCGCTCAAAGTGGAGGATGGGAAATATCGGATCCACATCACAGAAGAGTTGCGCGAGGTGTCGTATCTCGACGAAGTAGAGCTCATCGCGGTAGATCATCCGTACGATGTTGACATCTATACGAACGAGAAATTTAAATCGCCGCCTTACCCTGAATTCCGGCTGTTCGGTACGCGTTCAAAGATTCACCCGATTCGCGCTATCGATGACCACGGGCAGGATGTAACGTCGCGTTTGGCGCATCAGGATCACAAGTACCCGGACAATTTCGTACACAACACGGCTGGGGTCGCGGAGCTACACACGCTGACTCTGGATTTTGGGAAGGCGGCAGCGGACAATCGCGCGGCACTTGTCTTGAATGGTTGGGTCGATTGGGCGGATGGCAGCACTTTTCTGGGTGCGGCGCAGGATGGCAAAGGTGGATTGGTCTTTCCGTACTTACAGGTGAAAGATGCCTCCGGCAAGTGGCGAACGGTGGTTCAGGACATGGGCATGCCCTCGGGTAAGCCGAAGAGCATGGCGGTCGATCTCACGGGCAAGTTTCTTTCACATTCGCGCGAGGTGCGCATCGTGACGAATCTTTGTCTCTACTGGGACGAAATCTTTCTGCTCGAGGACGCACGCGCTCCCCAAGTACATCTCACGTCGATAAACGCGGATGCTGCCGAGTTGCACTTCCGCGGTTTCTCGCAACCGGTGATCGATCCAACGCGTGAGCAGCCAGAGAGATTTCTGTATGAGCAAGTTCGGCCGATTTCGAACTGGAATCCTACTTCGGGATTCTATACGCGGTACGGAGATGTGCGCCCGCTGGTGAATAAGGTGGATGACAAGCTCGTCATCATGGGGTCGGGCGATGAGTTGAAGCTCGAGTATCCGGCGACGCAATTGCCGCCCGTGCCGCAAGGCTGGTCACGTGACTTCTTACTGTTGGTTGACGGCTGGGCCAAGGATGCCGACGCGAATACCGCGTTCAGCCAATCGGTCGCTCCTTTGCCGTTCCATGCGATGAGCGCGTACCCGTATAAAGAAGACGAGCGCTTTCCGAACGACCCCGAGCATCAGGAATATATTCGCGATTACCTGACCCGCCCGGCACTGCGCCTGATCCGCCCTCTAGCGCCTGCGAAGCGTGCGGAGTGAGCGGTTGAAGCACCGTCTCACAATCTTTTGCGTCATCGCAGGAGCAATCCTGCTGGTCAACAGCACGTTGCTGTGGGCGTTTCCGACGGCAACGGCGTTCAATGTCGCGAACCTGCTCATTCACGTCGGGCTCGGGGGTGTGATGGGCGTTGCGGCTCTCCTGCTCTCGCGCGCGGACCCCTCAGATCCCCGGTCGGGCTCCATTATCGTTGCCGTGGGATCCGGCATTTTGCTCGCGATGGTCGGGAATACTCGTGACCACAAAATTATCCTGCTGATCCACGTGATCGTCTCGCTGATAGCGGTCGCGATCTTGTTTTCGCGCAAACGGTACTGGGCCTGGGCCAAGGTTTCTGTGGCCGCAGCCGCTCTCGTCTTAGCGGCCGGGGTGTGGTATCGCTCGTTTCGTCCGCATCCCGAAGATCACATCGTCAACTCACGTGTCGTTCCGCTATCGATGTATCAGGAAGGGGCCGGGCCGCAAAGCCCGTTTTTCCCCTCTGCTGCGAAGACGTCGGACGGGCGCTTGGTTCCGTCCTCATTCTTCATGGAATCCAAAAAATGCGGCGAGTGCCACCGAGACATTTACGAACAGTGGAACAGTTCGGCTCATCATTTCGCGTCCTTCAACAATCAGTTCTATCGGAAGTCGATCGAATATATGCAATCGGTGGTCGGGACCAAACCGAGCAAGTGGTGCGCAGGATGCCATGACCACGCGGTGTTTTTAACGGGCGCTTTGACCGGCCAATAAAGGAACAGATCGATACGCCGGAAGCGCAAGCCGGCCTCAGTTGCATGTCGTGCCACTCGATCGTTCATGTGGCGGGCAGCGTCGGCAACGGCGGGTTTACGATGTCCTATCCGCCGCTGCATGAGATTGCGAGCAGCGCCAATCCGCTCATGCGCGATCTGGAACATTTTGTAACCTATGCCGCGCCCGAAGCGCATCGCCGCACGTTCATGAAGCCGTTTATGCGCGATAGTGCGGCTGAATTCTGCTCGGCATGCCACAAAGTGCACTTGGACGTTCCGGTGAATCAATATCGCTGGTTTCGAGGCTTCAACGAGTACGACGGGTGGCAGGCGAGTGGTGTCTCGGGCCAAGGCGCCCGGTCGTTCTACTACCCCGCGAAGTCGAGTAATTGCGCCGATTGCCACATGCCGCTCGTCAATTCTCACGATCCAGGCAATATCCATGGGCAGGTTCATTCACATCGTTTCCCTGGCGCAAACACAGCCGTGCCTTTCGCGAACGAAGATCAAGCCCAACTCAATGTCACCGAGAAATTCCTGAAATCGGGGTTCATTACCGTGGACATTTTCGCCGTAAGCCCGGTGACTCGTCAGAGGAGCGACACGGAGATGGTGCGACGCGGCGGTGAAGCGCCTCAGGCGAACACATCCTTCGCGGTGGGCGAAGAAGCAGAACAGAGCGGCCCTGCGGTCATTCGCAGCGTGGGCGCCGTTGCCGCTCCCATCGATAAATCGGGCGTTACGCTGCAGCCGGGGCAGACGGTCCGTGTCGATGTGGTGGTGCGTACTCGCACCATCGGGCATTTCTTTCCGGGCGGCACGGTAGATGCGTTCGACGTCTGGCTGGAACTCAAGGCGGAAGATGAAGCGGGTCAGTGTATTTTCTGGAGCGGCAATGTGGAAGACAATGGTAGAGGACCTGTCGAACCCGGAGCACATTTTTATCGCTCTTACCAGCTCGATGCCGCAGGAAATCCGATTAATAAGCGCAATGCCTGGCAATCGCGCAGCACCTTATATGTGCACCTGATTCCGCCGGGAGCGGCGGATGTGGCGCACTATCTCGTCAACGTGCCGAGCACAGCCAAAGGGCCGATTCACTTCACCGCGAAGCTGAACTATCGCAAGTTCTCCTGGTACTACACGCATTTTTCATACGCGGGTGAAGCGAAGGCGTCACAATCACGGCTTCTTCTGGCGGCAGACCGTAACGGGCTCGACTATAGCTTCGATGCGAAAAATATTCCAGCGAATGTCTCCGGGCGTTTGAAGGGGCAAATTCCGGATCTGCCTGTCATTACGTTAGCGGAGGCGCATGTCGCGATTCCGATCGCGACGCAAGCGCCTCAATGGGCTGCGACGGCGGCATCAGGCACGCGTGAGCGTTGGAATGACTGGGGCATAGGGCTGCTGCTGCAAGGCGATTTGAAAGGCGCCGAATTCGCGTTTCGGAAGGCGGCCGAGGCCGATCCTGCATACGCTGACGCTTGGCTTAATGTGGCTCGCGCGTTGATCCAGGAAGGCGAAACAGATGCGGCGAAACCATTCATCGCGCATGCGTTGAAGGTTAATCCGTCGCTGGGGAGAATTTATTATTTCCGTGCGCTGATCGAGAAGGCAGACGGCGATTACGACGATGCATTGAAATCGCTCGAGCGCGTCGAATCTCAATATCCGCGCGACCGTGTTGTGCTCAACCAAATCGCCCGCATTCTGTTCCTGAAACGGCAATATGCGAAGGCGATCGGTTATCTCGAGCGCGTCTGCTATATCGATCCGGAAGACGTACAGATGCATTACACCGCAACGCTCTGCTATCGCGGTTTGGGTGATACCGCAAATGCGAATCGGGAAGAGATTCTATTTCGACGGTTCAAAGCGGATGAGGCTTCCCAGGCCATCACTGCGCAGAGACGCATGGTCAGTCCAGAAGACAACAACGAGCGGCAGTTGATTCACGATCACGAATCATCCGCGCTTCACTAAACATGAAAACGTTCTTAGTTCTACTCGGCGCGTTGTGTCTGACCGCGAGAGTAACTCTGCTCGGAGTGGCGGGAACAGCCCCTCTGACGGGCGTTCATTTTGTCGACTGCACGCGCAAAGCAGGCATTCGCTTCACGCATCATAGCGGCGGAACAGGGAAAAAATATCTGCCCGAAACTCTCGGGGCGGGGTGTGCGTTCATCGATCTCGATGGGGACGGGTGGCCGGACATTCTATTGATCAACGGAAAAGATTTTACTGCGCGTGGCCAGCGATCCGTGCCTGCGCTTTATCGCAACAATCACGACGGCACTTTCACGGATATTACGCGTGGAAGCGGACTCGATGTAGAGATGTATGGCATGGGCGTGGCGGTGGCGGATTACGATAACGACGGCCTTCCCGATATCTACATCACCGCGCTCGAAGGGGACCGGCTATTCCATAACGAAGGACACGGCCACTTTCGCGATGTAACCGCGCAAAGCGGCATTCACAATGCGAACTTCGGCACGAGCGCCGCATGGTTCGACTACGACAAGGACGGCAAAGCAGATCTCTTTGTCGCCAATTACGTTAGTTGGAGTCCGCAGAAAGACCTGTGGTGTTCACTCGACGGCGCGACGAAATCGTATTGCACGCCGGAATCTTATAAGGGCACTTCTTCGAAGCTTTATCACAACCTGGGGGGCGGGAAATTCGAAGACGTGACGCAGAAGGCCGGCTTAGCGGACTCAACAAGCAAGTCGTTGGGAGTAGTCGTGTTCGATTACAACCAGGACGGTTGGCCCGACCTCTTTGTGTCGAATGACACGCAGCCGAGCAAACTGTATCGAAACAACGGGAACGGCACCTTTACCGAAGAAGGCATGCAGGCCGGAGTTGCCTATGGCGAAGATGGCGTGGCACGCGGAGCGATGGGCGTCGATGCATCCGATTACGACCATTCCGGACGGCCACATTTGCTCGTCGGTAACTTCGCGAATCAGATGCTCGGGCTGTATCACAACGAGGGAAAAGGCTTCTTCGTCGACGAGGCGCCTTCCTCAACAGTGGGGCGCGCCAGTCTTCTAAGCCTGACTTTTGGCGTGTTCTTTTTCGACTTCGACAATGACGGTTACGACGACATCTTCGCGGCGAATGGGCACATCGAACCCGACATCAACCATATCCAGCCAAAGGTTCAATATCGCGAGCCGCCGCTGCTTTTTCACAACCAAGGGAATGGTCATTTCGAGAACGTCAGCAACGAAGTGGGAGCCGATTTCCAGCGGCCGATTATCGCTCGCGGCGCCGCGTACGCGGATTTCGATCATGATGGCGATCTGGATGTGCTCATCAGTACGAACAATGGACCCGCGCTGCTCTACACAAATGAAGGCGGGAATCGAAATAATTGGCTGTCGATTCGGCTGAACGGCACGCGGTCAAATCGGAGTGCTTTAGGGGCCGTGGTTCGAATCGAGAGTGCTTTAGGCAAGCAGTGGCGTACCGTTCACAGCGGGTCAAGCTACTGCTCGCAAAGCGATCTGGCGCTGAGCTTCGGTCTTTCGCGCGATCGCACGATCACGAGCTTAACTGTCGATTGGCCGAGCGGCGCACACCAGCAGTTCAAGAATATCTCTGCAAATCAATTTCTGACGATTGATGAATCCCGCGGAATTTCTAAATAAGCGGGCCGTTCCGGTTGCGGCTTGAGGTGTTCCCAATTCCGAACACTTTCGTACTTGGAAGCTCTTCAACCTGAATGATTTCCGAACCAAAACGGCTGGACTTCGTCTTGCTTGTTACAACGAGTCATGCCTCAAATGCTGCGCTATACAGTTCGTACGCTGCTGCGTACGCCGGGCTTTACGCTTGCCGCTCTGATCTGTTTGACGCTCGGCATTGGAGCTACTTCGGCGATTTTCAGTATCGTGAACGCGGTGGTGCTGAAGCCGCTTCCGTACCCGAATTCCAACCGCCTGGTTCGGCTCTACACTGAATTTCCGACCTTTCCCGGCGGGGGGCTTCGTAAATTCTGGGTTTCGGAGCCGGAAGTATTCGACCTGAGGAAGGCGGCGAAATCATTTGATTCGATTGGCGCGTGGTACACGGAGAGCGACAATATTGCCGGCGTGAATCGACCGGTGCGCGTAACCATCACCGACATGAGCGCTGAAATTCCCAAATTGCTGGGAGTGAAACCGTTGCTGGGCCATGTGATAACGAGCGAGGACGATGTTCCTGGCGCACCTCAGGTGGTGATTCTCTCGTACGGGCTGTGGAAGCGGGATTTTGCGGGCGATCCCAATGTAATCGGAAAAGACACGTATCTGAACAGCGCGAAGGCCACTGTGATCGGCGTCATGCCGAGAACTTTTATTTTTCCGCCAGGCGAAGTGGATCAAACGGAAGCGTGGACGGCGCTTCAGCTAAACCCGAAAAGCACGAATCGCGGTGGCCACAACTTCAATGTTCTCGGCCGTCTACGCCCTGGAGTCAGTCTGAGGCAGGCTCGTGACGAGATGTCCGGGCTGGTGGCCCGCTGGGGTGAAGCGGCCTCGCCGAATTACCATGCCTTCAGCCCAGGGAAGCATCCAGTGACGATGTATCCGTTCTATGACGAGGTGATTGGCGGGGTGCGGAAAGCGATGCTGATGCTGCTCGGCGCGGTTGTATTTGTACTGCTGATTGCTTGTGTGAACGTGGCGAACCTGTTGCTTGCCCGCAGCGAAGCGCGGCAACGCGAAATTGCAATTCGCCGCGCGATCGGCGCGTCCACGGGCGATCTGCTGAAACAATTCATGACCGAGGGCACACTGCTCTCGGGCGCAGGCGCTGTGCTCGGCGTTGCACTTGCTTTCGCCAGCTTGAAGCTGATACAAAGCACCAATTCCGGAAGCATCCCACGGGCGGAAGAGATTCGACTCGATTGGGTGGTTCTCGTCTTCACGCTGGCGGTGTGTTTGCTGACTGGCGTGCTCTTCGGCCTCGCTCCGTTCATACACGTGTCGGCGATACGTGTATACGAGACGTTGAAGGGATCGAGCGGCCGGGCCTCCGGGACCCTCGCGTCGAACCGTTTTCGACGCGTGCTGGTTATCACACAGATGGCGATGGCCTTCTTGCTGGTGGCTGGTGCGGGCCTGATGGTGCGCGGCTTCTGGAAGCTGCAGCAGGTGAATCCCGGATTCGACCCGGCCCACATCTTGACCTTTAACATTGCTTTGCCAGACGCAACTTACAAGGACGCGCAGAGCAAACAGAGATTCTGGACTCTTCTTCAGGACCGGCTGAGCCAATTGCCGGGCGTTCGGTCCGTCACCATCATGTTCGGGTTGCCGCCGCTCCGAAGGGAAAACGATAACGATACGCAGATTGAAAACTTCGTTCCCGTGCCGAACGGACCGATGCAAAATGTGGCGTATTACCAGATTGCCGGAGACAATTTCTTCCAAACGCTGGGCGCTCGCCTCATTCAAGGGCGCTTTCTGGAACCGCGGGATGGCAGCAAAGAAACCCCCGGCGTGGTAGTGAACGCTGCCATGGCCCACACGTTCTGGCCGCATCAGTCGGCGATCGGCAGGCGTATACGTCCCGGCAGCCGTCAACTACCGTGGTTCACTGTCGTTGGCGTGGTCGCCGACCTCAAGAATGCCGGTATCGCGAAGCCCGCTGGAACCGAAGTGTTTCTGCCGTATCGTGCCTTTCCGAACCCGTACGCTTTATCCACGCCCAATGTTGCTATAAAAACATCCGGAGATCCAATGGCGCTGACATCCGAAGTCCGTCGCGCTGTCGCTTCTATTGATCCCAGCCTTCCGCTTGCGAAGGTTCGTAGCTTGGATGAAGTCGTCTCCGCGGCGACGTCGCGTCCACGTTTCCTCACGCTCATCCTGACGATGTTTTCGGTGCTTGCTTTGGGCCTCGCCACTGTCGGCATTTACAGTGTGATCTCGTACTCGGTCGAGCAGCGCACCTCCGAATTCGGCATAAAGATGGCGCTTGGGGCCGAGCCCCGGCGGTTGCTTCTGCATGTGATCGGCCAAGGGCTGGCGATGGGGATGATTGGTGTCGCGGTCGGTCTCGCGGGCGCGCTGCTGCTGACTCGCTCGCTCGAGGGCTTGCTATTTGGCGTCTCGCGATTTGATGCCTCTTCGTTCGTCGTGACCGCCGCAACGCTCACCGCCGCCACCGTTCTGGCATCGTTCTTGCCGGCTCTTCGGGCGATGCGGATCGAACCCGTCAAGGCTTTGCGCTATGAATAAGCGGTGACTGAACCATCACGCGGCTGCCTGGATTTTGAGCTGCTGGACCATCCAGCCGATATCGGGTTCCGCGTGCGCGCGGCGACGCTTATGGAGCTGTTTCAAGACTCCGCCCGGGCGCTCGTGTGTCTCATCCTCGATCCTTCGCAAATAGAGTTCCGGCAAGAGCTGTCGCTGGTCGTGAACGGCCCCGACTGCGAAGCTCTGCTGGTCAACTGGCTCAATGAAGTGCTGTACTTTACCGATAGCAAGCGTCTGGCTCTCGGCAGCTTTGCGATCGCGGAGCTGAGCGAGACGCGAATTGAATGCGTGGCGAGAGGCGAACCGCGCGACCCGCTGAAACATCCCGCAAAGCTCATCGTGAAAGCAGTCACTTATCATCAGTTGAAGATTGCGCATGGCTCGGACGGCTGGACGGCGGAAGTGTTCGTCGACGTGTGACGGTGTGGATCTCTAACCGAGTGGGTCTCTGATGGCAGATGTAATCCTCGAACCGATTGACGGAGTGCGGTTTCGCATTCCGCGCAATGAGAGCGCCGGCATGCGTACAGATGTTGTGGTGTACGCAAGCGCGGCATTGATCGAGCAGATTCGAAAAGATCAATCGCTGGTGCAGGCGATGAATGTCGCGACACTCCCCGGCATCGTTGGATCCAGCTTGGCGATGCCCGACATTCATCAAGGGTACGGTTTCCCAATTGGCGGCGTGGCGGCTATGGACGTCGATTACGGTGTAGTCTCACCGGGCGGCGTGGGTTTCGATATCAACTGCGGCGTGCGCCTGGTCCGCACGACCCTGAACGAGAGCGAAGTTCGGCCGAGGTTGAAGCAACTCATCGATCAAGTCTTTCGCGACGTGCCTTGCGGGACGGGCACCGAGGGTCGGGTCAAGATGAAGCGGAGTGAATTTGATGACGTGCTGCGCGAAGGCGCGGGCTGGATGACCCGTCATGGGTATGGCGAGCCGCGAGATGCGGAGTTTGCGGAAGCGGGAGGCGCGCTCGCGGGCGCGTTGCCCAACAAAGCTTCGGATCGCGCCAAGGAACGTGGTTTGCCTCAACTCGGAACGCTCGGCAGCGGAAATCATTTCCTCGAAGTGCAATACGTCGAAGAGGTGCACGATCTGGCGGCCGCGAACGCGATGCATATCGAGGAAAAGCAAGTTGTGGTCCTCATCCACTCCGGTTCGCGCGGGTTCGGTCATCAGGTTTGCACGGATTATGTGGCGCTGATGAATCAAGTGATGCCGAAGTACGGCATTACGCTTCCCGATCGCCAGTTGGCATGCGCACCCATTCGTTCCGACGAGGGCCAGTCGTATCTGGGGGCGATGGCCGCGGCCGCCAATTTTGCCTGGGCGAACCGCCAGGCCATTCTGCATTTCCTTCGTGGAGCGTTTGAACGGGTCTTCGGGCCGGAAGCGCGTCTTGCACTGATTTATGATGTTTGCCACAACATCGCCAAGCGCGAGACGTACGAAATAGAGGGCCGAAAGCGCGAGGTGCTGGTGCACCGCAAGGGCGCGACGCGCGCGTTTCCGCCCGGACATCGCGAGATTCCATCCGATTATCGCGACATTGGTCAGCCCGTCTTTATTCCCGGCAGCATGGGGACTGCATCATGGGTGCTTACCGGCCAACAGCGAGCGATGCAGGAAACTTTCGGCAGCGTATGCCACGGCGCAGGACGGCTACTCAGCCGCACGGCCGTTCGCAAAGGCAAGAATGCGCGCGAAGAGCAACGGAAGCTCGAAGAAAACGGCGTTCTGGTGCGGAGTGAATCGCGCGACGGAATCCTCGAAGAACTTCCCGAAGCGTACAAGAATGTCGATGAAGTCATCGAAGTAGTGCATCGTGCCGGATTAGCGAAAAAAGTGGCGCGCTTACGGCCCATGGGTGTTATTAAGGGCTGAGCGATGATCGATTTGTCAGAAGTCGGAGCGTTCGTTTCGACCGATAGCAACGGAACGTCCAGCATTCGTTTCGGCGTTTACCTGCCCGGGATCCAAAGCCAAGCCGGATTCGAGGTCTTTGCGCGTGTCATTCATCACGACGATCGATTTGTGCCGGGTATCTCGCCCCAGGACGTTCCGCTTACTTGGGTGATCGGACACCCGCTTGACCTGTGGACCGGCAGCATCTCTCTTCAAGCAATCGCGAACACAAACTTCGGACGGCCCGGTGTTTATCTTTATCGCTATCAGCTGTGGTGGACGCCGCCCGGGGGAACTCGCCAGCTTGTTACGCTCTGGTTCACCGACCCATTTGCACGTGAAACAGACATTGGCCTTCTGTCGGCCGTGACGGTCGCGTCTGCTTCCGATAGCTTCGAATGGTCGGATGCTAATTACAAAACCCCCGAGCTGGACGATCTTGTCGTCTATGAATTGCAGGTAGAAGAGTTTGCCGATACGTTCGATGGCGTCATTCAGCAGCTGCCTTATTTGCAAGGCCTGGGAGTGAACTGCCTAGAGCTGATGCCGGTTACCAGCGTCAAACTGGATTTCGATTGGGGTTATGGGCCGCTTCACTACTTTGCTCCTAATCAGCGTTTTGGCGGAAGGGATGGGTTGAAACGTCTGATTAATGCCTGTCATGCAGCGGGAGTCGCCGTGATCCTCGACGTCGTTTATCAGCATGTCGATCCGTTCTTCGCGTATAACTCCGTGTATGACGATGTGAATGCGATTCCAGGCGCGCCGCGGGTCGCGAGCCCAATGATCGGCCAGAATGGTCCATTCGGTCCGGAAGCGGATTTCTCAAACACCTTCACGCAAGAGTACTTCCTGACTGCAAATCGCAATTGGCTCGACGAATATCACGTTGATGGATTTCGCTACGACGAGGTCACCGATCTGTACCAAGGTCCGACCGATTCGGGATACGCGAAGCTCTCGTATGAGACCTATCAGTACGCGCTGAACATTGGTCGCTTTCAGCAGGACCCCGCCAGCTACAGCCGCATCATCCAGTGCGCCGAAGCTCTCAGTATTGCGCGCACGGTTCTGGCCAACACTTACACAAGTTGCGCCTGGCAGGACGATTTGCTGAACAAGGCGAGCAGCATCCTCGCCGGAAATTTTGTAGATGCGGATTTCGCGCACCTGCTCGATACGAATTTCAGTGGCTATCCCGCGACAAAAACGGTTACGAATGCGGCGGGTGCTCCGGTTGACATGCCCGTCGCGCCATTTCAGTACCTGGAAACGCACGATCACAGCCAACTCATCGTTTCTGCCGGTACCGCGGGCTACGGCGTTTTCCCTCCGGGCGATCGGAGCTTGTATTACAAGCTGCAGCCGTTCGTCATTGCGCTTTACACCGCCGAAGGCGTACCGATGCTTTGGCAAGGCCAGGAGTTCGCAGACAATTACAATCTGCCCGACAGCGGTGATGCCCGCATCGAGCTACGGCGCGACACTCATTGGGAGTATTTCTACGACGAATACGGGAGCTCTTTAATTCGTCTGTATAGAATTCTCGGAAATTTGCGGCGCGAATATCGTTGCTTGCGAAGCCGCGATTCTTATTACTACTATTTGCAGTCGCTGCAAGGCGGCAGCCAGACGCTGGCGTACCACCGGCACGCTGCGGCCGCGAACGGCGAGCCCGAAGAATACGCGATGGTCGTCTTGAATTTTTCCGATAGCGACGCAAGCATCGGCCTGCCGTTTCCGAAGGCGGGCACGTGGCAGGAGAAGATCGACGGGCAAATCCAAGTTCAAGTCGCATCCGATGGAGCAACGCAAACGGTGAACGTCTCATCGCATTATGGGCTGGTTTTGATACTAAAACTGTAACGCCATGCTGTCTCCACTCCGCTCTGCAACTGACTTGTCAAAAGATTTGCGGTATGCGGCGAGAATTCTGGTCAACGCTCCGGGGTTCACCTCGGTTGCCGTCCTGACGCTGGCTCTTGGCATCGGCGCAAACACAGCGATTTTCAGTCTCGTCCATTCGGTGATTCTGAAGCCGCTTCCATTTCGCGATCCCTCTCGACTCGTTGCAGTGTGGGACACGTATCTGCCTCAGTTCTCGACGCTAGGGATCTCCCCGCCGGAACTTCAGGCGTTCCAACAGCAGAACGACATTTTCGAAGACACGGGGTGGTATCGCTACGTGCCTGAGAATCTCGACTTGACTACTTCCGGTTCAGAAGCACTCGAAACCCATGGCGCGGTGTCTTCTCCGGCACTCTTCTCGTTGCTCGGCATCGCGCCAGCGCACGGACACGGTTTCGCGAAGAATGAAGATCCTCATTCGGTTTTGCTAAGCGACAGATTGTGGCGCAGTCGCTTCGGAGCGGATGCGACCGTTGTGGGGAAGAGCGTGCGTCTGAACGGCGACGCGTTCACCATTGCCGGGATTATGCCGCCGAGTTTTCAATTTCCCGACTGGGCCGATATCTGGCTGCCCTCGGGACCGCTGATCGGAGACGAGCTGACCAATCCTGTGCGGCATGCAATAGGTTTTGTGGGGCGGCTGCGACCTGGCATAAGTGAAGCAGCGGCCGCCAAGCGTATTGAGGCGCTCACGCGTCGTCTGGCCGCAGAGCACCGCAAGACGAGCACAGGCTTCGGCACTCGAGTGATCGGTCTGCAGGACGACCTCACCGCGAGCGTGCGGCCCGCGTTGATGATGCTGCTAGGTGCGGTCGCGCTCGTTCTTTTGATCGCGTGCGCAAATGTCGCGAACCTCTTGCTGTCTCGCGCAAGCGGCAGGGCGAAAGAGATCGCAGTGCGCACGGCAGTGGGGGCCGATGCGGGACGAATCATACGCCAACTACTCACCGAAAGCATTCTGCTCGCGATTGTGGGGGGCGCATTCGGGCTGATCCTCGCGAAGTGGAGTCTATCCATACTCCTGCCCGCACAGGCAGCACTCGACGGGACTGTCTTTGCGTTTCTACTCGTTGTGTCGATCGCAGCCGGTATCCTCTTTGGCCTTGCTCCCGCGGTCCAAGTTCTGAAAAGCGATTTAAGCAGCGTCATCAAGTCCGGATCAATGACGGGCAGCGGCGTTAGAGGCACACGCGGAGTTCTCGTGATATTCGAGTTCGCGCTGACGATCATGCTGGTAATCGGCGCGGGCATCCTTGCGAAGAGCTTTGTCCGCCTGATGCACGTCGACCCAGGTTTTAATTCGAAAGACGTGCTCACGCTGAAACTTTACGTGCCGCCCTCTCGCAACCCCGAGATTCTGTTCCATCGCATTGAGGAGCGAATTGCGCCGTTACACGGCATTCAGTCTATCGCGGCGATAAACACCCTGCCGCTGATTGCGAATCGCGCGAATGCGGCGCGCTTCAATGTGCCGGGAAGTCCGCTGATCAACCCGGACGCGTTGCCGGCGGCGCAGTTCCGAGTGATAACTCCGGATTATTTCCGCACCATGCAAGTCGCTCTACTCGCAGGCCGTGCCTTCACCCAGCACGATGTGAATCAACCGCTGGTCGTCATCAATGAAACGCTGGCCCATCGTTTCTGGCCAAATAGAAATCCCGTCGGCCTGAAATTTATCACAGGGCCGTGGGGACCCAATCCAAGCTGGTCGACAATTGTCGGCGTCGTCGGGGATGTCAAACAGTTCGGCCTGGATTCCTCGCCCAGTATGGATATCTATCTCCCGGGCGTCGCGCCTAGTTACCTGGTGATAAAGACAACCGGCAATCCGTTGGCAATGGCGAACGCTGCCCGCGGTGCAATCCGTGCGATCGATTCGGATGTGGCGATCTCGGACGTGCGTTCGATGGAGGAGATTGCAGCCGATTCGGCTCGCACGCGCCGCTGGACGATGGGACTGCTGGCAGCGTTCGGGGGCTTGGCGCTGGTGCTAGCTATCGTCGGGATCTACGGCGTCATGTCCGGGGCTGTCGCGGAGCGTACGCGCGAACTGGGCATCCGAATGGCGTTGGGAGCGCAGGCGGGCGATATGCTTCGCATGGTTGTGCGTGATGCAACGAAACTGAGCTTCGCGGGCATTGTGGGCGGCCTCATTGGCGCATTCGCGCTACGCCACGTTTTATCGCGGCTTGTCTTCGGCGTGAGCACGGCTGATCCGCTTATTTACGCCGGGGTGCCGGCGATGATGCTCATTGTCGGATTGATCGCTTCGTATATTCCGGCGCGGCGAGCGGCGACCATCGATCCTGTGCGCGCTCTGCACTCCGAATAGCCGGCCAGACAACCTCGATGAGCCCGCTTATGGGAGCATCGGAATATGGCGACGTTGGACACGCAATCTCCCATTCCGCACCAACCGCACGAACCGCAGGCCATCGACGAGCGTTCGAGTCCCGCCGGCCTACGTGCCGTCGCCACATTCGAAGCTCTGAAGGGGAGCGCTGTTCTGCTGCTCGGCATCACGTTGCTTATCGTCCATAGGCATGCGGAGGATTTCGCCGCAAGCCTGCTGTTTCACCTGCATATGGATCCGGACCGGCGTATGGCGCAGCTCTTGATGGATACGGCTTCGCGCGTGACGGACGCGCGCGTGTTGACGATCGCAGCAGCTGCGCTTACCTATTGCAGTGTTCGCTTCGTCGAAGCTTGGGGACTGTGGAACCGCCGAATCTGGGCCGAATGGTTTGCCTTACTTTCCGGCACGATGTACTTGCCGTGGGAGATCCTCAAACTCATCGAGCGGGTGGATTGGGAACGTATCGGAGTGCTCGTCATAAACGTGGTGATCATCGCCTACATGCTCTACATTCGGATTCGGGACTGCGGGTCGATCACACGATGTGATAAACCGCAAGTGTCCTGATTTCATGCAGTTTTGCAGGTGGTCTTTCGGTTCAGCGGTTGCGCGCGTCGATTATTTGAAAGAGAATGCACGCGGCGATTGAGGCCGGTGCGCTCGATTGACCTAACCCCCTAACCTCCTCCTCAACATCCGCCGATTAGACGGATGATCGCGTTTCGCGACTGGAGGTAAGACATGAAAGCACTGATCCTCAGCAGCGGGTGGGCGCTGATGATGATAGGCGGCACGGGGTTGCTGTGCGCGCAGACACCGATCCAACCCGGGCAGGTTGTGATTGCTCCCCGAATTATGCTGCCGAATGATGACGTATCGGCAAGTCCCTATGCCGCGGCTCCGAAAACAACCATTGCAACGGATGAAAGTCCGCACGACAAGTTCATGAATCGCCTGTGGATTGCCAGCATGGTCGCGGCGGTCGCAGGTACGAGTCTGGATGCGGCTACATCCTGGGGCAAGCTAGAGGGAAACTCCCTTCTCGCTTCCTCAAACGGTACCTTCGGGGCGAAGGGCCTGGGCATTAAAGCCGGGTTGGCCGCGGCTGTGATCATTCCGCAGATCTGCCTGAGAAGGCACAGAGAGCTAAAAGGGGTTTTCGCGTTCGGCAACTTCGCAGAAGCAGGCATCTTTGCCGGCACCGCCGTTCATAACCTGCAAGTGAGTTCGGCCGCTACTGTTCACTAATCTGTTGCTGCCGCCGGACTAGCGTCGCGGTCCCCGCCGTCAATGCGGGGCCATTGGTGTAAACCGTCGTGCGCCACTCTATTTTGATGCTGGGGCCGTTCATCGAAGTGATTTTTAGCGTTCCCTTGCTGCCGTTAGAACTCTTCCAAACGAACTTGTTAGCCCCTGCGTCCGGTGTCAAGGTGAAACTGACATCGGGCGGAATGGGCCGGTCGGTTATGTGGTATTTTGCTCGATACTGTCCGTGTAAACCGCCATCACTTCGAAACAATCTTAGGTCGATAAACTCCGGTGGGTAGAACCCTGGCCTGGGTTTCTCCGGTTCGGTGGGCGCGTAAACCCATTCCCCTTCGAGAGGGCTCTGATGTGTAGATTTGACTGCGGCCGGAAGGGTGGTTTCTGCTGCGGCCACTTTAGCGGGAGCGCCGGGTGCCGGAAACTTCACCGGGACGCTGGGTATCGCCGCTACTGGAATCGGAGCCGCGTCGTCGCGTGAAGGCAAGGCCGTGGGTACGTTCGGCGGCGGCGGAAGATTGACGTTCACCGGGCGCACGCTCGCGGAAACGTGCGTGTTTCCCAGATTGAGGGTCTTTCGCGTCGGTACAGACGGCGCCGCCTGCGGGATCTCGGGAGGGTGGTTCGCACTCACAGTGACAGTTTTGCTCCGACGGGTGGAAATCGGTACGGTCGCGACGGTTCGCGAACTCAAATTCGCAGGCACTTCTACAGTTTGCGGGGGCGACGACGCACTTTGCGAGCCCTCGTTCTTCATTGGTGGTTCGGTTCGCCGCGCGGTCTCCACGTCCACCCGCGCAGGAGGAGCGGCGGAAGAAGCAGCCTGGCGACTATCGGGTGCGGCTGGCTGAGCAGCCGGGGGTGCGGCAACCGGTTTGGTCGGCGGCGCCTGTGCAGTCGCTTCAGACGGAATGTATGTGGGATTACGGTTCGCGAAGGAACTACCCCAATTATCGGCCCAAAACCAGACCGCTCCCACGGTGAGCGCGATCGCGCCAGCCGTGCTGACGAGCCACCAGGGCAAAGATCCAAAGGTGCGGCGCGGAGTTTGGGCGCGCTGGTTGAGCGTACTCGGGCCGAACCCGGCCAAGCCGTCTCGGCGTTGCTCGTCGTAAGCCCGTCGCCGCTCCGGATCGTTGAGGATCTCGACAATCGAGTTGAGCCGCCGCATTTGTGTCTCGGCCAGCAGTTTTATCCCCTCGTCTGTTTGCTGATCGGGATGAAATAGCTTGGTCAAGCGACGATGCGCCCGACGGATCTCTTCTTCAGTTGCGGTCGGCGGGATCCCGAGTTCCTCGTAATAATCCATCGCTTCTACTTCCGTTTGATCATCTTAAACTATTCCGTTATACTGGGAGCGCTTCGAGTTCGAGACGGCTCGACGTCCCGGAGGAAATGGATGAGACTGAATGTTTTGAAGCTGTGCTTCGCGACCGCTCTCTCCAGTAGTTGTTTGTTCGCGGTAACTCCCACTATTGGTGTGGCCTCCGCGTCCGGTACCTTCACAGTCAATGATGCAAAGGTGGAAGGTAACGCGAACGTGTTTGAAGGGTCGCAAATTAAGACCGGCCCGGCATCCAGCCGGGTTTATCTGCAGAACGGTGCATCTCTCATTTTGGGAATCAACTCCGCGGGCACGTTTTACAGGGATCATGTGGTCCTGCAGCAAGGCGCAACACGGGTCAATGACACGAACCGGTTCACTATCGACGCCGCACATTATCGGATTCGGAGCGCAGAGCCTGCCTCTGAAGCAGTTGTGCGATTCGATGGCGCCGATCTTCAGATTGCTGCGTTGAGCGGCTCGTTGAATGTCTTCAACCAGCAGGGCGCTCTCTTAACTCGGATCGGAGCCGGCACTGCATCATCGTTCGCGACCGATAGTAATCCGCCAGCGGCCGGGCAAAACAGCGCGAACACGGGTCAAAGTGGCGCTACCGCAAATCAAGCTGGTCAAAGTGGCGCTACTGCCGCGACACCCGAAGAAGAGAGACGAAGAAGGCGGCGCCGGGAAGCATTCTTGTTTCTAACTTTGGGCGCAACGCTCGGCGGTCTCGGTCTGGCTGTCGATGCAATTCTGCAGCCGGGCAGCGGGCCTGTTCCGACGAGTCCGTAGTCGCTGCTCATTCACGTCTTCGGACGAAAGCGTCAATGCACGTCACCGCTACACTGAAGAAGTGTGCGGACGCGGGGGCGTAGCTCAGTCGGATAGAGCATCAGCCTTCTAAGCTGAGGGTCACAGGTTCGATTCCTGTCGCCCCTACCAATTCCCGTCATTCCTGTGTCCCGGCATCCGGGAACAATTTTCACGCGATTTGCGTACCCTCCTTCTGAAGCAAAGAAGCGCTTTGCGGAGGGCTCATGAACCGTACGTGGATGGGAATCGGCGTTATTGCTGCTGCCGTTGTACTCGCCGGCTGTGATGATTTCAATGGCTTTGATCGAGCGAAAGAAGAGTTCCACTACTCGTACGCGCTCCAGCCTGGGGGGCGGCTCGACGTGGACAACACGAACGGCTCCATCGACATTGCCGGCTGGGATCGCAACACGATTGAAATCTCCGGAACAAAGTACGCTCCTAGCGATGACCGGCTGCGGGAGGTTCAGATCAAGGTGGACGTTAGCGGCAACACCGCGTTGATCCACACCGAAGCGCCGAAGGATTTCTTCCACGGCGGCTTCGGAGCGCGTTATTCGATTCGCGTACCGCGGGAGATTACCTTGAGCCGCGCTCAAACCACGAATGGATCGCTTTCGGTCGAGGATTTGGAAGGTGGAGGGCGCGTTACAACCACCAATGGCCGTATTTCCATGGCGCGCGATAGCGGCGACTACGAAGTGCACACCACAAACGGAACGATCGACATGGAGGAGTGCAGCGGAGTTGAGCGGGCCGAGACAACGAACGGCGGCGTTCGTGGCCGGCTCAAGCAGGGGGCGATCGAGGCAGAGTCGACGAACGGAGGAATCGATCTCACCATTCTGAAACCGCAGGACGGCAAGCGCATTCGGGTCACGACGACCAACGGCAGTATCAATCTCTCAATGGCGGAATTTCACTCCAATCCGATTAGCGCCGAAACAACACACGGTCACGTGACACTCCGGCTACCGGGCGATACCAACGCCGAGCTCAGCGCGACGAACAGTTTTTCGAGCATTACGACCGATCTGCCGTTGACTTCAACAGAAGAAATGAGAAAGCACGACGTGAAAGGAAAGCTGGGAAATGGCGGCGCGCTCATCTCCGCGAATACGAGCTCAGGTAGCATTCACATCGAAAAATATTGAAGCGGCTAAAATAAGGGCGTGAAAATCATCGCGATCCTGCTTTGCAGTTTCGGTCTTCTGTTTGCGCAACAGCCGCCGGAGCGCGAAGGGAACTTCAATATTCGCTTTGAACCAACGGCAAAACTTCAAACCGGAGTGCAGGTGCCGTTTCAGATCACGGTTAACGATGCCTTGCGCAAACCGGTGATACAGGCCAAAGTAACGCTCCAAATCGAGATGCTGGACGGCACGCAGGTGAAAGTTTTTCCGGCACCTGGTATCAGCGCCGGCGTTTATGTCGCAAAACCGATTTTCCCGATTTCGGGCGAGTGGAATGTGTATGTCGAGGTGCATCGCGATAACGCGATGACCGCGCGCACCATCGAATTTAGCGTTCCAGATTAGCGCGGACGAGAAATTGAAAAGGGCGAGACCGAAGCCCCGCCCGAAATCAATCTAAACCGCACTGCGCCGTCTAGAACATGTACAACGGCGTGCCGGCAGCAGATGGAGATACGGTCTCTTCGACTCCACCGGCGGGAACGGGTTCACCCTCCAGATCGCCGATTTGCCTGCAGTAGATCCCGTTTTCGCCGACATAAACTTCTAGCTCCCCGGGACGGGGAAGCGAGCCCTGTATAAGCGCTTCGGATAGAGGATCTTCAATGTACTTCTGCAACGCACGCCGCAGAGGCCGCGCGCCATAACTGCGATCGCTGCACGTCTTGTCGAGAATGTACTTCGCCGCTTCCGGGTCGAGCCGAATTTTGATCTGCTTCGCCACGAGGTTGGTATTTATCTGTTCCACCAGCAAGCCGATGATCTTGATCAGATCCTCGTCGATCAATGACGTGAATAGAATCACCTCGTCGAGGCGGTTGAGGAACTCGGGATTGAAGGCCCGTTTGACTTCGCTCATCACCTGTTCTTCCACCTTCTGCGGAATACCGGTCGATGCGGTAGCGAACCCGATCTGACCGCGCTTGTCGAGAAAGCGAGCGCCCAGATTCGAGGTCATGATGATGATGGTGTTTTTGAAATCGACCGTGTTGCCGAGTCCATCCGTCAACTGCCCGTCTTCAAATACCTGGAGCAGGATGTTGTAGATGTCCGGATGCGCCTTCTCGATTTCGTCGAGCAGGATGATCGAATACGGCGCCCGCTTCACGCGCTCGGTGAGTTGTCCGCCTTCCTCATATCCCACGTACCCGGGAGGCGAGCCGATCAGCTTCGAGATCGAGTGCTTCTCCATGAATTCGGACATGTCGAAGCGGATGAGAGATTTCTCGCTGCCGAACAGGAATTCCGCAAGCGCACGAGCGACTTCCGTTTTTCCAACACCCGTTGGGCCGAGGAACAGAAATGAACCGGCCGGCCGCTTGGGAGATTTCAGGCCGGCACGAGAACGTCGAATGGCACGCGATAACGCGGAAATCGCCTTTTCCTGACTGATGACCCGTTTGTGCAGCTCCTCTTCAATGCGCAGGAGCTTGTTTATTTCTTCTTCCTTGATGGAGGTCATCGGAACGCCGGTCCAGCGCGCAACCACGTCCTCAATATCGTCCTTCGATACAACGCCTGTGGAGGTGTCGTCCAGGTTGTATTTTTCGCGCAATTGCCGCAGATTTTCGCGTTCTTTGCGTTCCTCGTCGGAGTAGAAACGCGCTTTCTCGAACTCGTGGTTCGCGATCGCGTTTTCCATCCGGTGCACGATGAACTTAATGCGCTTCTGGATGTCGGCGACCTCGGTCGGGAGAGTCGTTTGGCGAAGCTTAACGCGCGCACCGGCCTCGTCGATCAGATCGATGGCTTTGTCCGGCAGGAAGCGGTCCGGAATAAATCGCGTGGACGTGTAAACTGCCGATTCGATGGCTTCATCCGTGTATGCGACAGCGTGGAATTTTTCGTAGCGCTCCTTGATGCCGAAGAGAATGCGAATGGCATCGTTCTCGACCGGCGGCGGAACCTTGACAGCTTGAAAGCGCCGTTCGAGCGAACGGTCCTTCTCGATGGACTTGCGATACTCGGCTGGCGTTGTGGCGCCAATGCACTGAATCTCGCCGCGCGACAGCGCCGGCTTCAAAATGTTGGCCGCATCGAGCGAACCTTCGGCCGACCCGGCGCCGACAAGCGTATGGAGCTCGTCGATAAAGATGATGGCGTTCTGATTTTCCATCAGCTCTTTCATGATGGTCTTCAGACGCTCTTCGAATTGGCCCCTGTACTTCGTGCCCGCGACAATCAACGAGAGGTCGAGCGCCAGAATGCGCTTGTCGGACAGGAACGACGGTACGTCACCATCCGCGATGCGCTGCGCCAAACCTTCGACGATGGCGGTTTTGCCGACGCCAGGCTCGCCGATCAACACTGGATTGTTCTTGGTGCGCCGGCATAGGATCTGAACCACGCGATCCAACTCCGAGTCGCGCCCAATCAGCGGATCGAGCATGCCGTCTACGGCCGCTTGCGTGAGATCGCGGCTGAATTCGGCCAGCAGCGAGCTCTCCTTGGGCCGGCTGGCGGAGGTTTTCTCGGACGCCGTGCGTGCGATCTCTTCACGCACCGCGGACAGCCGCAGACCGCGTTCGTGCAAGATCTCCGCAGCAAAGCTCTTTTCTTCGCGCAACAGGCCGAGCAACAAGTGCTCGGTTCCAATGTGCTTATGGCTCAACCGTTCTGCTTCCTCAGCGCCATAAGCCAAAACGCGCTTACATTCGTGACTCAGCGGAAGATCGACCGAAGTCGATACCTTCTCGCGAACCGTCGTGTGCGCTTCAATTTGCTTGCGAATCGATTCGATCGCCGCGTGAGACCGCAGGAATCGATTGGCAAGCGCTTTGTCCTCACGTAAAAGACCCAGCAGGAGATGCTCGGTCTCGATGTAAGGACTTCCGAACTGGCTCGCCTCATATCTTGCGAAGAAGATGACCCGGCGCGCTTTCTCGGTATATCGTTCAAACATAAGTGCCACCGCCAAGACGGGTTGCGTCCTGTACTACCCCGGCTTCCTGCGGCTCCATCATTGATGGCGTGTGCAGGGTGCCCTTCCTTAACTCTAAAACTCGATCGCAGCGAGCTGCGAACCCCAGGTTGTGCGTCACAAAGATGGACGTCAGATTATTAGACGCGTGCACTTCACTGAGGAGGTTCATCATTGTCTCTGCCGTCCGAAAATCGAGACTGCCGGTCGGCTCGTCGGCGAGCAAGACCTGGGGGCCGCCTACCAGAGCGCGCGCCAACGCTACTCGCTGCTGCTCTCCGCCCGACAATTCGCCAGCGCGATGCCCAGCGCGTGCTTTCAAGCCAGCTTCTTCTAATCGCGAGCGAGCCGCTCGTGCGGCCTCTTCGGGAGTGACGCCGCGAATCAACAGGGGCATCATCACGTTCTCAAGAGCGGTGAATTCGGGCAGCAGCGACGGATTCTGCCACACGAAACCAATCTGCCGGTTTCGAAAGTTCGCCAGCGAGTGATCCGCCAGCGAGACGATCTCTTCACTGCCGAACCAGATTCGCCCGGCGGAAGGACGGTCGAGACCGCCGAGGAGATGCAACAACGTCGATTTGCCGGCGCCGGATTCGCCAATAATGGCCAGTCGTTCACCGCGACGCACTCGCAGCGAGAGATCGTTGAATACGACGATTTCCGCCCCGCCGGAACGGTAGATCTTAGTTAGAGAATCCGCCCAGATCGCATTTTGCGCGTCCAAACTCCCGCCTTCACCTTCTAGATTAAAACAGCCGGATACAAAACTGTGGTTTTCCATAGCTGTGGCTGGACGCGCACAGACGCATTTACCCACTTATCGGCAGGAATAGTTGCGCCGGGCTGCTACTTGACAACGATGTTGACGAGTTTGTCGGGAACGACTACGACCTTGACTACTTGCTTTCCCTGAACGAAAGTCTTTACCTTTTCATGTGCCAGCGCAAGCCGTTCCAGTTCTTCCTTGGCGAGGCCGAACGCTACCTGCAGGTGCCCGCGCAGCTTCCCGTTCACCTGAACAGGAATTTCGGCGAGAGCTTCTTTCGCTAATTCCGGATCATAGTCAGGCCACTTCTCACGGAAAACGGGCCCGTTCTGGCCGAGCGCGTCCCATAACTCTTGGGAGGTGTAAGGCGCGAACGGACCTAACAACAAAGTGAGCTTTTCGCAAATCTGCCGGGTTGCCGCGCCAGAAAGCTTTTCTTCCACGTGATACAACTCGTTGACCAGTTCCATCAGAGACGCGATGGAAGTATTGAAGTGCCACCGGCTGTCGAAGTCATTCGTGATTTTTCGAATGGTCTGATGCAGCTTACGAAGTGCCCTGCGATCGGCCTCGTTCAGATCGCCCGTTCCAGTCCGATCCGCATTGCGAGTAACGAAGCGATAGACGCGTCCCAGGAACCGGTATTGGCCTTCCACGCTCGACTCGTTCCAATCCATGTCCTTCTCTGGGGGAGCAGCAAACAGCGTGTACAGCCTGCACGTGTCGGCACCGTATTTTTCGACCATTTCATCCGGATCGACAACGTTGCCTTTCGATTTCGACATCGCACTTCCACCCATCAACACCATGCCCTGTGTGAAGAGGTTTTTCACGGGTTCGCTATTGGTGATCAGACCCAAATCGCGCATGACCTTGGTCCAAAAGCGCGAATAGATGAGGTGCAAAATCGCATGCGTCACTCCACCGATGTATTGATCGATCGGAAACCAGTACGCGACGACCTTCGAATCGAACGGGGCGCCCGCGTTGTGGGGATCGCAGTATCGGTAGAAGTACCACGACGAGTCGACGAACGTGTCCATGGTGTCGCTCTCCCGCCGCGCCGGCGCGCCGCATGTCGGACAAGGGACATGGATGAACGATTCGACCGCTTCTAATGGCGACCTGCCCTTTCCCGTGATCTTCACGTTTTCGGGCAGAAGTACGGGAAGATCTTGCTCGGGCACAGGAACGGCACCGCATTGGCGGCAATAGATGATCGGGATGGGCGTGCCCCAATATCGCTGCCGCGAAATGCCCCAATCTTTAATTCGATAGGTGATCGCCTGTGTTCCAAAGCCGTTGCGCGCGGCGAAGGCCATCATCTTGTCGCGTGCTTCCGCGCTCGAAAAGCCCGACCACTCTCCGGACTCTTCGAGGATTCCGTAATCGAGAAATGCTTCCGCCATGGCGCCGCCGTCCGCGAGCGTTCCATCTGCCGGTCTGATAACCGGCACAACGGGGATATCGTAGGCACGGCAAAATTCGAAGTCACGCTCGTCATGCGCCGGCACCGCCATAATTGCGCCAGTGCCATATCCCATCAGGACGAAATTGCCGACCCAAATCGGAATTCTCGAACCGTCAAATGGGCGAATGGCGTAGCGGCCCGTGAAGAGACCGACCTTCTCAAGACTTCCCGGATCCTGACGCGCCGTTGCATCGATCATCTCTTTGATCTCGATGCGCGCGGCTTCTTCTGCTACGAGTTTTTCGACCAGCGGGTGTTCGGGTGCGAGTATCAGGCAAGTGGCGCCATAGATGGTGTCAATGCGCGTCGTGAAGATTCTGATCTTCTGCGGGAATCCTTCGACCGCGAAATCGACCTCTGCGCCTTCAGAACGGCCGATCCAATTGCGCTGCATTGAAATGACGCGTTCCGGCCACCCATCTTCGAGACCGTTCAGAGCATCGAGCAGATCACCGGCATACCGGGTTATTCGCAGAAACCACTGCTGCATGGCACGCTGTTCCACCGGCGTGGTTTCATGTCGCCAGCAGCAGCCGTTTACCACCTGTTCGTTGGCGAGCACGGTGCCGCATTCCGGACACCAGTTCAGGAGCGCCTCTTTGCGATAAGCCAAACCGCGCTCGAACATTTTCAAAAAGAACCACTGGTTCCAGCGATAATATTCGGGCTCGCAGGTCGAGACTTCACGACTCCAGTCGATCGCAAAGGCGAGGCGCTGCATCTGTTCCTTCATGTGCGCGATATTGCTGAGCGTCCACTCGCGCGGCGCCCGACCGGCTTTCAGCGCGGCATTTTCGGCGGGCAAACCGAACGCATCCCAGCCCATCGGATGGAGAACGTTGTAGCCGCGCATCCACATGTAACGCGCGAGCGCGTCTCCAATCGCGTAATTGCGTACGTGTCCAATGTGCAGCTTGCCGCTCGGATAGGGCAGCATCTCGAGAACGTAGTACTTCGGTCGTTGGGGAGCGTCCGCTACGTAGAGCGACGGGTCACGCGCCCAACGCTCGTGCCACTTAGGCTCGATTTCCTTGTGGTCAAACGCTTTTTCGGGAATACCAGCTCCTTCAACGCTGTGACGTTGCGCAGATCGTCGCCCGGGTTGTCGACGGGCGTTTCGAGGATGAAGGCTTTGTTTCGCAGTTCTGGATGATTCAGAATGCGGCGAAAGCCCTCTAAACCAATATAACCAGCGCCAATGTTGGCGTGGCGATCTGAATGCGAGTTCAAGGGAGTCTTTGCATCATTTGTGTGAATGATGCGCACGTGTTCCAAACCAAGCGTTTCCCTTGCGCATTCGATCAGGTCGACAAGCCCGGCTTCCTGCGCGATATCGAAACCGTTGACGTAGCAGTGGCAGGTATCCAGGCAGAAACCAATAGGAATGTCGAGATACGGCCCGGCGAGTTGGCGCATGGCGGATAGTTCGTCGAGTTTTCCGCCAAGTTGCGCTCCCGCCCCGGCCGTGTTTTCAAGCAATACCGTCAGTTTCGGCCGTTTCTTCAAAGTGGGATGAACAGCCCGCCAGGCGAGCGCCAGCGCTTCCGCCACGTTGAGCATTCCTTGCTCGACGGTCATGCCTTTGTAATTGCCAGGATGCGTCACCAGGTAGTCCGCACCGATCAGGATTGCCCGTTCTAATTCGCCGCGGAAGCCGTCAATCGATTTCTCACGGACGATGGAGGGCGGAGCGGCAAGGTTGATCAAATAACTGTCGTGAATAGCGAGTGGTGTCAGATCATGCTGATCGCGCAGCCGATTCAAGCGTGCAATTTGTTCAGGATCGGGTGCGTTGGCGCGCCACATGCGCGGGCTCGCGGAAAAGATCTGAAAGGTGTTTGCACCCAACTCGTTTGCTTTGATCGCGGCACGATCGAGCGAGCCTGCAGTAGAACAGTGAATGCCGATTCGCACGTCTCAGCATAACCAGCGCGTGTGCCGTTGTATTAAGGTAGTTTGTGCCGCGCTTTTTCACTCTGCGCCAAGCGGAGCATCTTTTGCCCGAGGTAGAGAGCCTGCTGCGCAGCTTGATTGAACTGAAAGAGGAATACGAAAGCAGCGATGGCGAACTCAGCGTTATCGGCCAACGCGTCGCTCTGGCCGGTGGCATGGTTCCCCCGCGAGAACGAATTGCGGACCTGCGCGCGCGCAAAGATACGGCCGCTCGCACCCTGAAATCAGAGTTCGAGCGTTTTCAGGAGATCGGCTGCCAACTGAAAGACATCAACATTGGTTTAGTGGATTTTCCTACGCTCTACAGAGACAAGGAAGTCTACCTGTGCTGGAAGCTCGGGGAATCTGGAATCGGCTTCTGGCATGAGGTGGAGGATGGCTATGGCGGGCGGCGGGCGATTGACAGCGAATTCCGGGCGAACCATCGCGGTGAGGAATCATTGCATTAAGCGCTGCGGGCGTGTTCACGACGAAGTTCGCTTCAGTTGTTAAACTACGCTCGAATGCTATTGGGTCGAGAATTTATTGGATACCTTTCGCGGCAGCTGGTGAGCCGTCTCAGTCCCGCTGCGTTTGAAACGTCGAATCCAACTGTTGCCGCCGGGATTATCGCCCAAATGATAGAAGAGGATCTTTCGACCGAAGACCGGCTGAACGATGAAGTTCGCGATCTGTTGGAGGACTACAGCGAATACATGCGCCGCGAGAACATTTCCTATCAGGAGATGTTTCGCAAGATCAAAAATCAATTACTGGCACAACGCAAGCTGACTCGAGCTTCCGGACGCGATACGGGTGATGCGATGAAGCTGTCCCGCGACCGCGTGAACGAGTTGTCGCATAAGCTTGTGACCGGTATGCGGAAATCGCGCGATTTCAGAGTTCGCAATGATCCCAACGAACTGCGACTTGCCCTCGTTCGTGAGATGACCGACCTGCTCCAACTGGAAGATCGCATCGACAAGGCAGCGCGCCAAAAGATCAAAACTCAGAAACGGGATATCGCTGAAGGCGGTGAAGAGTACGACATTCTCCACAAGCGTTATTACGCCGAGGAGTTAAAGAAGCTCGGTATCAACCTGAACGGTTAGTGTCCTGCGTTGACGGTAGCGACACGCAGCGGAGGCTTGGCATTTCTCAGGTCGGTGGAATCGTACACCACAAACTGGCTGTTTTGAAAGGCTGGTTTGACGCCTCGCAATTCGTGCTCGCGCTTCAAGACATAGTAATCGATGGGGAGCGCGAGCATGTTTTCCAGGCGCAAGGGTGAAAATCCGTCCTGCATGGTTTCCCGCCAGCGCTCCCACCATTCAAGAGCGAACGACTCGGAGTAGGGAACGAGGCTGCCGCTCATCCAATCTGCCCACAGCGCGCGGCGCGATTCAGCGCGAAATATCCCAGGATAGCGTTCGCGTCCGGCATCGGGGAAAAGGAACATGGAACTGCCCCAGGTGTTCTCTTCTGCCCAATTCGCGAGTTCGAGGATCGGTTTTGCGATCTACTGTCGGAGGACGGTCGGCCGGTCCGTATCCCGGCATGACAAAGATTGCGGCGAGCGGTACGAGTAGAGTAAGGGCCTGCCACTTAGTATTCGCAAATCTGCTCGATAACCATGCGAACGCGCAAGCCAATAAGATCGACGATCCGAGCTGGAAGAGGTGCATCGAACTGCCGAGCCTGAAGAGGTCGAGGATACGGACATTCATCGAAAGCGCAAATACAATCACAAACCAGAGCGATGCCTCGAACGCTTTGCGGGCCATGGCGGCGCGCGCGCCGGCAATCGCGCACGCCAGCGAGGAAAAAGCCACAGTATAGAGAAGCGCTCGCGCTGGTTGGATCTGCGGAATAATCGACCAACGCAGATGATCGAGCAAGAAATCGGATACGGGAACACTTGCAATCCCGCAAAACGGGAGCGCGATGAAGAGCCAACGCACCTGCCTTTTCAGCGTCGGCCAGATGCGGGCGGTGGCCCACAGGCCGACCACTAAGATCGCGAGATAGTGCCACATCTCGGCCGCAGCCCAAAGCCTCACCCAAACGGACGGCGTACGATACTGCTGCAATGCGGCAAAGGGCTCTGAAATCTTGCTGAAGAAGTCCTGAGACTCCACCGGCCCGGGCTGCAACTGCGCCAGATTCGCCAACAGCAACGTGAAGATGATGAGAATCGTAATCGCCGGCCGCAAAAGACGGCGCAAATGCCGATCGACAATAAAAGCCACCAGGAGCACTGCCCATAGCGGTGCTGCAATGGTGGGTTCATACACGACAGCCAGGCCGCCGGCCAACGCCGCAAGCAACGGCTTCTCGCGTGCGATTAGTCCTGCAGCAAGCAAAGTAAGTCCAAATGAGAATCCTCCGGGCAACGGCTCACGGTCAACGAGCAGGACGTCGGGGCCGATCAAGGTCGCACCTAAATTCAACACGATTGCGATCAGGAAAGCCATCAGATCGCCTACGCCGGTAGCAAGAGCTAACAAGAAGACGCCGAGCAAGGCGGCTGCTCGGAACAAGAGCTGTTGTGCGGTAAGCGCAGACCGGAAGTCCAATTGCGCCGCTTCGTGGAGGAAGAGAGTAACTTCGTCGTAGATGGTGAGCGCGACGTTCGGATGAGTAGCGACTAAGTCGCGCGACAAGAAACCCGGAGTATCTAAGCGCTCTAAGATCGGAAGGTATATCTGGGTGTCGGCTTGTAAGTAGGAATGTCCGGGACGGAATTCGTACTCAAGCCAAGTAATTGCGACTACTCCCAGGAACAGGAGAAATGTCCGGCGCATTTACCGAACGGGGGTCTTGTTCAATTGCTCTTTGGCCCAAGAGCGATTTGGCTCGAGCTGTACGGCACGCTCAAAAGCCTGTCGGGCTTCAGCATCGTGGTTCGCTTTGCGCAGTGCAATGCCTTTCCACAGGTATGCCTCTGCCAAATTAGGGTTCAGCGCGATAGCTGTGTCGAAATCCTTCAGAGCAAGGTCCAACCCGCCTCCCATCCCAGAGGGCAGATAGTAGTTGCCAACTCCGCGACTCACGTAGGCAAGCGCCAGTTTGTTGTCGAGTTGTATGGCCTTTTGTATCTCGCCACGAGCGCACTGACCGTATTTTAACGTGCCCATAATTGGATTAGCGGGAATGACCTGACCGCAAAGCTCACCGAGAAGCCGATGATACTCCGCATTGGATTTGTCCTCGCCCACAGCCTTTCTGGCGGGACCCAAACCGGCCTCTGCAAGGGCCTCGGACTTTTTCTTGTCATGAAGCTCCATTGCAACTTCAGCGCCATAGGAATAGGCCAATGCTAGTTTGTAATGCGCATCCGCTGACCGGGAATTTTGTTGCTCGATATCTTGATACTGCTGAATGCTGCGCTCGATCGCCGGCAGGTCCTGACGATCCCTTGCGTTTACAAGATCGCTTATTTCAGTAGTGCCTCTAACCGCAGCGGCACAAGCACAGAGTACTAGCACGGCCTGCGTGAGTTTCAACCCAAGCTCCGAGAGATTTTCGGTTCCATTGTAGGAGGGACGCACGCGATAGATCAGAGTTTCGCCAGTTTGCGCTCGACAAGTAAGTAATAAAGCGCAAGTGTCACAACCAGGACTCCATTGCCGGTCATGATTGCCGGTGCCGACGTTTGTCGAATCAAATAGCCGGAAATGACACTACCGAGCGGCATGCCTCCTCGAAATGCCACATTGTAGACACTCATCACTCGCCCGCGCATCGCATCGCTTACATATAACTGCACAAGTGAAGAGTTCAGTGCAAAAACAACCATCAGCGATGCTCCGGCTCCGAAAACAAGCGCGATGCTCAACGCCAGATTTCTCGACATTCCAAAACAGGCGATCAATACTCCGAGTGCCAGCATGACGCTCACGGATCGCTTGGCGTACCCCTTTTGGCTGTGGCTGGCTGCGACCAGCAGTGCGCCTGTTATGGACCCGACGCCGGAAAAGCATAAGAACAATGTAAAGACTTTCGACCCTCCGTGGAACACATCTCGTGCCATGACGGGCAAGAAGGTGATCAGGGGATAGGAGAGCAAGGTCGCGAAGAAAGCCAGTGCGACGAGGCTCGCCATACCTTCTCGTTTGCGTAGGAAATCGATTCCCTCCCGCATGCTCTCTAGTACGGATTCGCCGGTCTTCTCCGGCACGAAGTGAGGCCGAATCATCAGGAGGGAAATAATAACCGCTATGAACGAAATGCCGTTCAGAGTGAAGCACCACGCCGCGCCCAGTTTCACTAAAGCGATGCCGCCCAGCGCCGGCCCGATTACTCGCGCGAGATTGAATTGGATGGAATTGAGAGCGATCGCATTCTGAAGGTCTTCCTTTTTCACGAGTGTGGGAATGAGAGCTGAATAGGCCGGGCCGCCGAACGATTGCGCGACACCCACCGTAAACGACAAGCACCAGATATGCCAGACGCGGACCACACCGGTCGCGACGAGGGTGGCCAAGACGAATGCGCAAGTGAGTTGCACAAATTGCGAGATCAACAGCAAAGTTTGCCGGCTCTTTCGGTCGGCGAACACTCCGCCGAAAAGTGAAAACAAGAATATGGGGATCTGACCGAAGAAGGCGTCGAGCCCCAGGTAAAGAGAGGAGTTGGAGAGCTGATATACCAACCAGCTCTGCGCCAGGATCTGCATCCAGGTCCCAATGGTGGATGTGCAGGCGCCCAGCCACATCAGGCGGAAGTCCGGATATTGAAACGCTCTAAAGACTCGCTTCAGCAAGCAATGCTCTTTGTAGCACGCGCTCCCTATAGCGGGCGGGCGGGACCGTCGAAAAGCTCGTTTATGCGAGAGGCTTTTCGCGTTTGATGAGGTGAATCAGATTCCCGTCGGGGTCTTTGAAAAAGACTAGGCGGTTACCTTGATTCGTGTATGGCTCTCCTTCGAACTTCACGCCCTGCGATTTGAGTTGCTCATAAGCAGCATCGAAATCATCCACCGAAATCGCGGTATGCCTCATGCCGGGCGCGCGCATCCCGGCTTCCGCACGCTCTCCTTCGGCTGGGACGATCTCGACAAGTGCGCCATTCGATGCTTGTACGAAGTAGTTACCTGCGTACTCATAAGTGATCTCAAAATCGAGATAGGCTGCGTACCAATCGGCGAGGCGTTTCGGATTGGGCGAGGCGATGGCGAAATGTTCGATACCGCGAAACATTACTGCGGATTCTAACAGGGCTGCCCTACTTATGCATTTGCGCCTGCAGCCACGGTTCAAGCTGGGGATCAAGAAAGTCTTTGATGTGGAGGTCGACGGCCGTGAACTCAGTTGGAGTGGTCTCCACGGCGACAAGGCGCATTCCTGCCGCACGGCCTGCATCAAGGCCCGTAGGCGAATCTTCGAACACAATGCAATTTTGCGGCTTCGTGTGCAGCCGCTCCGCAGCCTTAAGGTAGATGTCCGGAAACGGCTTCGGTCGCGTGACCTGGAAACCGTCGACCGTGACCTGAAAAAACGTCCTCAGACCGAAGCGCTCGAGTACGAAATCGATGTTCGCAGGCTCGGCATTGGAAGCCACCGCTTTCGGCGTGTCGCGATGCCGGTTCAGGAATTCGAGTACGCCGGGTACGCGGTAAGTCTCGGGATGGGCGCTCAGCATCTCGCGAAACAGCCGTTCTTTGGAGGCGCCATGCTCGAAAACGATGTCGTCCGGCAGATTGCTGCCCAGTAAGTCGCGAACCAGTTCGGCGTTTCGCTGGCCATGCATTCGTTGTTCGAGATCGTGCACGCGAACACCGATTTTTGTCAGATAGCTCTCCCACGCAATGAGGTGGAGCGGCATCGAGTGGATCAGAACTCCATCTAAATCGAAGATCATCGCGATCTGCCGCGTTGAAGCTTCATTCACGGCGACGAGAATAGCATGCAGATTGCATTTTTTCCGGTTCAGCGCAAAAACAAGAAAATGTCTTTCGACGCTATAATCAGGGCACACGGGCAATAACTGTAGCGTGTATCTTTTGACCGAAATAGCGCACCAGACCAGCGTGAAATGGAGATCTCGGGCCCTGTGGCGTGTAGCTTTTGCCGGGCTGCTCGCATTCCTGGTGGCGGGCCTTGTTGCTCCTCACCTGAATGCTGCCCGGTTCAGTGGACGTATTCAACAGGCTCTCGAATCCTCACTGGGGCGCCGGGTGACGTTCGGCGGCGCGCATTTCACGATATTTTCTGGACCGGGTTTTTCTCTCGAGGACGTGACGATTAGTGAAGATCCGCGTTATGGCGTGGAGCCGTTTGCTTACGTACCGACGCTCGAAGCGCGGCTTCGCGTCGACAAATTGCTACTCGGCCATATCCGCTTCTCCAGTTTGCGCCTGGTGGAGCCGTCTTTGAATCTGGTGAAGCGGACTGATGGAAACTGGAACATTGTCGCGCTTATCGAGCGTCTGAGCGCGCCGCGGCGCATGCCTCTGAACCTCTTTCCCGCGTTTGAGGTTGCGGACGGACGCATCGACTTTAAATTTGGTACGCGTAAGACAACGCTCTACGTGTTAGATTCCGATCTCACCATTTACCCGGAACGCTCGGGCAAGCTCTACATTCAGTTTTCCGGCTCGCCCGCGCGGACGGATCGTGCCGGCAACGGTTTCGGCCATTTGCGCGGGACCGCGAACTGGTACGTGAATCCTTCGAATGCCGCAGCGAATCAACTCGAGGCGGATGTAGCGCTCGATCCCAGTAATTTGAGTGAGCTTACTACTCTTTTTCAAGGTCACGATGTCGGAGTGCACGGTACGATCAGCTCACACGCGCGTATCGAAGGGCCTGCTGGCGCTTTGCGCATCGCGGGCGAATTGCATGTCGAAGACGTTCACCGCTGGGATCTTTTGCCCTCGAGCGGCGCAGATTGGCACATCCGTTACCGTGGCGACGTGGATTTAATTCGGCATCGACTGGCAGCTTGAGACTCTGCCGTCGCGCTCCGGTGAAGAGAATCCCGTAGCAGTTCAGATGCTCGTGAACAATTTTTCCAGCCAGCCGGTATGGTCCGTTCTCGCGCAACTGAACAAAGCTCCTATCGAAGAGCTGTTGCCGCTCGGCAGGCGAATGGGCCTTTCGCTTCCACGAGACCTAGCTCTGAAGGGCACCCTGGAAGGGTTCGTCGGATATTCGAGCGATTCAGGCGTGGCCGGACGAATCGCGGTTCGTGACGCGATCGCTACCTTGCCCGATGTTCCACCTCTTCGCGCTTCGGTCGTGACGGCGAGTATCTCCGGCGATCGCATCCATTTGGAGCCGGCTGTGCTGCAGACTGACCGCGGGACGTTACAAGCCGGCGGCGATTACTATACGTCAACTCCTCGAGTGATTGCTTCGCTCAATGCCGACGACTTCTCAGTAGACGCTCTGAAGAGTACAGTGAACGCGTGGTTCAGTGCCGTTCCCGGGATGACGATGCTCAATGGGGGCGCCGTTTCGGGGACGCTTGTGTACAAGCACGAAGGCGCGCAGCCCGCGTCGTGGTCGGGGCAGTTCCAGTTCACCGACGCGACGTTGAATCCGCCTGGCATCGCAGTTCCACTTGAACACTCGCAAGGGCTGGTGACGTTTGACGATACAACGTTCGATCTCGACCATCTCTCAACCTCGCTTGGGAAGCAAGCGCTTTATGGCCGCTACCGGTACAGCGCCTTGGCTAAGCGTCCCGAACGTATCCATCTGGAAATGCCCTCTGCCGATCTGGATCAGATGGAACGGACGCTCGACCCAACCTTGAAAGCACAAGGTTTGCTCGCGCGCTTGCGCTTGTCGCGTCGCACTATTCCGATGTGGCTCGCGGGACGCAACCTGGAGGGAGATCTCACGGTCGGGCATTTCGCGGTTAACCAAATAGATCTCGGTCCTCTTTCCGCGCGCTTTGTTTGGCAGGGGACGAACCTGCAGTTCACGAGCGTGCAACTGAATCTGCCGGAAGGTTTGATACGCGCGCGTGGCGCGGTGAATATCGCTTCGTACTCTCCGCGTTGGCGCTTCTCTGCCAAAGTCACCGGTTTTCCTTGGCGAGGAGGTTTGCTGAACGCGCAGGGAAAGTTCGACAGCTCCGGGACCGGAGTGGAAAGCCTGCAGAACCTGCATGCGGACGGAACTTTTTCGGCCGAAGATCTGAATCTCACAGTGGACGACGCCTTCAACAAAGTCTCCGGGGCGTTTGATTTTTCGTTCGAAGGCGGTTGGCCGGACCTGCGGCTTTCGAAAGTCGAAGCTTCCGATGGAGAGGATGCCTGGAACGGCGGCGCGGCGAGTCAAAGCGATGGCAAACTCATTTTCGATCTTGAGCATGCGGGTCGCCAGCGCAGAGTGGTCAGTACGTTGTTGCCGTTGAATTCCGCCGTTTCTGAGTTGACAAACGATCTTGCGAGAAGCGAAAGCGGTGGCAGGCATCCGAGGTGACTCACTGAGCAGGCTTCTGTGTGTCGCCCTCGCAGTGCTGCCCGTCGTGGTTCACGCTGCCCCAAACAGCACCAGCAAAAAGCCCAATAAAACAAAACTTCAGGCTCCGAAACTTCAAAGTCCGAAAGTGGTGGGCGCGGCCGGGTTGATCGCAGTCGCGCAGCATCAACTGGACCTTGGCAACTTCGAATCCGCGGCCGAGTACGCGACTGAGGCTTCGAGCAAAGCGCCCCTGCTGGACGATTACGCCCAATACGTACGTGCGCAGGCCGAATATGAATTGAAGAACTACAGTGAAGTGCAGCAATCAGCGACGAAGGTCTTCAATCAGGAGCCGCCTTCGCCTTTAGTGGGTGCCGCGGCGGCTCTCGCGGTACGGGCGGATCTCGAAGGAAATAGCCCCAAACAAGCGCTCGAACTGATCAAAAAATACGCCGACGTCATTCCCCAGCCTCAATCGGACCTGCTTCTGGCGCGATCGTTTGAAGCGACCGGTGACCTCGCGCAAGCTGCTGATTATTACCAACGCGTGTATTACACGTACCCGGTCGCGAAGGAGGCGAGTGACGCAGCTAATGCGCTTGTGGATATAAAACAGCGGCTCGGCGCCGCCTATCCACCGCCGACGCCGGGTGCGATGCTTGCGCGCGCGCAGAAGCTGTTCGACGCCAAGAATCCTGCTTCGGCGCGAATCGAACTGGCGGCTGCCATTCCGCAGCTCGAGGGCGCGCAGCGCGATTTGGCGCGCGTGCGGCTGGGAGAGGCGGATTTTCTCGACAACAAAACTCAAGCGGCATTCGAATATCTCACTGCGCTGAAAGTCGATGACGCCGAAGCCGACGCCGAGCGCCTGAGCTATCTCATTCGATGCGCTCGCAAGCTCGACCGGCATGCGGACGTAAAGCCGTTCGTGTCGCAGCTCGAGCAGCAACATCCCACTTCGGTTTGGCGCTTGGATGCGCTCATCTTTATTGCCGACCAGGCGCGCGCTGACGACGACGCTGGTACTTACTTGCCTCTTTACAAGGCGTGCTCCGAAAACTTTGCGAAAGATCCGCGATCCGCCTGGTGTCACTGGCGAGTTGCTTTTCAAAGCTATCGAAAAGATGGCGACGACGCTTCCGACCTGCTGCGCGCGCACCTGCAGGAACATCCGGATTCGCCCTATGCAGAAAATGCGCTGTATTTTTTGGGTCGCTTGCAGGAGCGAAAAAATGATGTGGCATCCGCTCGCGCTTGCTATAACGAGCTGGCCACGCGTTTCCCAAATACGTATTACGCAATCGTGGCGCGCGAACGTCTGAAGGACCCGAGCATTCAATCGGCGACGCCCAACGCCGCCATGCTGGAATTCCTGCACTCCGTGTCGTGGCCGGCTCGTCCCGAGTTCCCCAGTTTCGAACCTGGCAAAACGGCGCAAAGCCGCATAAGCCGGGCGCAATTGCTGCAGCTGACGGGCTTGGATGGCTTAGCGGAAGGCGAGCTAAAATTCGGCGCTCATCACGACGCTGAGCAAGAGAACGTCTACGCGTACGAGCTGGCGAGGTATGCCGCAGCCCGCAATGCGCCGGATCTGGCCATGCGCTATATCAAGTCGTACGCTCCCGGTTACCTTTACATGCCGCTCGACCAGGCGCCCGTGACGTTCTGGCAATTGGCGTTTCCGATTCCCTATCAGACCTCTATCGTTCAATACAGCCACGAGGAGAGCCTCGATCCATTTCTGGTTGCAGCACTTATTCGGCAGGAATCCGAGTTCAACGTGAGAGTCATTTCCCATGCGAACGCTTACGGATTGATGCAGCTGTTACCTTCGACGGGACGTCAGCTCGCGCGGCATTTCGGCATCAGGCGTTTTAGTTCCGATCAACTTCTGATGGCAGATCGGAACATCCAGCTTGGAACGTATTTCTTCCACAACCTGCTGAACTCCTACGGTGGCCAGATTGAGATTGCCTTGGCTTCTTATAACGCGGGTCCAGGCCGGGCCAATCTTTGGCGGACCTGGGGACCATTTCGTGAACCCGCCGAGTTCATTGAAACCGTTCCATTCCATGAAACCCGGGGATACATTCAGCTTGTTTTACGCAATGCGGATGTATATCGCCGCCTGTACGGGGGTGTGGTACCGGATGTTCCTGCCTATCGCCCCAAACCGCCGCCGAAAAGCAAGTCGAAGAAGAGAACGCGGCACCGCAGCTGAGGCGCGGCTATTTGTACGCCAGTTTAGAATCTGTACATGACAACGCTTTCGGCGCGGCGGTTCCAAAGCGCTCGTGTAGCAGAGTTTAAAGAATCTGTCATTCGTGAAATGACTCGGCTCGCGCTGAGGCATGGTGCCGTAAATCTTGCTCAAGGGTTTCCCGATTTTGCCGCGCCCGAGGAGTTGAAAGCCGCTGCTCAAGCGGCCATCGCCGAAGACGTCAACCAGTACTCGATCACGTGGGGAGCTAAGCCGTTCCGCGATGCGATTTGCGACTATTATGCCCGTTTGTACGGGGTGGATCTCGATCCCGAGCGCGAATTGACGGTTTGCTGCGGCTCGACGGAAGGCATGATTGCGAGTCTGTTGGCTCTGCTTAATCCCGGGGATGAGGTCGTCGTGTTCGAGCCCTTTTACGAAAATTACTGGCCCGATTCTCAGCTAAGCGGCGCGGTATGCCGGTATGTGCGGCTTCGGGCGCCCGATTGGACCTTCGATTCCGAGGAATTGCGGGCCGCTTTTACGGAACGAACCCGCGCGGTGATTCTGAATTCGCCGAATAATCCCACGGGACGCGTGTTCACCGTGGAAGAACTGAAGGTTCTCGCGAGTCTGTGCGAGGAATACGATTGCTTGCTCATTACAGACGAGATCTACGAGCACATTGTCTTCGATGGCGAACGGCACGTCCCACCGATCACGATGCCCGGAATGCGGGAGCGGTGCGTTTTGGTGAACAGCCTCAGCAAGACGTACTCGGTAACGGGGTGGCGAGTCGGATGGGTGATTGCTCCGCCGGAGCTGACAGCTTCCATCCGGAAAGTTCACGATTTCCTGACCGTCGGGGCGGCCGCGCCGCTGCAGCAAGCCGGGGTGACGGCGCTTAAGCTGCCGGAGCGGTATTACGGCGAGCTGGCCCGAAATTACGAAACGAAGCGAGATCTCCTGACCGGGATCCTGGAGGGCGTGGGACTTCATTGTTTTGTACCCAAGGGGGCGTACTACATCATGTGCGACATTTCAGCATTCGGCTTCCCGGACGATGTAAAGTTTGCGCGCTACTTAGTTGAACAGATTGGAGTTGCCGCAGTTCCGGGATCGAGTTTCTATTCAGACCCCGCGGACGGAGCGCACCTGGTCCGGTTTTGCTTTGCCAAAAAGCACGAGACGCTCCAGGCCGCGGGGGAGCGGCTGCAGCGCCTCAGGGGCTGATTTACCGAACGAAGCGTAAGCCGTGTGGTCTTCAGATGTGAGGCTGACCCTCGCAAAAGAACTGTGCAATCTGTAACCTGAAATAACTAAATACGTCTTGGGGCGAGAAGGGGTTGGCGTTGGGGTGACTTTTGAAGTAGGTGTCGCTGTTGTTTATGCAAAGATCTGCAGTTTTCATGGTTGCCGTGGCTGGTTTGGCGACGGCGCTCTCGAGCGACGGACGTGCGCAGACGGAAATGGGCCGAGTCCCGGCGCGGATTACGCGGGACATTAATGAAGGCGAGTTACAGGTTCTGCGCGGCAACACGCATCCGCTGGCGCGGGCCGATTTCGACTACGGCGCAGCTCCCGCGGATTTGCCGATGGAACACATGCTGCTGGTGTTGAACCGCAGTTCCGAACAGACCACGGCTCTCCAAACTTTGCTGGATCGCCAGCAGGATATGTCCTCACCGCAATATCATCAGTGGCTAACGCCCTCCCAATTCGGCCAGCAGTTTGGAGCGGCGGATCAAGACATCCAGACCATCACCGCGTGGCTGCAATCACATGGTTTTCAAGTGAATCGCGTCTCAAATGGGAAGAACGTGATCGACTTCTCCGGGACGGCGGCCCAGGTTCAAAACGCTTTTCATACTGAGATTCACAGATACGTAGTGAACGGCGTGGAGCATTGGGCGAACGCGGGCGACCCACAGATTCCGGCTGCGTTGGGCCAGGTGGTGGCCGGGGTGGCGACACTACACAACTTTGCCAAGAAGCCGCAGCTTATCGACGCCAACCAGCAGTTCGAGTTCGAATGCTCAGGCCTGGGTGCGACGGCCTGAGTTTACGATCGGCAGCGTGCACATACGCGTTGTCGCCGGGAGATTATGCAGACCATCTACAACATCACTCCGCTATATTCAAGCTCCGTATTAATGGCACGGGTCAACCATCGCGGTGGTGGCGCGAACCAACATCTTGTTTCGGACATCGTAGCTTTCGCAGCATGTTCAGCTTCCGGCGAATGCCGCCGGTGATCGTCGGTGAACGGATCGGATCCAGGCGAGTGCCCGGCGATGAGGAATGAGGCGGTGCTGGACACCTCGTGGGCCGGCGCGACGGCCCCGAACGCGAGGTGGACCTCGTTGTCTCCGCTTCGACGAATGCGACCGACGGCGTCGACCTTTCCGAGGTATACATTATCGATAACAATTTGGCGACGTGATGACAGAAAGCTTCGGAGACTGCGAAGCGACGGACACGCAAGCGCGAGGCGAATTTTACTCGTCGCTCGCGCAGCAAGCGGCATCGCAAGGAATCACCTACACTTGTAGCGGCAGGAGATTCGGGCGCTCCGGATGCGACGATCCCGATCCGAGACAATCGCTACGGGGCCGATTTCGGTGAACGTACTCGCCGCCACTCCGTATGACCGTAGCTGTTGGCGGCACCGAATTTAACGAAATCGGCAACTATTCGGCGTACTGGAATTCGACTAACAACTGGGCGAATGCAGTCCGCATCATGGCTCACATTCCTGAAGACGTCTGGAATGAGAGCTGCACGGTTGCGCAATGCGGCTGCTCCAATGCCGGCATCTGGGCGGGCGGGGGGGCGCGAGCATGCTTTTTTCGAAACCATCCTGGCAACGGGGGTTGCCGGAATACCGAATGACGGCGCGCGCGATGTGCCCGATGTTTCGTTGACGGCGGCGAGTCACGATTTCTATTTGCTGTGCTTTAACAGTTCGTGCACGTCACGAATGGCAGGTCGAATTTCTTCTCGGGGGTTAGCGGCACATCCGCACCCACGCCTTCCTTTGCGGGCATCATGGCGCTGGTTGTACAGAAAACGGGTTCGCGGCAGGGGCAAGCGGACAACGTGCTTTACCGTTTAGCGGCGAGCGAGAATCTAGGATCGTGCAACGCTTCGAATACTGTGACTTCCTGTTTCGAATTGCATCTTCAACGACGTCACGGTTGGAAATAACGCGGTTCCCGGGGAAACGGGTTATGGATCGACGACCGCAGCTTATCAAGCTGGCGTTGGTTACGATCTCGCGACCGGGTTAGGATCTGTCAATGTTGCCAATCTGGTGAATAACTGGGGCGCCACCGCAGCGACGCTTTCTGCGTATCACGTGAGCATCGACATGCCGGGGGCCATCAGTTCGACGTTTATCGGCTTAAGCACGTTCTCCGGATGGGCGCTGAATGACAATGCTGCAATCACAACCGTTCAAGCGTCGATTGATGGCGTTCCGTACGGAACAGCCACGTATGGGTTGAGCCGGCGGGGATGTTTGCGCGGTTTACCCAGGGCGAGCAGGTTGTCCGAATGTCGGGTGGTCAATTGCAGTGGACACGACTCTCGTTGCGGACGGCACTCACACCTTGGACATCACGGCGACTTCCACATTGGGAGATCACTTCACCGTTTCGGGTCCGTTTGCTGTCGCCAACTGGAGTAGTGCCGATCCAATGATGGTCGACGTCGATATGCCGAATTCGAACAGCCCAGCGCTTAGCGGCTCGGCGGTATTTGGCGGATGGGCGCTCGACAACACCGGCGCGATTAGCAGCGTATCCATTTCGGTCGATGGTGTCCCGTATGGAAACGCGAATTATGGAGTGAGCCGGCCGGACGTCTGCACGGCGTTTCCCGGTCGGGCAGGTTGCCCGAATGTCGGCTGGAACTTCCTGCTGGACACGACGGGGCTGGCGGATGGAACGCATACGCTCGGCGTGACAGGTTTCACGGTTACGGGTCAGAACACAACCGTGACGACCGCCTTCAAAACTTCAAACCTATCGGGAAGCCCGACGATGATCAGCATTGACCGGCCGGCGGCGCAAAGCGGGCCGTTCAGCGGGCCCGCGAGTTTCGGTGGTTGGGCGCTTGACAACAACACGACTCTCAGCAGCGTGTCCGTTTCAATCGACGGGGTCTCGTATGGAAATGCTTCGTACGGCGCATTCCGAAGTGACGTCTGCACGGTTTTTCCGGGGAGACCGGGGTGCCCGAACGTGGGGTGGAATTTCATCCTGGATACGGCTGCCATCGCGAACGGCAACCACACTGTAGAAGTGACGGCAACTGCCATAAACGGGCAGCGCGCCACTGCGAGTGCTTCTTTTACGGTCGCGAACCCGACGACCGGGACGCCGCTGAAAATGAGCATCGATCGGCCCGGTGCGCAGAATGCAACCTTAACAGGTTTGACTACGGTAGCCGGATGGGCGCTCGACGACAACGGACCAATAAGCTCTGTCGTGATCTCGGTCGATGGCGCTCCACGAGGAACGCTGACGACCACTCCGGTGAGCCGTCCCGATGTTTGTGCTGTTTTCCCAGGACGGGCCGGGTGCCCCAACGTAGGTTGGGCGCTCGCGCTAGACACCACGTTGATTTCCGATGGAAGCCACACGCTCGCAGTCACCGGCACATCGACGACGGGCGATCAACTGACACTCAGTACGCCGATTACAGTTGCGAATTGGACCGGTGGAAATCCGATGAAGATCAGCATCGATAAACCGAGTTCGCAGAGCACCGCGTTCAGCGGCGTAACGGGGTTCGGTGGTTGGGCGATCAGCGATATCGCCGCGATCACGAGTGTCGCGATCTCAATCGACGGCGTATCGTTTGGGAATGCGACGTATGGAGGGAATCGAGGTGACGTGTGCGCGGCGTTTCCGGGACGCGCGGGTTGTCCGAATGTAGGTTGGGATTTCTATTTAGATACGACTCTACTTGCGAATGGGACGCACACACTTGACGTGACCGCGACCTCGAGCGGCGGGCAAAGCACTACCAGCACGGCAAGTTTTAAGGTGTCCAATTCCAATGGAATCGTCATCAGCATCGATCGGCCGAGCCCAACGAGCGGCGTATTCAGTAATGCAGCATCGTTCGGGGGATGGGCGCTCGACACCGGCAGCGGGATCGGGGTTGCGACGGTCCAGGTGCTAGTTGATGGCGTGTTCTATGGAAACGCGACTTATGGAGCAAGCCGGCCCGACGTTTGTGCGGTGCCAAGCTTTTCCCAAGCGGTGGGGTGTCCCGCGGTGGGTTGGAACTTCACGCTCGATACGACTCTGCTCGCCAACGGCACGCATACCGTACAGGTTCGGGCCATTTCGACAACCGGCCAGCAAGGGACTGTCAGTGGCTCGTTCTCAGTGAACAACGTTCTTTAGGAGCGCGGCGCCATTACAGCCGGTTTATGAGGCTGGCGACGTAGCCTGCGCCGAAGCCGTTGTCGATATTGACGACGCTCACGTTGCTAGCGCAACTGTTTAACATGCCGAGCAGCGCAGCCAAGCCGTTGAAACTGGCGCCGTAGCCGATGCTGGTGGGAACGGCGATGACGGGGCAACCAATGAGGCCGCCGACGACGCTGGGGAGCGCGCCTTCCATTCCGGCGCAGACGATCGCGACACGAGCTTGCACCAAGCGTTCGCGCTGATGCAACAGACGATGAATCCCGGCGACGCCCACATCGCAAATGGCGTCCACTTCGTTGCCCATGACCTCGGCCGTGAGGCGAGCTTCCTCTAGGACCGGAATATCGCTGGTTCCGGCACAGAGCGCGACGATTTTGCCTTTCCCGTGAATGGTGCGATCGCGCCAGACGCGGACCACCCGGGAGGCTGGAAAATACTCGGTTTCCGTTGCGAGTTCGGCGACTCGGGCGGCCATCTCATCGCTGGCACGGGTGAGTAAGAGATTAGGCGATTTATCGAGAAGGGCAGCCGCGATACCCGCCACTTGCACCGGATCTTTTCCCTCGCCCAGAATCACTTCGGGCATTCCGTGACGAACGCCACGATGATGATCGACCTTGGCGAACCCCAGATCTTCGAAGGGCAGATGACGAAGGCTCTGAACAGCCGCATCGACGCTCATGCGGCTGTCGCGCACGTCCTCTAAGAGCTGCTGAAGTTGCTGAGCGTTCATGGGCAAAACCGAAGAGTGAGTGCGGCCATCCCATAAAATGGTAGCGTCCTCACCGAGATGACCCGTTTCTGGAGACGTCTGCGCCTCACGCTTGACATGATCAAGTTCGAGCATTCGGTATTCGCGTTGCCCTTTGCGCTAACGGGTGCGCTGCTGGCCTGGCGCGAAAGCAGTTTCCAAATCGACGGGTTCGGTCGACGCTTCGCGTGGATTATTGTCGCTATGGTTGCGGCACGCTCGGCCGCCATGGCCTTCAACCGCATTTTGGATGCCGATATTGATGCGCGCAATCGCCGGACGGCAAACCGGCACTTGCCTGCAGGGCTGCTATCGGTGCGCTTTGCCTGGGGCTTTACTCTGGCGTCGTCGCTCGTTTTTTTGTGGACGGCTCGTCAACTGGGATCGTTGTGCTTGGTACTAGCGCCGGTGGCGCTTGGCATCGTGTTCTTCTACTCGTTTTCGAAGCGCTTCACCATGTTCTCGCACCTGATTCTCGGTTTCAGCCTGGGCATTGCGCCCGCTGCTGCCTGGATCGCGATGCGCGGCTCCCTGAATCCGCGGATTTTATGGCTAACGGCCGCAGTGATGTTTTGGACGGCGGGATTTGACGTGATCTATGCTTGCCAGGATTTTGAATTCGATTGTACAGAAGGATTGTGCAGTATTCCGAGGCGGGTTGGCTTGCGCAGCGCTCTGATGATTGCGCGGCTGTTGCACGCGGCGATGATTGCGTGCCTTCTTGCGCTGGTGTTCACGTTCCATTTGGGCCCATTGAGCCTCGCTGGTGTAGCGGCAGTCATCGGGCTCTTGATTTATGAACATGGGCTGGTGAACCCTCACGACCTTTCGCGCGTCAACGCAGCCTTTTTTGCGGTGAACGGTTATGTCAGCCTGCTCTTCTTTGTTTTTTGGGCGGCCGATATCTTGCTGCACCGCAAATACGTGTAGACAACCATGATTTCTTTTGCAATCGAAGCGCGGCCTGAAATAGAAGACCCGAGGCTCGAGCCCATTCTCCGAAAAGTGGAGCGGGGCGAGCGCCTGAGCTACGAAGACGGCGTGGCGATGTACCGGACCGCAGACATTTTGGCGTTAGGTTTTATGGCGAATATAGTTCGCGAACGGCTGCACGGTGACACAACCTACTTCAACGTGAACCGTCATATCAATCCCACGGATGTCTGCGTTGCGAGCTGCCGTTTGTGCGCTTTCGGGAAGAAAGCCAAGGATCCACACGCGTACACGATGTCGATGGAGCAGGTCTGGGAGGTTGCCGGTAAAGGCTACGCGGAAGCGGTGACGGAGTTTCACATTGTGGGCGGATTGCATCCGGAGCTGTCCCTGGAGTGGTTCTGCGAAATGATCGCGGGTCTCAAGGAACGTTACCCGGGCGTACACTTGAAAGCTTTCACGATGGTGGAGATCGCGTACCTCGCCAAACGGGCGAAGATCTCGATCCGGGAGACGTTAGAGCGGCTGAACATTGCGGGGGTGGATTCGCTGCCGGGCGGAGGAGCCGAGATTTTTTCCGAGCGCGTCCGGCGTATTATTTGCGATCACAAGATCGATGGCGACGAATGGCTGGAGACGGCGCGCACGGCGCATCAGATCGGTTTGAAGAGCAATTGCACGATGCTCTACGGACATTTGGAGACGGCAGAAGACCTCGCGGACCATTTGGTGCGCTTGCGAGCGCTGCAGGATGACACGCGCGGACTCGTTACGTTCATACCGCTGGCGTTTCATCCGGCCAATACCGCGCTCGCGCACCTGCCGCCGACAACCGGATTTAACGATTTGAAGCAGATCGCGGTAGCGCGATTGATGCTCGACAACGTCCCGCATATCAAGGCGTATTGGATTATGATGACCCCGGGCGTGGCGCAAATTGCGCAGCGCTTCGGAGCAAACGATATCGACGGGACCGTCGTGGAAGAGAAAATTTACCACGATGCAGGGGCCACGACCGCGCAGCACCTACGGCGGCAAGACTTGCTGCAGTTGATTCGAAAGGCAGGGCGGGAACCGGTGGAGCGCGACACTGCTTACCGGCCCGTTGTCCGAACCGAATCCGCTTTTACTGTGCTTGTGTAGACGATTCGGCAGGCAGCACCCGCGAGCCACGGAAAATCGAGAAGAGCTTTCCGAAGAAACCGGGCTTCACGGCTGGAGACAATAAAGGCTTTACCGCCAAACCGTCTCGCAAGTACGATTCGGGCACGCAGGCAGCGCCTTCGCTTACCATTGCGGAGAGCCATTGTTTTCCCTCTTGGTCGACCGTAACAAGCCGTTGCAAATCGAGGATCAGCTTGCGGTCGCCGAGCGTCGTCTTAGCGGTGCCCCAGCAGCCACCCAGCTCAGGAATGTCGTCGCCCGTCAATTCCCCTAGGAGCTGAAGCCGGCAAGCGTCCGCTTCGTCATGGATGTAATATTTGAAACATGACGAACGGAGCCGTAACTTTTGCTCGGTCGACGTTTTGGCGTTAGCAGGCACGAATTCTTTATCGGTTTTTTTGCTTGGGACTTCGGCCATACTCTAGCTTTGGATTCGAGACATGCAATCTGAGTTCCAGGTTTCTGACTCCCGTCGTACGCGCCTCAATCTGACGGAAACCTCCTTTTTTAGACGGCGTCAACGACAGAGTACCCCATTTTGAAATAGCTATCGTGGCGCGCTTGGGCCGTTCGTACTCTCTGGCGAGTCTTTCAGGATAAATGTTCAATGGTCATTAGCCGCTTTGTTAACAGCACGCTTCTTGTATTGTCGCTTGCGCTAGGGTCAAGTTTCTCAAGAGCGCAAGACTCTGGGGCGGCGCAGCAGACGAGCTCCCCACAGCCGCAACGAGTTGAGAAGAACGATCAGCCGCCGCAGCCTGGGCAACTGCCGCCCTCCGAAGAACCCGGGGTTAAGGCACCGGGAAAAACGGCTCAAGGAGAAGACAAGCGCGCTTTCGGAGTGCTGCCCAATTACCGTACCGCTGAGGCGAGCGCAGAGAGCAGGCCCCTGACGCCCAAACAAAAACTTCGCATCGCCGCCAAAGACTCTTTCGATTATCCGCTCGTAATTCTCGCCGCAGCGTACGCGGGGGTTTATCAGCTCGAGAACACTCATCCGGAGTTTGGTCAGGGGGCGAAGGGCTACTTCTCCCGACTGGGGACGACCTATTCAGACCAAGTCATCGGAAACATGATGACGGAGGCATTTATGCCAATCCTGTTACGCGAAGACCCACGTTACTTCCGGCTGGCTCAAGGCACCAAAACGCATCGCGCGGTTTACGCGCTTTCGCGAATATTCGTCACTCGCACCGACGCAGGGGGCACTTCGTTCAATTATTCAGAGGTGATTGGAAACGGAATCGGGGCAGGCATTGGGTTGTCCTACTATCCGGATTACCGCGATGTGCCGGATTTTATGCAGAACTGGGGGATTGCATTAGCGACGGATGCGACCTCGCAGGTGCTGAAAGAGTTCTGGCCCGATGTCAAGCGCTGGTGGCACGTTCGCCACCACAAGAGCGAGCTGAATCCGTAATCAGGTCGCGTGACTTAATCGCTGGCCGACATCGCGGTGTGCGTTCCATGGTGCGGAAGCGAAGCTTGCGGTGGTACGCGCGGAGTGGAATTTCCCACCGAGCCCGACGGTTCGCCTTCGTCATTGTTGCTCAGCTTTGACAAGAACGAAGTGTCAAATCGTCCGGCGACAAAGTCTTCATCCGAAAGAATTCGTTCGTGAAGCGGGATGGTCGTGTGAATGCCTTCCACAACAAACATGCTTAAGGCGCGCTTCATTCGCTGGATTGCTTCCTCGCGCGTTTTTCCGTGTGTGATGAGTTTTGCGATCAATGAGTCGTAATAAGGCGAAATGACGCTGTCCGTGTAAGCGGCGGTATCAACGCGCACGCCGATTCCACCTGGGAGATTCAGGCCGGTGATGCGCCCGGGTGAGGGAGCAAAAGTCTCGGGATGTTCGGCGTTGATGCGGCACTCGATGGCATGGCCGGAAAGCGAGATTGGCCGCGTCATGATCTGGCACAACTGCTGTCCTGCCGCGATGCGGATTTGAGCTTTTAGAAGATCGATGCCGGTTACGAATTCTGTCACTGGATGCTCTACCTGAATCCGGGCGTTCACCTCCATGAAATGGAGATTCCCGTGCTCATCCATGAGAAATTCAACGGTACCTGCATTCGTGTAGCCGATCGTTTGCATGGCAATACGCAAACGCTCCGACATGCGGGCGCGGAGCTCAGGGGAAACACAAGGCGAGGGAGATTCTTCGAGCAGTTTCTGGTGGCGGCGCTGAATGGAACACTCGCGCTCTCCTAATACTTCGACATGGCCGTGTTCGTCGGCTAGTATCTGGAATTCGATGTGCCGCGGTGCTTCCACCAGCTTCTCCATATAGATGTCGCCGGAAGAGAAGGACGCCGCGGCTTCCGATTGTGCCTGCGCTAACAGGCCTGAAAGCTCGGCTTCGATCCGCACGACACGCATGCCGCGGCCGCCGCCGCCCGCCGCCGCCTTCAACATGATTGGATAGCCGATTTCAGCGGCGAGGGTAACCGCTTCTTCCGAGCTCCTAAGTATGTCGCGAGAGCCGGGAAGGATGGGAACGCCGGCCTGTTCCATGAGGGCCCGGGCGCGCTGCTTCAACCCCATCTCGCGAATTACGCCGGGCTTCGGACCAATGAATTTGATACCGGAGAGCTCGCATACCTCCGCGAAGTCCGCGTTTTCGCTCAAGAAGCCGTAGCCAGGATGCACAGCATCGACGTTGGTGATTTCGGCTGCACTGATGACGGAGGGTATATCCAAATAACTGCGTGAGCTCTTGGCCGGCCCGATGCAGATGGCTTCGTCCGCGAAACGAACGTGCAGGCTGTGGCGATCGGCTTCCGAATAAACTGCAACAGTCTTAATGCCCAGATCTTTGCATGCACATATGATGCGTATGGCGATTTCGCCGCGATTTGCGATGAGTATTTTGCGAAACATGGGCAAAGCTAGTGGGGACGAATGGTGAAGAGCGATTCGCCGTATTCGACCGGCCGGCCGTTCTCGACGAGTTTCGCGACGAGAGTGCCGGCGATCTCGGCCTCAATCTCATTCATGAGTTTCATCGATTCAATAATGCAGATGACTTGCTTCGGCTCGACGCGATCGCCAATCTTTACAAATGGGGCGGATCCGGGGGCCGGAGCATCGTAATACGTACCGACAATCGGGGACTTTACCACAACATCATGTTCATCTTCTTTTGGCCCGGGCGGCTGAACAGGAGGCGTTATTTCAGGGGGCGGAGCTGGTCCGGCCGACGGAAGTGCCGCTGCTCCCGCGACCGGAATGGGAAGAACGGTGGGCACGACCATTTCCTGCACGTTCGAGGCAGCCCTGACGATGCGCACCGTATTGTCGCCCTGGCGAACCTCAAGCTCACGGATGCCGGTCTCTTGCACAACGCGGATCAGTTCTCTGATTTCGTCAATCGTCATGATTCGCTTGCGGGGTTGAAGGAAGCCGCGTTACAGGACGGCTAGCTCTTTCTCTGTAGGAGTTAGAATTTGGCAGCCGCCGGACGTTACCACTACGGTATCTTCAATGCGGACGCCGCCAAAGCCTTCCTGATAAACCCCGGGCTCGATCGTGATGACCATTCCAGCCTCCAGCTTCGTCCTTTCTTTCCGGCCCACGCGGGGGCGTTCGTGAATTTCCAGGCCCAGCCCGTGTCCCGTCGAGTGAATGAACAGCTGTTCCATGCCGAAACGCCGCAGAACATTGCGAGCGGCCCGGTCGACGTTCGCGCAAGAAACGCCAGGCTCTACTGTATCAACCGCCGCAAGCTGGCTTTCGAGGACGGCCCGGTACATTCGCCTTTTCTTAGAGTCGAGCTTGCCGACGGCGAGGGTACGGGTCATGTCGCTGGCGTAACCAGCCACGTTCGCGCCCATGTCCACCAATAGTAGTTGATCCTGCTGGATCGCGCCGCCGGTCGGGCGAGCGTGCGGCAAGGCACTCCGTTTACCGGAAGCAACAATCGTCTCGAAGGCAGGCCCATCCGCCCCCAATCGGCGCATCCGGTACTCGATTTCAGCCGCCAGCTCCACCTCCGTGATGGAGGGCTTGAAGTGACGCAGCGCCTGTGCAAGAGCAGTCGAGTTTAGTTGAACCGACGCTTTGATCGCGGCGATTTCGGTCGATGATTTCACCATCCGTAAAGATTCGATTGCGCCTGATGACGGCCTGAGGCGGATGCCGTCGGTGAGTTCTTTCAGCTGCCGGTGATCCTCCAAACTGATGCGCCCGGCTTCAAAGGCCAGGGCCTTCAGCCTCAAACGTCTGACCCAGCTGGAGAACTCGCGGAGCAGAGGTCCTTTTGCAATTTTCACTTCGCAATCCGATTCCTCCTCCGCCTGGATCTGGTAACGCGGATCGGTAAACAGCAAAGCGCGGTCACGCGTGAGGAGCAGGGCACCGTTACTGCCGGTGAAGCCGCTCAGGTACCGAACGTTGGGAAGCGCCGTAACGACAAACCCGTTGGCACGGAGTTCTTGCTGCGCTGAGAGCAGCCGCTCACGACGCGATTGGAACTCGCTGAGGTCTGGCAATTGTCGTCCTAAGGTTTCAGAAGCAACTTGCCGGTTGTCTTGCGACCTTCCAGATCACGATGTGCGGTTGCGGCGTCACTCAACCCGTAAACACGATGGATACGGATTTTGAGGCGACTTTCAGCCATCCATTTGAAGAGGTCGGAAGCCCTCCAGCGCAGTTCCGCGGGGTCGCTAATGTAATGCGCCAGATTTGGCCGTGTGAGGAACAGCGAACCCTTTTCGCTCAAGACGAGAGGATTGATCTCACCGATGGGCCCGCTCGACTGGCCGAAGCTCACCATCAGCCCGCGGGGGCGAAGACAATCGAGACTTTTCGGAAAGGTGGTGCGGCCGACGGAGTCATAGACCACGTCCACGCCCTTCTTTCCGGTGATGCGCTTCACTTCTTGAGGAAAGTCGGTTCGGGTGTAGAGAATCATGTGATCCGCACCGTAGTCTTTCGCGAGCTGAGCTTTGTCTTCGTTCGAGACGGTTCCGATGACGGTAGCACCCGCAGTCTTTGCGATCTGCACGAGTAGCAACCCCACGCCTCCGGCGGCGGCGTGAATCAGGCACGTGTGGCCAGGCTTGAGAATGAACGTGGAATGCGTCAGGTAATGCGCCGTCATTCCTTGCAGCATAATGGCCGCTCCCTGCTCGAAGCTGATCGCTTCAGGGAGTTCTACCAGCGCGGATTCAGGTACAACTGCGTACTCGGCGTAAGAACCGCGCGCAAACGCGTAGGCGACGCGCTGCCCAACGGGCCGATTCACGCCCTTACCAACCTCGTCTACAGTCCCGGCGCCCTCGTTTCCGAGCTTTACAGGTGTGTCCGGCGATTTGTAAAGGCCGCTCCGGAGGTAGACGTCGATGAAGTTTACGCCGATCGCCTCAAGCTTGACGCGGACCTCTCCGTCGCCGGGCTGCGGCTTCGGAAGATCCATGTATTTCAGATTTTCGGGACCGCCTGTGGGGTCGGCGACGACAGCCTTCATGAGCCGATGATAGCTTGCATGCGCAGCATGAAGGCCCGCGCGGCAAACATCATCTCGGCTGCTTAAACGGCCCAGCTCGCGTCGCGTGTCATGTGCGCTGCCGGTGCCTCATCGATCAGCCGCATAAGCTCCAAACGGAGGGCGTCGACCAGCGCACGCCAACTCGCATCGATGACGTTGTTCGAAATGCCGGCAGTGTTCCAGCTTTTGCGGTGATCGGTCCATTCAACCAAAACGCGGGCTTTCGACTCCGTTCCGCCCTGGGGGCCTAAGACACGCACCTTGTAATCGGTGAGGCGAACGCTGGCGATGGCGGGATAGACGGACGCGAGGCATTGCCGCAGGCACACGTCGAGCGCGTGAATGGGTCCTTGGCCGCTGGCTGCATGAGAATGGACGTGGTCGCCCACACGCATCGTCACATTCGCGGTAGTCAGCGTCTCGTTATTGCCGGGCAATTTCCCGGAAAGCGCGCCTTCAAGGCGAGTGGATACTTCGTAGCTGACAACTTCAAACGGATGAAATTCGGGATGCGACGCTTCCCGCACCAGGAGTTCCAAAGTCCCCTCGGCGGTTCCGAAGTCGTAGCCCTCCTCTTCCATTAATTGGATGCGCTGCAGCAGCTCGCGACGCGCCGTATCGCTGAGGTGCTCTTTCAGGCCAAGCTGCTGCAAGCGGTGGGTAACTTCGCCGGGCCCGGAAAGATCTTGAAGCACAAGGGACGGCCTGTTGCCGACGGTCTCCGGATCAAGGTGGTTGTACGCCGCCGAATCCTTAAGAGCGGGGCTGAGATGGACGGCATTTTTGCGGGCGAATGCACTGCTTCCGACGAAGGGCTGTTCATGATGTAGCGGCAAGTTGGCGAGGTCTGCGACAAACCGGGCGACCTTCGTCAGGTGCTTCAAATTGTCGCGACCGATGCTGCTGTGACCGGATTTCAACTCGAGATTTGCCAATAACGAACAGAGGTTTGCGCTGCCGCTTCGTTCGCCATACCCGTTGATGCAGCCTTGCACGTGCGTTACTCCTGCTTCGACAGCTGACAACGTGTTCGCGACGGCAACATCGGAATCGTTGTGACAGTGAATGCCGAGTACCCCGTCGAAACGGCGGCGAACAGCCTGGACAATTTCGGCAATGCGCGGCGGCAAAGTGCCTCCATTGGTGTCGCACAAGCACAGCACATCGGCCCCCGCTTTGTGGGCTGCCTCAAGCGTGCGAAGAGCGTAGTCGGGATTCGCGTTGTAGGCATCGAAAAAATGTTCCGCGTCGTAGACGAGTTCGCGCCCGTGGGCTTTCAGGTACGAAATGGTGTTCGCAATCGCGCGGCAGATGTTCGTCCTCGCCGCGCGCGACTCCTCGCCAGCAGGAAAATTCCAGGACGTTGCGAACACTGATACGACCGGGGTTCGAGCGGCGAGCAGGTCGGCCATGCCTCGGTCCGTTTCGATAGGTTTTTTCGCGAAGCGCGTCGCGCCGAAAGCCGTCAGTTTCGCGTGTTTCAGCTTCAGTTCCTGTGCGCGCTCGAAGAATTCCTTGTCTCTGGGATTGGAGCCCGGCCAACCGCCTTCGATGTAGTCGATACCAAGCTCATCTAGTTTTTCGGTAATGAGCAGTTTGTCATCGAGCGAAAACGAGACCGATTCGCCTTGTGTACCTGCGCGCAATGTGCTGTCAAAGGTAAAGATCTTCATAGGCTATGCACTTTCTGCCAGCATTTTTTTGACAAACATAAGCTGGCCCAGGTGATAGGAGTTGTGTGTAGCAACCAACAACGCTTCCCTGAGAAGTGTCTGCCCATCGCCATGTTGGAAGGGCTTGAACAGATCCTGTTCGCGAGCTTCGACGAGTTCCTTAAACTCTCGCGCATCTTTCTGAAAAGCTCTCACGCTTCGATCCCAAGCTTTCGAATCGGGCGGAGCTTCCGTCGCGGGCCAGTATCCTTCGGGCCATATGGGGGACTGATGTGCAGCATTGCGCGAAAACTCCAAGATGTCGTTCTGTGCAAGGCGCATATGCTCGAGCAACTGCCAAGCCGAATGCGGAGCAGCGGGAGGTCTTGCACCCTGAGCTTCGGCGGGGAAATCTTTTACGGCCGATTCAAAATCAATGTGCGAATGGTGCCCTCGCATGCCATCGATGAGCTGTGCGCGAAGGCCGGCAGATTCTTTCGTGTCCATCTACCATAATTACCGCGCCGGCACCAATCAGTGCGTTGCGCCTGGCGGATGAGTGCCGACGGCAGGACTAGGGACGGGCTTCGGGGGCGGTGAGTTTGGAGCGCCCGGCACTGAGGGGGTGGCGTCGAGCGGAGGTGGATTCGGAGCCGCGACGCGCTGAGCCACGGCAGTGCCGGCCGAATCGGGAGCATTCGCTTTCGCCACTTTGCCGATCAAACTTTTCGGTTGAGGTAGTTGAGAGACATCCCACCCCCCGCCGAGAGCCATGATCAGAGAAACGCTGGCGGTCATCTGCCGCAGTTGGATTTGCAGTTCTGTTTCGCGATTGGTCAATACGCTGTTTTGGGCAGTTATGACATTCAGATAGCTGTCTACACCGGCTCTGAAGCGAGTAAGGGATAGATCAAGATAACGGTTGGCCGAGTTGACGGCAGTGTGCTCCTGCACCACTTCGTCAGACAGAATCCGCAGAGATGCCAAGTTGTCCTCGACAGCCTGGAACGAGGTGAGGACGGTCTGGCGGTAATTGGCGACAGCGCCCTCGTACGCCGCTTGCGCTTGCTCGTTCGCAGCGCGCCTGGCTCCAAAATCGAGAAGCGTTTCGGCCATCTGGGGTCCCAGGGACCAGAAGCGGCTGGGCCAGCTAAACCACTCGAGGAAGTGCGAAGTTTCGAACCCGCCCGTTGCGTTAAGGGTGAGGTTCGGATAATAAGCGGCCCTAGCGACGCCGATCTGCGCGTTCGCTGCCGCAACTTGGCGTTCTGCGGCCGCGATGTCGGGCCTTCGTTCCAGCAGTTCGGAAGGCAATGCGACAGGTACGGCGGGAGGCTTGGGAACGAATGGCGCAACGGGCAGAGAAAAGGCGGATGCAGGTTTGCCGATTAACGTTGCGATGGCGTGCTCGTACTGTGCTCTTGCGACGCCTAGATCTGTCGCTTGCGCGGTGGCGGTATCCAGCTGGGTTTTTGCCTGCGCGACCTCTTGCTCCGAATTGAGGCCGGTCTGAAAGAGCGTCGTGGTCAGGTTCAGAGCCCGCCGATAGTTTTCGAGTGTGTCGGTGAGGATCGCTCTCTGGGCATCGAGCGCTCGAACCTGGAAATAGTCTTGCGCGAGTTCAGCGCGCGTGCTGAGCAGGGCTGTTGCTATGTCTGCAGCACTCGCTTGAGCGGTGAACGAATTCGCCGCGATGGTGTTCCGCACGCGATGCCACAGGTCGACTGTGTAGGAGACATCAAGGGGTAAAGAGAAAGTGTTGACAACACCTATGTTTCCCGCGCCTGAAACTCCGGTGGTAGTAGAAGTTGCACCCGTCCCGGAACTTCCCGTAGTCCCACTCGAACTTCCGCTGCTTGCATTTGTTCCCGCTGCTGAAGGCACCACGGCCGCGGTTCTCGCCGTTTGTGAAAAGCGGGAGTTGGTATACGAAGCTGACGTAGTGATGGCGGGAAATAACGAAGCTCGGGCAGTGGATACAACAGTGCGAGCGGAGCGGAAATTCGCCTCTGCCTGCATGATGCTCTGATTCGAAACCTGGACCTGCTCTTCGAGCGCGTTCAACTGGGGATCGTTGTACATCTCCCACCATTTGCCGCGGATCTTGTCATCGCCCGGCTGCGCGATTTTCCACCCGGTTCCTTCCTTGTACTCTTGCGGGACGGCTTCCTTGAAGGCGGTCGGCGTCTGCGCGGGCGGCTTGGCGTATTTCGGGCCGGGATTGCACGCGGAAAGCAACAGAGCGAGTGTCCCAACGCTCGCAACACCGATGCGTTCTCTTCTAGTTTTCAAGTTCATCACTCACCTGCCCAATCCAGCGTCGAAGATAAATAGGACAATTGACCAATTTCACATCCTGATCAGCTTGGTTCGAGAAATATTGAACGGCTTTTCGATCCACCAGGGTCACCTCGCTGAGGTCGATATAGATGCGCTGATGCGCCCCGCGCGCTTCGGAGATGGATTGCTCCAATTCAGGGAGAGCATCTTCGCTGAATTTGCCATTCAGCAAGAGCGTGATGGCCCGTTCGGCGGGGCGTGACTCAGTCGTAATTTTGTAGTGCGTTTCCATTCGCTGACCTACTGCGCTGGGCCCAGGGCTGGAGCCGGTGCTTCCGGCAGAGTGCCGCCGCGGAGCCTTTGCAGCCATAGGCTAAAGCGGTCCATGTATAGATAAATGACGGGCGTGGTGTAGAGCGTCAACGCCTGGCTGACAATCAGTCCGCCGACAATCGTGATTCCGAGAGGTCGACGCAGTTCCGATCCGGTTCCGGTACCCAGTGCAAGGGGCAATCCGCCCAGCAGCGCTGCCATCGTGGTCATCATGATGGGCCGGAAACGCAGCAGCGACGCTTCAAAAATCGACTCCTTGGGGGTCTTATGGTCGCGACGTTCAACTTCGAGCGCAAAATCGATCATCATAATGGCGTTCTTCTTGACGATGCCGATCAGCAGGAGAATGCCGATTAAGGCAATCACACTTAGCTCTGTCTTAGTGATCATCAATGCGAGCAGTGCACCTACTCCGGCCGAAGGAAGAGTCGAAAGGATGGTGATCGGGTGAATGAAGCTCTCGTAGAGAATTCCGAGAACGATGTAGACGGCTGCGAGTGCGGCGGCAATCAGCACCGGCTCGTTTGCAAGCGAAGACTGAAAGGCCTGTGCCGTACCGGTGAAGTTCGTATTGATCGTGCTTGGCATTCCCGCTTTCTGCTCCATCGCGTTAATGGCGGTTACTGCTTGTCCAAGTGCAATGTTCGGCGCAAGATTGAACGAGATCGTAATGGAGGGAAACACTCCGGAGTGATTTACGGCCAGAGCCGCAGTGGAGGTTTGGAAGTGCGTGAACGCGGCAAGCGGAATGGGCGCTCCGGCTGTCGATTGAGCGTAGACGTTGTTCAATCCGCCCGGATTCTGCCAGAACTTGGGAGCGACTTCCATTACGACGAAGTACTGGTTCATCGACGTATACGTTCTCGCTACCTCGCGCTCGCCGAACGCATCGTAGAGAATGTTGTCAACAAGCTGGGGCGTCAAGCCCAACCGTGATGCAGTCGGTCGATCAATTACGAGATTCGCCTCGAGACCATTGTTCTGCTGATCGCTATTGACGTCGGTGAGCTCGGGCATCTTCTTCATCAAGTTCACGAGGAGCGGCGACCAATACGTGAGCTCGGCGAGATTGTCGCTCTGCAACGTGTACTGGTATTGCGCGGCGCTCTGTCTGCCGCCAACTCTTATGTCCTGAGATGCCTGCAAAAAAAGCGTCACACCGGGTATAACGGCGAGTTTTGGGCGCAGGCGATTGATGATTTGATCCGCAGTAGCTTTGCGCTCATTGAGAGGCTTCAGAGCGATGAAGCAGCGTCCTGTATTGGTCGTTGTGCCGCCTCCACCTCCGCTGAATGCCTGTATGGTCGCTATACCGGGGTCCTGCTGCACGATTCTCGAGAGCTGGGTGATCTTCTTCTGCATCGCCTGGAAGGATGTGCTTTGATCGCCCAGGAAATTTCCGTTGAGTCGCCCGGTGTCCTGCTGAGGGAAGAAACCTTTGGGCACGATGACGTACAAGTAAACGTTAAGGCCGAGTGTTCCTATGGCGATCAGGAGAACGATGGCGGAATTGCGCAACACCCAAGCCAGGCTCTTTTCATAGATCTTGAGAATGAAGACGAATACTTTTTCGCTCGCGTTGTACAGCCTCCCGTGCCCCTTCTCATCACTGAGCAGGCGCGCGCACATAGTCGGCGTGGTGGTCAACGAGATGACCAGTGACACCAGGATCGTGACGGACAGCGTAATTGCGAACTCCCGGAACAGGCGTCCGACAATGCCGCCCATCATCAGAATGGGGATGAACACAGCGACGAGCGAGATGCTGATAGACAGAACGGTAGATCCGATTTCAGCAGCTCCTTTGAAAGCGGCTTCCATCGCACCCAAACCTTGTTCGCGGTAACGCGTGATGTTTTCGAGCACGACAATCGCGTCATCGACCACGAATCCGGTGGAGATGGTTAGCGCCATCAATGACAAGTTGTCGATGCTGAACCCGAGCAGATACATAACGCCGCATGTTCCGACGATCGACACCGGAACCGCAACAGTTGGAATGAGCGTCGAGCGTATATCGCGCAGGAACACAAACACCACCAGTACGACTAGGCCGATGGAGATGAGAAGAGTTCGTTCCACATCCCGAACGGAAGCGCGAATGGTGATCGTTTGGTCTAAGGTGATGTTCATGTCAATGGCGTTATTGATGGAAGCGTGCAGTTGCGGCAGCGCTGCTTTGATGCCATCGACGGTGTCGATGATATTCGCACCGGGCTGTCGGAAGATGATCAGCAACGCAGAGCGTTTTCCATTTGCCAGACCTAGTGAGCGAAGCGTTTGCACGGAATCGCTTACCTCCGCGATATCCGAAAGTCGTATCGCTGCGCCATTGCCGTACTTGACGAATAGCGGCTGGTAATCGACGGCATGCATCAACTGATCGTTTGCTTCTATTGCCCAACTTTTGTGCTGATCTGAGAAGATTCCCTTCGCCAGGTTGGCAGTCTGGGCGGTGATGGCGGTCCGAATATTTTCAAGGCTGAGTCCAAAATGCTCGATCTGGGTCGGATTTACGTCGATGCGCACGGCCGGAGCGGAGCTGCCGCCGACGGTCACCTGGCCAACTCCGCGGATTTGAGAAATCCTCTGCATCAAGATCGTTGAGGCGGCGTCATACAGCGCTGGAGGAGGCAGCTTGTTCGAGGTCAGCGCAATGATCATGATCGGAGAGTCCGCCGGGTTGACTTTCCGATAAGTTGGATTGCCGGGAAGATCAGCCGGGAGATACCCACGAGCGGCGTTGATGGCAGCCTCCACGTCGCGTGCCGCGGCGTCAATGTTGCGGTTCAGATCGAACTGCAAGGTGATGCTGGTCTGCCCTAACGAACTTGACGAAGTCATCTCACTCACCGCGGCGATTCGCCCGAACTGCCGCTCAAGCGGTGTCGCGACGGACGAGGCCATAATTTCGGGGCTTGCGCCTGGGAGCGATGCCGAAACGGACACAGTAGGGAAGTCGACCTGTGGAAGCGGAGAGACCGGAAGCAGCTTAAAGGCAACTCCACCCGCCAGGGCAATCGCTGCGGTGAGCAGTGCGGTCGCGATCGGCCTTTTTATGAATGGCGACGAGAGACTCATGGGTTAGTCCCCGGATGCCGGCACCGGTTCCATCCCTTGGCCGGTTTCCTTTCGGGATTTGCGATTCCGGAATGTAGCGAGTCGCGATGCGAGCGTGTCGAAGAAGAGATAAATAACGGGCGTCGTGTATAGCGTCAATAACTGGCTGAAAATCAGACCGCCGATGATGGTGATCCCGAGCGGGCGTCTGAGCTCCGAACCGGTGCCGCTTCCGAATGCAAGTGGCACAGCTCCCAACATGGCGGCCATGGTGGTCATCAGAATAGGACGGAAGCGAAGCAGAGCCGCTTGAAAAATCGCTTCGCGCGGCGGCTTTCCTTCACCGCGCTCGGCATCGAGCGCAAAATCGATCATCATGATGGCGTTCTTCTGCACGATTCCAATCAGGAGAACGATGCCGATGATCGCAACCACAGTCAATTCGGACCGGCAAATCAGCAGCGCGAGGATGGCCCCCACTCCGGCGGAAGGGAGTGTGGACAAGATGGTTATGGGATGGATGTAGCTTTCGTACAGCACGCCGAGGACGATGTATACCGTGACCAGTGCCGCCAGAATCAATAGAGACTCGTTGGTAAGTGACGCGATGAACGCCTGAGCAGTGCCTTGAAACGATGTCTGCATCGCGATAGGAGCGGGTATTTCCTTTTCGACTTTGCGGATTGCATCGACAGCTGCACCCAGCGCAGCCCGAGGCGCCAGATTGAACGAGACAGTAGTAGCAGGAAATTGTCCAATGTGGCTGATCAGGATTGGATTCGAAGAGTTATTCGAGCGTGTGAACGTGGCGAGCGGAACAGCACCTCCCGTAGTTGGCTTGATGTAGATGTCCTGCAAATTTCCCGGATGAGTTTGGAACTGCGGCTGCACTTCGAGGATTACGTGATACTGGTTCAATTGCGTAAAGAAGGTCGATACCTGCCGCTGCCCAAAGGCGTCGTAGAGCGCGTTGTCTATGGTCTGCGCAGTGATGCCGACGCGCATCGCCGTCTGACGGTCGATTGCGAGCGAAGCGGCCAATCCGTGCGTCTGCAGATCGCTCGCGACATCAGCCAATTGCGGCAAACCCTTTAGCTTATTGACGAACTGGCCTGCATACGTCGATAATTCGTCCGGGTTCGGATCTTCCAGGCTGTATTGATATTCGGTTCTGCTAACAATGTCTTCCACCGTCAGATCTTGAATCGGCTGCATGTAGAGCACGATTCCGTCTACTTTGGCGAGATTCGGTTGCAGACGGCGAATGACATCGGAGGCGCTGATATTTCTCTGCTTTAGCGGTTTGAGATTGATTTGAATTCGACCGCTGTTCAAAGTGGTGTTTGTGCCGTCGATCCCGATAAAAGAAGACAGGCTTTCTACTGCCGGGTCTTGAAGAATCACTGCCGCTAATCTTTGCTGCAGATTCGACATCTCGGCGAAAGAGATACTCTGATCGCCTTCCGAAATGCCCTGAATTTCTCCGGTGTCCTGCACCGGGAAAAATCCTTTTGGAATGACAACGTAAAGCAAGATCGTGAGTGCCAGCGTTCCGGCGGCAACAGCCAACGTTAGATTCCGGTGCTCGAGCACCCATTCCAACGTCCTGCCGTAAAAGGCGATAATCCGTTGGAAAACTCGTTCCGAAGCCTTATAGAACCGCCCTTCTTCCTGCCCCTCTTTTCTATGCCGCAGCAATTTGGCGCACAACATGGGCGTGAGAGTCAGGGATACGAATGCGGAAACAATGATGGTTACTGCGAGAGTGACGGCAAATTCCCGGAAAAGCCGGCCCGTGATGTCGCCCATGAATAGCAACGGGATGAGCACTGCAATGAGCGAAACGGTCAGGGACATGATCGTGAATCCGATTTGTTCAGCGCCCTTCAGTGCCGCCTTTAGTGGCGGCTCTCCTTCCTCCACATACCGCATGATGTTTTCGATCATCACGATGGCGTCGTCGACCACGAATCCCGTGGAAATTGTCAGCGCCATCAGTGTCAGGTTGTTGAGGCTATAACCCAGCAGATACATCACGGCGAATGTCCCTACGAGCGACAGCGGCACCGCGACGCTCGGGATAAAGGTAGCGGCGAAATTTCGCAGGAACACGAATATCACCATGACGACAAGCGCAATGCAGAGCATCAACTCGAACTCGACGTCCGATACGGAGGCGCGAACTGTCAGTGTCCTGTCCGTCAGGACGGTGACGTCGATTGACGATGGAATTGTGGCCCTCAACTTAGGAAGGAGCGCCGTGACGCGATCAACAACCTGGATGATGTTTGCGCCGGGCTGCCGCTGTATGTTGACGATGACAGCGGGGGTTTGATTCATCCATGCAGCTTGATTGACATTCTCAACTCCGTTGATGACCTTGGCGACATCCTTGAGCATCACGGGCGCGCCGTTTCTATACGTGACGATAACCTGGTTGTAGTCGTCCGCGTTCAATAACTGATCGTTGTCGTTGATCTGATATCCCTGGCTCGGGCCATCGAAGCTGCCCTTGGCCGAATCGAGGCTGGTGGCAGTGATCGCGGTGTGAAGATCTTCCAGATTCAGTCCGTACGACGCGAGTTGAGTGGGATTGGCTTGTATCCGCACAGCGGGCTTCTGGCCACCGCTGATGGTGACTGCACCGACGCCCGACAACTGCGAAATCTTCTGCGCCAGGCGAGTGTCGGCGTAATCCTCCACCTGCTGAAGCGGCATGGAATTAGAGGTCAGCGCCAGGGTCAGAATGGGAGCGTCCGCCGGATTCGTTTTGCTGTAGATGGGCGGCATTGGCAAGTTCGCCGGAAGATAGCTTTGCGCGGCATTAATGGCCGCTTGGACTTCCTGCTCCGCGACATCGATGTTTAAACTGAGGACGAATTGCAGCGTGATGACAGAGGCCCCTTGAGAACTGGTCGACAACATCTGATTCAAGCCGGGGACTTCGCCGAGTTGCCGCTCGAGCGGAGCCGTGATTGCAGACGCCGTCACGTCGGGACTGGCGCCGGGATAGAACGTGACCACCTGCATGGTCGGATAGTCGACTTCGGGCAGAGCTGAGACCGGTAATTGTTTGTAGGCGACGATGCCCACGAGCAGGATCGCGGCCATCAGCAACGATGTTGCAATGGGCCGCAGAATGAATGGGCGTGATGGATTCATTTCTGACGTCCCGGTTGCGGCGGCGGGTTTTGCTGAGGCGTGTTGACTTGCGTTGTGCTTGCCGCCCCCGTTGACGATTGCGCTTGGGATGCGCCCGGATTCTGAGAGGCGGCGCGCGAGTTTACAGGCGGAGGTGCAGCGGTCGCGGGTTTGCGGATCGCGATCTTCGTTCCGTCTTGCAACTTGTCGAACCCGTCAGTGACCAACGTTTCGCCGGGAGTTACTCCGGTCACTGCGGCAGTGTCGCCGTCAGTTGCCGCGATGTTGATGTTTCGGGATTGTACTGTTCTGTTCGAAGTATTCACCACGTATACGAAGGCAATGTCGTTGTTTCGCTGAATGGCCGCGGTTGTTATCAGGTTGACGCTATTAAGAGTCCTGACAAGCAGTCGTGCATTGACAAATTCGTTTGGAAACAGCTTGTTATCGCGGTTCGGAAAGGTGGCACGCACTCGCACGGTTCCGGTGGTCGTGTCGATTTGGTTGTCGAGGGTCAGCAGTGTTCCCTGCGCAAGATCGGTCTGATCGTCACGATCAAGCGCGTCGACGCGCAGCTTATGGCCGGCGCGCATCTGAGTGGCGACTTCGGAAATGTAGTCCTCCGCCATGGTGAAGATCACCGTAATGGGCTGCAGTTGCGTGATGCTGAGCAAGGCCTGTGTGCCATTGGCCTGCACGATGTTTCCCGGGTCTACCTGGCGCAGTCCTACCCGGCCATCTATGGGTGCAGTAATTCTGGTGTAATCGACATTCACCTTGGCAGCCTCCAGAAGGCCCTCATCGAGCTTGACGGTGCCTTCGTCCTGTCCGATGGTGGCCTTCTGAGTGGCAAGCTGCTGTTCAGGAATCGCGTGCTGCTCATAAGCGCTTTGGTAGCGAATTAAATCGAGCCGCGCGTTAGCAAGGGTTGCTTGATCTCGATCGAGCTGGCCCTCTGCTTGAGTGAGGCTGGCCTGGTAAGGACGTGGATCAATCACGGCGAGCAGGTCGCCCTTATGGACCATCTGACCTTCGCGATAGTGCACTTCCATCAATTGGCCCGCCACGCGGCTGGTGACGGTCGCGGTGTAAACGGGCGTAACGGTGCCGAGTGCATTGACATACACGCCGATGTTCCCTTGCCTGGCAGTGCTTACCGATACAGGTATGGCACCGCCGCCGGCGTTCTTCCCCTTTTTGGGGGTTTGTTGCGGAGCGGACGAGCGTTGTGACAACAGATAGCCGGCACCGAGCAGCATGCAAACAATGGCTGCCCACATGGCCCAGCGTCCGCGAGAGCGTGGGCGTGCCCGCTCTGTTGCAGAAATCTGGTCCGCGGTCGTGGAATTACGTGTAGAGTTCGGATCTGTGCTCATGCCAAGTCACCGCGCCTCACTCGCGCATATCTCGACTATCCCGAGTCGAAGCGTTCCTGGCGACTGCCGAAAGATCTACGTAGCTCTATGCCATTCGGCATAGTCGTATTGCGTGCGAAAATAGGCGTAAACGCCAGTTATGAGCTCTGCGATGAATCCCCTGCCGGGCGGCCGATCCTGTGAAGCATCGGATCGAGTTCGGTTACCGTGAAGGCAGGCCCTTGCGCTAACGGTCCGATCGGACGCCGGATTCATGAGTAGTTGCTGGGCTCCTGCAATGCACTCCCCCGGAATCGCACTGCCGCTCGGTAAGGCCCGGTTCGCTCGAGATGTTCGCCGCCGGTATGCACCCTTCCTTTTATTGCTTGCAGTTTTTGTCCGTTCGGGCGCTGCGCTCGATCCCAACAAAACACTGACGCAGTATGCGCATCGCATCTGGGGTCAAGAGGAAGGACTCTTCCAGCCGACAATCTACTCGATTCTGCAAACTCGCGACGGGTTTCTGTGGTTGGGTACGCAAGATAGCCTCATCCGCTTCGACGGCACGCACTTCCGCGAATTTGAGGAAGCCGCGCTCCATCAAAGTTTGATTCGCACTCTGATCGAGGATGATGAGGGCAATCTTTGGGTAGGCTCGCTCGGAGCGGGTATTGCGAAAATCACGCCCGGCGGCCTAGTCACTCGGCTAACCACGAAAGATGGGCTGCCGAGCGACAGCGTTTTTTGCCTGGCCTCGGATTCGAAGCATCAGATCTGGGTTTGCACGAGCCAAGGACTCGCCGTGCTGAAGGGCGGGCGTTTTCATGTATTGACGAACGCCGATGGCCTGCCGTCGAATCAAATTCGCTCTACCTGTGAAGCCCCGGACGCGACCCGCTGGGTTGCTGGATTAGACTTTGGCCTGGCGCGCTCGAAGGGTGGGCGATTCGAAGTATATGCGGACTCAGATATTTCGACCAAAGAGAATGTGACTGCGCTCGAGTGTGCGAGCGACGGAACGGTTTGGGTAGGTAAAGCTTCGGGCCTGACACAGATACGAAGCGGAGTATCGCGCTCGTTTACCACGCGCGACGGTTTGCCTGACAATGCGGTGTCCGCTTTGGCCGAAGGCCCGGATCGAAGCTTGTGGATTGGAACAAATGATGGCATCAGCCGTTACCGCGAGGGAGAAGGTCGAAATGGGGAAATCAGTGTTTACCGCACTCGGGACGGGCTGTCCCACAGTTTGGTTTTATCTCTGTATGTCGATCGCGAGGGAAGTCTCTGGGCTGGTACCAAAGACGGCCTCGATCAGTTCACCGACGGCAAAGTTACTCCGTACACAACGAGCGAAGGCTTGTCCGGCAACGAAGTGGGCCCTGTTCTCGAAGACTCAGCGGGCCGTCTTTGGGTCGGCACCTTGGGCCATGGTCTGAATTCGTTTTATGGACATCGATTCCGCGGCATCACCGCCCGTGACGGATTGATCGATGACACAATCCTGAGCTTGGAATTAGACAAATCAGGCGACCTATGGGTCGGTACGCGGAAAGGTCTCAACCGGCTTAGAAATGGAAAAGTGATCGCGACGTATACGCGCGCGAATGGGTTATCGGGCGCTGAAGTTCGAACGTTGTTCATGGACGCGCAGGGAGCTTTGTGGGCTGGGACAAGTAACGGATTGGACCGCTTCGATGGAAGCAATTTCGCGCGTGAGAATCTCGGAGCGCCCTCCGGTTTGAACGGAATTCTTGCATTGACAGGCGGTCACACGGTGCGACTGTTCGTCAGTACTGACGCTTCGGGATTTTATTTTCTCCAGAACAACCGCTGGGCCAGCAACTCATTGGATGTGACGCGCTCAGTTGATTGCTATCTTCTCGATCACGAGCGTCACTCGGCGTGGATGGGGACGCTCGGCTCGGGACTTCTGCGCTGGCGAAATGGCGCATTCACCCATGTGCGCGTCAAGGATGGGCTGTACGACAACCGTATCTACAGCATCCTCCGGGATGACAGCGCTAATTTCTGGATGGCTTCGAGTAAGGGCATCTTCCGTGTGAGCCAAAAGGAATTAGATGATTTCGCGGATGGCAGAATCCACTCGGTGACGAGCATTCCTTTCAGTACGGGCCAATTACGGTTCGAATGCCAGTCCGGGGTGCAGCCTGCCGCTTACCGGACCCACGACGGCCGGCTCTGGTTCTCCACGACGAACGGCTTAGTGGTAGTGGATCCGAATCATTTGCTCAGCAACAAAATGCCGCCGTCTGTACAGGTGACTGCCATTCTGATCAACGGACAGCGTGTCGATCCTCATGCCGACGTTCAACTGAAGCCTTCAGAGCGAAATGTGGAGATCCGGTACGCGGGGCTCAGCTTCATATCGCCGGAGAAGATGCTGTTCCGCTATATTCTCGACGGATATGAGAAGACGTGGACGGAAGCGGGCGCGAGAAGGGAGGCGTTCTTTACGAATCTTCCGCCCGGGCATTTCCGGTTCAAGGTGATGGCTCGCAACGCCGATGGAATTTGGAGCACGCATCCGGCTGTTCTGAATTTCACGATCAAGCCTCGCCTTTATCAGCGGGCATGGTTCTTCCCAGTTCTTGCAATCGTGTTCGCGCTTGCAATCGTGACGGGTTATCGCATGCGTGTGCGCCAGCTGAAGCAAAGATTCGGTCTGGTGTTGGCGGAACGGAGCCGTATCGCGCGCGAACTGCACGATACATTGCTCCAGGGACTCTCAGGCATTACGATGCAGCTTCAGGCGCTGTGGACGAAATTGCCAGCGTCCAAAGAAAAGCAGTTCCTGTCAGAAATTATTCAAGACGCGGGGAGATGTTCTACGGAGGCGCGGCATTCCCTTTGGGGACTTCGAGCGGTCGGTAGCGCAGCGGCAATCGGGTTTTCCGACAAACTCGCGAAGCTTGCGCGCGAGGCGGTGAATGGCGAACGGATCTCGTTATCCCTGAAGCTGCAGCCTGTTTCGCTCAGTGAATTTCCGGAGGCAGAGTATCAGCTTTTGCGCATTGCGCAGGAAGCCATTTCCAACAGTGTCGCGCACGCTGACGCCAAAGATATCGATATTGCTCTGCGTCTCGAAAACCAGCAACTCGAGATCCTAGTGGAGGACAACGGTATTGGTTTCGAGACTGCCGAACAGCAGCGCTTCGGGCATTTTGGACTGGTGGGCATGCGCGAGCGGGCCAGCGAAATCGGTGCCGAACTGACGATTACCAGCTTGCCCGGGCAGGGGACGAAGGTGTTGATCCGGCTGCCGCTATCGAGTTCGAGTCTTTCGGATAGTAACGCAGGTGCCGGTCTGGAACATCAGATAAGGTAGATGGCTTTGTTGGAATCTCCGCGACCGATACGTATTCTTACTGTCGATGACCATGACCTGGTTCGCAAAGGAATCGCTGCGATCTTGTCTACGGAGCCTGGAATCGAGCTGGTTGCGGAAGCGAATACGGGACAAGATGCGATTCGTTTACACCGGGAACACCGTCCCGACGTCACGTTGATGGATCTGCGTTTGCCCGATCAAACAGGAATCGAGGCAACGCAAGAGATTCGCCGCGAGTTTCCGGATGCGAAGATCCTCATGCTGACTTCTTACGACGGCGATCAGGATATTTATCGAGCGCTTGAAGCGGGGGTTCGCGGTTATGTTCTTAAGGAGATGGTGCACACCGAAGTGGTGCGGGCTATTCGAGCCGTGCACGCGGGCAAGCGGTTCATTCCACTCGAAGTTTCGCAACAGCTGCAAGGGTTTTTCCCTGAGGTGGCGCTTACACCGCGCGAAACCGAGGTGCTGCGCCTAATCGCTCGCGGGCTCGGCAACAAAGAGGTGGGCGATGTGCTCGGCACTGCGCCCGGTACGGTGAAAGCACATGTGCAAAGCATTTTGGGCAAGCTGGGTGCAACAGATCGCACTCATGCAGTGACGATTGCTTTACGGCGCGGCATCATCCATCTTCACTCGCCGGATATGACGTCCTTCATCCCGAATGGCTGATCAGAGTGGCACGCGCACCGGGCGCCAGATCATCGGACGACTACTTCAACGGACTTTCATGGCGCTTGTTTTGACGATTGCGGCAGTGTATGCGTGCGACTATCTCGTGCTACGTTTCAGAATCGCAACGAACCGGCAGCCCTATGGAACGGTGACGGTTCAGCCGTACTACGCGGTGCCGCAAAAAGATCAGAAAACGCAATTTCTTTTTGACGATCCGCAAGATGAGACGTGCGTGCACGCGCTGTTCCCGCATTTCGGCGATAGCCCATGCTGGTATTTAAGCCGGAATAAGAACAGACGCATCAATATGTAGATGCAGGCTCGTTCCTGGCAGCCGCCAGTCGAACGTGTAGACAGCTCTTCAGCGTTGCGTCTGCAAGAGATCTTCGGCGACCAGCGGCATGCCCGGTTCCATTCGCGCGTGCGAATCGACGTTATACCTGGCACGCGCCGCAAATAGCTTTTCTACTTCTTCGCGCGGGAGCGGACGCGCGCCGCCTAGCATCTCGGCTACGAACGTGATGCGCGCGAAATGCTCGACTATCTCCATTCGAAAGAACGCTTCCCACACATCGCGTCCGTAAGAAGTACAGCCGTGATTTTCGAGCAGCAGCGCATCGTAGTGCGGAATAAACGGTAGCATTCCTTCGGACAGAGCGGGCGTGCCCGGCAGGCCATACGAGGCGAGCGGCACGGCGCCAAGCTGAATGATCACTTCGGGCAACAGCGCCTTATCAAGTGCCCGGCCAGCCGCTGCAAAGCCGGTGGCGACGGGCGGGTGCGCGTGCACGACGGACCGGACGTCCTCGCGCAGCGAGTAAATCGCCATGTGCATGGCAATTTCGCTGGTGCGTTCGCGATTGCCTTCTACCTTGTTTCCCGCCATGTCGCAAACGATGATGTCGTCCGAAGTCACCATCCCCTTGCTGACCGCAGTAGGAGTGCACATGATGCGCTTCTCGTCGAGCCGGATGCTCACATTGCCGTCATTGGCGGCCACCCATCCCTTCTCGTAAATGAGGCGGCAGACACGAACAATATCTTCACGAAGTTCATGCTCTTTCTTGCTCATGTGATCCTCGATTTTATCAGGGGATCAAGGCCGCGCTGGCTACAATGAAGCGGTGGAAAAGCGCCGCATGTGCCCGAATTGCCGGGCATTCATCACGATCAGCGACCGCGTCTGCCCGTATTGCGGCGTTCAGCTGGGCCCTCGCGCCATCGATGTGCGAAGCAGCCAATTAGCTGCTTCATTTGTGCCGCGAGCGAACGTGACCAGCATAATTGTGCTGGTTATTAACGCGACATTCTTTCTGATTGAGCTAATCGTCAGCCATCAGCTTTCGAATGTACCGTTCGGGACACTAAATTCCGGCGTCGCTGTCTACCTTGGGGCGGAATACCCGCCGTTGATTCACGCCGGCCAATGGTGGCGATTGATCACGGCCGGTTTTCTGCATGGTGGATTCTGGCATATAGCGATAAACTCCTGGTCCTTGTTTATCCTCGTTACCGAAGTAGAACAGTTTTACGGCACGAGCCGGTTCATCGTTGCGTATGTTGTTTCCACCGTCACGGGGTTTTGGCTCGCGTATTTCTTCACATCGGTTTCCCTGGGAGCCTCTGCACCAGCGTTCGGCCTGTTCGGCATCATGCTGGCGATGGGCCTGCGTCACCGCTCGGATCCGCTGGCGCAAGCGGTTCGTGCTCATTATGGACAGTGGCTCATCCTGGGCCTGGTGTTGAGCTTCATGCCCGGTGTGAGTCTGTCTGCTCACGTCGGCGGCTTCGTCGGCGGTCTTGTTGTTGGTCTAATCGCTGGATTGCCTGGCCTTCCCAACACGCCCCGTGAGCTTTTCTGGAAGGTGCTCGCGGCCATCGCGATCGCGGTTACTCTTTACGCTTTTTGGCAGGACTACGTCTCTTTTCATTACCTGACGAGTCACATGAGCAATACTTAAAGCGAAGGTATGTTGAGCGAGTTTCACCTGAACAAAATTCGTGGCACAACTTCTCCTGCTTCGCGGGGCCAAGCAATTGCTAACATTGCGCGGCTCGAGTGGTGCTCGTCGAGGTACAGCCCTCCAAGACCTTGGAATTATTGAGGACGGTTCCGTCCTCATTCGTGATGGAATCATTGCCGCCGTCGGATCGACGCGGCGTCTCGAAAACCTGAAAGAGGCCCGAACTGCTCTGGAAATTCCAGTAAACGGCAGGGTCGTCATGCCTGGACTAGTCGATGCCAGCCTCATTGTGAGTCTCCAAGATTCGAATCACGGCGACAAGCAAAAAAAGGCCGGGGAGTTTTACGACGAAAGTCTTGGGCTGATGCGATCCTGCCTTCAGTATGGAACCTTGTCGGTCGACGTAAAGGCCGGCGCCGATGACGAGCGATCTCACGCCGACATCTCAGTGCTTCGAAAACTGGCGAGCATCGGGAGTAATCCGGTGCGAATGGTACGGACTTGGCGCCTGGGATCCTGTTCACGTTTTGGGTTGCGTGAACCGGACGACTTCCCCGAAACGCTCGAGGTGCTGGTGCGCCGGAAACTTATTCACTTCATCGAAGTGACCGGTGCATCAGAGATTGCCCTCGGGGACCCAAGGATCGCGGCAGCTCGGGAAGGAAACGTCGGCATTAAGTTGCTGTGGACGGGTGGAAGGCCCGAAGCTTTAGCGGCTGTTTTGGGCCGTTTACGCCCGCGCGCCGTCTCCTGCCTGCCACACCTTTCTGGGGCGGAATTGATTGCGCTGGCGAAAACATCCAGTATCGCGGTTTTTGCGACCGGAAGAGATCTGTTCGAAGGTCCCGTTGAGTCTTCCGCTCGCCAGGTTGCGGATGCTGGAGGGGCAATCGCGCTGTCGAGTGGTTATGATTCTGCATCGGCGGCGAGTTTCAGCATGCAAATGTCGCTGGCCCTCGCAGTAGTACGTCTGGGGCTCACGCCGGAAGAGGCCTTCATTGCAGGCACTATCAATGCGGCTCATGCGGCAGGGTGCGCCCATCTCACGGGCAGCCTGGAATTGGGCAAGCAAGCCGACCTTCTGATCCTGAACGTGGGTGATTACCGGGAAGTTCCGCGGCAGTTTGGAATTAATCACGTGGACATGGCCATCCGGCAAGGCATTATTGTCTTGAATAGGACCCGTTGGAAAGCGGCGGCAAACTGACCTCATCTCTGATCGAGTGCGTTCCCAATTTTTCGGAGGGCCGAAACCCGGCCTCGGTCGACGCACTCGAACGGGCGATCTCATCGGTGCAGGGCTCGCACGTTTTGAATCGCACAAGCGACGTCGATCACAACCGCAGCGTCATCACCTTCGCAGGAGACGGTGAAGCGGTGCTTGAAAGTGCAGTTCGCGCCGCCGCTAAAGCCGCGGAGCTGATCGATCTCAACCATCACGTCGGCGTACATCCGCGTCTCGGAGCGCTGGATGTGCTGCCGTTCATTCCTTTGGGTGACGCGACGCTTCAGGAATGCGTTGAGCTTGCGCGGCGCGCCGGGGATCGGATCTGGAGGGAGCTCGGCATTCCGGTCTATCTATATGAAGCGGCAGCAACACGGCCGGATCGCGTCAAGTTGGAAGACGTGCGCCGCGGGCAATTTGAAGCGCTGCGGGAAGCGGCGCCGCTGGACGCGTCCAAACGTCCGGATATTGGAGGGCCGTCGCTTCACCCAACCGCCGGCGCTGTGATTGTGGGAGCTCGAAAGATTCTCATCGCGTATAACATCAACCTGAGAACCAGCGATCTCGATGTGGCGAAATCGATCGCCAAACGCATTCGGGCAAGTAACGGGGGTTTGCCGGGCGTGAAAGCCCTCGGCCTGCGCCTCTCATCGCGAGGTCTTGTGCAAGTGTCCACGAACATCACGGATTTCGAGCAGACACCCGTACACGTGGTCTATTCGGAAGTGGTGCGGCTCGCGGCCGAACACGGCGTGGAAATCGAAGGAAGCGAGCTGGTGGGTCTGATGCCGCGGCGCGCGATTGAGATCGCTGCAGCGGGTTTACTGAAGCTGTCGCACTTTGATTCGCAGCGGGTCATCGAGAACCGCGTTGAGGCGTTAGCGGCTGCTGTGACGCGGCCGAGACAAATTTGCTAGGATAGCTACCCGATATAAGTGGCTTCTATTTCCGCGAAATTAGCGCTGTTTACCTTCGCACTGATTCCGCTAGCGTCGGCTGCGGACCAGGATAACGGAATGGCGGCATACAAGGCCGCCGATTACAACACCGCCATTCCTCTGCTTCAGACGGCTGCGGCTAAAACTCCGGCCGATCCATTGATCTCTGCGGCGCTACTTTCCTCGCTTGTATACGAGGGCCGATTGCAGCAGGCCTCGGATGCCGCGGAGGCAGATGCAAGAGCCTTCCCGAATTCCCCTGAAGTGATCGCCGCTCGCGGTGAGTTCGCCTTCTATTTGGGCGATATGCCTGAGGCGGAGAGATTGTTCAAAGCCGCCGTGAAGATGAAAGAAGAGACGCCGAGAGCGGTTTATGGGCTATATCGCCTATTCCATATGGCATCGATGTACCGCAGCGCGAGACTTCTTTGTCTGAGGGCTCACGAAATCGATCCGGATGATGCGCTGATTACCTTGGCTTGGTTGCGCTACTTGACTCCAGAAAAGCGCAAGGCGGCGATGGCCCCATTCGTCGCAGCTCACCCATGGCTGTACAAGAATTTCGCGCGTGACGAACAGAGTGCTTCCGAGATTCATGATGAGATGGGTGAGCATAAGGCCTTCGAGCTGGAAGGAGAGCGTAAAGAGGCCACGCTGAACCTGATTTATCTGCACGACGATCCAACACACGTTCGAGGTGTGGGCCTGCAGGTTGCAATTGAAGGGGGCAAGCCGCTGAAGCTGCTCTTCGATACAGGCGCGAGCGGCATCGTCATCTCGCAAGCTGCAGTTGACAGGGCTGGCCTCAACCACTTAGGTTCGTTTCAGGCGAGAGGGATTGGCGATAAGGGTCCGAGGAGTGCGTTTCTATCCGTCGCAGATGACTGCGCCATCGGGATCCTGAAGTACAAGACCTGCGTGTTTCAGGCAACGCAAGGCAAAGGCCGGGTAGCGGGCGACGAGGATGGTCTTATAGGCGCTGATATCTTTTCCGACTACGTCATCCATGTCGATTTCCAAAAGAGGCAACTTCGTCTCATTCCCGAGCCCGAGCGCCCGCCGAATCCGCAAGGGTATGACCGTACCATCCCGCCGGACGAGGCAAGTTTTACCCCGGTTTTTCAGTATGGCGACCATCTCTATGTCTCAACGACAGTGAATAAGAGAAACACTGGATTGTTTCTGCTCGATACCGGGGCGGGATTGTCGAATATCGACTCGACGTTCGCTCGATTATCAACCAAGATTCACGGCAACGACTATTTGCACGTGAAAGGCGTTTCCGGCGAAGTGAAAGATGTCTTTGAAGCAGATAAGGCTGAGTTGCAGTTCGGTCACTTTCGGCAGAGCAACCTGGGATTGGCCGCATTTAATCTAAACAACGGGGCCGACCACGAGGAGTTCCGGATGGCGGGAATTCTCGGTATCCCCGTACTCTCGATGTTTCGCCTCACTATCGATTACCGCAACGGCTTGGTGAACTTCGAGTACGCGTTGAAGTAGAACGCGCCCACACACTCCGTATGATCAATATATGGTCGCGACTCCTCCAGTTCTTCCAGAGGTGAGCTCGCAACTCGAGGAAATTATCAATCTCGAGCGCAGCTACGTGTTGCAGAATTATGCGCGCTACCCTTTAGCTCTTCGTCGCGGAAAGGGCTGTTACGTGTACGATGTCGAAGGTAATCGCTACCTGGATCTGATAAGCGGCATCGGGGTGAATTCGCTTGGATATGCGCATCCGCGCATCATGAAGATCATTCGCGAGCAAGCCGGTCTGCTGCTGCATACGTCGAATCTTTACTATCACGAGTATCAAGGTAGCCTCGCCGAGCGCCTGGCGAAAGTCAGCGGCCTGAATCGGACCTTCTTCTGCAATTCCGGCGCCGAAGCAATGGAAGGCGCACTGAAGATGATTCGCGCGCACGGCAACGCGGCGCATGCAGGGAAGCACGAGATCATCTCGCTCGAAAACTCGTTCCACGGTCGCACGCTCGGTGCTCTGTCCATCACTGGCCAGCGGAAATACCGCGACGATTTCGAACCCTTGATGCCCGGTCCGCGCTTTGTTGCGGTGAATGACATAGCCGCGCTCGAAGCCGCAGCGGGCGAAAACACTGCCGGCATCGTACTCGAATTCATTCAGGGAGAAGGCGGCATTCGCCCCATATCCGAGCCATTTGCACGTAAAGCGCGCGAACTGGCGGACAAGTATGATGCGCTGCTCGTTTTCGATGAGATCCAGTGCGGAGTCGGCCGTCCGGGAGCGTACTTCGCTTATCAGCTGCTCGATCCTGTGCTGATGCCGGATATCGTGATAGCAGCCAAACCGATGGCTTGCGGCATTCCGCTGGGCGTCATCATCGCCAATGAAAAAGCTGCCTCGACGATCAAGCCGGGCATGCACGGCTCCACATACGGCGGGCGGGCCGCTCGCCTGTCGTGTAGCTCTCGAATTCTTCGATATTCTCGACGAGCTTCTTCCCTCCATCAACTCGGTCGGAAGCTACTTCCGCATGAAGTTGACGCGAGTTGATGGGCAGGTTCTCATTTATCAGGGAAGTTCGCGGACAAGGGCTGATGATCGGGGTGGAGCTGGATTTTCCGTGCAAGCAGCTGGTGCTCGATGGCATCAACGAACGTATTCTCTTCAACGTGACGCATGACACGGTGATGCGCTTTCTGCCACCGTATATCCTGACCGAACAACATGTGGATCGAGCGATTTCGGCTCTGACGAAAGTGTTCAAGAAAGCCAAGCGGTCGGAAGCTGCCTAAGCTTCAGGCGCGTCTTTACAGCAACTCTTCGCGCCTATTCGCTTCGAGCGTTTTCACAATTTTGCTCACATCCTGAGCTTTGTCGCGCCTGGCTACCAGCAGCGCGTCCGGCGTATCGACGATAACGAGATCCTCGACGCCTAAAAGGGCGACTGGTTTCCCGGCGTCGATATAGTTTCCCCGACTGGCTTCTGCGATCAAATCGCCGCGAGAGGCGTTTCCATTCTGATCTTTCTCCGCGAGCTCATAGATGGCCTCCCAACTTCCTACATCGCTCCAGCCGATATCGTCCAAGGCGATTCCAGAGACGTGCTCGGACTTTTCGATCAGGGCATAGTCGACTGAAATGTTTTCACATAGCGGGTACGCTTCGGCCAGCTTCGCAGTGAACTTCCTGCTGCCAAAGCCGGGCAGACCGGCCAACAGCATGGCGGTCTTCGGTTGATGACGCCGCATCAGATCGAGGATCGTCGACGCTCGCCAGAAGAACATGCCTGCATTCCAGAAGAAATTGCCCGCCTCGATAAACCGCTTCGCTGTTTTCTCGTCCGGCTTCTCACGAAAACTTGCAACCGACAGAGGCTCAAAATTCCCAGGCTTCACGTCGTTTGGGAACTCGATGTAGCCATAGCCGGTCTCAGGCCGCCGCGCCTGGATACCGAGAACAATCACACTGCTCGTTTCAGCCGCGCGAAAGGCTGCTTTCACGAAGGAGCGGAAGCGGGCTTCTTTCTGGATGAGATGATCGGCTGGGAACACGCCGATAACCGCTTCGGGATCGAGTTCGGCCAATATATGAGCGGCGAGCGCGATACAGGGCGCGGTGTTGCGCTGCGAAGGTTCTGCGATGACCTGCTCCTTTGGCACTTGCGGGAGTTGCTTGCGGATCTCCGCTTGCAGGAATTCATTTGTAAAGATCCAGATGTTCTCGGGCGCGATAACGCCCTTCAGCCGATCGACGGTCTGCTGTATGAGGCTGCGCTGCCCGAACAACCGCAGCACCTGCTTGGCTTGATTCTTCCGGCTTCGCGGCCAAAAACGCGTGCCGCGCCCTCCGGCCATGATCACGCCGTAGCGGTGGTTGCGCATAGAACTAACCAGTGTAGAGTCGCAGCAATTGAAGTGGGCGTATTCGCCGAATCGATCAGGTGCCGAACCTAAGGGTTCGGAGATCCCAGATTGAGCGGCAAGGGATGATCGGCCAGCTTGGAATCGGGGAATCCGCGGATGATGCGAAACGTGCGGTCCCAGCGCGTTCGCGTAAAAAAGTGCTCGCCCAAATCGACGAAATGGCTGACGAGGGATCCGATGGACGAACCCGCGAGGTCTTCTGTCGACGCGCGATATGACCAGTAGATTAGCAACGGCTTTCCGATGATGTTATCTCTCGGAACAAACCCCCAGTACCGGCTGTCAAGCGAATTATCGCGGTTATCGCCCATGGCGAAAAACGTATTTGGCGGGACGACAACCTCACCATTCGTGACGTGGTGTTCCAGCATGTCTCGCTGCAACTGACCGCGCAGGCGAGCCTCGGGAGTCTCTTGCCAGCTCTCAAAGGCCGATGGCTCGCCCGGGAAGTTATCGCGGCCGGGATCGTACGGAAATTTGTGATAGACGTACGGCTCGTTCAACTGTACGCCGTTGCGATACACGAGCCGATTGATCATCTTCAGGCGATCGCCCGGCACGCCGATTACGCGTTTAACGAAGGTTTGCGATATATCGGCGGGATAGCGGAACACGATGATGTCGCCGTGCCTGGGCTCCTCGTACGGCAAGAAATGCTTGCTGACAGATCCCGCCGGCGCGTAAGCAAGTTTGTCTACTAACAGGTGATCGCCGATCAGCAGAGTGTCTTCCATGGAACCGGTGGGAATGACGAAGGCCTGGACCAGGGTCGTCGTTCCGAACAGGAGAAGCAGAATAGTAACTGCCCATTCCGCGATGCTGTTACGTGCTTGCTCCCGTTTTGCCGGGGTACTCCGGTCGGGCTTGGCAGTATTAAGAGCAGCTGTTTCTTGCATGCTTTCGCAACTTCATTGTATCTTTTGGTAAACCTTCTCTGCGCCAGATTGCACACGCGTTCCCCGCCGCTGGACTTCAAGCCTTTCAAAAACAGAAAATAAGGGTACGGTGACGATTACCGTGGGCGAGAAGAAAGGTTGGAGGAAGATATGCGTCGGATTCGGTTTGTACTGCTTACAACTGCTGCCTTGGGGTGCATACTCGTAAGCTGCGGAAAGAACGCGAGCGACCAGCAGCTAGCGACGGATATTCAGGGCAAGCTATACGGGGATCCACTCACCAAACCGGCCAGCGTGAACGTGGCTGTGAAGGAAGGCGTCGTTACGCTCAGCGGCAACGTTCCCAGCTCCGACGTCGAAGTTGAGGCCATGAAGATTGCGAACGGCACTGTGGGCGTCCGGAGTGTCAGCGATCAAATGAAGGTGAATGCGTCCGTAGCGGTAACTCAGCTGCCGGACGCGGGCAGTCCTGCGCCTCAAAACGCCGGCAACTATCCGCTCTCTTCGCAACCCACGCCGGCTTCTCCTGGGCAGGAGCCGCCGCCTCCTCCGCCCGCAGGCGGTTCGTATGCTCCGCCGGTTCAAGCTGCGGAGGTTACCATTCCGGCGGGCGAACGCGTGTCCGTTCGCATGATCGATTCCATCAACTCCGCCCAGAACGCCGCTGGACAAGTCTTCCGCGCCACGCTCTACGGGCCATTGACCTCTCACGGCCACGTCGTGATACCGGCGGGCGTTCCGGTTTCTGTGCTGTTGGATAATGCGAGAGATGCAGGGCGAATCAAGGGGCGCAGCGAGCTCGAAGTGCGGCTATCGAGGATCGAATACCGCGGCCGCAGCTATCGAGTCGAGAGCAGCATCTATGAAACGCAAGGCAAAGCCCGCGGCAAGCAGACGGCCGTTCGGACCGGGATAGGCGCAGCGGCGGGTGCAGCCATTGGCGCAATCGTCGGTCGAGGCAAGGGCGCCGCGATCGGCGCGGCCGCGGGTGGTGGTGCGGGCTTCGGCACCGCTCTCTTCACGCACGGCCAACAGGTAAGGATTCCATCCGAAACCGTTCTGACGTTTCGGTTAGAAGCTCCGCTGACGGTTCAAGTATAGAGCCGCAATTTACGCTGGCTGCGGGCTTTCGCCGCCGATCATGCCCGGAATCGTGCTGCTTGGGTGAGGAGCAATCACGGTGCCTCCGTCAGGCGGAGGCGTGCTGGGCTTCGGTCCAGCGGCCAGCTTGGGCAGCGGCTTGCCATTGATGAGATCGAGTACTTCGCCGCCATCCAGAACCTCGCGCTCGAGCAACGCCTCTGCGATTCGCATCAAAGCCTCGGAACGCTGCTCAATAATCTGCTTTGCTTGGTTGTAGCCGTCTTCGACCAGTTTTCGGACCTGGTCGTCGATACGAATGGCGGTTGCCTCGCTGTAGTCGCGGTGCTGCGCAATCTCGCGGCCTAAGAAGATCTGTTCGTCCTTCTTTCCGAAACTCAGCGGGCCGAGCTCACTCATGCCCCATTCGCAGACCATCTTGTGCGCCATCTCTGTAGCACGCTCGATGTCGTTGCCCGCCCCGGTGGTCATCTGATGCAGGAAGATCTCTTCCGCGATACGTCCGGCCATCAAAATCGCGAGACGCGCTTCTAGATAGTTCTTGTCGTGGGACAGCTTGTCGTCGAGCGGCAACTGCATCGTCAACCCGAGAGCCATCCCGCGCGGGATGATGGTGACCTTGTGCAGCGGATCCGCGTGCTCGATCAGAGCCGCCACTAAGGCGTGACCAGCTTCGTGAATGGCAGTCATGCGCTTTTCTTTGTCGCTGATGATCATGCTCTTGCGTTCCACGCCCATCAGGACTTTGTCTTTCGCCAGTTCGAAGTCGGCCTGGGTAACCACTTTACGGTTCTGACGCGCAGCGATCAGCGCCGCTTCGTTCACCAGATTCGCTAGATCCGCACCGGCAAATCCTGGCGTGCCACGAGCGATCAGTGAAAGATCGATATCATCGGCCAGCGGCGTTTTCTTGGTGTGAACTTTGAGAATGCTTTCGCGGCCTCGCACATCGGGCCGATCCACCACCACGCGACGGTCGAAACGTCCGGGCCGCAGCAGCGCGGGATCCAGAACGTCGGGACGGTTGGTTGCCGCCACCAGGATTACGCCTTCATTCGATTCGAAACCATCCATCTCCACCAGTAATTGATTGAGGGTTTGCTCGCGCTCATCGTGCCCGCCGCCCAGACCAGCGCCGCGATGCCGTCCCACTGCGTCGATTTCGTCGATGAAGATAATGCAAGGCGCATTTTTCTTGCCCTGCTCGAACAGGTCGCGGACGCGGCTCGCCCCGACACCGACAAACATCTCCACAAAATCCGAACCGGAAATCGAGAAAAAGGGCACGTTCGCCTCTCCGGCGATCGCGCGTGCGAGCAGGGTCTTACCCGTGCCGGGGGGTCCGATCAACAGGACGCCTTTCGGAATGCGGCCGCCGAGCTTCTGAAATTTCTGCGGTTCCCGCAGAAACTCGATAATCTCTTGCAGTTCTTCTTTGGCTTCTTCGACGCCGGCAACATCCTTGAAGGTGACCTTCTTCTGCTGCGAGGAGTGAAGGCGCGCACGGCTCTTGCCGAAGCTCAGAGCTTTATTCCCGCCGCTCTGCATCTGGCGCATCATGAAGATCCACAGCCCCAGCAAAATCAGCACCGGCACGGCATTGAACAAAATGCCGATCCAGCCACTTCCCGTCGAATCTTTCCAGCTGTAGTTGATGCCCTTATCCTGCATCGTTTTGTAGATTTCGGGATAGTTGGGCGGAATGACGGTGTGAAACGGTTTGCCATCGGTCAGGTTCCCTTGGACATCCGTGCCGGTGATATTGGCATCCTTAATCTTGCCGTCCTGCACAGCCGTGACAAATTGCGAAACCGTCAGATTCTGTGGCGTAGGACCCCTGCCGGTCTTCACTGCCATGTACACCAGCACAACCGCGCATATGATGACGACCCAGAAAACCGCGGTTTTTACATTTGAACTCATGAACTCACCTTCTGCCGGCGAACGTGCTGCCAGCCCGGGTGTACGCACCCGATTGCACCCTCATTAAGAAAGACGTTAATCCGATCCCTTTCGATTCATTTGGGGGCAAGCCTTAGTCCCTCACTGGTCGATAGATAAGCCGAATCTTTGGCTTACGTTCATCCCCGCTGGCCTGGAACTTCGCCGCTACACCGAAGCGGCGGGCCCACGCGATTTCGCCTGCCGCCACGAGGACCGGCCAATGCCGGCGTTCCCATAACAGAACCCGATGTTCTTGGAATAACGACTTTATCTTTTCGGCCCCTTTATGTCCCGGACGGTGCAATTCGTCGCCGGGCTCCCAGTTACGTACTACCCAAGCCCCAGGCACTTCGGCTAAAATCCGGCCATTCAGGTCAGCAACTTCTCCCCAAAGCTCTTGTTCTTCCTCGAACTTAGCATAATTCGGCTCCTGATGAATTACCCGATTTACACTGATGAAACCGGCTTGAAACGGCAACTCGCAACTCTGGTCCACACCCAGCTCTACACGGTAGTGCCTGGCAGTCGAGGACGATTCTCTGGGAGCTGACAGCAGAAGGGTGGCGAAGGAGCGTAAAGCGTCCACTCCGGGGATAATTACCCGATCGTGGCCATGCGTACTCGAACACACGGAGAGGATCGCCTCGACGTGTTCCATGTCGATGGAGCGAAGATTGCCACGAACCTCGGCGACCGCTCGCCGGATCACTCGCCTTCGCACGGCCAGGGGCAGGGCATCGAGAGACGAAAGTTGAAAAATCAAACCCCAATGCGTTGGTCTGGCAATTTCCCGGTATATCGGTTCAATCTGGTTAATCCAGTAATTTTCTTCATCGCGGGCGAGCTCGGCTGTTCCTGCCAGCACGCCTTCCAAGTTCGGGTTGAAATCGCGAGCGAGCGTCGGAATGACTCCGTTGCGCAAACGGTTTCGAGCAAACCTGGGATCCGCATTGGACGAATCTTCGCGCCATTCGATGCCTTCAGCGAGCGCCCACTGGCGGACCTCATCGCGGCCAGTGGTTAGCAAAGGACGAATCAGTCCGTCTTCGGTGACCCAGCGCATCCCAGCCAGGCCCGTGAGACCGGACCCGCGGAGCAGGCGGAAAAGCACCGTCTCGGCCTGATCGCTTCGGGTGTGGCCCAGAGCTACGCGGCTGAGATTATGCTGATCCATACATCGCGTGAAAACATCGCGGCGGGCTGTTCGGGCTTGCTCCTCGATATTTCCCGTCTGAATCGGAGCGTGCTCAACGACAATCTCAAGCCGGAGTGAGGCGGCGCAGGCACGCACGAAGCTCTCGTCCTCGTCCGATTCCGATCCCCTGAGGCGATGGTTCACGTGGAGAACGGTGAGCTGGATCTGCAGTTTCGAAGATAGCCGATGCAGAATGTCCAGGAGAGCTACAGAATCGGCTCCGCCGGACACCGCCACGCCAACGGAGTCACCGGCGGACAGCATGTTATAACGAGTGATGATTTCTCCCACCCGCTCGACTAAATTGCCGGCCAATACCGACATTCTAAGTCGCGGCTAATGTTTCTGCCCGCCCCATGCAATTGAATCCGCCGCTCACGCAGCAGGAGCTTCATCGGCGTGCTGCCGGAATTCAGGTTCTGCTGATGGATGTGGATGGCGTGCTTACCGATGGACGGCTCTACTTCGTACCCGACGCGCAGGGCAACATGGTCGAAACGAAAGCATTCGATTCGCAGGACGGCATCGCGCTGCGCTGGCTCGGCTGGTATGACATCAAGACGGGTGTGATCAGCGGGCGGGATTCTCCCGCCACAGCGGAACGCGCTCGGCAGGTCTCAATGACCTGGGTGTTTCAGGGCCACATTGAAAAGATTCCACTGTTCGAGCAGATCCTGGCAGAAGCCAAAGTCGCGCCGGAGCAGGTAGCCTATATAGGCGACGACCTTACGGACGTGGTCATTATGCGGCGCGTGGGACTTTCTTTTGCGCCGGCGAACGCGCGTGCCGAGGTGAAGCACTCGGCGCACGCCGTGACAACCGCATCCGGCGGTGCGGGTGCAGTCCGCGAAGTTATCGAAGTCATGCTGAAGGCCCGCGGGGTTTGGGATGAATTGCTTAAGAAGTACGAAGTGATCGCCTGATACGGCTCACTTCACGCGGAAAGCGAATTCGCGCAACAGATCGCCTTCTGCCCCGCCCTGGCGCGGTTCGTATATCCGCAAAAAGTAATTACCCGTGTTCGTGATCCGCGGAACGTGAACGTCCACCTTATCGTTTCTGACCGCGCTCACGCCCTTCCAAACCTCGCTGCCTCGCACATCGACGAGCTGAACGGTCACAGGTCCATTGGCGAGGTCAGCCGTGTGTAGATGCATGCGGAGAGGACGCCACTCGGGAACCAGGGAAGTCTCCACTCCGCGATACGCGGAAAGATGCACCTCAGCAGGGCTAAACACGCCCACTGCGAGGGCAACACAGGCGACAGCTCCCGCAAACGACAGACCGGCGGTGCCGAACCAAACTCTCCAAGAGCGTTTTTCAGGAGCGGAGGCCTTCCGCTGGGCCTCCAGCTGAAACTCTTGAAGAGCGATTTTCGTTGCCGCAATCTGGGTTTCCAGAATTTCCAATCTTTCGACGCACGCATCGCAGGCGAGCATATGCGTCTCCACGATCTCGACCTCTGGCTCTTCGGATCGATGGAGGAGAAAGCGCTCAAGCGCCTCCTCATCTGGGTGTTCGAGATACTGCTCCATAAACGGTGAAGGGGGAAAAGAGCCCCTCTCAAACTAGATGGTGCGTTTATCCTGCTTGTGCTCTCACAAAAACTGAGAAAATTCCGCTAGTCGCCAGTTTTTTCCGGCCGATCTCGCCAAATTTAGCCTTGGCGCGCGATTTCAGCAGGCGGAACTGTGTTTCTGTAAGAGACATTTCACGGCAAATTTGCTCCTGTGGCTGCTCCTGCAAGTAAAAGCGCACCAGGATATCACGATCCCGCTGTGACAAGGCTTCGAGCGCGCTCTTCATCAATTCCGCCTTCTGATGAAGCATGGCCTCCTGCTCAGGATTCTGTTTCCGATCGGCTACGGAGACGCCGGTTTCCAGGTCTGCCTGTTCGCGACGCATGTGGACCGCTTGTTCGATGTAGGCCGCAACCTGCCTCCGCACGACCGTGCGCACGAAACCCATGAGCCGCTCCGGTTCGCGCAAATCCCCGCGCCTGATGGCGTTCACCACGATCAAAAACGTATCGTGAACCTTGTCCTCCAACTCCTGAGGTCCTAACTGCCGGCAAAGATAGTAACGGATACCCCGACTGAATAGCTTGTACAACTGTTCCATGCCGGAATCTTCTCCGGCCTTTATCTGGTCCACGAGAACACTCCACTCAACGGTGGAGAGGGTAGTCTTGGTGTTCTTTTCCTTGACACTATCGGTGGGCTGATTGTCATCTCCGGCCGGCGGGGGGGAGGGGTTGGGTTGCATGGCCGTCATAGACAGAGATCACTCCTTCGAAACGATCGAATATGCTGCCCAGAGGGAGGGCGAATTCCGGGACCCATTGCTTCTTTGCATTTGCAATTGAGTTTGTGCGAGGGCAGCTGCTGCTCTCGACGAGAGAGACCCGGACTTACTTGCGTGTAGATAGCTGTAGAAAACTGAGAAAAACCGGCCTGAATCGTCAGGCGTTGGCCACGCGCTGACAACGACTGCTGCGGCGCCGGCCAGCAGCCACGCACGACTTAGGCCGATGAGACCGGCACTCGGAACCGTGCGCCCCTGTTCGGACGAACAACCGCTCATCACGACCAAGCTGCCCGGAATGCGGTAGGCTGCGATGCCTTGGCGTGTGAGCAACTCAGGCATGTTTTCTTTTGTGAGGCTAAGCGCGAGCGCTGCCTGCTGGGGCTCTCCCTGCGGGCTGACTACGTGAACGGCGAAATGCAGCACTTCAGGTGTTTTGCGGAGCGCCTGTCGCAGAGCGTCGGCGGTGGCCTCGCTGCCGGTCAAGATCTGAACCTGCGGCAGGCCGCTCTGCTTCGCTGCATCTTTGATTTCGCGATCACTGCCGACCAATCGTCCGAGCGCTGTTCTCTCCTCCGCCGTTTGCAGCAGTGTGACGTTCGGCACGCGTCGCGAATCGGCCAGGTTGTAGATGGGATCGGCGACGCCAACAAACCGTTTTTGCGGCGTAGCCGTGTGGCAGGAGAGCAGCAACAATTCGCTGGGAAGCGAGCGTAGAGTATGGTTCGCGATCAGCGGATCCTTACGATCGACCGAGGTGAGATCCGGGAGGGCTGCGAAAGGCATTCCGCTCAGTAGAGCGCCATCTGCGGTGATGAGCCAGTCGCGCTTGTGCCAAACAGCGGGCGTGAGCTTCCCTAATAAATCCTGGCTGAGAGAAAGGGCGGCGGAGTGGTCATTTTGCCGAAACTGCAAAGAATCGGAAAAGGTTTTGGCTTTCGCGGCTATGTCACTTTCTGCTGGCAAGGGATAAAGATTCACGTTATCACCAGTAATGACCCAAAGAAAAGATTTCTTTTTGCCCAAGCTAAAACTGAGCAGCACGTCGCTCTTTCCTAGCCTGAGCTGGATATTGCTAAGTGAATTCTGAAGCGGGTTTTTCTCTTCAGCAGCGGCTACATTTTCGTCGTTAAGACTGATTTGATCTTCTAAGTTGCTGATTTCTAAGCGTAACTCTTCCAGTTTTGTTACGTTTACGGCAGAGCTTTCTCCGAGCGTCACATGAGCTTGCGCCCGTTGAAATTCCGAAAGCAGTTCAAAATAGCGCGGCGGCAGAGTGGAACTTTGGCTTAAAGACAGAGTTAATTGTTCGCGCAAACTGGCCGCGCGATTTTCGGCGAGCGCTTCAAATGCTTGCCGCGATAATTCCGGCTGATGGCGTTCGAGAGCGAGTTCCGCGGCGAGTTCTGCATAATCCTGGTAAACATCATGCAGATATGCCACCGTTTCCGTGCCACTGGCATCGCCCGGCATGGCGCTGCGGCGCCAAGTAGTGGCCGCCTCGACAGCACGGTGAAGTTCAGACAGAGCTTCCGACTGGCGTCCTAACCCGAGAAGAATCTGCCCTCGGACGTGGAGTGGATAATACTTAGCACCGGCTTTGAGGAGCAAACCCAAAGCCAAGGCGTCGTCAACGTCTTTTAGCGCCGCCTCGTATTGTCGCTTCTGCAATTCGAGCTCGGCGCGATGCTCCAGGCTGAGAGCGAGCCGGTCTTTGTTATGGATGCGCTCGCGAATCAAGTAGGCGTTGCTGAGAGGGGTTTCCGCCTCCGCAATACGCCCCGTTGCCAGCAAAGACGTTCCGAGGTAATCCCATGCTTCAGCCTCTACTGACGCCAGGTGTGCACTTTTCGCAACGGCGATGGCCTGGTCCGAAGACCGTCTTGCTTCGGAAACTTTGCCTTCGTGCATTTGAATATACGCGTACCAAAGCCAAGCTTGGGCTTGGGCATCGGGACGCGAGGAACGGTCTAGCAATTCAATTGCTTGCTTCTGTTTTCTTTCAGCGAGGGCGAAATCGCCAAGCACAGAATACACTTGCGCAATATTGCTGGCGGCGATACCAGCGCGGGTTTCATCGTTCGCCCGCAACGCGATTTGAGCGGCTGCTTCCCATGATTCGACAGCCGCGCGGTAGCGAAACAGCTTCGTCTCACAAAAGCCGGACCAGATCAAAGCAATCGCTTGACGATCCAAGTCACCGACGGCCTGCACGGCTGCGTGGGCGCGTTGAAAGGCTCGAAGAGCTTCTTCCAAGCGGCCTGCGTCTTTTAGCTTTTTGCCTTCAATGATCGCGCTATCAAATGATGAGACTTGCAGAGGTGGGCTCGCGGCGGGCAAACCACAGTGCACTATGCAAAGCGCACTCAGCGTACGAACGGTCCCGGCCAGCCGACTGACTAGCGGCCTCCGAGCCGACCTTGAGAGTGACAGATGCTATCCAACGGAAAAGCAATCGTTGGTAGTACTCTATCACTCCCAGGTACTAATACCAACCCCTTTGACCCGCTAGATTAACCTCCCCGGTTAGAAACCGAAGATGAATAGCAGTGCTGCGATGAAGGGAGGAATAGGATTGGGATCTGTCATACGAAATTCCTTTCGCCCGCGAGAATGGCAGCGGTTCGAGCGCTTTGAGGCCGTCGAGGAGTCCTAACTCTCTGAAGGCAAGCCAGATAGACTTTTTTCGATTTCTGTGATCGGGCTGGCACCTGACCTGACAATCGGCAGGGGCTCCGCTATACTGAAGGCAACAGGAGAGTAGGGTTTTCCTGTGCAGCCCGGAAATCGTCTCCCTGGTCCGAGCTCTTTACCCCACATCCAGAGCCAGTCATGTTCGACAACCTCAGCGACAAGCTGCAGCGGGTCTTCAAAAATCTGCGCGGCGAAGGCAAGTTAAGCGCCGCCAACATGGAGGAGGCGCTGCGCGAGATTCGCGTGGCCCTGCTCGAGGCGGATGTTCACTTCAAGGTCGTCAAACAATTTATCGAGCAGGTGAAAGAGAAGGCGATGGGCGAAGAAGTGCTTACCGCACTATCTCCCGGCCAGCAGGTAGTCAAGATCGTCCGGGACGAGTTGACAAAGATGTTGGGGGGCCATCAATCGCGGCTTCGTTTCGCCAATGAGCCGCCGACCGTGGTGCTGGTCGTGGGCCTGCAGGGTTCCGGTAAGACGACCAGTGCCGCTAAGTTGGCGCGTTTTCTCGCTAAAGAAGGCAACAAGCCCGAACTCGTGTCGGTGGACGTCTATCGTCCTGCCGCGCGACATCAATTGAGCATTCTTGCCAAGAACGTCGGCGCGCCTATCTATGAAGGAACGGCGGAGGAGACGAAACCGCTGGAACTGGCGAAATCGGCGCGGCGGGAAGCCGTGCAGAGCGGGCGCGATGTGGTTCTGGTCGACACCGCCGGACGGCAGCACATCGACGATCAGCTCATGCAAGAACTGCACGAGCTGAAGGAGGCGCTGCATCCGACTGAGATTCTGTTTGTGGCCGATGCCATGACAGGTCAAGACGCCGTTCGCTCGGCGGACGAATTCCACAAGCGGTTAGGCATCACCGGGGTAATCCTGACGAAGATGGATGGCGATGCGCGAGGAGGCGCGGCGCTGTCAATTCGCTCCATCACGGGCCAACCTCTGAAATTTGTCGGTGTCGGTGAGAAAACCGACGCGCTCGAAGCGTTCTATCCGGACCGCGTCGCTTCACGCATCCTCGGAATGGGTGATGTGTTGTCGCTGATCGATAAAGTTCAAGAAAATATCGATCAACAAACTGCCGAAAAAATGCAGGAGAAGCTGCTCGGCGACGACTTCACACTGGAGGATTTCCGCGATCAGATCAAGCAGCTTCGTAAGCTGGGGTCGCTGGGAGGTCTCTTGGAGATGATGCCGCAGATCGGTCCACTCAAGGAGCTGAAGAACGCCAAGATCGACGAAAACGAGGTTGGGCGCGTGGTGGCGATCATCGATTCCATGACTCCCAAAGAGCGCCGGAATCACATGCTGATCAACGGTTCGCGTCGTCGCCGTATCGCCAAAGGCAGCGGTACCAGCGTTCAGGATGTGAACAACCTGCTGAAGCAGTACAGCCAAGCCCGTAAAATGATGAAGAGCTTCACGGGTCCGGGTGGCTTGCTGGGCAAGAAGCTCATGAAAATGAAACTGCCCGGGCTTCCGGGATTCTAGGCTGCGGCCAAGTTTGTAACAATATAAAAGAAAAGGTAACAATGTTAGCAATTCGCCTGGCGCGGTTTGGCGCCAAGAAGAAGCCCACCTATCGTGTGGTGGTGATTGAAAAAGATCGGGCGCGGAACAGCCGTTCGGTCGAGGTAGTCGGTCACTATAATCCAATCGCCAAGCCAGCTCAGGTCGAGCTGAAGCATGATCGCATCGAGCATTGGCTGAAGAACGGAGCGCAGCCTTCCGTGACGGTTAGCCGCTTGTTGAAGACGAATCCGGCGCAGACGCCGGCGGTCGCATAGGCTATCGCGCGCAAGTCTAGATTCGACTCGCGTGGAATTCGTGGCTGCACAATAAGGGCGCCGCTCCACAATGGGAAATAAATGAACGACAGCAACGGCGTGAAAACGCTGGTGGAAGAGATCGCGAAGGCGCTGGTAGACGCGCCCGACGGCGTAGTGGTAAATGAAATTGCTGGAGAACACGCTACGGTGTTCGAATTGCGCGTGGCCGAGGGCGATCTTGGCAAGGTGATTGGGAAACAGGGGCGCACGGCGCGCTCGATCCGCACGCTGCTGGGAGCTGTGGGCACGAAACTGAACCGGCGCTTTTCGCTGGAAATTCTCGAATAGCGGCTACGGATGCGCTATGGACCGCGCGAGAGTGGTCATTGCCGAAATCGTGCGCCCGCGCGGAAATCGTGGCGAGCTGATCGTCAAGTCTCAGACCGATGTGCCGGGTCGAATTGAATTGCTGAAAAGTGCTACCGCGCAATTGACTGACGGTTGCGATGTGGCGGTCGAGATTGCTGCTGCGTGGCGCCACAAAGGCGATTGGGTCATGAAATTTGTCGGTGTGGATTCGATCGATGCTGCCGAGCGCTTTCGCGGGGCGGATTTGTGGGTACCCCTCGCGAACCGCGGTACTCTCGCCGAAGGTGATTTCTTCAGGTCGGACCTGATCGGGTGCGATGTCCTCGATAACGCAACCGGGGAGCGCGTCGGAACCGTAAAAGGATGGCAGCAGTATGGCGGGCCGCCTTTGATGGAAGTGAAGGTCGGCAATCGCGAGGTGTTGGTTCCGTTCGGTACGCCGATGTGCCATGTGGATCTAACCGCGCGGACTGTTCGCGTGGATTTGCCGGAAGGTTTGCTGGAGCTGCCGTGAGATTTCACATCGTCACGATTTTTCCCGAGTTTTTCTCCGGACCGTTTGAGCATGGCGTGATTCGAAGGGCGCAAACGGACCGCGTGTTGGAAATCCGTGTGCACGATCTGCGAAACTGGACGTACGATCGTCATCGAACGGTAGATGACCGGCCTTTTGGCGGAGGCGAAGGCATGTTGCTCAAGCCGCAACCGCTGTTCGAGGCAGTGGAGGCGATTTTGCCGGAGCGGACACCTAGCGAGAAAGTGATTTTGCTTTCCGCGCAGGGTAGGCCGTTCACACAATCGTTAGCACGCGAGTTTTCGCGAGTGGACGATTTACTGCTGATCTGCGGACGGTATGAAGGTGTCGACGAAAGAGTGGCTCAGCACCTGGCCGATGAAGAAGTAGGCATCGGGGATTTTGTGTTGAGCGGCGGAGAAGCGGCGGCGGTCGTGATTGTCGACGCGGTGGCGCGGCTGCTGCCGGGCGTCCTAGGCAATGAGGATTCCGCGCGGAACGAAAGTTTCAGCGAGGACAATGAAGGATTATTGGATTGTCCACAGTACACCAGACCGGCGGAATTCCGCGGCTGGAAAGTGCCCGAGGTACTGATGGGCGGGAACCACGAAGAGATTAAGCGCTGGCGCCGGGCTGCGTCGCGCGATAAAACAGAGCGGCTTCGTCCGGACTTGATGACGGGTCACTCTATGAGGCAGAACTAAAATGCAAAACGCACTTGTCAGTAAGTTCATCAGCAAGCACGCTCGTGCTACTGCGCATCCGGAGTTTCGTCCGGGCGATACGATCCGCGTGCATGTCCGGATCAGGGAGGGCGATAAGGAGCGTCTGCAGGCGTTTGAGGGGACAGTCATCGCGCGCAAGAACACCGGCATGGGGGAGACCATCACGGTGCGCAAGGTCAGTTTCGGCCAAGGCGTGGAGCGCATTTTCCCCATGCACGCCCCGGTGATCGACCACATTGATTTGGTGCGCACCGGTCGAGTTCGCCGTGCCAAGCTCTACTATCTCCGCAATTTGAAGGGCAAAGCGGCCCGCTTGCGCGAGCGCGAGTAAACTGGTCCGGCTTGCTGGCCGTGGTTGAGGCTGCTGGCGAAAAGCTCGGGCGCGGGCGTCGTAAGGAAGACGACGGCGCGCGGCAACGGTCTATTCGTTGCGTGAGCACCTATGAGCGCGAGGCGCGCGAACGCGGTTTCTCGCGCATTGCCGGGGTGGATGAAGTTGGGCGCGGGTGCTTATTCGGCCCGGTTTTTGCGGCGGCGGTGATCCTCGATCCGCTGCGCCCTATTCGCGGGCTTCACGACAGCAAAATCTTAGGCGCCGAAGACCGGAACAAACTCGCGGCGCACATCAAAGCGCGCTGTGTGGCATGGGCAATCGGCGGCGCTGACGTTTTCGAAATCGATCAAATCAACATTTATCAGGCCTCGCGTCTGGCGATGCGGCGAGCCGTTGAGGCGCTTTCGATAGAACCGGATTTTCTGCTGATAGACGCCGTTAAGGTCGACCTGCCTGTTGAGCAGCTTCCTTTGATTGATGGAGACGCCCGGTGCCGCGCGATTGCAGCGGCATCGATCGTCGCCAAGGTTCATCGCGACGCCTGTCTGGCGCAATGGGACGTAGTTTTTCCGCAATACAATTTAGCTTCGAACAAGGGATATTCGACTCCCGATCATAAGCGCGCGCTTCGGAAACACGGGCCTACGCTGCTGCATCGTTTCAGCTTCTGGCCCGTGCGCATTAATTGTTCTAGAGTGCATTGGACCGGCTACATAAATAGCGGCCCGGTGCAAACGGAACTCTTTGCAGAGCCCATCGAGGACGCCGCACCGCCTGAATTCAGGGGAGCCGGTGCATCGGCGTGAGCACCCGTATGCCCACCGCTCCAGCTTCCGCTCCGCAAACGAAACCGGGACGGTTCACGACATGGCATCGTCGTGTGCTTGCTTTCTGTCTGATCGTTTTCGTTTTTGAAATCGGCGTGTTTCTGGTGGTCTTCCCGTGGCTCAATAACTGGGATCTGAGCTGGCTACCGGCCCATTCACCACGGTTTTCGAATATTTGGATGAGCCGGTATTTTCGCGGCGCACTAAGCGGTTTAGGCCTGCTAAATATTTACGTCGCCCTGGTCGAGCTGTTCAAACAGCTGAAATCGATTTTCGGCCACTCAGTCTGAGAGTTGCCCCAGTAGCAGCTCAGGCCACCTCAAACTTTACGCCTTGCGCCAGCGGAAGTTCTGTGCCGTAGTTGATCGTATTGGTGGCGCGGCGCATATAGAGTTTCCAGACGTCGGATCCGGATTCACGACCGCCGCCGGTTTCCTTTTCGCCGCCGAAAGCGCCGCCGATTTCTGCGCCCGAAGGACCAATGTTCACATTAGCGATGCCGCAATCGGAGCCCTCCGGCGATACGAATCGCTCCGCTTCTCGCAGATCGCTGGTGAAGACGGAGGAAGCAAGACCTTGCGGCACGTCGTTGTGAATCTCCATTGCTTGTTCGAAATTGCCGTACTTCAGCACGTACAGAATGGGCGCGAATGTCTCGCGCTGAACGGTTTCCGTCTGAGCAGGCATTTCGGCAAGAGCAGGACGCACATAAAAAGCGTTCTCCGCTTTTGCGTCGATGCGTTCTCCACCTGTAATCTGCCCTCCTGCAGCTTTCACTTCAGCTAAGGTCTGCTGCATAGCCTCGAATGCTCGTTCGTCGATCAGCGGGCCAACCAAAGTGCCGGAGTCGCGAGGATCGCCGATCGAAACCGAACTGTAGACTTGCTTCAGTCTCGGCAAGAGCTGGTCATAGACACTCTCGTGAACGATCAAGCGGCGCAGAGTAGTGCAGCGCTGCCCGGCGGTTCCCATAGCCGCGAAGGCAATGGCGCGCAGTGTGAGATCGAGATCGGCGGAAGGACACACGATCGCGGCGTTATTTCCGCCGAGTTCGAGAATGGCGCGTGCAAACCGATTCGCGAGACGCGGGCCGACCTGCCTGCCCATCGCGGTCGAGCCGGTGGCAGAGACGAGCGGAACCAGCCTATGATCGGCAAGCAACTCGCCAATTTCGCGGCGGCCGATGAGCACGGACGACAGCCCGGCAGGAACTTCGCCGAACCGCGCAGCGGCTCGCTCGAACAGAGATTGCGTCGCGAGCGCGCACAGCGGAGTTTTCTCCGAGGGCTTCCATACAACCGAATTGCCGCACACGAGCGCCAGTGCCGCGTTCCATGACCACACTGCGACCGGAAAGTTGAATGCCGAAATGATTCCCGTCACGCCCAGGGGGTGCCAGGTCTCCATCATGCGATGGTTCGGACGTTCGGTCGCGATCGTCAATCCGCAGAGTTGCCGCGACAAGCCGGCCGCGAAGGTGCAGATGTCGATCATCTCCTGAACCTCGCCCAAGCCTTCGGAAAGGATTTTTCCCGCTTCGATGGTCACGAGCCGCCCTAAGGCGTTCTTCTGGGCGCGCAGCTCTTCCGCCAATAGACGAATTAGCTCGCCCCGCCGCGGTGCCGGCACCTTGCGCCACTCCAGAAACGCGGAGTGGGCAGACTTGATGGAAGTTTCGGCCTCTGCCGCGCGCGCGGTGTGAACGTGGCCGATGGCTTCGCCCGTGATCGGAGTGCGCACCTCCAAATCGCCAGTGGTGAAGGCGGCGCGATCGACACCGAGTTCGGCCAGGAGCTCGGCCGTCTCCGCAGCGACCTCGACGTTAGATGAGGTGATAGTCTGCTCCATCTTCGTCCCCACTCTACAACGGACCCAATCGAGAGCCGTTTTGGTCGGTGGCCACACAGTTGCACAAAATAGAAGATATGCCAGCGACAGTTTGGAAAGGATATCTCAGTTTCGGTTTGGTCTCGTTCCCGATCCGGCTCTTTGCCGCCGCCCGCGCGGAGCCTGTGCATTTCCACCTCTTACATAAGAAGGATCTTTCGCGTGTGAAGGAGGTTATGTTCTGCGCCGCCGAGGACAGACCGCTCGAGCGCTCTGAGATCGTGAAGGGGTACGAATACGAGAAGAATCGCTATGTCGTTGTTGAACCGGAGGAACTGGAAAAAATGGCTCCTCCTACTGCCACCGTCATGGAAATTCTTCAGTTCGTTCGGATGGAGGAGATCGATCCGATTTTTCTAGAAAAATCCTATTACGTGGCGCCGGGGGAGTCCGTCAATAAGCCGTACTCGTTGCTGCTCCAGGCCATGAAGGAGACCAAATACGATGCGTTGGCTAAGGTGGCCATGCACGGCCGCGAACACATCGTGATCTTGCGACCCTCCGAGCACGGCATCGTTTTGCACACCATGTACTTCGTGGACGAGCTTCACAAATCCAACGAAGTACCAGTACCAACCGGGGCCAAGTTCGACAAGAGGGAAGTGGATTTGGCAAAAAAACTGATTGATACGCTAGCGAGCCCATTCAAGCCGGAGCAATTCCACGACGAATACAAGCAGAACGTGGAGCGATTGATAGAAAAGAAGCGTAAAGGGCAGAAAGTCACCCCCATTCGGCAGCCCAAGACCGCTCCAGTGGTTGATTTGATGCAGGCGCTTCAGCAAAGCCTAGCCCGTGGCCACGGTGGCAAAACCGCGTCTGCCGCTCACGCGACTGCTAAGAAGACGTCTCGCAAACGCGGTGCGGCTGTCGCCTGAAGCAGCGCATTCGCCGGGACGTAACACGTTAGAGGTGACCCCGACCGTCTTTACCTTTGATCCGTCCACACGCTGCCTTCGTACTGAGCTACGCCTTACCGGATGACGGAATACGAGTCTGGAAGGTGCTTGGCGAAACGGTTATTCTGCTCTTGCGTGCTTTTCGCGAAGGATGGCAACGATGGATCTTGAGAGCTTAGAACCGACAATCGCCAGCAGACAAAACGAACCAGACCGGCCAGCCGCGGTGGTCGCAGTCGACGATGATCGTGCACAGATTCTCGAACGCCGCCTCCTCCTGACATTCGTCGCCGTGGCGAGTATCAGCATGCTGTGGCATCTAGGAACGAACCTCCAGTGGGTTTGGGCTAGCTGTATCTCGCAACTGCATTCGGCAGCGACGCTAGCCGGCATCTCTTAATGGCGGCACTCTTTGGAACGCGCGTCGATAGTGAGGCCAAAAAGGCGCCCCATCATGGCGGCCTGGCTCCTCGTCGTTCCGGCGCAACGGTTTCGACATGCGCGTCCGAAAGGGAGGCGGTCTAAGGTGCCCACTCCGAAACCGTTTTGCAAGCGACGAAACGATCTCGGGGACAACCTGCTCGAATTGGCGATCAAGCTTTCGATCGCGGCCGCGGAAATGGCAGATGTGGCGGGTGCGAGTCAAAATCCAGCATTCTTGAAGGCAAAACACGAAGCGGAACGATTGCGGGACGAGTGCGAGAGCGTGAAATCCGAGCTTGCACATCATCGTCTGAAGCACGGCTGCTAACTACCTCCTCTGCGATTCCTAAGCTCGTTGCGCTGATCGTTTCCCGATCAGTTCAATGATCTACGAAAGCCGCCCTCCTAGAATCACAAAACCCGAAAAAAGAATATCTCCCTTGTAATGAGACGCTTGCGACGGTCTCATAGGTTTTGCGAACCGCTAGCAATATAGGGTTGTGTGCGGATGAGGTCGGGATCGGAAGCGGAAGAGGAGGACGAGGGTGACGTTGATGAAGAGCTCTGTTGCCGTCGCGTGTATCTTCCTTCTCAACGGGAATTCCACGCGCGGGCAGTACGATTCAAGGGCTTCTCGGGGCCAGTAGGTTCAGGTAAAAGTGCGGCGCTGTGCTTTGAAGCGGTGCGCCAATGCTATGTGAATCGCGGGCGGCAGGGAGTGCTGGCCGCGCCGACGTTCACGATGCTGCGGGATGCGACGTTGTCGGGCCTATATGAAGTGCTCGAAGCCGAGGAAGTGGACTACGAGCTGCGAAAAGCTGACGGGGAGTTAACGATTGTAGGGCCCGATAGCACGGCGCTGTTGCGATCGCTGGATGAACCGGAGCGGTTGCGAGGAACGAACCTGGCGTGGTTCGGAATTGATGAGCTTTCATATGCGCGCCCTGAGGCGTGGCTGCGGCTCGAGGCTCGACTGCGGGATCCGAAGGCGAAGAGGTTGTGCGGTTTTGGTGTATGGACACCGCAAGGGCACGATTGGATTTATAAACGGTTCATTCAGAACCCCGTAGCCGGATGCGAATGTATCCGCGCGCAGCCGTTCGAGAACCGGTTCTTGCTGACGGAGACTCCAGACTATTACGAGCGTCTGGAGAGCAGTTACGATCCGAAGTTCTATCAGCAGGAGGTTCTCGGCGAGTACCTGAATAGCAGGGCTGACCGGGTTTACCACTGCTTTAGCCCGGCAGTTCATCTGGTGCGACAAGCTTATGATCCGCGACGGACGCTTCTATGGGCGCTGGATTTCAATGTAGCGCCGATGACTTCGGTGCTTCTGCAGCGTGATGGTGGGCGCCTGGTCGTGATTGATGAAATTGTGCTCGAGCGAGCAACGACGGAAGAGGCGTGCCAAGAATTCGAGAATCGGTACAAAGGGCATGCTGGGGGGCTTCAGGTTTTCGGTGATGCGAGCGGACGGAATTTGCACACGACGGGTCTGAGCGACTATTCGATGCTGCAGAACTCGCTTAGCCGGGCAGGGTTCCGCGACGTGAAGTTACGGGTGCCGCAGAGCAATCCGGCCGTGCTTAATCGAGTTCAAAAAGTAAACGCGCTGCTAACGAATGCGCTTGGCGAGGTGCGGTTGGAAGTAGATCCGCGCTGCAAGGAGCTGGTTAAGGATTTCGAGGAAGTCATGTTTAAACCGGATTCTGGAATTATTGACAAGGCGCGCGATCCGCAAAGGACGCACGCTTCCGACGCGCTCGGATACGTGATTTGGGAGCTATATGGACCTAAGCCGGTCGGGGCCGGTGAGAAAGACAAACGGCTGTTTTGAATGACACTGCGCACAGGGAATACGACCGAAAGGCAACCGAAGTTGTGCGCTCGAAAGATGCTAGATACCAATGACTGAAATCGATCGAGAGCATCCCGAATTCAAGGGGCAACAACGGATGTGGCGGATGTACCGTGATCTGTACGCGGGCGGCCACGAGTTCAAACATCGCGCGGCGGAATACCTCTTGCGACGGCAGAAAGAACCGTTGGATGTTTACGGAGAACGACTGCACCGGGTTTTTTATGAAAACTACATTGGATCGATCGTAGATTGGTACGCGTCGACACTGTTCCGGCGTGAACCGAGCCTGCATCTGACCGGGGGACTAGAAGCTGGACAGCAATTCCTCGCTCAATTTGCGGATGATTGCGACCGAGGCAGCACGAGTGTCTCGAACTTCTTTCGACAGTGTTTGATCAATGCACTGGTCGCCGGGAAAAGTCACGTCCTGCTCGATTTTCCGAGGGCATCGGCGACTCCGAACAACCGAGCGGAGGAAGATGCGGCCGGCGTTTCACGAGCTTACCTGATTAGCTACCAGGCCGAAGATCTTATTAACTGGTGCGTCGACGAACGAGGGGAATACGAGTGGGTGGTCTTGAGGCAGTCAATGCGGCGACAACCAAGAGTGGAGTCGCCCGAGATCGTTGACGAGACGTATTGGCATTATTACGACAGGTCAGAGTACCGGACCTATCGCCGAATAGAAGGCGGGGAGCAACCGGCCGGGATCGAGCTAGTCGCGCAAGGAAGACATGCTCTGGTTCGACAACAACGGGTTCCTTTGTTCGATTTACAGTTCAGTGAAGGGCTGTGGCTCATGAACAAAGCCGCACACCTGCAACTGGAGCATTTCAACAAGTCGAATGCACTGGGTTGGGCGATAACGATGGGTCTGTTCGCTATGCCCGTGATTTATTCGGATCGCGAATGGAACCAGATCGTCGGCGAAAGTTACTATATCCAGCTCGGGCCATCAGACAGATTTGGCTGGACTGAGCCCGACGGCAAGGTGTACCAGATCGCGGCTACTAACTTAGAAACGCTGAAGGAAGAGATATACCGCGTCTGCTACTTAGCGCAAGCGTCCGGAGAGATGCAGGGGGGCCATGGGCAATCCGCATTGAGCAAACAGCTTGATTTCACGATCACCCAAGAAGTTCTCCGTGCATACGGGGCTGCAGTTAAGGACTGTATCCGGCGGGTGTTGACCGCGATCAGCGATGCACGGGAAGACGGTGTGACCATCGCGATTTCAGGTCTCGATGAAGTAGATATCGGTGATTTCGCAACAGAGTTAAACGACGCGAAAAATCTCTTGCAACTAGGCATCGAATCACCGACGTTGAAGCGGGAGATTTGCCAGAGGCTGGCCTTGAAATATGTAAGCGATGCCCGGCAAGAGACAAAAGACCGAATCGGGCGCGAAATAGACGCGCAGTTCGTGAATTAACAGGAGATTCATGTCAGATCACATGGATGTGAAGGGCGGGCCCGCTGCAATGGATAACGAATCAGCGGGAGGCGTAGAGGTGCGTGATGTAGTTCGGCAGGCTATCGAAGAATTTGTTCGCGCCGAGCAGCAAAAGGCAGAGCCGGCTTACAAGGCGGAACTGCAAGACGAGCGCAAGCGCCGGGAGAGCCTTGAAGCACGCCTAAACCAGCTTGTGGAAGAGAACCGCAAAGCCCGAGCAATGGCGGACGAGGCGGACAGGAACTCACAAATTCGTGGTGAATTACAGCGTTTGGGCGTAGCGAAGGTCGATCTTGCTTTCCGGGCTGTGAAGGATGAGATCGTCCGCGCTGACGATGGACGTCTGCAGGCCCGAGGTCCAGAAGCGAAGTCATTGCAGGACTATCTTGCGGGTTTTGTGCAGGAGAATCCAGAGCTTCTTCCTGCGAGAATTGCCGGTGGCAGTGGAGCGCAGACGCCTTCCAGAGCCGCGGCACAGAGCACTCCTGCACTTGACCTGGACAAGATCAAGCCAGGAATGAACAAGGAAGATCTTGACCGTGTGCGCCAGGAGATAGCTCGTCTTGCATCTCAGGCATTACGTGGGGCTTAGCAGGTAACTCGGGCCGTTCTGCAATAAAACAACTCGAAAGAGTAACTAGAGGTTAGCGACAGACAAACTGTGTCGCAAGAAAGTTTAGGAGACTTATGGGAATTATTACATCTGCCAATCTGGCAAATGCGATCGTCAAGCTGGTTGCTGCCGATGCACTGCCGGCGCTAACGGGCAATCTGGTGATGGGCAATTTAGTGAATCGTGACTATGAACCGGTGCTGGCGCATGCCGGCGACACGGTCAACGTTCCGATTCCGCCTGTGCTGTTAGCCAACAATATCGCGGAGGGTGGTACAGTTACTCCGCAAAACCCGAATTTAGGGAACGCTCAGATCGTTCTGAATACGCACGCTGAGGCGACGTTCCAAATTCCAGACGTTACGAAGGCACTGGCATTTCCGGAGTTGCTGAAGGCCTATATGCAGCCGGCGGTCATCGCGATCGCGGAGCGCATTGAGCGCGATCTTCTTTCGCTTTATGGCCAGTACACCGCCAACGCGGCTGTCGGGGCGGCTGGCACGCCGATCACGGAGGCGACAATCGACTCTGCTGAAACCGCATTATTTGCCGCGATGGTGCCGCCGAGTGCGCCGAAGTATCTGGTAGTGGATTCGAATGCATATTCGCAGATTCGCCAGATTCCACGCTTTAGCGAATACTACTCGGCCGGTGAAGCCGGCCTGAAGGCCATAGTAGAAGGGAACGTCGGAAAAATGAAGGACTTCTTCATTTTCCGCTCGCAATTCGTGCAGACGACCGGCACGACTTCAACCAATACCCACAACCTCGCGTTCACGCGCGATGCAATGGGTCTTGTGATCCGTCGACTCCCTCAGCCTTTGCCAGGCACCGGTGCCGTAGCCGAATATGCAGAAATGGGCAACTTCGGCATTCGGGTGGTCATGAGTTATCAGCCGAACACCCTATCTCAACAGTTCACAGTGGATGTTCTGTACGGTTGCGGCGTTCTCCGGAATAACTTCGCCGTTCAAGTTAATACATAAAAAACACAAGCACGGTCGAAGTTTCATACGGGAGCCACTCCGATGGCTCCCTTTTCTTTTGAAAGAAGACAAAACATGGACGTCAGACAATACTATCGAAAGCTACGCGATATAGAGGCGAGCATAAGCGAACCATATCTATTGGTCGTAAGCCTAGAAACGGCAGATGGAGGTAAACAGGGCGCAGTGTCGGAAGTATCTCGTTACGTCGCGGCAAAGCTAATTCTCGAAGGGCGTGCGGTCCTTGCAAGCGAAAAAGAAAAGCTAACGTACTTAGAGCAGCAAGCAACTGCAAAAAAGGCTTCCTACAAAGCAGATCTGGCGCGGCGCGTTCAGGTCGCGATCATTGCCGATTCAGATCTCGAGGCCGCCGCATGCCGAAACAATAACGAGTTGGGCAGCGGAAAGTAGGAAACCATGGCACTGTTGACGGACGCGGACATCGTCACTCTCGACGATTTGGTGCAATTCGAGAATTCGCTGATACAGATTTCCTCAACGCACAGCATCGATGTAACAACGAAAATAAATCTGGCGATCGGTGAAATCAGCAACACTGTCGTTTCATGGCTGCTGAAAGTGCGCGCGTCCGATCCGCAGTGGCTAACCCGGCGTGCTCTAGGAGTTTCTACGGTCGTGGTTACGCCCACCCTGCAGCAATGGCTATGCTTCCAATCGTTGTCGCGTTTTTTTGCCGAGGCGTATAACGTCCAGCTCAACACGCGGTTCCAAGGTAAGTGGACGGAATATCAGCAGGTTGCGAGCATTGCCGCTGAAGGAGTCTTCATGTCGGGCCTTGGGATCGTCTACGATCCGCTCCCCAGACCGGGAATGCCGTTGACCTCCATTGAGAACGGAACAACGCTCCCTCAGGCGCTCTTTTTCCAAACAGCGTGGGTGGACAAATTCGGAAATGAAGGCGCACTCAGTCCGGTCAATGGCATCGTTCTGCAAGACGCCTCTTATGTATCGATCGCGATGGGCAACGACGCGCTTGTTCCTCCGCCGGCTGCGACCGGGTGGAACGTTTATGCAAGTGGAACTTCAAGCAACTTAACGCGCCAGAACACTGCGCCGTTGCCGATCACCACCACATGGCAGTTGCCTTCCACCGGCCTAACAAGCGGGGCAGAACCGATTAACGGCCAGGAGCCGAATGTTTACGTGATGCTTTCCAGGGAAATTCAACGAGGGTAAGCATGGTACCGCTCACACTGCTCGCCTCGCAAAAACTTTCGAATCTCTTGACTGCTGAAAACGCGTTCGAACAAGAAATTTCGATGATTGCCGCCTCATGCAATGTAACTCTTCCACTAATCAACTCGGCACAAGTGTTGCTCAGCTCGGCAAGTGCCGAGATGGGAGACAACAATGTCCAATTCGCCTATCCGCGCGTTTGCCTTTACAGTGGCGGCGTCAAAAACTCTCAGACGGAGCGGTTCAGGTCGTTATCCGGAACGATCGCTGTCACGGCGGAGATTTGGGCCAGCGGCAATTTAGTGACTGACATTGACACTTGGATTCATTTCTACGTTGAAGCAATGACGGGCATTCTCCGGCAGAAGATCGGTGACTGGGGTGACGGTATTTTCTTTTCCGGTATGTATGACGTCCAATTCCAATCGCCGAAGGCCGGAGGATTGGGATTTGTGCAATCAGCTAAGGTTACGTGCAACTTGAACGTAAGTCGTAATTAGGAGACGGCATGGGCAATTACATTTCTTCGAACGCCAACCGCTTTTATGCTTGCGTAGAGACCAGCTATGGCCAAGCCGCCCTTGTCAATGCGACAAACAGATTTTCGGCTCTTCGATTGCACGCCCAGCAACTCATAGAGCGCGGTAAGCGTTTCGATAAGACCGGCACCCGCACGTTTCTAGGAACATCGCCAGACTCGCGACGTCAAACTGCGTTTGAAGCGCAAACGTACTTGACATCATGGAACGGAATCGGAGATCCGGGCTACGGTCCCCTGGTTGAGTCTGCATTCGGAAGTGCCTCCCAGTTGAGCACCGGACTTTCGATAGCGGCACTTCAGAGCCCGACACAGATAAAAACAACGGCGCCTCACAATCTCACGACCGGGTCAGGCGTCTCATTTTTCAACGAAATCCGATTCGTCACGGCCGTGCTTGATCCGTCCACTATCGTTATTAATGCACCTTTTTCAAACACCGCCGGCACCAACGCGGGTCTTTCACCGACGATCACATATCGTCTGTCGACGATTCTGCCTAGTCTCACCCTATATGACTACTGGGACCCGATCACGGCGGTAAGCCGGATAGTTACGGGCGCAGCCGTTGACACATTTCAGGTATCCGTAAATGGCGATTATCACGAGCTGACATTTGCCGGACCCGCCGCGAATCTGCTCGACTCTAGCAGTTTCGTCACGGGATCAGCGGGACTGAGCAACTTCCCTTCTGAGCCGGCACCGGCAGACTTCGATTACTCCATTGTTCCGGGCCACCTCGGGCAAGTTTGGTTGGGCACCGCGGCGAACCAGTTTTTTACGTTAACCGAAGCAAACATCGAAGTGAAGAATAACATCAACTTGCGGAACCAGGAGTACGGATCCTCCTATCCGAAGGCGATAGCGCCCGGACCGCGGCAAGTTGCTTCACAATTTACGCTGCTGGCACAAGATGACTCTCAAACCTCTGCGTTGTATGCCGCTGCGAAGCAACGAAATACCGTTTCAGCGATGTTACAGCTTGGCCAACAGCAGCTACAACTGATGGGCATTTTTCTGCCGAACATGACGCCTGAGATTCCAGAGTACGACGATTCGGAGACAAGATTGCAATGGCAGTTCAAGAACAACTTGGCACAAGGGATTGCAGATGATGAGATTTACATCGCATTCGCGTAACGCTGCACGTTATTCGAGTCTTATGTGGCACGAGAGTAGAGTGCTCCAAGGCGTTCGTTACGCTACACGGCGGGTTTCTCTGCGGCAGAGGATCGAGTTGACGAGCGCAGTTCGGGAACTCGTTTTGAAGCACGAATTCCTGAAGGCCGGAGATGCCGCCGATCAGCTAGAAGTCACGCTTGGCGAATTGCTGGTTCAAAAAGTATACCTGGAGTGGGGTCTCCACGAGATCGAGGGACTAAGCATCGATGGAGAACCGGCAACCGTGGAGTCGGTGATTGAAAGGGGGCCTCAGGAGCTGACAAACGAGATCGTCGCCACAATTCGGGCGCAGCTTGAGTTTTCGGAAGAAGAACGAAAAAACTCCTAATCGCATTCCATTTCCAGTTTTCATCACCAGCCGCGTGGAGATGCGATACCTGCCGAGCTAGCGGCTTGATGCAAACCCGGAATTGTGCATGGATACCCGCGCGCAGCGAACCGATCTCCAGGGTGGTGTGGGCGCGGCGAAATGTGATCGCTTTCCAGTGCCCGAAGTCAATCATCACGGCGCAAAGCCTGTCTTTGTTAGAGCAGTTTCACATCTGGAAAGAGTTTGGAGGAGGAACGCCATGGTCGATCGACGCGAAAGCCGCTGAGGCGATTCTTGTGTTGGAAGAGGCATCTCGAAAGGAGAATGAACGTGGGCAAAACTAACAAAGGATTTTCCGGACTGGTCAAGCAATTGTCGTCACCACGAGTCGGCGGGCTTAGCGGAAGTAAGTTATTAGCAGTTCCAGATCTAGTAAACCAAACTCAAAACAATACGGAAGCACAGGCCAAAGCTCCATCATCCCGTGATGCACGGGCACTCTCGATGAGCGCGAAAAACACACCAACGGGCATTCGGTTTGGCAATCCCTCAAGCTCAGGAACGCGTGCGTCACGGTCCTCCAGTTCGTCGCTGAATTTGCTGCGCCAAACGGCATCCGGAGGGATTGCGAATGCATTCACAGGTGGATTGGGAGCCGTCGCGGGACTTGGCGGACTCGTGTCAGGAATTATGAGTCTGTTCGGTGGTGGAAGTCATAACACGCTTCCGCCTCTAGTCCCGTTCCAGCTTCCCCAATCGCAGGAGCAGACCGTCTATGTGAGCTCGAAAGGAAGTACAACGTTCCAGGGGACGAACGTGGAACAAAGTAGCCTACCAACACCAACGGGCAACATCCCGGCGGCCAGTAATCCCGCATCTCTTTCCGGAACAGGCAGTCAGGCGTTTCAAATTCAGAGTTCGCAGATTGCGCAGGCTGTTAAGACCGCGCTTCTGAATTCCAGTTCGCTCAACGACGTCATCGCGGAGATCTAAGTGGCCACTTTCCCGTTGCTCAGCTCTGGCGCTGTAGCGCAGTACCCGACTGCCGTCTCGAACGGCCAAGCTACGCGTGCGATTCGATTTCTGGACGGATCGGATCAGCGATATCTGACTCAGGGACGTTCGTACCGGCAGTGGCGGATCCGATTAGATCTGCTTAATGAAACAGAGATCTGGCAACTGGAGACCTTCTTTTCTGCACAACAAGGAGATTTTGCGACCTTCGTTTTCCCCGACCCAATTAGTGGAACTTATGTACCTAATTGCCGATTTGCAGTGGCCGGATTTGTAAGCGTATACGTCGGTGTCGACGTTAGCTCCGCATCATTAATGGTGATGGAGACAAATGGATAACTTGTTTTTTCCACAATTTTCGACGGGAGCGCTGGCTCAATATCCAATCAAGAAGACTCGAGTTGCAAGAACTATCAGAAATCTACTTCCCGATGGCAACATGATCTTGCTAGCCGATCCGGGAGCAGCACGAGTCATCTGGCAAATGACATACACGGAACTGTCAGCAACAGACGTCGAGGCACTGCAACAGCACTTCACCGCGTGTAGCGGGCCGTTTCGCGCGTTCACTTTTATCGATCCGACGGAGAACATGCTGGTGTCGAGTTCGGATCTTGCCGTCACAGCATGGCAAAACTCGAGTTTGATCCAGCTGTCGTCCGGGTCGTCGGATCCCGAGGGTGGGACCGCCGCGTTCATCGCGACTAATCGCGGGCAAGCCACTGGCCTGATCAGCCAGGTGCTCAGTGTCCCTGCAGGGTACCAGTATTGCTTTTCGCTATATGCAAGCAGCAATCAGCCGGCGGAACTGACATTAGTTCGTCAAGGGCCCTCAACACAGCAAACCACCGTCGCGGCGATTGGAACGGGTTGGACCCGAGTCGTTTCGAGTGGACAGCTAAACGATTCCGGAATGACTTTAACCGTCGGAGTCAACTTGGCTGCGGGACAGCAGGTCGGCCTCTATGGATTACAACTCGAACCGCAAATAGCGCCCTCGCGATACCGGCCGACGGCCGATGCCGGCGGGGTGTATGCAAATGCCCATTGGGGTATGGACGAGCTCGACATTTCAGCCGACGCTCCGAATCTTTTTTCCACAACGTTCAGCATTGAAACCGCCATATAGGACCACTGAATGGGAACAATCAACCAAGTAAAGCAGCTCGCGGAAGCCGATACGCCACTGTTGTTCTTCGAATGCGCGTTGCCCAACGGACCAGTTGAGTATTGGTGTACTCATTCGATCATTTTCAATGGCCAGCAGTATTCGGCGAGAGTCCTCAAGCACAATCTATTCGACCTCCAGTTGTCTGCGGACGACGCCATGGACGGAATTACACAGCTTTCAGTCGTGTTGGCCAACGCGGATTCTATGCCTTCGCAACTGAACGCTGATTACGGATTCAAAGGAACGCAGCTCACGGTCTATTTCGCTTTTGCTGACTTGCCAACGGGCACAATTACCACTGAAAGTACGGTTCTCTTTCGTGGAATCGCGGCTGATCCGGATGAGATCGCAGAGGATTCTCTAAGCGTGAGTTTCACGAACAAGCTCAGCCTACAACGAATTCCGTTGCCCGAAGTTCGCATTCAGCGTTCGTGCCCCTGGAATTTCCCAGCCACTCTGGACCAGAGAACGGAAGCGTTGTACGGCGGGCGGTATTCACCACATCATCGTTGTGGATATTCGGCAGACGTCGCCGGGGGTGTCGGAAATCTGAACGATGGGCAGGCGTATACGTCTTGTGATAAGTCGCGCGCCGCGTGCCAAGCGCGAGGGATGTTCGATAGCGATACATCGGGGAATTTGACCCGGCGCTTTGGCGGCTTTGAGTTTGTCCCTTCGGCGATCATGGTGCGCACGGCGGGGGACAAGACATCGCACCTTTCTCCGCTTCTCGATGATGCGGCGAAGTATAACGACCCGGTGCCAATCGTTTATGGGATTGGCTGGCTAAAAGCGCCAGTGATCTTCTCCCGAAACGACGGCAATCTGACCCACATGGAAGTTCTGTTGGGAATGGGGGCAATCCAGACCGTTTTCAAGGTCGTCGTTAATGACATTGAAATCCCACTCGCCCTGCAAAGCACCGACACGACGATCACGGGTTGGTACAACGTGGTCACGCGCGGCAGTTTGCAGGGTAACTTCAATCTCGACTTCACAGATTCAAACGGTAATCCTCTCGGTGATCCTTATGGAAACATGTCTGTGCTTTCGGTGGTTGTACCAAACCGAATCAGCAGCGGGAAATCGCTGCCGAACGTCGAAGTGCTCCTACAGGGCATAGAAGTAGATTTCTATAACACCGATGGAAGTTTTCAGCAGACCGGCTACTCGAACAATCCCGCCTGGGTCATTTTAGACGTCCTGCGGCGTTGCGGATGGTCGACGACGGATTTAAACCTTGCGACATTTGCTTCTTCGGCGGCCTTTTGCCAGGAACTGATTGCCACGACAGATCTAAACGGGACGCCACTCTCCGTACCACGGTACGAATGCAATCTCATTTTGACGAAGCGGCAAAGCGCGGCGGTTGTGGTTCGCGGCGTCCGAGTTGCGGCCAGCCTCATGCTGCGATACGGAGCGACAGGGTTACTCGAATTATTGCCGGAGGCGACGATTGCGCGGCAGCAGCCGAACCTGCCCGATGGCGGCAATAGTACGGAGCAGCTAAACGCGGGTTGGCCAGCTTATGAGTTCAGCGATGGAAGCGGACCATTTTCAGGAGTTGCACGCAACGCAAATGGAGCCTCAACAGTACGACTCACCTCGCGCAGTATAGCGGAGACCTCCAATCGGCTGAGCGTTGAATTTCAGGACGAGTCTAACGAGTATCAACAGGACAGCTTATCAATTGTTGATGCCGACGATTCTGCACTAATTGGGTACGAAATCAGCAGCCAATCGACGGCTCTTGGGATCGCAAATTTCAGCCAAGCGACGCGTGTTCTGCTACGGCAGCTTGACAAATCGACTAAAGGCAACCTGTATATAGAATTCCAAACCAGCTTTCGAGCGCTAAAAGTTCGCCCGGGCGACATCATTGCGCTGACTTACTCGAAAGAGGGGTTCGCGCGAGTTCCGTTGCGTGTGGTGAAATTATCACCCTCTATTAATTATCAGCTAGTCACGATACTTGCGCAGATTCACGATGACGACTGGTATAGCGACAGTCCTACAGTACTTGGAGGAGCCGGAAGGCAGCCCGCCACTCACGTGCAGACACCGCGTCCGCTCATCGGATTGCTTACCCACAACGACGCAAGCGGAAATTTTGAGTTCTTCGATTTCGAAGTAAAAGAGAGCATACAAGCTCAAAGCGGCGGAACCGCAACAGACACTCTTACCATAGGCTTTTCTGAACCGACTAAGCCAGATCCGAACTCACCGAATTTGCCTCTTGTAAGCATTGCTGCTGTTGGAGGCGTGCTTGAAAACGAAACCTATCTTTATTACGCCGTAAGCGCCGTTGATACCGCGGGTAACGAAGGTGCTCTCTCATTTACCATTCCCGCCGCAGTGCCGGCCGGATCAAATGGCGCGGGAGTTGTGATCCATGGTTTGAGTTTCCCCGCCGTTGCAGCGAGTTTCAATGTCTATCGCGGATCGACGCCGCAGACTTTGTACCGAATTGCATCGAATCAGTCGATCAGCAGTAGCTATTCGGATCCCGGTGCGCCAGCACAACCCATTGGGCCGCCTGATGCGAGTTTCGACCACGCGAACTTCTATTATCGCTACGAATATGCGGGTCCGTTTTCGGCTACCACTTTCTCGTCCACTACGATCGGATGCGCCGATATGGGGGCACTGAACCTGGCGTACGTCGGCATGGTCGCCCGGATTGTGGAGGGGACGGGCCGCGGTCAAGAAAGGCCCATCGCGATAAACGATCAAACGGTGCTCACAGTCACTTCGGCATGGTCAATCGTGCCGAATGCGACTAGCGTTTTCGTCATAGCTGAGGCTTCGTGGAGATTTGCAGCAGTTTCCGCAACTAGCCCCGCGCAATTCGAGATTCCCTATCGCTCAGGAACGGTCGTACAGATCTCTGGGCGAGGTGCAAATGTCAATAATCAGGAGGGGACGCCTGATCTGTGTCCTTTGACACGCTGGGCCCTCGGACAGGAAGAGTCGGATCTTGGCGTTCCGGGGATCCCCAACTTTTCAATCGCGGCGCCTGGCGGCGGCGAGTTGACGCTTTCGCAAATCGATTTTGACGACCTGACAAACACTTCGTCGGTTTCTAGCGGAACCCTGCAGATTTTCTACTTTGACGAATTAAAAACACCAAGTATCTACACTTTGGCGTCAACTCTTGAGGCGAGCGGCACAAACGTGTCGCTTGCGCAATCGGCTGTTCCACAAGCAGATGAGGTTATACAGCTTGGCGACGTATTACAGGTGGACGGCGAACTGATGACGATTCTCTCGATTAACTCGATCCCGAACACATATACAGTTGTTCGCGCTGTATTGGGATCTTCGGCAGCAACGCACAATGTAGGTGCATCGGTCCTTCATCTTGCGACGTCTTTCGTTGTGGTGCCATTCGCGCCTAACTTCTTCGCGAATAGAGGATCAGCCAATTACCTACACACAATCAGCGTGCCAGATGTGCGCGTCGCGACAGCGGGTTTCTTCGTTACCAACGCCTTAGGAAATAGTCAGGCCAATCAGACCTGCTTTACGGGAGCGATCGACGGCGGATTGCGCACCCTTTCAGGCGGGCAATTCTCATTACAAGTGAGCGGGTACTTAGCGACCCAACAGAATGCGGCGCCACCGTTGCTGATCGAAGCGTCCCATGCGGTACGTGACATCCGCGCGACGACGACGCAGGCAGCCACGGGTTACAACATCAGCGTCGACGTCCTTCAGAACGGGCTCGAGTACTGTAGTCTTTTAATTCCGGACGGAAGCACAAACTCGAATATTGTCCCCGGTGTGAGTCTACCTTCGGCGTTGCTCGATGAAGCAACACTCACGATCAACGTTACTCTACAGGTACTCGGAACATCCTCCGGATCCATGAGCCCGGGGCGTGATCTGACAGTCACCATTCGACTGTGATATGGCAGAGCAGATCTATAAGTTGAGTCCTGACCGGGACCTTCAGTGCATTTTCCTGCGCATCCTCGTCGCCGCTATACTTGGCTGAAGTCGCGCTGCAATGCAGATCATCATCAGTAATGATTCAGATCCGAGCGCGTTTCCGAACGAAGTGGCTTTTCTTCAAACCTGATGGGTAGCTATACGGCGGCAGTCCGGAGCGCATTTCCCGAAGTGCCGGTTTGAAGTAAGTCTGTCCTTTGTTCGCACTTCGACCAGTATTGCTTGGCTAAATATCTTGCCCCACCGCTCGTGTAAGGTAATTCGGAGTCAACGACAGGCGTAGCGCCCCTGAGGCCGCCAACGCGATGCGGGTAATATGGTCGCTTGCTAATCTATGCCGTCACGGTCTCACTAGTTGTTCTGCTGCTATGCGGCATAACGGCTTACAAGATCACCAAGGTCAAAAACGAAGCTGATTTCCTAGTGGCCGGAAGAAGTTTGAGCTGGCCCGTACTAGTGTTTACGCTTCTCTCATCATGGATAGGAGCCGGCAGTCTACTCGCGGGAGCGGAGAACGCTTATCGCAACGGCTTCGTCGCCTTGTGGCAGCCCTTGGGCGGCTGGCTAGGACTGCTAATTGTCGGTCTGATCGCCGGTCGCGCAAGGCACTTTGCGCAATTTACAGTTCCTGATCTTCTTGAGGCGAGATACAACTCTGTTGCCCGAGTGCTCGCGACTGTGGCGATCGTCATTTCCTACACAATCATCACGAGCTATCAGTTCATTGGTGGCGGAGACATTCTCCATTTGATATTTCCTCAGATCGATCGGACGACCGGCCTATATATCATGGCAATTTTCGTGATCTTTTTTACCGCTGCTGCCGGCATGGCGTCCATTGCTTATCTCGACTTGGTAATTGGATCTCTCGTAACCGTAACTGTCATCGTTGCCGTGCCCATCCTACTCGCTCGTTTGGGGGGCTGGGCTACTGTTCGCGGGTCATTGCCCGCAACCCATTTCCAAGTCCTGGGAAACTACACGTTCGGCGGCGCTGTTGGCCTCGCACTGCCGACGCTGCTTCTGCTAATCGGTAATCAAGGGATGTATCAGAAATTCTTTTCCGCGAAATCGGAGAGCGACGCCCGGAAATCGGTTGTCGGATGGATATTTGGCACGGTCACACTCGAGACTCTGCTCGTCGTAGTAGCAGTCATTGCGAGCTCAAAGCTGCACACCGATAAACCGCGCGAGATCATCCCACTAACGGCACGAGAGGCGTTACCGCCATTCCTGGGAGCTATTTTGCTCGGGGGCGTATTTGCGAAAGTCATCTCGACCGCTAATAACTATCTCTTTTCGCCGGCGACGAACTTGATCCATGACGTGTATGCACGTTTCATAAATCCTCACGCTAGTGAAAGGCGCAAACTATTAGTCTCCCGCATCATTGTTTGCTTGCTGGGCGTTTTCGCGATACTTCAGGCCACGCAATTCGAATCAGTACTCAAAGCGTCTTTGTATGCGTATACGGTTTATGGCGCTGCCGTGACGCCGGCGGTAATGGCCGTGTTTTTTTGGCGTCGAACTACCACGGCAGGCGCGATCACGTCGATCCTGCTAGGCACGATCGTCACCGTGGCATGGGAAATCGCGCAACAGCACGGATCCGTGGGCTTGAAAAAACAAATCGAGGGTATCGATGCCGTGTATCCGGCGCTAACTTTATCGGTACTCAGCCTGATTCTCGTGAGTCTTTTTACCCCTCCTCCATCAGCAGCCCAATTAACTCGGCTAGCTAATCCTTACAATGACTGACGTATGACTACCGAGCGTATTCAAGAAGCGCTGCGCGAAACCGCTGTAGATGGCTGGTTGTTTTTCGACCATCACAGACGGGATCCGCTAGCGTATCGAATTTTAGGGATTCCCGACGATGTAAGGGCGACCAGAAGATGGTACTACTTTGTGCCCTCCAATGGCGAACCTCGAAAACTTGTGCATCGAATTGAGAGCGGCGCCCTTGACAGCCTGCGTGGCCACAAGCAAACTTATTCCAGTTGGCTGGATCAGCAGAACAAACTGGGCGACCTGCTCACAGGCTCCTCGCGAATTGCGATGCAGTACTCCCCCAACTGTGCAATTCCCTATGTATCGCTGGTCGACGCGGGAACAGTGGAACTGGTGCGGAGTTTCGGAGTGGACTTGGTCAGCTCTGCGAACCTCGTCCAACAATTTGAAGCGCGATGGACGGAGGAACAGCTCGATCTTCATCTCGAAGCGGGCAAGTTGGTAGATCGCGTCAGGCGCGAGGCATTTCAGTTCATCGGTGAACGGCTCCGCGCTACAGAACCGGTCACCGAATATGAAGTTCAGCAGTTCGTTTTGGATCGTTTTGCAAGTTCCCGCCTGACCGCCGATCACGGTCCAATCGTCGCAGTCAATTCCAATGCGTCAAACCCGCACTATGAGCCGAGTCGCGAAAGAACCGCGCCCATCCGGATAGGGGATTTGGTTCTGATTGATATGTTCGCCAAACTGATGCAGCCAAGTGCGGTGTACTACGACATCACGTGGACAGGGGTTTGCGGAGCGTCAATTCCAAACAACGTTCAAAACGTTTTCGAAGTAGTACGAGACGCCCGCAAGCGAGCTGCGACTTTCGTCATCGAGAACGCATCGGCCGGCGACAAGTTCGCGGGATATGAAGTGGATGATATCGCGCGCAACTACGTTGAAGAACGTGGGTTTGGTGAATTCTTTTTTCATCGCACCGGGCACAGTATAGGTACGGAGGTGCATGGGACGGGAGCAAACATGGATAACCTGGAATCTCACGACGAACGTCAGGTAATCGCTGGAACCTGTTTTTCTATCGAACCCGGCATCTACCTTGCCGAATTTGGTATCCGGTCTGAGGTGAACATGTACGTAGGTGATGGAGTCGCGCGCGTGACCGGCGAAGAACAAGAGCAGCTCGTGCGTATTTAGCATTCTCGGTAGCTGGGTACCGCACTGCACAACTCCGCTGACCGATACAATCGAATTTGAACTCGGAATTTCAGCCGCTTTTCAAGAATCCGCACCTGCTTACGATAGCGGCCAATTTCTGGCGTCGAAACATCGATGAAGAGCGATTCCCCGTGACGCGTCATGAGTTTCAGATAGACGATCGGACTACGATCGTAGCCTTCGCCCACCAGCCAGAGGGGCCGCCGCGAGCGCAAATTGTCCTCGTTCATGGTCTAGAGGGATGCGCGGATGCTGGATACATCGTCAGCTTTTCACAAACAGCACTACTACGCGGGTTTGGTGTGCATCGTGTGAACCTGCGCACCTGCGGCGGTACGGAGCAGCTTTGTGAGACGACCTACCATTCCGGGCTGACGAGCGACACGCGCATCATCTTGGAGCGAATTCGAGCGTATTCCGGACAGGCCGTCTTCTTGATCGGTTTCTCGCTCGGCGGAAATGTCGCTCTGAAACTGGCCGGTGAACTAGGAGAGACCGATCTGCTCGCCGGCGTATGCGCGATTTCCACTCCGATTGATCTTGCAGTGTCTGCGCGGGCCATAGATAAGCTGTCTAACCGTTTGTACGCGCGCCGTTTTCTTGGTCGCTTAAGAAGCCGAGTGCGGCTTAAGAGCAAACTCGCGCCGAATTTCTACCACGCAGAGGCGCTCAATGGCGTGAAATCGATTTGGGAGTTTGACGATCGATTTACGGCGCCACTTTTCGGTTTCGGGACGGCGGCAAATTATTACGCCACGCAATCGGCCGTCCGTTATCTCGAGGCAATTCGCGTGCCCACTCTCGTGATCTGCGCCAAAGACGATCCTCTGGTCCCGTTTGAAATGTACGGCCACCCGGCGTTCCAGTCGAACCCGGCGCTGACACTTCTCGCGACAGAGTACGGCGGTCACGTTGGCTTTATCTCGCGCCACCAGCCGCGATTCTGGGTGGACACTACGGCCTTGAACTGGATAGACAGCCAACTCTCCGCAACACGAAGTGAGGCGACGAACGTGGAGCATCCTACGCCTGCTTAGCAAATCCGTGAATCCCGAAGTAAGCGCCACGTCGCACATGAAGTGGAAAATTGCCGCTATTGTTTCCAGCTGCGCTTTTCTCGCTCTGCTGATCGCGATTCTTGCCCACGCGTACTTCAACCAGGTTTTTGGAATCCGTCGTCTGGATTCCCAGGCAGTTGTCACACAGGTCCAGCAACTCAAGGAACTCGTCACCGTGAAGTACAGCATCCAGCGGGTTGTCGGCCTTCGCGAGCCGAAGATTCCGTTCGGGGAAGAATCCATTCTGCTGATGGTGCAAGGCGAAGCTCTTGCGGGGGTGGATCTGGCACGGCTGACGCCCCGCGATGTCCGATACACAGGTCCAAGAGCAGTAACGGTTGCACTCCCGCGCGCGAAAATTTTCAATACTTTTATCGATGAAAAGCAGACCAAAGTATGGGACCGCCAGATCACTTGGTGGACTCCGTGGGTGCCGTATGATCCCGATCTCGAACATAAGGCGCGCCTCGAAGGGATTGACGACCTCAGGAAGGCCGCGTTAAGCACCGGCATCCTCGATCAGGCCCAGAAAAATGCCGAAGTTTCGATTCGAGATCTCCTGAGCGCCTTCGATATCAAAGCAGATTTCAAAACGCGATCGATAGATTGATTGAAGTTACGCAGTTCCTGTCTCGTGATGCTTCTGATAAGCCTCATCGAGTAGCTCGATCACGTGCGCGACACGCTGTCCTTCACCGTATAAGCGAGCGCCCGCACTCAGCTGAAGCATGCAACCCGGGTTGGCAGTCACGATCACGGAAGCGTTCGTCATTGCGATGTATTGCATCTTGTGTTGCAAAATCTGCATGGCCATCTCGTTGTGCACGACATTGTAAACGCCGGCGCTGCCACAGCAAAGATCTGCCATGGGCATCTCTCGGTAGATCACGCCAGGAATGGTCCTCAGCAGCTTTCGAGGGGCGTCTTTGATCTTCTGTCCATGCGCTAAATGGCAGGAATCCTGGTACGTGGCGATTACATCCACACGGCCCATATCACGATTCAACTCAATTGCAGCTAAAAACTCGGTGATGTCCTTCATGCCGGCCTTGAACTGAGCGGCTTTATCGTGATACGCGGGATCGTCCTGCAAAAGCTCGTCGTATTCTTTCAATGTTGAACCGCACCCAGCTGCATTTGTGATGATCGCGTCAAAGTCGGTCCCAAGGACCGCATCGATATTGTTTCGAGCGAGTGCGCGAGCTTGCTCCGGTAGACCCGAGTGCACATGCAACGCGCCGCAGCAGGTTTGGCCGCCTGGAATGACAACTTCGCAGCCGTTCTCTTGAAGAACACGCACGGTCGCTTCATTCAATCGTGCAAATGCGATATTGGCGATACAACCGGCCAGAAAGGCGACACGATATCTCCGATTGCCAATGGCAGGGAAGGTCTTTCCTATTTTCGAATAGAAGAACGGAATCTCCGCGACGGGTGAAAGGGCGTCCAGATTTGCCAGCTTGCCGAATGGTTTCAGAATGCCTGTTGCACGGGCGAGCCGCTGGAACCCGGAGTGTTGATAAACGTATAGCGCTGCACCTAGCATCTGTAAGGCAGCGGGTGAGGGAAGCAGTTTGTCGAAGACAAACGTCTTCACGAGGCGATTCCAAAGAGAGGCTTTTCTTCGAGATTCGATATCTGCGCGTGCCGCTTCGATCATCCGGCCATACGGGACACCCGATGGGCAGGCAGTTTCACAGCCACGGCACGCAAGGCACAAATCGAGGTGCCGGACGTAAGCTCGCGTCATAGGGGCACCGTTGGCGACTTCGTTCATCTGATAAATCCGGCCACGGGGCGAGTCCATCTCCACACCGAGTTCGCGGTACGTGGGGCAAGCATTCAAGCATAATCCGCAATGGACGCACTTATCTAGGTCGGACTGAGCAGGACCGTTTCGAGGCGCGGAAATGACCGCAAAAGAACTAGATTCGGCCATATAGGCGTGAGCGGTTGAGCAAGTTCCGCGGATCGAACATGTGCTTGATCTTCTTCATCATGTCAAAGGTGTTTGCTTCTGACGTCGAGGACCTCTGCAGCCAAAGATCTTTCGAGCTGCGAATCTCATCGGGAGCAAACTCTACAACCGCATTCCAGCCATGTTCCAACGCGGCGCTCCACAAAGCCCGCACACCTTGCCAGGAAGACAGATAAACATATGTCACCCCGGCTAAAGCGCGTGATATGGAGGCATCCGAGACAAACTTCAACAGTTTGATAAGCTCGCTGCGCGGTGTAGAAACGCGAAGCACAACTCCGTCCGGCTGACGACGGAGAAATTCAGGAGAGAACTCGGTGATCGTTTGCCACAGCGAGACCTCCTGTTGTCCACCCACTTCTTCGCCGGTATCCAGTGCGCGAGCGCAGCGTTTCAGCACAGCGCGACTTCCGACGGCGCGGACAAGCAGTGTATATCCTCGTGCGCCAAGGCGAGCTGCCGCAGCGGGCGAAACGAGATCGACAGCGACAGGCTGGAGAACGCCTTGCACTATCGCATCGCGTTTTTCAATCGCGGACTCAAGATCCGAAAATGTGAAAAGAAAGGTTTGAGTCTCTTGCGGCAACGAGTGTACGCGAAAGTTGACGTTTGCAATCACGGCAAGCGTGCCGAAGCTGCCGATCATAATTTTGCCCATGTCCAGGCCTGCAACGTTCTTGACCACCATCCCGCCGGTTTTGACGAGTTCTCCCTCCAAAGTTGCAAACGTCATGCCGATCACCAGGTCGCGCGCCGTCCCGAAAGCACCACGCATTGGACCACTCGAGTTCGACGCGATCACGCCGCCTACCGTCGCTTGCGCTGAAAACGGCGGATCAAGTGCGATCATCTGTCTGTTCTGCGCTAATGCGTTCTGTAGATCTGCGAAGCGCATTCCGGCTTCAACGCTGATGGTCAAGTCATCTCGTTCATATTTCAGAATGCGGCGAAGGGCTGCCGTCGAAATCACCGTCTCAGCCGGCAAAATGGGACCCGCCATCAACCGCTTCGTGTTGTTCCCCAGCATCGCGACAGATCTCGCATGGGAAGCCGCATCCCGGAGAGCTTCAGCCAATTCATCGGCGGATGTCGGCGCTAATGCAGGCATGATTCTATTTATCTACACGATCCGACGGACAGGCTGCTACGCGGGTCCGCAATGGTAAGCTGACCACAGATTCCATAGCCTAACCGCGCGCCTCCTGGGACCTCAGTCTGTATCCAACCCTGCCGGCTTGTTAAAGGCTCAACCATCATATGGATTTTGAATTTACGGCGGAGCAAACGCAGCTCCGAAGGTCGATTCGCGATTTCGCCCAGGCGGAAATTGCTCCCCATGTTCTCGAATGGGACGAGAACCAGATATTCCCATTAGACGTCATCAAAAAGGCCGGTGAGCTCGGAGTTCTAGGCGCCATTTTCCCCGAAGAATTGGGTGGCGCCGGTCTCGGATATATCGAGTACGCGATCATCATCGAAGAGCTGGCCCGCGTGGACCCGAGTGTCGCGCTCATAGTCGCAGCGCACAATTCACTCTGCACGAACCACATTTTTATCGCGGGGAATGAGGAGCAGCGCCGCAGATACATTCCGAAGCTCGCCACGGGCGAATGGATCGGCTGCTGGTCCCTGACTGAGCCTGAGGCGGGTTCCGACGCAGGCGGCACGCGATCCACCGCAATCCCGAAAGACGGCGAATGGATTCTGAACGGTGGGAAAACGTTCACCACCAACGCACATTACGCAGACGTGTGTGTCGCGATGGCGGTAACCGACCGTTCGGCATCGCAGCACGGCATATCGGCTTTCATTCTCGAGAAAGGAACTCCCGGATTCCGTGTTGGCAAAAAAGAGAACAAGCTCGGCATGCGCGCAAGCGCCACAGGTGAGGTGGTGTTCTCGGATTGCGCGCTGCCCGCGACGCAGCTCCTCGGAAAGCAGGGGGAAGGCTTTGTCGACAGCCTGCGCGTTCTCGACGGCGGTCGCATTTCAATTGCTGCCTTATCGGTCGGAACCGCACAAGGAGCATTTGATGCCGCGCTCAAGTATTCGAAACATCGGAAGCAGTTTGGCCGCTTCATATCGGAGTTTCAAGCCATTCAGGACAAGCTTTCGAACATGGCAACCTCGATCGAAGCCGCGCGTTGGCTGACATACTGCGCGGGAGCGCGTAAGGATTCCGGGAAACGCGTGACGAAGGAATCTGCAATGGCGAAACTATTTGCGTCTGAAATGGCCGTAACTGTGGCCGATCAGGCACTGCAGATTCACGGGGGTTATGGCTTCATCAAAGATTATCCGGTCGAGAAGTTCTACCGCGACGTGAAGCTCTGCACCATCGGCGAAGGAACCAGTGAAATCCAGCGCTTGGTCATTGCGCGTCAATTGTTAAAAGAATAGTTTGGCTATTTCTTCCGCAGATTTTGAGCAGCGCATCATATCGGGCGATTTGCGCGCACTTGCCCGTGCGGCGAGTCTGATAGAGAGTCAAACTACGGCTGGGCAGGAGCTCATCGCGAGCCTTTTCCCGCGTACCGGGCGCGCGATGATCGTCGGCATTACCGGTCCACCAGGAGCGGGCAAGAGCACGCTGATCGACCAGCTTACGAAGACGTTGCGCAACGCCGGGCAGTCGGTAGGCATTATCGCGGTCGATCCCAGCAGTCCTTACTCACATGGCGCGATTCTCGGCGATCGAATCCGCATGCTGGATCATCACGACGATCCGGGCGTGTTTATTCGATCCATGGCGACGCGCGGAACGCTAGGAGGAATCGCACAAGGTACGTTGGAAATGGCATTGCTGCTTGACGCCGCCGGACGCGACGTGGTGCTTATTGAGACCGTCGGCGTTGGTCAAGATGAAGTGGAGATCGCGCAGCTGGCCGATGTCACTGTCCTGGTCCTGGTGCCCGGTCTGGGAGATGACGTGCAAGCAATCAAAGCTGGTCTGATGGAGGTCGCGGACATCTTCGCAATCAATAAGGCGGATCTGCCCGGTGCCGATCGCCTCGAACAGGAGATTCGCGCTATGCAGAGCTTGGCGGGTCCCGAGGAGCGCGCGGAATCCGCTCCCGTCCGACGCGTTGTCGCAAGTAAAGCCAAGGGGCTCGATGAGCTTCTGGCAGTGATCCGCGCAGTGTTCGAAAAGCGCGGACAGAAGAGCTCGCGGACGGATACCTGGGCCTTCCGCTTACGAGGAATGCTCCGCGACAATCTACTCGCATCCTTGCCTGAAGCTGAGATTGAAGACCATGCAAGTCGAGTTGCTGCGAAGATGGAAGATCCGTACAAGGCGCTGCAGGCACTGCGTGAAACGTTGATCGAAAAGGCTGGAGCGGGTTCGTCATGAGCATCGAGATCGATCATTTAGGCATCGCAGTACGCACTATCGAGGAAGGGCTCCAATTCTATGAGCAGTCGCTCGGCATGAAAGTGATTCACCGCGAAATCGTTGAAACTGAGCAAGTGAATGTCGCGATGCTGCCCGCCGGAGGACTCCCGCCTGGTTCTCGAATTGAATTGCTCGAAGCAACAAATCCGGATTCGACGATCGCAAAGTTTATAGAGAAACGAGGCCCCGGCTTACATCACATCGCTTTGCGTGTCGACGATCTTCCTGCGGCTATCGAGCGCTTGAGATCGCGCGGCGCGCGCTTGATGAGTGAGCCGCGCGCAGGAGCCGGTGGTCACACCTACGTCTTCGTCCATCCGGCTTCGACTGGTGGAGTGCTGCTCGAGCTCATTCAGAAATAGTGATGAATAAAAGGGCGACGATAGGCATCATTGGCGGTAGCGGCCTTTATTCGATGCCTGGTTTTGCGGCTCACGAAGAGATACGGCTGGAAACGCCGTTTGGGAATGCTTCTGATCACTACGTTGTGGGACAACTCGAAGGGAAAGATGTCGCGTTCCTGGCACGCCATGGACGCGGCCATAGAATCTCACCGTCGGACCTGAATTTCCGAGCCAATATTTACGGCATGAAAATGTTGGGCGTCGAGCGCATTCTCTCGCTCAGCGCCGTGGGATCGTTAAAAGAAGAGCACGCACCGCTCGATTTCGTTATCCCTAACCAGTTTTTTGATCGAACTCGCGGACGCGTTTCCACGTTCTTCGGGGACGGAGTCGTCGCGCATATCAGTTTTGCAGATCCCGTGTGTCCACAGCTTGCGGCATTAGTGCATCGCTCGGCCGAAAAAGTCGGCATCAATAGCAAAGCCGGAGGAACGTATCTCTGCATGGAGGGACCCGCGTTCTCCACTCGTGCGGAATCGAACCTGTATCGCAGCTGGGACATGGACGTGATCGGAATGACAAATCTCCAAGAAGCAAAGCTCGCGCGCGAAGCGGAAATTTGCTACGTCACCATCGCTATGGTCACCGATTACGACTGCTGGCACGAAGAGCACGACGCGGTCACGGTGGACCAGATCATTCAGAACCTCACAAAGAATGCGGAGAATGCGTGCAAGCTCGTGCGACACGTAGTCAGCGTGATGCCCACGGCAAGAACGTGCAAATGCGGATCAGCATTGAAGCACGCCATCATAACGGATCGTGCTGCGATCCCACAGGCAACAAAAGAGAAATTGGGGCTGCTGATTGGCAAATACACCGGCGACTGAACTTGCCCACGAAATTCTCGATTCCTGCCTGAAGTACGGAACGTGGCCCGCCCGAGCGCTTGATGCTCTCATTGAGCGGGCACTGGATGACGAAGATGAGTTTGCCGCGCGCGCGGCCACTCGCGCCCTGTTCGCAATCGTCATCGAGCGTTTGGGTGATCTGTTTGAACCTTCGTTGTGTGAAATATACGCGAAACTGTTTGCGCACGTGATCTCGCGAGCGCTCCCCGAATACAGTGCCGAAGATCTGGTGCTGCGCTATCGGAGATTGCGCCGGGTGCGGCGCTTCCCCGGCGGTGAAGTGCAACGCGCGTTTGTTCTTTCGCGGGTCACCTTGGGCGCCGACGTCGCAGTCACCAGCGTCGCCCTCGCAGCTGCGAAAGAGCGCTTCCCGAATGCCGAGATCTGCTTTGTCGGTCCTGCCAAGAATGCTGAGATGTTCGCCGCAGATCCGCGCATTGTGCCGATTGCTGTCGCGTATGGACGCTCCGGCTTACTTCGTGAACGTCTGCTTGCGGCCGCTGAGCTGCAGGTCGCCGTCGATGAATTGAGCTCCGTCGTGATTGATCCGGACTCGCGCTTAACCCAACTCGGCCTCATCCCTATTTGCGACGATTCGCGTTACTACTTTTTTGAGAGTCGGGCGTTCGGCGGGGAAACGGAATCATCTTTGCCGCAGCTCACCGCCGAATGGCTCAACCAAGTCTTCGATGTCGACCATCTTCATGCCTACGTTGCGCCTGCTCCGCAGCAGCGCATAGCCGATGTCACTGTGAGCTGGGGCGTTGGTGATAACGACAGCAAGCGCATAGATGATCAGTTTGAAGAGAAGGTTCTCTCAGCCTTGCTGGTCCAAGGGCGCCCGGTACTCTTGGATTGCGGTGCAGGCAGCGCTGAAGCGGCGCGCGCCAACGCCTTAGTCGAGCGGCTTGCCTCCCCTGCAAACCTGCACCTTCATAACGGCAGCTACGCGTCCTTCGCGAGTCACATCCTGCAGAGCAAACTATATGTCGGCTACGATTCCGCGGGCCAGCATGTCGCGGCGGCCGGAGGTGTGCCCCTCGTTTCCGTATTTGCAGGATTTCCTTGCGAGCGCATGTTTGCTCGCTGGCGTCCTGACACGCCCGCTTCTCGCGTAATTGCTGTTGACGACAGCAATCGATCAACTGCGCTGGAGCGCACGCTGAATGCTATTGCGGAGGTTTCGTAGGAGGGGGTGGCGGAGGTGCCGGCATCGCCCACCACGGATTCGAACTGTTGGCTGCTGCCGGTTTCGATGTCTGACTTGTCGTCGTGGCCGTCCTCGAACCGGCAGTAGCGCCATTTACCGGCTGTTCCTCGGTCTTGTTCTCAGGTAACGGCGGCGGCGCCTCGGACGGCATCTCCGCCTTTCCGTACGTGATAACAGATCCGGCGTCGAACTTGCGATAATTCCGGAATTCAATTTCGTTCCTTGATTTCTCCCGGCCCGCAGTCATGTAAAGCACTGCTCGCATAGGGAGGATATACGTCTGGCCACTGATTTGGGCCTGATCGTAATCAAGAATCTCACTCGCCTCATTCACCGGGAAGCTCTTTGGTATGTCAATGGCGACGAATTTGATGCGGTCAATCTCCCCCGTGTCGGGGTCGGCGTAAACGAGACCTTTGTAAGCCGTTATGATGCGCTGCTCGTCACTAGGGCCTGAGCTGTAGCTTATTGAATAACTGGAATGTCCGCTGTCGACAAAGAAGTTGAAGACAGCCATGCGTCTTTCGCGCAGCGTGGTCCATTTTTCCCAGCCGAATTCGGCTTCGGTGTGTGGCTCAAAAATAGCTCGCATCATGCTGCCGAATTCACCTGTCGAAATTGCCCCTCCAGTTCCCGCCGCCTTCTCTATAGTCGTTTCTTCGTAATGTCCATTGATCGAGTAGACCTGATACTTCTCGCTACCCCCGTTATAGCTGACCCGCGCCAATACATTCCCGATGCTTCGGTAGTGGTCGCCCGCGTTCGGATCCACGGCCCTTCGCACGACTTCGACGCACATGTAATTGGGAAGATTTTCCGAATACGACATGGCGTATTCCTTGATCCGGTCTAGAATCTCGTGCTGCTTGACGGAACTCGGCGGAGGAATGGGCGGCGCCGCAGAACTCAGTGTTGCGGTTGCCGGACCGGCAGTAAACGTGTTGTCCGCAGCGGTTGCGGGCGAGTACGTCGCATCGTGCGTCGGCGGTTTCAGCGCTGCTGTTTTATCCCGCAGCTCTTGCAGAGCCTGAACGGTCTTGGGCCCTGCACCTTGCGCTTCTAAGTCCAGAATCGTCTTATCCGTCAGCTTTTCCGTGAGCTGTACCTTTTGCTTGATATAAGCGGCGATCTGCTTATCGCTCTGCTGGTGTAGGGCGACCTCGGAGCGCACAAACTCTACGAGTTGCTCGACGTTCATTTGCATCTGGGCCTGCAGTGTCAACCCAAAACAGAACACGAGCAAGCTAAGACGGAGCTTCATATTTAATATGATGACGCAATCGCGCCACGCCAGGTTGCGAATGCCCGGGACTTAAGTTCTTTGATGTTTTTCGAGCTGCACGGTAACGCTGCCGATCGGAAAACCCATTTGCAGCCGGAATTGAACCGGTAGGCGGTCGGCGTCGTCGCTTAACCACATCAGCATGCGCCCTTTACGTTTATACAGCACATTATCGAATATGAAAAGCTCGTAGCGAATCGTCTGATACGTCTTCCCTTCGACATTCACGCTCTCTCTTGCTTGGGCTTCGATCTTGGCGTAAGCTAACTTTTTTCCGTCCGTCACGGGAAGCGTTGCCCACTTTCCAGGCTGCAAATTCATCTCCCGCAAGGCTTGTAGTGCACCTGCAATCTCGTATGTACACGGCGCAATGTCCAGTTCCTTCTTGGCCGTCGAGTTCTTCAGCACGTCCCGCTGGTCGTAATCGACTTTGTGGCGCGTGTTCTCGAAGGTTAGATGCGTGATGGTGTGGCGCTTGCCTTCCTGCGCGTCAAGGACCGAGTTCGTCGCGCAAAAATCATCGCGGCTTGTCACCTTGTACGTGTCCAACACCTTATAGAGACGAGTCACCAAGCCGGCGCTCTCCAGATTAAGCGTGGTCTGCCAGTCAGCCGGAGTGCCGTGCGACATCTCCACGCTTGCAGCACCCGCCGTTATCATGCGCCATTCTATTCGGTAGGACAGCTTCTCCGGGTATGGAAACCTGGAGCTCTTCTCAAGGGGTTGCTGCGCCGGCGCGAACCCGTTCGTGCAATAGAGAAGAATAAGAATCGCACACGCAACGCGCGGAAGCGAACGAGATCGAGGCATCAAGTATTTGCAGTCGTCAAGTGTTCACGCTCGTGACAAACGCTCATCTGTAACGTAAACTCATCCAAGTTTGCCAGACGCGATATAAAACGGCAAGGTTGCCGCTGAGAACTACGCACTCAAAAGTCGATTGAGGCGAGTATCTCGGACGGTTTGCGATCGAACGCGCGGCAAAGAGCAAGCAAACTCTCGATACTCGGCAAATTCGTACCACGCTCAATCGAGCTAATCTGTGAAACGCTTAACTTCGTTGCTGTGGCTAAATCTTTCAGCGACCAGTCGCGCTCCACTCGAAGCAGCTTGATCCGATGCCCCAATCGTTCGCGTAGACGGTCCTGTGGTGTTTGACCGAGGCTGAACTGCGCAACCGCGTTTTGAAGCACCTGCCGCAGTTGCGTCAACGAGAACGGCTTCGCCAGATAGTCGAAGACGCGCAGCTTAAACGTGGTGCGCATATTTTCCAATGATGGATAACCCGTGACCACGACGATGCAGAGGTCAGGCCAACGCGAAAGCAGTTGCTCCACCACTTTGTCACCGCTTGCGGCGCCCATTTTCATATCGATCAGTACGATATCCGGCAAGCGCGCTTCCGCCGAGGAAAATAGCTCGTCAGGTTGGGCAAAGGTTCGAACCAGGTACTTGCCCTCGTCCCGCAGAAGATCCTCAATGTAGTTCCGGAAATCACTATCGTCGTCGAGGACCGCGATATCCACGAGCCCCGTCGCGATTTCTGTTGTGCCTGTCGTCTCCATAACAGCGCGATGACTTAACTTGCCGCCGGAAGCAGCACCTCCAAAGATGCTCCTCCTTCGGGACGGTTCGACGCCGAAATCGTTCCTCCGTGCTGCGTCACAATGCCTTCCGCAACCGTCAGGCCGAGCCCCGTCCCGCGTGCGTCAAGCCGCGTGCTGACGAATGTCTCGAACAAGTTCGGCAGGATGTACGCGGGGATGCCAGGCCCGTTGTCCAATATCGTGCAACAGACCCAGTTCTGGCCCCCACGCTGCACATGCCTGGATTCCGTGCGGATCTCGCCATCTCCGGCAACCGCCAGAAGGGCGTTGCGCAGCAGGTTAACAAATACTTGGATCAAGCGGTCGGGGTTACCGAGCACCAGGTGCTTTGCTCGCACATTGTTCACGAAATTCACCGCCACAGCCTTTTCATCGATTGCCACCAGATTCCAGCTCTCGTCAATGATCGGCCGGAGCGCCACGGCTTCCATCTCCTGCTTACGTACCCGAGCGAAATCCACCAGACCCTCGCTGATCTTGCGCAGGCGTTGCGTCACCCGCAGCATACGAGAAAGACGCTCAAGCGTTTGCGAATCGCGTGTCGTTTCGAGCAGCTTCTCGATGGACCCTTGAAGCACCGCGAGCGGCGTATTCAACTCGTGCGCGACGCTGGTGCTCAACAGGCCGAGGCTTACCAACCGATCTTGTTCCTCGAGTCTCTGTAGCGCTCCGGCCAAGTCGTCTTCGTGTTGCCGCAACTGCGCCACGGTAGCGTTGCGCGAGTGCATGATGTGTCCAATTTCGTCGTTCAAAATGAATCGGCGATCGATCATCTCGTGCTCGCGGTCGTCGTTTTGGGTGGCCGTGTCGGCGTTTAGCATCAGCGTCAAAGGTTGATAGACATACTGCGGCATGATAATGAATTCCAGCACGATGATCGAAAGTACGTAGATGGTACCTAACGCGACAAACAGGCTGATACGTGCTCGCCTCAGCGCGGAATCGTAAAAAGCGGAAGGCAAAGTGACGCGCCGGTATAGGCCCGCCGTCTTGTCGTTGCGGAACAGCGTGTCTGCGCCCTGTTGCCAGGTTTCTGCAGGATGTTGACCGAGAAAGGCTCGTCCGGCGCTCGATAATCCCAGTTCGTTCGCCGAGCCCTGCCGCACGCCGTAGGCGCTTAGATCGCCCGGCGAATGATCGCCGTTCACTGGCAACTCCGAAGAGAATATCTGCGTGATCACGCGAAATTCGCGCTCTCGAGCGGCGGCAAGGTGGCTCGAAAAGAGCGGAATCAGTGACAAGTACACGGAAGCCGCGAGAACCAGAAAGAAAATGTTGTGAAGGATTGCGAGTTTTTGGCGCACCTTCAGTCCACCGAAGGCGCGGAAAAGCACGTTCGGCGGCTTGGCCGGTTTAGAGTTGCTGAGGCGCAAGTTCCTCTCTGCGCTCAATCTCTTGCTCCTTGTACTGCAGTTGGTACAGCTTCCAGTAAATACCGCGCCGCGCGAGCAGTTCCTGATGCGTGCCCACCTCTCTCAGCTGCGCCTTATGCATCACAATAATTCGATCGGCTCGCTGAATCGTCGATAGCCTGTGTGCAATAACAAGCGACGTTCGATTCGATACGAGCCGCGTCAATGCTTCCCGAACGCGCAACTCCGTCTCGGTGTCGACGCTCGACGTCGCTTCATCCAGAATCAGAACGCGAGGATTGTGCGCAAGCGCCCTCGCGAAACTGATTAGCTGTTTCTGTCCTGTCGAAAAGCCGTTGCCACGCTCCCGAACGGGAGTATCGAACTTGTCCGGCAGCTCTTCTATGAAGTCGGCCAAGTTCACCTGCTCGGCCGCGCGCCGCACCTCCGCGCCCGTGATGCCGTTCGTGCCCAGTCGGATGTTGCTGTCTACTGTTCCAGTGAACAGATACGGATCTTGCAGCACTACGCCGAACTGCTGGTGAAGATCCGTCAAATTGAAATCTCGAATATCCACGCCGCCGATTCGAACGGCGCCCCGCTGTACGTCATAAAACCGCAATAACAGATTGGTCAGCGTGGTTTTTCCCGCACCCGTGTGTCCTACGACAGCAACCGTTTCGCCCGGCGCAATGCTGAAACTGACGTCCCGCAATACCCAATCGTTGTCGTTGTACGCAAACCAAACGTGATCGAATTCTATGTCAAGCGGGCCGTCTGGAAATCGCGAGGTTCGAGCCGGTGAAACAATCTTCGCTTTGGTGTCGAGCAGTTTGAAAATGCGTTCGGCGGCTGCCATGGCGCTCTGCAGGATGTTGTATTTCTCGCTGAGGTCCTGGATGGGTCGAAAGATTCGAAGCCCGTACTGGAAGAACGCCACTAAAACGCCCAGCGTCAGCGCGCCCTGCCGGATGCGGAATCCTCCATATGCGAGTTCGAGTGCCAAGGCCAGCATGCTTAAAAACTCGACCACTGGGAAAAACCACCCATATGCAGTGATCGAATCCTTGAACGCGAGCATGTGATCGCGGTTGATCTTGTCGAACTCCCGCTTGCTGCGCTCCTCGCGATTGAAGAGCTGTAAAACCGCGATGCCTGCCACGTGCTCTTGCAGATACGCGTTGATCTTAGCGATAGCGATGCGAATGCGCCGGTAGCTCTGTGAGGCTGTGCGCCGGAACTGCACAGTTACCAGCACCACTATGGGCATTACGGCGAGCATCAAGCCCGTCATTCCGGGGCTCAAGCGGAGCATCGCCACGATCACGAACAACAGCATCAGAATGTCTCCGATGATCATGACCAGCCCGGACGCGAAGAGGTCGTTCAGGACATCGACGTCGGTGGTAACGCGAGTGACCAGCCGGCCGACGGGATTCTTGTCGTAATAGGCAACATCCAGCGTTTGCAGGTGGGCCATCAACTCGCGACGCAGATCGTACATCGCCTTCTGCCCCGTCCACTGCATCAGGTACGTTTGGCCGAAATCGAACAGCAGGCCGAAGACGATCACAGCCAGATACAGGCCTGCTAATTGGGAAAGTCCGATCCACGGATCGTGAGAAAGCCACTTGTCCAAGAACGCAAACGTGTGCAAATGTTGAACGGGTACCAGATATCGGTCAACAGCAAGTTTCGTTAACAGCGGTCCTATAATCTGTAGAAGGGAATCCACGAAGAGCAGGATCAAAGAGACGCTGACCACCCCTCGATAAGGCTTCATGTAAGTGAGAAGCCGGCGCATCAAGCGCGAATCGTAAGCCTTGCCGAGAACCTCTTCGTCCAACTGTTGTTAGCCTCGCCGGTGGGTCGGGTCGCGTCGTTTGGTTAACGATCACCCCGCAATTATCAGACTAACCCAGCTTCGGAAATCGCGTTTTCTATTCAAAGTGATCCATGAACGGACTTGTCCTGATCGATAAACCTTCCGGTTGCACAAGCCACGACGTGGTGAACCGCTGGCGCAAATTGGCCGACACAAAACGCGTCGGTCATCTCGGCACGCTCGATCCTATGGCGACGGGGCTCCTCGTCCTCTTGAGCGGAACGGGAACGCGCCTGGCCCAGTTTCTCGAACGGTCGGAAAAGACGTACATTGCCGAAATGACATTCGGCGTGGTCTCGAACACCTTCGATGCGGACGGGCAACTAAAAGAAACAGGTCTTCCGCTGCCCGACGATCCTGACGTTGTTTCCTCCGCACTGTGCCGTTACCAGGGCCGTTTTCTTCAGATGCCGCCTCCTGTCTCTGCGAAAAAAATCAACGGAGTTCGGGCCTACAAGCTGGCAAGGAAGCAAGTCCCCTTCGAATTGAAGCCGGTCGAGGTAGAAATCAAAGAACTAGAAATCGAGGCTGTCACAGCGAATAAGGTTGTACTGCGTATCACCTGCTCAGCCGGCACATACATTCGTAGTCTGGCTCACGACTTGGGGCAGCAGCTCGGTTGCGGCGCGTTGCTGAGCAAGTTGCGGCGGACGCAGGCCGGTGAATTTTGTGTCGAGCAGGCGAGAACGCTAAACGAACTGGCCGAACTCGCCGCTGCCGGGCGGCTTTCAGAAGCAGTTACTCCTGCAGCGAGCTTACTGACGCGATTCCCTGCCGAGTACGTCGATACATCAACAGAAGCGCACATCCGGCAAGGGCGCGATTTCCGGACCTCACCGTTCGTTGTGCCACCGGGCGCGCCTTTTGTCCGAGCCCTCTCCCATTCCGGCGAATTAATAGCCATCGGCGAGTTAAGAATTCCAAATCTTTACCACCCCAGTACCGTTTTGTAGACAGGCCGGCGTCAAAAACACGATGTGTGCTACATAGTAAACTCAGTTATTTCAAACCTCAACTATGCGGCCTAAGCTAGCGCCTCTGCTCGCCGCTCTGCTTGTGTCGAGTGTGTCCATGCTCGCGCAGACAAGCGATAATTCTGCTCCGTCACCTCCCGTCCCCAGGCCACAATTCTTCGCAGGAACTGTCACCACGCTAAACGATCAGCAAATTACTATTTCCCGCACGTTGGTGGGGCGTTCTCCGGAGCATCGCACGTTCGCAATTAGCTCAAAAACGAAAATGAATAAGCCCGCGGTCAAGCTGAGATCGAAGGTAACCGTAAAGTACGAGCATCTACCGCAAGGCGACGTCGCTGTTGAGATTCAGCTTCAGGGAAGAAAGCGCTCCGTCAAGCCTTCTTAGGTCAGCGCTTGCTGTTGTTTCCCTCGCGCCGTTTCTTAGCCCAACCCGGTTTATCCACTTGGTGCGCGCGACCCAGCACAAGGGAATCGGCCTCGACATCTTTCGTGATCGTTGATCCTGCGGCAACATACGCGCCCTCTGAAATCGCCAACGGCGCTACCAACGTTGCGTTGCTGCCGACGAAAACGCCATCGCCAATGGTTGTCGGGTGCTTTTGCTGGCCATCGTAGTTGCAGGTAATTGTCCCCGCTCCGACATTTACGTTTGCGCCGATGATCGCGTCTCCCAGATAAGCCAGGTGATTCGCCTTCGAGCCCTTACCCAACTTGGTCTTTTTCAATTCAACAAAATTTCCAATGTGCGTGCTTTCTGCTGCCTGCGCTTCCATTCTCAGCCGCGCAAATGGACCCACGAAAGCGTGCGCTCCTATTGATGAGCGCTCTGCGACGACATACGGCAGGATCGTGACGCCCTCGCCCATCTCGCAATCACGCAAAACAGCGCCCGTTCCGATACGGCAGTTCGCCCCAATCCGCGTGCGCCCGCGCAATTGGACGTTCGCTTCGATGAGCGAATCCTGTCCTATCTCAACATCCACATCGATCGTGACGCTATCCGGATTTTCAATGGTCACGCCCGATAGCATCAGTTCAGTGGTCTTCCTGGCGCGCAAAATTTTGTCTGCTACCGCGAGTTCCGCACGCGTATTGATGCCGAGCAATTCCTTCTCATCCTCAACCAGCAACGGCGCCACGTCGTGACCATGTCGCGTGAGTATTTCGACCATATCAGTCAAGTAGTACTCGTTTGCCGCATTGTTTGGGCTTATCTCTCCGACATGTTGCCAGAACAACTCCGCATCGAAGCAGTACGCACCGGGATTAATTTCGCGGATTTTTATCTGCTCCGAACCAGCAGCCTTCTGCTCTACCACCGCGGCGATCATCCCGTTGGCGTCTCGTACGATACGTCCATAACCAGTCGGATCTGCAACTTCCGTTGTGATCAGCGTGCCGCCGAAGCCTCCGCGGCCCTGCTGTTCTACGAGTGTCTCGACTGTTGTGCCCGTCAACAGCGGTCCATCGCCATTCAGAATGACCAGACGCCCGGGCCTTGAATCAATCTCATCGCGAGCGCATAGGACTGCGTGACCGGTTCCCTTTTGCTCGCGTTGCTCTGCAAATCGAACACCAGGAATTTTCACGCTTTCTCGAACCTGCTGCGCTTGGTACCCGATCACTGCCACGATCCGTTCTGGCGGTGCCACGCGCATAGCCGCACGAATCACATGGTTCAGCAATGTATCGCCTCCGGCCTCATGCAGTACTTTGGCCTTCTTCGATTTCATGCGCGTTCCGAGCCCGGCGGCCAGAATCACGACCTTTACGTCGTCTCTCATCTTGATCGTATGCGCCGTGCGCCGAGTGCCTGTTTGCGTACCTGGTAAGCACGTGACCGGCTGGCCAGATCGATTGCGACCTCGGCCAGCGCAGCGGGGTTGTGACGCACCTTGTTGCCGACGGCCGCGGCATCGCCCACCAGATCGGACGTCACCACCTTGACTCCCATCTCTGCCAGATTTTCCAAATCGTTCTCAACCGGCTTCACATGCTCCCTTGCGTACTTCCGTTTCAGCGCCGGCGGTATGGCCCCCGTGTTCAGAACCACGCAGTCGATAAAGTTCCGCCCTGCGTGCACGTGTATCGCTTCTACGTGCTGCGACGCCGAAAAGTTGATCGTTTCACCCGGTTGCCACATCAGGTTCACGAAATACACCTTCAGGGCAGGGGACGCTTCAATCGCCTCGGGAATACCTTTCACCAACATGTTGGGAATGACGCTCGTGTATAGAGATCCTGGTCCCAAGGTAATGAGATCCGCTTGTGCAATTGCGTCCAGTGTTTCACCCAGCGGTTCGCAGTCTTGTGGCCGTAGCCGGATCACCTCGATGGGGCGGCGGCTCTTACTGATTTTGCTCTCGCCCCGCACTGCCGAGCCATCGTTGAGCACTGCCTCCAGCGTGACGTTGGCCGAAGTCGCTGGAAATATCCGGCCGCGAATCGCGAGAATCTCAGAAGATAACTGCACGGCATGCGCGAAGTCCCCGGTTATCTGATGCATTGCCGTCAGAAACAAATTTCCGAAGCTGTGTCCTTTCAGCCCACGCCCGCCCGCAAAGCGGTACTGGAACAGTTGCGACAATAGGTCCTCGTCCTCGGAAAGAGCTGTCATGCAGTTTCGAATGTCGCCCGGCGGAAGAATATCGAAGTCGCGCCGTAATCGGCCGGAACTGCCCCCATCGTCTGTCACCGTCACCACGGCAGCAATTTCAACCACCGGACTCCCCGCCTGAGGACGGTCCTGCACGCCGCGTGCGTGCTTCTTTAAGCCAGTCAGCAGAGTGGAGAGTCCGGTCCCGCCGCCGATGGAAACGATGCGCAGAGGGCTCTTCAGAGCACTTCTTTCCTGCGGCGAGACGCGCGTCAGATTCGACATGCCCCGGTTGCTTAAGGATCTCACGAGATGGTCAGCAAAAGCCGGTCAGCGCAGCGCACAGAAACCTCCCCGTCCCAGCTGTCACTCATTGAGATCGGCGCAGCGGATGCACCCAGGGCTACTGACCTGTGCTTCTAAGGGCGGTTGCCGGGCTTCTCGTCCTCGTCGTCGTAAACCGGCACCGTTTCCAGGTCCTCGGCTTCGAAAACCTGGCCACAATCCAGGCAACGAACATAATCTATGCCGTCGCGACGATAAAGAAACTCGGTTCGCTCGTGCTGACAAGCCTGCATAGCGAAGTAACACCTATTCTAGACTGAGCGAAATCGCTGTCAAGCCCCCACCGCAGCGTGCAGACTAATTATCTGCCGAAGCACCGGCCATCCCGCTTGTACAATGCAAGGAAGACTCCTAAAGCTGCTCTCTGTGCGAGTCCCCACACCCGTCAACCTCGACCCACGCGCACCCGATCTTCGAGAGCAAATAGCGGCCCTCCCATCCACCTCCGGCATTTACGCCTTGCACGCCGGCGCCACGCCCCCACATATCAGTTGGTCGCTCCATCTGCCCAGACGCTTACTCCGATTGCTCGTTTCATCCTATACCGCGCCGGGGGGCCGCATCGGACAGCTTCGACACACCCTGCAGACCATCGAATGCTGGCCGACTGGATCGAAGCTTGAGACCTCGTTGCTCATGTACCACCTGACCAAGAGGTATTTTCCCGCAGACTATCTGTTCCGCGTGCGTCTCCGCATGCCTTGGTTTGTGGGGCTGGCAGAAACCGTTGCATTTCCGCGCCTGACGGTTGTAAATCGCATGCCGCGCAAGCATGGCTCGCTTTTCGGCCCGTTCCCGAACCGCGACTTAGCCGTGCATTATCAAGAAGAGGTTCAGGGTCTTTTCCAAATCCGACGCTGTACCGACGCTCTCACACCCGCTATGGATCATCCAGGCTGCATTTACGGCGAGATGAATCAGTGCCTCCGACCTTGCCAGTCCGTCGTGACTGTCGAAGAGTATGGGAGCGAGGTGCGCAGAGTGGCGGACTTTTTGTCGACGAACGGCAAGAGCGCGATCGCGGTTCTTTCAGGGGTCCGAGACCGCGCTGCCGAGCAGACTGATTTCGAGGAGGCCGCGCAGATCCAAAAGCGAATCGAGAAGATGAACGCAGCCGCTGCCATACGACAGGAGGTAATTGGCGACGTTCGCTCCTTCAACGGAGTGGCCCTCACGCGAAGTGTCGAGTCGCGCAAATTCCGGCTCTGGCCAATGCTCCAGGGCTTTTGGCAGGAATCTCTAACGCTCGACTTCTCTGCCGAAGACGCGGGCCCGCGATCCCTCGATCACGAACTGCGCGAGCGCCTCACCGATGCCTTCGCAACCCCGCAATCCGAGGGTAAGCGCGTCGAACATCTCGCCATCTTTTCCCGTTGGTATTATTCTTCGTGGCGCGACGGCCAGTGGTTTCCTTTTCGCACTCTTGCGGACTTGAACTACCGCCGGCTCGTTCGTGAAGTGTCGAACCTCGTCAAAAACGACTCAACGCGCGCTTAATGAGTCGGTTGGTGATGCGGGTGTGCATGCGATACGCTTGCTCCCTCGTCGGCCAGTTGCTCCAGCGTCTTTTCCGGTACCGACACCGAGATGTGAACGGCGTCTCCATCGATCTGCAGATTCATGCCGTCTATTGCGGAGGCCAGGCTCTCCGCGTTGGGCCCCTTCTGCCGGTTCATCTGCACCATGCTGCTCAGAAAACGGATGACGTCGCCGACCGATTGAGCATCTTTCGGCGATCGTGTCACCCCGTCGAACGATAGTCGAACCTGGTCGCCGAACTGAATGCCGCCGCTCGCTTGCAATATCGAATTCAGGGCCTGTCCCGCCCCGGGCTGATTCATTTCATGACGAACATGATTGGCCAAATAGGAGCCCGGCATCACAGACGCAAACCACGCGTCATTGTTCAGGCCGACGCTCGATACCAGCTGCTGTAATCCAGGATCGAGTGCCGCGGGAGTGCCGCGATTTGCAAGAACCTGCTCGACCGTTGCGACCTCGCCCATCACCAGTACACCCGTTTCCGGGAAAGCAAAGGCCGTCAGTTGATGGCCCGATTGGTTGATAAAGAGAGCGGTTCCTCGATACGTCTCGATCAAAGCTCCCTTTGTTTTTGCCGTGGTGCGGATACGACTCTGATCGAAAGTCCCGCGCACGATAACGGCGGTTTTCGCCTGCGACCCCTCACTGTCCACTCCAGTGCTCGCAATCACGAAACTCTGTAGATCTCGCCGCGGGTCGAACCCGGTCTGCTGAGCCAATTCCTCGAAGCTGCGATCTTCGGTGTTCACCTTGCTCAGCATGTATTGGCCAATCTGCGAATTTCGTGCCTGGCCGATATCGACGCTCGCGATGATCTTCGTGCCCGGGGGTACCAGCGCTAGCAAGCTCTGGTCGACAGCGGCAAACGCCGGTATCGAAACGCCGGAAAGGAACAGGCAAACTGCAATGACATGACACATAAAATCCTCTTTCTTACTTACGAGTTCAAATCCACAAAGTTCCCTGCTACTTGCGGCTTGTTTCGCTTGCACAATGAATATCAGACCACTTATTCGAGCGCGCTCTCTTGGCGGCGTGTAGCAGAAACACCGTGATCCCGCCGAAAGCCACCGAGCTCGGGACGGCCAAGGCCGGCGGAATTCGCCGCGGGCCGTCGATCAGCAGCCAAAATCCGCACGAAAGAGCCGTTATCCCGAATAGGCCCGCGATTAAATTAACTCTCCAAAACGCTTCAGCAACGAAGAAAAGAATCGCCGCGCCGACCAGCGTCAGCCCGACCGCGGTTAGCGAATTCTGCCACAGGAAATACGCGCCCACGATCGTCAAGACGCAGCCCGCAAGTCCCGGCAGTACGCGGCCGGGCCAAACAAATTCGGAATAAGCCCCCAACAGCCCCGTTAAAACCAGAAGAAATGCGCACCAGGAGGCCATCCGCATGCACCCGCGACTTGCGTTAACGCAGCCGATGCGCACCAGAGGACACGCCGGCCCGCGCCGCCACTGCCTCGGCCGCCCGCAGCGGCATTTCGAACCAGAACGTTGCGCCCGGTCCCGGCTGATTGTTGTGTGTACCGATGCTGCCGCCCATGATCTCCACTAGTTGTTTGCAGATCGTCAGTCCTAAGCCCGTCCCGCCGTAGCGCCGGCGAGTGGTTCCGTCCGCCTGGAAAAACGCCTCGAAAATCCGCTCGCGAACGGACTCCTCTACCCCAATGCCGGAATCGATCACTTCGCAGCGCAGTCGCGTCTCCTCAGAACCACGTTTCAGCCGCACGTGCACTCCACCCCCGGCGGTGAATTTGATCGCGTTCGCAATCAGATTGGTGAGAATCTGGCGGAAACGCACGCAATCGCCGAATATATGCGCCGGTAGATCGGTGTCGATTTCGTACGTGAGGCTCAGTTCCTTCGCCAGCGCCCGCAAACGCAACAGCTTCACGACAGACCTTACGCTCTCGTGCATGTCGAATGGCTCGTCGGCCAGCGAGAGGCGCCCTGCCTCGATTTGAGACAAATCCAAGATGTCGTTAATGATCGTCAGCAGGTCGTTTGCGCAATGGCTCACCGCCTCTGCGTACTCACGCTGATCCGCGGTCAGTTCTGTGCTGTTGAGCAAATCGATCATGCCCATAATGCCGTTCATCGGCGTGCGCAGTTCGTGCGATGTGTTCGCAAGAAATTGCTCTTTTAGCTGGGTGGCCTCCTGCGCGAGGTGCAGCGCCGTACTCAATTCCTCATTCTTTTTCTGTAACTCGCGGGCCGATACCATAAGGCGCTGCTGCGCCTGTTTGCGTTCCGTGATATCGCGGCCAATGCCTTGAATCCCTACTGGATGTCCACGCCGATAAATAATCCGGGTGCTCACCTCCAGGAAGCGGCGCGTCCCGAATTTCGACAGTATGGGCAATTCGTAGTGCTGTGTAGCGCTTCCGCCCAAATGGGCCCGGATGCTGTCTTGCATCTGGTGCCGCGCTTCGGGCGCCACTAGTTGCTCAAAGTTTTGCCCTGCCACCTCCATCCGCGAGTAGCCGGTCAGGTATTCGGCAGCGCGGTTGACGGCGATGATCCTTCCCTTTAAATCGTGTAAGAAAATCACGTCATTCGCGTTCTCAAACAATTCGCGATATCGTTCTTCGCTGCTGCGCAATGCCTCTTCCGCGTTATGCCGCGCCGTCTCATCCTGGATCATCGCGATCCGCGCATCGACGCCTCTCAATTCAAAGGTGAAGCAAACCATGCTGACGATAAGTTCCTGCTTCCAGGCGCCGCGGTGCGAGAACGGCCCGATCGCGTTAATCGGTTTGCCTAATTCGCTCAGCAGGTCGGCTTCGTTCCGATACCCTTCCGTAGCGAAAAGATCGATCAGGTTCAGCTCCCGCATCTGTTCGCGGCGGTACCCATACAGCGATAACGCGCTCTTGTTTACCTCCAGGACTTGGAGCGAAACAGGATCGTACACAATGGCCGGAACCGGGTTCTCGAAAAAAACCCGCTCGTAGCCGGAGACGCGGTTTTGAAGCTTTTCAACCCAACCCTCGAGCTCGGCCACCCGCGCCTGCAGATCCTCCGCTGAGCGCGCGTTATCGTTCATTTGTGCCGGCGCGTCGCTAAGAAATGCCGTCTGCTCCATGGACGCCGCTTTGCCCTTCAGATCGATACACTCAATTTACCAGTGAATCGGGAGCTACTCGCGTCGATTTCCCGGAATTCTGCTTAAGATTATGCCGCTTTTAAAGCGGAGGATTGGCGGGGTTCGTCGGCCGTCGTCCCGTCCCCTGCACGCCACTGCCGCCGGATGTGTAAGTTATTGTCGAATCTGCTTCGAACTTTCGGTAATCCCTAAAATGGATTTCGTTGCGTATATTGTTCGCCCCGGTTGATAACCACACGCTCGCCTCCACTGGTAACACGTAATTGGCACTCCCAATTGCGGTTTCCTCATACTCGATCGTTGTCGAGATGCTCTTTGTTTGTATCTGTGGCGGTATCTCTGTAACCTGGTTTGTGATGCGCCAGACCGCACCCGTCGCGGTATCGGCGTAAACCGAACCATGATACGGGAGAATGGCGCGAGCTAAGTCACTCAGGCTGAGGCTCAAAGTGGAGTGGTGCTTGTCGATCGCGTAATCGAATACCGCGACACGTTTGCCGCGTATCAGATCCCAACCCTTCCAGGCGAACGAGGCGCTACTAGCCTCCCCGAAGATACTGTCCAGTAACATTCCGAATTCGCCTTCTGTGGTCAAAGGCGTTCGCCACGATCTTGCTGCCCCATCTCGTCGGCTTATCGTTGACCAGTTCCAGGCTTCGCTGCTCGCGGCCTTCATTAAATACCAGCTTCGACGTAAGCGTATCGCCGCGATGCCAATGCGTCGCCTTATGACCAGCCTCAAACTGCTCGGTTATCTGAATGCAGATAAAGTTCGGCAGGTTCGCGACGTACTGCTCCGCGTAATCCCGCATCGCAGCAAGGAACCTTTCCTGCTCGGCAGCCGTGGGTGCAGACGGGGACGGTTCATCACTCGCCTGATGCCCCGCAAGCGTCCCAGTCGACAAAGTCGCGATGCCGACAATCAGGCACAACTTGCGAGATATCCCAGTCAAGAGGCGCACGTCCTCCTGATAGTTCTATCACGCCCTCTTTCAACGCAGCATTGCCCGCAGAAGAAACCAAACAGCTACCTTGATGATCCACCCAATGTGTCAACCCAACCCGTTCGTTTTCCAACCGCTGTCTCTGTTCCCTTGCCGCTGATCGAGTACCCGAATTCGGCAGCCGTTCGGCTGGGTCCGAACGATAGCAGTATTCAAAGAGGCGATCGAGAGGATACCGGAGACAACGAAGCTGCGCCCGATGAGATGGGATCCGGTTCCGCGCACCCTACCGTCGATCCCACCAGCTTCGGAGGCACCACTTCGATCCGGCACAACGAGACCGACAACTTCGACGTAGAGAGCGAACGCGAGGATTATGAGGGGCTCGAGGTCATGGAAGCCACCGATGGCCGCTTAGGCCTCACGAATGTCGGAAACGTTCCCCCCGACGATTGGGCCGCCGATACCGGCGAAACCCACACCCCGGAATCCGAGCCCTAACGGCCGGCGGGCATCCCCGCTGTCTTACTAGTGCTCCTTGGTGTCGCCCGTCACTGCGGTCGTGCTGCCCTTGGCAACGTTCTTCACTGCGTGACCTGTCCCGACGGCTATCTTTGCAACACCCTTTCCGACGCCCTTACCGAAGTCCTTCGCGCCGTCGACAACCTCCCCGTGCTTCAGGTCCGAGCCGGCCTCCTTAGTGCCGTGGCCCATGTCTTTCCCGCCCGTGCCGTACGAGTGCTTCACGTTTTCCCCAGCGGCATTAAATTCGGTGCCGGCTGACCCGTGTTTCACGCCCAGACTGTCCAGCGTTTTTGGGCCCAGACGTCCATCCGCATTGATATTCTCTTTTTCCTGGTAACTACGAACCGCAGCTCTCGTCAGCGGTCCATCGATCCCGTCAATCGGCCCAGGGTCATAGCCTTTATCTTTTAGGGCCTGTTGCGCCTCCCGTACGGTGCCGTGAGTTTGCGCCAGCGCGGGAATCGCACAGAGTGATAATCCGAGAACCGCACCCATCAAAATACTTCGCATGTCCACTTCTCCTCTCTCTGTTGGACTTCTACCACAGCGGAACGTAACTCCGCCACTTACTGAATTTGAGGCCTTTTAAGAATCTGAAATAGATCATTGTAATCATCTGTCCAGGGGCGAATGTCAGAGCGGACATTTATGGGTGCCGAGTGCACCTGTACAGCCGGATTGTCCAGCACTGTCCTGTTATTGGTAACCAGTACCCAATCCGCGGGCAAGAGAAGGTCGTCCTCATTTTCGTGACTTCTCACCAGCACCGCGCTAAAGCCGTTAATCGCCGCGAGCTGCGCCACCACTGGCGTGAGATCCAGGAAATCATTCGAGACGTGAAATGCAAGCACACCGTCTGGTGTCAGGTGCTTTCGGTACACACCGAAAGCTTCGCGGGTTAGCAGGTGCACGGGAATAGCGTCCCCCGAAAACGCGTCGAGCGCAAGAACGTCAAACGGCGCAACCGTCTCATGCTGGAGCGATAACCGCGCATCCCCTTCGACAATCTCGATTCTCGCCCGGCTCTCACGCAGATAGAAGAACAACGACTGCGCCATATCGACCACCTGGGGGTTGATCTCGTAGAACCGAAACGTATCGCCAGGCTGCCCGTAAGCGGCGAGCGTGCCTACTCCGAGCCCGACCAGTCCAACGCGTTTCGGCCCTTTGAAGCCTTCCCGCAGCACGATCCCCGCACCGGAATCCGGACCGTAGTACGTGGTCGGATGCGCGCGAAGCTGCGGCCATAGAAACTCCGCGCCGTGCTCAATAGTTCCATGAAAAAGTGTGCGTGTTTGCTGCGGGCCGGCTCGCGGCGATTGAATCACCCGCAGAGATCCGTAAAAACTCCGCCGCATCGACAGCGAATTCTTCCGATACGCCATCACGTTCGTAGCAATGACAATGGCCATGCATGCTGTAACCGCGATCCATAGAATTCGCACGGGCCATGCGCCATCGCGCCAAACCAGAAAGGTTGCCAGAACGGCCGTGATTGCGAGCACAACAGGCAGCTCATAAATCCCGTTGAATATACGCGGCGCGATGATCCCAACGAAGACAGCACCGGCCGCTCCTCCGCAAGCAATGATCAGATAAAAAATCGTGAGATCGGATGCATGCGGCCGCAGCCGGTTCAGTTCGCCGTGGCAAAACATGCAGCAGACAAACAGCGCTGCCAGCGCAATCGGCACGCTTACTTGAAGCGCTTCAATCGCGTTGACATTGTAAATGGCGTAGCCGAGCATGCCCAGTGCAAAGGCCAGCAGCCGCAACCAAAGAGCGCGGCTGTAGATTTTCGGGGTTCCAAAACCCAGGATGAACGTCAGCAGATAAATCGAGAGCGGCAGTACCCACAGCAGAGGCACGGCTGCGACGTTTTGATCGATATGGTTCGTGATCGAAAGCAGCAGCATGGAGCCGCAGGCCGCCAGTGCAAACCAGTACGCTTGGCGCCAGGGCGGAGTCCATTCGTAATCGGCTGGTTTCCCCGTCATCACTGCCGGTATGCGGCTTCGCCAGGAAACGACCGCACAAAGCGCGACAAACGCTCCGTAACCTAGCGACCAGCACGCGCTTTGCTTCGCCGTGCCAAGACCGGGTTCAATGACCAGCGGATAGGCGAGCAGCGCCGCCAGCGACGCGAAGTTCGATAGCGCGAAGAAACGGTACGGCGTCTGGTAGCCTCCCCGCGCCAGCCAATCCTGGATCAGCGGAGTGGTCGCCGACAGCACAATGAACGGCAGCCCAATGGTGGCCGCGAGGAGTACCAGAATCAGCCACGTTGGATCGCTGAACGGCGCGGGCTTCCAGCGGTCGCCGGGGCCGATGGGCAATGCTGCCAACGAGCCCAGGAGCAACGCGATGTGTGTCGCACTTTGCCACTGGGACGCCAAATAGCGCGTCAGCAGGCGTGCGTATAGGTAGCCCACTAACAGCGCAGCCTGATAAAACACCAGGCACGTCGACCAGACGGCGGCCGACCCTCCGAACCATGGCAGAATGCGTTTTGCAATAAGCGGTTCGATCGAGAACAGCAGGAACGCACTCGTGAATATTGTGGCTCCGAAGAGCCCCGCTACCAGCCGAGACATTTTCGGCATGGGCGCGGAATGCTCGGCAGCTGTCGGCAAATCTCCAGACTAACGGACACGCCCGCGGTTGTTATACTGACGCCGGAACTCGCGAGGAGGACGCTTCGCATGGCCACAGATGCACGAACGGCGTCATCACCCAAGAAGCTGATTGTCACCGCTCAGCAGCACATTCTCGAGCAGCAAGAGCACTTTCCCGAAGCGGGCGGCACGTTCTCATGGCTGCTCTCGGGAATTACCCTGGCGACCAAGATGATTCAGGCCCAGATCCGCCAGGCCGGGCTGTTGGACGTCATCGGCAGTGCGGGCGAAACCAACGTGCAGGGCGAGACACAACAAAAGCTCGACGTCTATGCGAATCACGCTCTCTTGCACTGCTTGAGCCTGAGAGATACCGTCGCGATTCTCGTTTCCGAAGAGAACGAAGAGCCAGTGACATTTGATCGCGCCCCGGAAACCGGCAAATACGTCATCTTCTTCGACCCGCTCGACGGCTCGTCCAACATAGATGTCAACGTGAGCGTCGGCACTATTTTTTCGATCTTTCGTCGCCCGGCGACCCGAACGGACGACGTGAAGTCTGCCGTGCTGCAACCCGGTTTCAAGCAAGTCGCTGCTGGATACGTCGTCTACGGCTCCTCAACAATTCTTGTCTACACCGCCGGCCGTGGCGTCTTCGGCTTCACGCTAGATCCCGCGATCGGAGCCTACGTGCTCAGCCATGACAGATTGCGCATGCCTGAGCAAGGCAACTTCTATTCGGTAAACGAAGCGCAGGCAGATGCTTTCCCGAGACCCTATCAGAATTACTTGAAATCGCTCCGGACCGGAGCATTAGGTCGCGACTATGGCTCGCGTTACGTTGGATCCCTGGTAGCCGACTTTCATCGCACCATGCTCAAAGGCGGTGTGTTCCTCTATCCCCCGACCAGCCGTTATCCCGAAGGCAAATTGAGATTGCTCTATGAAGCCAATCCGCTAGCGTTTATTGCGGAGCAGGCAGGAGGTCTCGCCACCGATGGACAACAGCGCATTCTGGACATACAGCCGCACGATATCCACCAACGGACGGCTTTCGTCGTCGGCAGCAGGGTCGAAGTGGAAGAGTTTCAGAAGTGCTGCCGGCAGTAATCGTTTTCGCAACAGGTAGAGTGAAGCTCGTCCCGTGAGCGCGGAAAGTGTCCCATTTATGGACATTGAAGCGTGTAGCATAACCGGTCTCTTGCTTCCGAATTCAGTGACTTAGCGCACCGCTGCGGTTGGTTCCGTTCGTGCGACGGGAAGCTCTCGAGGTGATGGATGTTGCTGTTGGAAGATCTGCACTATGCCTGGCGAACTCTGGTGCGAACGCCGGGCTTCCTTATCGTGGCCGTCCTGTCGCTCGCCTTGGGAATAGGCGCGAATACTGCCATCTTCAGCCTGCTCAACACTTCTTTGATGAAGGCGCTCCCGGTTCGAAATCCTGAGGAACTGATCCTGCTGACTGACCCGGGCTCCAACGGCGTCGCCATCGGCTCCTCAACCGGAGAACGCGAATTACTGTCTTATCCGGAGTTCCAGGATCTGGAGCGTGGCGCCAACCTGTTCGACGGGCTCTTCGCGGTCGAAAGCGACACCACCCGTTACCAGGCGCGCATAGACGCAAATGCCTCCGAGGAGATCCGCGGCAAACTCGCGTCCGGAATGTATTTCCCGGTCCTGGGTGTGCAGCCGCAAGCAGGCAGATTTTTCGATCGGAGCGTAGACGGCCAGGTAGGCGCCGCACCCTACGCCGTGATCAGCGATCAGTTCTGGGAGCGCCGCTTTGCGCGGGATCCGAACGTCATCGGCAAGCCAATAACAATCCATCACACGGGCTTCACGATAATCGGCATAGCGCCCCGGGGCTTTTTCGGCGAAACCGTAGGCGAACGGCCCGACGTCTGGCTTCCGCTGAGTATGCAAATGCAAGCCATGCCCGGACGCGATTGGCTTCACCCGCGTCCGGATCCCACCGAAAAAGTGATGTGGCTGCAGGTTTTCGGGCGCTTGAAACCGGGCGTCACCTTGCCTCCGGCGCAGGCACAAGCGAACTCAATTTTTAAGCAGTCCCTGACCGCTAGCTATCAGTCCCTCTCGGCGGCCGTCAAGCAGCGTTTCATGGACCAGCGCCTCCGGCTGAGGCCCGCTGCTACCGGAGCCTCTGATATTCGCGACCGCTTTGTCGAGCCGCTGTTTGTAGTCTTTGCTGCGGTGGCTGCCGTTCTGTTGATCTGCTGCGCAAACCTCACGAATCTGCTGCTGGCGCGAGCTGCTGCGCGGGAACGCGAGATCACCGTCCGCTTGGCTCTTGGCGCGAACAAGACGCGCATCGTCCGGCAATTGTTGACGGAGAGTCTTCTCTTGTCTCTTATTGGGGCCGCAGCCGGTTTGCTGGTCGCACGTGCCATATCTCCGGCATTGCTCGCCATGGCTTCTAATCCAACCAACCCGATCGCACTCCAACCAGACCTCGATTGGCGTGTGCTCCTCTTCACGGCGGCTTTGGCCATCGTGACAACCGTCATCTTTGGTCTCGCACCCGCGGCCCGCGCTGTGCGTACCGATATCAACAGCATCCTGCGGGAAGGAAGCCGCGGGATGACCGCGTCCGGGGGTCGTCTCCGTTTAGGAAAGGTATTCGTTACCGCGCAGGTGGCGTTGTCTCTTACCCTGCTGGTCGGAGCGGGTCTCTTCCTCAGAACGCTGCTCAATTTGCAACGTGTTGATCTTGGCTATCCGCGCGAAAAGCTACTGCTCATCCGCGTCGTCGGCGTGGCCGCAGGGTACAAAGACGAACGGCTTGCGATCCTCTATCGGCAACTCCTCGACAGATTCCACAACACGCCTGGAGTCCGCGGAGTGACATTTTCTGAGAATGGGCTTTTCAGCGGGACAGAATCGGGTGACCGCATAGCGGTTGAAGGGTATACGCCGCACGGCAAGAACGATCGGAGCGCGCGCTTCGACCAGGTCGGCCCTGGGTATTTTTCTACCCTCGGTATCCCTCTACTCCTTGGCCGTGAAATCACGGAGCACGATACCCGCGGTGGCCTGCTTGCCTGTGTCGTGAATGAATCCTTTGCCAAGCTATTCTTCGCGAACCGCAATCCGCTCGGCAAGCGCGTCACAGACGAATTTGGTAATAGGAACATAGCGTTCGAGGTGGTTGGCGTGGCCAGGAATTCGCGCGACCACACCTTGCGTAACGATGTGCCGCCTCGATTCTTTGTCGCCGTTGCTCAGGAAGGATTCCAGGAGGTTCCGCCAGCCGTCAACTTTGAAATTCGGACCGCCGCCAATCCGAATTTGATGCTAAACACGCTTCGTCACACGGTGCAGGAAGTCGATTCCGATCTTCCCATCGTGAGTGCCCGCTCGCTCGGAGAACTGGTCGGTGATCGTGTCGGCCAGGACCGGCTCATCGCCAACCTGACCGGCATTTTCGGTCTTTTGGCGTTGGCTTTAGCGGCAGTAGGAATTTACGGAATTCTCGCCTACGGAGTTTCGCAGCGGACCGGCGAAATTGGAATCCGCATGGCCATCGGCGCGGGGTCGGGCGCCGTTGTTCGGATGATTCTGCGCGAAACCACCGTCATGATCGCAATCGGGTTGGCAGCTGGGCTGGCCTTGTCAATTGGTGCCACGCGGCTTATCCAGAGCAAACTCTTTGGCCTGCATGCCATGGATCCGCTCGTTGTGACCGCGGCCCTTCTAATCATGTCGGCGATCGGCTTGGTTGCAGCGTATGGACCCGCCTGGCGCGCTTCACGCATTGATCCCGCCACGGCGTTGCGCCATGAATGAGTACTCACTGCTTTTCAGCGGAGCCCGCAGCAGTAGCGCTAGAAGCTCTGCGCCGTGGAAGGCGGCAATTCCGCGACTTTCACCGCGAGTGACGCTCGTCGCTTGAGCACCGCGATCGAGAATTGCCGTCCGCCTACTTCTTCTTTATGGTCGGCCGATCCTCGGAATCTCCATTCTTCAATTCGGCCATTTTTTTCTCCCTCAATGCCCGTACGTCTGCCGGCAGCTCAAACACCCCTTCGGGCAGCGGACCATTGATCTCCATCGCGTTTACCTGGATGATTGCCTGTTGCCCTGCGACTTTGGTTTCCATATGGTGAGGTGTCTTGAACCCGCCGTCCGATTGGTAATCGCTGAATTTCGTCTCCACTGTCGCGACCGTGCTTCCCTCCATTTCTAGGCTCGTCGCTTTCACCAAAAGTCCTGTCTGCGCGTCAAAGCAAGCCGTATTGGTCGCCTCACCACCCAAATCACCGCCCATTTTCACCTTGTAACAAGGCGATCCGTTCACATCGTCCTTGCCCAGCGTCTCGAGCGTCAATCCCGAGTCGGTCCACCGCAGAACGTCGTCAGGGTTTGGTCCCAGCCATCCTCCTAACTTGGAACGCGGCTGCAAGCGCGGCCCGAGCACGACGGATCTCTCCCATGTTGTCGTCCCATCGCTGCCAAACTCGAATTTGCCCATACTGGGAACGTCCAGCGAGGTGTACATTTTTCCCTGCGTCGCGTACACCACCAGCGGAAACTTCAAATTTTGAGAAGGGAAGGCGATTTCCGCCTTCACGGTCTCGGTCTTGATAGCTCGGTAAGCGTCGCTTCCGCCTGTCGCCTCAATAAATTTCTCTACCAGGTCCACCGCATTCGGCAGCCCACCTCCGCCTCGCCTCTCGGCCACTGCCTTCACCACGTCGCGTGGAACCTCAAACCCGTCTCGTGACCCTCCAGGACTGTACGTTAGGCTGTCGACCCGAATCGTCAAAGTCTTGCTCCCCGCTTTCACGTGCATTAGCGACGGGTGCGTCACTCCCAGCGAGCGGTCATACTCCTCAATGTCGGTCGTTACGGGTTCTTCTGTGCCCGCCTCATCGAAGTCTTTCGATATCTCGCGTACCAGCAACCCGCTGCTCGCATCGTAAAAGCGCTCGACGACGCTTCCGTCTGTTCGCGTCAGGCGCAGGTGATAGCAGGTCTTCCCGTTGATCGTCTGCACGCCTGCCATCTTGACGCTCGGAAATCTTATCCGCCAATCGTCTGCGTCCAGGCCGCGTGCTTCCGCAATTCGCCGCTCCGCTACTTTTCCGCTGAGAATCTTTACGCCGTTCTTCTCTGAGTACTCCCAAACGATCCCGTTACTGACGCCGCTCTCTCCCGAATCCGCGCCCGCATCGATCTCCGTCCGGGTTCCTCCATCGCGGGAATGGTAGACCGCTGTGTTAAACGTGGTCCGATCCTCTCGCGTGACCGTCGAATACATCCGAAAGGATCCGTAACGCCGGTACAAGCTCAATCCACCCGTTACCTGCACATAGCGGTCGAGAACTGCTTCGGCGGTCAACTGCTTCGCCGGCGCATCCACGCCACCGACAATGGTTTCCGGCAATACGGCTCCCAAGCACAACAACCCCGCGAACCATCCGGCCGGCACTCTCATTTCCGAATACTCCAATCGCTCGCCGCCTCCAAAACCAAATCGCGCCCTTCGAGGAGCGCCGCCACCGTTGGCCTCACCACCACGTCCGGACGCACCCCATTTCCTTCGAGCACACGCCCCTTCACCGAAACGTAATTTGCCTCCGGATACTGGAAGCGGTCGCCATCTGGAAGCTCGATGATATCGGAGGGAAGTGCAGCACCCGCGGTGCGCGTCCCGAAGATCCGCGCGCGCCCCAAATCCTGTAAGCCTTGCGCCAGAATCTCAGTCGTCGAAGCCGATCCCCCGTTCACCAGAATCGCGACACGCCCCGTATACGCCTCGAGTCTCGGATTGATCTCGAATTTCATCTCCATATCGCGGCCTCTCATCGTCCCCAGCTCCAGGCCTTCGCTCGAAACGAACCACCCCGCCACACCCATCGCCATTACGCCCAACCCGCCGGGATTGTTGCGCAAATCCAGAATCACCGCAGGGGCATCCTTGAATTCGTGAATGGCGGTTTCTATTTCGGGCATCACCGTCACCGGATCGAGAAATAGGTTCAGCCGGATGTACCCCGCTCCATTCGCCAACTTTCGGTGTTCGACACACACGTGTTCAGGCGGAAGATTGCCAAACTCTACCAGCTTCCCCGCAGCTGCTCGGAGCCCCACGTCATAGAGAAGCGTGCGTCCCATCGCCTCTCGCGAAGGAAACGTGAACCTGTGAGCCAACGGGTCCGCTCAGCCACTGCTCAACGATCTCCGCAATCAGTGACGCTTTAGCATCCACCTGGGTCATTCTTATTGAACTGAACAGCTCCTTTACCGGCTGTCCGTCTACGGACTCAATCTTCCAGCCGGTTCGGATTCCGCTCTCCATTGCCGCCGAGCCCTTCTCTACACCCTCCACCACCGCCGCTCCCTCGATCACAGCTACCGTAAGTCCGGTTGTGCCCTCGCCTGCGACTTCGTCGTTGTCTTCTTCCGGTTTTTTCGGGTTATGGGGTGGGGAAAGAGAATCCTTCCGTTCGTGCGCGTCATAAGCCCACTCCGGAATAACCGCAAGATGGGATGAAGGGAGCCGCTCGATCATCTCGCTCATGAGCTGCCTCGCCTGTTCCGGCTTCTTTGCTGTGCGGATCTTCTGCAGATACTGCTCGTGAATCGCGTGCCAGTTGAGCCCCGCCATCGAAGGATCCCAATACCGGTCCCTCAGCGTGCTCCAGATCAACTCGAACGAATCGATGAGCGCTTTTTTCTCAGTGGCGTTCGAAAAGTCGATGCGGCTGGTCTGGGCGCTCGCGATATCCGTTGTCCTGCATAGCAGGACGCAGCACATCAGCGCGCCCGCAGCATACCGCCACCATTTAATCGTCACGCCAGACACTCGCCACCCCTTCGATACCTATACGGGTGTTGGTCGCCGGAGCGCAAATTCTCGAATCAGAACGCTTCCTACCACCTTAAAGGCAAGCGCTAGAAATCCCGCCGCGGCGACGGCGGCAACTCCGCCACCTTCACCCAAAAATGCATTAACGCCTGGATTTTTGAAAAGAGCTGATCCATATCCATGGTCTTCGAGATAAACGCGTTTGCCCCGGCCTCGTAAGCGGGTCGCGGATCGGGTGATCCACTGAGCACGATTACCGGCAGAGTGTTCATCCGACTATCGCGTCGGATGTTGCGGATCAAGTCCGCGCTCTCCCCAACCCGTAGGCCCATGTCGGATAGCATGAAATCGAAAACTTTCGTGTCCAGCAATTGCTTTGCCGCGGCCGGGGTTTCTGCGAAATGAAGGCTGCAATCGTGCCCGCACTCGCGAAACGCCTCCCGTATCAGGTGCGCGTCTCCCGGGTTGTCTTCTACAACCAGAATGTTGTAGGTTCGGCGGGGTGCTGGCACAACGATTGTTCCTCAACAGTAACACGCATTACGTGTTTTCGAGCCGCGATTTCATTAATCTTCTTTAGAGTGAGAACCCGCTCTCCCGGGCTGCAGAACGGGCGCGTCAGCAAGCCGCCGTTCCACGGCACAGAGATCGCTCGGAAAGCTCCTAGTGGGCCGCTTGCAGGCGTCCTTGTCCCCGGCCCGGCCGTCGCATGATGAAAGGAAGCGGAACCAGGAATAGAACAATCAGCGACATCAACCAAAAGCTGTTCTTAAAACTCAGGGCGGTGGCCTGCGCTTGCACGGTTTGATACGCCATCGCCATGGCCTTCTGGCCGGCGGTCACTGTGTCATATCCTTGCGCGACAAACATCGCTTTCAGTCCCGCGAGGAATTGCTCGAAATTCGCACTCGCCGCGCTCGTATGAGCGGCGAAAGCTCCCTGATGTGTTTGGTTTTGTCTCGCGATGAAGGTGCTCAGTAAAGACGTTCCGATGCTGCCTCCCAGATTGCGCGCAAAATTCGACAATCCCGAAACTTGGTTATTCTTCTCGCGCGGAACGCCGATGTAATTAAGCGTGCTGATCGGAATGAAAATGAACGCCATCGGCAGAACCTGAATCACGCGCAGCATGACGATCGTCCCGAAATCGATGCCCGGATAGATGATTGTCATCATGTGAAGCGTGATCGACATCCCCAAAAAAGCCGACGCGACCAACAGCCGCGGATCGATCTTTGTACCCGTGATTCGGCCCGCTATAGGCATGGCCAGCATCAGTGCGAAGCCACCCGGAGACAACGCCATACCCGCGCGCTCCGCCGTGTAGCCAAGACTCGTCTGAAGGAACTCCGGAATCAGAACGGTCGAGCCGAATAGCACGATCCCCAGAATGAACGAGAAGAACACCGCGGTGCCGAAATTGCGATTCTTCAAGAGCCGCACATCGACAATCGGGTTTTCGTGATACCACTCCCAGAGGAAAAACGCGAACAAAATCGGCACTCCGACGCTGAACATGGTCGTGATTAGCGGAGAGCCGAACCAGTCCGCCTCCTGGCCCTTGTCGAGTACGATCTGGAAGCAGCCCACTCCCAAAACAATCAGCGCCAGCCCGATGTAGTCGATACGAATGCCGGCGTTCTTCTCCTCTTCGAGCCACGGCGGGTCTTCCACCAGTCGGTGAGTCAAGAACAACGAGATTAGTCCAATCGGAAGATTGATAAAGAAGATCCAATGCCAGCTGAAATTGTCGGTGATCCAGCCACCGAGCGTGGGGCCGATCGCCGGCGCGACCACCACCGCCATACCGTACATCGCGAACGCCATGCCTCGCTTTTGAACCGAAAACGTGTCGGCCAGAATGGCTTGCTCGGAAGGTTGCAAGCCGCCCCCGCCGCACCCTTGCAGCACGCGGGCAATGATGAGCATCGGAAGGCTGGTCGCGAATCCGCACAGTAGCGAGCACACCGTGAACACCGCGACGCATGTCATATAGAACCGCTTGCGTCCGAAAACCGTCGATAGCCACCCGGAAACTGGCAACACGATCGCACTCGAAACCAGGTAACTCGTCAACACCCATGTCGATTCTTCGTACGTCGCGCCGAGCGAGCCCGCAATGTGGGGCAGGGAAACGTTCGCGATCGACGAGTCGAGTACCTCCATGAAGGTTGCGAGCGTCACCGTCATCGCCACAATCCACGGATTATGCGAAGGCTTCCAGTTGTGATGCGTTAGGGCCGGCTGCGAAGCCATCCGCGTTAGCCTCCTATGCGCACTTGCGGTTCCACCGACATGCCGGGCCGCAGGCGCTCGAGCGCGCGCTGGTTCGGCTTAAAGCGAATTCGTACCGGAATGCGCTGAACGACCTTTACGTAATTGCCCGTCGCATTTTCTGGAGGCAAAATGCTGGCGACTGATCCCGTCGACCCGCCGATATTTTCGATATAACCATCAAAGTCTTGCTTCAGAGCGTCCACATGTATGGTGGCCGGCTGCCCGGGGCGGAGGTTGCGAAGCTGCGTCTCTTTGAAATTCGCGGTCACCCAAATGTCTCCGATTTGAGCAATCTGCATCAATTGCTGCCCCGCTGCAATGCGCGCCCCGACTTCCGCCGAACGCTTCATCACAATACCGGCTACCGGCGCTGCAATCCTGGAGTAGCCGAGCTTCAACTGCGCCTGCTCCACCTGCGCTTGAGCACTTTGCGCGCTCGCCTGGTTCGACTGCAGAGTCGCGCGCCGAATCGCGACTTGTTCGGGCGCGTTGCTGCGGTACTGCCCCAATCTGCTTTGCGCCTCCTGGAGTTGAGCGCGTCTCTGATCGATCGTCTGCGCGGCGGCTTGCAGAGTGGCTTGATTCGCCGTTACTGTCGCCGCTTGTGCTTTAGCAGCCGCCACGATCTGGTCGTACTCTTGCTCGGAAACCTCCTCTTTCGCGATGAGAAGTTTGTAGCGCGCCAGGTCGGCTTGCGCCCTCGCATTGTTCGCTTCCGCTTCCGCCACCTTGGCTGCAGCGGATTCGCGATCCCGCTGCGCTGCTCCGAGAGCAGCCTGCGCATTCGCTACATCTGCTTCCGCCGTAGAAATGTTGGTCGTGTTCTCGACTTGCGTAATCGGCACATTCGGCTGCTGCGCAACAACCATGCTGCGCGCCTGCGCCAATTGGGCAACGGCCTGGTCGAGTGCGACCTGAAAATCCCGAGGATCCAAATCCACCAGCGGCTGTCCGGCGTTGACCAGCTGGTTGTCTTCGACATACACATGTGTAATGGTGCCGTCCACGCGCGCGCTGATCGGATTCAGATGTGCGTCTACCTGGGCGTCGTCCGTCGATTCGAACTGCCGCGCGTGCAGCCAGTACAAGAAACCCGCGGCAGCGATCACCAGCAAGACCGCGAAAAAAATGGTGAATGCTTTGCGGCGCCCGCGCGTCGCGGGTGGGTTTGCCGCGATCGCTGCCGCCTGGTCGGTTTGCAGCTCTTGCTGTGCACTCATGGTCGCGTCCCCCCTAGCAGGTCTGGCACATCGGCTTCTGCTTCGCCCATGGCCCGCGCTAGTGTCACCTTCGCCAAATTGAAAGAAAACAGACTCGAGATGTAATCGCTTTCGGCGCCCGCCACCTGTTCCTGGGCCTGCACTACTTCCACCGTGGTCGCCACTCCGGCCTGGAAGCGGTCACGCGCTTCGGTCAAAGTTTCGTTCGCGTATCCCCGGTTGTTTGCTGCCACACGAACCTGACCCATGGCTGTCTGCAATTCGATCAATGCCGTTCGCACTTCCTGCTCAACCTGCCCACGTTGATCGGCGAGTTCTGCCGCGCGTTGCCGAACGGTCGCTTCCGCCTGTTGGATATCTCCCTTGATCCGCCCTCCTTCCCACACCGGAACATTGACACTTCCCGTCAGGGCGAATACTCCATGCGTCGAGGCCGGATTCGGACCGATCACGCCGTAGTCTCCGCTCAGCGAGATCGATGGAAGGCGCTCGGCGCGAGCCGCCGAAAGCACCGTTTCAGCCGCACGCACCTGCGCTTCCGCCGCGCGTAAATCGGATCGCCGCTCGAACGCGTGCTGGATCGCAGTGTTGGTATCCGGCATGGTGGCCTCATTCGAACTGAAATTCTCAATGAGCACCAGCTCACGGTCAAGTGGAAGGCCAATCAAGCGCGCCAGCGCTATCTTCTGCTTTCGCAGATCAGCATCGACCGAGCTGAGTCTCTGCTGCTGCGTCTGGAGCTCGACCAGGCTCCTCATTACGTCAATGCGTGCGTTCGTACCTGCTTCTTTGCGAACCACAGCCTGGTTATAAACGGCCTGCGCATTATCCACCTGAGCCTGTTGCGAGCTGAGTCGCGCAGCCTCGGCCAGCGTCTGCAAATATGTTCCCGCCACTGCCAAAACCACCACTTCCCGAGCGTCTTTCGCCCCCAATGCGGCAGCCCGTTCGCCCTCGCGGCTTGCCTTCCAGTTCCGCCGTTCCACCAGGTCCAGTACGGATTGGCTAAGCGTCCCCTGCGCCTGCGAATAAGCAAACGGTCCTACCACCGTCGGAATCGAAAATCCAGATCCTGGAGGAGCTTTGAATTGGAATCCATAAGCCGCAAGGTCGATCTGAGTGACCGTCTCGCTGGCGTTCACTGCAATGTTCGGGAGCAGTGCGCTGAGTGCCTGAATCCTTTCGGCGCGCGCAGCACTCACCGCGTTCGTCGCCGAAATGGGACCCAGGTTGGTGTTCAGACCTCGCTTGATCGCATCGGAAAGCGTCAGGGTAACGGCGCCGCTCGGTACATCGTGCGATGGCACGCTTCCCTGATAACTGCCGGTTACCTGGACCGAGCTCGTAATCGTATTGACGCCGCCTGCTCCGTTCGCGGACTGTTGCGCATTAACCGCGCCTGCTTGCCCCGTGCGCCCTGACAGCGGCAACATCGCCGGCCGGTTCGGACCACTCGGCCCACCCGCGGGCGAGAGCTGTGCCCATGCAGGCAATCCAGCGAGATAGCCCAGGAACACTAAACACGGTATTCGCAGCCACAACATAATACATACATAGATGTATCACATTCAGTACGTTGACGTATATAATCGAGGAGTGCGCCTGGCCGCCTCGCAGAATAAGCACCAGCTCCGCACCCAGGCCACGCGCCGGAAATTACTAAAATCAGCCAGCCGTATTTTTGCCCGGGATGGGTTTGAAGCGGCGCGCATCGAAGAGATTGCCCGCGACTCCGGACACACGCGCGGCGCCTTCTACGCTAATTTCGGCAGCAAGGAAGATCTTTTTTTCGCCCTGCTCGAACAGCAGGCCCACGAACACTTCAACAACATCCACCAATTATTCGAACGCTACTCCAATGCCGAGGAGCGCTTGGCTGCCTTACGCGAATATTACGTCAGGCTCACAGCGGACCGGCAATCGGTGATGCTGATGCTGGAGTTCAAACTGTTCGCCGTGCGGCATGGCCGTCTTCGCGCGAAGCTTGCCGGTACGCACCGTCAAATTCGTTCGTCCATCATGAAGGTCGATGCCATCAAAAGCCGTCTGCCCGCGCGCGTGCAGCTTCGCGCCGATGCTGACGAAGTCCGTAGGGTCGCTCTCGAAGCCGCACTGAATGGCTTGGTCCTGGAACACGCCTACGATTCGAAACGCATCTCAGAAGATCAGGTCGCTTCCATTCTGCGACGCATTTTCGATCTGCTGATGCAGCCGGAACCAAGTCACGCCGGCTGACGGCTCCGCTTGATCCGTGCCCCCAGACTCTCAGCCAAGCCAATTGCTCCTAGTCCGATCAGAAAATGCAAAATTCGGATGACCTCGTGACTTCTGCCCGGCAGAAACTGTCCCATCGTAATTCCGAAAAACACGACCAGCAACCCCCACAAAATACTGGAAAAAACCAATCCTGCCGGCACTCCTGCCCGAATAGCAATTCCCGCTAAAATCCAAAGCAAAATCACGAGCGCGACCCCCAGTTGCCGATGCAGCGGAACGAGAGCGAATGAGTGACCGGTCCAGAAGAGAAATCCAAGCACGATCAATACAACACCAACAATGCGGACGGCATTCTGCACGATTATGGTTGCGGTTCTCAGGCGGGGCGTCACAGAGATCATCCTACGCTGGCCGCCTTTCCGCCATCGATATACTGGTTGAAGTTCCCCCGATATGAAGACGTACGTGAAATTTGGAACCTTGATGGTTCTGATCGTCGGATCTCTCGTTTGGCTTGCAGTAGGCGGAATCAGCGACACAAAAACGTACTACAAAACCATTCCTGAGCTCCAGCAGATGGGCGTTGCCGCCCACGGCCATCGGCTTCGTGTCGGCGGAGATGTTCAGCCTGGATCCATCGTGAAGAACGGTGTGCAGGTCTCGTTCATCCTGCACCAGGGCGTGCAAACGTTGAACGTGGTCTATTCGGGAACCGATCCGCTTCCGGATACTTTCAAAGACAATGCGCAGGCTCTGGCGGACGGCCGCCTCGGTCCCGACGGCGTGTTCGAAGCCAACAAGATTCAAGCTAAATGCGCCTCGAAATACGAAGCGAAGCCTCCCCAGGGCGCGGTTTCACATCCACCTGCTCCATCGAAAATCACAAGCCTCAACACCGCTCTGAAACGCAGTGGCCAGTCCTAACGGAAATTAGAAAGTCCCTCGCATGGAAAACATCGGCGCACTATCTATCTTGCTTGCGTTCTGTCTTGCCGTGTTCGCGATCGCATCCGCCATCACCGGCAAATACGCGCGCCGTCCTTTCTTGATCGTTAGCGCTGAACGCGCCGTTTATGTCGTCTGGGCTCTTCTAACCGCCGCTTCCGCAATTCTCGTCGCGCTCCTCCTGCAAGGCGATTACCGTTTGGCCTACGTCGCTTCTCATACCGACAAAGCCATGCCCGCCGTCTACAAATTCACCGCGTGGTGGGGCGGGCAGGAAGGTTCGCTGCTGTTGTGGAGTTGGCTGCTCTCCACCTATTCCGCGATCGTCGTCTTCACGAACCGGCGCAAGTTCCGAGACATGATGCCCATCGTCACCGCCATCCTGATGACGACTCTGGCATTCTTCATCGGCATGATCACCTTCGTCGCAAGTCCGTTCCAGGTGCTCATGGCCGGCCGCGGTGTCATCGACGTGGGTGACGGCAGCGGCCTCAGCCCGCTCCTGCAGTGGTGGACCATGGCCATCCATCCGCCCTTTCTCTATCTCGGATACGTCGGTTTCACTGTCCCGTTCGCATTTGCCATGGCCTCTCTCATCACCAGGCAACCCGGCGAAGCCTGGATACACACCACGCGTCGCTGGGCTATCGTTACCTGGCTGTTCCAAAGCACCGGCGTCTCGCTCGGCATGTATTGGGCTTACACCGTGCTTGGTTGGGGCGGTTTCTGGGGTTGGGATCCGGTCGAAAACGCCTCGCTTATGCCTTGGATTACGGCCACTGCGTTCCTGCACTCCGTCATGATGCAGGAGAAAAAGGGAATGATGAAGGTCTGGAACATGGTGCTGGTCTCCGCGACATTCCTGCTCAGCATTCTCGGCACAACGCTCACCCGCACGGGCCTGGTCTCCTCCGTCCACGCCTTCGCGCAGTCACCGGTCAAGCCCTACTTCACCACCTTCTTAATTACGGCCACTCTGCTGACCGCTCTCGCGATCGTCAGGAACCTGCCATATCTAAGAAGCGAGGTCAAGCTTGAGAGCGTCGTCTCTCGCGAATCGAGTTTCTTATTCAATAACCTCATCCTGCTCGCCAGCTGTTTCGCAGTGCTCTGGGGAACGCTTTTCCCGGTCGTCATGGAAGCACTCACCGGCGAAAAAGAGACCATCGATGCTCCTTATTACAACCGCGTCAATATTCCCATTGCGCTGTTCCTGATTTTTCTAACCGGGGTCGGTCCACTCATCGCCTGGCGCAAGAGCTCGCTGAATAGTTTGAAGCGCGCATTCCTGGTGCCGACCGTCGTCGCCGCTACGGTCATCGCAGTCTTAGCCTTCTCCGGTATTTACAAGATCGCGCCGCTGCTCTCCTTCGGGCTATGCGCTTTCGTTCTCGCGACCATCGTCGGCGAGTTTTGGAAAGGATCGCGAGCCATACAGGCAAAAGATCACTTGTCCCTGTTAAAAGCCGCCTTCGAGCTCACGTGGCGCAATACCCGTCGCTACGGCGGCTATCTCGTTCACATGGGCATCGTTCTGATGTTCATTGGTTTCACCGGCAGCGCCTTCAACCAGCATGAAACGCGCAATCTCGGACTCGGCGAAACCCTGCGCTTCGGCCATTACGAGCTGAAGCTGCTTAGCGTAAATGATGGCGACACCTCTGACTACCAGTTCAGCCATGCCTTAGTCGGGGTCTCGCGCAACGGCGATGAGATCGACGAGCTCAATCCGGAGGTGCGGGTTTACAAAAACAGCCAGCAGCAAAGTTCCATCATTGGCGTTCGCCGCCGGCTGAACGAAGATCTCTACATCAATTACTCAGGCGTTCTGCCTGATCGCACGAAAGCGATTTTCCAGATGTATATCTTCCCCCTCGTCTCTTGGATTTGGATCGGGTATTTTGTTCTGCTGTTCGGGACCATCGTTTGTCTGATTCCCGCGAAGGTGCGCCTGCAATACGCACGCACGGAGGTCATAGGTTTTGCCACCACGCCTGCGACGGTGCAGTCCTAAGCGCGCCGGTTTCCTTCGCGGTCCGTTGCGCACGATCAACCTAAGACTACTGTTCGCGTTTTTCGTCGCAATAGCGGCACTCATTGCGCAGGACCCGACCTCATATCTGACGCCCGACGTCCTGCGCGTGGGAGACAAACTCGCGTGCCGCTGCGGAGGTTGCCGCAACACCGTGGGCAATTGCCCCATGCTGCACTGCAGCTCGGCCGATCCGCTTCGCCGCCGCATTTACAACATGAAAGCTGGCGGACTGAGCGACGCCGATATTGTCAACACGATTGTTCGGGAGCAAGGCGTAGTCGCGCTTTCTTCTCCTCCGACCGGAAATTTCGGTGGCCTGATTACGTGGATCATGCCGGCTCTCGTTCTGCTGATCGGCTTCTTCATCTATTCTTCGTTCGTGCGGCGCAATCGCAAAGCACCTCAGCCTCTTTCCGCCAGCGACCAAGCCATGATCGAGCGCTTCCGCGCCCAAATCGATCGCGAGCTGGACGAATCTTCAGCACCTGAGAAGGGTGGTGCGGACGCGCGGAAATGATCGTTGCCCTCGCCATCGTTCTCGTCATCGCAGCGTTGTTGTTCACGCTGTTCGTTCGAGCCGACGATGTGCCCGAGCCGCTCCCCGTCTCGCCCATCCAGCACCTGGAAGATCGCAAGCATGCAATCTACGACAACCTGCGCGACTTGCAGTTCGAATACCGCTTGGGCAAGCTTTCCGACGAGGATTACCAGCAAACCAAACAAGCGCTTCAGAAGGAATTAGCGGGAGTGCTGGCCGAGACGGAAGACACTATTAAGCGCTTAGGCCTCGCACCCACGCGAGTGCCGCCGAACCATCCCCAGTATCGAAGCCCGCGCCACCGCGCCTGAGCGGGACCGTCTGTCCTCACTGCGGCGCCTCGTTCTCTCAAGCACTGAAATACTGCGGCGAGTGCGGAAGAGCCATCGCATGATGAAATTTCTATTCATCGCCTCGCTCCTCGGCTTCGCCGCATCCTCCGCTTTCGGCTCCATCGATGGAACCGTAATAAACCGCACGACCGGCAAACCGCAATCCGGCGTAAACATCCTGTTAGTGAAGCCCGGCCAGCAAGGCATGCAGACCATCGGTACTACGGTCAGCGACGCTTCAGGCCGGTTTCTGTTCGAAAAAGATCAACCCGGCGGCGGTCCACAGCTTCTCCAGGCGAGTTACAAAGGTGTCAATTACAACAAACTGATGACGCCCAACATTCCCACTTCTAACGTCGAACTGGACGTCTACGAAGCGACAAAATCACCCGCCGTCGCACACATCGCACAGCAGATGCTCGTTCTCGAGCCCACCGCAAATCAGCTTTCCGTCAGCGAAACGGTGTTGGTCCAAAACGAATCGAATACCACCTACAATAACGTGGATCTCGGAGGGTTTCGCTTCTTCTTGCCGCCATCTGCAAACGGGCAAGTGCGAGTGAACGCCCAAGGGCCTCAAGGCATGCCTCTGCCTCGTGCTGCCGAAAAAACTGAAAAGAACAACGTCTTCAAAGTGGACTTCGCCATCAAGCCCGGCGAGACTCAGTTCGAACTGAGTTACGTTCTCCCCGTCGGATCTCCGTTCACCTATCGGGGGCGCGTCGTGAATATCCCGGGAATGCCTGCTGGTCCGCTGCGGCTGGTCGCACCGCCGGGTGTCACGCTCGCCGGCAATGATATCGAGCGAATTGGAACCGAGCCCAAAACGCAAGCCACCATTTACAACGTCACCGCGTCAGAGAATTTCTCGTTCGCCATCACCGGCACCGGTTCTCTGCACGGCGGCGATGACACGACCTCAGGTGAATCGAGCGATGCTCCGCAAGTGACCCAAGCGAAGCCGCAGATCTACACACATCTGCCTTATCTGATCGTGCTCGCATTTTCCATCCTTGGCGTCGGCCTGATAATTTTGTTCCGCAGTTCGCCCGTGCGCTCGCCTTATGGCAAGTAACCGCGCCAGCCATTCAAATGTCCGACGCTATCGAACTTGACCACGTCTGGAAGTTCTATGGCGACTACGCGGCGCTTCGTGATTACACGCTCGCCATTCGCGAACGCTCCTGTTGCGCTTTGCTCGGCCGCAACGGAGCAGGGAAAACCACGCTACTGCGCATTGTCGCCGGCCTGTCGAGCTTCCAGCGCGGGCAAGTGCGCGTTTTCGGCCAAGCGCCTCGATCCGGCTCCGCGCGCCGGCACATCGGCTTCCTGGGACACGGCATCGGCGTCTACGAAGATCTTTCTGCCCGCGAAAACCTCAAATTTTTCGCAAGTATCACCGGCCAGAATCCGCGTACGACGGTAGACACTTGGCTCGAGCGCGTCGGTCTTGCGCGCGTCGCATCCATGCCTGTTCGCCAGTTTTCCCGCGGCATGCGTCAGCGCCTCGCGCTTGCCCGAACATTCCTGCACGCCCCGAATCTCCTGTTGCTCGACGAGCCCTTCACTTCGCTCGACGACCGCGCCATCGCCATGCTCAGTGAACTTCTCCTCGAAGCGCGTCAGCGCGGCGCAACCATCCTTCTGTCCACCCATCAAATCCGCGAAGCTCTCGCGATCGCCTCCCATGTTGCGCTTCTCGAAAACGGAAAATTGCGCTACGCAGGCGAGCGCACCCAGGAAATGCTCGACGACCCTGCTCTCCTGTATCGCCTTCACACCGAGTTAGGCGCCGCGTGAGGTCCCTGCGTCAGGCGCTTTCCATCGCGCGAAAGGACCTCGCCATTGAGTTTCGAACCAAAGAATCGCTGAATGCTGCCGGCGCGTTCGCTGTTTCCATTCTTCTGCTGTTCAGCTTTGTGTTCGATCCCTTTGCCGACACCATGCACGACATGTCTGGCGGCCTGCTCTGGCTCGTTTTCGCCTTCGCCGGAGCGCTCGTCTTCAATCGCGGATTCTCGCGCGAGTTGCCGAACGATTGTCTCGACACGTTGCTCGCGTCTCCGCTCTCGCCTTCGAGCCTGATGCTCGGCAAAGCGCTCGCGGTTTTCATTACGCTTCTGCTGGTCGAGCTCGTCGGCCTGGCAGTTTTCGGTATCTTCTATAACGTGCGCTGGTGGCTGCGGCCCCTTGAACTAGCCGCTGTCTGCGCGCTCGCCACGTGGGGGATTTCCATCGTCGGAGCTGTCTTCGGAGCCCTTACCGTCAATCTCCGCCTTCGCGAGCTGATGCTGCCCGTCATCATCTATCCGCTGCTCATCCCGCTGCTGATCGGCGCGATCGAAGTCACAAATACGGTTCTGACGAATCAGCCCCTCACCGGGTACGAATGGCTGTGGGGACGCGTGCTGCTTGTTTTCGACGTCGTATTCACGGCCTTAGCACTCGCTCTCGCCGAGACGATTCTGGTCAACTAGACTGTAGGGCGGACGTCCTCGTCCGCGCCGGGCGGCCTCCCCCGGCAATACTAGAGAAGAGGCCAGTTGTTCAGAAACTATGCGTGAAAAGTTCGCGATCGCACTCGCAGGCTGTGCCGCCATCCTCTTGGCGTACAACCTCTATCAAATGTTCCTGGTGTTACCGGACGAAGCCATGCAAGGTGCCATCTACCGCATCCTCTTCTTCCATGCACCTGCTGCCATCGTCGGCATGGTCGGCTACTTCGCCGCTCTGGTCTGCAGCATCCTGTATCTGAGCTTCGGCAATTTTCGCTACGATTCGCTTGCTGCGTCCATCATCGAAGTTTCTCTGGTCTTCTCGCTGGTGAACATCGTCACCGGCAGCATTTGGGCCCGCATCATCTGGGGTATCTGGTGGACGTGGGATTATCGCCTCACCTCCGCTCTCGTCTGCGTTCTCATTTTCTTCGGCTATCTCATGCTTCGCCGCGCCATCGATGAACCCACCCAGCGCGCCCGCTTGTCCGCAGCCCTATGCATATTCGGTTGCGTCGATGTCGTCATCGTCTGGAAATCCATCGAATGGTTCCGCAACCAGCACCCCGGCCCGGTTCTCGATTTTCGAACCGGCGGCGGCCACATGGACCCTGCTATGCAGCACGTCTTCTACCTCAACTTCTACGCCATATTGATGATGGGGATCGCCTTGGCGCTGATCCGCACACGACAGGAAGCAACCGCCCGCGAGATCGATTCCCTTCGCCGTGTAGCCAACGCCGCCTAGGGAAAGGGAACCTATGGACGCCCGCAACTTTACTTTCATGTTTTACGGCTTTACGGCCGCTTGGCTGATCGTGCTCTTGTACGTAATCGGCTTGGCGCGTCGCGGAGCACGCCTCAAAAAAGAGCTCGACCATGTCAAACAGCTCATCGCCGGCAACCAAGCCGGCCAGACACCGCAAATGGAAGACCGCTTGCGTTGACGCCCATCCCCCTGTGTTACCCTATAAGAAATAAAATCGAGATTAAGGTAAAGACGAGGAGTATCGTTCTCTAGCATGGCTCTGGCGGTTGAACAAAAATCCGAAACGATTAGTAAATACAGGATCCATAAATCGGATTCTGGTTCGCCAGAGGTCCAGGTTGCCCTCCTGAGTCAGCGCATTTTGCAACTGACTGATCACTTCAAGACGCATAAAAAAGATCATCACTCCCGGCGCGGTTTGCTGGGAATGGTGGCCCGCCGTCGAAGATTGCTCAATTATTTGAAAGATCGCAGTCCGGAGCGCTACAAGGCTCTGATTCAGAGCCTCGGTATCCGCCGCTAGAGACGATTTCTCAGGTAGGCGCGGGTCGAGCGCGATGCACTCGGCGTTGTTAACATACCCCGCGTAACGCCGCTCCAGAGCGCAAGACGTCTGGATCAGCGGTCCTCCACAGCACGCTCTAAGTTTCCATCTCAGTCCCGGTTTGGTCCGCTCGCCATGTATTTGGCGAAGCTTTTTGATTTTGAATATGGATGCGGATCACGCATCGGGAATTATAAATGTCACACACAGTTGAAATCGACCTTTACGGGTCAAAGGTCTCCATCGAGACCGGCAAAGTCGCCAAACAGGCCCACGGCTCTGTTGTTGTTCGCTCAGGAGATTCGGTCGTACTAGTCACCGCCACCTCCAACGCCAAGCCCAAACCCGGGGCTACCTTCTTCCCTCTCACCGTCGACTACCGCGAATACACCTATGCCGCGGGCAAGTTTCCAGGCGGCTTCATCAAGCGTGAGGGCCGTCCCTCCGAAAAAGAAATCCTCACCAGCCGTCTGATCGATCGGCCGGTTCGTCCGCTCTTCCCGGAAGGCTACAGCCACGAAACGCAGATCATCGCCATGGTTCTGTCCGCCGATCCTCAGCGTGATCCCAGCGTTCTCGCCATCATCGGTGCCGGTGCGGCCCTTGCCATTTCCGACATACCGTTCCATCATGTCCTCGGCGGGGTCCGCGTCGGTCTGATCAGCGGCACGTACCGCGCGAATCCCAGTTATGACGAAACGAAAGACGCCAAACTCAGCATCGTCGTCGCGGGCACCGAGCAGGGAATCGTCATGGTCGAAGCCGGCGCGACTCAAGCAACAGAAGCGGAGGTTGTGGATGCCATCGAGTTCGGGCACGACTGCTGCAAGAAAGTTGTCGCCGCAATCCGCCAGCTCGTTCAAGCCGCCGGCAAACCCAAGCGGCAGTTCACCTCACCCGCGGTCAATCAGGACATGCTCAATAAGATCTCCGGCGCCGTTCGCGATGAGCTGAGCGATGCTCTCGACACCGAGAAGTACGGCAAGATCGAGAGCTACAGCCGCATCGATCAGGCGGAAGACAAAGCAGTCGCCCTTTATACCGACGAGACCGAGCAGGCCGAAGCAGCCAAAGTCTTCGAGCATCTGCAGGAGCGCATCTTCCGCGATCAGATGCTCAAGCAGCATCGTCGTCCCGACGGCCGCGCCTTCGATCAAATCCGCCCCATCACTTGCGAAGTCGGCGTTCTCCCTCGCACGCATGGGTCTGCCATCTTCACGCGCGGAGAAACGCAAGCCCTGGTCACCACCACGCTCGGCACCAAAGACGACGAGCAGCGCATTGAGATGTTCGATCTGAGCGAAACCTCGAAGCGCTTCATGCTCCACTACAACTTCCCACCGTTTAGTGTCGGTGAAGTTGGATTTATGCGTGGGCCAGGCCGCCGCGAAATCGGCCATGGCGCACTTGCCGAACGAGCTCTCTCGCCCATCATTCCCGATGAAAAGGACTTCCCCTACACGCTGCGCCTTGTCAGCGACATTCTCGAATCGAACGGATCCAGCTCCATGGCAAGCGTCTGTGGCGGAACACTGTCGATGATGGATGCAGGCGTGCCGATCGCCGCTCCCGTTGCCGGCATTGCCATGGGTCTCGTGCTCGAAGGTGATTCCTACGCCATCCTCACCGATATCGCCGGCGCCGAGGATCACTACGGCGACATGGACTTCAAAGTTGCGGGCACCAAGAACGGCATTACCGGCCTGCAGATGGACATCAAAGTTCCGAACGTCACAACGCAGATCATGAAAGAGGCGCTGGAGCAGGCCCGCAAGGGACGCCTTGAGATCCTCGACAAGATGATCGCCACTATCGCCACCCCGCGCGCGGAGCTCTCGCAGTATGCGCCGCGCATCTACACCACCAAAATTCCAACCGACAAGATTCGCGAACTCATCGGTCCGGGCGGCAAGATCATCAAGGGCATCATCGAAACAACCGGTGTCAAAATCGATGTGTCCGATGACGGAACCGTCAACATTTATGCCTCTGACGGAGATTCTGCCAAGCGCGCCTTGCAGATGGTGGGCGATATCGCCGCTGTCGCCGAGGTCGGCAAGACCTACCTCGGGAAAGTCGTTCGCATCGCAGAATTCGGCGCTTTCGTGGAGATCTTCCCCGGCACCGACGGATTGCTGCACATTAGCGAAATCTCCGAAAGCCGCATCAAGAATGTGCGCGACGAGCTCAAAGAGGGCGACCAGATTCTGGTAAAGGTTTTGGCGCTCGAAGGCAACAAAATCAAGCTCAGCCGAAAAGCTATCTTAAGAGAACAGCGCGATAAGCTGAAGGCCGGCGCCGAAAAGGGCGAATAGCGCCGCCTGCGCCGGTAGACAGAGTTTTGCGGCCGGGTCCTAACTGACCCGCGTGAATCTCACATGCCGACACATATCTACACGAGCGTCGCCGCCAACTATCTTCCAAAGGCGCGCGTCCTCGCGCACAGCGTTAAGAAATTACATCCGGAGTTCCTGTTTCACTTGGTCCTCTGCGACAAAGTGCCAAATTGGTTTTCGCTCGCGCAAGAACCTTTCGATTCCCTCATTACGCTCGACGACTTGGGTCTCGAGAATGCCCAACAGTGGATTTTTAAGCACACACTCGTCGAACTCAGTACCGGCGTGAAGGGCTTCGTGCTCGAAAAGCTGCTGGCTCTTCCCGGCTGCACGGAGGTCATCTATTTCGATCCCGATATCGTTGTCCTCTCGAACTTGCACCCTCTGCTCGCCGAATTCACCAACGCGTCCATTCTGCTGACGCCGCATATCGCGGAGCCCGAGACCAGCATCGACGCCATCCTCGACAACGAGTTCTCCGTACTCCAGCACGGAATCTATAACCTCGGCTTCGTTGGCGTCAAGAACTCCGTAGAGGGCCGCAGATTTGCCTCCTGGTGGGCCGATCGCCTGAACCATTTCTGCTACGACGATATTCCGCGCGGTATCTTCACAGATCAGCGCTGGGCGGATTTGGTGCCCGCCTACTTCCCCGATCACAAAATTCTTCGAGACCCCGCCTATAACGTCTGCACTTGGAATCTGACCCATCGCACCGTCACCGGCTCCCTTCGTGACGGCCTCCTGGTGAACGGCCAGCCCATCGCGTTCTACCACTTTTCGGGTTTCGATAGTGGTGCCCAGCAGGGCATGCTCGACAAGTACGGCAAAAGCATGCCCTCGTTATACGAGCTCCGCGAATGGTACGTCGCGGAGTGCGATCGCATGGGCCAAAATGAACTTTCGAATCTTCCCTGGGCGTATGGATTGTTCGAGAATGGCGAGCGCATCCTGAACATCCACCGTAAACGCTACCGCGAACGCGTAGACCTGCAGTCGGCCTTTCCGAACCCGTACCGCACGTCAGACCCGAGTCGCTCATACCTGCATTGGTTCAACCGGAACGATGAGAGCCGCCTTGGATTCAGAACGCGTCTGCCGCAGCCGATCCGCCTGCGACGCCGCAGTACCGCATCTTCGTGATCGCTGCCGGCGGAGATCAATCGTTTGTGCAGGAGACGCTCGATGCAGTCTCCGAGCGTTCCGTCATCCGTGATGAAACTTTCTTCGTCGCCTGCCAATGCATTCTGTCGGCCGCACGCGTCCCGGAAGGGATTCAACCCATTCCAATTGAAAGCGATGGCTACGACGATCTCTTCTCCGCCATCGTCAGTCGTTTCGCCGATAAAGACGCACTGCTGATCAGAGCCGGCGGCGTCCCTCCCGACAAATGGGACTTGCGCCTCGCCTGGAGCTCTGTCCGCCAACCCGGTGTAGCCACCGTGTCACCCATGGACGAGCGCTTGCTCGATCCCTCCGGAGCGTTCCGCCGCAAACACCGATGGCTTGCTCGACCGCCTGTGCTATTCCTATCGCGAACCGAACGATGTGGAGATCGCATCTTTTTCGCGTGAATGTGTCTATGTGCGAGCGGATGCCGCTCCGCGGCGTTTCGGCTCTTGGGAAAGATCTCCATCCCGCGGGCCTGCTCGATGGAGCCGCCCGGCTGCGCTACTCCCACTCGCTCGCCACTCACATATGCATGGCTTGGCGTCGTCCCCGCGAGGGCGCTCAAACTGTTGCGCTCAGCTCAGGCGGCGCGTTCGCCGTAGCTCGCGTCCACGATCGCATTCGCTCGCACTTTAATACGAACACTGCCATGCCGCCCGCCGTCGTCGAAAGGTATGAAAGGCGCCAATCTCCACATCATGCATAGCTGGGGTGGAGGCCTGGAGCGCTGGGTTGCCGATTATTGCGGCGCAGATCACGAACGCAACAACTTCGTCCTCAAATCCGTCGGAACCTGGGGCGCCTTCGGAAGCGAGCTCCACCTGTTTCGCGACATCACCGATGCTGCGCCGCTACGCGTCTGGCCCCTCCAGCCGGCCATCAAAGCTACCGCCACCGCACACGCCGCTTACCGCGACATCCTGTCTCAAATCGTGCAGCAACATGGCATCCGGCGCATCATCGTTTCTTCTCTGATCGGGCATTCGGTCGATGCCCTTCGAGAGCCTCTTCCAACTGTATTCGTCTGTCACGATTACTATCCGTTCTGTTCAGCCCTCAACATCACCTTCGGCGCGGTCTGTCGTTCCTGCGAACTGCCGCGTCTCACCGCCTGCATTCAGGACAATCCTCATAACCGCTTCTTCTCGAACGTCCCCCCCGCCGAGTGGTTGCGCTTGAGAACGGAATTCTACGACGCGGTGAACAAGAACGCAGTCACTCTCATCGCACCCTCCGCTTCTGTGCAGGATCACTACACGCAGCTCGCGCCGCAGATCGGGCATTCCTTCCGCGTCATCCCTCACGGGACAACTCCCCGTTCTCCTCTCACTCGCCTCACTCCGTCGGACCTCGAGCCTAAACAGCATTCACCGCTCCGCGTCTTGATCCTCGGAAGTCTTGCACCACACAAAGGCGGTCTTCTGCTCGAGTGCATCGTTCCGCAGCTGCTGGAGTTCTGCGAATTGATGCTGGTCGGCAGCGGAGATTACGGTAAACCATACGCCGAAAATCCAAACATCACCGTCATCCCCGCATACGAGCATGACCAACTTCCGCAGCTGATCGCCGATCTGAAGCCTGATATCGGTCTGCTGCTGTCCGTAGTCCCTGAAACCTTCAGCTACACGCTTCGCGAGCTGCAGGATCTGACGATACCGGTTTTGACCACCAGGATCGGCAGCTTTCTCGACCGCATACAGGACGGAATTACCGGATTGCTGTGCGCGCCGGAGCCGGAAAGCGTTGTGCAAGCTCTCAAAAACGTCGCCGCCGACCGCCAGGTGCTGCGGCGGATTCACGAGAACCTGAAAACACTCGCGCATCGCAGCGTCAAAGACATGCTGCGCGATTACGACGAGCTTCACCCGACCCATTACTCGCAGCGCGAATATTTCGACACTTCGAAGATCCCGCAGCCTCAGCCGGAAAAGAACCTGCAACTGTTCTGGAGCACCGGAAACGGCGAGTTTCTGGAGCAGAACAGCATCGTTGTCGCCCCGCTCGGATCTGAGCGGCAGATCGCGCGCTTGCATCTGTTCGCGCCGCCCGAGCCGATCCAACAGCTTCGCCTCGATCTATCTGCCCAGCCGGGCTTCTTTCTGCTGCACCATCTCCGCGTTGCGGGATCGGCACGACCACCTGCTTTGGACGTGGGACGGCGACGTCGCTCCCCTGAAATCGGCATCCAACCAGATCGTGTTTTTCAACTCGCGCCAGGGCGATGCTCCTGCTCTGCTCTATTTCCCAGGAGCGGACCCGTACCTGTTTCTTCCCATAGCGGCCGATGTTCTCGCGACTCTCACGCCGGGCAGCTACTTGGAAATCGATTTCGCTTTGGGTTCTGCTGAGGATCTCCTCAACGTGCTGATGCCCCCAGGCCAAGCGGCCGCGTATCCAGATCAGCAGGTCACCGATCTCGAATCGGAAGTTCGCCAACGCGACTCGACAGTCCGAGAACTGGAAAACCGGCTCACCGCATTCGAGAACTCTTTTTCCTGGCGCCTAACCCGTCCTGCCCGCGCACTGGCCGCCGCCGGAAGAAAAGCTAAACACGCGATCGCGCCCGCGGCTTCATCGGAACGGCGCTAATTTTTACGTGCCCCCGTCAGCGGCTTCACCGCGCGCCACAATAGAGAACTTTCGATTGCACTCAGACGCTGACGCAGATCCTCTAATTCACGTTCCCGCGCAGCCATTTGTGCTTGTAACGCGGAAATCCGCTCTTCAGCGGCGTCCAGGTTTTGTTTCGTCGCATCCAGTTCGCTGCTTCGGCTAGCCGCCAGCGCTTGTGTGTCAGCGAGTACCCGGTCATACCGCTCCATTTCCTGGCGCCGTTCCAAGTACAACTGCGCCTCTCGCCGCTCGCTTCCCGCTGCTAATTTCGAAACAAAAGACCACGAATCGAGCCCGCTCATCTCCACTACGATCTGCCCGCCTGCTCGCAAACTTTCCCCCGCGTATGACGGCAGAGCAACTAGGAACGAAGCCGCCTGTGGGAGTATCGATAACCAGCACGCCACTGCCGTCCGCAGTCGGGATACCATGCAACCCTCGGCGGGTCAACTGTTCAATCGGCAGCGGATCTCCAATGCTCCACAATGTCTTCCCTTGCCGGCTCAATGCAGAGATGGTATGCAACTCGAGAAATGCTGCCGACAGGGTGAGATCGATACGCACTTCAGCAACCGGTGCGGGCACAGCGCGGTATCGTGAGAGCCACGCGTGAGCGTTCGCGCGTGATTGTGTGCGCTACATGCACGCTGGCCGCTTCCGTGAAACCCTCTCCCTCGCTTCGCCAATAAAGCTGCGTTGTGATATCCCTATCACCCGGCCGCTTCTGCTGCTCCAACCAGAACCGATATTCCAGATGATCCGCGCATACCTCGTAATACCGCCGCAGTTCCTGCATCCGAGTGTCATCGCCGAAAAGCATCGATAGCACCCGGTCTTCGCCGCCCGTGCCGGGTTTCTGAATGATGCCCAACCCATTGCTGTGAAGAAACTCCGCAGTAGGGAGCGACTCTCGCACTTCATCCAGCAATTTCCATACACCAAAATCGCCCTGTCGCACGGAAGAGTCATGCAACAGCACGATCCCCCCAGGCTTCACCTTGGGCAACCACAGATCGAAGTCATGCCGAACTGCATCGTACGTGTGAAGACCGTCAATATGAAGCAGATCGATGCTGTCGTTCTCGAAATCACGCGCAGCGTCGTCGAATGACATCCGCATCAGTCGCGAAAAGCCGCTATAGAGCTCGCGATTGTATTCGTCTACTTCCCGGAAGACCTCGTCGCCGTATCGCCCGGTATGAACGTCGCCTTCCCAGGTGTCGACCGCGTACGCCTTAGCGGTCGTACCACTTTCAACGATGGCTTGGCAAAACGCGAAATACGATTCTCCTAAGTGCGTTCCGAGTTCTACAAACACGGATGGACGCAGAGAAGCAACGAGATCGCATGCAAACGGAATATGTCCCGACCAGTTTCCTACGCCGTGAGGCCGGTATCGACGAGGCGAAAAGTGCAGAGACGGAAGACTCAGTAAAGACAAGGGGGCGAAGCTGAAGCATGAGTTTAGCACTCGCGCAATGCCGCCCGCCTGCTCGACAGTTGCAGCTCTTCGCCGCAGTGAAAGCCCGCCCAAGCGGATCATCATCATGAGATTCGCGAGCATCAGCGGATACACCGGCAAGGCGTAGCGGTCCGAAGCCATTAGGGTCAGAGCATGGACGAACAGCAGCGCAAAAGGAATCGCAGTAAGCGCGAACCCGATGGGGTCCGCGAACTTAATCGAAACGACCATCCATACCAACGAAGCCATTGAGGCTGCGAGCACCACCCACGTGTAAACCGGCATCAGGCCGTCTAATATCCGTCCCACCATCGCTCCTCCTCCATACGGCCGCGGCGCGAACTGCACAAATTTTGTATCCCACCCCAGCATCCGATCCAAACTCTCCGCCGAAGGCCATAGCGTAAACACCGAATGCGAAAAGTTCCAGTTCTCATCGTCCACTCGGTGATCCGGCACTCCGAGGAAGAAGATCATCGATTTCGCAACTCCTTCCAAATAGCGCAACGGATGTCTTCGTATCAGTCGTCCCACGCCCTCTCGCGTGAACAGCGGAATCATCCTGTTTATCAGCGCCTCGTGAGATCCGATCGTAACTCCATCCAGCGGCAATCTTCCATTGATTGAATCGTGCTCGATAGCTGCTTTGTATTCGGCGCTTACCGAGGAGAGAATGGGGTCATCGGGAGCAACCAACACTTCCTTGAACATGCCGACCGCCACGAAGCCGTAGTAACTGCCGGGCAGATATTTGTCTGTTAGGTGTTTCCAGGGATACGCGAGTAACCACGGTCCGAGCCCGATAATCAAAGCCCCCGCGAGCACCCGCCGCTCTGCATGCCGCACTCGCCCGAGTAGCGCCGGGTACGAGTCGGTACCACCACCAGCAACGAGCGCGAGAAACAGAAACGCGAGCGCCGCCACGGGCGACAAGTACAAAATCGTGGGCCGCCAATAATACCCCAGCGCAAGCACTAAAGCGATCCAGCAAGGTACCCACATACGCACCCGCTGCGAAGCAGAAGCAAGACAAACAAGCGAATACAGCAGAAGAGCCAGCCAGAAAAAAATGCCGGTCTCCGACAGCAGCATGTGCTGATAACCCACCAGAATCGGATAAAAGACCAACAGCACAAGCGTGATCGCTCCCGTCGTGCCTCCCGCGATTTTCCGTACCGTCCATCCAGTTAGAAGAATTCCGCCCAATCCAAACAGCGTCGTTACCAACAGCGCCGCTTGCGGTTGCTCCCCGCCCAGCCAGAACGCTCGATTCAAAGCGAGTGGAAAAAGCGGAGTGCGATAGAAATTCCAATTGGAAATCACCGCAGGTCCCGACAGAACATTGGCCAGGTGGACGTATTCCATCCCGTCGTAAGACACGATCAGCGGCAGCGCCATCATGTGAACCAAAGTCACTAAGACAACGAATGCGACCGCGATGCGGAATTGGAAATGCGGATCGGCGAAGCGTTGCTTCGAAACCGCTGCCATTTTGGAATTTCGCTGCTCGGCTATCTGCCCGCGGCGGCGGCGCCGACGGTTCCAGCCAACGGACTGCTCGCCACCGCGTACTCGCGCTTGGGCATGCGGCCGGCCAGGAACGCCGCTCGACCCGCTTCTACTGCCAGCTTCATGGCGTGCGCCATGCGTTCGGAATCTTCGGCTTCCGCTATGGCGGTGTTTAGCAGCACGCCATCGTACCCCAGTTCCATCGCAATCGCCGCGTCCGAAGCAGTGCCCACGCCTGCATCCACGATCAGCGGAACCTCAGTAATCGCATCGCGCAAAATCTTGAGGTTGACCATATTCTGAATGCCCAGCCCCGAACCGATCGGCGCAGCTAACGGCATGACTGCGGCCGCACCCGCATCGATAAGCTTCCGCGCATTCACTAGGTCGTCGGTCGTATACGGCAGCACCACGAAATCTTCCTTCACCAAAATGCGCGTAGCCTCTAACAGCCCCTCGTTATCGGGGAATAGCGTCTTCTGATCGCCGATCACTTCCAGCTTGATCCAATTCGACAATCCCACTTCGCGCGCCAACCGCGCCGTCCGGATCGCGTCTTCGGCCGTATAACAAGCCGCCGTATTCGGCAGAATGTGGACCTTCGAGCGATCGATAAAATCCAGTTCCGATTCCTTCGAACGGTCGGTCAGGTTCACGCGCCGCACTGCCAGCGTCACCATCTGCGTGCCGGAGGCCGCATGGCACCGCGCCATCAATGCCTTGCTCCGGTACTTTCCGGTCCCGACCCACAACCTCGACCGAAAAGTTCTCCCCGCAATCGTCAGTACATCTTCCATACCGACTATTATGAGCTTCGAGGCTACAGTGCTAATTTCCCCTCGAATTGCATGTCCTTCACCTCGAACTTTCGCTTTACGTCCATCTGCCCCATCCTCATCTTGAACTCCACTTGTTGATCCTCGAAAGTGATCGGGAGCGACGCCTTTGTAAACCGGAAGAAGTAAACATCCGAGTTGCCGATTCTGCGATAGCTCGATTCGTTTGCGCGCACAGCGGGCCTGCCTCTGACCGTGAGAAAGGCGTTGCTTGCCAGGCCTGCGGCATCTGATCCGGCGTCGGGAGCAGCCAAGCCGATGACCGCAATGACATAGTTGACGCGTTCTTTTTGCGCGTTGGCCAATTGCGTATCGGTCGGCGTTTCCTCGCCCGATCTCAGCTTCAGCACCGCTAATCGCACCGGAGTCGCACTCGCCCAGATGATCCTGAACGAGCGGTTGCGGAGCCGGAGCGCCCGTTGGTGCCGATACGCCCGATTGCGATTGCGCCGTCCCCAGCGTATGCGTGCCGTTTGGGTCAGCCGGTCCGGGGCTGCCCGGATAACCCGAGTTCGTCATGTTCGTGCCGGTCGTCGTATTCGACGGATTGCCCAGCGCCGCACTGGGAGGCGCGGCCCCGTTCGATCCCGGCTCGATCACCGTTACGCCCGGCCTTCCGCTGGCGGGCATCGGCAGCTGCTTCGCCCACGGCGAATCCGTCATGATTGACTGCGCGTCCTTCTGCGTCCACTCTTTGAAGTCTTTGCCCTGCCAAGGCCCGCTTACGGCAGCGAGCAGCGTCGCTCCCACAGCCGCCAGTATCAAACCGCTACACCGAATCCACCGCATTCCAGCACTCTCCGTATGTAGGACTTGAACCTGCGGCTACAGGTAACACGCCCGAAAGCCTTTCCTGCTTCGGCCACCTGCCCGCAGATCCAGTACTCGCGAATACATGGCAAGTGCGTTTGTTGCGAGCATGTGGAAGTCTAAAACAGTTTGGCTCGCCAAAGCGATCTTCCGAAAGTTGGAAGATACAGGTAAGTACCGCCGGGTTCCGAAACAACGCGCAACTCTGAGCCTTGTGTGATTTTTGGCAGACCATTGATCGCCTGGTTCCAGGTAGCGCCGCCATCGTGCGTATCATACACGGGCGCACCGGTGGAAACGTAGACGTCGTTGATGTCGGTTGCTACCACTGAGGTGAACGGCAGGCCGCTCGGAGGATTGCCGCTCACCGCATCCCATGTGGCTCCGTTCCAGAACATCACATACCCATTGCCGCCGTAGGTCATAGTTGCGTATGCGAGCGTCGAAAAAAGTGCGGCGAGGCCACTAACCTGGCCACCTCCGGTCGCACCCGATGGCGTGTTCACCGTAAGCTGCACGGCAGAACCGGTGAACGGCTGATCCAAACGGTAGATGTTTCCCTGGTCGGTGCCCACAAATACCGAAGCACCGTTGATGATCGAAGTAATGGCACTGACCTTCTGCGAACCTCCGATCTGCCCTATCGGCTCCCAATTAACATTCGTGCCGTCGTCATTCGCAAATAGACCGTATACTTGATTCCCAGTCCCACCCGCCGCATACATCGTCTGACCGGAGTTGTTCTGAAAGCCGGGATGCCTGACCCAGTCAGTAACGACGTCGGTCAGGGTAGTCGGCGGCCCGGGGTTCACTGGAATCGTGTGTTGCGTGTTGAAAGCGATGCTGTTGCCTGTGGCAACGGTCCACCCATAGGGCCAGTCAGGCGCTCCAAACTCTTCAAGTAACAGAATGCTCGTACCCGATTGTGCGCCCAAAGGTTGGAAAAAGCGGCTCCAGCGGCCATCGCAGCCGCAGTTTGTCACATGCTGCCATGCCGCGGGCAAACCGGCCCAAATTACGCCATTATCCTGCAACCCGGCAGCCACGAGACCCGAAGCCGCTGGACTGCCGTCGCCGTGATACAACTGCATATCGAAAAGTTGCCGGTTCCAATTGCTTTGAAAAGTCGGCGTAGATCGCGTCCCCAAACCGCTGACCGAAGCCACACCCCCATCGCTGCCGATGTAGAGGGTAGTTGGATCAGAGGGATCGAATGTAAGTCCATGAATGTCGGAGTGCAGGTGCCCGTCCGAGTTAGTCAATACATTCCAAGAGTTACCTCCGTCATAGGAAAGGAACGTTCCGTTCTGCCAACCGAGTGCTGCGATCGTACAATCGGAAGAAATCGCAATTGCCTGGTTGTAACTACCTTGTCCTCCCGGCTTTGTCGGGGCAGTAGTCAGTGACCAGTTAACACCTCCGTCGGTGGACTTCCATACGCCCGCGAAGTTGCTACTCCCGTCTTCCGCTACTGCGAACATCAGGCTCGGATTCGACGGGCAAGAGGCCAGGGACGATCGCCCGAATGAGGAAAACAGCGTCCCGCTGGTTTGTGGAACGGAGCTCGATGTAAATTGAAGAGCTCCTCCAGACCACTTACCGTAGTAAATTGCCTGCCCTGGAGTAAAGCCTCCCCATATGGAGGCGACAATCCCACCTTCTGCGCTGGCTGTCCAGCCCGGCCCCTTGGCCAGTCCCGAAAAAGTGAGGTTCCCGGATGGCGTATTTGCAGGCGTTGCATTGGTCCAGCTGTACGTTCCATGAACGCTCGGTGCCGCTGGAATCGGCGACCAGTACACACCCGTGTCACAAGCCAGCACGATTCTCCTCGCTTCCGGTATGACCAGAATTTTGTTAATAGAACCACAGGGCGGTGCCGTGTTGACTACGTTCCAGTTCAGGGTGGGGAAAAATTGAGAGGTATCTGTCTCCAACAGCAAGCCGCCTTGCGAAGCACCCTTCCCCCAAGTGCCTGCGTAGACATCCCGCGAGCCGTCCGGTCCAAGGGCGAGCGACGTCATGCTGGTGCCCCCCCAGTTATCGCTCAGGACAACAGCCTGCGAATTGGTAGTAATTCCCCAGACGCCGCCCGTATCCGTAGCGGCCAGGAACCCGCCTTGCGGATCGGTGAACTTGAGAATGTCGTTCACGTGGCCGGTATTCCACGAATCGGCATCCGCATTCATCTGAATCGTGAGAGTGTCGGCCTGCAGCCAGTTTACGTTTTGATCGGTAGGCAACGTAGTGACGGGGTTACCGAAGGGTCGAATCACCTCGCTGGGGCAATGGACTACCGCGAGCTTTAGTGTCGATGCAGTTAAATTCGCCCTCACACTCGCGCTCGTAACGCTCAACGGCCGGACGACAGTCGCGATACAAGGAGGGTCAGGCGTATGGAAACGGATCGTCAGATTCGGGTTGAAGCCAACGTTCGGTATCGTGAAGCTGCCATCCGCGCCTGTAACAGCTGAAAGCGGCTCGCCGGCGCCGAAAATCGACACGACTGCATGAGCGATCGGTTGATTATTGTTACGATTCGTCAGAGTTCCACTAACCACGCCGATTTGGTTTCTCGGCTTAGCTCTCAGGCGTATCTCGACCGGGATGGTTCTACCTTCGCTAATGCGAACGCGCGTCTCGTCAGGCTGATATAGGTTCGCTACGATCCTGAGCAACACCTCACCGTTCGCACTTACGTCGAAGTCATGGTCCCTGCGGCGCGAACGTGCGACAAGAAAGGTGAACACTCCGTTCGAGTTTGTGAAGCCGGAATGTTTCTGAGCCCCGAATGACCACTCAACCATGGCATTCGCGACCGGTGCGCCGGTTGCCCCGTCGAGTACGTGGCCTTCAATGCGAGCCGCATTCCGCGCCCGCCGCTCGCCTTGTTGCTGTGCATTCAGTGCTTGAGCCGAAGATTGATTTTGCACTCGCGCGTTCTGCCCGGCTACGATGGCACAGGCAACGAGGAACGAAACGGTGATCCGAAGCGACAGCCTTCGGAGCAAAAGAAAGGCATACTCGCACAGTAGGTAACGCATAACCTAAATCCTCCTCAGTGTGATTGCAGTTACCGCAAGCTCGTATCAAAGCTGTCCTTCTCTGACACGCTGGCGGCGGCCGAGTGCAATCAGGCTCACGCTACGCGGGCCCACGCGAGTCTGCATCGCCCATTTGGTAGATTTCTGACCGAGCCCGAACCGTTAGCGAATTCACTTCGCTCGACCTGGCTCGCAGTCGCAGACAGGTATAAGATAGGCCGATACGCGTGCCGTCTTCCGGCGCATCCATAGAACCCATATATGTGTGATCAGGACCATTTCGAGAACGACCGGCTAGAGTACGAGAGGCTCGGCAAGGTAACCAGGAAGCAGTTCGGCATCATGTTAGGAGCAGGTATTGCGATGATGTTGCCGAAAGTTGCCAACGCGACTCCAGTCACCGAATCCGAGGTGAACGTGACCACCCCCGACGGCACGGCGGACTGCTATTTCGTGCATCCCGCAAGCGGCACAGCTCCCGGCGTTCTCATTTGGCCGGACATCTTCGGTCTACGGCCGGCCTTTCGTCAAATGGGCAAACGCCTCGCCGAATCGGGCTACTCCGTGCTTGTAGTGAACCCGTTCTACCGGACCAAGAAAGCTCCGACCGCGGATGCCGGCGCCGCAACGCCCATAGATCAGGTGAGACCGCTCGCGCAAACGCTCAACGAGCAGACCCAGATGACGGACGCGAAAGCGTTCATCGCGTGGCTGGACGCGCAATCATCCGTCGCAAAGAATCGCAAGATGGGTACGCAGGGTTATTGCATGGGCGGTCCGATCGCGTTGCGGACAGCTGCTGCCGTCCCCGAACGTATCGGCGCCGTTGCATCCTTCCACGGCGGAGGACTCGTCACAGATCAACCGAACAGTCCACACCTTCAGGCGGCGAGAAGCCACGCGCAGTTCCTGATTGCCATTGCCGCTAATGACGATGCGCGGTCGCCAAACGATAAGAACATCCTCAAAGACACTTTCGCGAAAGCCAATTTGCCCGCCGAAATCGAAGTGTATGCCGGCGCCGCGCATGGCTGGTGCCCCCCGGACTCGCACGTCTACAACGAGCCGCAGGCCGAGAAAGCCTGGAGTCGCTTGCTGGTCCTATACGGCAAAGCTCTGGCCTGAAACCTATAGAGGGAACCCGGCGATCTGGTATTTTCAACGCCTACGGCCGGCTCCCCGGAAGCACGCGGAACCGGCGACGGCCTTCTATCCGGTACGTATTGAAGTCGGCATGATCCACCGTCAAGATAGTTGACAGAGCCTCACGCTTGGCGAGATGGACGAGCGTTGCATCTGCGAAATCCATGGGACAATCCGCATAACGCGACATCAGCGACTGTATTTGCGGGAGTTCTGAGTCCTCGATGGGCGCGAGTACGATCGCACCGGAGCGCACCAGCCGCCAGGCTGCCTCCCTCTCATGCCGGCTGTCGCCCACGAGGTGAAACAGTTCAGTCAATACCGCTTCGGACGTCGCCAAAGGTAAACGAAGTTGCTCAAAAGCATCTACACAGATCGGGTGCCAGCGATCGCTTCTGTCCAGCAGCGCCAAAATAGCGCCCGTATCGATCAGCGCGTTAGCGCTCATGACGCTGTCGCAGACGCTTGCGTAAAGTTTGACGCACGTTCTCGGATCGATGAGCGTCGCCGCTTGCGAAGGCCCCGAAGCAATGCGATGCCGTCATCTGAAGGCGAACTTGCTCCTCCTCGCCTCCTGGTTCGACGTCAGCTTTCTTTAGCCAGTCTTCGGCCGCGAGATCGAGAACCGCGGAAAGTGACATGTTCCGCCGCCTGGCTTCACGTTCCAATTCAGTCTTGAGATCGGCCGACACTCGCCAACTATACACTTCCGTCTTCATGCACTACATTGTAGTACACACCTCGCTTCCATTCCAAAGGTACGGTTGGAGGCCTAGTATCTGCGGTGCTCCGATTCACAGTACGGATTTACCTTTTGATCCAAGCGGGCCTCCGTGGGCGAACGCAAGGAAACTTATGGTTTCTAATACTGTGCGAATTTTCCGCACGTCAAGACGTACAGAGCCGCAGAATTCCGGCGACACCATGGTAGTTCTCAAGCCCGCGGGTATCAGCACAAGTCGATTTCCCGACTGTCCGACGCCTTCGTTGCCACTAAAGGCCGCGGAGTCCTCCTCATGCCACTGGGACAGGCAAGCCACGCGAAGCCATGGCTCTGATCTACGTGTTTCTGCACGTTCACCAAGCAACGCGAGGCTCTTTTCTGGCGGACCGTGATGCCGTCCTTGGGTCCGACTTTCACAGGACGATTCAAAGATCATTGAGCGGCCGAAATTGTCAGTTCGGCCTCGATGGTATCTGCGTCTAGCTCCACATCCTGGCCTTCTTCCTGAACGCTACCGGCGTATGCCTCTTTTCCTGTCGCTTTTTCGATCAGCGCAAGCAATCGCTTTTGGCGGTCGGCCATGAATGCATCGAAATTATCGGTGCGCAGGAGTGCGGGGTCAATCAGGTGAGACCTGAGGAAGGAATCTAGCTTCTCGGCTTCTATTGGGGGCTCATTCTGGTTTCCCTTTTCCAGCTTGGCCAGATACTGCGAAGGCGCCACGCCGCCGAGGATGCGATTTGTGCGATACGAGAGTGGCGTCTTGTTGATAATGGAGTCAAAAACGCTCGGCTTGATTCCCTTTGACTTGCACCAGTCCTGCGGAAAGATGTGGTGGATGTCGACATTCTCGCCAAAAAACACCGTATGATCGAATTTTTGGCCTGATCTGAAATCCTGAGCCCCTTCCTTCATTAGAAGCGCATTTATTCCCTTGTAGGCTGCAGATAATCGCATCCGCATTGTTTTCAGTCTGTCAGCCCGAAAGATTGTTTCGCTGACTGTCGATGGCTGAGCACCGCCTTTCAGCCACGCAGGCACTTCCGTGAAATCACGACCGATTCTGGACTCTACCGCTGAACCATAAAGCTCCCCGAAGACACCGTTCCAATACCACGTAACAAGCAATGCTCGGTTTGCCTCGTGCTCCCAGGCCTCACCAATATCGGCGAGGATAGCCGCCAGTGGAATGATCTGCGACTGATACGGAAGATCGAAGGTTCGATATATATGAAGCATGTGCAGGAACTTTGCTGCGAGAACGAATCCGCGCTCCACTTGCTTTTCGTATTTTCTGTACTCGGCTAGAGGCAAGTTGAGCAGCGCCTGCCTGTTTCCGGTAACTGCGGGAAGTTCTTTCCCTTGCTTTCCTGCGGACTCTGCTACTCGACGCCGATCTCGCGTGTGAAACAGCGAGATCGCGTGCAGAAAATCGGTATTCGCGACATCTGCGATTATGCCTGTTTGTTCGCCAGCCGGCCGCAGAGTTTCTGCGAAGCGGCCATGGCGGCCTTTTGTAGCATCGTCTCCATACCAGTCTTTTCGGAGCTCGTGTCCTGCCGCTGCATACATCGCGGTAACAAGCTCAAACGCATCGAGCGCTTTACCTCCGGTGTTAACCTTTTCAAACACAACGCAAACGGCTTCTTTGGATGTCGACTGGTCGAGAGTTATCACCGGAACGCGATACTTCTTGAAGTTCTCTAGGACTTCCTTTTTGAACGTGCGGAACAATTCGCGAGTGGGTTTGTGCTGGTCCCCGTCCCAGTAGTCGTCGAAGCCGTCCTGCCATTTGTCCCATTCGAACACCTGTGAAACGGGATACATCAAGGATTCGTATTCGTGCGTATCGGAGGAGAGATCCAACACGACCTCGCGACCGAAATCGGTCCGTACGACCTTATCTTCGGGGACGCCCACAATCGCTTCTTCCCTCTCTACCGACGGATCGAGAGCCTTGCGAATATCGATGTAAAACCAGCGCTTTACTTTCTTATTCTTCGGGGTGACGGTTTCCACGACTTGGCTTCTGATGGTCACCTGATAAAGCGAAGTCATTCGCTGCTGACCATCGAGAAGTAGGGCCTGCGGAGAGGCGTGCTTCGCTTCGGTTGGTGCTCCCTCGACCGGTCGTGGTTTGAAGTTGACAGGCCCGCCAGCGGTCAGCGTCATGAGTGCACCAACCGGAAACGCTCGCGAGATGGAAGCGATGAGGCTCTTGATACGGACTTCGTCCCACACCCAACTGCGTTGAAAATCCGGGAGCTGAAGATCTCCGCGGTGGCAGTTCTGAAGAAGTTCATCGAGGTCGATCGGGTTCGTTTTGAATGTCGATCCGGAGGGTGTAAATCAGAATGTGTAAACGGTTTTTCTCGAGAGAAGAAAGGGAGACTGGGAAGAACCGATGGAGATCGACAAGGACGTATTGGACAAGCTGTTAGCAAGCTATCAGAAGCCGGAAGACATTATCGGCGAGAACGGATTGCTGAAGCAACTCACGAAAGCGCTGGTGGAGCGAGCGATGGAAGCCGAGCTCACGACACATCTGGGTTACGAGAAACACGACCCGGTCGGCTACGGCAGTGGCAACTCGCGGAACGGCAAAAGCAAGAAACGGCTGAAGGGCGACTTCGGCGAAGTCGAAATCGAGGTGCCGCGCGATCGGCAAGCCAGCTTCGAGCCACAGATCGTGCCCAAAGGGGAAACGCGCTTTGCCGGCTTTGACGACAAGATCCTGTCGATGTACGCACGCGGCATGACCACGCGCGAGATCCAAGGGCATTTGCAGGAGATCTATGGGGTCGAAGTCAGTCCCACGTTGATCTCGAATGTAACCGACTCGGTGCTGGACGAGGTGCGCGCCTGGCAGAGTCGACCGCTCGATCCGCTGTATCCGATCGTGTATCTGGATGCGTTGGTGATCAAGATGCGAGACAACGGGCAGGTACAAAACCGGGCCGTGTACGTCGCCATCGGCATCACCATGGAGGGCCAGAAAGAAGTGCTGGGCCTTTGGACCTCAGCTAACGAAGGAGCGAAGTTCTGGCTGCAGGTGCTTACCGAGCTGCGTAACCGTGGCCTGCAGGATATTTTCATCACCTGCATTGATGGGCTGAAGGGCTTTCCGCAAGCGATCGAATCCGTGTATCCGAAAACGACTGTACAGCTGTGCATCGTACATCTCACGCGCGCCAGTTTGAATTACGTGAACTGGAAAGAACGTAAGCAAGTGGCCGCTGATCTGAAGACCGTTTATCGCGCCGCTACCGCGGAGCAGGCCGAGAACGCCCTCACCGCACTCGCCACGCGTTGGGATAAAAAATATCCGACCATCAGCGCCCTCTGGCGGCGCCACTGGGCTCAGATCATCCCGTTCTTTGCCTACCCGCAAGAGGTCCGCAAGGTGATCTATACAACCAACGCCGTGGAGTCGCTGAACATGACCTTGCGCAAGGTGATTAAAACGCGCGGCTCGTTCCCCACTGAGGAGGCCGCCATGAAGCTGCTGTATCTGGCACTCCGCAACGTGGCGCTCAAGTGGCACACCATCCAAGGCTGGAAAGAGGCGCTCAATCGCTTCGCCATTCTTTGGGAAGATCGCTTCCCTAACACCGCGAGATACTCAATCACGGCTCCATGAAAAACCGTTTACACAATTAGGTTGACACTACCTCGATCCGGCCATTTTTTGGGCACTCCCACTGCTTCTGTATAGACGAAAAGTGCAATCGAATTATATTGCACTAGCATGAGCGCGGAGGAACTGAGTCTGACGATCGTTTGAACACCCTCTGTGATCGCTTCTCATCAGAGATTGGTACCGATAAACGCGCTTCCGTCCGCTAACTGCCTGTCTGCATCGTTCGCAAACCCTACAACTGCCTTCATAGCTGTCACTTTGAAGCCCGCCCCGAACGCGAACCCGAAAGAGTAAGTTCCGCACTCAAAGCCTCTTTTGCCCGGTTCACACATATTCCTGTCACTCGGAAAAACGAACCCAATTTGGCTTCGTTTCGCAGGAGCCCCCAGCGCACCCGGTTCGTTCCGCAAAATGCGCTATCTCTTCGCCTTTTCCTGCGCTTCGTTCCGCAAAACGCCCACTCCTCCCGTGTGATATTCTCGTTTCGGATCGGACAGGTGGGTGAGTGGTTAAAGCCAACAGACTGTAAATCTGTCCCTCCTTGCGAGGTACGAAGGTTCGAATCCTTCCCTGTCCACCATCCCTGCCGCGCAAAGCTTCTCCGTTCCCGCCAATCTGCGTATAGTGAAAGGAGGCCGTTGTAGCTCAGTTGGTAGAGCGCGTCCTTGGTAAGGACGAGGTCACCAGTTCAATCCTGGTCAACGGCTCCAGTTTTTCCGGCTCTAAGTTTCCGGTTCCACGTTTTGTTACACATACCCGGAAACTCGCCTCTCCATAGCCCCCCGCCCGTGCTATCCTCGGCTTTAGGTGCGTAACGGGAATTTGTGTGCCGCACCGACCTAACCCCTTCGTCGTGCATCGACGAAAAATTCACAAGTTCAGTTAGAGAAAAACCATGGCGAAAGAGAAATTTGACCGCAGCAAGCCGCACGTGAACATCGGGACGATCGGGCACATCGATCACGGGAAGACGACGTTGACGGCGGCGATCACCAAGACTCTTGGCGAAGCACAATCCGAAGGTGAAATTCCGGAGCTTCGATTCGATCGACAACGCGCCGGAAGAGAAAGCGCGCGGGATCACGATCGCGGTGGCGCACGTCGAATACGAAACGGCCAACCGGCACTATGCGCACGTGGATTGCCCGGGGCACGCCGACTACATCAAGAACATGATCACCGGCGCAGCGCAGATGGACGGGGCGATCCTCGTCGTTGCCGCTACCGACGGTCCGATGCCGCAGACCCGCGAGCACATCCTGCTGGCGCGACAAGTAGGCGTGCCGTACATCGTGGTGGCGCTGAACAAAGTCGACATGGTGGACGATCCGGAGCTGCTCGAGCTGGTGGAGCTCGAAGTGCGCGAGCTGCTGAAGAGCTACCAATTTCCGGGCGACGATCTGCCGGTGGTGCGAGTGAGCGCGCTCGGAGCGTTGAACGGCGAAGAGAAGTGGGAGAAGTCGGTCGACGAGCTGATGGCGAAAGTGGATGAATACATCCCGGTGCCGCCGCGCGTGACGGACAAGCCGTTTCTGATGCCGATTGAAGATATTTTCTCGATTCAGGGGCGCGGCACGGTGGTGACGGGGCGCATTGAGCGGGGGATCTGCAAGGTCGGCGAGGAGATGGAGATCGTCGGATTCCGGGACACGCGCAAGACGGTGGTGACCGGGGTCGAGATGTTCAAGAAGCTGCTGGACGAAGGGCGCGCCGGGGACAACGTGGGATTGCTGCTGCGCGGCATCGAAAAGAACGATGTGGAGCGCGGGCAGGTGATCGCGAAGCCGGGGGCCATCAAGCCGCACAAGAAATTCAAGGGCGAAGTGTACGTGCTGTCGAAGGAAGAGGGCGGACGGCACACGCCGTTTTTCAATGGCTATCGGCCGCAGTTTTATTTCCGCACGACAGACGTGACCGGAGTAGCGAAGCTGCCGGAAGGTATGGAGATGGTGATGCCGGGCGACAACGTGGCGATTGAAGTGGAGTTGATTACGCCGGTCGCCATGGACAAAGGGTTGCGCTTTGCCATCCGCGAAGGTGGCCGCACGGTCGGCGCCGGAACCGTCAGCGACATCGTGGAATAACCAGGTAAACGGAAGGGAACAGGCGAACCTATGCCGCGCGAGATTATTCAGTTTCAGTGCAACGAGTGCAAGAACCGGAACTACAGCAAGACTAAGAACAAAAGAACGACTACCGAGCGCCTCGAAATGAAGAAGTTCTGCCCGTTCTGCCGCAAGCACCAACCGCACCGCGAGACCAAGTAAGGCGTACCGCGCGGCAGAGATCCTTGTGGAAGGCTGCTAGCGCAATTTTTGCTAGGCTGTAATGGAGTTCCACAAAGGGGCATAGGTTTAACGGCTAGACCAGCGGTCTCCAAAACCGCGAGTGGGGGTTCGAATCCCTCTGCCCCTGCCAAAAGCCCCACCTCTTCGGTGAACCGGATATCGACAGCAAGGGCGTGGAGCAGTTTCGAGTTGAATTATGGAAATGAGCAAAGCAGTTGGTTGGCCGCAACAGGCTAGGTCGTACATCGATGAAGTAAAGGCTGAAATGAAGCACGTCTCCTGGCCGACTTGGCATCAGGTACGCGCGACCACGGGTGTTGTCATCGCGGCGACTTTTCTTTTTGCTGCCTACTTCTGGGTTGTCAACACGATTGTCAGCTCCTTGATCGATCGCATAATTAAGTACTTCACACATCGTTGACGCTTCTTGCGTTGACGCGCATCGGAAACGGATGAATTAGAAATGGCGAACGAGCAGTTGAAAGACGAACAGGCGTTGCAGACGCCGGACCAGGACAGCGACGAACAGGACGGCGAGGGAATGGATATCGCCGCTGAAAACGACGTGGCCGAGCAGTCGCCCTCCGGTTTCGCTGATCACGACGCCGATAGCTTCGAAGAGGACCCAACTTCCAGCGACGAACAGTCTGACGATAGGCGAAGAGTCTCAAGTCCAGAGCGAAGAACGCGAGGCTGTAACTGACGATGGGGTTCATGGCTTGGAACATGAAGTCGAAGCGGAGCAATCGGCGGATCATGCCGCGGCGCCCGATCAGCCAACCGGTCCAGTCAAGAATTGGTACATCATTCACGCCTACTCGGGTTTCGAGCAGAAGGTCGCGGAATCTCTTAAGACTCGATCTCAAGCTTTCGGCTTTGCCGAACGCCTCGGTCAAATCCTGATTCCGACCGAAGAAGTAATCGAACTGCGAAACGGCAAGAAGGTGACCAGCAAGCGCCTGCTTTATCCCGGCTACGTTCTGATCGAAATGGAGATGGACGACGAGCTCTGGCACGCCGTGAAATCGACGCCTCGCGTTACCGGATTCGTCGGAGGTGGAACCAAGCCCGTTCCGCTGACCGCTGATGAGGTAAACGCGGTTCTGTACCGGCAAGCCTCCAGCTCCGATCGGCCCCGTCCGAAAATGACGTTTGAAAAGAGCGAAAACGTCAAAATCGTCGACGGACCTTTCACGAATTTCTCCGGCAAAGTGGACGAAGTTAACACCGAGCGCAACACTCTGCGCGTCATGGTGACCATATTTGGGCGCTCCACTCCCGTCGAGTTGGATTTCTTGCAGGTGGAAAAACTTTAGCTCTGTCACACAGGCAGGTAAGTAGAGATCAAATAAATGGCAAAGAAAGTTACAGCAGAAGTTAAGTTGCAGATTCCGGCCGGCAAGGCCACGCCCGCGCCGCCCGTGGGCACCGCTCTGGGCCCGCAAGGCGTGAATATCATGGAATTCTGTAAGGCCTTCAATGCGAAGACCTCCGCGAAAGATCAGGAAGGATTGATCATCCCGGTCGTTATTACGATCTTTTCTGACCGGTCCTTTACGTTTATCACCAAGACGCCCCCTGTGGCCATTCTGGTCAAACGCGCCGTAAATCTCGCCAAAGGATCAGCCGAACCGAACAAAACCAAGGTCGGGAAAATCACGCAAAAACAAGTGGAAGAGATCGCCAAAATCAAAATGCCCGACTTGAACTGTTTCACCGTCGAAGCCGCCGTCGAGCAGGTGAAGGGTGCCTGCCGCAGCATGGGCGTCGACGTGGTCTAACGCTCGTTCTGCAAGCGGCGTCGCCGGGTGGCGCGGACGATCTTATCGTCTCCGAAGGCCGCCTTCAACAACAAACTACCGATTGCAAACGGAACTTCTATCCGTTACGCTTAGAATCGCTGTTGGCACGCGAACGATTGTTTTCTCCGGAAATTAATCGGTAGCGTTCAAAAGGGAAGCTGGTGAGAATCCAGCACTGTCCCGCAGCGGTAAACAGGAACGAACCCCCAAAACGGCACTGTCTCGCTTTCGTGAGATGGGAAGCCGGGCTAGTAGAACAAACAGCTACTAGACTGTCCGCCTGTAAGTCCGAAGACCTGCCCGCAGCCCGCACCGATAGGAGCGGAATTTTGACTTTCGCCGCCTCGAGGGAGGGCCGACAATGTTCGCCAGGGTTTTCTTGTTTCAGGCCGCGTTGTTGTGTACCGCAGGATTGTTTGCTGCCGACACCGCAACTGTTCGCGGCAATGTGACCGACACGTCCGGAGCCATTGTAAGTGGCGCTATCGTTAACTTACACGAGGTCGCTGGGTCGGCGCTGCTGACCGCAACTTCCGATGTAAGCGGACGCTTTAACTTCACGGACGTTACACCGGGTGAGTATCTGCTCGATGCTTCGACGCCCGGCTTGGGCCTTGCTCATCCCGAAAGATTAACGTTAACAGCGGCAGAAACGAAAAACATCGCCGTTCAACTGGCGGTTTCTGCCGTAAACGCGCAGGTGAGCGTGACAGCTGCAGGCGAGCCTCAATCTGTCGATCAGATTTCGAAGGCGCTCGACACCGTCAATGCGGCTGATGCCGAGCGTCGCGGGATTTTCTCCGTCGCAGAAGCTGTTCGCTTCGTGCCCGGTCTTCGCGTCAGCGCGCGGGGTAGCCCCGGAGCGTTCACCACCATTCAAACGCGCGGCTTGCGTGTCACCGATACGGGCATTCTCATCGACGGATTTCCGTTCCGCGATGTGACCAGCATTCAAGATGAGGCCAGCGCATTCATAGGCGATCTCCTGCTGGTAAACTCTGCGCGCATCGAAGTCCTGCGCGGCTCCGGGTCCTCTCTTTATGGAACAAATTCCATGTCGGGAACCGTGAATATCATCACCGATCCGGGTGGTGGGTCGACGCACGGCGACGTGGATCTGCAAGGCGGCGGGCTGGGCCTGTTTCGCGGAGTGGCCAATCTCTCGGGATCGGCGCTGAACAATCGCCTGGCTTATTCAGCTGGTGCCTCGCATCTCAACGTGACAGAGGGCGTAGACAACGTGGAAGCGGCGCGCGACTGGAGCGGCCAAGCTGCCCTCACCTACACGCTGACTTCGAAGATAAGGCTGGGTGTCGATGCGTTTGCCAACACCGGCTATCTTCAACATCCTGTCACTCCAGCATCTACTCCGGGCGTAACCACAACCGGCATCGTTCCGGCCATTCCGCTGCCCTTCCTTCAAATGCAACTCCTCGATGCGAATCTGCCGTATAACCCGGGCAACTCGACTTTTCTGCCGTCCCTAGGCGATAGCGATGCGAACATCTATTCGCACTTTGTGTTTGCATTATTCCGCCTCGAACACCAGATAAGTTCCCATTTGTCTTACCGGGCCGCCTACGAAATTCTTGATACGCATCGCAATAACACCAATGGACCCGCAGGTCCAAGTACGCCCGATAACTTCGAGCCGGCGTTCAACACGCAAGAACTCTATAACGGTCGTCTAAATACAGTTCGCGCGCGAATTGACTATCTTTGGGGCAATCATCAGCTCCTCACTGCCGGCTATGACTTTCAGCAGGAACATTATCAAAACGTCAACTCCGACCAGAATCCGGATCCTACTCAGCGCGTTTACAACAGTAGCGTGGCAACTCAGCGAAGCAATGCCGTGTTCGCGCAAGATCAAATCCGGCTCCTCGACGGAAGGCTCGAGATTTTGCTTTCAGGACGTTTCACCCACACGAGCGTAGATGCGCCCACGTACATCGGTGGCACATCGCCCTACGCGAATCTGCCGCTGCCGTCTCCTCCCGCGGCGTATACCGGTGACGCTTCCATCGCGTACTTCATTCCACGCACATCCACTAAGCTTCGTGCTCACACCGGAAACAGCTTCCGAATGCCGTCTATCTTTGAACGCTTCGGCGGCTATTTTTACGGGGGCGCCTACATTCCGAACGGAAATCCGGAGCTCGCTCCCGAGCGCGCCATCTCACTCGACTTCGGCTTTGATCAATATCTGTTCCATGATCACCTGAAGATAAGCAGCACTTACTTCTATTCTCACCTGCAGGAAATCATCGATTACTTAGACTTTCCGCCCGGTTACGTGGATCCTTACGGGCGAACCAGCGGCTATTACAACACGAGCGGCGGAATTTCACGTGGCGTTGAGCTGAGCGCCGATTTTCATCCCGCGCGCAACACTACGCTATTTGCTTCCTACACTTACACCAATGCCAAAGATCGAGCGTCCGTGTACTATACCGGAACATCCATCAACCCTCTGCAAACCGCCCGCATTCTGCCGAACACAGTAACTATCGTTGCGACGCAGCAATTGGGCAAGCACATAGACATGGCTATGGATTTTGACGGAGGAAGCAGTTACTTGTATCCGCTCTACGGACTCGATCCCGTCTCCGGTTTTGCGTATCCGTACGCTTACCGCTTTCCTGGACCCCGCCAGCTCGGTCTTTCGGCGGGTTACTCGTTGCCGTTAAACGAGCGAATGACCGCTCGGTTCTACGTCCGCGTCTCGAATGCTCTTGGCCAGGATTTCTATGAAGACGGATTCCGAACGCCTTCGCGATGGGCCGTGGGGGGGATCCATTTCAGTTTTTAGTGCCACTGAGTCCCGTTTCTTTGCCTTGCAAAGAACTTGCCTAATACCGTATACTCGGGCATATATGGCTGTTGCACAGAGGGCCACAGTTGTTCATGAACCCGTCCCGATCGGTCACCGCGCGGCGGACAACTTACGTTTCATTCGCGACACCATGGAACGCGCTGCCTCGTTTACCGCTGTTCCGGGTTGGGGTGGCGTAGCCATCGGTTCAACCGCGCTCCTGGCGGGCATCGTTTCTTTCACTCATCCCTTGCGCGAACAGTTTGTCATCTGGGTTTCAGAAGCCGTCGTCGCCCTTGTCATTGCGTTTTTGGGAGTTCGTTTGAAGTCGAAGCGGCTCTCCTTGTCTTCCTTGCAGTCGCGGGCTGCGCGGCGCGCGCTCTTGAGCTTTATGCCTCCACTACTCGCCGGCGCGGTCCTTAGCGCGGTCTTGTTTCGTCTCGATGTCTTCGGCATCTTGCCGGGAATGTGGCTGCTGCTTTATGGTGCAGCCGTCGTGACAGGCGGAGCATTCTCCGTGCGAATTGTACCTGCCATGGGACTGTGCTTTATGTCTCTCGGCGTCATAGCTCTTCTCGCTCCAGTCGCCTGGGGCAACGCTTTCTTGATGGCCGGCTTCGGTGGGCTGCATGTCGCATTCGGTTTCGTGATCGCAAGGAGGCACGGTGGCTAGACCTGCCATGGCGCGATCGGGCGACGCTGCTGCAAAGCGAGCGGCTAAAGTTGTCAAGCCAAGCTCGCAGCAGGAAACCGTCGAGAGCGCTCTCCCTAATCTCGACCGGATCATCCATGAGCGCATGCGCCTCGGGATCGTGAGCGCCCTCGCTGTGAACGACTCCTTGACCTTCAACGAGCTGAAGAAGCTGCTGCAGACCACCGACGGCAATTTGAGCGTTCACGCCAGACGCCTTGAAGAAGCCGAATATGTCGAATGCAGCAAGAGCTTCGAAGGCCGTATGCCGAGAACCGAATATCGCCTGACATCGGCCGGACGCAAAGCTTTCGAACGATATCTCAATCATTTGGAAGCGCTCATTCACGCCATGCGTGAGCACTAGATCCTCTGCTATCCTCACGAGTGCATGAGTGGGGTGGTGCTCGATGGGAAGAAGATCAATCAGGAAATTTTGGACGAACTGGGGCCGCGAATTGAGCGCCTGCGCTCGAAAAAACGCCCCCCTGGTTTAGCTGTCGTTCTCGTCGGTGACGATCCGGCTTCTCAAATCTACGTTCGCAGCAAAATCAAAACCTGCCATGAGCTGGGCATTAAGAGCGTAGATATAACCCCTGCCGCAAGCATCACGACGGAAGAGCTGCTCCGTATCGTGAAAGGGCTTAACGAGAATCCGGAAGTGGACGGCATTCTGGTGCAATCGCCGCTTCCAAAGCAGGTGGACGAGCAACGAATTCTGCTCGCGGTCGATCCGTCGAAAGATGCCGACGGATTTCACCCCTTCAATGTAGGCAGCCTCGTCGCGAATCGTCCGGCTCCGCGAGCCTGCACTCCGGCGGGAATTTTGCAACTGCTCAAGCGCTACAACATTCAGATCTCCGGCATGGATGCGGTAGTCGTTGGCCGCAGCGATATTGTTGGAAAACCAATGGCTCTGATGCTGCTGCACGAAAACGCGACGGTAACGATCTGTCACTCGCGTACCCGAAACCTGGCGGAGGAATGCAGGCGCGCCGATCTTTTAGTCGCAGCGATCGGTAGAGCGGCGATGATCACGGCGGAATATATCAAGCCCGGGGCAGTAATCATAGACGTCGGGATGAATCGGCTGACAGATGAATCGGAAGTGCGGCGGCTTTTTGGGTGTGACCCAGCGCGCATGGCTGCTTTCGCGAAGAACGGCAAGACGCTAGTTGGAGATGTCGATCCATCTGCGATGCGCGAGTTGTCTTCCTCGTACACGCCCGTGCCCGGCGGAGTCGGGCCGTTAACCATTGCCATGCTGATGGCCAATACTGTTGAGTTGGCTGAACAGCACTTGGCGGCTTAATCAGTTGGATGTTGAAGGTCGGCCTGACGGGCGGCTATGCGAGTGGGAAGTCGTTCGTTGCTTCTGAACTCGAACGGCGCGGATGCTTCGTCATCTCTGCGGACGAATTCGGCCATGCAGTCCTCGAGAGAGACGGCGAGGCATATGCCCCCACGCTACAGGAGTTCGGTTCGGGCATTCTGCAGCCGGATGGCTCGATCGATCGCAAGAAACTCGCCGCCACCGTTTTCAATTCTCCTGAACTCCTCGCGAAGCTAAGCTCGTTTGTCCATCCGGCAGTTTTCAAACTCGAGCAGCAGATGCTGAATGCATGGGCAGCCCAACATCCGGACGGCATCATTGTGATTGAGGCCGCTATTCTAATAGAAACCGGCCGGTACGCGACGTACGACCGGATAATTCTCGTGGCCTGCGATCTGGAAACACAAATCGCCCGTGGAATGAAACGCGATCACCTGACACGAGAAGAAGTGCTTGCACGTTTGTCCCGGCAAATGCCACTTTCAGAAAAGACACAATATGCGCACTACATCATCAACACAGATGCTACGAAAGAAGATACAGTTCGGCAAGTGGATGATGTGTTTCGAGAGCTAAAACAGTACGCTGAAGGCGCGCCCGCATGAGATCGCGGACATTCCTGCTCGCGCTGCTAATCACATTCGCATTTTTCTGGCTGACTTCGCGCGCGAGTTGGAATGTTCGAGACATAGCCGCGCCGATGTTTAGAGGTGCGCGGAACTGGTCCGAGCCCACGGCTGTGCGCGGCGCCGGTGTCACACCCGAAGAGCAGAACAACATCGACATCTACAAGGCGGCACGGCTTGCAACCGTCTACATCACCAGCACGGCAGTTCGTCGCGACTTCTTTTTCCAGCCGGTTGCATCCCAAAGTCTCGGCTCAGGGTTCTTGATCAACGATAGCGGCTTCATTTTGACGAACTTTCACGTAATCTCCGGAAGCAGCCGCATTCAGGTCACTCTGTCGGATCAGACGCAATACTATGCGCGGGCGCTCGATCCCGACCGCTCGGATGATCTGGCGCTGATCAAAATCAACCCAAAGAAGAAGGTCGAGTTCCTGCGACTAGGCGATTCCGATCACCTGCAGGTCGGACAAAAGGTGCTGGCGATCGGGAACCCATTTGGCCTCGAAGGAACGCTCACGGTCGGAGTTGTCAGCTCTATCGGCAGAGCCATCGGCGGCGAGAGTGATCAGCGGCTCGAAGGAATGATTCAAACCGACGCCGCCATCAATGGCGGCAATAGCGGCGGTCCGCTGCTCGATTCGAATGGCACTGTGATCGGCATCAACACCGCGATTTTGGGCCAGACGAACATTGGGATTGGCTTCGCGCTGCCGATCAGCCGGGCGAAGGCGCTGCTGAGTGATTATCAGGCGGGGCGCATTACGGAGCGGCCGCGGGTCGGCCTAACGGCTGAATACGTTGCCGGCGATTTAGCCGAAGCACTGGGCCTGCCCGGCCGCGGTGGTCTGTTGGTGCAGGGTGTCGTGCGGGGATCATCCGAAGACGTAGCGGGCGTGCGCGGTGCGCGTCAGGTAGTGGACATCGGGAATGTGGAATTAGGAATCGGCGGCGATCTCATTATGGCGATCGATGGGCAGCCGGTACAACGAGAAGACGCGCTGGTCCGTGCCCTCGCGAACAAGCGCGTGGGCGATACGATTACCCTCACCATTTTCCGAAATAACCGCACATTCAATTTGTCCGTGAAGCTCCGTCCGGCTCAGGCGAATGCCAGCTAGCTGCTGTTCGGGTGACTATTCTTTGGTCGCGAACGGGCTGAAGTCCGTGTCGTAGTCGAAGTAATCGACGCCTTCGGTGCGTTTCAAAAAGTTGACGATCGCATAAGTAACCGGTGTCATCGCCGTCTCGTAGAGGACTTTGATGACATATCCGGAAATAATGAGCTGAATCAATACTCCGAGTGGGCGCATTCCGTAGAACGCGACGAAGATGACGACGGTGGTGTCGACAGCTTGTCCCACGATGGTCGACCCGATCGTGCGCGTCCACAAATATTTGCCTTTGGTCAGCAGCTTCAGTTTCGCCAGCGTGAATGAATTTGCGAATTCGCCGCACCAATAAGCGATCAGACTTGCGAGGACGAAACGGCCGACCGGCTTGAATATCGTGACAAAAGCTCGCTGGTCCGTGTACTCGGGAGCGGGCGGAATGATAACAGCCAAGAAGCTGAGTGTCACGAGGACGAATGATGCAAAGAATCCATACCATATGGCTCGACGCGAAGCGCTGTATCCATACACCTCTGTGAAGATATCCCCGAATATGTATGTAATTGGGAAAAGCATTTGTGCACAGCTCACGCGCAAGGGACCAATCGCGAAAAACTTCGCGGCGATGACATTGGAGATTAACAGGACAACGACGAACAGCGTAATGAACGTGTCGAGGTATCTGTAGCGGCGATCGCTTGCGAAAAGCGTTGCAAGACTGCTGTTATCTGTATTAGAGCCGTTCGTCAAAATTCCAGAACCGCCATTTTGCCGTCTGTGACCAGCTTGTCGCCGGTCGCGTTCGAGGCATCTCGCCCAATTCCGCTTCGGCCCACTACTGCGAGTGCGCGCACGTATCCGGTGAACAGCAAGTCGTTGACAACTTTAGCGCGCTCGAGATCGATGTTCGAATCGATGCTGTGAATGAACGTATGAGTTACGGGAGAGAAGGTGATGCCCACATCGTGCGTCGCCGCCGCGACCCACACGGGTTTTCCGTTGAACGTTTCCAGACGGCGCCAGATACGGATGTGGTGGCGCATTGCGAACGTGTTGTTCTGTTTTTGGAAGGTGAAGTCGGGAGGTTTGCCGTCCAGATAGAGAATCGACATGGGTGCTTCGGAGTAGCCGCGATCCTCGATCAGGGCGCGCGCGGTTTCAAACTTAGATGATCGGCTCAGCGCCTCCGCGGCAAACCAACCGGCGGCGTGAAAGGCCGTCTCAATCTCCTGCTCGCTGCCGATAAACATGAGATTCGTTACATCGGAGGGCTTCGGCGGGTCGAGCGCGACCGTGCGGGACGGCTCTGAATTCACTAGAGCGACTACGGCGTTCACTGGCATGATAGCCGCGGGCATATTTGGCGATGCCGAAGCGTTCCATTCGAGCAGCTTGGTCAATTTGATCGTCAGCTCCACCCCAGGCTTGTAATCGATCGAAGGATCCACGTCCTTCAGCAAGGCGCCCTTCACACCGGAAAGGAGTTGCGCGAACTGCTGATCGAAGGACTGGAGCTTACGGAGGCCTTTGTCAAGTTCCCCTTCAAGGGTCTGCGATGCGGCGATTCCGGTGATCAGTCCGGTCTGGTCGACCGATTCACGGGCGTTGTCGACCGACTCGACCATCGAGTGAAGCGGCTTTGAGCGGCCCGTTTCATCTTGAAGGGCGGTGAACTCAATCCGCAGCGTGGCCGCGTGCTCCTGGGCTTGGTCAGTGGCCGCTCGAAACGCGCTGGCGTCGGCCGTGATCCCAGTTACGCGACTGCCGGCGTTTATGGCGGGAACGCCGTTCACAAAGACCGGAACAATCACGACAGCAGCTACAGGTTCGCCGGACGGCTTATCGCTTGAGACCTCGGTCACCAGGCGCAGTTGCAACTCCGTGCCAGCAGGAATTATCGTCGCCTGTGCGACCGTTACCGTGAGAAGAATGGAGGGAACGAGGAATAACGGAAATCGTTGTAACATCGCTGGTTACCCGCAATGGTGTCGCTATAATCGGAGCGTGTCACGTCTCTCGGCCGCGACCCTGGTCACGGCGATTGTGCTCACCAGCTGTGGAAGCAACATTCGTAATAAACAGAAGGTCCAAGAAGCGATCGTAAACCGGCTGCAAACGAGGTCAGGTCTCGATCTCAATGCCCTCGACGTCACTACCACTGCGGTGTCCTTCAACAAGAATATGGCCTATGCCACTGTCGCGTTTCATCCCAAGGGTGATCCCAGTGTAAACAGCGGCATGCTCATGAAATACACCTTGGAAGCACGAGACGGCAAATGGGTGGTCGTGAACGTAGGCGATTCTCAGGGACACGGCATGGCGGGACAACGATCCGCGGGCGCTGAGCAACTGCCGCCCGGCCATCCGTCCATCAGTTCAGACAACCCACATACGCCTATGCCCGGGCAAGGGGGCGCAGGGCGAACACAATGAAAACCGTCGCGGTCTTGGGTGGTGGCCCAGCGGGGTCCACAGCCGCTGAAAGGCTGGCACGGGCCGGGCTGAGAACAGTTGTATTCGATGAGAAGCTGGCGTGGGAGAAACCGTGCGGCGGCGGTATCACGTATAAAGCGTATTCGCAATATCCTTACCTGATTGAGAACGACACGCCGAAGAAGCTGGTAACCGATACGCTGCTGGCCGCTCCGAAATCCGGCGCCGTGAAGATGGCGTTGACGCGGCCGCTGCTCATCTACTCGCGGATCGATCTCAACCGCATGCTGCTGCGCCGTGCCGAGGACGCTGGTGCGGAAATCGAGAAAACGCGGGTATTGGGGCTCGACCGCACATCTACGGGCTGGCAAATTCGCACGCAATCCGGGCGGCTTGATGCTGACTATTGCGTGATCGCAACGGGCGCGCGCAATCCGCTGCGCGAAGTGGGCACGCAATTCGATGCGCAAAATACGATGTACGCGCTGGGCTATTTTGTCCCAAGCGATCAGGCCCATATCGATATTCAGTTTCTGCCGAATCTGGAAGGATACATCTGGGTTTTTCCGCGGGCGGGGCATTTATCGATAGGCATCGGCGGTAAAGGCGAATCCGCGCAGTGTCTGCGCATGCGCCTGGAACGCTACATGGACGAGAAGGGCATCTCTCGGCAAGGCGCCAAGTTTTTCGCGCACATGTTGCCATCGCTCGAATCCCATAGCTGGCGCAACAACCGCTTGGCGGGCGATGGCTGGATCGCGGTCGGCGATGCGGGCGGATTAGTTGATCCAATTACGGGCGAAGGATTGTATTACGCCGTTCGCTCCGGTGATCTGGCCAGCCAAGTTGTACTAAGCGAACGGGAACACGATAAGAAAGCGGACAGTTACCGGCAGCTCATTGCTCGCGACTTCGGTCTTGATTTGACCTACGGCGCAGGCCTGGCGAAACGGCTGTTCTGCGGGGCCGTGTTTTTCGGCGCTGTCCCGAGCCGCATGGTCGACTTCATGAGGCGTAGCCCGAAATTCTGTGAGATCATGCAGGATCTGTTTGCCGGAACGCAGCCGTATCTGGAGTTGAAGAACCGACTGCTGCGCAACGTCAACACGACGCTCCATGAAATCTTGATGAGCTTTCTGTTCCGCAAGCTGGTGCTCGGCCAAAACCGAGTATGAACACGGCGCAGTCCGAGGCGCTATTTGCCCGGGCGCAGCAGTACATTCCTGGGGGCGTAAACTCGCCTGTGCGCGCGTTCCGAGCCGTTGGCGGCACTCCTCGCTTTATCGCGCGCGGTGACGGATCGCACATCTACGATGTAGATGGCAACGAATATATCGACTATGTGTGTTCGTGGGGTCCGTTGGTCACCGGGCATAGGCCCAAACCGGTTATCGACGCGATCGCCTCCGTGCTGGAGCTTGGTACCAGTTTCGGCGCGCCTACCGGACGCGAAGTGGAACTGGCGGAGCTTATCATCGACGCCGTTCCTTCGATCGAAATGGTGCGTCTGGTTAACTCGGGCACCGAAGCATGCATGAGCGCCTTGCGTTTAGCGCGCGGATTCACAGGTCGCGAACTGACGGTAAAGTTCGACGGGTGCTATCACGGGCATGTCGATTCGCTGCTGGTCAAAGCAGGTTCGGGCATTGCGACTTTGAGCCTGCCCGATACAGCGGGCGTGCCGCAATCATTTTCCGAGACAACGCTCCCGCTACCGTTCAACGATCTCGGTCGCTTGGAAGCGGCATTCGCGAAACAGGGCGACAATATCGCCGCCGTGATTGTCGAGCCGGTGGCGGGAAATATGGGCTGCATTGCTCCCGAACCCGGCTTTCTCGAGGGCTTGCGGAGGATCACAGAACGTTACGGCGCGCTACTGATCTTCGATGAGGTCATGACCGGGTTCCGACTCAGCCGCGGCGGCGCTCAGCAACTCTATAAGGTGATGCCTGACCTGACGACGCTTGGCAAAATTGTCGGCGCCGGACTTCCTATCGCCGCGTATGGCGGGCGCGCCGACATCATGAAGAACGTTGCACCCATCGGCCCTGTTTACCAGGCGGGTACGCTATCGGGCAATCCGCTGGCGGTTACAGCCGGCATTGCAATGCTGCGGTACTTAGAAGGGCACCCCGAGAGCTACGACACTCTCGAGAATTCGACTGCCGAACTCACCGCAAATTTGCCGGAATGCGTTTGCGTCAATCGCGTGGGGTCGATGTATACGATCTTTTTCCAGCGAGGCCCGGTTAGAAACTACGAAGACGCGAAGCGCTCCGACGCCGCGCGGTTTGGCACATTCTTCCATCACTTGTTAGAGCGCGGGGTTTATTTTCCCCCGTCCCAATTTGAAGCCGGGTTCGTCTCGACCGCACACACGCCCCAAGACATCGCTTGCACGAAGAAGGCCATCGGGGAGTTCTTTGTTAACGCGTGAGGCGAGCGCGTGAGCATGAATAAAGGGCGGCGCGTTCTGGTCACCGGGGCAGCGAAACGCATCGGGCGCGGCATTGCGATCGAGCTCTTTCGCCGCGGGTTTCAGGTAGCGATTCATTACAACAACTCCCGCACTGAAGCGGAGAAAGTTTCGCGCGAGTGTGGCGGCGCGCCGACGTTTCAAGCCGATCTGGGCCGTGTCGATGAAATTCGCCGGCTGTTCCGGGATGTTCGCGAGCACTTCGGCTTACTGAATTGCCTGGTGAACAACGCGGCACGATTTACGCGTATCGATCCGCTCGACATCACGGAAGCCGATTGGGATTTCATCCACGAGGTGAACCTCAAGGCAACGTTCTTCTGCTGTCAGGAAGGCGCGCGCCAGATGAAAGAAATCGGCGCGGGCCGGATTGTAAATATCAGCTCTTTGGGCGGCATCCGGCCGTGGGCTGAGCATGTGCACTATTGCGCCTCCAAAGCCGGCGTGATCATGATGACGAAGGCGCTCGCCAAGGCGTTGGCGCCGGAAATTACAGTCAATTCCGTTGCTCCGGGCGTAATTGCCTTCAACGATGTCGATCGACAAACGCAAGCAATGATCGACGTAACTCCCATGCGCCGGGCCGGCAATGCCAGCGAGATTGCCGAGGCTGTCCACTTTTTTCTCACTGCGTCTGATTTCATCACCGGCCAAGTACTGGCGGTGGACGGCGGGTTGAGCGAGCGCTGACTGCGCATCGAGTTAGACACGTTCTGCGGTTTCGTGGACTACCTCACGGGGATCTTTGTCGTCGCGCAGAGCGACAAATTTGGAATGGCGAAGATGATTCGCGGCGGTCCAGTCCGTGAATTCGACTTGCACAACAAGCTTCGGACGCAACCAGTGGTATTTCTTCATTGCTTCAGCGGTCAGCGCTTCGCCGCGCCTGGCGTTCTTCGGTTCAGGTAAATTCGCGAACGGACAAACTTTCGTTTCGAGCCCCTTGAATCGGGCAAATATCTCGTCCTTCAGTGCAGGCGTGAAGCCGTTCTTCAGTTTCGCGATGAAGATCAGACGGTCTTCGTCGTAGTAGCCGATGGCCAGATTGTCAAAGTGATCTTTCCCTGATGCCTTGTAACCTCCGACGACCAATTCCTGGCCGCGATTTACTTTGAACTTTACCCAACGACCGCTGCGCTCTCCGGACTCGTAGGGCGCGTCAATTCGTTTGGCAATTACGCCCTCTAACCCTTGTTTTCTGATGGCTGCGATGACTTCTTTCGCCGGTGCGTTTAAAACGGCCGAGAGTCTAATGGGCTCATTGGAGTTTGCAAGCGCCGCATCGAGCAGCTGGCGTCTCAATTTCAACGGAAGCTCGCGCAGATCTCGTCCACGGTATGCCAGAAGATCGAAGGCATAGAACACGATGTGACTGCCTTTCTTGTGATGCTGTAGAAGGTTGAAGGAGGGTCGGCCCTCCGCATCGAGTGCGACGACTTCGCCATCGAGAATGAGGCCATCTTCCAACTCGCCCGCAGCTTCCGCGACGGCAGGAAATCTGTCGTTCAGCGAATTATTGCGCCGGGAAAGCAGACGAACACTTCCGTGATCCTTGAGGATCAGAGCACGATACCCGTCGAGCTTGATTTCGTACTGCCACTCGTTGCCCTCCGGTAACTCGGCGACGAGCTTGCACTGCATAGGGTCGATAAAAGTCATCGAGCTCGCCGGAAGCTGATCGATGTCGATTCCGGGGACCGGTACGCGATTGCTGTGCCACTGCGCGTCCTTTGCGTCCGCGATCTGTTCCATCGTTCTGCCGGTCAGCGCCGATGCATTTTCTTTTTTGGCACTCAGTGGTTTCATCGGCGAGCCGGTCTTTATGAGGAACCAGTTTTTGTTTTTCGCAGCGCGATCTTTGGCCAGGTGCCACTCGCCTTTGAGCTTCTTGCCTGCCAAGTGAATTTGCAGATCGCCCTTGTAATAGTTGCCTTCGATCAATTCATAGGTGCCGATGTCCCACACCATCACCGTTCCTCCGCCGTATTGCCCTTGGGGAATGGTTCCTTCGAAATCGAGATACTCAATCGGATGATCTTCAGTGGCCATGGCCAAGCGCCGTTGATTGAGTTCGCACGGAATGCCTTTAGGGACGGCCCAGGATTTCAGCGCATTGTGCATTTCTAGGCGAAAGTCGTAATGCAAATGGCTTGCGGCATGCTTTTGAATGACAAAACGCTTTTTCCCGCCTTGCGCACTGGCGTGCGGAAGATCTGCCGGCGGCTCGGCCGTTTTTGAAAAATCACGCTTGCGTTCGTATTCGGAAAGTACCTTTGTTGCGCGACGGGGTGGCTTCGCGTTCTCGACGCTATCGCCTATTGACTCTGGTAAGGATTGTTTCAGTTCGAGCACCGGCGCAAACAGATCGCCGATCTCGCCGAATCGCTCGAGCGCTGCTTCGGGCTCAAAATAGAGTCCCTCCGTTTTACGCGTGCCGAGCGCATGCTCCAGTTCGTCCCAGGTTACCGGTAGGGACACGAATGGGCGGCTGCGTTTGGCTCGCAAGGAATACACCCCGACGGTGGTTTTGAAATCGGCGTTCTGGCTCCAGTCGATGAAGATCTTTTTTGCTCGTTCGCTTTTCGCCATTTGAGCGACGATCAGTTTGGGTCGCTGCTTGGCTAGCAGCTCGGCCAAGGCGCGGGCGAAGGGCTGGGTAACGGCATAGGTGACGGGTGTGTTCAAAGGGACGTACACCTGAATGCCTTTTGAGCCGGACACTTTGGGAAAGCACTGCAGGCTGAGGCGCGCCAGCACGTCTTTCAGCAGGAAGGCGACTTCCGCGCAGGTGAGAATATCCGCGCCTTCACCAGGATCGAGATCGAAAACGACAGTGTTCGGCTGGTCGATTTCAGGAGCACGATGAAGGAACGGATGAAGCTCGAGGCTGGCAGCATTCGCGCACCAGACCAGTGTGGCGAGATCGTTGATGAGGATGTACTGAATGTCCGGACCACCAGCGCGTCGAGGCACCGGGAACGTTTTCACCCATTCGGGCGCAAATCCGGGAGCATCTTTCTCGTAAAAAAACTGGCCGCGCACGCCGTCCGGAAAGCGCTTCAGTGTGACGGGTCGGTCTTTGAAGTGGGGCAGCAGATAGGCCGAAGCGCGAATGTAGTAATCGATGACTTGGGCTTTGGTGAACCCGTTCTCGGGATAGAGAACTTTGTCGAGCTTCGAGACGGTGACGTCGCGCCCGTCGATGTTGAGTTGTTCCTTCTTCTCTCGAGCGGTTTTGTTTTGCGAGCGGGGAGCCAACACGTGCGACGCGTGCTTCGGAGGGTCTGTTTCGGGACTAGGCCTGGCGGGCCAAGAACCGGTGACTTCGGTCAGGCGCGCCGGAATTTTTACGCAACCTTCTTTTGGGCAGCCTTTGCTTCGGCCTCTCTTTGGTAGAAATCGGCGAACAGATCAGGCTCGATTTCGAGCGCGCGGAGCTCGATTTGGGTAGCTGAAAATTCGAACCCAAATGCGTCGAAATCGAACTTGTCGTTGCGGTCTTCATGAGCAGCGCGTATGTAATCTCGGGCGATCTTATCGAGGCGCAGTTTTGTGAGGCGCTTGCGCTCGTTCTGCAGTTCGCGGAGGGTGGCGGTGTCCTTTTCACGCTGGCGGCGCAGCCGGCTTTCCTGAATGCTGAGGTTGCTGAGGTCGCGGCGATAGACGAGGAGGATCTTGGCTTCGATCATGTGCTTGCGGGCAGAATCGTCTTCGTTGGCGAACTGTTCGGCGAATTCGAGGCGGCCGATGGCGTAAATGCCCATTTCAAGACCCGGGATGCGCAGCAGACGCCACTCGGTGTCGGCCAGAGATTGGACCAGGTTGCGCTCCTCGTCTCCGGCGGGGTCATAGCGTTTGAAGAACTCGGCGATGTGGGTTTCCCAGAGTGCGGCGTCGTCGCTGGGAAGCAGGATGGTGCGGCCGGTGAGGCCGGTTTTGACGGCGTTCAGGGACGATTTGGCCTTACCGGTTTCGGAAGTCGGACCCGTAGAGAGCTGGGCGTTCTTCTGATTCGCGTCGATTTGGGCAGGCGTAGGCATGAGACGAGTCTCCTGTGAAAAAAGAGTTGGCTCAGGGAACCACATCTTCCGGGGTGCCGCGAGCGGCCACATCCTGGGAGCAAGTGGTGTATTGAGCCTGCCTGACGCTAGCACGCGGAAATCAAAAAACGGATCGCGGTGAGAGGCGAAAGTGAGGGTAAGTGGAGACGCGTCAGAGCGATGGGAATATTTTCGAGTGTTGTGACCGGGTTGCAAGACGGATTGAAAAGAAGGAGCCGCAGCCGCCATATACCTTGACACGCATATGCTAGACGGAGTATATAAAAAGCGTGGAATCTGTGTTCGAAATCATTGCGGAGCCGAACCGCCGCGCGATATTGAGTCTCCTGGTCTCGTCACAGCAGTCGGTTGGCGAGATCGAGCGTGAGCTTGGTATGCCGCAGCCGACCGTCTCAAAGCACCTGCGAGTGCTGCGCGATGCCGGTTTCGTAGAATCCACGGTCGACGCACAGCGCCGTCTCTACCGATTGAAACCTGAACCACTTCAGCAGGTGGATGCCTGGCTGGCTCCCTTCCGTCGGTTCTGGTCAGCTCACGTAGATGCTCTCGAACGCCACCTCGACCGCATGGATCAATCAACACCAACGAAAAAGAAGACAAGGAGAAGAAGATGACAGATGGCGAGCAGTACACACCGGGTCCGGCCAGCGGGGCGCAGATACGAAAAGACGGAGAGAAGTGGACGCTCATTCTGGTCAGAGAACTGCGCCACTCGCCGGAAAAAGTGTGGCAGGCGCTAACCGACCCGGCGCATCTGCGAGAGTGGGCTCCGTTTGAAGCCGATGGGAGCCTGGGTACGGTTGGAGCGACGGTGAAGCTCACCTGGGCGGGAGCGGCGCCCACGCCGACCGAAACGAGAGTGACCCGAGCGGAAGCTCCCAAGGTGCTTGAGTACGACGATATGCGGTGGGAACTCGAAACCGTTGCTGGCGGCACGCGCCTGACGCTGTGGCACAACATCGATCGCCGCTTCATCTCAATGGGTGCTGCGGGGTGGCACATTTGTTTCGATGTTCTGGATCGGCTTCTGAGCGGAAGTCCCATCGGCCGGATCGTCGGCGCGAACGCCATGAAGTTCGGCGCCTGGCAGCGATTGAACGGCGAGTACGCAAAGCAGTTCGGCGTTGAAACACCCAACTGGCCGCCGAAGGCGGCTCAAAACTCGTGAAAAGGCCCGGAGTGGTGGACGCCTCTGCATTGATCGACGAGAGGATCAAGGAACTCGGCGACTGGCGCGGGAAGATGTTCACAAAACTGCGCGAGATCATACATGAGGCAGACCCTGAGATCGTCGAAGAGTGGAAGTGGATGGGGACTCCCGTGTGGTCCCACGGCGGCATCGTCTGCACGGGAGAGACGTACAAGAAGGTCGTGAAGATGACTTTTGCCAAGGGAGCTGCGTTGAAGGATCCGTCAGGTCTATTCAACTCGAGCCTGGAGGGGAATGTCAGGCGCGCCATCGACATCCATGAAGGCGACACGATCGATGAGGCGGCGTTGAAGGATCTCATCCGCGCCGCAGTGGCGCTCAACCTATTGAAAGACTCGCGCAAAAGGCGTGCGAGGAGCAGAACGTCATGAGCAATGAATGGTTTGCGCGACCGGTGCTGTTCGTAGCGGACATCGACAGGTCCGTCGATTTCTACGTGACGCAGCTCGGGTTCACACAACCGTGGCGCTATGAGGAGGAGGGGAAGGCGTGGGTCGCGCAGGTCGACCGGCAGGGCTGTGAGCTCATTCTCTCTTCTCAATGGCCCGATAAAGCAGGCAAGGGCCTGATGTTCATCTCGCTCGATGTCGGCGTGCTGGATGCCTTGCGGGCGGAACTGGAAGGGCGCGGCGTGGATGTGAAGGATGGGCAGTGGGGCTACCGGCTCATGGTCATCGCGGACCCGGACGGCAACGAACTCTACTTCCCCTATCCGGCGGACCCGTCCCTTGCCACCGGCTTCTAATCAGGTCGAACGCCTGAGCAGCCGCGCGCCCGTCGTAGCATTTCCGGAGACTGACTCTGACCGGCATCAGGTAAACCAAATTACTTGTACGTGACTTACTCGGTACGCAAGGCGTCGAGGGGTGAAATCACACTGGCGCGGAAGGCTGGAATCAAGGATGCGGCCAGAGCGGAGAACCCGAGGGCCATGATGGCGACGAACGTCACACGGGATTGTATGGATTCATGCCGTAAAGCTGATTGCCGAGGAATCGTCCTGCGGCGAAGGTTAACGGCAGCCCGAGTATCAGTCCGAAGAGAGTCAACGCAAATGCTCCGCACAGTACCAGCGCGACTACATCGTTGCGAATACGAACGAACTAATATGCGGACCGCAGAGCCCTGCGCCGCAACGCCTGTTCATACAGGCTGTTGCAGGAAAGCGATCGCACGCACCTGTCGTTCATCGGCACTACCGGATGCGACGTGTAATGCCGCAGAACGCCATCAACAAAGCTCTGAAAGGCACCGCCAGCCGGTCTGCCGAGCGCTGAACCGTGAGGCCCGAACGTGTATCGCAGGGGACCCAGCCTGACAGGAAAAAACGCAACGCCTCTCTGGGAAATCGTGTAACTGAACGGAGTCAAACTCCTAGATGTGGCCAGGGTACCGGGCGCGGGGTAGCGATGCGGAAGATCTGTCAGAAACAAAGAGCGGGGAGAGACGTATTTCGGTAATGGATTTGCGAACAACTCAGTTTCCGATGTAGCGGGCGGGACGGTCTGACACGAAACTGCACCGCTGCAAGCCGCGACCCAGAATATGACTCTCGAGAGCGTGTTCATAGGCAACCTGAGCACCACAAGTAATGAACAGAATGGCAGCTAAAACGTTCCACCGCCATTACCGCCTGCGGTTTACGGCGTACCAGTACCGATCAACCTCTTCCGCAGTTGGCATCGCTGATCCATAGCAACGCTACCTGTGAATTAGATTGACGGGGCAGTTTCTGCTGCGTCGAAGGCGGGCACGTTGAGCTTGCTATGGGTCTTCCCATACGAGAAGTAAACGCATAAACCGATCAGCATCCAGGCGAGCGCAGTGAGCTGAGTGCGGCGGTCCAATGACACAATCATGCCGCCGCAGACGATCATTCCGAGTATCGGAAAGAGGGGAACCATGGGAGTTCGAAAGGGACGATGCAGGGTAGGCTGGCGGCGCCTCATGATCCAAACTCCGATGCAGACCAGAACGAAGGCGAACAACGTGCCGATGGATGTAAGATTGCCCGTGACATCGCCTGGAGCGAATGCTGCAAACGCGCTCACGAACAGAAAAAGAACGACGTTGCACTTGTAAGGTGTGCGGAAGGACGGGTGAACATCGGCGAATAGTTTCGGGAGCAACCCATCGTTTGCCATCGAGTAGAAAACTCGGCTCTGGCCGAGCAGCATGACGAGAATGACGGATGAGAAGCCGAGGAGAATCGCAACGGTAATCGCGGTCGCGAGCCAGCCGTAGCCGGTCATATATTGCTGAACTGCGAACGCCACGGAAGCTTCTTTCCCGACGGTGGCGAACTCTTTCCAATTGCATACGCCGGTCAGCACGTAACCGAAGAGGATGTACAGAACCGTGCAAAGAGCGAGAGAGCCGAGAATACCTTTCGGCATGTCGCGGCCGGGATTCTTGGTCTCCTGCGCCGCGGTGGACACGGCATCGAATCCGATGAAAGCGAAGAAGACGATACCGGCGCCGCCGAGAACTCCGCCCCAGCCGTGCTTGAAAAAGCCCTCATGGTCAGGGACGTTGGCGGGTATGGTGTACGGGTGCAAATTGGCAGGATTGACGAATTGCCACCCGACGACAACAAACACAATGACGATGGCTACCTTGAGCGTAACGATGATGGCGTTCACCGTTGCAGATTCCTGTGTTCCTTTGATGAGTACCAGAGTAATGATCAAAAGGATAAAGAGGGCCGGCGCGTTGAAAATTCCGTGAACACCGGTAGACGAAGTCTGGAGCGGCGAGTGGCACCACTGATAAGGTAGGTTCCCATGCACAAGCTTGTTGAGATACTCGCTCCAGCCAATTGCGACGGTGGCTGCACCGAGCGCATACTCTAAAACCAGCGCCCAACCGATGATCCAGGCGACGAATTCGCCCATGGTCGTGTAAGCGTAGGTGTAAGCGCTGCCGGCGATGGGAATCATCGCTGCGAATTCGGCGTAGCACAACCCTGCAAAGACGCAGCCGACGGCAGCAATGACGAAGGAAAGTGTCACAGCGGGACCTGCGTTTTGCGCCGAGGCTGCCGCCGTTCGCACAAAAAGCCCGACGCCAATGATTGCTCCCACGCCGAGCGCCACCAGGCTCTTGGCCGTCAGTGTACGTTTCAGATCACCGTGAGAGGCCTGCTGAAGCAGCGCAGCGAGCGGCTTTTTTCGCGTTAGGGTCATGACTTAAACGATAGGCTAACAGAGCGTCACGAACCCGGCGGATAGTTACATTGAGCGACCTTCGAAGAATGCGTCTTGTTGGTGCACGATAGAGGGCGGCTTTGTGAAGACGATGGAAATGGTGTCGAAACGAACCTGGTTCCATTCGAGCCCGGCACGAGTTGCATACGCTCGGGCGGCGCGGACGATATGCTTTTGCTTTTCGTGATCGATGGCGCGATCGGGGCTGCCGAACTCCGCGGACGTTCGCGATTTGACCTCGATGAAGACGGTGATGTCGCCGTGGCGCGCGACGATGTCGACTTCGGAATCCCCGCTGCTTGGGCGATAGTTCCGCGCTAGAATCGTCAATCCCTTGCTGCGCAGATAGCGGTGCGCCAGATCTTCTCCCCGGCGGCCCAGTGCGGCGTCGGGCGTTAACGTTTGGCGTTGACGGAACTGTCGGGCCGAGTCGCTCAGCTTCCAGAGCAACTGCCGCGGAGAGACGGGTAGGCGGGCTCCTTCACGACTTCGAGTTGCCACTCGATTGCTTTGCCTCTGATCAGATAGCAAAGGTAAAACTCCCAAAAGCGCCGGAAGCGGCGGGAGGCGTTGACCAGGAACTCAAATCCGAGATATCTCCACAAAGCAAGTAACTTGACGTACGTCGAAATCTCACGGAACCGCGCGGGGGAGTAGTAACCGTAGCCGCCGCTGTCTGTGCCGAAGTAACGCATGGAGAAGCTATTCAGGTGCCAGCGATGGGTGGGGTCACAAAAAGAGCTGAAATCGGTGTAATGCGGACTGACGATCAGAACGCGGCCGCCTGGTGCTGTCAAGCGATGGAATTCTTCCATCGTGCGGATCACGTCTGCGACATGCTCGATGACGTGAATAGCGCGAACTTCGCAAAACGCGCTGTCTTGAAAGGGCAGCGGGAGGCGATCGACATCCGCGATGACATCGGCGCCCGTCTTCGGATTACGATCGAGGCCGATCGCGCCGGGGTACTTATTGAGGCCGCATCCGACATCCAGAACGCGGAGCTGGGTTGTGGAAGCGGGTCCAGAGAGGGCCGGGGACCCGGAGATCGCCCCGTCGATTGCGGCGATTACCGTTCCAGGAGCGGCAGACACTGCTCCAGTGTATCCATGGCGAAGTCGGCTTGATCGCGCGTGATGACAAGCGGCGGACAGAGCCGGATGCTGTTCGGACCACAGCCGAGAATCAGCAAGCCACGCTCAAAGGCGAGCGTTTCGAGGCGGTCGCGCAACCCCGGAGCACGCTCCTTTGACTGGTGATCGTGAACGATTTCGACGCCGATCATGAGACCGAGACCGCGCACGTCGCCGATGTTCTTAAAGCGGCGTGGCCACTCCTGCATGCGATTCATCAGGTACGCGCCCATTTGAGCGGCGTTCTTGACGAGACTCTCTTCGAGTAATTCGATGGTGGCGAGCGAGGCGGCAATGGAAACGGGATTGCCTCCAAAGGTGGATGCGTGCGCGCCGGGCGGCCAGTTCATCACGTCCGCGCGAGCGACCGTTGCGGAAAGCGGCATCCCGCTTGCGATTCCTTTTGCCAGTGCGACGATGTCGGGCGTTACACCGAAGTGCTCGGAGGCAAACATGCGGCCGGTGCGTCCCATTCCGGACTGGATCTCATCGTGGATGAGCAAGATGCCGTACTTGTCAGCGATGCGACGAAGCTCCTGATGGAAAACCGCGGAAGGCACCAGGTATCCGCCTTCACCTTGAATCGGCTCGACGATGATGGCGGCGACTTCTTCGGCGGGAAGGATGGTTTTAAAGAGACGCTCCTCGATTTCTTTCACACATTCAACCGCCCAAGTCGAGGGGTCTTTTCCTTGCGGGGTGCGATAGGGATCGGGATAGGGAATATGGTAGACGGGCAGCGAAGGATGAAACCCGCGGCGTTGAACGACTTTGCTGCCGGTGAGTGAGAGGGCGCCCATGGTGCGGCCGTGAAAGCCACCGAGGAAGGCGATGAATTTATCGCGCCCCGTGTGATAGCGCGCCATTTTAATGGCGGCCTCGATTGCTTCCGCGCCGGAATTTCCAAAGTAGACGCGCTTTGGAAAATCGCCGGGCGCGAGGGGAGCAAGCTTCTCCGCAAGCGCCGCCATGCCCTCGTAATAGAAATCAGTGCCTGACATGTGCAGGAACTGTGCGGCTTGCTGTTGAATGGCCTTGACGACGCGCGGATGCGAATGGCCAGTCGCGACGACGGCGATTCCGGCACTGAAGTCGAGAAAACGGTTCCCGTCGACGTCTTCGATAATTGCGCCCTCGCCGGACTTCACGACCAGCGGATAACAGCGCGTGTAGGAGGGCGATACGACGGCCCGATCCCTTTCGATGATTTCCTTGGCCTTTGGACCGGGCAGAGCAGTCACTAAGTTCGGCAGCAGGGGATGTGCAGCGATCTGCATGGTAAGTTACCTCAATTTGTTTTAAGAATCAGAAACAGACTACGGGAGGGCCGCGGGACGGGCGGAGTTAGTCTGAGCCGAAGAGTGACGGACGTGTGGTGGCGGGAATCGCCATAGTTCTACTCTACTCGAAAAGTGCGCGGAGCGGGTGGAAGCTCTCGTACAAGGGAAGGCCCTTACGGCCTGTTAGCGAGCAGATCTCGAATTTCGGTTAGCAGCTTTTCCTGTGCTGAGGGTTCGGGTGGCGGGGCCGGAGCCGGCCGATGCAATCGATTGATCAGCTTAATGAACAAAAAGATTGCGAACGCGACGATAATGAAATTCACGATGGTGCCGATGAAGCTGCCGTAGGCGAGAACGGCGGTGGCCTTCTTCGCGTCCGCAAGATTCGCGTAGTGTTGACCGTTCAGACGCCAAGAAGTGATTCGCTAAGTCGCGTCCGTTCGTCAGTTGCGCGATGGGGGGCATGATGATATCGTTCACCAGCGAGTTGATGATGGTTCCAAATGCGGCGCCGATGATGACTCCGACCGCGAGGTCGACCACATTGCCTCGCATCGCGAACGTCTTGAACTCCTGCAGCAGGGACATAAGATCCAGATCGTAGCAACCATTAGATCGCAGGCTCGGCTGAGAAGGGGCGCGCCGCAGCTACAATAAGGCGATGCCTGAGGAAAAAACATCCTCGCCGACTTTTGAGACGAGTTTGGAAGAGCTGGAGCGCATCGTAAAAGAGCTGGAAAAGGGCGATTTACCTCTAGAGCAAAGCCTTGCCTTGTTTGAAAACGGGATGCGGCTAAGCGCGGAATGCAAGCGCCAGCTGGAAGAGGCCGAGTCTCGGGTCGAAATCCTGATGAAAAAAGGCTCGGAGCTGGTCGCGGTTCCGTTCGATCCCGATAAGCCTGCGAAATGATCAAAGCGGATCAAGCAAGCTTACAGGAGTATCTGGCCGAGCAGGTGCAGGCCGTTGATCGTGTCTTAGATGAATGGCTGCCGGATGAAAGCGCCGAACCAGTTTCCATTCATCGCGCGATGCGGTACAGTCTGTTCGCGGGCGGCAAACGCATCCGGCCCATTCTGGCGATGGCCGCGGCGCGCGCGGTTTGTGATTCGCCGGAAGGTGTTGAGCACGCCGCTGCCGCGCTTGAACTGGTTCACACTTACTCGCTGATCCACGACGACCTACCGGCGCTCGATAATGACGATTTGCGGCGGGGACGTCCGACCTGCCACAAAGTTTTCGGCGAGGCGATGGCGATCCTCACCGGCGACGCACTGCTCACGCTGGCGTTCGAAGTTCTAAGCCGGATAGAACGCATCAGCTCCGAGCAGAAGATACGCCTGGTGGAAGAACTCGCACGCGCTGCCGGGTCGGTGGGCGGCATGATTGCCGGGCAGGTGAACGATATCGAGGGCGAACGGAAGAGGCCGACTGCGCTGTTGCTCGAGTCCATTCATCGAGCGAAGACGGGAGCGCTTCTGACCGCGAGCGTGCGCATGGGTGCGATTTATGCACGTGCAACGGATGAGGAATTGGCGGCGCTGTCGCAATACGGCGAGCATGTCGGGTTGGCGTTCCAGATTGTTGACGATGTGCTTGACGTGGAGGAGTCTTCGGAAGCGCTGGGCAAGACCGCGGGTAAAGACCAGGCGCAGCAAAAGATCACGTTTCCGGCGGTGTACGGGTTAGCGCGATCGCGTGAAATGGCAGAACAAGAGCGGATTGCTTCGCACGTCGCGCTGCGCATGTTTGACGATCGCGCCGAGCGCTTGCGCCAGATTGCGGATTTCATCGTGCAGCGCAGGGCGTGACCACAGTTGGCATGCCGGTAGGAAAGCAACGGCTGGATGTTGCTCTGGTAGACAAGAGTCTGGCCGAATCACGCGAAAAAGCACAAGCATTGATCTTGGCGGGCAAGGTGCGCGTGGATGGACAGACGGCCGATAAGCCGGGACGGAGCGTCGCAACCGGAGCGCATATCGAAGTCGAAGAGCCGCTGAAATATGTCAGCCGGGGTGGGTTGAAGTTGGAAGCGGCGCTCGCGCATTTCAAGGTAGGCGTGGACGGGCGTGTGTGCATAGACGTAGGCACGTCGACGGGTGGGTTTACGGATTGCTTATTGCAGCATGGGGCCGCGCGCGTGCATGCCGTCGATACCGGTGCGGGGCAGATCGACTGGAGGTTGCGCAACGATGCGCGCGTCGTCCTTCATGAGCGAGCGAATGCACGCTACCTGCGCTTCGACGACATTGGCGAAGTGGCGGACCTGATTGTTTGCGACGTGAGCTTCATTTCTGTGACGCTGCTAATTCCTGCTTTGGTGTCGCTGCTCGCGCCCGATGGCGATTGGATTATTCTTGTGAAACCGCAGTTCGAAGTGGGACGAGAGCTGGTGGGGAAGGGCGGGATCGTGCGCGATCCAGCGGCGCATCGCCTGGCTTGCGACAAAGTTGTGAGTGCGCTCGCAACAGCCGGCTTCTCAAGCACGTTGATGGAAAGCCCAATTCTCGGGGCGGAGGGAAATCGTGAATTTCTGCTTCACGCGCGGCGGGCTGGCGGTGTGCAACAGATAGCGCGGCCCGAGGACCTATAGTCGAGATAACCTATCTCTTTGCCTTCAACGAACGAAATGGGAAAGATCGCTACGGTCGGCATCATTTCAAAACCGAACATTGCCCATGCCGCGGACATTGTGTGTACGCTGCTCGAGTGGCTGGACGAGCGGGGCGTCCAGTATCGTTGCGATGAAGAAACGGCCAAATACGCCAAGCTAGACAGGTTTTTCTCGCGCGAAGAGCTGCCCGACGGAGCGGACTTAGTGATCGTGCTGGGCGGAGACGGAACGCTTCTGTCCGCGGCGCGCGTGATTGCCGGGCGGGATATTCCGCTCTTTGCCGTCAATCTCGGTCATTTAGGTTTCTTGACGGCTATTCGATCGGATGAGCTGCTCCCGGAGCTGGAGCGAGCTTTACGGGGCGAACACCGCATCGGCCGTCGCCGCATGGTCGATTGCGAACTTGTGCGCAGCGGCAGAGTGATCGCCAGCTACTCAGCATTGAACGATGTTGTCATCACGAAGTCCGAGCTGGCCCGAATGATCGATCTGGACGCGCAGGTTGACGATCATTTCGTTGCGGCGTATAAGGCTGACGGTCTGATCATCGCGACGCCTACAGGATCGACGGCCTATTCGCTCTCCGCCGGTGGACCTGTAGTCTTCCCTCAAGTTGCGGCGCTCTGCATCACGCCGATTTGCCCGCATATGCTGACGAACCGGCCGGTGATTGTGCCGGATACCAGCGTGATTCAAATTCTCAATCACGGCGAAGACGGGACGTTCCTCACGGTTGATGGCCAAGTAGGTGAACCTCTGTCGAAAAACGATCTCGTAGTGTGCCGGTCGTCGCCAAAGACGATTCAACTGATTCGCCCTCCCAAAATGCTGTTTTTCGACGTTCTCCGAGAGAAGTTGAAGTGGGGAGAGCGCTGATCGGGTGCAGTTAGTGAAGAAGCTGTCACTTACTTCGTGGATCTTCATCGCACTCGTGCTGGGCGTCTTGCTGGGAGTTTTCTTTCCGAATTTTTCGAAGAACCTTGCGCCTATCAGTAACATCTTTCTACGGCTGATCAAATCGATCGTCGGCCCGCTGCTTTTCGGCACGATTGTTTATGGCATTGCGGGGGCCGGCGAGCTGAAAACGATGGGGCGCATTGCCGTTAAATCGCTGGTCTATTTCGAAGTCGTAACAACGCTCGCGCTGATCATTGGCCTGGTGGTGGTGAATGTCGCCCGTCCGGGCGGCGGACTGACCATCGCGGGCGAGACAGGTGCCGCACCCGCCCTCGCGAAACCCGTTTCGTTACCACAGATCATTGAGCATGCCGCGCCCAGCAACATTTTCGAATCGCTTGCCCAGAATGACGTGCTGCAGATGGTGGTGTTCTTTTTCCTGTTTGGGGCGGCTTGCGCGGCGATAGGCCCGAAGGCGCAAGCGGTGGTGAACTTTGCAGGAGCCGTGGCGGAGGTAATGTTCCGCTACACGAAGTACGTGATGTACTTCGCTCCGTTCGGAGTAGGAGCGGCGATTGCGGTAACTATCGGCTCGAAAGGCATTGGCGTATTGTTCGGGTTAAGCAAATTAGTTGGAGCGCTGTATCTGGCCTTGGTTATTTTTCTGACGTTGGTGCTTGTGCCGACTTTGGTATTGGCGCGTGTACCGCTGGAGCGCTTTCTGGCATGCAGTGCGGCAACCATTCTTGATCGCTTTTTCGACTGCTTCGAGCGAAGCCGCGCTTCCGTTGGCGCTCGAAAATATGGAACGGTTCGGCATACCGAAGCACATAGTGGGGTTCGTGCTGCCAACCGGCTACAGCTTCAATCTGACCGGCACAACCCTATATCTCTCGTTAGCCTCGATTTTCATTGCGCAGGCTGCTGGCGTACACATGCCTGTCGGAACGCAGATCACGATGATGCTGACGCTGATGCTGACCAGCAAAGGCGCGGCGGGTGTTCCGCGGGCGGCGCTGGTTCTTTTGGCAGGCACACTATCCACCTTTCAGCTCCCGCAAGAAGGAATCACATTGATCCTCGGTGTAGACGCGCTGATGGATATGGGTCGAACGAGCGTGAACGTACTGGGTAATTGTGCAGCGACGGCAGTCGTGGGCCGGTGGGAAGGTGTGCCGCTCAAGACTACGGGCGGCGAAGTGGAGGTCGAGGTACAGGAGGCGTAAGGCGCTGAGAGGTGAGGCGCTCAGAAGATGTGCTTGATGCCTCTGGCCGCTGCCTTTGATGATCTTGCCGGTTCCTTTGGTGGTGCCGACCGCGACGTTCTTGCCTGCCGATCCAGCGCCTTTCCCGAGCGCTCCGGCAGCATCGATAGGATGCAGTGTGACCAGGTCAACGGCCCCTTTTCCAGCACCGGCGGCCAGGTTGCCCGCTGCCTTTCCTGCACCCTTGCCTATATCCGCGCTGCCACTGCCGACATCACCGCCGGGACTGCGCCCTTTCTTTTTCGTGTGCACAGTGGTCTGAGTAGTGGTCGTCGTACTCTGATCTGAGTTCGATTGACTCCAAGCAGCCGTGGTCGTCAAACCAAATGCCAGCAATGTGAGCAGTCCAAATTTAGTTTTCACGGTTGCGCTCCTCCGCGACTCTTCTCTACCTATATGATGCACGCGACGCTCGAAGGAGTGCAGCATGCCTTGTTAACCAGCGGTTTCACGGAATGAATAACGCGATCAGCGTCCTATACCAGGCTCGCAATAGTTGAGGTGTACCCTACTCGCCCGTCACTTGAATCACCCACCAGGGTAATATCGTCATTCAAATCTTCGCCGGCCAGGCGAACTGACCACTGGGACACGTCCCGAAGCAGCGCGTCAGCCAGCTGATCTGCGTTCGTGTATTGCTTCTCAACGAGAAACTGGCGGAAGCGGTCGCTGCCAAACTCAACCTGTGACGGGTTCGTTACTTGACGCGATGTATGCGCTGAATGGATGTCGCTCGGCCGGTGGCTTCGTCGGCCGCGATCACGAGGCCGTGCAATTCGATGCCTTGCCGTGCTGCTTCCATACGCCCACTCAGTCCGGTCAAGAAGCGGCGCAAGATCATGTCCTTATCCACGCCGATTACCGATTCGTAGGGTCCGGTCATTCCTGAATCTGTCTGGTACGCCAGACCGCCCGGAAGAATGCGCGTATCCGCGGTCGGGATGTGGGTGTGGGTTCCAATCATGGCGGTTCCGCGGCCGTCCAGATACCAGCCCATGGCCATTTTTTCGCTGGTGAGCTCGGCGTGAAAATCGATAATGCGGACCTTGATATCGGGGTCGAGCGAACCCAGCAATTCATCGGCTTTTCGAAAGGGGCAATCGATGTTCGGCATGTGCGCCCGGCCTTGCAGGTTCAGCACAGCGTACCGTACGCCGTTCCGTGCGGTAGCTGTATATATGCCCGTTCCCGGGAGGCCGTCGGGATAATTGGCAGGTCGCAACAGGCGTGGCTGATGAGGATAGTAATCGTGAATTTCACGCTTGTCGAAACTGTGATTTCCGCCGGTTAGAACATCCAGTCCGAGCGCCAGTAACTCTTCGGCGATCAGTGGCGTTATCCCAAAACCGCCGGCGCTGTTTTCCGCATTCGCGATAGCTAAGTCGATCTTGTATTCGGTAATAAGGCGGTTCAAGTTATCGGCAACGATCGCACGCCCACCCGAGGCGAAGATATCGCCGATGAAGAGAATGTTCAGAAGAAAGGGGGAAAGCGTTTCCTGCGAGAGCTTCCGATCAGCCTCCGTCATTGACCCCAAAGAGAGCAGGGGGGAATCCTCCGAGCACCTTTAGGCTTCTCCATAGCATCGTCAGACGCCGGAGCCTGCACACCAGCACTTAATTCGAGTTGGACTCCATGACATTGACTATCGGATCAATTTTTTGGAGACCGAAACGAACGCTCTCGCAGGAAACGCTTAACGTTCAGAATACCAGAAATTGCGAAAAACGCCAGCATTTTTGCTAATTTGCCTGCAATCGCTCCGCAATCTCCTTTTCGGTAATCGCGCCTTCTTTGATCACGCGCCAATAGGGTTCGGTAATGTCTACGGTGGTCGAACCGGGACCGGTGCAGATGCCGCCATCGAGCACCAGGTCGATGCGTCCGTCCATGGCGGCGAAAAGCTCAATCCCGCTGGAGACGGTCGGCTCGCCGGAAACATTGGCACTCGTAGCGATGAGCGCATGTCCAGTTTTTTCGATCATTGCGTTTAACACATTCGAACTTGCCTGGCGCATGGCCAATCGTCCCGTGTTGCCAGTCACTTTCAAAGGCACCTTCGCGGCGGCGGGTACGATCATGGTCAAAGGTCCAGGCCAGAAATGTCGAGCCAGTATGTAAAAGCGGCTGTTCAATTCCTTGGCAAGGTCCTCGGCCATTAATGTGTCTGAAATGGCCAATGGGAGCGAACGTACATTCTCGCGGCCCTTCGCACTGAACACACGGCCGACGGCTTGCAGATTGAATGGGTCAGCAATCAGCACATACAGCGCGTCGGTGGGAATGCCAACTACGCCGCCGCGCTGAATCTCACGCACAGCGCGGTCTATGGCGCCCGGGTACGGGTTCTCTAAGTCGATTTCGATTAGGTCAGTGGCCACGGGATGTGGTGCTCAGACGGAAAACGCGGCAGGCACCGGATAACTCGTAAGTTTACCGTTGACCGAGCGCTTCGGCAACTTGGATAGCCATCTCATACCGCCCGAAGGGCGCGCTTAGTTGCACACCTTGCACCATGACGCGCACGCGCTCGGCCATTTCCTGTGCGATGAGAATGCCTTCTGCACGTGCTTTTTCAGCGCTATCGGCGTGCCGCATTCGCTCCATATACCCCGGCGGAACGGGCACGCGCAGCTCGTTCACCATGAACTCCGCGTTGCGATAGCTGGTGAGCGGCCAAATTCCAGCGATAACCGGAAGCTTATACTGCTCGGTTCTCTTGAGAAACAGTTCGACTAAATCGAAATCGAAAACCGGCTGCGTGACGACGTATTCTGCGCCCGCTTCTACCTTCCACGCGAAGCGGCGCAACTCTTCGTCCATGTTCACAGCACCCGGATTCGCTCCCACGCCGATGAGCAAGCCGGTTTGCGAGCCCATCGGGTTGCCGCCGATATCGAGGCCTTGGTTCAGATTGTTGACGATGTTCGTCAGTCCGATAGAATCGACGTCAAATACGGCGGTGGCATCGGGATTCGTCCCCATGCGCGGCGGATCGCCGGTGATGCAAATCAAGTTGCGCACGCCGACCGTATGCGCGCCCAGCAGTTCGGATTGAATGCTCAGCATGTTGCGGTCGCGGCAGCAGAAATGGAGAACAGCTTCAATTTGCGCCTGCTGCTGGATCAGCTGGCAAGTGACCTGAGCACTCAAGCGGGCGCTGGCCCGTGGACCATCGGGAACGTTGATGCAGTCAATGCCGTTTTCGCGGCACAGGCGCGCACCGGCAATCTCCTTCACTGCATCGACGCCGCGCGGGGGCAGGATCTCGACGAAGGCGACAAACTTGCCGGCCGCGAGTTTCGCACCCAGTTGTGACTTCTGCGCGACGGGCACTTTGGGGAGGCGCTTTACCTCCGGCTTGGCTTCGTCGAGAACAGCGGCAGCGCTGGTTCTATGCTGAACAGGTTGCATGGAGCGCACTTCACTGCAAATCTGCTTGATGTGCTCCGGCGTGGTGCCGCAGCAACCGCCGATGACGCGCACTCCTGCTTGCAAAAAGCGGCGCGAATATTGCGCCATGTACTCGGGAGAACAAAGGTAAATGTTGCGGCCTTCCACGGTAGCGGGAAGACCGGCGTTGGGCATGGCGCTGAGCGGTTTGGTGGTGTACGCGGCCATCTTTTCGATGGTTTCGAGCGCCACCTTGGGGCCTGCAGAGCAGTTCACGCCGATCACGTCTGCCGGCCATTCGTTCAGGTTTCGCGTCAACGTTTCCGTGCTTGTGCCGTCGCGAAGCGTTCCATCGTCGTTCACCGTCACTTGCGCCATGACGACCATGTCGGGCCCGCCGGCTTCGCGCGCTGCGTAGATGACCTCGCGCAGCTCGGCCAGCTCGTAGAAAGTTTCGATGAGGATCAGATCGACCCCCGCCTCGACAAGCGCGTCGGCCTGCTCTCGAAAAATCGCGCGTGCTTCGGCGAACGACATCGGTCCTAGCGGCTCGATTTGTGTTCCTAATGGACCGATCGCACCCGCCACGAAGGCCTTTTCTCCGGCGGCCTGTCGCGCGAGGCGTACTCCCGCTTCATTGATGGCGCGCAACTTTTCCGCCATTCCGAAAGCTCCCAAACGAACCCGGTTGCTTCCGAAAGTATTCGTCTCGATCACCTCCGCGCCTGCCCGGACGTACTCCTGATGAATGTCTTTCACCAATTGCGGAGAAGATAAATTCAGCTCGTCGAAGCAGCGGTTGATGAAAATGCCTTTGGCATAGAGCATGGTGCCCATGGCCCCATCCGCCACGATGAATTTCGACTGGAGTTTCTTACGAAATTCGACGGCGCGAGTCAGTGTGATCGGTTCGGCGGTGGTCATTGCGCTACGAAGCGGGTTACAGGGTTGTCAGTCAGGCTGGAACCCGGAAAATGTGTGGATTAGACAATTGTAACGCGCAACGCGACGGTGTCGCCGGGCGCAATCTCCAGATACTGAGCGGCGCTGCGCTGATTCATGCCGATCTCAATGTATTCGGAACTGCCGCAATAGGCGAAGCAGAGACCATCCGGCGCTTGGCCGAATGTGGTCCGAAACTCTACAATTTTTTGCTCCCTGGCGAGGAGGGCAAAATCGCCTTGCATGATCTCGCGAAATTCAGCGCACAGGAAATTCGTGATCACGTTGCCGAAATGATCCACGCTGAGAACCCGGCCGCGCCAAAAACCTGGTTGCGTTTCGGCCGGCTGCAAGTCCGGAAGCGTGATGATTTCCTCTAGCTGCGACCCGACATCGTCCGGCCGGGCAGACCCATTGGCAAGAGCGGCAGCTACGGGGGCGAACAGATCGCGGCCATGGAACGTATTCGAGAGCGAATTGCGCCAGAGTCTGCGGTTCGTAATCTCCCATATTTTCGCGTTCCGATGCCGCAGGAAAATCAGCGATAGGACGCCGTTATCGGGGGCGATGAAGTATTGCTTCTCCGCCTCGAGCAGCACCGCTTTCCGGGATGTGCCAACGCCGGGATCCACTACGACTACGTGGACGGTACCCGGCGGAAAAAACGGGGCGGCTTGCGCGATTGCGTATGCCCCCGCATAAATCGAGAACGCAGGAACCTCATGCGAGATATCGACGAGGCGCGCATCTGGGCAAATGTTCAGCAGAACGCCCTTCATGGTGCCGACGTAATGATCTGCCAAGCCGAAATCAGTCGTCAGGGTGATGATCGGCGGCACGCGAAGGGGCTGCATACGCTGTTAGAATTGTATTGAAAACCTCGCAATTTCCCTTGAGCCTGCGCGCTTGCGCTCGCCTTACGCTGCATCAAATTGCTGTATTTCGATCACAATGCGACGACCTTTGTAGCGCCCGAAGTGGCGGACACCTTGTCTGCTGCTTTGCGCCAAGTGTATGGAAATGCATCCAGCGCTCATCGCGAGGGTCAATTGGCGCGACAGCAGTTGGAGAAATCGCGCAGGACCATTGCAGATTTCCTGCGTGGGTCGGCGGCCGAGTTCGTTTTTACGAGCGGCGGAACGGAATCGAATAATCTTGCAATTCTGGGTTTGGTGCGCAACACGGTGGGTGTTCGCAAGCACGTCATCACGACAGCGATTGAGCATCCGTCCGTTCTGGAATGTTGTCGTCAACTCGAGCGCGAGAACGTGGACGTAACTTATGTGGGTGTGGATTCGGGCGGGCTGGTGAACGTTGACGAAATTTCGCAAAACATGCGTCCGGAGACGGTACTCGTTTCCGTGATGCACGCGAACAACGAAGTCGGAACCATTCAGCCGATTGGAGAGATTGCGCAACTTGTGCGTGAGCGCCGCGACGCAGGACAGAAAATTTTTTTCCACTCCGATGGCGTGCAGGCGTTCGGCAAGATTACGGTAGACGTTCAGCAGCTAGGCGTCGATCTCTATTCAGTCAGTGCGCACAAAATCTTTGGACCAAAAGGTATCGGTGGGTTATACGTTCGGAAGGGGACGCCGCTACGCGCCGTTCAGTTCGGTGGGCGTCATGAGCGCGAGCGCCGCGCGGGAACCGAAAATGTTCCGGGCGCGATGGCATTTGCGCGAGCTGTGGAGTTGTGCAATGTCACGGATGCCGCGAATTACATTTCAGCTTTGCGCGACTATTTCGAAGCTGAAGTACTCTCGCCGCGAGGGCGACATAGAGGTAAATGGAGCGCGCTCCGCCAGGCTGCCGAATACCAGCAATCTTCTCTTTCGCGATGTTTCGGCCGAAGCGCTCGTCATCGCTCTCGACCTTAAGAGCATCTCCATTTCGACCGGCTCAGCATGCAGCAGCGGTTCCGTGGAACCTTCTCATGTGCTGCTCGCGATGGGCCTGAGCCGCGAAGAAGCCCGCTCAAGCGTGCGATTTTCGTTTGGCCGCTACAACACCCTGGATGATGTTGTTGTGCTCTTCGAGGCCGTCGCAGGTTCTGTAGCGAAATTGCGAGCCGCGGCACGACTGGAGAAGAGTCTGCTTGTCTAAAGCCGGAGCACCTATCGCCGTCGCGATGTCCGGCGGGGTTGACAGTTCCGCTGTTGCGGGATTATTGCGCCGCGAAGGTTTGCCTGTCGTAGGCCTGACGATGCAGCTTTGGAACCAGCGCCGCTTGCCTAATCTGACTCCCGAAGGCGGTGCTGTCGGCCGTTGTTGCTCCTTGGATGATGTGTACGATGCGCGTTTCGTGGCTACTGTGCTCGGCATACCTTACTACGTCGTCAACTTCGAGGAGCGTTTCGAGCAGCAGGTGGTGAAGCCCTTCATTGCAGACTATCTTTCAGGCCGTACGCCCATTCCCTGCACGCTTTGCAATAACTTCATCAAGTTCGATCAATTCATCGAAATGGCCGATGGAGTCGGTGCCGAAAAAATTGCAACCGGTCACTATGCGCGGCTCAATTTTGACGAAGCTAGCGGACGCTATCAGATGCGCACGAGCGCAGATGCGAGTAAAGATCAGACCTATTTTCTTTTTGGCCTGACACAGGCACAGTTAGCGCGAACGCTGTTTCCGCTGGGGGGAATGACGAAACCGCAAGTGCGAGAACTGGCAAAGGAATTGGGCCTGCCGGTTGCGGACAAACCCGATAGCCAGGAGATCTGCTTTGTTCCGAACGGCGATTATGCCGCATTTATCGACGCATATTTTCGGGAGCAGGGCATTGATTCTGCCGAAACGGAAGGCGCAATTGTCGATACCGAAGGACGCGTGCTCGGACGGCATGCCGGAACGCATCACTTCACGGTGGGCCAGCGCCGCGGATTGGGCATAGCCGCCGGCGAGCCGCTGTATGTTATCGCCACTGAACCTGCTGGGCATCGCGTGATCGTGGGCCGCAACGACGACCTAATGAAAGCATCGCTGTTTGCGGGCGCAGTAAATTGGGTGTCGATTGATCCGCCTCGCGGGCCTCGCCGCGCAGAGATCAAGATCAGAAATAAGCACGTCCCGGCGAGCGCAACTTTGCTGCCGACCAACGACAATTCACGCATCGAAGTACGCTTTGATCAGCCGCAACGCGCGGTGACTCCCGGTCAGGCAGCGGTCTTCTACGATGCCGATTTAGTGCTCGGCGGCGGCTGGATCGAATAAACTCCGGAATTGGCGCAAAGCAAGAGCTGGCTACAAATTCGCGCGGAGTACGCGCTCGCAGCCCTACTGCTTTGGACGCTTCGCGCGCTTCCGCTGTCCGCTTCGAATGCTGTTGCCCGGGGTGCCACCACTGTGCTGGACGCGATTGCGCCGAAACTTCGCAGGGTTGCACTGAAAAATCTTTACTTCGCGTTTCCTGAACTCGGCGTTCGGCAACATGAGCGCATCGTCGACGGTGTGTTCCGAAGCATCGCTCGCATGCTGGTTGCTCTGGCCCGCTTTCCGTCGCTCGACGACGCGAATATCTCCGAGTGGATCGGCTATGAAGGTCTGGAGAACTATCACGATGCCAAGCGCGAGGGACACGGCGTGTTAATCGCCACCGCCCACCTCGGAAATTGGGAGCTTAGCGCGTTCGCGCACGCCTGGATGACTGAACCGATGAATGTTTTGGTTCGGCCGCTCGACAATCCCCTTATCGATCAATTGATCGAAGAGCGCCGCACGCGCTCCGGAAATCGATTGATCTATAAGAAGGATGCTGCCCGAGCCATTCTAAAAGCGCTCCAGGACAATGAAGCGGTAGGCATTCTGATCGATCAAAATACCAGCGCTTCGGAGGGCGTGTTCATCGATTTTTTCGGCAAGCCGGCCTGTGCGGGTTCGGCATTCGCGAAGCTGGCTCATCGTTCGAATGCTGTGGTCATCCCCGGCTTCGCGCTTTGGAATGAAGGCACCCGGCGCTATGTGCTTCGCTTCTACCCGCGCGTCGAGATGACCGGCGATGTCCGAGCCGATACGCAGCGCATCCACTCCGTCATTGAGCAAGTGATCCGCGAATTTCCCGATCAGTGGATGTGGATCCATCGGCGCTGGAAAACGCGTCCGGCGGGAGAGCCGCCAGTGTATTGATCAAGGCTCGTAGACGCAGACGACAAAAACCGATCGTCCGCGCCACCCTAACTGTGATGCGTCGCGACAGGCCGTTGATCGAGGCCGAGAACGGCAGTTATCACTCCGGAGAGCGACTCCGGAACCGATAGCGCGCCTTCGTAGCCCAGGTGCCGCTGACCTTGCGCATTTTCGAGCCAGCCTAGCTGAATGCCGAAGGCGGCGTCCATCTGCTGAACCGTTCCTTGGACGTGCAGAGTCCGTGCTTCCGCGCTTTCTTTCGTGATTGTCAACCCATGTTGCGAAAGGAAAGATCGTACGGCAGCGAGATCGTCTGGAGCGGCGCTCAGCATCTGCTCTGCCTGCTCCCTTGGAACGCGAGCGAAGTTTCCCGACATAAGCTGCTCATCCAGATGTTCAGGTTTGGCGGAGTCGTCTCTTCGTCGCAGGGTGATCGTCGCAGTCACTACGGCGTTGGGGTCTGCGGGGGAGGACCAGCGTTCGGCTGCTCGCGCATTTGCGGCGCTGCCTGGAATTTCTGAACGCTGGCCGCTCATGATCGTTTTAGCCTCTCTTGCCGGATGCCGTAGCGTTCGATGCGCTCGGAGATGCACCTGACGATAAAAGTTGCAAAATCGCTGTCCCATTCGGGCTGCCTAAGCCCGTGCATGGATCCCATCCGGCCTTAGCGCTATACGAACCGAGATTAGCGTCGTCGTTGTTGCCGCTGGTGATGTCATGGAAGACCGATTCGCCCGCCTGATAGAGCTTTGGGTTTAGAAAACCGACGGCACTTCCGAGCTTTTGATTCATCAGCGCAACCAACGCAGCCCACAGCGGGGCAACAGCGCTCGTTCCCCCCACCACAACATCTTGTCCATCGACGCGTACCTGATAACCGGTGGTTGGATCGGCATCTCCCGCAACGTCGGGGACGCCACGGCCGCCAAAACCGGTTTGCGGCTGTTTCGGAACACCGGCTGAACTCTGATAAGTGGGCACAGGGAACACGTTGCTGACGCCCCCGCCCGTAGCGCCTTCCTTGTTGGCAGTTTCATTCCACACAACTTCGGAAGAAATGTTTTTTCCCGAGCCCTTTAAAGTTGTGCCTCCGCAAGCCAAGGCGTATGGACTGGCAGCAGGAAAGTCGACGTGCAGCTTGCGGTCGCCGGCGCCATCCGTCGATCCGTTGTCACCCGATGCAACCGTAACGGTTACGCCCAGCGTCGCTGCGTCCTGGAGAGCGGCGTTCATGGCCGTCTGCGATTGCTGGGTCCACGAATCTTCCGGCCCACCCCAACTGATCGATACTACGGAAGGCTTGCGCGTGGTGTCGTGGACGGCATCGGTAATGGCATCGATGAAGCCCTGGTCTGTATTGGGAGCAAAATAGACCGCGATATTGGCACCGGTTGCGATTGCGCCAACCACCTCGATGTCCAACATGACTTCGCCGTCGGCGTCCGAACCAGGTGTGTTTTTACCGCCATCGACGGAAACTGCTGTTACGGTCGGCTCACTGACTCCGAGTTCTTTGAAGTAGGTCTGCAGGTCCGTCGTTTTGTATCCGCCGCCCAATTCAATGATGGCGACCGTTTGACCCTGTCCCGTTAGACCCGTCGGGAAATTGTAGAGAGCCGCAACTTGCGGCGGAGTAAAGGTGCCTTGCGCGGCAGGTTTTTGCTTTTTCCGGAAGTGCGGTTTTGCTATCGGCCGCTGATCCAAGCCGAGCACGGCCATGACGACGCCGCTGAGTTCTTCGGGAATGCTCAGCGATCCCGAACGTCCTCTAAACGTGTGTTCCAAATGATCGACTTTGTAGCATGCCAGCTGCGCTCCAAAGGCGTTGGTCATTTGGGCGGCAGTACCGGTCAACACGACGCGGCGTTTCTGGGCGCTGGCTTCGACCACGGTCAGCTGATATTCGTGCGCAAATTTCTCGATGAGAGCAATGTCTTCGGGATTTGCGCCGTGACTTTGCTGAAAATCCTGGTGCGAGAGACGACGCGGTTGCTCATTTCCTTTTTCGGCAGCCGGGACAGCGCCCGTCCGCCGCAGCACGACAGTGACGCGCACTGTGTCCGTAGGGTCAATGGAACCGACCGGTTGCGACTCGGGAAGAGCCTTCCTTTCGCTGCCGGGTAATGGAATTCTTTTTTCGAAAGCCATAATGCGCCTCCTTTTGATTGAATGTCTGAGGGTTTATTGTAACGCGGGACAGCCATTTACGCGTTAGCAGCAGGATTTGATTCTTGCCTTACAATGAGGCGATCATGCGTACAGGAATGGCGCCGCTGGCAAGCCTCGACATCCATCCGCTTTCCACACTGGATGAATTCGCTGCCGCGGTCCGGCTGCAGCGAGAGATCTGGGGCTTCGAAGACGTTGATTTGTTACCGCTTCGTTTGTTTGTCGTCGCCAGTAAAATCGGAGGGCAAGCACTGGGCGCATTCGAAGATGGCGCGATGGTGGCGTTTTGCCTCTGCATTCCCGGTCTGAAGCCGGGCGGTCGACCTTATCTTCATAGCCACATGCTGGGCGTGTTGCCGAAGTATAGAAATACGGGCGTCGGAAGAAAACTGAAGCTTAAGCAGCGCGAATACGCGATCGAACGCGGTGTCGATTTGATCGAATGGACATTTGACCCTCTCGAAATCAAGAATGCGTTTTTCAACATCGAGCGGCTGGGCGTGGTGGTCCGCCGCTACGTGCACAACCAGTACGGGATGACGACCAGTCACCTTCACGGTGGCCTGCCGACAGATCGCCTGGTCGCGGAATGGTGGATCCGATCTTCGCGCGCTGAAGCTGTCCTTGCGGAAAAACCCGCAACCCGCGGCGAGATAGAAGCGCGCATTGGAGTGCCTCGGGAGATCGCCGAGATACGGGAGCGCGATCCGCGCCGTGCCCGCGAAATTCAGGCTGGGATTGCTGAGCAGTTCGATACTCATTTCACGAAGTCACTGGCGGTGGTCGGCTTCGAAACAGGAGAGGAAGCGGGAACGTATCTGCTTGGCCAATGGGACTTAAAGTAGACCAAATCGTTTTGCGGCACATACGCATGCCGCTCGTGCACTTCTTTGAGACCAGTTTCGGGCGGACACACGAGCGCCATATTGTTCTGGTGGAAGCTATCGCGGACGGCGTATCGGGGTGGGGTGAAGTCACTGCCGGCGAGAATCCTTTCTATAACGAAGAGTGGACCGGCTCGGTGTGGCCGCTGTTGATCGATTACATCGTGCCGCGCGTTTTGAAACACGAATTCTCGTCGCCCGCTGAGGTTGCGTCCCGCACCTCGCATATCCGGGGCCACAACATGGCCCGTGCCGGCGTCGAGACCGCTATCTGGGATTTACAGGCGCGTCTGAATAACGAGCCGCTTTGGAAAACGATCGGCGGCGGTGCGCGGCGGGAAATTGCTTGCGGCGTGTCCATCGGAATACAAGATGCTGTCGAACACTTGATCGGAAAGGTCGAAGCGGAACTTGCTGCGGGTTATCAACGCATCAAAATGAAAATCAAACCGCGCTGGGATGTTGAGGTCATCCGCCAAGTGCGGCAGCATTTCCCAAGCATCAAGCTGATGGCGGACGCAAACTCCGCGTACACGCTAAAAGATAGGGAGCACCTGAAGGAATTGGATGAGTTCTACCTCATGATGATCGAGCAGCCGCTTGCGCACGACGACATCATCGACCATGCTGTGCTCCAAAGCGCTCTGGACACGCCCATTTGTCTTGACGAGTGCATTCGTTCCGCCCATCAGGCCGAACAGGCGATCCGTCTCAAAGCGGGCCGCATCGTCAATATCAAGCTGGGACGCGTGGGCGGGTTCCGGGAAGCCAAACTTGTGCACGACGTTTGCGAAGCGAATGGCATCCCAGTCTGGTGCGGTGGCATGCTCGAATCGGGCATCGGGCGCGCGCACAACATCGCCCTTTCCACTCTTCCGAATTTTGTCTTGCCGGGCGATGTTTCCGCCAGCAAGCGCTATTGGAAGCGCGATATAGTCACACCGCCGATCGAGGTGACTTCTCGCGGGACCATCCAGGTCAGTGACGCTCCCGGCTTCGGTTACGAGCTGGATGAAGATTACCTGGAGAGCCTTGTGGTGCGGCGCGAAATACTGAGGTAGGCAAAACAAAGTGCCGCTAAAGCGGTTTCAATCGCTATTCTGAGTAAAGATGCTGAAGCCGAGTATTTTCCGTGAGTACGATATTCGCGGAATTGCCGACCAGGACTTCTCAGATCCAGACGTCGAGTCGCTGGGCCGAGCTCTGGCGACTTACCTTATTCGCCACAGCGGGCGCACCATTTGCCTGGGATGCGATTGCCGCTTGAGTGGGTCCCGTCTGCACGATGCGTTGTGCAAAGGCGTTTTAGCCGCCGGTGCGCACGTGCTCGACATCGGAACCGCCCCCACTCCCGTGCTCTATTACTCCGCGGTGCATTTCAAAGCGGACGGAGCCATCATGATCACAGGCAGTCACAATCCACCCGAGTACAACGGCATCAAGACCGTGTGTGGCACCGGCACGCTGTACGGCGAAGCCATTCAAGACGTGTACAAGCTGATCGTGGGTAATGACTTCGAATCAGGCGAGGGCACTCTGAAAAACGTCGATGCGGTTAGTCCCTACGTCGAGGAGATCGCTTCTCAATTTCATTTGGAACGTAGAGTGAAGGTTGTCCTGGATGCGGGCAATGGAACCGCGGGACCCGTCGTCCACAAGATATTCGAAAAGCTAAACGTCGATGCAGTCGAACTTTTTTTCGACATGGATGGCAACTTTCCGAATCATCATCCCGATCCCACTATTCCGTCGAACTTGAACGATCTGAAGGCGGCCGTGCGCAAGCACAAAGCAGACCTCGGGATTGCCTTCGATGGTGACTCAGACCGGATTGGCACGATCGACGAGCAGGGGAATGTGCTTTACGGCGACATGCTCCTGCTGATCTTCGGGCGCGACATTCTGTCCCGCAAACCCGGTTCGACGTTTGTCGGTGAGGTGAAATGCTCGCAAGTCATGTACGACAAGCTGAAGGAACTCGGCGGCAATCCGATTATGTACAAGACGGGGCATTCGCTAATCAAAGCAAAGATGAAAGAAGAGCACGCTGAGCTGGCGGGAGAGATGTCCGGCCACATGTTCTTTGCGGATCGCTACTACGGCTATGATGATGCTATTTACGCGGCTTGCCGGCTGATCGAGATCGTGGCGAAATCGGGAAAGCCGTTGTCTTATCAGCTCGAGGGCATTCCGAAACTAGTCTCTACGCCGGAACTCCGGCTCAATTGCTCCGACGATGCGAAATTCAAGATCGTGGCTAAAGTGACCGACATCGTCCGTCGGAACCGGCAGATTGTCGATATCGATGGAGTGCGCGTGCCGTTCGAGCGGGGCTGGGGGCTGGTTCGCGCTTCCAACACGGAGCCGGTGTTAGTGATGCGCTTCGAAGCGGAATCGGAGGATCTGCTGAATAAATATCGGCAAGACCTGGAGGGAATAGTCGAACAAGCCAAGAAGGAAGTTGGGACGTAACGGACTGCGGCTGAGGCTTAATTCTTTGGCCCGATATTTTCTGTGCGCCCGGCCAGCGGTTTGACCGTGGGACCGCCGCACACGCCCACGCCTGTGTTCAGGAGCGCATTGAGCAGGTTCACGAGCACGGCGTAGACTACCTGCTCTGTTACTGGCTGGCGGCCCGGCATGCGAAAACTTCCGGGCAGCTCTTTTGCAATTTGCAGTCGAACCGCATGCGGCAAGGCGCGCCCGCTCTTGTCGTGCTGATTCCCCAACCACAGAGGTGTCTGCAAAACGCTACCGGTTTTTCCATCGACGTAGAACTGGCATCTCGAAAACCAGCCCAGATTCGCTGGATCCGCCGCATCGAAAAGCAGCAATGGAGCTTGCCGGTCCGGCGCTGAAACGTCGAGGGACACGACCCGGCGCTGGTCGTCAATCTTGCATTCAAACCCGGCCTTACGGGCAATGCTGCTGATGGACTCCGGTTCGAGTTCCAGCAGTAAATATTTGATGGGTCCAGCCTCGAGAACTTGCATCAGCCAACTTACATTTTAACTGTGAGTATGTGCAGCCAAACCGCCGCGAAGCTTTTGTCCGCAATCGCGATAGATCTCATGGTCCGCTTCACTGAATTGCACGAGCTTGACGATGTGCACGGGCCCGGCGTGATCGCCTAGCCACTCGGCGACGGCTTTCACGGCGATTTCCGCGGCCTCGTGAATTGGATAACCGTAGATACCGGTGCTGATGGAAGGAAAGCTGATCGTCTTTACATCCCGTTCGGCCGCGAGTTTCAGACATGTCGTGTAGCAAGATTTCAGCAAATCCGGTTCGCCATGCTTGCCGTCCCGATAGCGCGGTCCGACCGCGTGAAACACGTACTTAGCGGGTAGTCGCCCCGCTCCCGTCACCACCGCGTCGCCGGTCTCGCAGCGCCCGATGGTTGATCGAATCTCGTCCAGCTCGCGCATGATCTCCGGACCGCCCGCGCGATGAATCGCTCCATCGACTCCACCGCCACCCGCCAGTTGGGAATTCGCCGCGTTGACAATGGCGTCCACCGCAATCCGAGTGATGTCGCCCTTCAGTAACTGTAATTGGCAAAGACCCAGTTGAACGACAAAGTCGGACGGCATACGCGTTTAGAGGCAGGCTGCAATCGCATCCACCAAGAAATCTACGTTCTGATCCGTGGCGAGCGGCCCCATGGTCCCGATGCGAAGAATCTTGCCCGCGAGTTGCCCGAGTCCGGAGGCGATCTCGATGCTGTACTTTTCGAGGAGCTTCTGACGAAGTTGGGCTTCATCGACTCCTGGGGGCGGAAGTACGGTTGTGAGATGCCAGATGCGCTCGTCGGGATTTTTCACGAGCGGCACGAAACCGAGTGGGGTCAATCCCGCTATCAGGCGCTGGCTGGCGCGCAGATGGCGGTTCCAGCGATTACGCAGTCCCTCTTCTTCAATCGCCGCCAAAACGTCGTGCATGGCGTAATAGAGAGGCGGCGAGGGCGTGTGATGATACACATGTCCCGGCTCGAAGTATTTGCTCATCAAGCGAAGATCCAGGTACCAGGTAAACGGATCCTCAGGGCGCTTTTCCAAACGCTCCCATGCGGCGGCTGAAATCGAGACCGGGGACAATCCAGCCGGGCAGCTCAACCCTTTCTGGGAACAGCTGAACGCCGCGTCGATGCCGACTGCGTCCAGCTCAACCGGCATGGCGCCAAGCGATGTCACGCAATCGGCAAGCACCAGCGCACCCGCATCGTGGGCTGCGGGGGCAATAGCTCGACCCGACTGATACGCACCGGTCGAGGTCTCCGCTTGCACGAATGCAACCACGTCGGGCCGTTCGCGTCGAATGAACTGCTCCGCTTCGTCGCGTGTGAAAATCTCTCCCCACGGCTTTTCGAGTCGAACCACATTTGCTCGCTGGCGCTGGCCCATGGCGCTAATGCGGTCGGCAAAGATACCAGCCGCAAAAACGGCGAACTTCGACCCGGGCCAGACGAAGTTGGCGATGACCGCCTCCATGGCTCCGCTGCCGCTTGCCGGAACGGGAAAGGTCATCTGGTTCTTGGTGCCGAACCCCTCGCGCAAACCCACGCGAATATCGTTTATTACTTCCAAGAAATATGGATCGCGGAGACCTACCACGGGCTGGCTCATCGCCTCGTAAGCTCTGGGGTCTACCATCGAAGGGCCGGGGCCATAGAGTAGCCGCTTCGGGGGCGCAATGCGCTTGGTGACGGTCGTCAACATCTCTTCAAAATATCAAGCCGCTTGGAGCGGGAACCGTCTTGAAGAGATCGGGGATATGAACTAACGCGTGAACTCTGTCTCTCGCTGGAGATCGGAGGTGGACGATTCGCGTCGCAAAATCGGTTTGGCATCCTCGGCCTTTTCAGGAGCGTCCGGCCGTTCGGAGTCGAGCGCCAGCTTCATGGTCCTGAGGAGGTGGGCATGACGCGCCGGTTTGGTGATGCACGCGATGCCGAGCGATTTTGCTTTGCGCGGCAGGCCGATGTCGGACACAGAAGTGAGCAGGACAATCGGAATTTCGGCGAGCACGGATTCGGAGCGAATGGCGTCGACTAACATCAGGCCATCCATGCCCGGCATCATGAAATCCAACAGGGCGAGATCGAAAGGCCGACCTTCTTCGTGAGCGCGCCGAAGCGTTCGCAACCCGGAAGGGCCGTCTTCCGCACTTTCCGGTTTCATGTTCCACAGCGCCAGTTGAGTGCACAGGATACGCCGGTTCGTTTCGTTGTCGTCAACGACCAGAACGCGGCACCCTTGTAGCGCTTCGTCGTGCCCGGCAACAGCGGCCCCGCTTTTCACAACCGGTAAACGCGCTGTAAACCAGAACGTGCTGCCATGGTCAGGCTCGCTGATGACACCAATCGTGCCTCCCATGCGCTGCACGACTTGCTTGCAAATGGCTAGACCAAGTCCGGTCCCGCCATATTTGCGCGTGGTCGAGGAATCGGCTTGCGTGAAACTGGCGAACAACTTTTTCTGAACCTCTTGGGCGATTCCAATACCGGTGTCACAGACCTCAACGTACAGTTCCGCTTCACCTGATTCCGCAAGTTGCTGCCGGGCGCGCAATTTCACTTCGCCCGTTTCCGTGAACTTGACCGCGTTCGCCAGCAGATTGAGCACAATCTGACGTAAACGAGCCGGGTCGCCTAAAACTTCTGCCGGAAAACCGACATCGATATCCAAAGTAAGTTCGAGATGTTTGCTATGAGCCTTGGAAGCGACGAGTTCGAGTCCTTCCTCGAGAACCGCGCGCGGATCGAAATCGACGCTCTCCAGTTCGAACTTGCCCGCTTCTATTTTGGAGAAATCGAGGATGTCGTTGACGACCGTGAGAAGCGCTTCGCCAGACATCTTGATGGTCTCGGCATAACTTCTCTCGGTGCTTCCAAGATTCTCGTCCAGCAGAAGACTTGTCATTCCGATCACGCCATTCAGGGGCGTCCGGATTTCGTGACTCATGTTGGCCAGAAACTCGCTCTTGGCGCGGTTCGCTCTCTCGGCGGCTTCTTTTGCGTTGCGAAGTTCCTCGGTGCGCTCTTGAACGCGGTTTTCCAGGTCTTCGTAAGAGTGCTGGAGAGACTCCGCTGCGAGCCGTTGCTCAGCCATCTTGCGGACCGTGATGTCTCGCAAATAGGCAATAACGGCCGGCGACCCTCGGAACGTGATGCGACTGAAAGCCAATTCGAGCGGAAGCTCCGTGCCATCGGCCCGCATACCGGCAATTTCGATCCGCTCGCCCAGGTTGCGGTCCTCGCCGGCGGAACAGAACCGCTTCATACCGCGGCGGTGCGCTTCTCGGAGGCGCGCTGGAATCACCGTTTCGGCGAGATCTGTGCCCAGGACCTCGTCACGCTTGTGCCCAAACACCTTCTCGGACGCGGGATTGAACTCGACGATCCTGCCGTCGTAGTCTGCAATGATGATGCAGTCTAATGCTGACCGAAGCAGCGCATCGGTGTCCGTGTAACTTGCGTCCGGCATAGATTAAGAGCGAATACGCATCGATCGAGCCGCGCCGATGTCACACGGGTACCTCTCACGTGACAGAGCGAAGTCTATGCGATTGCGTCCTCTTGCTCATATCGTCAGGAGGTGCGGCGCACTTAGGAGCGGTCTGTTATCTATGTGAGCTGAACAGCGTATTCTCAGGCGACCAGAGAGGTCAGCAGTTCCGCCGTAATCTGGTCATGTGAGGCCGCCGCCACCACATTTCCACGACGTAGCACCAGGATCTGCGGGGATTCGTGGCGAACGCCCGTTCGTTCCGCAATGTGACGCGCGACATTTCGCCGCTGGCGTACCGAAACCATGTAAACGGGCGCATCGGGCTGAGACTTCCGGAAGCGCATCACTTCGCGGTGAGCAAACAGGCTGATGGGGCAGGTCGGACTGTGCTTGAACAGAATCGTAAGATCCTGCGGGACCAGAGTCTCCCACTCGTCAGTGGTGCTTAATTCCGGGATACTGGGTTGGGCGTGAGACCGCTCAAGGAACATCTGCTGCTATTAAAACATACTAGAGGCGCATCTGTCTGTTGCCCCACATTTTTAGTGCGCTTAAGGTACGCTACTGGACTAGGCAGATGCTCTGGCACAGGCCGATTTCACGGCGTCAATCAGCCCATCGAAGTTGGCCGGCTTAGTCAGGAAGTCCTGCGCGCCGAGCGCCATGCATCTGGCTCGCTCCGATTGCAGGGAGGACGACGTGAAGACCACGATCGGAATGGAGCGCAGGGATTCGTGGCCGGCAACCTCGGCCAGGACTTCTAACCCGGATTTTTTCGGGAGATTGATATTGAGCAGCACCAGGTCCGGCCGGGGCGCATTCTGAAACGCTCCGCGTCGCTGCAGGAACGCCAGTGCCTCCTCGCCGTCGAAAACCCGAATCAGGTTGACCGCCGGTTCGCTCTCCTGGAACGCGATCTGCAGCAGATGGAAAGCCGCATCGTCGTCTTCGACACTTAAAACCGTACGCTCGTTCATACACTGTCTTCGATAAATAGGATGCTTGTGCGCGAAAGGTGTGTCTGCTACCCAGCAGATTTCCTGGAATAGTACGTTCCCCCAAGCCATCGGCTTGCGACTGGCATTAATTGCGCCTACACTAGGCACTCAGCCTTTCAAATTTATGATGGGGAAGAAGTATTGCCTGGGGAGACCTGTACGGGCCGTCTACGCCAATGACGGCGAAAAAGGTTTTCTTGTGCTTCCCGAAGGAGCCGTTTTGACCGTGAACAGCTTTCGCGACAACAGCCGCATCTTACAGGTGAAATGGGAAGAAAAAGAGTTATTCGTGTTCGCCCAAGATGTCCTGGAGCGCGCGATAGAATCCAAGGACTAGGCAATTTGTGCTGCATTGGCAGCCATCGCGCGGTAAGGCGCCAGCCTCGACCATGAATCGCAGACATTTCACCCGCTTAAGCGCTCTCGCCGCTCTCAGCCAGGCCGGCTACTTTAGCTCCGCTGAGACGTTCAGCTATCCCTGGAAACTCGGAGTCATCACCGACGAGGTCGCTCTTGATCTCGGCCGTGTGCTGAGCAGCTTCTATCCGAAATACGAATTGCATTGGGCGGAAATCCGCGAGCTGGAGCTGGGCGGGAAAAAACGTTACGTCTACAATTTTGCAACGCCAGGGGAGTTGAAGGAAATCAAGCGGCAATTGGACGACGCGCACGTGAGGCTGTCAGTGCTCGACACAGGCGTGTATAAAATCGTGCTGCCCGGCACGACAGCGCTCGGGGAAAACGCCAGCGATCTGCAGCCGTCTCAAGGGGAGTACGCGCGGCAGCTGGACGATCTGAAACGCGCTGCGGATGCGGCACACGCTCTCGGCACGGATCGGCTGCGCATTTTTACTTTCCGCCGTGTGGCCAATCCGGATCTTATTTTCGACCGCATTGTGGAAGATCTCGATAAAGCCATCAGCGTCGCCAAACAGCAGAATGTGACACTGCTGATGGAAAACGAATTCGACTGCAATGTCGCGACCGGATCCGAGACTGCCAAACTCTTTCAGAAAATTTCCGATCGCACCTTGATGCACAACTGGGACCCGGGCAACTGCTACCTGGCGGGCGAGCAGCCGTTCCCGAAGGGCTGGGACCAACTTGACCATAGCCGTATCGCCCACATGCATTTGAAAGATGCCGCACGCAAGGCTTGGAAGCCGATCGGCGGTGGCGATATCGACTTCGTAGGCCAGTTCCGAGCATTGAAGAAGATGAATTTCTCCGCGACCCTGTCTCTCGAAACCCACTATAAGAACGCTCAGAAAGACCCGTACACTTCGAGTGTCGAGTCAATGGACGGCTTGATGACGGTGCTGCGCCAAGTGTGAGGCCACGAGAGTAATCTGAAAGTGGAAACCTGGACAGGAGGTGTCATGCCGCAAGACGACCTGCAGAAACCGGCTCGCCGGGATTTTCTCAAGGCGAGTGCCGCTGCCGCTGGAATCGCGACCGCCGCTTCGGCCAAGAAAGTCTTGGGAGCGAACGATCGAGTGCGTGTCGCAATCATCGGTCTGCGCGGGCGGGGATGGGATCACGTAAAAGGCTACCGAACCATTCCGGGCGTGGACATTGCTTATTTCTGCGACATCGATGACAACGTTCTTCGCAAGCGGCTCGCCGATGCCGAGGACCTAGGAATTTCGAAGCCGCAGACTTACGTCGACGTTCGCAAGCTGCTCGAAGACAAAAATGTCGATGCGGTTTCGATTGCAACTCCGAACCACTGGCATTCGCTCATGGGCATCTGGGCTGCACAAGCGGGCAAGGATATCTATATTGAAAAACCTTGCTCACACAACTGGTGGGAAGGCCGCCAGCTGGTAAAAGCAATCGAGAAGTACAAAGTGATTTGCGAACACGGTAGCCAGTGCCGCTCGAGCGAGCCGATCGTGAACGCTATGGAGCAGATGCGTTCCGGCTTGATCGGCAACATCTACATGGCGCGCGGCCTTTGCTATAAATGGCGCGACACAATAGGGCACGCTGCTCCCGAGCCAGTCCCGGCAGGAGTCGATTACGATCTCTGGACTGGACCAGCTCCGCTAAAGCCATTTACGAGAAACCGCTTTCATTACAACTGGCACTGGATCTGGGATACCGGCAATGGCGACCTTGGGAATCAAGGCATTCATGAGCTGGACCTGGCGCGCTGGGGCCTCGGTGTCGGTTTGCCGAACAAGATAACAGCCTTGGGCGGCCACTTCCTGTTTGATGACGACCAGCAGACGCCGAATGTACTCACTGTGGCGTACGAATTCAGAACGCCCGAGGGCAAGACCCGAATGATGAATTTCGAGGTCCGCGGCTGGATGACCAATCATGAAGCCGGCATCGGTACGTCCGAATTTAAGGGCGGCGATGTGCCGGCGGCGGGGTTGACCTCAAATTCAAAAACATCGAACCCGAGCCAGGAGAAGCTGGGTCCTGCGTCGGGCAAGCCCGGAACGATCGGTAACCTGTTCTACGGGTCGAAGGGTTATCTCGCGATTTCGAATTACGATTCCTATAAATCCTTCCTTGGCGCTTCCGGAGAGCCAGGGCCGCAGCAGCACATTCCGCTCAAGAACGAACATTTCGTGAACTTCATTGACTGCGTGCGCAGCCGCAATGCGCAAGATGTGCATGCCCCGATTCGCGAAGGCTATCTCTCTTCCACGCTGATCCACCTGGCGAATGCCTCTTACCGGCTGGGGCGGACGATCAACTTCGATCCGGAAACAGAATCGGTGATCCATGATGCGGAAGCATCGGAATTGTTGAAGGGCACCTATCGCGCGCCGTTTGTTGTTCCGGAGCAGGTGTAAAGCGGATTCGAACTGCCGCCAAGAAACCAGCTAAAATCGAAGCAAGAAGGCGGAGAGCTATGGACTGGAAGGGTTGCGAACTGGTAGAAATAAACCCTCACAAGGTGAGCGGGGCTCCCATTCTTAAGGGGACGCGGGTGCAAGCGGACTCGATCATAGAGAACTATGAAGGCGGTTCGCCGGTCGAGGAGATCTCCGAAAATTTCGCAATTCCCGAGACAACGATTCGGGAGCTACTGTCGTTTGCAGCCCATAAGAAAAAGCACCTCCACCCGTGAGGGTCCTTTTCGATCACAATGTACCTCATAAACTGCGCCACTCCTTGACTGGTCATGATGTGAAAACAGCCGATGAAATGGGCTGGGCGGAATTGGAAAACGGCGAGTTGCTGAGGGCAGCCGAGAGCGCGAATTTCGCGGTGATGGTTACGGGTGACAAGAACCTAGTGCATCAGCAACCGCTCAGAGGCCGCAGGCTGGCGTTAATTGTCCTCAGTACGAACAACTGGAACGACATTAAGGGAAACAGCGGCCCCGTCGTCGAAGCTGTGAACGCGGCAGCTCCGGGTACATTTCAGGCTGTCACGATTAAAAGTGGACAAGAACCGCGGCGGGTCGTAACGCCTCGAGTGAATGGTGGGCCCTAGAGAACTCGAATCTCTGACCTCCTCCGTGTCAGGGAGGCGCTCTAACCAACTGAGCTAAGGGCCCGCGAAACTGTCCTCACCATATCACGTTTAAACCGTTCGCCCAGCGTTCACAAAACCTGCCCTTACTTCACTTCGAAGCGCTCGTCTAACGAAATTCGCGAAGACCCGTCTAATCGCCAATCGTCAACTCGGGTTTGACGAAAAGGCTATGAGAATTCAGTCCATCGAAAGCTTTCTTCAGGATTTCCGTCTGGCCGTCCGCGGGCTGCGCAAGACGCCCGTCTTCACACTTGTTGCAGTGTGCTCGCTGGCACTCGGCATTGGCGCAAACACGGCCATTTTCTCCTTTGTGAATGCGATTGTGCTGAAGCGTCTTCCGGTGCCCACAGCGGACCGGCTGGTGCAAGTAAGCGAATCGGGTGGCGCAAAAGAAATGAACGCGGCGTTCTCCTATCCATTTCTCCATGAGCTGAACAAACGCAATAAGGCGCTGGATGGCCTCTTCGGGCATTTCCCCGTGCGCGTCAATCTCACGTCCAGCGGTGTCGCGGAACCGCTGAACGGAGAAGTGGTCACGGGCGCATATTTTCAAACACTCCAAATCCAGCCCCTACTCGGCCGGCTCATCACTGAGGAGGATGTCGAAGCTGCGGTCGGAAATCCGGTCTGCGTGCTCAGCTACTCCACTTGGCAAGAACGTTTCAACGGCGACGCGGGCATCGTCGGCCGCAAGCTGATCCTGAACGGGCGGCCGTACACGGTCATCGGTGTAACGCCACGCGGTTTCTACGGCCCTAGTCTTCAATCCAAGACCGACCTGCAACTGCCTGTCTCCCGAATGGGTGATTTCATGGGCGGCTTTTTTTCGACTATCGGCGGACAGGCCATGTGGAAGTCTCCAAACTTCAGGTGGCTGCAATCGCTTGGGCGTCTAAAACCCGGCCTGACTCTCGCTCAAGCGCAAGCCATGCTTCAGCCGCTCGCGCGCGATATCGCAAGCGAACTTGCGGATCCTCATTCGGGCCGCAGCTTAGCGGATTCGAAGACAACTCTACGCTTGCTCGAGGGCAGCCAAGGTTTCAACTTTGCGCGCACGAAATTCGCCGAGCCGCTCGGGGTGCTCATGGGAGTTGTCGGAGTGGTTCTGCTGATCGCGTGTGCGAATTTAGCCAATCTTTTGCTCGCGAGAGCAAACGCGCGTAAAAAGGAGTTCGCGATCCGCCTCTCGCTCGGTGCATCGCGCACTCGCCTGGTCCGCCAACTGATGGTCGAGAGTCTCACCATTGCGGCATGTGGTGGCGTGTTGGGCCTGGTCCTTTCGTTTTGGATTGTCGAAATCCTGCTAGCCCTTCTTAATTCCGGAAAAGCTGCGGCAGCAGCCCTGCACGTGTCGCCGGATCCGCTGGTGATCGGCTTCTCCCTCGCACTTTCGCTTCTGACGGCAGTGCTCTTCGGACTTGCGCCGGCATGGCAGTCCGTCAGGCCCGATGTAGTGCCGGAACTGAAAGATGTGTCGGCTGCGGCAAGGGACGGCCGCGACCGCACCCTGCTTCGCAAATCGCTGATCGCTGTTCAAATCGCGCTTTCACTCGTGATCCTCTTCGCGGCCGGTTTGCTGACACGGACTCTGAGCCGGTTGCAAACGATCGATCTCGGATTCAAGCCGTCAAATGTCGTCGCTCTATCGGTGGATCCAGCTATGAACGGGCACTCGCCGGCCGATACAAATCGCATCTTCGATGAGATCCTGAGCCGGCTGCGCTCCCAGCCCGGAATTGCCGCCGCGGGACTGGCGGTCATCAGTCCACTCGAAGGAATGTTTATTCAGTTGGATCTGGAAGTGCCAGGCCATCTGAAGAAGAAATCTGACGTGAGCGCCGGTTTCGACATGGTCAGCCCCGGTTACTTCGCCGCGGTCGATCAACCGCTGTTACTCGGCCGCGATTTCTCAGATCGCGACGTCAAGAAGGCGCCCAGGGTGGCAATCGTCAATGAGTTCTTTGTATCGCAGTACATGCCGGGCCAGAACCCTGTGGGGCGTCGCTTTAAATCGGGAGGCGGAGACGTGGAGATCGTCGGAATGGTCAAAACGGCGCACTATCAGACTCTGCGCGAACCGCCTCGGCCCATCGTCTACCTTCCGGCCAAACAGACGCAATCTTCCGGCTACACACTGCTCGTTCGGACCGCCGCCACTCCGCGCAGTGCCATTCCCGACATCGAACGCGCGATACGTGCCGTCGACCCCAAGCTGCCGATCTACAACGTCCGCACGCTGCAGGCGCAAATCGACCAGGGAATCTCGTCCGAACGCGTGTTGAGCTTCCTGTCGGCTCTCTTTAGCGGCTTGGCCACGCTACTTTGCGGCATGGGCCTGTATGGAATCGCAGCGTATACTGTTTCGCGTCGCACTCGCGAAATCGGCGTCCGCTTTGCCGTCGGCGCTCAGAGATCGGACATTGCCAGCCTGTTCGTCCGGGAGACTGTCCTGGTAATCGGTACCGGCATTCTCGTCGGCATCCCTGCGGCTCTTGTTTCGACGCGCATTCTGAAAAATCTGTTGTATGGTCTTGAGCCGACCGATGTCCCGACGCTCGCGTTTACCGTCGCCGTGCTCGTGCTCGCCGGCCTGCTTGCCATCTTCCTGCCGGTGCGAAGGGCATCCCGTATCGAGCCTTTGGAAGCGCTGCGCTACGAGTAGCTCACTCGGAGGCACGCCTCGCGAGGTATCGTGAATCGAGGTGTCCATGTTTACTGACGAGAGCAGCAAGGTCCACGGCGATAAGGTCCAAACGCCGAAACAACTCCCCACCGAGGACAAGAGTAAACCTGCTCACGGCGAACTCGAAAGTCCCCTTCCGCACACGCACCCTGCGGGCGAAAGCGAAAAGATACACGGGGACAAGCTGGACACCAACACCGCCGCTACATAAAAGCTTTGCCCGGCGTCGCCCGTTTGTAACTCATCTGCTGCGTGAGTAATCTTGCTCTTTTAAATAAGGCGTTCCGCCATTTCCGGTCCCGGCGCATGCGCCTGTTTGAACGTACGTTCCACGTTTCGAGCGGTACGCGCGTTCTCGACGTCGGTGGTTCGCCTGTCATTTGGGAGTTCGCCTCGGTTCAACCGAAGCTGACGATTCTGAATCTGGCCGGGGCCCTGGAACGCCCGGCGCGGCCAGTCGATCTCATCGCCGCGGACGGGCGTATGTTGCCGTTCCCGGACAATGCCTTCGACATCGTGTTCAGTAATTCCGTGATCGAGCACGTCGGCACTCACGCCGATCAGCGCAGGTTCGCCCAGGAAATCGCTCGCGTGGGCCGCCACTACTGGGTCCAAACACCGAATCGCCGCTTTCCGATAGAACTCCACGTGATGCTGCCCTTGATTCACTACCTTCCGAAGCGCTGGCAGAGGCCGATTGTAAACCGCTTCACTATGTGGGAACGCGTCGTCCGCCCCACTGAAGCTGCTCGCGCTTTTTATCTTCACCACGTTCTCAACGAGCTCAATCTTCTCGATGCACGCGAACTGCACACGCTCTTTCCCGACGCCCAGATCGTCCCGGAACGTCTGCTGGGATTCTCTAAGTCGCTGATCGCTGTGCGATCGTAAGCGGACAGCCGCAGGTCCTTGACAACATCGCACATATACGGGATAGTTCTATTTCGCTGGTCCGCACAAAAAGGGGTTGTCCATGACAAAGCTTTTCTTCATATTTGGTCTGGCCGCTATCCAGGCGTTTGCTTCTAGACTGCATCCATCTCAATCTACTGCCAGCCAATCTGCATCCAATCAGCCCGCGAATCCGCTCACTGCGGGCGCAAAGTTTATATATTCAATGACGAAGAACGATGTGTTGAGGGCGGCCGAGGAAATGCCAGAAGAGAACTATTCGTTTAAGCCCGTCGCCACAGTTCGCAGCTTCGGTCAATTGGTTGGACACGTCGCCGACGCTCAATACGAGTTCTGCGCAGCGGTAATCGGAGACGGCAAGCATGCGCCCGGAGTTGAAAAGGGCAAGACCTCCAAAGCGGATTTAATCCAAGCTTTAAAGGACGGTTTCGCTTACTGTGATCAGGCCTACAGCGGCATGACTGACGCACAGGGAGCCGAACTCGTCAAATTCTTCGGGCATGACGCCCCGAAGCTCTCCATCCTGAGCTATAACAACGGGCACAACTTCGAGCATTACGGTAATATGGTCACCTACCTGCGCATTAAAGGTTTGGTGCCGCCTTCCAGTCAGCAGCAGGGAGCTCCGCCCCCGCCTCCGCCGCAGCGCTAGCGATCTTTGGCGTCACTCTTCTGCTTAGCGAAGCTCGGCTAGTACTCTCCTGCATCTCCGCGGTCAGGAGTGCGCCGAATTTGGGCGCCTTCGTTGAGTGCGCGCAGTCTGTTCCGGATCTCCGGTTCCCTTTGCTTGTAGCTGCTGATGCCGGTCAGAGGAACTTCTTCCAATTGATTGCCCGCGTCATCCTTGTAAATCACCTTGAACTCGCCGGGCATATCCGTGCTGTAAATCTCGGCTTGAAGAGCGCCGTCAGTGAAGGTGTCGACCAGTTGCGCGTCCATACATTTCTATGACTACTTTAGGCCGATTCTAGACTCGCCGATTCTAGACTGAAATTGGCATGCCTCTGCCCGCGACCACCGCGGTTCGTTTGAGAACACAACTCGACTGCCTGCAAACCCTACTCGACGGCACTCAAGCCGGGGCGCTGGATGCGGAGGCCCATTCCGGATAAATGGTCGGGCCGTGAAAACCTGGCCCACTTGGCGCGTTATCAGGATATGTTCCTGGGCCGAATTCAGCGCATCCTCACAGAAGAACGGCCATTGCTGCCACGCTATCGCGCCGAAGACGACCCGGATTGGCCAACGTGGGCCCGAATGCCAGTTGCGGAAGTCCTCGCTTCGTTACGCGCTCTGCGGTTGCAGTTTATCGAACGCATCGAGAAACTCTCTGACGAGGAATTCTTGCGCACTGCGGTCCATCCGCGCTTCGGGGAGATGAATCTGATCCAATGGCTCGAATTCTTCCTGCTGCATGAAGCGCATCACTTGTACATCGTGATGCAGCGCGTTCGCGAGTAAGTATCCGCGGCATTAGCGCGCTGGAATTTGTGAAGCAATGCTTTCGAGCTGGCCGAGATGGTTGAGATCGTGGCCCGCCATCGTTTCGACGAGAGTCTTGAAAGTCATGCTGCCGCGTTCGGGATGAGACAGCGGCTTTGAAAACGTTTCCGGCGGAAGCGAATCGAGCAGCAGCAAATTCCATCCGCGCAGCGCCGCAAACACCTGCACGGCTGTGTGGGCACGAAGCGATGCAGCTTTGTAAGTTGACGCCCAAGCGTCCTGATCGAACGGCTGAATCATATGGTGCGGTTCAGCCACGGCCTGTCGAAAGCGAAACGAAAAAGCGATTTCGCAATCCGCCAGATGGCAAAAAATCGTGCGGGCTGTCCACTTTCCTGGAGCAACGCTGCGCTCCAGGCCCGCTTGGCCCAATTGTTCTTCGATTCGGATCAATTCGTGCGCAGTATCGGCGATGACCTTGCGAGCATCGAGGTTACCCAGCTGCGCAGCATAAGGATTTGCGACGGCGGTCATGCTCAATATTGTTTCAGGGTTCGCTTCTGCTTGGCAATGTCGAGCAAAGTCGGATAAAACTGCACGAAGGTGGTATCGACGGCGGCGTGTTGCTCGTGACACGAGTAGCAATCGGCGCTAGTTGGAATCATCGACGCCGATTCAGCGGAGGCATCGAAATTGAAGAAGGCCCACTTTTTTTCCGGGAAGCGGCTTTCGTCTTTGACATGTATATCGAGACCCAGCACGGCGCCTTGAAAATGTCCGGCCTGGTTGATGGAGCCCTTCTGTTGAGAAGCGCGCACTTCGAGAACGAAGGCTGTTTTGTCAGGCCAGGTGCCGGTTTGCTTGAAAACCCGGTAGGCGGCTGGTGTGACGAACACGTTATCGAAAGGCGGACTACCGCTCATCCCCATTTGCGGGCTGTAGGACATGCCTAGACCCGAGCTCAAGTAAATCCATTCGCGATAGTTGTCGGGGCGGAGCATCCGGTCGCGATTTGTGTAGCGGACCTCATCGGGTGACCGTTGATCGCGTGACGGGATAAAACGTGCCGTCGCGAGCGCGAGAGCCACTCCGATCAGAAGAAATGAAATCTTTCGCATTGCAAGCTATTCCTGACGTAGAGCAATAACAGGATCGATCCCGGTAACCTGGCGCGCTGGGATCCAGCAGGCGACTGCCGCGATCGTCAGAAAGAGGCCAGAGACAGCGAAGAACGTCGGAACGTCCGTTGGGCTGGTGGCGTAGAGCAACGACGCAAGCAGGCGTGTCAGTGCAACCGCGCCGAGGACGCCCAGTGCCGTTCCGGCGAATGCCAATAAAAGGCCGTGTCGCAAAACCATCTGCAGGATGGAATGGCCCGAAGCACCCAACGCCATTCGGATTCCAAGCTCGTGCGTTCTTTGGCTGACCGCAAGCGCCATGACAGCGGCGATACCGCCCGCGCTGATAACGAGAGCGAGAACGGCAAACAGCCCAAGCAAGATGGCCGTCACACGCGGAGACGTGATGGTATCGTGCTCGAAGCTTTCGATCGTGTTTACCTGGTCTATCGCCAGCTGTGGATCCACTTTGCGTATGGAAGCGCGAATGAGAGGGGAGACGCTCATCGGATCGATGGCGGTGCGCACGATCAAATTCGCGGCAAAACCGGACTGATCGACAGGGACGTACAGCTCGTCTGCCACTGGTTGACTCAGACCGTATTCGGTCGTATCGCCGACCACGCCAACGATCTTGGTCCAATTCTTTCCGTCATCGAAAGTAATTCGCTTTCCGATGGGGTCCTCTTTCGGCCAGCGGTGTCGGGCCATGGTTTGATTGATCACGGCCACGTTGGGAGCTTTTGGATCGTCCTGTTCGGTGAATCGCCGGCCTTCGACCACCGGCTGGCGCAGTGTTTGGAAGTAGTCAGGACTGGCAGCAATGATGTCGACGAGCGGGTCAGGTTCGTTTTTGCGCACGTGCCTGCCTTCGATCTCAAAACTTGTGTCTTGCGGGCCTACTACGACGCGGCCGGGATGGAAAGGAAAGCTGGAGGCGAGCGCCGCGGATTGAATCGCCCTTACTGATTTCACCTGTTCCAGGATGTTGTGCATGACGGGGACATAGTCGCTGGTTTTGTAGCGGGAGAAATTCAAGCTAATCCGCATGGTGAGCAGCCTCTCGGGATTGAATCCAGGGTTTACCTGCTGCAGCTTTAACAAGCTTCGAATCATCAGGCCTGCGCCGATCAAGAGCATGAATGAGACGGCGACTTGAGCGACGACGAGCGCCGCACGGAAACGTTGGCGCGTGCGCGTGGCAGCGATGCGTGTAAATCCCTGCCGCAGAGCGTCGCTGATTTGCGCATTGGAAGAAAAAGCGGGCGCGAGACCGAACAATAGTCCGGTGACAAGAGAAACGCCGAGCGTGAATAAAAGGATCGGCGTGTCGACCTTGACTTCCGCAGCGCGGGTGGTGAACCGTTCAGCAAATTTCACGAGCACCGCGATGGCAGCGGGCGCGGCGAAAAGGCCCAAAGCTCCTCCCGCGAGCGACAGGAGAACGCTTTCCGTCAGCAACTGCCTCATCAATCGGGCCTTGGTTGCGCCTAAAGCAGTGCGCACGGCCAATTCGCGCTCCAGTTTCAGCAGGCGCGCCAGCAGGAGATTGGCCACATTCGCGCACGCGATGAGCAGCACGAAGCCGGATGCAGCGAGCAGTACCAGAAATGTGTTGCGCGCCCGGCGTGTGAGATCGTCACGAAGCGGAGCTGCCGTGATGCCGTATCCATAGCCTTCCTTGTAAACGTCCGGATAGGATCTTTTCAGCTGGCCTGCCAGGGTAGACAGATCGGCCTGGGCCTGCTCCAGAGGCACTCCGGGTTTGAGGCGGCCGAAGGCAGTCATCATGCGCGAGGTGCGGTCCGCGATGAAGCTGGCACTCGAACGCGTGGGGCATTGGGACGTCGGCATATAGACGTCGCTCTCTGCCGGGTATTGTGGGATCGGCGGCAAGACACCGATGACCGTATGTGGTCGGCTATTCATTTGGAAAACTTTCCCGATGATGTTCGGGTCGCCGCCATGGCGCGTTTTCCAGTATTTGTAACTCAGGATTAAGACCGCATCGGATTTGGGCGTGTCGTCACTGGCGACGAAAGTCCTTCCGAGCAGCGGCTTCACGCCGAGCACGTCGAAGAAATTGGCGGATACGACGGCGGTTTGCACGCGCTCGGCCCAGTCCTTTCCAAGAAGAAGGAAGAACATGGTGTGGTGCTCGACCAAGCCTTGCAGGGTGTGGTTGTGATCGCGATAATCGAAAATTTCCTTGGCGGAGAACGGAACATCATCGATGTGGGCGCGCGTTGCTACCTGATGGAGCACGACGAGCTGGCCGCCTTCACGATACGGCAGCGGACGCAGCAACACGCCGTACACCACGCTGAAAATCGCAGTGTTCACCCCGATGCCTAGCGCCAGCGTCAGAATGGCCGTAGATGTGAATCCCGGATTTTTCGAGAGCACTCGCACGCCGTAGCGAATGTCCTGAAAAGTCACTTCGAAGGCTCGGCCTACGCGGGCCTCGCGGCACTCCTCTTTAATCTGCTCAATTCCACCAGTGCTCCGCATCGCGGCCAGACGAGCCTCGTCCGGCCGCATTCCGCGCCGAATGTTTTCCTCCGTTTGGCGTTCAACGTGGTCGCGGAGTTCGGCATCCAGCTCTGTTTCGCGAGTTTGCTTCTTCAGTAGAAAGCGGAAGAGCGAGCGGATTTTGTGCAGCATGGCAATCTCTCTACGTCGTTCCCAGAATGCGCCCCACCGCGGCCGACAGACGCTCCCAGTTTTCTCTTTCATCGGTCAATTGTTTGCGCCCCAGGCGCGTGAGCTCGTAGTATTTGGCCTGACGGTTGTTTTCAGAGGCGGCCCATTTGGAGCGAATCCAGCCTTGCTCTTCCAAACGGTGCAGCGCCGGGTAAAGCGAGCCCTGGTTCACTTGCAGCACCTCTTCGGAAACCTGCTGGATGCGCTGCGCGATGCCCCAGCCATGCATAGGCTGAAGCTCCAGTGTTTTGAGAACCAGCAGATCCAGAGTCCCCTGCAAAAGCTCGCTCTTTGGTTTAGGCATTGTCGTTCTTGTCGGACGTCTACAAGAAAGGTAGCCCCGTTCCTGTAGAATGTCAAGAGGTCGGCTGATGTGGAGCTGGTTATTTGCGCCAGTAGACGCCCGTCCAATCGATTTCTTCGATGGGCGAGGTGATCGAGTGCCGCGACCTAAAATCTTCGACGGCTGTCCTGCACGCGGAAGCGTAACCGAAATCATCGACGATGATGAATCCGCGGGGTGACACTTTCGAATAGAGATGCGCCAGAACAAGCCAGGTCGACTCATACATGTCGCCGTCAAGACGTAACACAGAGATCGCGTCGACTTCCGCGTGAGGAATTGTGTCTCTGAACCAGCCCGGGACGAAGCGCGTTCGCTCATCGAGCAATTCATAGCGGCGAAAATTCGCCTGGACCTGCTCCAGGCTCACACCCAGATAACCGCTGTGTTTCCAAAGAAGATCGCCGTCGTCCTTTGGAAACGCTGCGGCATCGGGTTTGGGCAGTCCCTGGAACGAATCGAACAGCCAGGTAGTTCGCGACTCATCGCCGGTTGCGGCCAGCACGGCTCGCATCAAAATCGCACAGCCGCCGCGCCACACTCCCGTTTCGACGAAGTCGCCAGGAATGTCCTCCTGGATTGCTGCCAGGCAGCACTGCTCGAGGTTTTGCAAGCGCTTCATGCCGACCATCGTTTCTGCGTCGACGGGCCAGTCGCGTCCGTCGTGGCGCAAATCCGGGTCGAAGGGCAGAGCGCGCAAGTGGCCCTCATCGCCTTCGTATCGCCCGTCTGGAAAGAGGTCGCGGCAAAGACAGCGCCTAAGGAGACGCAGGTACAAACCTGTCGCTACAGTACCGCTCGCGAAGGTTGAAGAATTCGCGCTAAATGATTGTTTCCGCGGCAACTTCAGTCCGGAGAACACAATAATCGCGAGTGTAGCAAAGAGGCCCGCTCCGCGGCGCTCGCTGTCGTGGTTGGTTTGCAGCGAGAAAAGTTAAACCGGCGAGCCACGCAGTAGAGAAGGAGAACCAGGCGCCTGTGAATCGACACCGCTACCTACCCGTCGTTATCTCCACGATTGCTGTCAGCCTGCCACTGGCGTGGGCTCAGTCGCCGTCGACCTATGTACCGGTGACACCCTGTCGTGTTGTCGACACCCGCGCCCCAAACGGGGCTTTTGGTTCCCCTAGCTTGGCTGGGGGCACGGCGCGAAACTTCCCCATTCCTTCGAGCCCGTGCGGAATCCCGGGCAACGCCTCTGCCTACACGTTCAATCTTGCAGTCGTTCCGGCAGGGCCGTTAGGATTTGTCACGGTCTGGCCTGCCGGGGTCGTGCAGCCAGGCACCGCCAACTTGAATTCACCTAAAGGGGAGGTTATTTCCAATGTAGTTATTGTCGCGGCCGGCGCGAACGGCGCCGTGAATGTGTACGTTTCCGATACCACCGATATCATCCTTGATGTCACTGGCTATTTCATCGCGCAACAGAGTCAGAGCAATTCCACCAGCACTGCCTTGGGGACCGGCGCTTCGAACGCAGGGCTCCAAAACACGGCTCTCGGCTTCAATACGCTCGAGGTGAACAGCGGAGGTGCGAACACCGCTACAGGTGCCTACGCCCTATCGAGCAACAGCAGCGGAAACAACAACGTTGCCCTGGGCGCTAATGCGCTGCTTTCCAATGCCAGCGGTTCTGCGAATACGGCGGTTGGTACCCAGGCGCTCGCGAATAATTACGCGAATGACAACACCGCCATCGGATTTTCGGCGCTTTGGACGAATACTGTGGGAGTGAACAATACTTCGGTCGGGACGAGTTCGCTGTACAACAACACGGGCGGATCCTATAATGTCGCGATCGGACAAAATGCGCTCTATTCGAACACCGCCGGGTCTTGGAACATCGGCATTGGTTATCAAGCCGGCAATGCGCTCACCACCGGGAGTTACAACGTCGATATCGCAAACTCGGGCCAGAGCAGCGATGCCGATGTAATCCGCATCGGCACTGTGGGAAGCCAGACGAGCACATACGTTGCGGGCATCTTCAACAGCAACGTCGCCGGGTCAACTGTATTGATCAATTCGAGCGGCCAGCTTGGGATCGCGACGTCGTCCGAACGCTTCAAGGAAGACGTAACGGACATGGGGAACACGAGCGACGCGCTGATGCTGCTGAGACCCGTGACGTTCCGCTACAAGCAACCTTTTGACGACGGAACCCAGCCCCTTCAATTCGGACTGATCGGTGAAGAGGTCGCCAAAGTTTACCCGCAGCTGGTAGTTTATGCGGCTGACGGCGCAAATTCAATCGCTGCAATACCAGCAATTGCCCGCGTTACTGCTGAATGAAGTACAAAAGCAGCATCGGGTTATCACGCAACAGGAGCAAGAGATCGACCGGCAGAAGGAAGCAGATGCGAGCGCTCGAAACTCCGGATCGCGGCCATGGAAGCGTCGCTGAAGGATCAGGCGCAACGGAGCGGCTCGAAGGCGCGTTAGTTAGTACGCCTAACTTGTTACGATGAGGGTTCCTAACCCCTCGCATGGCCGTGCGCACCTCATCCGGCATTCTTGCCGCCGTTGTTCAGCACAAGCAACAAGAAGTAGCGGAGTTGCATGCGCGCGCTGCCGTTTTGGAGCAGGAAGCCTACGAGCGCAAATCGCATCCGCGGCCATTTGCGGCGGCGCTTCGAGGTTCGCAGCCTGCCATCATTGCGGAAATTAAGAAGGCATCTCCGAGTCGGGGCGTATTGCAGCCGAACTTTCATCCGGCATTTCTCGCGCACGCTTACGAACAGGGCGGAGCAGCGTGCTTGTCGGTGTTGACGGATAAAGAATATTTTCAAGGATCGCTTCACGATTTGGAAGCCGCGCGAGCCGCTGTCGCGATTCCAGTCCTGCGCAAGGACTTCATCATCGATCGTGTGCAGATTTTCGAAGCTGCGGCACACGCAGCCGACGCGATCCTGCTGATTGCCGCTGTTTTGAACCTTCCTGAACTCCAGAGCTTTCGTGAGTTGGCAAATTCGCTTGGGCTAGCATCGCTCGTCGAAGTTCACACTCAGGAGGAGCTTCAAAAAGCCGCCGATTCCGGCGCCGAGATTATCGGAGTCAACAATCGCGATCTCGAAACGTTCGAAACATCGCTCGATACGTCTCTGCGGTTGAGCTACCTGATGCCTGCGAGTGCCATTCGCGTCAGCGAGAGCGGGATTTACAGCCGTGCCGATATCGATTTGTTGCGCGGCGCGGGATTTCAAGCATTCTTGATTGGCGAAGCACTGATGCGCTCAGAGGATCCGGCGGTCGCTCTGAAAGAGCTGGTCCGGAAGAGTCATGATGACCGCTGAGCTGCCCCCGTTTGTCGTAAAGGTTTGCGGCATTACCAATGAAGAAGACGCACGAATAGCGGTGGAGGCGGGCGCGAATGCTTTGGGATTCAACTTCTATTCGAAAAGCCCGCGTTACATTACGCCGGCCCACGCGCGTCGGATTGTGCGGGCCGTGCGCGGTGAATATTGGAGTGTAGGCGTTTTTGTGAACGCGCACGAAGAAGAATTGATGGACATCGCTGCGCGAGTGCCGCTCGATGTTGTTCAGTTGCACGGCGACGAGTGTCCCTTGCCTCTATCGATCCCCTGTCGTGTTTGGAAGAGCATCGCTCCGGGAGCTAAGCCGTACGGCCGGGCTGCGGGCGTTGAAGCGTATCTGCTCGACACCCCCGGGCCTCAATTCGGCGGTTCGGGCGTAACTTTCTCATGGACACTCGGCGCGAGATTTCCTGACCGGGCCATCATCGCGGGCGGCTTGGATGCGATGAACGTCGCCCAGGCGATCGGCGTAACAAGTCCGTGGGGCGTGGATGCCTGTTCGCGGCTCGAAGCCCGGCCCGGCAAGAAAGACGCACAACGGGTGCGAGATTTCGTTCGAGCGGCGCTCACCGCCGGCCGCTGTCTCCAGCAAGAAAGCACGTCATGAGTTCGACGCCTGTTCCCGACGCGCTTGGGCATTTTGGCCCGTACGGCGGCCGGTATGTGCCGGAAGTCTTGATGTCGCCTCTCGAAGAGCTTGAGCAGGCTTACAACTCAGCGCGGATCGATCCGAATTTCCAAAGCGAGTTGCAGTCGCTGCTCCGTCATTACGCAGGACGTCCGACGCCGCTGTTTTTTGCCAAGCGTCTGAGCGAGAGTGCGGCCGGAGCGCAAATCTGGTTGAAGCGCGAGGATCTGCTTCACACCGGCGCTCATAAAATCAACAACTGCCTGGGCCAGATTCTGCTGGCCCGGCGAATGGGCAAGCGCCGAATCATCGCCGAGACGGGCGCCGGCCAGCACGGTGTCGCGACCGCCACGGTGTGCGCTCTCTTCGGCATGGAATGCGTCGTCTACATGGGCGAAGAGGACATGCGGCGGCAGCGGCTGAACGTCTTTCGCATGCGCCTATTGGGAGCAAACGTCGTGAGCGTCACGAACGGGAGCCGCACGCTGAAGGATGCGATCAGTGAAGCCATGCGTGATTGGGTCGCCAACGTCGCAACGACGCACTACCTGCTGGGCTCCGCCTTAGGTGCGCACCCCTACCCGATGATGGTGCGCGATTTTCATCGCGTGATTGGGGAAGAGGCGCGCGCACAAGCGTTCGAACAGATCGGTCGTTTGCCGGATACGATCATCGCTTGCGTGGGCGGAGGAAGCAATGCGATCGGCATTTTCTATCCGTTCTTCGGAGATTCCACGGTCCGACTGATTGGCGTGGAAGCGGGCGGACGCGGGCACCAACTCGGCGACCACGCAGCGCGATTCAGCGGAGGGTCGCCGGGAGTATTGCACGGCGCCTTCAGCTATCTCTTGCAGGACGATCAGGGCCAAGTGGGGCTCACGCATTCGGTTTCAGCAGGCCTCGATTACGCGCTGATCGGGCCGGAGCACGCGTGGCTGCACGACCGGAATCGCGCCGAGTATGTTCGCATCGGCGATGACGAAGCGCTTGGCGCAGCGATGGCGCTGGCCCGCCTGGAAGGCATCATTCCAGCGCTCGAATCGTCACACGCCGTTGCGGAAGCGATGCGCCGAGCGCCCGCAGAACCAGGCGCCGTGTACATCGTAAACGTCTCGGGCCGCGGCGACAAGGACATCGACATCTACCGCGAAAACATGCCGGAGCTGGACGCCTGAATGGTCGAAACCGCGACTCGCATCGCGAATCTTTTCGGCGCTTGTAGGAAGGAAGGCCGGCCGGCTTTCATCGCCTACATCACGGGAGGCGATCCCACGCCTGCTCATACAGCGTCTCTCGTTCTCGCTCTTGAGAGGGGCGGCGCCGATTTAGTCGAGCTCGGCGTCCCCTTTTCCGATCCGATCGCCGATGGCCCGGTTATTCAGCGCGCCTCCGATCGAGCTCTTCGTGCGGGAGCAACACTCCTCCATCTGCTCGATACCGTCCGGCAAATCCGCCGCGAATCGCAAATACCCATTCTGCTGTTCAGCTACCTCAATCCTCTGCTGCGTTATGGTTTCGAGAAATTGGCGCGAGATGCTGCGGAAGCGGGTGTCGATGGCGTGCTGCTGACCGATCTATCTATCGAAGAGGCGAGCGAACCTGTCAGCCGGTTGCGCGCCTCCGGGCTCGATACGGTTTTCCTCGCCGCGCCGACCAGCACCGAGCGCCGGCTCCGCCTCGTGGCCCAACACTCTTCCGGATTTATCTATTTGGTTTCGCGAACCGGCGTTACAGGCGAGCAGGTATCGCTTTCCGAGGCCGCAGCGCCACTTGCTAGGCGCATGCGCGAGCTTACTGATCTTCCCCTTGCTGTAGGTTTTGGCATCAGCACTCCGCAGCAGGTAGCGGAAGCGGCACGCATTGCCGATGGTGTGGTTGTCGGCAGCGCGATTGTGAGATTCATCGAAGCACACGCCGCCGCTCCGGACCTCGCCGCGAAATTGGAGAGCTTCACACGCCAACTCACCTCATCTCTTCGAGGCTCATGAGCCGCTTTGTCATCGAAGATCTGACACGTTGTCGTGAGCTTATCGACAGCCTTGATCTCGAGCTGCTCGACGTGCTCAATCGACGTACCGCTATCGTCGAGGAAATCGGCCGCATTAAACAGGACCTACACCTCGCCGTTTATGAGCCGAAGCGCGAAGATCAAGTGTTTGCCAATGTCACTGCGCACAACCACGGCCCGTTGGGTCAGGACGCGGTGAAGCGTATCTTCGAGCGCATCATCGACGAGATGAGAACCGTTCAGCAAATCAAGATGCTTGAAGGAAAGCCGGCGGACCGGTAACGAATCCCATGCTAGTCGTCATGCAAGAGGGCGCGACGGAGGCCCAAACCGAGATCGTCATAAACCGGCTGGTCGAGATGGGCTTCACCGTGCATCGCTCGACCGGCGTGCGTCACACCGTTTTAGGCGGTGTGGGCCCGATCGACGATTTCGATCCCGCGGTACTCGAGATCATGCCCGGGGTGAAGGAATGCCATCGCATCGTTTCGCCCTACAAGCTGGCCAGCCGCCATTTCAAACCAGCCGGCACTGTCATCCATATTGGCGGCATCGACATCGGCGGGCCGAAGGTCGTTTCTATGGCTGGCCCCTGCAGTATCGAAAGCGAGGGGCAAATCGAGCAAGCGGCCGAAATCGTCGCTGCCGGTGGAGCGCAAGTCATTCGTGGCGGCGCGTTCAAGCCCCGCAGCTCGCCGTACACGTTTCAGGGCATGGGCGAAGAAGGGCTACGCATTCTGCGTTCTGCGGCGGACCGGCACAATCTGTTGGTCATCAGCGAGGTCATGGACCAGGTGCAGATTCCGCTGCTGGTCCAATATGCGGACATTCTGCAAGTGGGTGCGCGGAACATGCAGAATTTCAATTTGTTGCGCGAGCTGGGGAAGGTTCGAAAACCGGTTCTGCTCAAACGCGGGATTGCCGCGACGATCGAAGAGCTCCTGCTTTCTGCCGAATACATTATGTCGGGCGGCAATTACCAGGTGATTCTATGCGAGCGCGGTATTCGCACTTTCGAGACCAGCACTCGTAACACCATGGACATCTCAGCCATCCCGGTGTTGAAGCGGCTGACACACTTGCCAGTCATCGCGGATCCCTCGCACGGCACTGGCAGAAGGGATTATGTGCAGCCCATGGCTCGCGCCGCGATCGCAGCGGGAGCTGATGGCGTTTTGGTCGAAGTACATCCGGACCCCGATCACGCCTTGAGCGATGGCGCCCAAACCTTGCGCCCTGATCAGTTTTCAGAAATGATGCAGCAGGTTCGTGCGATTGCGGTTGCAATCGGCCGTACAGCCTGATAACGCAGCAGTCGAATGAACACGGTTGCGATTGTCGGCGTTGGGCTGATCGGCGGTTCCTTTGGCTTGGCTCTCCGGCAGGCAGGCTTCACGGGCGAAATCCTCGGCGTCAGCTCCGAGCGAGCGATTGAAGCCGGCCTGAATGCCGGGGCCATTTCGCGCGGCAGCACTCTGGCAGAAGCGGCAGCATCGGCGGATGTTATTTACCTGGCGCAACCGGTCGATCGTATTCTCACAACGCTCGAAGCACTCGGGCCTATCGCATCCTCAACCTGCCTCATCACCGACGTAGGAAGCACGAAGTCAGCAATCGTTCAAAAGGCAGCCGAATGCGTGCGCCACGCAACCTTCCTCGGCGGCCATCCCATCGCTGGCAAGGAACAGCGCGGCGTGCAAGCGGCCGACCCAAACCTGTTCCGAGGGCGCCCGTACGTTCTGACACCCACAGCGGCAGAAACGCGCGCGCAGGAAACGCTTCGTGCGTGGCTCTCTCGCATCGGTGCGAACGTCGTTTACCTTTCCGCCTCTGACCATGACGCTGTACTTGCTTTCACCTCTCATCTGCCGCAACTCGTCTCGATTGCGCTTGCGCACGTGCTAGCCGAGCAGAAAAACGAACATTTCTATCAAGTGTTCGGCGCCGGACTCCTCGATATGACGCGCTTGGCGTTAAGTTCGCCAGAGCTGTGGCAGAGTATCTTGTCGACAAACAAAGCGGAAATTCTGGCAGCATTGGACCAGCTTCTCGCTTCCGTCTCCAGCGTTCGAGACGCAGTCCAAGCGGACGATGTACGAGTGTTCTTCGATTCCGCGGCACAATTTGCGCAGGCGATACGTAACGCGCCTTACATAACGAACCTTACATAAAGCAACGAGATGTGTAATAAATGTGCTAGACCGAAACTTTCCCCTGTGGCAAGTGCGTATAAGTCATATAATCAGAGAAACCGGAGTTACAGTCGTGACTTCTCTAGCAACCGCAATACGGAATGTTGTTCTAACGAGTCCGGAGGTAAGCCGGCTTTCGTCGCTCCGTCGCTCGACCTCGTTATTCTCTCAGGATCAAGCGGCCGACTCGGTTTACTTAATCGACGACGGGCTGGTGAAACTCACGCGCGTGAGCAGTAGCGGTGGTCGCATTATCTTGACTATTCGCGGACCGCAAGAACTGGTCGGCGAGGAATCTTTATCCGAGTCGCGATCTTCCTATTACGCGGACGCCGAAGTCCTCACCACGGCGACAATTTTTCGGATTCCGCGGACCCAATTGAGCCAAGCGCTCACCAGCAGCCCGGAATTGACCACTGCGCTGGTCACGTATCTGCTCGAGAGAAGGCTGGCCCTAGCAGAAAAAGTCGAATTGCTGTGCCTGCATGACGTCGAGTTCAGAATTCTGCATTACCTGGGGGAACTCGCTGCACTGGTGAAACCGGACGAGGATGGCCAAGGCCATCGCATCCCGATCACTCAGCTCGAGCTCGCGGATCTGATCGGAGCAACCAGAGAAACCACGTCGACGACGCTCAACCAACTCGAGCGCCGCGGCTTGGTTAAGCTGTCCAGGCGAATGCTCACCGTTCCGTCGCCCAATGATGTCCGCGGCGCGGCCAAAGTTGCGCAACAGCATCCTGCCGGCGAGCAAAAAACGCAAGAAAACGTCGTCGGATCCGCGTAGTCCGATCAACACCTGCTGTTGAGCCGTTCCTTCGCCCGCCACATCTTTCAAACCAGCCCTTAACGCGCGAGCCAGTACTTGTAGAACTCGCCAAAACCCTATGTAAGACGTTGATTCCAATCTTTTTTTGCTTGATGCTCAAGAACTGATCTGTTAGAGTGTATTCCAGATTTTTCAGATGCAAGCTGGTTGTATTCCTGCGAACTCCCGCCGGATGAGAGAGCGCATAGCTCTTCTTGTGCCCGGCGACGAGTGAACGGGCATTCATCTCGCATCAAAGCACAGGAGATTCGTAGTGAGAGAAAAAGGTGTAGTGAAATGGTTTAATGCCGCGAAGGGCTATGGTTTTATCCAGCGCTCGAACGGCGATGATGTGTTCGTGCACTTCTCGGCCATCCAGATGAATGGTTATCGGACTCTGGAAGAGGGTGCGGAGGTGGAGTTCGAGGTCAAGCGTGGCCCTAAGGGGCTGCAGGCCGAGAACGTAGCCCGTCCGTAATACAAACCAGCATAGTTCAGGCCGTCGTTCGCATCTGCGCACGGCGGCCTTTCTGTTTTCTGACCTGATTACACTGACATAGTAGAGCAACGCAGAGCGAGAGCTTAGGAGGAATCGAGTGAACTGGAGGAAAGTTGCAATTCTTGGAGCGTTCCTGTTCCTCGCGGGATTCTTGCTCGGTTTCATTCCGTCGTATCGAAAAGCTTCGACGCTCGAGACACAATTGAACACCGCGCAACTCGACGCGAACCTTGCCAAAATCCGCGAGCTCGCTTCGCTCAGTTACGTCGAGGCAGCGAGGCTAAATTACGGCTCCGCCAGTGAGGATTCGGAACGGATGTTCGGCTTGGCCAGGGATTTGGCGAATAATACTCACGACGACAACTTGCGCAACAGCCTCAATGGGCTGCTGACGTTCCACGACACGGTGAAGGGCAAGCTGAGTACTCCCGATGCGAGCGTGCTTGAACCGCTGCAGCAGATTGTTCAGAAGACACAAGCCGAATTGAAGCGTTAACGGCCGCGCCGTCGAAGGAGCAGGCCAGCGCAGCAGAGACTGGCGAAGACCAAGCCGAGCGCGCCTGGTTCCGGAACAGAAGTGTTGCTCGTCACCGAGTAGATCAGGCCCTGCGCTTTCACTGCAAACGAGTTGGCTGGCGGGTAGCTTGCACCCGTAGTGTTGTCGCTCTGATCCGGATTAGAAGTTACTCCTGGCCCAACGACCGTGATGGCGGCCGAGCTAAACCCCCAGTCGAGGACGTCGTGGTGCAAGCTGTCCTCGTCCATTTGAATCACCAGGTAATACGTGTTCGGGGCCAGCGTTAATCCCGAGAAAAGGTTCACGGAGGTGAAGCTGCTGGAGGTAACGGAAATCGGCGTGGAAGCGATTTCATTTGCCGCTTTTGTCGTTCCAGGTCCCAGACTGTCCGTCAGGTACGCTGTGCCCATTGCGGTCCCGCCGGCGCTTGATTCCAAATCCGCGTTTATGCTCACCCCTGTGAACGTCGAGGTCTGAGTCCAACTAACCGCCTGGAGAAAGCTTTCCGAAGATTCTGTGACAGGAGTACGAGTGATGATGGTGGTGGCATTTGCCGTCAGCACCGACAGGCACACAACGGATAACACACCCAAGCGAGTGAGCAAGGTTCCTCCTAATTATTGGAAATCTTGGCCAGTATACACTCACTCGTGCGGGAAGCGAAAGTGGAAAAGCACAGTCTTAGTACTGTAATGCGAACTGGAGCGCAGGTCGCGCGAGAGGTGTGAGATTCCCGCTAGAATGTACCGATGGGTTTTCACTTGGGCGCCCTGCACGACGTCACAAGCGGGCGCGTCTGGGACCCCCAAGCCATTTGGAGTGAAATAGCAGCGCGGGCACACCGCAACGGTGCGGCCAACGTCCATCGCGGCGACCGCGTTCTCCTGCTCACTGACAATACGCTCGAGTTCATTGCCGAACTACTTGCCGTTTGGTTGATAGGAGCGACTGCCATACCGGTCGATGCCGCTCTGAGCATATTCGAGCTTGATAATCTCGCCGCTGCCGCCGACCCCCGCTTGATCATTGCGACCGGCAAGGGCAACACTCCGCAGCGTTCTACAGCTCCTATCATTGGATCCGAAGAGCGCGCCACCGGCGAATCGAGTCTAAAGGCGAGCCTGCATCTCGACGACGAAGCGCTCATCTTATTTACCTCCGGCTCCACAGGGCACCCGAAGGGAGTCGTACACACGCATCGTTCGCTAGCAGCGCGCTGGCACAGTTTACGTCAGGTACTTGGCGTCGCAAGGTATCAACGCACACTCTGCCTGCTCCCGGTCTATTTCGGGCATGGGCTCATATGCAACTGCCTGTTTCCGCTGCTTTCAGGCTGCGATCTGCATTTGGGGCCGGCCTTTACTCCCAGTGTGCTCAGCCAAACCGGTCAATACATTGACCAGCATCGGATCACCGCTATGTCCTCGGTTCCGTCACTCTGGCGACTCGCGCTGCGTCTCGCCAAGCCGCCCGAACAGGGCACCTGATTCAGACATGCACTATCGCAAACTGGGCACCACGGAAGCAGAAGTCAGCGAGTTAGGGTTCGGCGCGTGGGGCATTGGCGGCGGCACGCAATGGCAAGGCGGCCGCGACGACGAATCGATGCGAGCCCTCAAGCGCTCTTTCGAACTCGGCGTAAATCTTGTCGACACGGCGCTGGCGTATGGCGATGGTCATAGTGAGCAGTTGGTCGGCCAAGCCGTCCGAGAGAGTTTTCGCAAAGTGTTTGTGGCTACCAAGATTCCGCCCAAGAATCGCATTTGGCCCGCCTCCCCTTCTACACCGATCTCGGAGGTTTTTCCCTACGACTACATCGTGCAATCGACGGAACAGAGCCTGCGGAATCTTCGAGTGGAGCAGATCTATCTGCAGCAATTCCATGTGTGGACCGATGCCTGGGTCAACACCGAGGAATGGCGCCGCGCAATCGAAGATCTCCGGCGGAGTGGAAAAGTTCGCTACTTCGGAATTTCTATTTCCGAACATGAGCCCGATTCCGCGTTAGAAGCCGTGAAAACCGGCGCGATCACGGCCGTACAGGTCATTTACAACATATTCGATCAGGCCGCCGCTGCCAATTTACTTCCGCTCTGCCAACAAAACAGGGTCGGTGTGCTGGCGCGCGTTCCGCTGGATGAAGGCGGTTTGACGGGAACGATAACGGAAGACACGAAGTTCGAGCCGGGTGATTTCCGCGAATCGTATTTTCGTGATGATCGCAAGCGGCAGGTTGTCGAGCACGTCGAGGCTTTGAAGCGCGATCTAGCCGAAGTGCCCGGAACGCTGGCACAAATCGCCATTCGTTTTTGCCTGTCCCATTGCGCGGTAACTACCGTCATACCCGGCATGCGGCGCATCGAGACCGTCGAGAGCAATTGCCGCGCGGCGGCGGCCGGAATGCTCGACGACAAAACGCTGGCGATTTTGAAGCGGCATGCCTGGAATCGCAATTTCTACGAATGAGTTCGTAGGTGATGAGCCATGCGCCTCGCAATACTCTCCGACATTCACGACAACCTGTGGAACTTGTCCGCAGCTCTCGACGCCGTCAAGGGCGCCGATGCTTTGATCTGCTGCGGCGATCTCTGCTCGCCATTTGTCATAGACGAGCTTGCGAAATTCGAGCGCGACATCCACATCGTGTTTGGAAATAATGACGCCGATCTCTACCGCATTACCGCCAAAGCGCTAAAAAAGCCTAACTGCCATCTTCACGGCGAGCTGTTTCAGACTACTTTCGAGGGGAAGCGTTTCGCCGTAAACCACTTCGATTACCTCGCGCGCCCCATGGCGAAATCGGGCGATTACGACGTGGTCTGTTTCGGGCATAACCACGAGTTTGAGATCTCCCGGCAAGGTGCTTGCCTACTGATCAATCCGGGACCAATCATGGGTGCAAAGTTCTCGAGCGGAAGGTGGGAAGACACGACACCCGCGTTCGTGATTTACGATTTCGCCTCAGAGACGCCGGACAAGTTCGCAATTGATCGAGAGACGAAGAAGGTCAGCAGGCTGCAAAGCTAGCCCTCACCACACCCGGCATGCATGGGCGCGCACCATCGGCTGCCCTACTTTGCAACCGAAGGCTTGACCGAATTCCGGCAAATTGGAAACTACGCCGTTGATTCGGTATTCATCCGGTGAGTGCGGGTCCGTAATCGCGTGCATACGTTTGCTCTCCGGCCGCTCGTCGCCACATGCCCATTGCGCCATGCCCACAAAGAAGCGCTGATCCGGCGTCAGCCCGTCGACCGGCTGCAACTGCTGGTCGTGAGTGGCGTGCTTCCACGCAATGTAGGCAAGCAGGGTGCCGCCGATATCGGCCACGTCTTCGCCCAGCGTCAAGCTGCTGTTGATGTGAATGTCGTCGATCACTGTATATTCCGCGTACTGATTCCGCACGCACGCCACCCGCTGCTCGAAGGCTTTCGCATCCGCCGGCGTCCACCAGTCCTTCAGATTGCCTTGCGCGTCGAATTGCCTGCCTTCGTCATCGAACCCGTGAGTCAGTTCATGTCCGATGGTTGCGCCGGTGTTGCCGTAGTTCGGAGCAGCATCCATCTTCGGATCGAACAACGGCGGTTGTAAGACCGCCGCCGGAAAATTAATGTCGTTCATCTGCGGGTTGTAATACGCGTTAACCGTGGGCGGGGTCATCCCCCATTCGCCCCGGTCGACTGGCTTGCCGATCTTGGCGAGCTGGCGGTGCGCTTCGAACGCGGACGCGTGAGTGACGTCGCCGAGAAAATCGCCCGGTGCTATCTCGACCGAGCTGTAGTCGCGCCATCGATCCGGATAGCCGATTTTATTCACGACTGCATGAAGTTTCTCCAGCGCCTGTTGCTTTGTCGCATCGCTCATCCAAGTCAGGTCTTTGATGTCGCGCCCCATCTCCTGCTCGATCTCTTCGGTCACCTTCAGAGCATCCTGCTTGGTTCGAGGCGAGAACGTCTTGGCAACGAATACTTGTCCGAGCGCCTCGCCGAGGTCACGGTCTACCAGACGCGTGCAGGTCTTCCACCGCGGAGGTATTTGCTTCACGCCCTGCAAATAGCGCGCGAAGAAATCGAAGTTTTCCTGAAAGAATTTCGACGACAGATATGGCGCCTCGGAGTGGACCAGGTGCCAGCGCAAATAAGCCCGCCAGGCAGCCAGGTTTTGGTGGCTCAACTCTTGGTTCAACGCTTCGAAAAACTTGGGCTGCGCTACATTCAGCTCTTGAAACTCCGGCACGCCCACTGTGCCCAGGTATGTATCCCAATCGAATGCCGGAACCATGCGTCCTAGTTCCTCACGCGACATTTTGTGCTTCAGGTTGTAGGGATTGCGCCGCTCCACACGCGTAAGCGAGGCCTTGGCTAAGTCCGTCTCGATCGCCAGGATCGACTGCGCGTCGGCGTGCCCATCCGGCGCAGATTCGCCAATCATCTCCAGCATGCGTTCGACATGCTGCACGTAACGCCGCTTGATTTCCTGCGATTTGGCATCCGTTTTCGTGTAGTAATCGCGATCCGGAAGACCTAAGCCTCCCGCTGTCGCGAACGCAATCACCTGCGATGAGTTGTCAAAATCCTGATCGGATCTCAAGCCGAACAGTACTCCACGGTCGACTCCGTTGCGATGCTGTTGTGCGATGTAACCGGCGATGCTATCGACACGCTTCAGGGCCGAAATTTCGGCAAGCATCGGTTCCAGAGGCTTGGCACCTGCTGCTTCGATGGCGCGCTCATCCATGCAGGCCTGAAAAAAGTCGCCGATCTTCTGTTCGTTGGCGTTGCGAGACGGGCTCGGATGCGACGCTTGCTCCAGGATGCCCCATAAGAAGCGCTGATTATCGTTTTCCAGTTTCGAATACACCTCCCAGCGCGCTTGATCCGGAGGAATAGGATTCAGCTTGTTCCAGTTTCCGCACGCATACTTGTAGAAGTCAGTGCATGGGTCGACCGACTTGTCCATGAATTGCGTGTCGAGGCTCGGAGTGTAGGGCAGGGCAGTGAGTGGTGTTTCTTGCGCAAACGCTGCTCCGGCCACCGCCGCGACCAGAATCACTGAAGATATTCGCATTGCATCGATTGTGGCAGGTCAAACCTGGGCACCAAGCCACGTCAGGTACTTCTCCGAACCATCGCTTATCGGAAGCGCAATGATTTCCGGCGTGTCATAGGTGTGCAGTTCCTGGATACGGTCTCGCAATGCCGGAAATCGATCACGTGTGGTCTTAATGAGTAAGAGCACCTCCTCCGCCCGCTCAATATTTCCCTGCCAGCGATAGATGCTCTGCACCGCCGGTAAGAGATTCACGCACGCTGCCAGCCGTTCGCTCACCAACGCCTCGCCGATGTGCATGCCCTGACGCTGGTCCTCGCAGGTGCAAAAGACCACCATATGCAGACTATCTGCCATAAAAATCGATTTCTGCTAGACCTTTCCTCTAAACAAGTTTATAAAGATATGTAAGGAGTCACTTTCAGTGTTACGCTTCCTCCGGCCCTTGGCCGCCTTGGCCGCGCTCGCCGGTTTAGCCGCATACGCGACGATTATGTTGCGAGGGCCTCAAGGCGTGAGCGCGCTCGAGGACAAGCACCGCCAGATTCGAACGCTTGAGGAACAGAACGCCACGCTACAGCGGGACATCGAAGCTAAGAAACAGCGTATTGAACGATTGAAGAACGATCCGAGTACGCAACGCGTTGAAATACAAAAACGGCTGGGCAAGATGCCTCAAGGCGCGACCGAATTCAAAATAACCGGGCAGCGAATCTCTCCCGAGCCTGGTACTCCCGCTACGCCCCCCGCGAAGTAGGCTGGACGCCCACACCCTCACTCACTCGGGAGCGAATCAACTCCGCCGCTTCGCGAATCGTCTCTTCATCAGCCAAAAAAACGCGATGCGGCAGCCAAAACGAGTCCAATACGCGCGATTCCGCAACGGGACACGGCATAACGCGGCACGCGCTTCCGTCCCGGTACAAATGATTTTGATAGAGGGTGTGCGGGTAAAACGGCGTACAGGGCAGACCGGCGGCTGTTAAGCTCTGTTGAAATTCGTCTCGCGCGATCCCCGCCCCCCGAACATGGCCCACCAGCAGATACCAGGAGTTCTGCGTCTGCGCCCGCGGCTGCTCTTGCCACTCGATTTCCGCGACATCTGCCAGCAGCATCTTCAGCAGTCGTGCATTCCCGGCCCGAAGTTCTATCTGTTCCGGCAGGCGCTCGAATTGGGCCAGCAAAATGGCTGCCTGGAGCGCCGTCAGTCGAAAATTCGTTCCTAGCCGGTGATGCTCATAGAAGCTGTGGCCGGGTATGCGGCCACAGTTCGCAACTGAGCGCGCGCGCTCCGCAAAGTCTTCATCGGAAGTCACCAGCATTCCGCCTTCGCCCGCGCTCAGCACCTTCCCGTTCTGAAAACTGAAGCAACCCGTCACGCCAAAACTTCCTGCACGTCTGCCGTTCCATTCGGAACCGTGAGCGTGGGCGGCATCTTCGATGAGCAGCAGATTGCGTTCGCGGCAGATGGCCTGAAGCCCGTCCACGTTGCACATCGTGCCGCCGAAATGCACCGCGAGGACTGCACGCGTTTTCGGCGAAAGCGCTTCCCGCGCGCGCTCCGGATCGAGATTGAACGACGATTCCTCAATATCTGCAAACACCGGCGTAGCGCCTAGTCTTGAAACGGCAGTCGCGGTCGAGATGAACGAAATCGCCGGCATGACCACCTCATCGCCGGGGCCGATGCCCAGCACCGTCAATGCGAGTTCGAGCGCGACCGTTCCGTTGAACGCGCTGATGCCGTACAGACTGTGCTGATAAGCCGCGAAGCTCTGCTCGAATTCAGCAACGAACGGGTGAAAGCCGCCCCATTGCGGGCTTTCGAGCACCATCCGCAACAGCTCCGATTCGCGCTCGTCTGCCTGCGGCCAGGAAGGAATGTGCATGCTGCGGAACTGCTCTCAGTGTAGACAATCGCAGGGGCGCTTGAGACCCGCAAACGCTCATCGTGCCGTCTTGCGAGTCATCAGAACGCCGAGAGTGACGAGCGAGAGAAGCGTGCCAAAGAGCGGGTAAGCGAGCGTCACCACCGCCGCGCAAGTCAGGAGGACGGGCGCGGTGCGGGAATTTCGAACCGTCTGCACGGCAGCAAACAGCCATAGCGCGCCAAGAACAACGAAAACCGGCCCCATGGATTCGACTCGCACGTGCAGTGCCCGGACGATATAAGCCCAAGGCCCCACACGGCCTCCGAAGTAGGTGCCCGTCACCATCTCGTGGATGCCGTCGAACAACATGTATCCGCCTTGTACTGCAGCCGTCATCACGAGCAGCTTGTCGCGCATTACAGTCGACTATATAACCCGAGCCGTCCTGCGCCAGCGTGTCAGAATTGGGGCAGATGTCCGTTTACGAGGAGCGCCAGGACGATCTCGAGCGCTACGAATTCATGATGGGTCGTGAGCGCGGTCGGCTCGCGGTCACCCTCGATTGCATCACTGACGCGCTGGTCTTAGTAGGACAGCATGGCGTCTATTGCCAGAGCGTGCGCCAGCTCGGGAAACCTGCCATGGACATTCAGCTGATCACCAAAAGCCTGACCGACGCGAAAGAGCTCATTACTAGCGTGCTCGAAGCAAAGCCGGCCGCCAACGTAACGGCCGACCCGCTCGCTTAAAGATTCTGCAGGAACGGATTGCGTTCCTTTTCGCGGCCAATGGTGGTGTTTGCGCCGTGGCCCGGAACCACGACGGCGTCACCGGGTAAATCGAGCAGCCGCGTCTTGATGGAAGAAAGAAGCTGGTGCGTATCTCCGCCCGGCAGGTCCGTTCGACCTACTGAATCGCGGAACAACGTGTCGCCCGCGAGCAGTTTGTTTTCCTGCGGTATCCAGACCGACACGCTCCCTTGCGTGTGACCCGGCGTGTGAATGACTTGAAATTCCGCCTGGCCCAGCCGCAAAACCGTTCCGTCTTCTGCCGCCGTGTCGATCGGTGTGCGCTCAGGCGTCTCCACACGCAGCCAGCGCGCCTGCATTTCGAGCGAATCCAATAATTCCTTATCGCGCTCATTCAAGTACACCGGAGCCCCGGTCAGGGCCCGCAGCTTATGCGCGCCCGCCACGTGATCGATGTGCGCATGCGTGATCACGATGGCCTTCACCTTCAGCTGATGCCGGTCCAGCACGGCGGTAATCTTGTCAATCTCATCTCCCGGGTCGATGACGATCGCTTCGTGCGTCTGCTCGTCCCCAAAAATCGAGCAATTGCACTGCAGCAATCCGACTGGCAGGATGACGTGAATCATGCGTTGCACCTATCCTACCCGCAGCAGATGCTCATACTTCAGCGGCAAGCGTGCCGGCCGCCATTCGCGATTTAGCCAGATGTGGCGCGTTGCTCCTTTCGCGAGCAATCGGTCGGGATCGGCCGACCGGATCTCGTACGCAAATTCGACCAAGCGCGCGTTGGCAGAGGCGATTTCCGTTTCGACGATAATTTCCTGGTCGTACCGCGCCGGATACAGATACCGGCAGCTCGCATCCACCACTGAAAGGAAGCGCCCCTCTACCTCTTCCAGGTTCTTGTAATCCAGGCCGCGCGCGCGAACCAGCTCCACGCGCCCGATTTCCATCCACACCAGGTAGTTGGCGTAATAGACCACCCCCATCTGATCCGTCTCGGCGTAACGGACGCGCAACTGGGTCCGGTGTTTTCGCGAGGTAATCGAATCGTGCTCCAAGCGGGCATCCTCTCGCTCTGAATATAGCCGCAGCCGCGACCCGGCGCTGCCTTGTTAGCATTTGGACATGCGGGTGAGGGTGTTGTTCTTCGGGGTGCTCAAGGATATCGTGGGCACTGCGGAGGAATCGCTCGAACTTGAGCCTCACTCCACGCTGGCAAGCCTGTTTGACGCCTATTCGGAACGCTTCGAAACCCTGCGGGGCAAGCGTCCGTCGATCTTATTTGCCAGGAACCGGGAGTTTACAACGCCTGACGCCGTATTAGCCGATAACGACGAAGTGGCGTTTTTGCCTCCCGTGAGTGGCGGGTCTACCAGAGGTGGGTCGGGACCGGCAATTCAAGATGTAAATGGACATCTGTTCGCGATTACTCGCGACGCCATTGATTCGCAACAGCTCGCGCGCACATTGCAGCAGCCCGAGGATGGAGCGGTCGTCATATTTGAAGGCGTCGTGCGCAACAACACCAAAGGACGTCCGACACTTTATCTCGAATACGAGTGCTACGAACAGATGGCGCTGGAACAGATGGCCCGCATAGGACGCGAAATTGTCGCTCAGTTCGCGATTGATCGAATCGGCGTCGTTCACCGCCTCGGTCGCTTGCAAATCAGCGAGGCCAGCGTCGCGGTGGTCGCCACCGCACCCCATCGTAAAGCTGCTTTTGAAGCCGCGTTAGAGGCCATCAATCGTCTGAAGCGCGAAGTTCCGATCTGGAAAAAAGAGTTTTTTGCCGACGGAGCGGTCTGGGTAGATGGCGAATGGGATGAACGTTTGGTAGCGAGTCGTTCGACGCATGGCGCAGTGTAGTTGTCGCGTCCGCCGGGCCGCCTTGGCGTTTTTGTGTTTGGGTTCGAGCGCCGCCGCTCAATTTAAACCCGCCTATCCACCGCCGCAGCCCCAACAAATTCCGGCCCCTCAACAATCGCCCGCGCCGTCGCAGCCCGGTCCCCAAGCACCGCCCACTTTTTCAGTACGAGTAAACCTCGTCAGGCTGCTGGTTTCGGTGCGGGATGCCTCCGGTGCGCTGCTGCCCAATCTCACGAAGCAGGACTTTCGAGTGTTCGATAGCAATGTTCCACAAGAAGTCGCGCTTTTTGAAAGGAACACCTCTCTCCCGCTCTCGGTTGCAGTCTTGATCGATACCAGCGGAAGTACCCAAATCGAGCTGCACTACGAAGTCGATTCCGTGCTCCGATTCATTCCGGCTTTGCTCGGATCGGGAAATCCGGACGATACGTTCGCGCTCTTCAGTTTTAATTGGCGTACGAGTCTCGAGGTGGATTTTTCGCGCAATGAAAAACGAGCCGAGCGTGTACTGCACGGTTTACGGGGCGAAGGCGGGACTTCTCTGTACGATGCCATCTATCTGGCCAGCGACGCGCTTGCCGGACGGGAAGGCCGGCACGTGATGATTATCGTGACGGACGGCGGCGACACCACCAGCTACAAACATTACGAAGACGCTCTCGCCTCTGCGCAGCGTGCCGATACCGTGATATACCCGGTCGTGGTTGTTCCCATCGAGTCCGATGCCGGGCGTAACATCGGCGGCGAGCATGCGCTTGCCACGCTCGCAGCGTCTACCGGCGGCCGCATTTTTTATCCCGAATCTTTTGATCGGCTGGATGCTGCCTTCGCCGACATCTTGCAGGAACTCCGCACCGAATACCTGCTTGGCTACTATCCCAAGGACGTTCGCGAACAACCGCGCCTTTTTCACAGAGTCAAGGTAGAGCTGAGCGATCCCTCGCTCCGCATTGCCGCACGCACCGGCTATTACGAGCCATAGGTTTGCATGATCCAGCAGTAATGTCCTGAGACCGTCCGTCAAACACCGCCAGTTGGGGCGTCAATTCCCTTGACAGAATATTCTCCCGAGGGCATACTATGGGTGTGGCTTGGGAGGTTGAGTTCACGGATGATTTCGGCGAATGGTGGAGAAGTCTATCTGAAAACCAACAGGATGACGTCGCGTATTCAGTGTCCCTGCTTGCAGAACTCGGGCCAAGTTTAGGGTTTCCGCATAGCTCAAAGGTGACTAGCTCGCGGCACTCAGGTATGCGCGAACTGCGCACCCAGAGTGGAGGGAGACCGTTGAGGACGCTTTATATCTTTGACCCGTTCCGGACTGCGATTCTCTTAATCGGCGGAGATAAAACCGGCAACGACCGGTGGTATGAGCAGTCCGTGCCAGTTGCGGACCGAATCTACCAAAACTATTTAGATGACCTCCGAAGGGAAGGTAAACTGTAATGCCAACGCGGAAATTTCGTGAGTTGCTCGATGCTATGCCGGACAATCGTCGGCAGAAGATCGCCGAACGTGTACGGGAAGCCATAGCGGGGATGCCGCTGGATGAGCTGCGCAAAGCGCGACAGATGACGCAAGTCAAACTCGCTCAAAGTTTGGGAGTGAACCAAGGCGAAGTGTCGAAGATTGAACACAGAACAGACCTTTATTTGAGTACGCTTTCAGAGTACGTGGAAGCGTTGGGTGGCCGGTTGGAGATTCGAGCTGTTTTCCCCGATCGTGAGGTACGCATCACGCAGTTTGAAGAGCTTGCCTGATCAAAGCCTCACGTGACCTGTCCGGTTTTTGAGTCTTAAAATGGACTGAACATGTCGACAGGCTCTTCGCCGTACATCATGGGATACACCGAGCACGAACGCCGCCGGTTATCCCTTCAGGCCACGATTCTGAATCCCCTCACGGAACGTTTATTGAAAGATGCCGGGCTTCGGCCTGGGATGCGGATCCTGGATCTTGGATGCGGAATCGGCGACGTGTCCTTTCTTGCGGCTCGGCTCGTGGGCCCGCAAGGAAGCGTCACCGGCATCGATATCGACAGTGCTTCACTCGAAATCGCCCGCACGCGCGCCGAAGAGAAAAAGCAACCGCAAGTCGTCTTTAAGCGCATCGATTTTGCGCAGGAGAGTTTCGGAGATGGATACGATGCTGTAGTCGGACGGCATGTCCTCATTCACATGGCCGAACCCGCGGCCATCATACGGAAGGCAGCTTCCGCTCTGAAGAGTGGAGGCGTCCTGGCATTCCAGGAGTATGATTTCTCGTCATGGCAGTCCAGCTATCCCGAAGTTCCCTTGATGACTCAAATGCAGAACCTTATGCTGCAGCTATTCCGACGCGCAACCCCGCACCCGAACATCGGAATACGCCTGTTTCATCTGCTGACCGAAGCCGGACTGCAACAACCAACCTGCCGGATGGAGTCTCTGGTTGACGGTGGGCCTGACAGCCCGTTTTACGAGTGGTCCTCCGAAACGGTTCGCAGCGTAGCTCCGAAACTAGAAGCGCTGGGTCTTGCCACAGCCGCCGAACTGGACCTCGATACGCTGACCGAACGCATACGGCAAGAGGCTCTTTCGCGACAGGCTTGCGTCGTCGCAGCGCCCGTCGGAAGCGCCTTCGCTCACAAACGATAAACGAACGGCCCGGCTGCGTCCTCTCGCAACGGCCTGACGACGCGATGTGCTGAAGTGAAAATATGGCCAGTTTCTTGGACGCGGCGATCGAGATTGCTCGCGAAGCGGGACAGGTTCTGCTTGCGCATCGCGGCGTCGGCTTTGAACTGAAGGGCGACTACGACCTGGTCACTGCTGCTGATCGCGCCAGCGAACAACTGGTCATCAAACGTCTTAAGGAACGCTTTCCGCAGCATGGCATCGTCGCCGAAGAGGGAGGCCGCGCCGAGCTGCAGTCGGAATTGCGCTGGTACGTTGATCCGCTCGATGGCACGACGAACTTCGCGCATGGATACCCGGCCTGGAATGTCACACTCGCTCTCGCAAGTAAAGGTGAAGTGATCGCGGGCGTGGTGTTTGATCCTCTCAATCGCGAGCTGTTTGCCGCGGAGCGTGGCGCGGGTGCGCGTCTGAATGGCGCTCCGATACACGTCAGCAAGACTCGTGTATTGAATGATGCTCTCGTCGCCACCGGCTTTCCGAGTCGCAAGCGTCACCAAAACGTAAACATCCATTTCTACTACCAGATCGCCATGGCAACGCACGGCGTGCGGCGCGGCGGTTCGGCCGCGCTCGATTTGGCTTACACCGCGTGCGGCAGGCTCGAAGCATTTTGGGAGTTTGGCCTGAATCCATGGGACATGGCCGCCGGTACATTGCTCGTCGAGGAAGCGGGCGGCAAGACATCGGGTATGCAAGGCGAGCCGTTGGATGTTTATGGCCGCTACCTTCTAGCGGACAACGCTCTCATTCATCAAGAAACGCTGGACGTATTCGCGGAAATTTTCCAAGGTCGTTATCGCCACCAGATGCCGCCGCTTCCCGCGCCCGAATGGGAAATGCAACATGGCTGAGTCACCCGCTGTTCCGCTCACGCTCGAGGGCTCGTGGGTTCTGCATCAGATGTTTCGCTTGCGGCGTGCAGCCTGGCGGCGGCTACAAGACTCCGAGCGCGAGAATATCATCGATCGTACCGCTCGCGTGTTATCACCCCTTGAACAGGGCTCAAAGGACGGACATCCGAATCAGTCTGCCGCCTATTCACTCCTCGGCCACAAGGGCGACTTACTGCTTCTGCACTTCCGCGATTCGCTCGACGACCTGCACCGCGCGGAGCTGGCCGTCGCGCAGCTCGAGCTTTCCGAATATCTCGAGCCCGCGCACTCCTACATTTCCATTGTCGAGCTGGGACTGTACGAATCGTCAGCCAAGACCTACGCGCAACTCGCCGAGCGAGGATTTGAACCGCATTCCCCCGAATGGAACGCTGGCGTCGCAGAAACGATCGCGCGGCAATCGGCAGCGATGGCTCCACGCCTGTTCCCGCCGATTCCCCCCGCCAAATACGTGTGCTTCTATCCCATGGACCGCAAACGCGGCGAGGACAAGAACTGGTATCAGGTCCCGATGGCTGAGCGGCAGCGCCTCATGCACGAACACGGGCTCGTCGGGCGGCGCTACGCCGGTTGTGTCAAGCAAATCATCACAGGTTCGATCGGATTCGACGATTGGGAGTGGGGCGTTGACCTGTTCGCCGATGATCCACTTGTATTCAAAAAACTCATCTACGAAATGCGATTTGACGAGGTGAGCGCCGTTTACGCGCTCTTCGGGTCCTTCTACGTAGGTTTTCGAGTAAGCGCCTCCGATCTCGGTCGCGTCCTTGATGGCGTTTTCTGATGGCGGGACGTGCGCCGGAATCGTGTCACGCCGCGTCCGCCTAAGTAGCAGAAGCGCCGAAACTTCACTGGTCAGGATGGTACTCTTAGTATTCGAAAAATGCGTACTGTCGACCTGATTCATAGGAAGCGGGATGGCGAGGAACTGTCTCCGGAGGAACTGCAGTTCCTGGTAGACGGCTACACCCGCAGCGAGATTCCCGATTACCAAATGGCCGCATTCTTGATGGCCGTCTATTTCTCGGGCATGTCGGACCGGGAAGTGAGCGCCCTGACCGAGTCGATGATGAACTCGGGTTCCGCCGTCGACCTCTCCTCCATTCCAGGAACTAAAGTAGACAAGCATTCGACCGGCGGCGTGGGTGACAAGACCAGCCTTATCGCGTCGCCCATCGCTGCCGCCGCGGGCGTGGTCGTGCCCATGATTTCCGGTCGCGCTCTGGGGCACACCGGCGGAACGCTCGACAAGTTGGAATCCATTCCCGGCTTCCGAACGGATCTCACTATCGACGAATTTCGGGCGGTGCTTGCCGAACATAAACTCGCCTTTATTGGACAAACGCCCGAAGTAGCGCCGGCCGACGGTAAGCTGTATGCGCTCCGCGATGCCACTGCAACCGTCGAATCCATACCTCTGATTGCGTCCTCCATCATGTCGAAGAAGCTGGCCGTAAGCCTCGACGCGCTGGTTCTCGACGTCAAGGTAGGCTCCGGCGCATTCATGAAGAAGCAGGTCGAAGCTCGGCGTCTCGCGCAGATGATGGTGGGTATTGGACGCCGCCTCGACAAGCGTGTGCAAGCCCTGATCACCGACATGAATCAGCCGCTCGGCTACGCGATCGGCAACGCTTTGGAAGTGATGGAAGTTTCGCAAACCTTGCAGAACGCAGGCCCCGCAGATCTGACCCGCATCTCGCTGGAATTGGCGGCTCGCATGATCTATCTCGGCAAGATCACCAAAACGCTGGATGAAGCGCGCGAGATGTCGCAATCCAAGCTGCTCGATGGCTCTGGATACCAGAAATTCAAAGACGTTATCGAAGCGCAAGGCGGCGACCCGCGCGTGCTCGACAGTTTCGAATTGCTTCCCAACGCGACCGGCGCCCAGGAAATTACCACCAGCCGCGGCGGATACGTCAGCGTCATCGATGCTGAGCTGATCGGACAGGCATCCGCCATGATCGGCGCAGGCAGAAATACCAAAGAAGATTCCATCGATCCCGCCGTCGGCGTGATTCTGGAAGTCAAAGTTGGCCAAAAGATCGACCCGGGCAGCATTCTCTGCCGGATCTATTACACCGCGGGAGACCACCTCGAAGAAGCCGCCGAACTCGTGGAAGACGCCTTCAAAATTTCGCAACAGCCCGTTGAAGAGCGCGATCTGATCCTGGAAGTTGTCAGCTAGTTCCGGAGCTGGATGGCAAGGTTCGACGGCGTTGTCGGTTTACTTGCTATCCTCGCCTGCGCTTACCTGTTTTCAACGCGTCGCTCAGCCATTCAGAAACGAGTTCTGCTCTGGGGGATCACGCTCCAGTTTGCTTTCGCCTTTCTCGTTCTGAAAACACGATTTGGCGAGTTGTTCTATGGCATCAGCCTGTTCGTAAACGCGCTGCTGGGCTACACCGCCGCGGGTTCCAGCTTCGTCTTCGGAGACAAGCTCGGAATCAAGAACGACCAGTTCGGGGTGATCTTCGCTTTCCAGGTCCTGCCCATCGTTATCTTCATCTGCTCGTTATTCGCGATCCTCTATTACGTGGGCATCATGCAGATCTTCGTCAAAGGCATGGCGGTCGCGATGCAAAAATTTATGGCCACGAGCGGAGCGGAATCCACCTGCGTCGCAGCGAGCATCGTCATGGGACAAACCGAGGCGCCAGTCACCATCCGGCCCTTCCTGGCGAGCCTGACTGAATCGGAGCTCTTCACCGTGATGACCAGCGGGATGGCGCATGTTTCCGGAGCCGTAATGGCCGCCTATGTGGCAATCGCCGGAGTTTCTATTGCGCATCTGCTCACGGCCGTCATCATGACCGCTCCTGCCACGATCATGCTCGCCAAAATATTTGTTCCCGAGACCGGGCACCCCGTGACCATGGGCACCGTCAAGGTGGAAGTCGAAAAACAGGGGGTGAATGTCATTGATGCCGCAGCGCGCGGCGCCGGTGATGGATTGCAGCTCGCCCTCAACATTGCCGGCATGCTGATTGCATTTCTCGCGCTCATCGCCTTGATCAACGGCGGCCTCGGTTGGCTGCATTCGTTCGTGGGTTGGATTCCAGGATCGCTGCAGCAGATACTGGCTCTGGTGTTCGCTCCCATCGCTTGGGCTCTCGGCGTCAGTTGGAATGACTGCGCCACGATCGGCAATTTACTAGGGACGCGCATGGTGCTGAACGAATTCGTGGCCTTCCTGGATCTCGGAAAGGTGAAGGCGATTCTGCAGCCGCGGTCGTTTGTCATCGCGACCTTCGCGCTATGCGGCTTCGCGAATCTGAGTTCTATTGCGATTCAGATCGGCGGCATTGGCGCGCTCGCACCCTCGCGTAAATCGGATTTGGCCCGGCTCGGATTGAAAGCGATGTTCGTGGGCACCTTGGCGAACTTCATGTCCGCGTGCATTGCCGGACTATTGCTGTAAGGTATGCGGGACGCCGCCCGATTAATCGAATCTAAAACCGCTCTCCGGCCTCGCATGGGCGTGGTGCTCGGAAGCGGCTTGGGCGCTTTCGCCGATTCTCTGCTGCACGCGACGCGCGTTCCCTATGCCGATCTGCCCGGCTTCCCTGTTTCGACAGCCGTGGGCCATGCGGGCGAACTTGTCATTGGAACTCTTGGCGCCAATGGGAAACAGGCGGTTGATCTCGCCGTGATGTCGGGCCGTTTTCATTTATACGAGGGCTACACCGCGCGGCAGGTAATCAGTGGTATTCGCTTGTTCCGCGAACTGGGCGTCAAGCGCGTTGTGCTGACGAACGCCGCCGGCGGCATCAACCCCGATTACGACAGAGGCGCGCTTGTTCTCATCTCCGATCACATCAATTTGCAGGCCACAAACCCGTTGCTTGGAGAGAACGATGCCCAACTGGGCCCCCGGTTCCCTGATATGACCGAGCCATATTCGTTCGAGCTGCGGCAGCAGGCGCATGAAGTCGCAGACGAGCTCGGAATTGCGCTGCACGAAGGTGTCTATGCGGCGGTGCTTGGGCCGAGCTACGAAACTCCCGCCGAGATACGCTTCCTCAAGACCATAGGAGCCGATCTCGTGGGTATGTCCACCGTTGCCGAAACGATCGCCGCCAACCACATGGGCATGGAAGTACTCGGCATCTCCTGCGTAACAAATCTGGCGGCCGGACTCAGCGGTGAAAAATTGCATCATGCCGAAGTGCTGGAAATCGGGCAGCGTGTCGCCGGGGTCTTCGTAAAACTCTTGAGCGCAGTGCTGCGAAAACTTGGCGCGAGTGAATAAATCGACGGCACTTGTGCTGTTCGATATCGATGGAACCCTGCTGCGCGGTGCGGGGCAGCACCATAAGCAGGCGCTCATAGAAGGCATTCGCACCGTCACCGGCGTGAGCACGCATCTCGACGGCGTTCCGACTGCCGGCATGCTCGACCGCGACCTCATCGTCACCATGCTGCGCGCCGGAGGTTATAGCCAGCGCCGTGCCCGCATGGTACTCCGCCCCATCATGGCCGAATGCCAGAACTCCTATTTCGCCAATTGCAACGTCGATCTCTCGCCATTGGTTTGTGTCGGCGTACGCGATTTCATTAGCGAACTGAAACAGCGCGGTGCCGCGCTCGGCTTGGTGACAGGCAATTTGACCCAGATTGGCTGGAAGAAGATGGAGCTCGCCCGATTGCGCGATTATTTCTCCGTCGGCGCATTTGCCGAAGACGGCCGAACACGAGCGCGTCTTGCCCGAGTGGCCGCCCAACGCGCCAGGCAGCAAGGTCTGATTACCAAAGAATCTCGTATCACCTTGATCGGCGATCACGGCAACGATGTTCAGGCCGCAAAGGCGAACGGGTATCAGTCCGTTGCCGTTGCGACCGGAGTAACTCCGCTCGAGGAGCTTCGCTCTGCTCAACCCGACTATTTAGTCCGCGACCTCGGTGAGCTGAGTGTCGACGACGTGCTCTAGTAAGCCAGGGCGCTCAGCTAAGCCGATGCGACTTCCTTCGCCTCGTCTGCCGTTTGGAAAAATGCCTCGATTTCTGCGACCTCGCTCGGCTCCAGGCGGAACGACAAGGCGCCTGCCACACCTTCCACCTGATCGGCCCTGCGCAGGCCAACAATCGCGCCCGTTACCGCCGGATTATTGAGCGTCCATGCCAGCGCCACTTCGCCAGGTGTGCGGCCGTGTCGCTCTCCGATTCCCCGGAGGATTGCGACAAGCTCCAGATTACGACTCAGTTTTGGCTCTTGAAAATCTTTATCTCTGCTGCGCCAGTCGTCTTTCGCCAGATTGAGCGCCCGCTCCCTGGTCATCTTTCCGCTCAGCATTCCTGCCCGCATGGGCGAATAAACAATCACGCCGATTCCATGCTCTCGCGCGAACGGTAGAATCTCCGCTTCCGTTTTTCGTGCCAGCAACGAATAGGGCGGCTGCAACGAAGTGATCGGAGCAATCTGCATCGCGCGCCGCAGGTGGGCTACGTTGAAATTCGAAACGCCGATCCAGCGCACTTTGCCTTCGTCCTGAAGACGCGCCATCTCTGTCCAACCTTCTTCGATGTCTTCGTCCGGATCGGGCCAATGCATTTGATACAAATCGATTCGCTCAATGTCGAGCCGCCGCAGGCTGTCTTCACATTCTTTGCGAATCGAATCGGCTTTCAGCGCACCGTAAATCCGGCCATTCTCATCCCATCTCCGCTCACATTTCGTAAAGATGTACGGCTTCGTTGAAACGTCTCGCAACGCCTGCCCCACCACTTCCTCCGAATGCCCCAGGCCGTATATCGCCGCCGTGTCGATCCAGTTCATACCGGCATCGAGAGCAGCCCGAATCGCTGCAATCGAATCGGCATCGTCCTGCTCGCCCCAGCCAAACTGCCAGTCTGCGCCGCCCATTGCCCACGCACCCACGCCTAAGGAAGTAATCGCTAAGTCGCTGTTTCCAAGCTTCTTCAGTTGGCTCATGATCGGTGGATGCAATTTGAGCCCATAAGTATGCAGTGCTGGCCGTCATAGGGCTAAGGCGCGCTCGGCCGATTCGGATTCCCAGCACAGTACTCCCCGTTTTGAGTCACCTTAGGCCGCCGGGTAAATAGCTTGTTTCTGCTTAGCTCCCTAAACTCGAAGAACTGAACACATCGGGCCAGCAAGCAAGGCCCTAACGGCCATAGAAACCGCGGTTCTCTTGGGTCAACTAAAAGCCTTTTGGAGAACATACATATGAAACTTATTTCGATTTTTCTTGTTGCCGGAGCGCTTCTTTCTGCGTCTCCCGTTTCTACGCCTAACGTAGCGGACCTGGTCAGCGCGGGCAGTCCGCTGCTGGCTTCAAATGGTGATTATGTTGGCCCCTACGGGCTCACGTTGAACCAAAACCTATTCGCCGCTCTTTGTGTCGATGATAAGGACTGGGGCAGTCTGAACGATCCCTGGAACGTCAACGTCACGTCCATAAGCAGCGGAAACTTCAGCCTCACTTATAATCCCAGCAAGGGACAGGAGTACGAAGAAGACGCCTGGATTTACAGCCAAATTACCAAAGCGGGCGCCGACCGCATCGATCTCCAGCACGCCGCCTGGGACATCATGGATCTGGGCATCACCACCTTAGGTCAGCTGAACACTGACGTGTCAGTGCACGACGGAGCTTACACTTACATTTCTCAAGCTCTGGCCGGCTACAGCACCATGAACTTCTCGAATTTCGAAATCTTATCGGATTGCAACACCGGCGACGGACGCGAGCAGGAATTCATCATCTGCACGCCGGAGCCGGAATCCTTCATGCTGCTTGGGATGGGCTTGCTGCTGGCCGGTTTCGGTGCAGCACGCAAAAATCGCAAGCAACTTACTAACTCAGTCGCGTCCTAACTTGAGTTGGTGCGCTTTCCGTAATCTCAGGAAAGTGTCTTGTACTGCCGGTCGGTCCGAAAATGGCCGGCCGGCTATTTTAACGAGTACCCAGCTTCACAAGATAGGGCCGTTCGTGACCATGGCTCTCAATCGTGTAGTCGAACGTGCCGCTGTTGCAAGGCGGATACAATGCACCCCGGTAAAATGCCAAGCCGTACATCCAGTCGCGATTAACCCACCCCACACACACGCGCCCCGAAAAGGGTTCCAGCTCGCGCCACAAACTCCGCGCCGAGACGTCTCTGTCGAGCACGGGATCCGCCACTTCTTTTACATACATTCCTCCAGAAACTACGCACAGCACCAGCAGAACGCCGGCCCAGGAGCGCCTCGCTAGAATCAATACAATCAGCGGGACGAAAATATAAAACCACTCCGGACGGCTGATACTACGGAGGGCCATGCGCATGGAGCCGAGTCGCCCTGATGCGAGGGATTGCGGCACCAGTGATGAGAGGAGCGGGATACCGGCGATCAGCACTGCGCAGGGAAGCAGCCACCAGCGCGAATGTTGAACGAGACTTCTGGTCTCGAGATGAGCGCCGACGAGTAGGAAAAGGCTGGGAATCAACGGCAGCAGATAGCCAGGCAGCTTGTTGAGCGTAATGCTGAAGATCACGAATCCGAAGATGGCGATCGAAGCGAGAAAGCGGCGCCTTTTATCCCAGACAAAGTCTCGGAGCGCCAATAATCCGAGAAGCGGCGTCCACGGAAACATTCCCGCCACCAGCACAGGAACGTAGTAATACCACGGCTGTACATGTTGCAGAGAGGCCGAGTACAGGCGCTCAAAATGATGTTTAACAAAGAAATCTTGAATAAACGCAGAGCCGTTCTGCAGGTACACCGCGACGTACCAGGGCGTCGCGAGAATGGCGCATGCGCCAACTGCGATCCACCAGTTCCTCCAATAGGGCCGCAGATACCAAAGAAACGGCACTGCTAAGGCGATCGGAACCAGGCCCTTCGCCAACAGCGCCAACCCAAAGCACGCGCCCATCGCAAGGAATCGCAAGCGGCTATGCGCCGTGACAGGTTCTTCGCGCAGCAAAGGAAGTGCCAGGAAAACGGCCAGCGAAAAAAACACCGCGAGCGGCAAATCGGTCAGACAGAGCTGGCTATACACCACCCACCCGGCGGAGGTGGCAAGCAGAGCAACGCACGCGGCAGTTGCCTCCGTCCCGAACTCGCGCCGCAGCAGAAAAAAAGATGCCACCAAAAACGCCAGGCTCAAGAGCGCTACGGGTAAGCGCGCGGAAACCTCAGGATTCAGACCAGCCACCGTACCGAGCGCCGTCATCCAGTACAGCAAGGGTGGTTTCTCAAACCAGGGCGAACCCCAAAGCACGGGCGTGACCAGATGCCCGGTCTGCGCCATCGTCCGTCCGATAGCGGCGTAGCGGGGTTCGTCAGGATCTAGGCCGACCCCGAAGCCGTCCAGTTTGAAAAGGTAGAAAGCGGCAACCGCAATGGCTAGCGTCGCGAGCGGCAGAAACCGGCGCAGAGATGACAATTCACAAGTATAATGAGCCGATGCGGAAACTCGGCAAGTACCTGTGTTTACTGGGCTTGACGTCCATGTTAGGGCTCCTGGCAGGTGCCGCGACAGTTGCTACCGCGGACGCTACTTCCCCGAAACTCGATAAGACCAAGCTCGAGATGTATCTGCGCTACATCGAAGGGTACACAGCCCAGGTGAAATTTGTCATCGACGATCCAACGCCCAGCGCTTACAAGGGCTTCTCGCGCGTGCTCGTCCACCTCAGCCTCGGCGCTCAGAAAGTCGGCGACCGCTTGTATTACGTCACCCCGGATGGCGAGCGATTCCTCAGCGGCTCGCTCTGGGACCTGAATGAAAATCCGTTTGCGGACGCGCTGGAACATTTGCCCTCAGACGGTCCATCCTTCGGTCCCGCGAACGCAAAAGTAACTATTGTGGCCTTCAGTGATTTTCAGTGCCCATACTGCCGCGAATTTGCCAACACCATTCGCACTACGTTGCCAAAGCAGTATCCCGATACCGTGCGCTTCGTATTCAAAGACTACCCTCTTGACTCCATCCACCCGTGGGCGCGTGCGGCCTCGGAAGCGGCTCACTGCCTGGGCGATTCCAAGCCTGCGGCCTTCTGGGCTTTTCACGACTGGATCTTCGAGCACCAGGGCGACGTCGATAACGTTTTCAAAAATCAAAAATCCACCTTCGACACTTACTTAAAGGACACGACGCTCGCGCTCGCCAAACAGCAGGGCTTGGATACCGCAAAAGTTGAGAGCTGTATCGCCACCCACGCGACTGCCAAAGAAGTCGAGGAAAGCGCCCGCGCCGGTCGCCAGCTGCAAGTGCAGCAAACGCCAACTTCCTTCATCAACGGCCGCTTGGTTCCCGGTACGGTAAGCTCCAAGGACCTCGCCGCGCTCATTCAATTGGAACTCGATAGACCAAAAGAAATTCCGGGACCCGGCACTGTGAAGTGCTGTGAGGTCACGATCCCCACCGTGTTCAAAAAATGAGCACTTACGCCAACGGGCTTAGGCCCGACGCCTCGGTCCCGAAATCGGTTATTTCACAGGGTTTGCTGCCGATACGTATCTAGGGTGCAGTTTCCCTGAGTGTCCTTTAAAATGACAGGTCAAAGCGATTTACCAGCAGTCGCGAACATGCCCATGAACTTCTCCCGCGCACAGGCCTTCCGGCTGCCGCCTTTGATTTTGCATCCATTTTCCGGATCGGAGGACACTTCGGTTCTCATGGAGAGCTCGCGCGCGAGTCTCGCCTTGCAAGGCTTCGTGCCTCAGCAGGACGTATCGAACCAGGATCTTGAGATGCAACTGCTGCGCGGCCGCTACGCAGAGCTCCGCATGCTCTTCTACATCGGCAAAGACATCGATCGCTGGCTGGACCAGTGTGCCGAGAGCGCTCTCGCATCGGGAATATTTGACGGCCGCCGCATTGGACCCGAAAGCTTCGCCGTTTTCCTCGTGCAGCATGTCCCTCCTCATGTCCGCACGAAACTGGAGGGCTGGGGCGTGCTGGATTTCTGCGCCCTCTTCCGCCGCTCCATCGGCCTGCACGCCGTTTTTCAGGATTTCCCTGCTGCCGAGACCTTAGTTCCTGAATTCCTCCGCCGCTATCATCGCCACCTCGATCAGTGGTACGAACAGCGCCTCAGAGATTCCGGTTTCGACCGCCCCGAAGCCGACGAGTTCACTTTCGACCTCTACGCTTCGGGCGAATATACGCTCATCCTCGAACAGAGCTGGGGCAGCGAAAAAGAACCCTCCTAGCGACGGACTGCCGCTCGCCCGGAGAGTATGCTTGAAGCATGAATCTGCCACGATTCGTGCTTGCTGAGCAGCACTTTCCGAATCGCGCGATCAAAAATATTCCCGATCACATTCATCGCCAGCTTTCACAAACAGATTTTGTTTCCCGCGTGCCAAAGGGTGCCCGCATCGCCATCGGCGTCGGCAGCCGTGGCATTTCGAATATCGGGACTATCGTCAAATCCGTCGTCGATTTCTGGACCATGCACGGTGCGAAACCATTTTTGTTCCCCGCGATGGGAAGCCATGGAGCTGCCACTGCCGAGGGCCAGGCGGATGTTCTGGCACATTACGGAATCCATGAAGCCACTGTAGGCGTGCCGGTCATCAGCTCCCTCCATGTGGTGCCGCTCGGCAAGACACCGGAAGGAATCGAAACCTTCATCGACAAAAACGCTTACGAGGCGGACGGCATCTTTCTGATCCCGCGCGTCAAATGGCACACCGATTTCTCCGGCGCGCTCGAGAGCGGCTTCTGCAAGATGATGGCCATCGGGCTCGGAAAATTGGCCGGCGCGCGCCAATATCATGCCTTCGGCTATCGCATCGGGTTGGAACAGACAATACGCAGTGCCGGAGCGAAAGTGTTTTCAAGCGGAAAAATTCTGGGGGGCCTCGCCATTGAAGAGGGCGCTCATCACGAGACCGCCGGGCTGGTGGCCATCTCCGGTTCCCAAGGTTTCGCGGCAGTGGTCGCGCAAGAAGAAGCGCTGCTCGAAGAAGTGAAATCTTGGCGAGCCAAGCTGCCTGCGCCCGAGATCGACATCCTCATCGTCGACGAGATCGGCAAGAACATCAGCGGAGCCGGCATGGACACCAAGGTGATTAATCGCAGCATAAACGGCGAGTACAATCCCTTCCCCGATACGCCCATCGTGCACCGCGTCTATGCGCGCGGGCTGAGCGAGCTTACCTATCACAGCGGCATCGGCATCGGAATGGCCGACGTCGTCCACGATCGGCTCGTCAACGACATCGATTGGAATCCGACGTACATCAATTCGTTGACCGCTTCCACGCCGGCCGGTATCCGCACGCCGATTCACTTCGGCAGCGATCTCGAAGCGTTGTCGAACATCGCTCCAACCGTCGGCAAAACCGACCTGTCTTCCGTGACGTATTGCCGCATTCGAAATACACTCGAGCTGATAGAGGTTGCGGTGAGCGAGAATCTCGTTCCATCGCTGTATCCGAATGTGAAGGTCACATCGCCGCCGTTCGAGGCGCCGTTGGATTCGTCCGACGATTTAGCCGATTTCGATCTTCATGCGAGAGCGTTCGAAGAGGCCACGCCGGAAACACTGCGCCGATAGCCGGCTTCCATGCCATCGCCTCGCATCGCTACGACGCAAAAAGCATCGGCAGCGCCTTGGGTCCCGGCGACTCACAACCTGCAACAACTGCGAGCCGCCGCGCCGGCCTGTCACGGATGCGACCTCTATCGGCACGCAACCCAAGTCGTCTTCGGAGAAGGCCCGCAAGATGCCAAGGTCGTGATGGTTGGCGAGCAGCCCGGCGATGAAGAGGACCAGAAGGGGCATCCTTTCATCGGGCCGTCCGGACGTTTGTTGAGCAAAGCCATGCACGAGGCGGGTCTCGATCGCGAGAAAATTTACGTGACCAACGCCGTCAAGCACTTCAAGTTTCTCGAGCGCGGCAAGCGACGCATCCACGCCAAGCCGACCGGCATTGAAATTTCCGCATGCAAGCCATGGCTGGAAGCCGAACTCGCCTCTATTGAGCCCGAGCTGGTGGTTTGCCTCGGAGCCACCGCCGCCCAGTCGCTGATGAGCCCGAAATTTCGCATCACCGCCGAACGCGGCAAATTCTTCCCGCATGCGTGGGCCAAAGAGCTGGTCGCCACCGTCCACCCCTCGGCCATTTTGCGCATGCCCGAGAGATACGAAGAAGAATACGAGTTGTTCCTCAAAGACCTGCGCGCCATTGCCAAACGCGTCCATGAACTCGAACGCGCGGGTTAGCAGTTCAAGCAACTCATGCAGCGACGTGCGGTCAGAGAAATGAGTTCTGGTACCGAATCTGCGGGACCAAACGCAATAAATCTACTTCACTATGGGACCGAACTCCCTTTAAGTACCTGGTGTAACAGGTCGCCAACGCCGAGCTTGACTGCCGCCTGCTGCATGTAGTCGCGGTCGAGAGTGTTTGCGCAATGACGTGCGATGCCTTGTATATCGCGCCACTGCACTTCCGAGACCTCACCGCCCGATCTGAACCAAAACAGCTTAGCGAGTAGGATGTCTTCTGGCGTTACAAAAGGTGCGGGTGCTTTCGCGAGGCCCGTGTCACTCAGATAGATAGCGCGATCTAGCTCCGCCATACCGAGAGCGAACGCAGCCGCGGGGAAAAAATCAAATTTAAAAGCGATCGGCATATAAATCGCGTTGAACGATCTGCCGTGAAGAATTGCTCTCAGGGCCTCTACTGTATCTACATAGAACGTGTTTGGCAGACTGTCCAGGAACTCTTCAACATTTTCTTCAGTAAATTCGCCCAGGATGTCGACATCGTTTGTAAAGCGAGGCTCCCCGAACGCCGTACTAGCCCACGAACCTCCTATCGCATAGCGAATTCCGGCTCGTTCCAGTGCGGAGCGCAACGGCTCGAAAGCGTCCGCGGGCGACATTACAATTTTCGATAGGCCCTTCGCGCCAGCTCCAACCCGAACCGAGACACAGCGATGAGAAACGTGATTTCAGCCTCGTCGGCGTAGAGGTTCTCCCGCCGCAACGCAGCACGTTGAAGCGAATCTCCCGCAGTCCAGAGCGCCGCCGTGACTCCGAGCCGTTCGGAAGCTGTCATTCTTTTGAGTCGCTGGAAATAGACCTCGAGTGCTTTCTCAGATGTGTCGGTCAACACTTCGAGTATCTCGCGTCTTTCGAATTGTTGTTAATTCATCCCCGCTTTCAGGCGGTCAAGGCAATGAGCTGTTTCGCAAGGGCCGTTCCCGCGTTCAACCCTCAAGGAAGGCATCATCGGCCAGCGGCCCACCTTATTACTTATCGCACTACGCGCTGAACCGACCTGCTGAATCGAAGCTGAGGGTAGTCACTGATCAGGATCGTTCTCAAGACATATGCCTGGAAATCGTTTGAGTTCCTGAAGCGTGAGATGTCTCTGGATTTTACCATCGGGCACGCCGACTACGTAACCTTCGGTGTGGCCAAGATCTGATCCGCAATCGCCTGTCGGATAAACATTCGTCATAACGAGCACGTGGCGAGCATCCCCAATGAACCTGAGAGCCGTGACGTTGTTGCCGCGAGTCTTGCAGTAGTGTCGCGATTTAAAGTTGGTCACCGCTGGTTCAATTGCCCTCGACACGTCGTTCACCGTTTTGCCAGAGACGCTAAACAATCGCACGTGGAAGCGTCCGATCGCGCCTCCATCACTGTAGACGAGGGCGAAGGCCTTTCCATCAGGAGCCCAGACGACCGTCCCATTAGTGGAGAAATCCTCGATCTGAAAACTGTACAACATCTTTCCATTACGTCGCACTTCGAATTTTGCGGAGGAGCTTACTCGTAGTGCAAGGCCGTCAAGGCCAGGTGCTTCCGTAGTCATCCTCAGATCCTCCGGTGGAAAACTTATCCTCGAGGCATCGTCGATGCAATACGTGATGAATTGATGGGGGGTAAAACCCGCATTCCTACGTGCGACCTGTCCAACATCGGCATCGCGGCCAGAAGCGCCAACGTAAGCACCGCGAACACTTTTCGGAATCTATGGAAGCGACCCTACTTTTTATTGCCTGCATGTGTTTGCAGATCATAGCTAACTCCGCTCCGATTAAATTGCTCCCCGAGCCGGTTCTGAAGGGGCAACGCTGGCGGCTTAAATAGACGTGAGCGCATGTTTTGAAACCGGTCTTTGTGCAACACGACACAGAGCGATCGGATGTTTCAACTCTGTGGTGAAACCAAGTGGTTACTGAAGCCGCCGCTTTGAAGGGAGGCGCGGAAACGGCAGCGCCATTATGCCGACGATCGCACCAAAAACGGTGGCGGGAACCGCGAGCACCAGAAGCAGGAGGCCGACATGAGCGATGAACAGCGCGGGAGCGAGGGAGGCGATGCCGAAAGTAAACAGTAAGAATGCCAGCACCTTGCGGCGGCTTCTATCGAGCTGGAGCGTTGCGGCTATTAGCCCACCGCCGGTGAGTGCAAACCCGCTGCCAACGACGGACCACAGGAGTGTGGTTGATAAACCTGAAAGGCCCACGAAATCATAGGCCAACAGCATGCTGAAGCAGAGCAAGCCGGCGCCAATCAACGATAGCTTTCGGTACGAACCCGACCACAGCTGATCCCATTTACCGTATCGTGGGCTCCTGAGTACCAATAGTCGACCGAATGGAAACCATAAGGCCAGCAAACAACTCGTTGAAATCCCTGAAGACGCTCAAGCTAAGGCGGCGTGCTCCCAGCCTGGAAATCGCTGGTTACAAGCGCCAAGTAGCCACTGCCGTAAACGGTTCGCACTTTCCCAAGTAGCGCGTGACGCGGACAGGTGATCGCAAGTCGATCTACTTTGGTAGCGGGACAGGCCACAATTCACGCCCAGCGCAAAATCGCCAACTCCTACCTACCAATCAACTTCATAAAAGAGATACCAATCATCGTTCAGTCGTTTGAAGACGTACGCGCAGTGCGCCTTAGAATGTTGCCGCGCTTCTGCATCCAGCGCTTTGGAGGGCGATTCGACAACGGGTGTGACGCGTGCTGTTGAGTAAAGATACCCGAGCTAGATCCTCCAGTACACAGCCCGCGAGCACGCAGCACGAAGAAAATCGCATTTGGAAAATCCTCGCTCCGAACGATACCTTCCGAAAGACTCAATTCCTTTAAATACCTTGCGGTACTCATCCCAGCGTGCCTCGCTGAAGCCAATGTCTTCGCGGGGCCACGTAGTATTGCGTGTCGAGCAAGGTGAAGTCTGGCGCGATTCTGATGACGTGTCTATCCTGCCGCTTGTAGTCCCAGAGGCCATATTTTCGCAATTTCGCGGAAAGCGCTGGTGGAATGCCGGGATATATGGACTGAAAAGCAGTCACCAGCGGTAGAAGGACGAGAACAATGATCGACAGTGATAGTTCTCGGTTCACCCCGCGATTCCACATTGTCCTCATATCAAGACTAGTGCCACGATCTCAGTGTTGATCGCCGCTGAACAGCAGGTTGCCTGGAACACCTTGGCGCACGCGCGGTAGGTCGACGACGCACATTGGGCACTGCTCGTCCCTCATGCCACCTCCGCTAGTTCATCCCCGCCTTCAACCGCTCAATCAAAACCAGTTGTTTCTGCACTTGCTCGCGCTCCGGTGCGTTCGGCTCCAAGCGCAGGTACGTCTCGAAATCCGCTTTGGCAGCACGATGATTGTGTTGACGCAAATGAACGACGCCGCGGTGACGATACTCTTCCGCGTAATCCGGCATCGCGTCGATCAAGAGATCCAGCACCTGGCGTGCCTTGTCGAACGCCTCGCCGCGTATGTAGATCGCCTTCAAGTTACTCAACATGCGGACCAGAATCTGGCGCTTGTTCACGGGGGCCAATACGGCTGGATTCGATCGCAGATCGACGCCCGCGGTTTGCTTCGCGAGAGCACGGCAATCCGCGAACGTAAGAATACGTCCGCCATGAAACGGGTCGATCCAGTAGCGCGAATCCCCATCTTCGTACGCCACAATGAAGTGCCCTGGAAGGCCGACGCCATAAATCGGACGGCCCAGCCGCCGCGCCACTTCGATGTAAAGCACGGATAGTGAAATCGGAATACCGAGCCGCCGCATCAGTACCGAATTGAGACAGCTGTTGCGAGGATCGTGATACGCCTCTTCATTCCCTCGAAATTGCAGCACTTCGAAGAGCAGTTCGTTCGCCGCTTTGATGAAATCGAGACCCGACGCATTCCCACTCAGCTGCGTTTGAATCTGCTCGGCCAGATTGTCCAGGCGGAACAGAGAGCTTTCGATATCCAGGCCCGGAAATTCAATACTGGCCAATTCGAGACTGGCAACATCCAGCGGGACTCGGGAGCGTTCGTCGCGTAAAGCTTCGAGCAAGCGCTTCACGCGCATTAGCTTAACATCCCATCCGAGCATTCGAGTACGCGGGCGTATACTAGCCCTTCGTATGCGGAAAAAGACTCAAACCGTTTGGATCAAGAGGTGTTATACCGTCGCCGCGATTGCCTGTTTATCGGCGCTTCCCGCTACTCGGCCGCCGAGCCCCAGCGCGAAGCAGCGCTGAAGGCCGACCTCGCCGGCCAGATCGACGGCATGAAAAAACAGGCGCAAGTCATGAACGACATGGTGTTCAGCTTCGGCGAGCTTGGTTTCCAAGAGGTCGAGACCTCGAAGTATCTCTCCGGCGAGCTGGAAAAGGAAGGCTTCAAAGTCGAGCGTGGCGTCGCCGGCATCCCGACGGCTTGGATCGCAACCTGGGGCGAGGGCAAGCCCGTCATCGCTCTCGGTTCCGACATCGATTGCATTCCGCAGGCTTCGCAAAAGCCCGGCGTGGCGTATCACGACCCAATCGTTGCGGGTGCGCCCGGCCATGGAGAAGGCCACAACTCAGGTGAGCCGATGAACATTATCGCTGCCGTGGCGGTGAAGAAGTTGATGGAACGCGAACACATCAAAGGCACGCTCAAAATCTGGCCCGGAGTTGCGGAAGAACTCCTCGGCACCAAGGCCTATTACGTGCGGGCGGGGCTATTCAAAGATGTCGACATCGTGCTCTTCGCGCATGTTGCCGACAACCTCGGCGTGTCATGGGGCAGTGGCGCGCAGAACGGTGCCGTCTCCGTCGAGTATCACTTTTTGGGCGAGAGCGCGCACGCCGCCGCAGCACCCTGGCGTGGACGCAGCGCACTCGATGCTGTCGAGTTGATGGATGTGGGCTGGAATTTCCGCCGCGAGCATCTGCGCCTCCAGCAGCGCTCCCACTACGTCATTCCCAACGGAGGCGACCAGCCCAATGTCGTTCCGCAGAACGCAGCGGTCTGGTACTACTTCCGCGAGACTGATTATCCGCACATCAAACAGCTCTGGGACATCGGCGACAAGATGGCGCAGGGAGCCACGCTGATGACCAACACCAGTTTCACCGAACGCGTGCTCGGCTCGGCTTGGCCGCCCTATTTCAATAAACCCGTGGCCGACGCCATGTACGCCAACATCAAGAAAGTTGGCCTGCCCCAGTGGAGTGAGGCCGATCAAACATTAGCTAAGGCGCTGCAAAAAGAATTGGGCGTTCCCGAGAAGGGTCTCGACACCAAGCTCGACGACTTGCGCGGGCCCGATTCCCGAAGAACGAAAGACCGGCGGCGGCTCGGACGACATCGGCGACATTTCCTGGAACGTTCCGACTGTGACGCTTCGCTATCCGTCCAACATTCCCAATCTCCCCGGACATAATTGGGCCAACGGAATCGCCATGGCCACTCCCATTGCGCACAAGGGCATCATCGCCGGCGCCAAGGTGCAGGCCATGACCATCGTCGACCTGCTCCTCCATCCGGAAATCATCCAGCAGGCTTGGGATTACTACCGCACCGTGCAGACCAAAGATGTGAAGTACACGCCCCTCATGCGACCGGAAGATCAACCCGCGCTCTGGCTCAACCAGAAGACCATGGAGATATACCGTCCCGAGATGCGCAAATATTATTACGACCCCAGCAAGTATCCGACCTATTTGGACCAGCTCGGGATTAAGTATCCGACCGTGCGCACTGCATCGACTCCGCCCAAAGCAGCGTCAGACTTCGATCAGTGACTTCCCAGCCCTTCGACCAGAATCTCTGAAAGCCCCGAGATCAAGAGATCGCCTGGATTATCCGGTGTGTAGTCGATCTCCGGAATGCCTTCGACCGTAATCGCCATCGCAATCGGCCCGCCCTTCGAGTAAACGATCCCGACATCGCTTCTCAAATGATCGAGCGATCCTGTCTTGTTCGCGATCGTCACGTCTTTCATGTCGCGACCGATGCAATCGCGATCGCGCTGGCGCTTGAGTATCGTGAGCATCTCGTTCGAGGCGCTCTTGCTTACCATTTCCCCGCGGTTGATTCTTTCGAGAATCGTCACCATGTCGTGCGGACTGCTGCGGCCAATGCCCCATTTCTTGTTTTCCGGTTTGGCGCCTTCTTCGGTAACGCCGCTGACGTGCGCCTTCAGTTTGGTTCCATCTCCCAGAATCTTCCGCATCACACGCGTTTGCTGAAGCCCAAGCTGCGCCATGCGCGTATTCACGGCGTTTCCGCCAATCCGGTTCAGGATGAGGTTCGTCGCCGTATTATCGCTGACTACGATCATCAGATCCACCACATCGCGGAGCGGCAACTGATCGCCATCTGAAAAGTCTTGAAGCAGCCCGCTGCCCGAGACCTTTTCATCCTCGGTCAGTTTGATGGGTTCGGTGAGTTGCAGCTTGCCTTCCGCGGCTTCGGCAAAGCATTCCACCATGATCGCGAGCTTAATTGTGCTTGCCGTGCGGACGGGTTCGTCGGGCAGAATGCCGTAAGTTGCACCACTGTCCAGATTTTTCGCATACAGCGTCACCTTGCCCGGAAAGCTGCCGATTTTCGCCTTTACCTGTTCATCGAGCTTCGTCGAAGTCTGGTTTGTGGAAGTCGGGTCTGCCGTAGCTCCGGGTTGCTGAGCAATCGCACAGATCGAGCAGAGCAGGGAAGTCAAAATGAAGCGCATCGCGCCTATTCTAAACGCTCGGTTTACTGACGCTTGCATTTCCCGCCCACAGAAAGCGCAGCGGCCAATCAACACACTCCTTAATTCCAACGCGCGGCGTGATCGCGATCGGAATGTCCGGTTTATCGCGCCAGGCTCGAATTCTCAAATCGCCTCGGTCCAGGCGCACCCCGTATTGAGCGCGTGTGATGCGCAGTGCCTCGGTCAGCTTTCCCGGCCCATTCGCCAATCCGGTGATGGGTCCGTTCCAGTTCCGCCGCCGGTACATTTCGGCAAGTCCGCAAAGCGGCTCCAGCGCTCGAATCAAAACACACCCCGGACTGCCTTCCTTTTCCGCCACGACGTTCAAACATTCGTGCATTCCGTAAATGAAATACACATAGGCGCGCCCGGCTGGGCCGAACAGCACTTTGGTTCGCTCCGTTTTGCCGCGCGAAGCGTGCGCCGCGAGGTCGTCGAGCCCCAGATACGCTTCACATTCCACGATCGTTCCGCCCGTTTCACCGTGAAGCAACACGCAGCCAACCAGCTCGCGCGCAAGCTCGATCGCGGGCCGCTCGAAAAACGTCAAATCGACCGCTTGCGTCTCCCGAATGAGCCGCCGCAAAGGCCGGGGATCCTGAACCCTTTGTACTCGAGCCTCCGCCTCCGATTTGTCGCCAGCCCGCAATGTACGCTAGAACATTAGCACGGGCGCTCCTTCATGCGACTCTTCACAGCCATCGATCTGCCACCCGACGTCCTGCTGCGCCTTGATCGCCTTCTCATCGCCCTCCGTCCGGAAGCGTTGATCAAGTGGAGCCCGCTCGATAATCTCCACGTCACCACGAAATTCATCGGCGAATGGCCGGAGTCGCGGCTGGACGACTTGCATGAGGCGCTCTCCGCCCTCGCGCCCCGCGGGGCGTTCCCCATCGAGCTGAAAGATCTCGGATGGTTCCCGAATGAGCGCGCGCCCCGAGTGCTTTGGGTCGGAGTTCATGGAGGTCAACCCTTGCTCGACCTCATTCACGAAATGGAAGAGCGCCTGCAAGCACTCGGCATCAAGAAGGAGGAGCGAGAATTCGCTGCTCACCTGACCCTCGCCCGCATCAAGAATGCGGTTCCGATGGGTCGCCTGCGACAAAAGGTGGAAGAGATGCAGCCTGCCGCGGTGGGCCAATTCTCGGTTTCCCACTTTTCGCTCTTTCGCAGCGATCCAGGGTCGAACGCGAGCATCTATCGCAAGCTGCGCGAATATAAATTCGCAACGGCGCTCGCCGCTTCGTAATATTTTTTCCACGTGACCTACATCGCGTTCCCCGCTGTCATTCTCGTCACCACCGGGCTGGCGTATCTCATCGGTGGATTGCCGTTCGGATATTGGTTGGTGCGAGTCGGCTCAGGCGATGACATTCGCACCATGGGAAGCGGCAACATTGGCGCAACGAATGTCTATCGTGCCGTGGGTCGCAAAGTGGGCATCATCGTTCTGTTGCTCGACATTCTGAAAGGATTCTTTGCCGTGTGGCTCACCGCAGTGCTGACGCAAGCGGACCCCCTCGCCCTTGCCCTCAGCGCCGTCGCGGTCATGCTCGGCCACTGTTATCCCATTTTTTTGCACTTTAAAGGAGGAAAGGCGGTGGCCTGTTTTGTAGGTGCTTTCTTGTATGTCGCGCCGCTCGCAGTCGCCGTCGCCATATTGATTTTTGTCGCGGTCGTGGCGTTCAGCAAGTACGTTTCGCTCGGTTCCATCGTCGCTGCGCTGTTCTTCCCCCTTGCCGTCTGGCTTACCCACGCTCCTGCGCCAATTCTGGCTGCTTCTATTGCGGCTGCAGCGCTCATCATATTTCGCCATAAAGGGAACATCGCGCGATTGCGTAGTGGCAGCGAACACGTATTTTCGCTCAAGGGCAAAACGGTTCCATGAGCCTGGCGCAATGACTCGCCTTGCGGTGCTCGGCGCCGGCAGTTGGGGAACTGCTCTTGCCATTGCGCTGCAATCTCGTTTCGATTCCGTTCGCCTGTGGGCGCGTGACGCCCAGCGTGCAGCCGAGATCGCCCAAACGCGCCAAAACTGCCGCTACTTGCCTGGGCTGCTCTTACCGGAAAACGTCGACATTTCTTCGGAGATCGCCTTCACTCTCGAAAATGCCGATGTCGTCCTCAGCGTCGTTCCGTCCCGTCATGTACGGGCGCTCCTCGAAAGCCTGCAGCCGCACCTGCCGCAACGCGCGAAGCTCGTCAGCGCCACCAAGGGTCTCGAGGAAACCACCTTGTCGCGCATGTCCCAGGTTTTCAGCGAAGTGTTGCCGGGCCCGGTCGCCGTTCTCTCCGGTCCCACTTTTGCCAAGGAGATCGCCGCCGGTGAACCCGCCGCCGTGGTGATCGCTTCCGAAGAAATCTCGCTCGCCGAAGAGATGCAGCGTTCCTTTGCTACCCCCATGCTCCGTTTTTATGCCAGCAACGACGTGATCGGTGTCGAAATCGGCGCTGCGCTCAAAAATGTAATCGCTATCGGCGCGGGCATCTGCCGCGGGCTGGGCCTCGGCAGTAACAGCGTTGCGGCTTTGGTCACGCGCGGACTCGCCGAGATTACCCGGCCTCGCTGTCACCCTGGGTGGTCATCCGCGCACCCTCAGCGGGCTGGCTGGTTTGGGTGACCTCGTGCTCACGGCCACTGGCGATCTATCCCGAAATCGATTCGTCGGTGTGCAACTCGGGCAAGGGCACAAGCTCGAACAGATCCTCGCTGGAATGACCATGGTTGCGGAAGGTGTCACAACCTGCCGGGCCGCCCATCAACTCGGCCTCGAGAACAACGTCGACCTTCCCATCGTCAACAAGATGTACGAAGTGCTCTACGAATCGAAAGATCCGCGCGACGGCATCCGCGAGTTAATGGATCGTCCGCTCACCACCGAATGACCCGCGCCCGACACAGAACACCGCGCGGGTCAATAAGCGGCGTCTCCACGATCCAGGAATCGTCAGGACAGCTTCCTAACTCCTGCGCTCGCGGCGCACATAATCGAGCCACAGGAAATAGCCCGCAATGGTCTTGCCGTCGGGCAGTTTTCCCGCCCGGATGAGATCGCCCAATTCTCTTTTCGAAAACCAGCGCATTTCGATTCTCTCGTCCTCCATCGGCTGCTGCTCGCCCGCCGTGAGGTCGAGAGCCAAAAACAGATTCATCTTTTCATCCACGTATCCCGGACTCGCCCAAAACGAAGCAAGTTTGACCCACTTCTTTGCCTTGTAACCGGTCTCTTCGCGTAACTCCCGCTTTGCAGCCTGAAGCGGAGATTCGCCCGGATCGAGCCGCCCTGCCGGTAGCTCCCATAAATCGCGCTCGGCAGGAAGCCGGAACTGTTTAATCAGCAGAACGCGCTCTTTATCATCGACCGGCATCATGACCGCCGAGCCTGGATGCCGAACGATGTAGCGGTGGATTTCGAATCCGCTGGAATCGGTCGCCACCTCGTCCACAATCCGAAACAGCTTGTTCTTGAGCACTTCTTTTGAAGAAATGACCTTCATATTTCTACGGTAACGTCGAGCACCATCCGCACAAAAATGCTTGACAGTGAAACCGCTCGCGAGGAGAGTTGAGAGGAGAGTCGAAGTGTGAACGGAGCGCGAGCAATCGCGAAATTAGCCGTGCTGGCCTCGTGCAGCATTGCCCTGACGGCGACCGCAGACAGCGGTGCCGCCGAAACTAACGACTGGCTCGTTATACCCGGCCAACGTGTCGGACCCATCACGCCGCGTACGACGCATGCTGACTTGGTCCGCATGTTCGGAGCGAAAAACGTGCAAGACGATGAAATTGCCATCACCGACGGCGACCGCGAGCTGGGCACCAAGGTGTTCGCCGATCAGCCCACCAGCTACCTGGCGATTTTGTGGAAGGACGACACGCCCGATTCCTCAATCCGCCGCATCATCTTTTGCGACGCATCCGAACCGCTGAGCTCTTGTAAATGGCACACGGCCGACGGCATCACATTGGGCACTCCTCTGAAGACCATCGAGAAGGCGAACGGGCGCAAGTTCAAGCTCAATGGCTTCGATTGGGGCTACGGCGGTCTAATTACTTCATGGGAGGGGGGCCGCTTGGAGCGCTTTGCCGGCGCTTGCGGCGCAGTAACTCTCCGCCTCGATCCCCGTCCCGAAGCGCCCTCCGATCAACGCAGCGAGCTGCTCGAACGCGTTGAAGAAGACGCCGAGTTCTGGTCCTCGGACCCCGCCATGCAAGCGTTGGACCCGACCGTCGACCATATGAGCATTTCTTTTCAGAACTGCGAAAAATAGCTTTATCCCGCGCCCCTTCACGTAGCCTGAGGTTTGGACCAAATCAGCCCATTCCCGCCGCGCCCCGTGCGCTGGCCAGTGATGCTCCAGCGCTGGCGATCGCTCACTTTTCTGCATTGGCGATATGACCCCGAGGTCATTCGGACGCTCCTTCCAGCCGGCCTCTCGCTCGACACGTTCGATGGCGCCGCTTGGGTCGGTCTGACGCCATTTCTGCTGACCGGTTTGCGTCCGCCGTTCTTACCGGCCCTGCCTTGGATGTCCCGTTTCCCTGAGACCAACGTGCGAACCTACGTGCGCGGATCGGACGGCGAGCCCGGCGTTTGGTTCTTCACCCTCGAAGCTCAGCGGCTCGCGGCAGTCGTTGCGGCGCGCTCGCTTTATCGCCTGCCCTATCGCTGGGCCGCTATGAGCGTCACCCGCACACGTGAGCGAGTCGAGTATCGAAGCGCACGGAAGTGGCCGTTCGGGATGGCTCGCACCGATATCGCCATCGAGCCGGGAGAGCCGATGCACGCCGCCGATTTCGACAACTTCCTGACCGCGAGATATCGCCTGTATACCAAAGCTGGGAAGCGATTAGCCTTCGCTCAAATTGAGCATGCACCGTGGCCGCTGCACACCGCGCGACTCTTCCGCCTCGACCAGAACCTCATCGAGCGATCGGGAGTGCCGCAGCCGCTCGGTGATCCCACCATCCATTACTCGCCCGATCTCATCGTGCGAATCGGCCGGCTTCGATTCCTGCCTTAGGTTGGGTTTAGATCGTGCTGATCGGCTTCGGGCCAGGTAGGACCAACTTGCGGCCGTTCTGCGGGGGGGAAGCTAAGCTCCCGCTCCACATCTTCGAGGACGTCTTGACGGCCGCCCGAGTGAAGCTGCTCGTCCAGCCGCCGCAGAGCCACCCCGACCACGTCGCGGTGGTGCAGCCGACTGCCGATCTCCGGACGATCCGACAGTTCCTGCCAGATCTTGTGCACCAGCACGATATCATTTGGCCACAAGCGTGGCGGATGCGGTCCCAGCGAGAACAGCTGCGGCTGCGCGCCGTTCGGAGGCACGATCTCCAGCGTGACGCCGCGCCGCGGCTCCGGCAATTGCTTCCCACGCTTGCCCCACTATCCGCGCCTGCTCTTCCGCGACTCAGATAAGGCGCGGGGCTCGTGACGATGCGCGAGGAATCCAGTTGTTGCGCCGCGAACAGCACCGCCGCACGCTCGTCCTTCCCGGGTACCGTGAGAAGTTCAACGTGTTTGCCCGCTTTCTCAGCGATGTTGACCACTTTGCTGAACAACTCGATCTCGCGGTCGCCGCAAATTTGCTCAGGCGCAAGCCGGTACTCGCTCGATCCTAAATACTCCAACAGGGTGTACCGCCACGACCACCACGTCCTGTTTCTCCGGCTTCACGTCCTGCAGCACCCGCTTCAGATGATCCAGACGATTCGTGTCCACTACTTCGACCAGAATGTTACCGGGCCGCACGTGCACGCCTTCTACCGACACGTCCGGACGTTCGTCGAGCCGGAACTTTTCCTGGTCGGCCTCCACCTGCTTGCGCTTGCGATGGTTTTGCCGTTCCGATAAGCTGAACGCAACAAAGAACGCCACCGTAAAAATCGATCCTGAAATCGTCGCCGTTTTCTTAGTGACCACGTTGATCAGCGCCAGCATGAACAGAGCCAGCGTGATCGCAATCAGCCCCAGTGGAACTTCGGTTCCATTGATGCGCATGTTAAAGGGCACTTTCCACTCGCGCTCTTCCGGTCGTTTGTAGCGCAGAACCAGCACCGACAGCGCCTTCATCGCGAAACTCCAGATCACGCCGAAGGCGTATGCCTCGCCGAGCGTGACCACGTTCCCTTTGCTCAGCACAATCGTGACAATTTGCAGGATGACGACCAGGTTGATGATGCGGCTCGTCGTGCCGTATTTGTAGTGAGGTTGACGGAACCAGTCCGGCAGCACTCCATCTTCCGCTACGCGATTCAAAACTCCGTTAGAGCCGATAATCGCAGTATTCACTGCGCCCGATAGGATCAGCGTTCCTACCAGCACGACAAAGGCGTGGAACAGCAGCTTCAGAGGAGTGGGACCTACCAGGAAAGTGGATAATCCGCCAATCAGATTGTCCAGATACTTGCCGCGTTGCGAGTCCGGGATCAACATGACCGCGAAAAACGAAACGAGTGAAGTGAAGGCCAGGCTGTAGAGGATGACCACCAGGCCCGTCTTGCGCAGATTCAGAAGCTTCGGCGCCTCGATCTCGCGATAAACCTGCGCCAGCGTCTCAAAACCGCTCATCGCCAGCAGCGAATGCCCCAGCCCCACCAGGATCGCCACCATCGTGATACTCGGCGCAACCGTGCCCTGCAACCACCCCAGAGCGCCCGTGCCGTAATGTAGATTGGCCCTGGTGGGCAGCGGCACCGGTTGAAAACCCTTGAGCGCCATCGTCAGCAGGCACCACCCGATCAGGAGCACCACCATCACCGTAGTCACATGCATGATGCGGAGCGCCTTCTCGCTTGACTCCCTGATCCCGATGATGTTTTGCCACCAGAAATACGCCGTCGCCAGAAGCGCAAAACCGCCCGCAAAAAACGGACCTGGAACATGCAAATAGCCGAGCCGCGTATACGTCCCAATCTCGTTGATCAGGCCGGCCAGGTAGAGTCCCGCGCTGACTGCGCTAATGGGCCCGGTCAGCACATAATCAAACATCAGCGCGGAAACAGAGAACTTGGCGAGGGTTGCCCCCATGGCCTCGTGCACCACTTTGTACACGCCGCCCCGCACAAACATGCTGCAGCTCTCCACGTAAATGGCGCGAATGGCGAATCCGAACAGCATGATCGCCAGGATGAACCAGGGAGCCGACTTGCCAATCGCAGTTTCGGCGATGCCCCCCGCGTAGTAAGCCGACGAGGCTAGGTCGCTTAGAACAATGGCCGCCGCCCGCCAGAACGAAATGAACGACAGCATCACCGTCGTGGCGACAATGACCTTAGTCTTGGTCGAGGGCGAGGAGGGCGTCGAGTCCGTCGGCGGTGGCGGACTTGTCAGCGACGACATAGTTTCAATGAAGACATCGGTTCCATACGGGAGAGACTAGGAACTCTCCACCCAGTACCCGTTATCTATTTAACAGCACTCCCGCCGCACTGTCGCCTGCCACCCATAAAAATAGTGCTCACCACGAAAAAAAATCATAAGAAAGCTGGGCGAGATCCGATGAGTAACCTAAGTTGATAGCTTTGCGTTCCTCCGGCCAGTTCCGTCGATCCGCAAGCCCCTTGGCGACAGCCATTCCTCCTCGATCCCCACTTACAGACTACCTGCTCCGCGCATGGGATGAAGAAGATGGCCAGGATCTCGTCGAATATTCGCTGCTGCTCGCCTTTGTCGCCCTCGCCGCCGTCGCACTCCTTAGCAGTGTCAGCGGCAATGTGAAAACGCTTTGGGCATCTCTCAACAACGCCTTTTCCGGCGCCCTAACCGGCGCGTCCTAATCCCGTCTGCCCATCAGCTTCCCTTCGATTTCATTCGTCGAAGTGTTGATGCGCGGGTTAGCAAAGCACCTCATGTGCCCTGGATCACCTCGCGAACCTTGAGGCCCACACCAACAATGTAAACGTGCGAGCACCACCCCGCCACTTACAATCTGAGGAGTGGCCGCAACCAACTCCAAAATCTACAAAGTAGCCGGCTTCAGCCTGCTCGGATTCTGCGCCGTATCCATCGGCATGGACCGCGCAAACGTCGGTCCAGTGGTGTCTCAGGTCGCGGGTTTTTGCGGCGCGTTCATAGGCGCATTAGCAGCTCAACGGCGAAAATCTTCCACTGCGCAGCCACGCGCCGATAATCCTCCTTCTGACGCGAACCTAAGCCCTAAACCGTCGCCGCCACAGCAGCAGAGCCGAACCGGCAATCCCGGTGAGTAGAAACGTTGCAGGCTCGGGAATCGTCGGCGCCGTTGGCAGCCCACCTGGCACGACCACCGGCGCTGGAATCGATCCATCGCTGCTGCCCGAACTCATGATCACCGTTCCAGACGTGGAGGTCGGCAGATCTACTTCTAAGAACGAGTCGTTGGAGTTAGAGTTCGACGTCGAAATCTCGTCGCCGTTGCCATCAAGAATCGCTAACGTAAATGAATCGGGCGTCGGATCGTCCACATTTGTCGTGTAATTGGCCTCAAACGTCAAGCTCGCACCGGGCGCGTACGGCATTTGCGCTTCGTTAAAGAATGAGCTGTCCGTCAGCGTGATGCTGAATGGGCTGCTGCTCGTTGTGACTCCGCCGGTCGTCGAAGAAGGACTGCTAACCGAACCCGGCGGCGTCACCAGGAAATTCGAAAGCGTCACGGTGTTGTTTGCATCGCCGGTCGCGCTGCCGTCGATGAACTGAAAGTCCAGCGTGTACGGTCCGCTCGTGTTTGTGATAAGCGAAGTCGTGTCGAGCGTGACGGTAATGCTGTCGGCAAACGCCGCCGCCGACGCAAAAACCAAAACAGTGATCGAAAAAAGAATAGTGCGCATAGATTTTCTCCGTATGAAATGCAGTTGATTGACTACGCCGCGCTTACGGCGCCCCGGCCCCTGCGGTTACGGCCGTGCTATACGTGAACCCGTTGAGCGAGGGATCTCGGAAGTAAAGGGTGACCGTACTCGATTGTCCGGCTCCTAAGGCGGAGCCCGATGGCACGACAGTCATGTAGGGACTGCCCGACGCCGCGCAACCGCTCGTGCCGCTCAAATTCGTAAGCGTCACCGTGCCGGTCAGGTTCTCGATAACAATGTTGATAGGCCCGCTCACCGGACTCATGGTGTTGTTCTTAACCGTGACGGTCTGCACGAACTGCTGCTGCGAACTCGCTACGTATCGCAATCCGCTGCGCGTCACGCTGAGAGACGAACCCGCGCTGGTTTGACACGTGCAGTTCTGATCCGACGTCAGCGGCACGGCATTACTCGCCACCGCCATGTTGGTGAGCTGGACCGTAGCGCCCCCGCTACTGCGCCCGGCCACAAAAGCAGCGAACCCGAAAGCGTCGACGACCCACGAATCGTTGTCGCCGAACGCGCTGTTATTAGCTACATTCAGACCCGTGTAGCCGTGCGTCACAAGTGCTCCCGCGGTGTTGTAGACCGATGGCTGCAACCACACCGAATAGTTGGGGCACGCATTGACATACACCGCCGGCACTCCTACCGTCATGCTGGCGAGCGTGCCCGGATTCGCGGCTCCCCACCACAGCGCTCCCGCATCCGTGTTCAGCTCTCCTGTGGCGCTGTAATACGTGTCGATGCTCGATATTTGATTGCCACTCAGATCCATAGTGACCAGGCCGCCATGCCCGTTACTCAAGTGCGCGGAGATACCGAACAGCCGCGAATCCGGCGAGAAGCGCGTTTCCGCGTCCCCATACTGCGTGTCCGCGATGGTCGTGATCACATCCCAAGTCGAGGTGTCCCAGATAAACCATCCGGGGCACGCATTGCCGCCGCAACTGCCGAACGTGGCCGAATCAATCAGAGCGATCAGCTTCGTTCCATCCGGCGACCAGTCCAGGCCGTGATGCGGAACATTGGCGGGATCCCAGTTGTTGCACGTACCACTAACCGCCGATTGCCCCGAACCGTCCGCGTTCATGAGCAGAATCTCGTTCTTGCATCCCGCGGCAGAATCCCCCTGCGCGTCCTTGACCACCAGCTTCGTGCCGTCCGCACTCCAACCCACGTCGAAAATCGAGCCGGCATTGCAATAACTGACAAACGACCAGTTTTGACTCTTCACTAGGTGCGGGTTCGTACCGTCGGCGTTCACCATCCATACACCCTGCGTCTCCTGACCGCTGCAATCTGCTCCGTTGCCCGAGATCGTCCCCGGGGGCGCAATCGTTTCTCCATTGATGTACGCGATTTTCGATCCGTCCGGCGAGATTGCAGGCCGCGAATGAGGCTCGGCATTGCCAGCCTTAGGATCGTGAAAGGTGACCTGCCGCAAGCCGGTTCCATCGCCATTGATCACATAAATGCGCCACGAGTCATTCGAATCCCGACCGGAGGAAAACGCGATTCTGCCGTTCGCTCTCGCCTGCGTAAACTCTTTGATATCGGGTGTGCCCACCGGACCAAAGTTCCCAAAGCCCGACGGCGGTATGATCCCGAAATAATTGGATCCGCTGGCGTCGACGCCTGTGATTCCACCGCCGCTGCCACCCGTGCGAAAAAGAAATTCTCCGCTCAAGGACGACGGACCGGCTGTCCCGCATAAGCCCGGTAAGCTGCCGATGAGAAGAAAAGTTGGAATCAGAAAACGATAAGGGGCTGGCATAAGGTTCCCTTAGCTTGGAACCCAATGCCGGTGCCGAACAAGTAACAGAGTGCTACGTTACGGTAGCTTGCTACCGTAGCATGCGTTAAGATGTGGAGTCCAGAGAGGCCGGTGGTTGTCTCAGTTACAGTTGTCGCCCGATATCGCTCGGGAGGCGTTGGCGGCAGTGTTGCGCTCGCGCAACTTCATAGGCGCGCAGCGCAGAAAAAAGCTTCTCGAATATTTAGTTGAGCAGACGCTCGCCGGCCGCGGCGACAACCTCAAAGAGTTCAATATCGGCGTCGAAGTCTACGGCCGGGATCCGGCCACTTACGATCCGCGCCTCGATCCCGTCGTTCGGGTCGACATCGGCCGCCTCCGGACCAAGCTCAAACAGCACTACGAGGGCGAAGGTGCAAATTACCCGTTCCGCATTGAGCTGCCCAAAGGATCGTACGCAGTCTCATTTCACTAGCCCGGAGATAAGCACGCCTCCGCCTCTCGGCGAAAACGTGGCCGAGCCGCTTACATCTTCGAGCCGGCCTGCGCGAAGGACTCACGCACTCGGTTTCCTAGCCGCCGCGCTAATCGTCCTGGCCTGTGCCGCATACGGCGTCTATCGCTGGACGCGCCCGCCTGCAGGCCTGCGCTCCATCGTCGTGCTGCCGTTTGAAAACCTGACGGGTGATCCGCAAAAGGAATACCTCGCCGACGGAATCACGGAGCAATTGACCGACTCACTTGCTCATATTTCCGATTTGCGCGTGGTCGCCCGCACCTCGGCCTTCCAGTTCAAGCGCAAGCCCGTCGACATCCGCCGGATTGGCCAACAAGTCGACGCCGACGCTGTAGTGGAAGGCAGTCTGCGTAACATGAATGGCCGTTTTCAATTAACCGTACAGGTCAATCGATCCCGCGACGGCTATCACATTGTTTCCCAGACTTTCGACGGCAGTGCACAAGAACTTGAACGACTCGAGGCCGATCTCGTCCCTCCCGTGCTAGCCGCCGTACGTCCGCGCACGACAGTGGCAAAGCACAAGCCCGTCGACCCGGAAGCCTATGATCTGTTTCTGAAGGCGCGAGCTCGCCGAGCGGATCCTTCCCGCGCCTCCTTCGATCAATCCATCACTTATCTGAACGAAGCTATCCAACGCGATCCAACCTACGCGGATGCCTACGCCGCGCTCGCGGGTGTCTATGCAGCCGCGGCGGGTAATCTCGCCACTCAGCCGCTGGCCTATGCCGAAAAAGCGAAAGCCGCCGCAACCGCAGCACTGCGGCTCGATCCTCTCTCCGCCCAAGCCTATGCCGCCGAAGGTCTCGTCGACAGCATGGTCTTTTTGGATTGGAAGCGCGGCGAAGAGGAGCTTCGTGAAGCGATTCGGCTAATGCCCCAGAACGCTGCCAGCCATAATCGCTTGGGAACTGTACTGCTGGCCCAGGGCCATTTCGAAGCCGCTATCGCGGAGCAGCGCACCGCTGCGAATCTTGATCCGCTCGTCCCCGGCGGCGTGAGCGTTGGGCTGGCCTACTACATGGCGCGCCAGTACGATCAGGCTCTCCGGCAATTTATCAAAGTGCGCGACCTCCATCCAGACCTTCTCATCGTGCATCCCTTCATCGGTTCGGTATGGGAGGCAAAGGGCGATTACAAAAAAGCCATGGCCGAGTACCAGCTCGCTCTTCCGAAGGCGCCCGAATCCGTCAAGCCGTACATTGCGCATCTGCTCGCCGTGATGGGAAAGCAGAGCGAAGCACGCAAAATATTGGCCGAGATGCAGAACGCCGGGCCCGGAGAAAGGCCGCCCAGTGCCTTCGACCTCGCCGCCATCTACGGCGCGCTCGGCGATCGCGACAAAGCGTTCCAATACCTGGAGCAAGCCTATGACGACAGAATCGTCTGGTTTCTCAAGGTACATCCGGTTCTCGATCCGCTGCGTAGCGATCCCCGATTCGCTCAGTTGCTCAAAAAAGCGGGCTTGGCGTAGCAACGCACGCGCTTAGCTACCGTGAGTCGGCTTGGACTCTCCCGTAATGGTCCGAATTTGATCGACACCCTCTTCGAGTGTCGGCGGCTCCAGCCGCTTCGCCGTGCGCAGAATCGCTGGCACCGGAATCGGCTTTTTGTCCTTGCGATGATTGTTGCGCCCAATCGCCGTTCGAACCGGCGTATCGAAAAAATAACAGAGCACATCGAACCCGGCTGCCTTCGCTTCGTTGATGTACGGAGCGCGCACCGCTCGCGTTGCGTTGGTGTTGTCCACTACGAATGAGCGTCCCGACCTAAGGCATTCACGAATCACTGCTGTTTCCCGCTCCGCCGTCTGTTGAATGTCCCGACTAATGTGCTCATGCGTCGCCGCGAAGTGATTCAAAAAATACGTCGTCTTGCCGGACCCTTGCAGGCCGACAAAGATTATGGCTTCCGCCATCGCTCCAACTTGGGTGGACGAGCACCGTGCCGCACGGCGCCGCGTACCGGGGTGTACGACAATTCGACTCCCGAACGTGCGCAGCGCAACATCAGTCCGCCCCGGCTCATATCCCCGCGCCCTACAAAATCCACCGGGAAAACCAGACGTTCGCCAAACACTTCAAGAAGCGGTTCTGTGTATTTCCCGCTGGCCACACTTCCGAGCAGCACGTGCAAGCACGTCGGTCCTGCGTGTCGATCCAGCAATCGCGCGCTTTGAAGCAGGGCGTCTCGATACGTCTCATTACGCTCGTCCACCGGGATATTGGCAATCGCGCGCAGTTGTGCGACGCTGACCACAGTCTCAGGAGGAACCAGACCGACGCCGGGCACAATCAGCAAGGCTGGCGGAACGCCCGGAGGAGCGGCGCGAAACGCCTCGGCATATGCCATCTTGCCGCGAAAATACAAGCCGCTGATAAAGGTGTAGACCTCGCCGATGGTCGCCGCGCCCTGCTGAACCTTTACAGCCAAATCGAACCGCGCCTGCTCGCGCAGCAACATCTCATACCGCGGGCCCCCTGCCTTAGCGGGCGATAGCAGGAAGACTCGGTACGACGAAACCACTGCTGATTCTACCCGGCAAATGGATTCACCCAGTCCTGCAAATCACGCGTGCCCGTCGAGCGCGCGCCTTGCCCGAAATCCGCCATACGTCAAATAAGCGCCCAACACCAAGGAAATGACGACGTAGACGTAGAAAAGTTGTTCGTAGCGAATCGTCCTGAAAAGTGCCCATATTGCCTCCGGCGAGAGGAACAACAGAAGAAGCCCACGGATCAGAGTGCCCCAACCAATGATGGTGACAATCACCGGCAGCGCGCCGCCTGACCACACATTATGGCCGAGAACGATTCCAAGACCGGCGATCAGAAACAGCATGCCGAAAAGCCACAGCAGCGGTGGATTGTGCGCGAATGCTGTTAAGACCTCCACACTCGCCTGCTTGCGCGTAATCACGGCTAAGGAGCCAGAATCAAGAACAATCCAATCAGCCGGCTAAGGAATATCGTCCGCGCACGCATTTCGCCTCCAACACAACCAACTTGGGTCTGTTAGGTAGCCTATATGGATCGCACGTGGTGAGTCAAATTCTTCGTGCCGATGCGCCATTCATATACACCACACTCTAGTAACTGTTCACTGCCGCCCCTCGTGCATACATCAGAATGAGCGAGCGCTGAGCAAACGGCATGTAAACCAATGCAGCGCTCATCCCCAGCGCGAGGCCTACGCTGACGTGATGGATAAGAAGAAACGGTGAGAGCGCCCACAGGATATCCAGAACCAGCAGCGCGGGGAACAGGCTGCGGAACTTTGCTGGGAGTTGCGGAAGGTCGAACGCAACTGCCGCTAAAATGAACAGCCGGACCGGGATCAGTATCGCAGCGCTTGTCACCAACAGCGCCATAAGTGTTGCTGGCGGGATGAGTCTTGCGTCCACAAGAATTTCGTGTATCTCCTGAAGATTTGCCAGCGCCCCCAAGTAGAACGCCAGATACATCGCCTGCGTAAGCAGTAACAAACTTCGCACCAGCATGCGCGGAGCGACAGGCAATTCGTGCGGCGCTGCGAGAACCGTGCCGAGCGACGCGTCCACCGCCGGCGAGAGCCTTTCGCTCGATCCGCTCGCGGCCACGACATCCGCAGCTGGCGGGATCGGCCTCTCCAGCACTCGCGAAACAGGTCCCTCCGTCACCGGCGCAATGAAGCGATAGCCTTTGCCCGAGACCGTCTCGACATAGCGCGGTTGCGCGGCCGAGTCCCCGAGCGCCTCGCGAAGCTTGTTGATCGCCGCATTCACGCTGTGGTCGAAATCCACGAACGTGTCCTCGCCCCACAGCCGCCGCCGTACTTCCTCGCGTGTCACCACGGCCGAAGGTGTTTCCAGAAGCATAATCAGCACCTGAAACGGCTGTGAATGGAGCTTGATCCTCGTGCCCTGCTTGCGTAGCTCTCCCGCCGCCTCGTTTGCTTCGAACACTCCGAAGCGAAATACGCGGCCTGTGCTCTCCCCCGGCATGCGCAACGGTTTCAGTTTAGCTTCGATATCTCCAGTAATTCAGTTACTTACACGATGACACGTAAATGACCTCTGTTTGCGCGGCCATGTATGGCGTTCCCAGCGCGTATGCAGCATCATTCCGCCATGGCTGAACAGAGTGGCTTTGTGAACGCGCTGCGAGTTCACACCGCACTCACCGCAAAACTGGAGAAGCGCCTCTTGATATGGATCGCGCAGCGGACTCCCGCAATTATCAGCTCCGACCACTTAACCGCCTTAGCGCTGGTTGCGCAGTTATGTGCAGGCGCAGCATACGTTCTCTCGTCGCACTACCCCCGCGCTCTGTGGCTCGTGAACTTCTTCCTCGCACTCAACTGGCTCGGCGATAGCCTCGACGGCACGCTGGCCCGTGTTCGCAACCAGCAGCGTCCGCGCTACGGGTTTTACGTCGATCACATCGTTGACACCTTCGGCGCGCTGGCTCTGATGGCGGGGCTCGGCTGTTCCGGCTACCTGCACTGGCAGATTGCCACTGGAATGCTGGTGTGTTTTTATGCGCTCTCTATCGAGAGCTATCTTGCGACGTACACGCTTGGGCGCTTTCATCTCTCCCATGGCATTTTCGGACCCACCGAAATTCGCATCCTGCTCGCCGCGGGAAACGCTCTCGTCCTGACGCATCCCCTAGCGCACATCGCGGGCCGCCGCTTTCTGCTCTTCGACGTCGCAGGCTCGGTGGCAATTCTCGCGATGGCGCTCATGTTGTTGATCGCCACAGTCCGCCACACCGTCTCGCTCTACCGCGAAGAAGCACTGCCATGAGCAGCGCCGCGCGGCAATGGTCCCGCTTCGGCAGATTCAACCTGGTCGGCTTGCTCGGCGCGGCATGGCAATTGCTTCTGCTTTGGCTGTTGACGAAATGTTTCCACATGCCCGGCCTCGCCGCCGCGCCACTCGCAGTAGAAATCGTCATTCTGCATAATTTTCTCTGGCACGAACGCTTCACGTGGAGCGATCGCCCGCTCCAAACCATGCGCCAGCGCATAATCCGTCTCGCCCGATTTCACCTGGGCAACGGTGTCATCTCCCTGCTCGGAAATACCGTGCTGACCTACTGCTTCGTCGATCGCCTGAACGCTCCTCTACTGCCCTCCGCCATGGGCGCCATCACCGTCTGCTCACTCGCGAATTTCTTGATTGCCGATCGCTGGGTATACGCAACCAAAGGGTCGCCGTAGTCTGCACAGAGCCGAACGCGATGAAGGAGGCTATTACGTCGCATCGGCATCGTCACGTACGAGCACCTCGTTGTTCTACATGTTAGATCGGCATCTATAGAAGCCGCAGGCGGATCAGAAGGGTACTTTTCGTGAAGGCAGCAACGCTGGCAGTATTGAGCCACGCCCGGTGATGGTACTCCCGGTGATTGCTCATCTTCGTTCCGCGCACCGCAATCATCGGATTAGCGGTTCTCGGCTCGACGATGTTGGCGGCGGTTGTCATCGTCGCGTTCGTCATCCGCCCGGCCGACAACATCTTTCCCGGCTTCTTTCTCGTCGGAATTGCGGTCCTTGGCTGGACCCGCAGAAAGTCCTGAAGGACGAACGGACTGTGGTCCGAGTCTGATCGCACCTAAAAAGGTGCTCTAATAAAATCAGCCCGATGCTGGACATCACCAAGGACATCCAATCGCTGACCACCTTTCGACGCCGCTCGGGCGCATTTTTGAAACAGCTCAAGAAGAGCAAGCGCCCTGTAATCCTGACGGTAAAGGGAAAAGCGGCCGCCATCGTGCAGGACGCCGAAGCCTACCAGCAATTACTCGATATCGCAGGCCGGGCTGATGCGCGAGAAGGTATTCGGCAGGGACTGGAGGACCTGAAAGAAGGCAAAGTTAGGCCTGCGCGGGAGTTCTTCGCCGAGTTCGAAGCCCGGCATGGCATACGTCGTTAATCTTGTCACCCGTGCGGAGCGCGACCTTGTTTATCTCTACGACGAAATTGACGCCGAGCACTCCGACGCCGCGCTGAAATGGTACCAGGGCCTCAAGGATGCGATTCTCAGCTTGGAAAAACATCCAAACCGCTGCCCGATGACACGCGAGAATGCGAATCTCAGGCACCTCCTCTACGGCCACAAGCCTCACGTCTATCGCGTGATATACCGCGTCTTAGAGAAACGTAAACGGGTCGATGTGCTTCACATCCGGCACGGTGCCCGGCAGAGGTTCAGAAGTTCGGATCTCGCTTGAGCGCATATTGGTCCGCCCTCCGTCTGGGCCAACTCAATAGAAAAGGCCGGCTACCAGCAAGGACATCGCCATTGACCGCAATCCGCAGATTCGTCGCGGAAAGAGGGTAGGTCCCCGGATGATACCCACACGACCCCCGACCAAAGCGCCACGAGCGGTCGACTCGCCAGGACGCTCGTGCTCGGTGGACGCATAACGGCCATACGGCGCACATCTGTATTCGGAAGCCGAGTGAAGGCGGCAGCTGCGGCGTGGCCAGCTTCGTGGATGGCCTTATTGCTGCCAGGAGACTGAAGAGAACAATTCCAAGGTCCTGCACGGCTCATTAATCATTCTAGAGCCTGATTCGGCTGTCCTCGTTTTGCGCGCGAGGGGGGAATCACTCTTCAGTGTGGCGACTGCTGAGCTTGGGGTTTCGCGCACGAAAAGAACGCCACGAGTCCTGCACCCCTGTTTCGCCACTGTCCCCCTACCCTCAGTCACAAGCCCAAAACTCCGCCAAATGGGCCTTTTTCGCCCGAAATACTTGACACGCCATGCTACGGTGATCTTAGGAAGCCGTTCTGCTTCTAAACAACGCCCGGTGCTGCTGCACTGGGCTTTTTCATTTTGTGGAGTCTTACATCATGGCAACTGACGCTCAAATCGCAGCGAATCAATCTAACGCACAACACTCAACGGGACCACGTAGTACGGAGGGTAAGCTCGCCATTGCGCAAAACAATCTGCGCCACGGCTTCACCGGCCGCTTCAGCGTTCTCCCTTGGGAAGATGCCGAAGAATTTCTATTCATCCATCGCGAGCTCGCGGCCGAACATGTCCCCGTCACCGCCACAGAAGAGATCCTGGTCGAGAAGATGGCGCAATCTTATTGGCTGGCCAGGCGCGCCGTCGGCATGCAGCGCACCTGTTTTAACCAGAACTCGCCCGTTTGCGAGCGCCCAAAGGACCTCGCGCTGTATCTGCGCTACGAAACCACCCACGACCGCGCCTTCCATACTGCTCTGAACCAGCTGCTAAAGCTCAGAGCCGAAACGCGCAAAGCCGAAATTGGCTTTGAATCGCAAAAGCGCAAAGCCGCCGACGAAGCCCGCAAAGAATCAAATGAGAATCGCAAGAAAGAGCTCCATCAGTGGAACGTTTGGCTCGCCGAAGCGAAGTTTATGCACCAGCAAGTGCTCACTTCCAACGCGGAATTGCCCCGTTTGGTAGCCGCCTGTGCCGAAGAGAACCGGTTGAGGGCGGAAAAAGCGGCGTAAAGCGCGCGAACCGTTCTTCAATCTTGGCTTCACGTCCGCGGCTGCGCTCGAACTGCGTCCGATCGCACCCTTCACAGCCACACCGCATCGCTCGATGTTCACTCGCTAAAATGCCTACAATGCTTCGACAACTTCTGCTCGCATTGCTGCTCGTCTCACCGCTCGCCGCCCAAAAGCGGCCCGTCACTCACGCCGACTACGACGGTTGGCGTCACATCCAGAACCAGCAGCTTTCAAACGATGGTCACTATCTCGCTTACGCGGTTTTCCCTCAGGCCGGCGACGGCGAACTCATCGTTCGCGACTTAATCACTGGCAAGCAGATTGAACAGCCCATCGGTGAGCTTCCTCCGCCTCCGCCACCCAATTACGCCAATCCTCAGGTCGAAGAGATGCCTCCACCTCCGCCCGGTATCGCCGTCAAGTTTTCGCAAGACAGCCGCACACTCGTTTTCTCCACCTTCGCTCCGCATGACGCAGTCGAAAAGGCCAAGCGCGAAAAAAGAAAACCAGAGGATATGCCCAAAGGAGATCTGGTCGTCATTGATTTGTATTCAGGTGCCTTGCGCTCAGGTGATCTGCGTTCTGCGCCCGTCTTCCGCGCTCCGCGCATTAAGAATTTCCAAATGCCGGCGAAAGGCAACGGCTACATCGCGTACCTGCAGATTCCAGAAAAACCCGCTGCCGAAAAATCTAAAACGGAGCAGGTCGCAACTGAAAAGTTCCCCACTGAACCGCCCGCCGAAAGTAAGCCTTCCGATGCCGCCGCGCCCAAGCCGAAGAAAATCGAAGTCGGCGATCTCGTGCTTCGCAACCTAAAGGACGGCACGGAGCGCCGCTTCCCGGATGTCTCCGAGTACTCTCTCACGAAGGATGCCCAAATCTTGGTTTATGCCGTCGCCGCGCCGCCAGCCCGAGACAAGCGGCGTTTACGCTCTCCACACCGCCGCCAACGCCGATCCTGTTGCGCTGCTCTCCGGAAAAGGCAAATACCAAAAGCTGGCCTGGGATGAAGATCAGACCCGGCTCGCGTTTGTGAGCGATCGCGACGACAGCGCCGCGCACCAGCCCCGCTTCGCTCTCTACGATTGGGATCGGAAGCAAGCCCAGGCTACCGAACTTGTCTCGTCCAAAACCGCCGGATTCCGCGATGGCTGGGTCATTTCCGATAAGGCCACCATCACCTTCTCAAAAGACGGCAATCGCATTTTTTTTGGAACTGCGCCGGCCCTTCCCGCTAAAGCTCCCGACACGACACCCGCGGACGAGCGTGTCTCGGTCGACCTGTGGTCTTGGAACGACGACTACATTCAACCCATGCAGAAAGTCCGCGCCAACGTCGAGCACGCCCGTTCCTACCGCGCCGCCTATGACGTCACGACCGCTAAATTCCTGCAGCTCGCCGATCGCAGCATGTATGAGCTCGCTCCCAGTGAGGACGGCGCCTATGCCATCGGTGTCGATGATCGCGCCTATCGCCGCATGGAGGAATACGACACTCATTACGAAGACGCATACCTCGTCGACACCGCCACGGGCGAAAAAAAGCTCGTTGCCAAGAAACAACTGGGACGAATCACTTGGTCGCCCGATGGCAAGCACGCCATCTATTTCAACGGTAAGGATTGGATCGCGCTCACCATCCCCGAAGGCCAGACCATCGATCTGACATCGAAACTTGGGGTTTCGTTCGGTCGAGAAGAATACGATGCGCCTAGCCTGCCGCCTTCGTACGGACTCGCCGGGTGGACCAAAGATGGCCGCTACGTTCTGATCAACGATCGTTTCGATATCTGGCGCATCAAACCCGATGGCAGTTCCGCAACCAACCTGACTGCCGGCCTCGGCCGCAAAGATCATCTCATCTTTCGGCTGGTGCGCTATGAGCACGACGATCCCGCGGATCGCTGGATCGATCCGTCCAAGCCTCTCCTACTGCGCGCTGAGAACGAAGATACGCGAGACAGCGGCTTTTATCGAACCACCATCGACGCCAATGGCGTGCCCACGAAACTCGTCATGGCTGCCAAGAACTTTGCGTTGCCCATTAAGGCCCGCGACGCCGACGTGTATGTCACCGCCGCTTCCACTTTCCGCGAATTCCCCGACCTGCTGATCACCGACGGCACCTTCCGCGAATTTCGCAAGGTCAGCAATGCCAATCCTCAACTCGCCAATCTCGACTGGGGCACTGCCGAGCTGATTCACTTCAAGAGCGATGACGGAACTCCGCTCCAGGGCATTCTCTACAAGCCCGACAACTTCGATCCGAAGAAAAAATATCCGATGCTCGTTTACATCTACGAGCGCCTCACCCAAGGCCTGAACAACTTCATCGAGCCCCGGCCGTCTCACAACATCAACGTCAGCTATTACGTCAGTAACGGCTACCTGGTGCTCGAGCCCGATATCGCTTACAAGATCGGCTATCCCGGTCAGAGCGCCATCAACTGCATTCTGCCCGCCATTCAGGAAGTCGTAGACCGCGGCTTTGTCAACGAAAAAGCCATCGGCATCCAAGGCCACAGTTGGGGCGGATATCAGATCGCGTACATGATCACGCGCACGAATCGGTTCCGTGCCGCTGCCGCAGGAGCACCTGTCGCAGACATGATCAGCGCCTACGACGGCATCCGCTGGGGGCCAGGAATACCGCGCCAATTTCAATACGAGCACTCCCAGAGCCGCATCGGTGGAGATATCTGGGAATATCCGCTGCGCTTCATCGAAAACTCGCCTATCTTCGCCGCCGACCGCGTGAACACTCCGCTGCTGATGATCCACAACGATGCCGACGATGCTGTCCCGTGGTACCAGGGAATCGAATACTACTTGGCCCTGCGGCGCTTGAACAAACCGGTGTACCTGTTCACCTACAACGGTGAGCCGCACGGTCTGCGCCGTCGCCCGAATCAAAAGGACTACACCATGCGCTTACAGCAATTCTTTGATTACTACCTCAAAGGTGCGCCGAAACCCGATTGGATGGAGCACGGCATTCCGTATCTGGATAAGCAGGGCGTCGTGATCGCCGACTCGCAGTAGCAAGTACTTAGCAGCCCCGGGAAACTACGAGGTGCCGCCCAACCGAACGGCATCCATCTATCTACCGATGAACATCAAAAGCTGGATCCCGCTCCTCAAGCAAACCGCTAGCAAATGGAGCGAGCACAATGCTCCCCGGCTTGGTGCTTCGGTGGCGTTCTATACGTTGCTGTCTTTCGCGCCCTTGCTCGTGTTGTTTGCAGCCATACTCGCGCTGGTGATGCATGACAAGAATGCCGCCCAAAACGGGCTCATCGATCAAGCCAAACAAATGATCGGAAGTGGCGGCGGAGAAACCGTGAAATCCCTACTGGCCAGTGCGCAAAAGCCTTCGAGCGGCATCTTTGCAAGCATCGTCTCGTTCCTTGTGTTGCTCTTCGGTGCTTCCGGAGTGTTCACGGAGCTGCACGATGCGTTGAACTTGATCTGGGATGCCAAAGCCAAGACTTCCTCCGGTGTGATGGGCCTGATTAAGGACCGCCTCTTCTCCTTCGGCATGGTGCTGTCGGTCGGATTCATACTGCTCGTTTCGCTTTTCGTTAGCGCTGGCCTCGCTTTCCTTGGCAAGTTCATTGGCCAGATCCTACCGGTGCCGAATTTTGTTCTGGAGATTGCGAACTTCATAGTCTCCTTTCTGGTCATTACGGTTCTGTTCGCGCTCATGTTCAAGTTCGTCCCCGCAGTCCATATCAGCTGGCGCAATGTGATCGTCGGCGCGATCGGCACAGCCCTTCTGTTCACCATCGGCAAATTCCTTCTCGGCTTCTACCTCGGCAAGGCGAGCGTCGGATCCACTTACGGCGCCGCGGGCTCACTTGTGGCAGTCATCGTGTGGGTCTACTATTCAGCGCAGATATTCTTTTTTGGAGCGCAGTTCACGCGCGTCTACGCCGATGCGCATGGAGGTGGTGAACAGCCTGTCGCCCGGACCGCCGCAGCCTAGAGGTGGCGCGGACGATCGGGTTTTGTCGTCTGCGGCTTGCTTACTGACTGGGCGCTTCCAACGTGACCGCCGGCAGATTCGCCTGCTTTAACTGATCGTTCAGATTCGCCAGATCGCGCCTCTTCAGCTCCGTCCAGCGTTCCATCACCGCCGCGAATTGCTTTTGACGTTCCCCGATCGCAGCAACCGCTTGCGTTGTCGGTGCCACATCCGCTCCTTGCAGCAGATGCATGAGCGCAGTCAGCGCGTCTTTCATGCTGTTTAATGTGTCCGGTCCGGTGCGCGGCGCGAAGCCGCCTCCGCCGAACCGCTGGCGTCCGCCGCCCTCGAGCGTCGCAACCTTTTCGTCCATCGCATGAATCGCATTTAGAGTGCCCGCATCCGCTGTAGCGCCACGCCCGCCTTGTTGGCTCAGCTGCTTCAATTGTCCGCGCAATGCTTTCGTTTCTTCGAGCGCCGCTGAACAGGCAAGCACGTTCTCATACACGCGCTTTGATAACGTGAACTGCTCATTCAGCGCCGCCATTGTGGTGTGGACGCGCGGGTCCATCTTGACCGTCAGAGGCTGCGTGTACGCTTGCCCATTCACCGTGAGTTTCAACGTGTAGTTGCCCGGCATCACCCAGGGTGAGTTCGGCGCGGGTGCCGTTTCGTGAACCACCGCTGTCATCGGATATTCACCGCGGCCGCCCGGTGCCGGGTTGTAGTGCATGTCCCATAAAAAACGATGCATTCCCGGCTCGCTCGAAAGCACGGCCGGCTTCCGCACCCAGTATTTCGGAATGTCGAGCATCGGATCAATCTGTGGTACCGGATCGGTGCTCGCATACCGCCGAATTATTTTTCCCGTCCCGTCAAGTACTTCCAGAGTCACGGGACCTGAAGCGGACTGGCTCAGGTAGTAATTAATAATTGCGCCGTCAGGAGGATTCTGACCGGCTGGAACGTCCGGAGGCAGCGGCGTATCCGTATTCATGTCCCACCGCACGCGAATCGCCGTCTCGGGTCGAAACAAATACACGGCCATCTCGGCCATCGAGGAGGTAATCTGCCGTAACGGCGTGACATCGTCCAAAATCCAGAAGCCGCGACCATGCGTGGCGGCGATCAGATCGTCGCCTTTGACGAAAAGATCGCGAATCGATGTAGCGGGCATGTTGAGCCGCAACGTTTGCCAGTGCTCGCCATCGTCGAAAGAAACGTACGTCTCGCGCTCGCTTCCGGCATACAGCAGTCCCTTGCGCTTCGGATCTTCGCGAACCACGTTCACCGCCGCTCCATCCGGGATACCGTTCACGATCTCCGTCCAGGTTTTGCCGCTATCGTGTGTCCGGTAAATGTGCGGTTTCAAATCGTCGAGCCGGAATGTGTTGATTGCTGCGTATGCGGTGGCGCGATCGAAATGCCCCGCGTCGATAATAGAAACCTTTGCCCATGCGGTGAGCTGCGGAGGCGTAACCTCCCTCCAGTGCAGTCCGCCGTCGGTGGTGAGTTGAATCAAGCCGTCGTCTGTGCCCGCCCAAATCTGATTAATGTCGAGCGGCGATGGTCCCAATGCATACACCACGCCACGTTGAGCGGGTCGCGCCGACGGCTGGTCGCGATACTTACCGACACTCGCTGGCGTCTCCCAGGTCTTGCGGGTCAGGTCCGGGCTGATCTGCTTCCAGCTCTTTCCGCCGTTCTGCGTTTTCCATATTGTGTTCGCGGCGAAATAGAGGATGTGCGGATCGACCGGCGAAAAAATAAGCGGTTCCGTGCGCACTGCGCGATAGTCTGCCGTACGCACCACCTTTGGCGAGACATCTTGTACTTGGCCGGTGCGCCGATCGTAGCGTGTCACTTTTCCGCCGTACACAATGTCGGGGTCGAGTGGATCGGGCACCGCATTGCCGTACTCTTCGACGGCCACCGGGTGCCAGTCGCGAAAGGTGATCTCGCCATCGTTGCCGCGGCTGGCCACGCACGCCGATCCGCTTTCCTGTTGCCCGCTGCAAACGCGATACGGAAACGCGTTATCGGTCGCAACGTGATACATCTGCGCGGTCGGCTGATTGAACCACGAGCTCCAAGTTTCTCCTCCGTTGACCGTCACGATCGCGCCTTGATCGCTGACGATCAGAAAAACATCGGGATTATTCGGATTAATCCAAATACTCTGATAGTCATCGCCGCCGGGCGCGCCGCGAATGGCCGTCCACGTTTTGCCGCCGTCGATCGATTTCCAGGTGACAACGCTCGCACTGTACACGACGTCCGGATTTTTGGGATCAACCGCCGGGACCGGCAAATCGCCGCCGCCAATTCTCGCCGCAGGACGTGGATCGTCCGTTATCTTCGACCAGCTCTCGCCTCCATCCTCCGATCGGTAGAGTCCAAGCCGCGGAGCCGAGTTCGGCCCGAGTGAAGCAACCGCCGCGTAGATGCGTTTCGGATCGCTCGGCGCAATCGCTAAATTCGCTTGAACTACGCCCTCCTGCGGCAGCCCTTCCTTCAGCTGCTTCCACGTTTTTCCGCTATCTGTCGATTTGAAAATTCCGCCGCCCGTCCCGCTCCACGCTGAGTTCTCCCAGGGCCCTTGCTGAGCTTCCCAAAAGGCCGCGTAAACAACATCGGGATTCGACGGATCGATCTCTACATCGTTTGCCCCGGTATTCTCGTCTTTGTAAAGCAGCTTTTGAAACGTCTGCCCTCCATCCGTCGAGCCATACAATCCCCGCTCCTCGTTCGGCCCATAGGGATGCCCGAGCACTGCCACATATAAATGGTTGGAATCGCGCGGATCGATCGCAATCTTCGGAATCTGCTGCCCATCACGCAGGCCCAGGTGAGTCCAGGTCTTTCCCGCGTCTGTGGATTTGTAGATCCCATCGCCCGTCGATAAATCCGGCCGCTGCAAGCCTTCGCCGCTTCCCGCGAAAATGATGTTCGGGTCCGACGCCGCAACCGCCAGCGCCCCGATCGATCCGGTCGGTTCGTGGTCGAAGATCGGATTCCAGGTGCGGCCATAATCGTCGGTCTTCCACACTCCGCCATTTACCGCGGCGATGTAGAACACATTCGGTTGGCTCGGCACTCCCGCCAGCGCCCGTGTGCGCCCGCCGCGATACGGACCGATCTCGCGCCAGCGCATCTCCGCGAACAGCTTCGGATCGTAGGACTGTGCCGCCGCGATCGACGACACCATCGCCAGCAACATCATGAGGCGCAACTTTTTCACGAGCGTTCCTCCCAGCGGAAGTAGCAGTATAAACAATCTGTCGTTAGTGACTCGCAGCCCGCTGCCGCGCCACCAGGGCGTCGAACTCACTATGCATTCTCGGGCTGTTTGGGAACGCTGCTACAACTCTCCGGAAGTTCTCGACGGCTTCGTCTAACTTCCCGGTGCGCGCGAGCGCATTCGCGTAGTCGTAACGCGCATTCAAATAGTCCGGGTCTGCCGACAAAGCCAGGCGAAACTGCTCCATTCCTTCTTGAAAAAATCCCAAGCTCTGCATCGCGGCACCTAGCATGTCGTGCGCTTCCGGTCGTGTCGGATCCAACCGAACTGCTTCTTTAAGCATCGTCGTCGCGCCTTGCATATCCAGTTGGGACATCAGAATCGCACCGAGGTTCAGGTGAGCCGAAAAATCGTCCGGGTACTTTTCGAGACGATGACGCATCACCGCCGCCTGAATCGTCCTGCGATGGTCCCCTGTGCCGCGCGGCAAAAGCTGCAGCGACAGATGGCCCATTTCATCGGTCGCGTGATTGCCTGCGTGTACCCGTTTCGGCGGATGGTTCGGGTTCCGTGGATTCGCCGCCGAGTTGTCATAGTGATATCGCATGGACACCACCGATCCTTTGGGCAGGAAAACCGGCTCGCGATATCGATACACAGCCTGCCAGTTGAGGTCCCAGTCCGGAATGCGGATCAGCCATTTGCGAGTCCCGTCGGGAAGCGTGGCATACCCTTCGAGCAGTTTCCCCAGATAATGTGCGTGCGGGTACACGGCCAGCACGTCCACGTCGACCGGCACGCGAAAATCGTCGCTGACGACGAAGTCGCGAGCACCGGCCGGAATTTCCAACGCGCCGTCATGTTCCAGCTGAACCAGTATCGGCAAACGACTCGGCGGCTTATCCGTGAAGTAAAGCCCAATCGTGGGCGCGATCTGCTCCGGCTTACCGCTGGCTTGGATATGCGTATTCAGAATCAGGGCATTCCCGGGATCGATTCGCCATGAGAAGCCATCGGGCTCCGAGTACGGCATGCTGCCGGGCTTCCAGAACAGGAAGTAACCGTCGGGATCGAATGGATTTTCATCGATCGTGAGATCCATCCCGTAGAAACCGTCGCCGCGGCCGCGCAGCGATCCCATGCGATCCACCAGCAGGTTCGCGTGATGCACGTTGCGCGCGCTTTCCGAACCGCCAGGCCGTATTTCAACGGCCCGCACATAGCGAGTCATCTTCAAATCCGGCTTGAAAACGAAGTTCCAGAAGATGTCTACACCCGAAGCCGGCATGCTGAACGGCCGCGACGCGGTGAGCACCATGTCAGGCGTACCAAGCTGCCATCCCAGTGTGAAGCGGGGGGCAGGCGGAATCTCGTTCGCGGGTCCTTCGCGCGCTCCGGCGCGAACCCAATCTGCAATGAGCCGGATCTGCTCGCCCGTAAGCCGCCGCTCGTCCTGAAATTCTCCGTAACCTGCTTGCGGAGGCCAAGGCGGCATGTAGCGGCTTCGCGTGACCGCCGCAATTTGGCTCGCATGCTTCTTCACATCCTCGTAAGTCAGCAAGGGAAACGGTCCGGCTTCGCCAGGGCGGTGGCAAGCGGCGCAGTTCTCATAAATGATAGGAGCAATATCGTGCGCAAATGTGGGAGGCGCGCTCGGATCAGCTGCAAACGCCAATGTGCCGAGCGCCAGGAAAACGAGCAACGCTGAAAGGCGGTTCACTCCACGTCCGCGAGCGAGCATCCGATGGCCCGCGTCTCCGCTCGCGCGACCGGTCTCCCGGCAAGCACAGCAGCGATCGCATCCTCTAAATCGTGAGTCTGCGGCGCGGGTCGCGCCTTTCCGAAATCGACGTAGCGATCGTCAATGCGGCCGTGATACATCAGTAGACCTGCTGCATTGAATACAGCTGCTTCCGGAGCCACCGTCACTCGAGCGCGCTTCACCAGTTCGTGATGCGGATCACGCAACGGACTGCCCGGAAAGGTGTATTGCGCGAGGTGCTGCTCAATCGCGCGCGGCGTTTCGGACGCATCCGGATACACCATCCAAAACTGGACACCACGGTTCTTGAACTCTTGTGCGATGCGCTGAAGTTCCGGTGCATAGCGATTCGTGATGGGACAATCGGTTCGGACAAACAGCAACACGCGCGCGCGAGCCGCAGACGCAAACGGATCGTGAGGATTGCCGCTGAGATCGACAGGTCCGTTGGATTGGCTTGCCGCGGCCGCACACGCAGCTATCGCGAAGACCGCAAACATCGCGATCCGCAGCTTGCTACTTCCGCACATCCAATAGTTAGAAAATAAAATTCAAACCGCCGCGAATGGCTCGTGGCGCTTGAACCATCAGCAGCGTGTGACTGTCGCTCGTGCTGAACGGAAGATATCCCTGCGCAAGCAGGTTCCGAAGGTTGGCAGTGAGTTCCAGGTGGCCCGGCATGCCGAAAAAGGACGGTAGCGGCTGCCGCACATCGATGTTCAGACCCGGCGCGATATACGTGTTCTGAGTCGTGAAGACATGTCGAGGTACGACGGTACCGGTATCCACCCATCCGTAGCTCGCCGAAATCTTCATGCCGCAGCGGGGCACCTCGGCCTGCAGATCGGCGGCCGCAATGTTATGGTTCCCCTCGTCTAAAAACCTCTGCTGGGTTCCAGAGCTTTGCCCCAACCCTGCCGGGTCGGCGGTGAATCCTCCCATGCGGCCGTAAGCCAGCGCCACATTCAGTAGATCCGTAACTTTCTGATCCACCGACGCGATGTAGCCGGTTCGACCGTAATTGCCGATGTTGTAGGTGGACGTCCTCGACATCCCGTCCCACATCAGGTCGCCGCTATCGAGCGCCGACAGATTTCCGGCCACATTGATTCGGCCATTCGAGACGTCTTCATAGAATGCGCTCACTGCATACGTCCGCGAACCCTTGGTTTTGGTAAGCCCAAGTTCATAGCTCTGCGTTCTCTGCAACTCGAGGCGCCCATTCCGATCGGACAACTGCGGCAGGCGCGCCAGAGTGTTGACGGTATCGATCAAGTTGCTGTCAGGATTTCCGGTGTCCGCTGCTGCCTGGTACTGCTGATGTGCGGAGAGTTGATCAGGACGCCCCCCGTCGCTATAGGCGGCGATTACCTGGCCGGCCTTCCCAAGGTCTACCGTCGCGCGCGCGAACGGGCTGATCCTGCTGGTGTGCTGCAAATAATCGACAGACTCCCCGGTCATGCCGTACTCAATGTGCACGCCTTCGAACGGATCAGTCACTTCATACAAGCTGAGCGACATAGTGCGAATGACGGGAGCGTTTCCGAGCCCGGTATTCGTGGTGCTTTGACTGCCGGGCAACTGAGGACCGAGGCCTCCGAGCTGCGTCATCGTCAGGGTCACTTCAGGAGGTTCACCGAATCCGCCATTCTCGGTTCGGCTATATATCGCGGCTAGTCCGATGGCCGCCGGCCCGAAGGTTCGGGCTCTGGCCAAATGCGCCTCCCACTTGCACCTGATTCTTGCCCAGTATGTTTGTGGAAAGGGCAAACCCGGTACCGAAATCCGCCAGCGTCGAATCCGAATCGATCAGTCCGCCGTCACCGCCGGACATCGAAAGCATGGCATGCGTTCCGGAGAAGATCCGCGGACGCAACTCATCGGTCGAAGACCGCCCCATATCGACCGGCAGATAACGTGTGATCGGCCGGGTTGCCGGAGACGAGCGCAGAACCCATTTCCATTCGTTCGTCATGGCGCCTTCCGGAATCGTGTAGCTCAGTTCTACATTGCTGAACAAGGTAGCCAAGTGAATCTGAAGCACGCTATCAAGGCCTGGTTTGACCGCGATTTTTTCGCGTGCTGCCGGCAGGAAGCTGGCGAGCGATACACGGACCGAATAGAAGTCGGCCGGAAGACCTGCGAATGCAAATCGCCCATCCCCCGCGGTCAACGTCTTCGCGATGAGCCGCTCATACTTATTGAACAGCTGAACGCTCGCGCCGAGCTGCGGAGTGCCCGTTCCGTCGACAACCAAGCCGAGTAGATTTCCCGTGACGGGCAGAGAAAGATCAGCCGCGTTGGCCCGCCCTGCAAAAGCCAGAAGCGCTGCCACCGTGAGAACTGTACCGAGCTGTTTGCTCGCAAAACCCGAGTTCAAAGATGACCTTTGCGTTCTCGGCCAAAACTAGCCGAGATACCTATGATGTTACCGTAAACTGCGCCGAGGGAGTCAGGCTCTGCTTTTTCAACGTGTCCGTAAACTTCAGCTTCAGCGTGTATTTCCCGGGAGCAAGACTCTTTAGGGGCAGCTTCTTTTCGACCGTCACCAGGAACCCCGAAGCGTTCGGAATTGTGTTGATGTCCTCCGTTTGACTCATAACGGTTTGGTTGCTCGCGTTTACAACAGCGTATTCGATTGTCCCCTGAGGCTTTTTGGTCTTATCGTCCATACCCAGGTTGTAGAACTCGGTATAAATCCCCATGGTCTCGTCCTGCTTGAAGACGTCGCCTACCCGGGGCCGAACCTTCGAGCTACGAATCACGAATTGACCAGCTCCGATGCTCTTCGTCGGAACTCGCTCCAGCTCGTCGGCAAGAATCAGGCTGCTCGATCCGAGTTGGTCCTCATCGTAATGGGGAACATTCAGCGCCATTTCAAAGTTGTTCATGGTGTTGCCCACCACATCTTTGGCAACGATGTTCAACCGGTATGTGCCGGGCGCGAGCGGGATCGTTTTCGAGAAGACTTGCGAACCGGTCATCGCCTGCTGCAGCATCTCGGCAGGAATCGGCCCGGCGGTAATCGTATCTTCAAACCAGTTCACCGGGCGACGAGTCAGAGATGTGATGCGGCCGTACAGGTTGATGGTGGCTTTGGCTACTTTGTCCTTGGTCGAATAATTCAGGTCGCTGTTCTTGAAGAGAAGCGTCAGGCTGGTCAGGACGGTTGCGTCGGTCACGCGAATGTAGTCGGCCCGAACCTGCATCGGCAGCGTGCTGTAACGTATGGTCGAATTAACAGCCGCTTCCAAGTCCTTAAACTTGATGACCGGCGCTTTCTGCAGATTCGCGTATTGCTCGAGAACCGTGAATTCGTTCATGCTCTCAGGCAACGGCTGGTTGCCGGTACCCAGGTGGGTACCATCGGTCCGCTGGAAACGCTGCGTCTTGTCGGCCATCCCCATCTGCTCCGCCATGGTTAAGCCCGCGCCGGGAACCATCAGCAACGCATCCTTTTCTTCCGGATCGGTGGAGATGTGGTATTCGCCGCTCATAGTGGTGTCGACGAATTCGATCTTGATGTTGCTGCCGACGCCTTCGATATAGCGATAGGTCCAATCTTCGAACGGATACGTGGAAGTTTCGCCTCCGCCCTCTTCAATGGGGCGCTCGTAACTGCCGCCGGAGGGATGCGAATCGATCTCATCCGCCGGCCCGTATTTGATGTAAATCATTCCGCGATCCGTCTTCCAGCCGGGGATACCGGAAGCGTAATGGTCGTTCGCGTAAGCGATGCGGCGGTAGTGCTCTTCCTTGTATTCGTTCTCTTCGGTATCCGGCGTCGGATCGCGCCGCAGCCAGAACGATTCCACAAAACTTTGGCGCTCTTCGTCAGTCCTCAACCGTTTGAAAGCCTGCTTTTCCTCGTCCGTGATGATGTAAACCACGTCTTCGTTCAGCCACTTCTTCCAGGGGCCCGCGAGCTCGCGCTCCAGTTCCTTCTGTTTCTTGGCGATTTGTTTCTTGGTCAGTGGCTTGGAGACGGTTTCGCTGTGCGAATCGCTAGAACTGCTCGAGGTTGCGTGCTTGTCCTGCGCTACCAGAGAACTTGCGGCAAAAGCTGCGAGGGAAATGCCAACCAGAAAATGTGAACGGAAGGCAGGGAAGAACTTCATACGGGAACAACCACTCCTGTAAACTGTGGGGCTATATAACAAGTCTAAGTGTCTTTCCATTCAGCGTCAACGCCGGGACGTACCTCAGCCGCTTTCCGTTTCGCCTGGAAGGTCACAAGTGTCCCCCAATATCCGAAAAGTGCCAGAATTGCGGATACGGGATTCAGTAGAGTCGCTCCCGAAAAGTGAAGCGCGGTGCCGGAGCCGGTCACAAGCTCTGGCGATTTTGATCCAGCCTTACAGCAACATAGCGTTACAGGCCAATTGGTTGCTCACGTGCTCAAAATGCGTAGCTTAGGTATATGGAAGTGTGGCGATTGGAAGATACCACTCGCCGAAGTGTCTTGTGAGCGAGTCTAGGAACCAATTCGCTGGTACTCTGCTGCTGATCTGCGCGATCGCGGCGGCCATCGCCGCGGTGCTCAGTTTCCAGCACCTGCGCACCTATTCTCTTCACGATGACGGCGTCACTTGGGTCGACCGGAAGGGGCCGGACGGGCGCAACCAGGTTGTAGCGGGCTACATCGTCTCGGGCGGACCCGGAGACAAGGCCGATATCCATCAGGGCGACCAGTTGGTAAAGATCGGCAACGTCCCCGTCCAAAGCGCTCTGGACGTTCCGCAGGCGCTCTCGCAAATCCCGATCCTGGGACCTGCCCGGTACGTACTCAATCGAGACGGGATCGAGTTCCCGAAGGGCAACATCTTCATCCAGGGTGCTCCGCGTGATTCCGCCGTTTACTATCAATACGCGGTAGGGTTCGCCTATCTTGCGATCGGGCTGTTCGTCTATTACCGTCGGACGAGCGCGGCGAAATCGCTGCATTTCGTGCTGTTGTGCCTGGCCTCTTTCGCGGCCGCCTGCTTCCACTATTCGGGGAAGCTGAACACCTTCGATGAAGCCATTTACTGGGGCAATTTAGCGGCGACGCTGATCGCGCCCGCAATTTTCCTGCACTTCTGCTTAACCTTCCACATGCGCCCGCGGTTCCTGCGCGCACGCGGTATGTGGCTCTTGCTTTACCTTCCCTCCGCGATTCTGCTCGCCATCGTTGTGGCGTCCGCCGAAGGTGTGCTGAAATTCTCGACGCCCTTGCTCGAAGTCCGGTGGTTCTTAGACCGTCTGACGCTCGGGTTTTCAATGCTGCTGTATTTCCTCGGCGCGTTTGCTCTCGGCTTCGATTTCGCGCATTCGCAAGATGCGATGGTGCGCCGGCAATTGAAGTACTTGCGCAATGGAGCGCTGGTCGGCCTCACGCCGTTCGCTCTGTTGTATGCGCTTCCGTATATTTTCGGCAGCGTTCCCACGCACGTGATGAATCTGAGTGTCCTGTCCATGGGGCTAATTCCGCTGGCGTGGGCGTACGCGATCACGCGTTATCGGCTGATGGACGTGGACATCATTTTCCAGCAGGGCTATGTCTACACGCTGGCTACTCTTGCCGTCATTGGAACGTTCTACGCTCTCCTGTTCCTGATCCTCAACATGCGCACGATCACGCCGACCGCGTTCGTCGTGTTCATCTCCTTTGCAACTTTCGTTTTTCAGCCGATCCGGCGTTGGATTCAGGAGCAGCTCGATCGCTGGGTCTTTTATCGGGATCGCTACGACGCGCGTCTGACTCTGATCGAGTTCGCACGTGAGCTGAGCTCGGAAACCGATCAGAATGCGATGCTCGCCAAGGTCTCAGACCGCCTGTTGAGAACCCTGTCGATCCAGCAGATCGGGTTCTTCCTGATGAACGAAATGTCGCAGCGCTTCGAGCTGCATTCGCTCACGCAGAAATCCGTGCGGCCCAGCAAAGCATCGGGCCAAGCGCTTGACCTGCAATTCCTAGAGGAGTCGGCCGACAAGCCGTATCTATTCTTTGAACGCACCAGGCATCTACGCGACATCATTTCGCGACAATGGCCGCAATCGGTTCGGGACACAATCGCGGAACTCGATTTCACCTATTACGTGGCCTGTAAGTCGCGCGGAAAGACGATCGCGTTTTTCGGGGTGAGTCGCACGACCGAAGGGGATTTTCTATCGAGCGACGATATCGAGCTGCTCGTGACACTCTCGAACTACGTTGCGATTGCGATCGAGAATTCCCGCCTTTACAGCTCACTGCAACGCAAGGCCGACGAATACGAGCGGCTGAAGGAATTCAGTGAGAACATCGTCGAGTCGATCAACGTGGGTATTCTCGCGGCTGATTTAGACGACCGCGTCGAGAGCTGGAATTCGCAGATCGAAAAGATGACCGGCATTGCTCGCCAGGAAGCGATTGGGAAATGTCTGTCGGAGCTTTTTCCGCCGGAGATGTGCCAGAGATTCGACGAGGTGCGACGCGAGGAAGGCATCCACAACGTTTACAAGATGGCGCTGCGCCCACACGTGGAACCCGAGCCTGCGCCGGAAAATGGCATCTTTCGCAACGGTTACGGCGGATTAGAGTTGGCGAAAAGCGCGCCGGTGATTCGCGAAACGATCGTGAACATAGCCATCGCTCCGTTAGTTTCGAAAGAGCTGCAGCAGATCGGGCGGCTCATCATCTTCGACGATGTGACGGACCGTGACGAACTGGAGCGGAGGCTGGTGCAAGCCGATAAGCTGAGCTCCATCGGTCTGCTCGCGGCCGGTGTCGCGCACGAAGTCAACACGCCCTTAGCGGTCATTTCTACCTATGCGCAGATGCTCGCGAAGCAGGTCTCGGGCGACGATCAGAAATCGAAGCTGCTGGAAAAGATAGCGAAGCAGACCTTCCGTGCCAGCGAGATCGTCAACTCGTTGCTGAATTTCTCTCGCACCGCGCCGACTGACTTCGCGGAAATAGATCTGAATCGCGTGATCCGCGAGACGGCCTCGCTGGTCGAGCATCAATTCCAAAAGAGCGGAGTGAGTACGCGGCTTTCACTTGCCGACGGACTGCCTCTAGTGCGAGGCAATTCGGGGAAGCTTCAGCAGGTGTTCCTTAACCTCTTCATCAATGCTCGAGACGCCATGCCGGGCGGCGGGTCGCTTTCGGTGCGCACGTGGGCTGAAAACGCGTTTGCGCATATCGAGATCGCGGATACAGGACAAGGCATTCCTGCCGAACACCTGGCGCGCATCTACGATCCGTTTTTTACCACCAAAGCGCCGAAGAAGGGAACCGGGTTGGGGCTTTCCATCTCGTACGGAATTGTTCAGGAGCACAACGGAATTATTGAGGTGGACAGCGTCGTGGGACACGGCACGCGGTTCCGCCTCGAATTCCCCAGCGTGTCCTCACGCGTTATGAAGACGCAGGAAGTGCGTCGCGAAGCACTTCCCGCCTGACCTGCGGCTAAGTTGCGGGCGTTTTTTTGCAACTGAAGCATGTCTGATACAAACACTGTAGTGGCGTTTACCAATCACGAATTGCCGACGGACCGGCTCAGCGCTCCGGAACGCCGCCGCATTCTCGTTGTCGATGACGAAGCAGATATCCGCGAAAGCCTGGAACTGCTATTGACAGGTGAGAACTATGCAGTCGACCTGGCAGAAAACGCAGCGACAGGTTTTTTCAAATTCCAGTCCGGCACTTACGACTTGGTTCTGCTCGATCTGATGATGCCGGACCGCTCCGGTATGGATGTGCTGGCCGATATCCGCGAGCGTGACAAAGAGACGCCGGTTTTTATGCTGACCGCCTACGGCTCTGTGGAAGTTGCGGTGCGCGCACTTAAATCGGGAGCAAACGATTATTTCGCCAAACCCTGGGATAACGAGAAGCTGCTGATCGAAATCGAGCGGATGATCTCAAAGGGTCATCTGGAGCGCGAAAACACCCAGCTCAAACGAGCGCTCAAGCAGCGGTATGCGTTTCCGAATATCGTTGGCAAGAGCGACCGCATGTTACGCCTGCTGGATCAAGTGGCGCAAGTGGCGCCGAGCCGGGCAACCATTCTGATTACCGGCGAAACGGGAACCGGAAAGGAACTCATTGCGAAGGCCATTCACGCGCACTCGGCGCGGGCCGATCAAGTCTTCGTTCCAGTGAACAGCGGTTCACTCTCTTCGGAGCTTCTCGAATCCACGCTGTTCGGCCATGTGAAGGGCTCATTTACCAGCGCCATAGCGAATCGTAAGGGCTATTTCGAGACAGCGAATCGAGGAACCATTTTCTTCGACGAAATCGGAACCATCAGCCCTGAAATTCAAGTGAGGCTTCTACGTGTGCTGCAGGATCGTGAGTTCATGCCGCTTGGCTCGAACGAAAGCATTCGTGTGGATGTCCGCATTATCGCCGCTACGAATGCAGATCTTCGCAAGCTGGTGGACGAAGGCAAGTTTCGCGAGGATCTCTATTACCGGCTGAACGTCATCAGTCTCAATCTGCCGCCGTTGCGCGAGCGCAAAGACGACATCAAACTGCTCGTCGACCACTTCTTTACGCGCTATTGCCGGGAAAACGAAAAGTTCATGAGTGATGGCCAATCGATTCTCAGTTTTGAGCCAGACGCGATGCAGATTCTGATGGAACACAACTGGCCGGGGAACGTGCGTGAGCTGGAGAATGCTGTAGAACGGGCCGTGGTGCTCGCGACTTCCGCATCGGTGCCAGCGCACGTGCTGCCCGACCATTTGCAGCAGGCAAGCGGTTTGCGCATTTCGCGCGATGACAATGGCATGCTCGCTCCCGATGCCTCGCTGTTCGAGATTGTGGCGGACTTCGAGCGCCGCAAGATCATTGAAGCGCTCGAACTGGTGAATTACAGCCAAACGGAAGCGGCGGAGGCATTGCGCATCCCGCTTTCTACGCTGAATCAGAAGATCAAGCGCCTCAATATCGAAGTAAAACGCCGGACGATGGCCTAGTCATCGGCTATCGCGACTGCGATAATCTCCTACCAGAGGATTCGCGCGTGAAAACTCTGGTTGTTGCATGTAGTCCGGTCGCCGCCTTGATGCTCGCCTTCTCGAGCTATGCGCAGACAGAGCCGCCCAAACAGCCGCTCATGCCGCCTGAGCAGGTTGCGGAGCAACCAGACGCGACGAAGCTTCAGACGCAGCTTGCCCGGGACGAACGGATTCTACAGGACTGGGCAAATATTGCGCGCTATCGCGATGACGACGCTAAACTCGGGCCGCCAGCTCCTGGTGAAAACCGCGTCGTGTTCATGGGCGATTCCATAACCGATGCCTGGGGGCGCACAGTAGGCAAATTTTTCCCTGGCAGCTCATACGTGAACCGTGGGATCAGCGGACAAACGACTCCGCAAATGCTGGTCCGCTTTCGACCGGATGTGATCGCGCTGAAACCGCAAGTTGTAATTATTTTGGCTGGAACGAATGATATTGCGGGAAACACCGGCCCTGAGACGTTAGAGCAGATAGAGGGCAATCTTGCCTCAATGGCGCAACTGGCGCAAGCCAATGGCATTCGGGTCATCTTATCCTCGCTGCTGCCTGTCTGCGATTACATTCAGCCGCAAACCGCGAGACGTCCGCCGGACAAGATCGTCGCTCTGAACGCCTGGATCAAAGACTATTGCGCGCGAAACGGGCACGTGTATCTCGATTACTACTCGGCCATGCTCGATGAAAACAACATGCTGAGGAAAGAGCTGACTCTCGACGGTCTTCATCCGAATAGCGCAGGTTACGAAGTGATGGCGCCGCTGGCATCGAAGGCGATTGAGAAAGCAGCCGGCAAGAGCTAGAGGTTCAGGTGAAATTCTTCGCCGATTTCGTGAAGGCAGACTCGATCGGGCGTTGATCCGGCTGCCGCGAGCAGGCGCTGTATCGGTTCAGAGCGCGGCTCGTGGCCTAGCTGAAAAGTCCGGTGGTGCACCGGCAAAACGAATTCCGCGCCGGCGTCGTTGGCCATCGCCCACGCTTGTTCGGGATTGCAGTGCACGCGAATCCACGGATCGTATGCTCCAATCGGCATGATCGCGAGGTGCACCGGCTGGGAAGTCCGCAGCCGCTTGAACGAGTGCGTATGTGCGGTATCGCCGCCGAAGACAACGCGATGGCGGCCTACTTCCAGCAAATAGCCGTTGTATCCACGATACACGTCACTGCGCATGCGAGCGCCCCAGTGTGCCACTTCAAACGCGGTTATCTTGGCCGCCCCCACCTGAACGCTCCGGTTCCAGCGAAGCTCGCGCACTTGCGCATATCGCTTGATGCGCAGAAGGTCGGAAGTCCGATCGGCGGTAACAACATGGGTTCTACGGTTTTCCAGTTGCCGCAAACTCGGCAGATCGAAATGGTCCATGTGCGCGTGAGAAAGGAGGATCAGATCTACGTGCGGAAGATCTGCAACCGGCGTGGCCACGTCGACCAGCCGTTTGATCCCTACGGTCAGCGGGCCGAAGTTCAATCCGATACGCGTACTGAAGACCGGATCAGTCATGATTGTAAAGCCGTCGAGCTTGAGGACTACAGTCGTATGCCCCAACCAGGCTGCGTGTAAGCCGTGGTCGGGCCACATTTTGGGATTTGGCTGCTCGGGCGCGGGAAGGACCTCGCGTTTATGTTCTTTGGACATTTCGCGAAGAAACGCCGGCGCTGCCCGGCGCAGAAACCGAGCTGTTTCAGGCGCCCGCAGGACGTGGCTAGAGAACGTGCCAGCCGTATTACCCCGCCTAGTACGTCTTGCCCACGAATGGTTCGCCACGTGTGTTAGATGCGCGGAGTTGGCATTTTGCGCCGCCGTAAGATGAATCGGGTAGCGGATCTTTGTTAAACGCGAACGCGGCAGAGGCGCTTCGTACAATGGTTGCGCTCTTCGAAACGTATTTATGAATCGACGCGATCTCTTCCGTACGACTCTTATCGGAGCCCTAGCCGTTGTTCCTGAGGCGCGGGCGCGCGAGTTTCCTCCTGGGCAGGACGCCTCGAAAGATCTTGAACGCGCGGATTGGAAGCCGGTCTTTATGGATGAACATCAGAACGAAACTGTCATCGCTTTGAGCGACCTGATCATCCCGGCCACCGATACCCCCGGCGCAAAAGCAGCTCTCGTCAACCGATTTCTGGATTTGCTAATGTCAGCGGAAACGGCAGAAACGCAGCGGGCTTTTGTTGCAGCGCTCTCGTACGTCGATGGCGCGTCGAGGGAGCGATACAACGCAGCGTTCTTGTATCTGGCTCCCGAACAGCAAATCGAATTCTTGAACCTGCTTGCATACCCCCACACGCACGAAACGTGGCATGAAGCCGGTGAGCCGTTTCCTGGGTTTGGTCATTTTGAAAAACTGAAGAGCTGGATTTCAGGCGCTTACTACAGCTCGCCTATTGGTCTCAAGGAGATTGGATGGGATGGCAGCTTTCCCCATGGTGCTTTCTCCGGATGCGGCCACTCGACGGGCGAACATCCCGAATCAACGGAGCACTAACATTCGCATGTTTCAAGATGTTCTTACACAAACCTACGATGCCATTGTGGTCGGCTCCGGTGCGACGGGCGGGTGGGCGGCGAAGCGCCTCTCCGAAGCTGGACTGAACGTCGCTTTGCTCGAAGCGGGCCGTAACGTCTCGCCCAAAGAGTTCACCGAGCACATGCCGGCATTTCAGCTGAAATATCGGAACGTATCTCTCGATTGGCTGAAGTCGCGTCCCATTCAGAAGCAATGTTACGCCTGTATGGAATACAACTACGACTGGTTCGTAGACGATCTGCAGAATCCATACAGCACTCCTCCGGACAAGCCATTCACGTGGCAGCGGCTCCGCATTCTAGGGGGGCGAACGCTGGTTTGGGGTCGCCAAAGTTACCGTTTGAGCGACTTGGATTTCAAAGCGGCCAGCCACGATGGCTACGGGCAAGACTGGCCCATCTCTTATAAGGACCTCGCGCCGTATTACGACATGGTGGAAGACTACGTCGGCATCAGCGGCGCAGCGGAAGGCAATGATGCGCTGCCCGATGGCCACTTCTTGCCTCCCATGAAGATGAGCTGCGGCGAGATGCACTTGAGAGAACGTGTCGCGAAGCAATTTGGGCGAACAGTGACGATCGGCCGCACTGCGATTCTTACGAAGAGTCACAACGGGCGACTGGCGTGCCACTACTGCGGGCCGTGCGAACGCGGCTGCAGCACCTTTTCGTATTTCAGCAGCCCGTTCACTACCGTGAAAGACGCGCTCAAAACGGGGAAGTGCACTCTAATTACTAACGCAGTAGTGGCGCACGTGAATATGGAGCCGTCCTCGAATCGAGCCGCCGGTGTAACATTCGTCGACGGAATCACGCGTGAAACAAAGACGGTACGCGGCAAGACGGTCATACTGTGCGCCCAGGCGCTCGAATCAACCCGCATTCTTCTAAACTCACGGACCGGCGAGCATGGGGCAGGCCTCGGGAACTCGAGTGGGCTGCTGGGTCGCGGCTTAATGGATCACTCGACGGGAGCGGGTGCTGAAGGCCAGCTGACGCAATTCGACGAGAGGCCGTCACCTTACAGCGGTCCGCACAGGGCCAACGGGATTTATATAATTCGCTTCCGAAACACCACTAAAGGGCCGCAGCAGAAGGATTTTATCCGGGGTTATGGCTTTCAAGGCAGCGCGGTACCGGCGTTTAATTTTCGGGCGCAGGGGTTCGGGGCAAATTACAAACAGGCCGTGAAACAGGGCGTGTACAGCATCAGTTTAGGCGCATTCGGGGAGTCCTTGGCGAGAAACGATAATTACGTCGCGATAGATCCGAATTTGAAGGATGCGTGGGGAATACCGGCGCTACACATCTCGATGACCCACGGCGAGAATGAGAAAGCCATGCACGAGGACGCCGCCGGAACGGCCGCAGAGATGCTGGCAGCCGCGGGCGCGAAGAACATCCAGATCAAATCGAAAGTCGCGGAACCCGGGATGGCGATTCATGAACTTGGGACGGCGCGCATGGGAATGGATCCGAAGACTTCCGTCACTGACCCAACCTGCCAATTGCACGACGTGCCGAATGTCTTCGCGATGGACGGGGCGTGCTTCGTCTCATCCGGCTGTCAGAATCCGACGCTCACGATGATGGCGATCACGGTACGCGCTTGTGACCGTTTACTGGAGCGCTTCAAGCGCGGCGAAGTTTGATGCGGTCCCGGACCGCGGCTCAGGCGACCAACATCGCGTCTTCGGCAGCGTAATCGTACTGAGCGGGATCAAGTTGGCGAGGAGGATGGCTCCGCTCCCAATCGACGGTTACTGCCAATGCTTCTCGACGGCCAACGAGTTCGCTGAATCCTAACTCGGCGCGAATCTTGCTCGAGTCGAAATCCAAATGCTGTTTCAGGTTCAATTGCCGTGATGGGTCTGGAGGGGGGCAGTTTCGCGGAGTGGTGACAATTTCGCCTGACCAGCCAGTTACGTGTGCCAAATTTTCGAGGCAATCGCGCATCGTGGGCCGATGCGGTTCGCCGACATTGTAGATCTGGCCCGCGGCCCGATCACTCGCAACGGCCAGAGCGATGGCTTCGGCGACATTGTCCGTATAGCCCCAAGGTGCGCGCCATCTTGCATGAGTTTCATTCAGGAGAATGGCGCGGCGTCCATCATCGATGCGTTTCAGATATGCGAAGAAGCGTCGCTTCGGGCCTTCGTAATCGCCCGGCCCGTAAATCATTGGGAGCCGCAGTATGGTTGCAGGAAGCGACGGATCGCTCAATGCAGTTTGTTCGACCTCGATCTTTTCGTAATTGTGCCAATCGACCCAAGAGTTGGCGTAATTGGCGGGCATGGGCACTCCGCGCAGGGAATATAGTTGCGTTCGCAATTCGGCGGTCTCGGTCAGCGGAGTCGGCTGGATTGGGCCCGCGACTTTTCGGAATAAAACATCGTTAGCAAAGTAAACATCTCCGCTGCTGAGAATCACGGTGCGCTGGGCGATGCCACGGAAGGTGTCGAGCAGCGCTTGCGCGTGTTGGCGCGTCGCTGCAATGGCATCCACGACAACTTCTGGACGAAGTTCGCGGAACTGATTGCGGAAAGTATCCAGCTGGTGGCGATCGCCGAAGATGTGGTGAACGTCCGCAGGCAAGTCGGCGCTCGTTTCTCCGCGATGGAAAACACTGACATTGTGTCCATGCGCTAAAAGGCGTCTCACGACAGAAGGTCCGAGATATCCAGTGCCGCCGATCACGAGAACGCGCATTTGCGATGTTTAGCCAATTTTTGCATGCTAATCGATGCCGGGGACCCGGTGTGATCGAATCGAAGAGGCATGACTGAAATCAAGCAAGAGCATTGGGGCAGTATCGGCTCGGAAGAGCAGATTCAGCTCTACACGCTTCGAAATTCGACGGGGATAGAAGCGTCGATTACCAATTATGGCGGTCGCCTGGTGACGTTGAAGGTTCCGGATCGCAATGGCAAGTTCGAAGATGTTGTCCTAGGTCGCGACGATCTTGACGGATACCTGCAGAACAATCCTTATTTTGGAGCGCTTGTCGGCCGCTATGCGAATCGCATCGCGAACGGCGAATTTACGTTAGATGGAAAGCGCTATCAGCTGGCTCGCAACAATGGGCAGAACGCATTACATGGAGGTCTGAAGGGCTTTGACAAGGTCGCCTGGAAGGCGAGAGTGGTTTCGACGGAGGACGCTTCGGCGCTGGAACTCACATATCTGAGCAAGGACGGGGAAGAAGGCTATCCAGGTAATCTAAACGTGACCGCAAGGTATTCGCTAACCGACGAGAACGCGTTGCAGGTCGATTTCGATGCCACGACGGACAAAGATACGGTCCTGAATTTGACCAATCATTCGTATTTCAATCTGGCGGGGCAAGCCGCTGGGAAGATTCTCGATCACCGCGTATTCATCAACGCAGACAAGTTCACGCCGACAAACGCAAGCCTCATACCCACGGGCGAGCTGCGGGATGTGCAGGGAACGCCCTTTGATTTCAGGAAGTCGACTGCGATTGGCGCGCGAATCGACGACAAAGACGAACAATTGCAGTACGGGCAGGGTTACGATCACAATTTTGTGGTCAGTGGCAGTGGAAAGGAGCCGTCGCTTGCGGCGCGGGTCGTGGATCCGAAATCCGGTCGAGTGATGGAAGTGCTGACCACGCAGCCGGGCGTTCAGTTTTACACGGGTAATCATCTCGACCCAGGCGTTAAGGGAAAGAGCGGCGTCGAGTACAAAGCGCGTTTCGGGTTCTGTCTGGAGACGCAGCATTTCCCCGATTCGCCGAACCAGCCAAGCTTCCCATCAACCGAACTCAAGCCCGGTCAGCGCTTCCGCAGCACCACCATTTTCAGGTTTTCCGTGGAGCACTCTCGCGAATGATACGCGCGAATCCCGCCGGGAGCAAGCGCGTTGAAACAGGAACTTGCGCGCGCACTTCTACTTAATATGAGCGACGAAAAGAACCGGAAGCCAACCCAGCCGGACAAGAATTTGGCGGCGGAGGAGAGGCCCGTACCCTCGCAAGCGGAAGGCGACCTGGAGACGGTGGAAGAGGATCTCGAGGAGAAAGAGAAAGAATCGCCTTCAAAGAAGAAGTGACGGGCACCGCAACGCCTGCAACACTTCTATAGAATCTGACGTGTGCGTCTGTTCGGGCCCGTTCATGTATCGCTGCTGATCGGGATTGCAGCCGCAGCTGTTCTACTCGTGAATCTTTGCCGGCGAGGACTCGTGCCTGCGCGCGCAGTGCGGCTCGCATTCGGCTACGCCCTGGCTGCGAACGAGATCATCTGGTGGATCTTCCGTTATTCACATGAAGGATTTCGTTTCCCCGAGAACCTGCCGTTCCAGCTTTGCGATGTGACCGTGTGGAGCACGGTTCTTGCCTGCCTCACGCTTCGTCCGTGGTTGATTGAATTTTCTTATTTTGCCGGTCTTGCAGGGGCGGGCATGGCTGTCCTTACGCCAGATCTGTGGTCACCCTGGCCGTCTTATCCAGCGATCTATTTTTTCCTCGCACATGGCGGCATTGTGGTCGGGATTGTGGTGCTTGTGTTCGGTGGGATTGCGCCGCTTCGAGCCGGAGCGGTGTGGCGCGCCTTCGGCATGCTCCTGACTTACGTCACGTTTCTGGCGATCTTCGATGGCGTTTTTGGGACCAACTACATGTACCTGTGCCGCAAACCGAAGAGTGAGACGCTGCTGACTATTTTGGGGCCTTGGCCGGTGTACCTGGCCGCCGGAATGGCCATCGCGCTGGCGCTGTTCTGGTTGTTGTGGCTGCCGGTTCGGCGTCGCGCCGCTCCCGCCCCTAGCGAACCGTTGTAAACACGATGCAATCGGGCGTCTTGTCGGTCGAAAGCTGCTTCGTTACCTTCCAGGTGTCGGGATCGATCTCACTGATTCTGTTCGTCGCTTGATCGCTCACGTACACTTCGGAATTGAAGGGATTGACCTCGAGAGATCCCGCTTCTCTGCCGAGGTCTTCCGTTGTCGTCGCGACAACTTTTCGCTCAGCAACATCGATTTTCCAGACCCGGATGCGGCCCTGCACATGGCCGGCATCGTACAGGTACTTGCCGTCGGCGCTGAATTTCGCCACGAACGGCGTGCCCTCAATGGGAATGGTGAAATCGAGCTGGTTGTCGGAACTGCGGTAGAACGCAATCTTATGATCGGACCCCAGGCTCGTCACAAACCAGCGCTCATCGGGACTGAGCGTCATGCGCTGATTTTCCGATGCAGTCTGAACGGTCGCTGCCAGCTTGCGGTTTGGAACGTCGAGGACCGAGACGGTTTTCGATTGAACGTTACTGACGTAAATTTTCTTTTCATCACGTGTCAGCGCGAGCATATGCGAAGTTCGTGAGCCGGTCGGAATGGTCGCCACGATGCGGTGCTCGCGCGGGTCGACGAGCAGTACGGATTCGGCTATTTCGGCGGTGACATAAATGGTTCCACTCTGGCCCACTGCAATGCCGTGCGGCCGTTTGTAAGTGCCCGTATCGACGGCGCCCACCTCCTTGCAATCCGAGGTGCGAATGACATGGATGACGTGTTCGTCTGTGCCGGGTTGGCCAACTCCGGATGAGCCATACACGGGCACATACGCGTATCGGCCGTCGAGTGAGAATGCGGCTTCGTGCGGGCTAATTCCCATGGTCGCGTGACAGAGGGGCTCTTCGGTATCGGCGTCGTAAAGGGTGACCCCGGGCAGATGCTTACTGACGACCAGCATTAAGCGGCTATGCGAGTCTGTCGCCATTAATTCCGTAGCTGCCAACGTGAGGCCAGCGAGAACAATTAGTGAAGTGACTGATTGGCGCATGAAGAGTCGAAATCGCACTCACGAGCGAATTGCGGGCGCGGCTTGTTGCTCCAGCGCCTTCACCCCGTTGAGAATCATCTCAAGGACGACTTCATCGCCCAACACCGAATTGATCATCAAGTGATATAGATCGCGCTGCGGCCAGATCTTGCCGTAGTATTTTTTTACAAACGCGGCACGCTCGCGATCCACGGTCTCGAGCAGTTCTTCCGCTTCGCTGCGGCTCTTACCTTGCTCCTTGAGGCGACGCATCTTCTCTTCCGCCGGAGCATAGATAAAGGCGTGAAAGGCGTCTGGCCGTTCGCGCAGAAACCAGGGACAGCCGCGTCCGACTATTACGCAGCGGCCCTTCGAAGCAATGTTTTTCACCACCTCTTCGAAGAGGCGCGACAGGTGCTCCGCATCGAGCAATTCCAACCCGCCGCCTGTATAACTGTCTTCATAACTGCCGCGCATGAAGATCTTCATCAAGCGATAGAACGTGGGATCGAGGCGTTCTTCCCGCTGCTCAACCGACTTCACGTCACATTTGAGCCGACTGGCGATGGCGCGCGTGATCTCCTGATCCCACAATTTCCAGCCCAGCCGATCAGCCAATGCTCTTGCAATACCGCCCCCTCCGGAGCCGTATTCGCGTTCGATCGTGATAATTGTGATCACGTTCGCCTCTCGCTGCCTCGGTCTATTCTAAGCCTACTGTGGGCGGCTTGTAGCTTATCAACTGAGCGGATGGGCAACCAGCTTCACGCCAAACTGGCGGGCCACTCTTCCACACCTGCGAGTGTGAGAGCTGCACCGAGCAGCGCGATGTTCTTGCTGAAGTGAATCAGTTCGTTCTGGCGCTGATGCGGATCTTGAACCGTCCAGAAATTGTGCATGAGCGGTGAAGCGGTGCTCAGAAACGCGATGATCGCAAGCGTCCCGATCTGCGGTTTGAGGCCGAGTATGACGCTAGCACCTCCAATGGCCATAGCAACACCGGAAGCGGTGACGGCCAGATCGGGATACGGAACGTTTTTGGCGCCTGCATACTGCGAAAGCACCTTCTGCTGTTTGAAATGATTAATGCCGTTGTAAAGGAAAAAACCTCCAAACACGATACGGCCCATCAGAAATACAGCCTTCATGACTGCGTCCTCCTGGGGAAGCACTTACGACGACGATTGGATCCAGGCGGGCAGGGAAGTGTTACAGCACCCCGTACTTCTCGCTGCTCGTGCGATTGTTCCACTTTCAGGCGGAGTAGTGTTGCCATAATCGTTATTTCGGACCAATTGTGATCCCGAATTCCTGTTGCGTTCGTGAGTAGCGCGGCGCAGCCGGACGGGTTGTTCACGCTTACAGGACAGAATCTAGGAGTGTATGTATGTGGATCGTTCGCCTTGCGTTACGGCGACCGTACACGTTTGTCGTTTTGTCGTTGATGCTGTTTATCCTGGCGCCCGTCGTCATCTCACGGACGCCCACAGATATCTTCCCCAATATCGACATACCGGTCGTGAGCATTGTCTGGCAGTACACGGGCCTGTCAGCTCAAGACATCTCGGAGCGGATCGTCTACATCAACGAACGATCCATCACGACAACTGTAAACAATATCGAGCACATCGAATCTCAGTCGATGAACGGCATCGGCGTTATAAAGATTTTTTTTCAGCCGCACGCGAATCTGTATGGCGCCATCGCTCAGGTGACAGCCATATCCCAAACGCAACTTAAACAGCTGCCCGCCGGAACCACGCCTCCGCTGATCATTACCTACAACGCTTCCACCGTTCCCATTCTGTTGCTCGGCTTGTCTGGCCATGGCCTGATGGAGCAGCAGTTGAACGACATTGGACAAAACTTCATACGCACGCAACTCGTCACCGTACCCGGCGTTGCGATTCCGTATTCCTATGGGGGCAAACAGCGCGAGGTGATGGTCGACCTGAACACGCAGGCACTTCAGGCGAAGCGACTAGGTCCGAGCGATGTAGTCAACGCGATAGGCAATCAGAATTTGATTCTGCCCGGCGGCACTTCGAAGATCGGCTCGCTCGAATACGACGTTGAGATCAATGGCAGCCCGACGAATGTTGCCGATTTGAATAATCTGCCTGTTAAGACGCAGAATGGAGCCACCATTTACGTGCGTGATGTCGCGCACGTGCGGGACGGATATCCGCCACAAACGAATATCGTGCGTTCGGACGGACAGCGTGGATCGCTGATGACCATATACAAGAACGGTGATGTCTCCACACTCGACATCATCGCGGGCGTTCGCAAGGAGCTGCCCTTAATAGCGGCGACCTTGCCGCCACAACTCAGGATCACGCCAATCGCCGACCAGTCCATCTTCGTCCGGGCCTCCATCAATGCTGTCGTGCGAGAGGCTGTCATCGCCGCGTGTCTGACTGCGATCATGATTCTGGTGTTTCTGGGGAGCTGGCGCAGCACTCTCATCATCGCCATCTCAATCCCGCTGTCGATCCTTTGCTCCATTTTTGCGCTTAGCGCGCTCGGAGAAACGATCAACATCATGACTCTCGGCGGGCTTGCTTTGGCAGTCGGGATTCTTGTTGACGACGCGACGGTTGAGATCGAAAATATCAATCGCAATTTCGAGATGGGTAAGGAGATCGAACAAGCGATTCTCGACGGCGCCGCTCAGATTGCTGTTCCCGCTTTTGTTTCGACGATTTGCATCTGCATCGTTTTTGTCCCGATGTTCTTTCTTACGGGAGTGGCGCGTTTTTTGTTTGTGCCGCTCGCGGAGGCGGTCTCGTTCGCGATGCTCGCGTCCTACGTGCTTTCGAGAACGATCGTTCCTACGCTCGCGAAGTATCTCCTTAGGGGACATTCGCACCACGAAGCCGTGGCTCATGCGGATCGACGCAATCCGTTTGTTCGGCTGCAGATCATGTTTGAGACCGGCTTCGAAAAAGTTCGTTCCCGATACCGGTCCATTCTCGAAGGGGCCATTCGGCATCAGGGTGCTTTCACGCATCTGCTTTTTCCTCTTCTGCATCGGCTCGTTTGCGCTCGCGCCGTGGCTCGGCCAGGATTTTTTCCCCGCGTCGGATAGCGGGCAAATCCGCATGCATATTCGCGCCCGGACCGCAACGCGCATCGAAGAGACAGCAAAGCTCTGCGACATCATCGAGAGCAATATCCGGCAAATTATTCCGGCGCAGGAACTGGTGAATATTCTGGACAACATCGGGCTTCCTTATAGCGGTCTAAACACGTCGTACGGAAACAATGGAACGATTGGACCCGCTGACGCGGACATACTGATCTCCCTTTCGGAAAAACATCGGCCCACCGCCGAATACATGTCAGCGCTGCGCGCACAGTTGCCCAGCCAATTCCCGAGCGTGCTGTTCTATTTCCTTCCTGCGGATTTGGTCAGCCAAATTCTCAACTTCGGCCTTCCTGCGCCCATCGACATTCAAGTTATGGGCAACAACCTGGAAGCGAATCGCGATTTCGCGGACCACTTGTTAGAGCAGGTGAAGTTCATTCCGGGCGCTACGGATCTCCGCATACAGCAGCCTTTCAATCAGCCCAAACTCTTCGTCAACATCGATCGAACCAAGGCGCAACAAGTTGGCTATACGGCACGGGATGTCGCAGGTAACATTTTGGTGTCGCTGAGCGGAAGCTTCCAGACCTCGCCGACCTTCTGGCTCAATCCTCGGAGCGGCGTCAGCTACAGCATCCTTGCCGAGTCTCCTCAATATGAGATGAACTCCTTGCAGGATTTAAAGAATATTCCGCTTACTGGAGGCGGCGGGTCCCCGCAGATTCTCGCGAGTCTTGCCTCTCTGCAACGTGGCGCTGGACTCGCCACAGTCTCGCACTACAATATTGCGCCCGTGATTGACATATATGGATCTGTACAAGGCGCAGACCTTGGCAGCGTATCGAAGCAGATCGACAACATTGTTGCGCGCAACGAAAAGAATCTGGCGCGCGGCTCGCGTGTTGTGATACGAGGTCAGATCGACACCATGCGTACATCGTTCCATGGGTTGATTGCCGGCCTGGCGTTCTCGATCGTTCTGGTTTACATGTTGATCGTGATCAATTTCCAGTCGTGGCTGGATCCGTTCATCATCATCTCGGCGCTGCCCGCGGCATTAGCGGGTATTGTGTGGTTCTTATTCATCACCCACACGACGGTCAGCGTGCCGGCGCTTACCGGATCCATCATGTGTATGGGCGTCGCGACTGCAAACAGTATTCTGGTGGTCACTTTTGCGAAGGAGCAGCTGCCGGATATGGACACCGCCGCGGAAGCCGCACTCCTGGCAGGCTTCACCCGCTTCCGACCGGTGCTGATGACTGCTCTGGCCATGATGATCGGAATGCTTCCCATGGCGCTCGGTATCGGCGAAGGCAGCGAACAGAATGCGCCGCTCGGTCGCGCGGTTATCGGTGGTCTTCTGTTTGCCACGGTGGCAACTCTGTTTTTCGTTCCCGTGTTCTTCACTCTTCTGCATGGAAGACGGAAGGTACGTAAGTAGCGGATGACGCGTTTCCGAGCGTTTCTCGCGCTGATTATCGTGTTGGCTATCGCGGCCGTGGTTGTGGCTTCGGGTATCATCCCTCGGCTGCGCGCGCGACAGGTACTGCGCCAGCAGACCGACGTTTCAGCCGAGCCGGTAGTCGCGGTCATTCATCCCACGCGGGAAGCTCCTTCCGAAGAAGTAGTTCTCCCGGGCAATATTCAGGCCTTCATCGACGCTCCGATTTACGCGCGCACGAGCGGATACCTGAAGCGCTGGTATTTCGATATCGGGGCCCACGTCAAGGAGGGCCAGTTGCTTGCCGAGATCGAGAGTCCGGAAGTGGACCAGCAGCTTCAGCAAGCTCGGGAAGATCTTGGTACGGCACAGGCCAATCTGAAGCTCTCGCAGATCACAGCGGCGCGTTACGTCGACCTGTTCAAGACAGATTCTGTCGCCAAACAGGAGGTGGATAACGCTGTTCAGGATGCAGCCGCGAAGGGGGCGACGGTGAAATCGGCCCAGGCAAATGTGGGTCGTCTCGAGCAACTAGTCTCGTTCGAGAAAGTCTATGCGCCATTCGATGGCGTGATCACCGCGCGAAATACCGATATAGGTCAACTCATCGATTCGGGTTCGTCGGGCGGCGCGGCGCGTGAACTCTTCCATGTCGCCGCCATTAATAAGCTTCGCGTCTTCGTGAATGTGCCGCAGGTGTATTCCCACGCTACGGTCCCCGCTCTAAAGGCGGATCTGACATTGCCTGAGTTGCCCGGCCAACGATTTCCAGGTACGCTTGTGCGCACTGCCGACTCGTTAGATCCTGCGACACGCACGCTCATGGTAGAAATCGATGTGGTCAATTCAACCGGCTTGCTTTTTCCGGGGGCTTATACAGAAGTGCATTTCAAGATCAGATCGGAGCGTTCTACACTGATCATCCCCTCGACATCTCTGGTATTTCGCCGAGAAGGCCTTCGCGTCCCAATCGTGGTCAATGGAAACCGCGCCTCGCTTGTTCCCGTGACCTTGGGGCGCGACTTCGGAAATACTGTCGAGGTGCTCTCTGGCCTCTCGGATGACGCGCTGCTGATCGCAAATCCACCCGATTCGCTCGTCGACGGGGAAATTCTGCGCATTGTGCAACCTAAAAGCGCTAAGGTCGCAGAAGAATAGCAGCAAAGGCGCTTGAGGCTGAAGAAGCTGGGGCGCTAATCCTTGCTTTTTTCGTCCGGACTCTTTTCCGCCGGTTTGACAGTGGATCGGATGACCATGAATCGATTCAGAACGTCGAACCAGAACGGAGCGCCGAGTGCGACGGCAAAACCGGTGAAGAGAAGGCCCGCGATCTTCAGCCACCAACCGGTGAAAGTGTCCGGAGCTCTGCGCCAATCTCGCATGAAATCAGCGGGGCTCTGTTCCCGTTGCGGCCTGAATACCCATCCGAAAGGCACGCCGCCTTGGCGTTCAAGAAAGCCTATGGGGTCTGCAAAATTGGATGAGGGCGGCTGGGTCGCTTGCGTTCGCCGCTCTGCTTCAGCCACCAGCAGCGATCGTGTGGTTTGATTCGTGTTCAGATAACGCGTAATCGCGATCGCGTCGACGTTCATACCGGCGGCAATCGAGAACCCGACCAGGGCAATGATGATCTGCGTGCGGCGCTTGTACCAGCCCGATACGCGATCCATGGAGGCGTTGTACCAATCTTCGATGCTCTGACGGACCAGCGACAGATCGTCGCCTGCGGCTTCGGTCAGAGGTAATAACGCATTGCGAAGCCTTGAGGCCTGCGACATGCCAGTGACAGCAGACTTGAAAGCAGCCGCTGGTCTTGCATTAGGAGTCGAGCTTTCCGAAACGGTTACTAGCGGACTCGCCGTCGCGGGTGCGGACAATTTAACGAGATCCATCACGGCGAGCGCAAAGGTTCGCGGCGGAATGTACGACGGCAGGTTTCCAGTCTTACCGGGCTTATACTCGCCGCGAAAGAGCCCCTCGATCAACGGATGCTGATAAAACTTCGGCACAAGATCCAGCCGGTCGCGATCGCCGAACATCTCCCGGATGCCTCGTTCCAAGCCGCTGGCGCGATCCTTGAGCACTGTCTCGATCGCCTCGCGGATGGATGAGCAGATCAAGCTCAGCAGCAAAAAAATAAGAATCAGACCGATCGCGACATCTAAGATTTCCGAACCGAACACGACTCCTCCAAACGTGAAATCACCTTTTTAACGGCATTGCACCATAACTAACTCGTCCGGCCGCCTACGGAGCCGTATCATACCCCAAACTTTCACTGGAAGCAGTGAAAAAGACGAGGCATTGTCAAACGAAACGTCTTACAATTCGGATTCAGGACTGCTTAATGCTACTGCAATTTCCCGCCGCGACCAGCGACGTCAATCTTAATACGACCTATGACGCAGTGATCGTCGGTTCCGGAGCCGCGGGCGGTATGGCGGCGTACGTGCTGACCACTCACGGGCTGAAGGTTCTTCTGCTGGAAGCCGGTAAAAATCAGGACACCGGCAAGCTTCTGCACTCGATGCAATGGCCGTACCAGCATCCAAGGCGTGGAAACATGCCTCCCGATTACCACGCGCTGACGACGAACGAATACACGATTCGCCAATCACCTTATGCGCAGAACTCGCCGTATCCGAAGGTGACCTCTTACATCCAGCGCGGCGGTGGTTCCGATTACAGCAAGACTCTCGTCGTAAACGAAAAAGAGCATCCTTACACCGGCACGCGATACGCGTGGGTGCGAGCACGGACGGTGGGCGGCAAGACGACCATATGGGGACGGCTAGCGCTCCGCCTTTCCGACTACGATTTCAAAGCAAAGAGTCACGACGGGTATGGCGAGGACTGGCCGATTTCGTACGCCGATATCGCTCCCTATTACGACCGGGTCGATCTTTACTTGGGCATATCGGGACATCCCGAAAACGTTCCGCAGCTGCCCGATAGCAAATTTCAGCGCCCTGTGAAGCTGAGCTACTCGGAGCTTCACGTGCGGCAGACGTTGAAGGGGATGGACCGTTTGCTAACGCCATACCGCGCCGGCGTGACAACCGACGGTCTGAAGCACAACAAGTATCGAAGCCGTTGTTACGGACGCGGTGCATGTAATCGCCATACGGGCGGCTGCGATATACATGCCGCTTTCGATTCTCCGACGGGATTGATTTTGCCTGCGATGGATACTGGCAATTTGACGATGCGTCCGAACTCGACGGTATACGAAGTCACGGTCGACGAGAATACGGGCAAAGCTTCGGGAGTCTCGTTTTTGGATAGCGACACGCGGCAGAGTTATCAGGTAAAGGCCAAGGTGGTAGTCCTCGCTGCGTCGACGCTTGAATCCGCGCGCTTAATGCTGCTGTCCAAGTCGAGCCAATATCCAAACGGAATCGGAAATTCGAGCGGTCACGTAGGCCACAATTTTTGCGAGCACGTCATGGGTCCTTCCGTCGCAGGAATTATGAAGGAGCTGATCGGAAAGCCTCGCACGCTAGATGATGGCCGACCGGGAGGTTTCTACGTGGCACGATTCCGAAACCTGACAGACCGGCAGCCGAACTTCGTTCGCGGTTATGGCTTCGAAGGTGGCAGCGGTTGCGGCATGATTCCCGGGACTGCCTACACGAGCCCCGGTTTTGGCGAAGAATACAAAAAGCACGTGCGCGACTATGCCGGCGCAACGATTTCCATGGGTGGCTTTGGTGAAGTGCTGGCGCGCTACGAGAACTACGTCGAAGTGGATTCGAACGTAAAGGACAACTGGGGCATTCCCGTGCTGCGCTTCAATTACCGGTTCAGCGATAACGAGAAAAAGATGGTAGCCGACATGGCCGTGACTGCGCGAGAAATGTTCGAAGCTGCGGGCTTGGAGATCGTCTCTTCTACGAAAGATCTTCTTCCCGAGGGGTGGTCCATCCACGAACTCGGCACTTCGCGCATGGGAAACGACCCAAAAACTTCCGTGCTGAATCAGTTCCAGCAGTCGCACGACGTCAACAATCTATTCGTGGTGGATGGCAGCAGCCATGTCTCGGCATCGTGCCAGAATCCAACTTGGACGATCATGGCGCTTTGCTGGCGATCGTGCGATTATCTCGCCGATCAGTTGAAAAAAGGAGAGATCTGAAATGGACGGCACTCTCAATAGGCGCGATCTCTTCAAAGTTGTCACTGCGGCTGCGTTTACCACGCTGCAGCTTCCGGCGGCCGAGCCGAATGCTCCTCTCTTTTTCACTCGAGATGAATTTGCTCTCCTCGACAGGTTGACCGATCTGGTGATACCGACTGATGAACACTCACCGGGAGCGCATGACGCAGGTGTAGCAGCATACATCGACCGCACGGTTGCGGAAGCTTTTCTTCCTGAAAACAAGACCTCCTGGCGTAAGGGCCTGGCGTCTATCGAGGAGTTATCGCACTCCATGTATCAATCGCCTTTCCTGATGGCCGGCAAGCAACAGCAAATAGCTCTGCTGACAAAAATTGCGGCCGCCGAGCACGATCCTCAAAGTGAGCCGGAAAAGTTCTTCACACAGTTGAAGCAGACCACGGCATTCGCGTATTACTCTTCTTCGATAGGCATTCACAAGGACATCGAGTACAAAGGAAACGTTCCCATCGACAAATTTGTGGGTTACGACGCCACCTGACGCGATCGGCGAGAGCCGGTGATTCGCTATACTCCGGGTGGGGAACTGGATGGGTAGCCGCAAACTCCCTCGTACGCTGTTCACGGTCCTCCTTTCAGCCGCGATCCTTTCGAGCCAAACACCACAACCTGGCGTTTCAGGCTTCATGGCCGATACGGCGGCGCTGCCTCCCATAATCCAAACCGTGCTTTACTCCATCACGGCTGCAGATTTGAAAGGCGATCTTTCGTTTCTGGCTTCGGATGCGCTGCAGGGCCGCTACACACCGTCTCCGGGTCTCGATGTCGCCGCGGAGTTCATCGCGTCACAGTTCCGCGCGGCTGGTCTGGAACCCGGTGGCGACCAGGATTACTTCCAAACGGCAACCATGGTGGATCGCCACATGCCGAAATTGCAAGGCGACATGGTCGTGCGCCAGGGCTCGCGAACTACGTTCATTCCAGCGCAGTCGGTCACCATCTCGGACGAAAGTCAACTTGTAAAGATCGATCATGCGCCGGTCATTGTATTTCCTTCCAGAGATCCGGATGCACTGAAGAGCGTTGACGTGACCGGCAAAGCGGTTATTGTGCCCGAACCGCCTGTAGGCAGAGTGCCGCGCGATCCCAATGCTGCGCGGCGAAGGCGGGCCTTCGATAAAGCGATTGCGTCGTCAAGTGCTGCGGTCGAAATACTGGTAGGGCAACAAAGACAAGCGCCAATGAACACGAAACTGGTGCCCGCGAGCGATGCACAGGAGCACCGCGTTCCGGTGGTGTCCGTGGCGAGTGATGAACTTCAGGCATGGCTCGATCATCCGGAGAGCGGCTCGGAAGATCGAACTGTTTCGCTCGATATACCTGCACCTGAAGACCACAGAGTCGTTCTAAAGAATGTTATCGGAATCCTTCGCGGGTCCGACCCAAACCTGAAGGACACTTATGTTCTGCTGACCGCACACTACGACCACCTCGGTACAACGGAAACGGCCGGGCGTGCCGCGCAGAACCGTTCGCAGAATCCCAGTGACCGGATCTACAACGGCGCGAACGATGACGGGAGCGGGACGGTGTCCGTGATCGAAATCGCGAAAGCTTTGGCAAAGCTGAATCCGCACCCAAAGCGCTCAGTGGTATTCATGACATTCTTTGGTGAAGAGCGCGGCGAACTAGGCTCTCAGTATTACGCCAGGCACCCCGCTGTTCCGCTCGCGAAGACAGTCGCGGATCTGAATTTGGAACAGGTAGGCCGGACGGATTCGACCGTTGGCCGGCAGGTGAATAACGCCAGCATCACCGGATACGACTACTCCGACGTGCCGAAATTCTTCGAAGACGCAGGCCGCGAAACCGGTATCAAATTGTATATGGATAAGGAGGCGAGTGACGCGTTTTTCACCCGCAGCGATAATGCCTCGCTTGCAGAGGAAGGCGTGCCGGCTCACAGCTTGACTGTCGCTTTCGACTATCCCGACTATCACGGACTCGGCGACCGCTGGCAAAAAATCGATTACGAAAATATGGCCAGAGTGGATCGCATGGTTGCGCTGGGAATTCTCAATCTCGCAAACAGTGCAAAGGCGCCCCAATGGAATGTTCAAAATGCCCGAGCGGCGCAGTTTCGTGAAGCACAACAGAAAGCTCATCCACAGCGAACGGGTAGCTCGATACAAACACCGGAACATTCCCAGACCAGGAATCGTATATTTGTCGGGTGATGGACAAATGCTGACATTCCTTCTCTTCTGCCTTTTATTTGTCGTTTCCTGGCCGATTGCGTTGGCGGCGCTGATCTTTTATCCATTCGTCTGGGTCTTGCTGCTGCCGTTTCGGATGTTGGGAATCGCTGTCCACGGCGCATTTGCACTCCTTCACGCGCTCATTTTTCTGCCTGTTCGAGCTATTCGGGCCATCGCCTAGGCTGATTCACGACGCGCTGTTCTGGAGAATGTAAGGTTATGTTCTCCATCCACACACTGCCGTGGGCGGTGATCTTTTGCGTCATCACGATGCTTGGCTGGGGTTCGTGGGCCAACGCGCAAAAACTCGCAGGCAGCGAGAAGTGGCCATTTCAACTGTTTTATTGGGATTACGCGATTGGCGTCTTTCTCTTCGGCCTGCTGCTCGCGGCGACGCTTGGCAGTCACGGTTCTTCAGGAATGAGCGCGCTCGAAAACCTGCACAGCGCCGAAGCCCGTTTCATCTTTCCCGCGCTCGTGAGCGGCGCGATCTTTAACGTTGCAAACATTCTCCTGGTCGTCGGCATAGACGCGGCCGGCTTGTCTGTAGCATTTCCGGTCGGCGTGGGGCTCGCGCTCGTGATCGGTACGGTCGAAAGCTACATCGAGCAGCCGAAGGGCGATCCCCGCCTGCTGTTCATTGGAGTGAGTCTCATCGTTTGCGCAATGATTGTATCCGCACTCGCACATAACAAATTGCCGCGTTCGGGTTCTACGCGACCGCTGCGAGGTGTCCTATTCTCCGCGGTCGCCGGCTGCATCATGGGCTTCTTCTATCCGCAGTTGATTCGTGCCATCTCACCCGTTTTCAACTCCGCTCCGATCATGCCCGGCATGCTGACGCCCTATGTGGCACTGGTTTTCTTTGGAGCCGGAGTATTGGCGAGTAACACCGTGGTCAACACCGTTTTCATGAAAGCCGGCCATACTACTTACGCCGATTACTTCAGGGGCACGGTGAGGCTGCACTGCATCGGCATTCTGGGCGGATTTATTTGGATGCTCGCGCTCGCAATGAATGTGATTGCCTCACCCGTTGCCGGACCGGCGATCTCGTATGCGCTGGGACAGGGGTCAACATTGATCGCGGCGATCTGGGGAGCTTTGATTTGGCACGAGTTCCGCAGCGCGCCGAAGGGAACGGCCCGGTACGTTACGGCGATGTTTGCAGCTTATGCAGCGGGTCTCCTGCTTATCGGCTTGGCAACGCAATAGGGCGTCATCAAATCATTTGCTGTTGACGCGACCATTCCGTCTCGAAGCGTTCCCGTGAGGCGAAGGACCTTTGTGTGCCTGCTTCCAAGGTTGAAAGCGCTGCGTATAGGTTGGCGCGCGATATAGCCTCGAACTCCTCGTAGCCGGTGGATACGAAATACGCGAAACTACCGATGAAGGCGTCACCTGCCCCAGTCGTGTCGATCGCGGACACCGCGAAAGCCGGAACATGCCGGGTGCCTTCGGGGCCGCCGAGGAGCGCGCCGTTTGCGCCCAGCGTAATGATCACGCGCCGAAATCCCTGTTCGAGCAGGCGCTCGATACAGTCGCGAGCCTCGTTTACATTTCTAACGGGCATTCCGCTCAGCGCTTCTGCCTCGCTCTCATTCGGAATCAGGTAATCCGCGCTGCTGATCTCCCGCACATCGAGAGGCTGTCCCGGGGCGGGGTTCAGGATTGTGCGGACGCCATGCTCGCGCGCAAAGTGCAATGTATGGTAGACCGTCTCGACGGGCACTTCCAGCTGCAGAACGATGAAATCGGCGCGGCGAAGAAGGCCGGCAGCCGCATTCACGTCTTCCGGTGAGAGCTCGTCATTGGCGCCCTTCACGACGAGAATGCGATTTTCTCCGCTGCTATCGACGAAGATGGGGGCGACGCCGCTCGAAACGGCGGAGCTTTTCAACACCCTAGTCGTATCTATGCCGTAGGAGCTGAAATTCTGAATGGTGGCTGGCCCGAAAAGATCGTCGCCGACTCGCGCGACCATGCAAACTTCCGCTCCGCACAGGCGTGCTGCAACAGCCTGATTTGCACCCTTGCCGCCGAACCCAAGCTGGAACGCGCGTCCGAAGATCGTTTCGCCGGGACGGGGAAATGCGTCTGTGAACGTCGTCAGATCGACGTTCGCACTGCCGACGACCGCAATGCGCGGGGGCGGGGCACCCGGCGGACTCATTCGCTCCGCATCTCTTCAAAAGTCGCGCGATCCTGCATCTTTTTTTCCACACGCGCGCTACTTTCCGGCAATCTTCGTCACCCCCGGTACACTATGACAGTATGCCGCTTCCGCCGGGCGAGGACTTCTATCGCATCAAGAAACTTCCACCCTACGTCTTCGCCGTCATCAACGAACTGAGAGACAAAGCGCGGGCCGCCGGCGTGGACATTGTCGATATGGGGATGGGCAATCCGGACGGCGCCACGCCTCAACCAGTTGTCGAACAACTCATCGAAGCTGCACAAAATCCAGCGAACCACCGTTACTCCATGTCGCGAGGTATTCCAAACCTCAGAGAGGCGATCGTCGCTCGATATAAGAAGCAGTACGCCGTGACCCTCGATCCGGAAGCGGAAGCGATCGTCACAATCGGGGCCAAGGACGCGCTCGCTCATTTGCTCTTCGCAATGATCGGGCCCGGAGACGTCGTGGTTTCGCCGAATCCGGCATATCCGATCCATCAATACGGCGTCATTATGGCCGAAGGCGAGGCCTGTATGCTGCCAATGCCTGACGCTGCGACATTTCTGGATCGCTTGAAGAGTTTATACCGAACTGCAGCCAAGCCTCCCAAAGCCATACTGATTTCGTTTCCACATAACCCGACGACCACGTGTGTGGACTTGGACTTCATGCGCGAAATTGTGGAGCTCGCGCGCCAGCACGGATCGTACATCATTCATGACTTCGCTTATGCGGAACTCGGCTTCGACGGCTATCGTCCGCCCAGCATTCTGCAAATCCCCGGCGCCATAGACCACGCGGTCGAGATCTACTCGATGACGAAGAGCTACAACATGGCAGGGTGGCGCGTAGGCTTCTGCTTAGGAAATCGGACACTGATTGCCGCGCTTGCACGTATCAAAAGTTATCTCGATTACGGCATCTTCCAACCCATTCAGATCGCCGCTGTCACCGCGTTGCGCGAATGCGACGATGCGCCAGGCAAAATCTCGCGGATCTATCAGGATCGTCGCGATGTGCTGATCAAAGGACTCGCAAACGCTGGTTGGCAAGTCGAGCCGCCGAAAGCTTCCATGTTCGTTTGGGCTCCGATCCCGCAACCATTCGCCGCAATGGGGTCTCTTGAATTTGCGAAGCTGCTGATGAGTGAGGCGCGCCTGGCCGTGTCACCCGGTATTGGCTTTGGCCCGATGGGCGAAGGCTTTGTCCGGTTCAGCCTGATCGAGAACAACGAGCGCGTTCGTCAGGCCACAGCGAACCTAGGCGCGTTCTTCGAAAGACAGCCCGCGTTCTCGCATTCTGGTTCTGAACCTGTACACGTATAATTCAGAGAAATGGCAGCGCTTTCAGATGCAACCCTGCCAGAAGTCATAGAGCTGCCGCATCTAACCGTCAAGGATCTGGACGGGCTTCTAAACGAAGAAATCGGAGTTTGGGAACGGCGCTTCGCCTGGGACTTTCGTCCCTCGGCCGACCTGCTCCGACGCTTCCTGCAAATCCAATCACTCTATGGATATGCATTGCGGACCAGAAAAGAGGTTATCGGTTACGGTTACTACGTCTGTGAATCGCGCAAAGGTTTGATCGGCGATTTCTATGTGCGTGCGGATCATGCCACGCCTTCGAATGAGATGCTACTGCTCGGGGCCATTGTCAAAGGTCTGACGCTTGCTCCAGGTGTACGCCGCGTCGAATCTCAGTTGATGCTGCTGCGCAGTGTCCTTGCTCAGCCGCCGTTCAGCCGGCATGTGACCCGTCACGATCGATACTTCATGGAAATCGATCGCGATACCGCTCTGGCACTCGCGCCTGCCCAAGCGGATTTTCAAGCGACATTCCTGCCCTGGGCGGAACGGTACCAGGAAGAGACCGCACACCTGGTCGCCGCCTCTTACAAAGGCCATGTAGACAGCGACATCAACGATCAGTACCGGACGATTCCGGGCGCGCGGCATTTTCTGACGAACATCATCAAATTTCCGGGGTGCGGCAATTTCTCCCCCGATGCTTCCATCGTCGCCTTAGATGAGAGAACCGGCCGAGTCTGCGGCGCTTGTCTGGCCAGCCTGGTGTCCGCGACTTCGGGACACGTCACGCAGCTTTGCGTATTGCCGGCCATTCGCGGCGCCCGCCTGGGGTATGAGCTGCTTCGTCAATCCCTCGTGCGGCTAACGGAACTGGGCTGCGCGTCCGTGAGCCTCACGGTCACGTGCTCGAACGTCGATGCCACGCGTCTTTACGAATCGATGGGCTTCCGTTCGCAATCGACCTTCCCAGCGTTGGTCTGGGAAGGGTTTTAGCGCGATGAGGTCGCCGGGGTTAAGTCTTCGCGCAGGGGACTCCGCTTGCGGCTATATAAGAAGTAAATCACCAGGCCGACGGCGAGCCAGAACACGAACCGTACCCACGTCTCGAGCGGAAGGCCCAGCATCAGGAGCGCGCAGCAGAGCACGGAGAGCAGCGGCGTAAACGGCGCCCCCGGGACACGAAAGGCACGATGGCGATCCGGTTCTTTGTGCCGAAGCACGATCACGCCTAGTGACACCAAAACGAACGCGAATAGCGTGCCGATATTCGCTAAATTCGCGAAAAAGGCGACAGTGAATAGTCCTGATGGCACGGCAACAACGAATCCTGCAACCCAAGTACTCACGTGCGGGGTTTGATGCTTTTTATGTACTTTTGAGAACACGTCGGGTAGCAACCGGTCGCGCGACATAGCGAACCAAACTCGAGCTTGACCGTATTGATAGACAAGAAGGGAAGAGATCATTCCCAGCAGCGCGCCCACGCTCACGACAGCTCCGAGCTTGGTCATATTCAGCGCTTTGAGTGCATCGGCGACGGGAGCATCGCCCGTCAACGTCCTCCAATTGACGATGCCAGTCAGCACAAGCGCCACGGATGCATAGAGAAGCGCGCAGACCAACAGCGTCCCAAAAATGCCGACAGGCATGTCCCGTTGTGGGTTTCGCGTCTCCTCCGCGGCGCACGAGATGGAGTCGAAGCCGATGTAAGTGAAGAAGATGATCGCGCCGCCAGTTAACATCCCCGAATAGCCATTTGGAAAAAATGGATGCCAATTCTGCGGCTTCACAGCATGTGCCGCGCCTACTACGAAGATGAGTATCGCGACTAGCTTGATGGCGACGAGGAGACTGTTGGTTTCCGCGCTCTCTTTGATGCCCCTCACCAGAATCCAGCTAAGCAGGAGAACGATCACGAAAGCGGGAACGTTGAAGTAGCTTCCCGTCAAATGCCAATCGATAATCGCAGGCACCGATAAAGCGGTTGGCAGGTGATGACCTCGAAAGAAAATGTCGCAGACGTCGTTGAAGTAGGCCGAGAAGCCGACTGCGACGGACATGTTCGAAACTGCGTATTCGAGAATCAGATCCCAGCCAATGATCCAGGCAAAAATTTCGCCCAGCGTGGTGTAGGCGTACGTGTATGCACTGCCGGCGACGGGAATCATGGAGGCAAGCTCTGCATAGCAAAGGCCGGCGAAACCACAGGCAATCGCGACTAGAATGAACGACACGACGACGCTTGGCCCAGCGCCGGGACGTCCAATCGTGGAAGCGGCTCCGCTGCCGTGCATGAGGAGATCGAGGACGGGCGCGTTGAAGACAGATTTGATTTCGAAGGTCTGGCCAGCCGCCGCTGTGCCGGTAACGGTGAAAATACCCGATCCGATCACGGCCCCAATCCCAAATGCGATCAGACTCCAAGGCCCCAGCGAACGCTTCAGCTTCTTGCCTTCGACGTGCGTCTCCGCGACCATCACGTCGATGCTCTTGGTCTTCAGGAGCTGGTTCATCGTTAATGCGACAGTATAGCGATTGGCCTGAAGCTGCGGCGACTGGCAATTAAGGGCGTCGTAAGTTGCAACATATGTCACATACCAGCAACAATGACGTCTATTGAGGTATGTTGCTTCGATCCAGGGTTTTTCATGTAGTGGCAGTGTTCTCTCTCATGTCGCTGCCGCTGTTCGCTCAGCTCAACGCAAGTTTGCAAGGGGTGGTCACCGACACTTCGGGCGGCATTGTTCCCGGAGCACACGTCAAGCTTGTAAACAACGGCACGCAGGCCTCGCAAGAGACCACCGCGAATGACCAGGGATTCTATCGCTTCAATCAACTGCCGGCGGGCACTTACACGCTGACTGTTGACGCTCCCAATTTCCAGACCTCGAATACACCGGACGTCCAGGTCGCTGCAGACCTGCCGCAAACTGCGAATGCCACCCTACAGCCCGGCAACATCCAATCTACTGTGACGGTCAGCGCGTCGGCGACTCCGGCGCTGCAGACGGCGGACGCAAGCCTCAGCGGTACTATCTCGACGGCGGCCATCCAAGATCTGCCGAGTTTCGGCCGCGACCCGTACGAATTGATACGAACGGTCCCCGGTATTGCGGGCACTGGCGGCCGCAGTGGAAACGGGCAGACTGTGGCTCTGGGCAATACGACAGGTCCAGGTCAATCGAACACCGGCATCTTCCAGACCGAGAATCAGGTTCAAGTCAGCTCGAGCGGCCAACGCGTCGAGCAAAACGTCTACTACATCGATGGCGTGAACGTGAATAGTTTGGGCTGGGGCGGGGCCGCTGTCGTCACACCGAACACGGAGTCCGTGCAGGACATGACCATTGTGACCGCTGATTACGACGCGGCCGACGGACGCGGGAGCGGTGCCCATATTAAGACCACCACCAGAGCCGGAACCGACCAGTTTCACGGCAGCGGTGTCTTCGTCTATCAAGACCCCAATTTCAACGCCTACAACAAATGGGGCGGCCCGAGCGGCCTTCCCGTTCGAGTGCAGAATAACTATCGCCAGTACGCAGCCAGTCTCGGTGGCCCCATCAAGAAAGATAAATTCTTCTTTTTTCTCTCCTATGAGGGCTTGCACAACAAGACCACCACTTACGGACAATCGTGGGTCACAACGCCGCAGTACCGGCAGCTTATAGCCTCCGTTCGAGGAGGCACCAATATCGGCAAGATCTTCAGTTCAGCGAATGCCACGCCGCGAACTTTGGCCGTCTTGGGTGGACCGACGAGGACTTGCGCTGGGCTCTTCGGCACCACTAATGCGCCGATACTGTGTCGCGATGTGCCGGGCGGATTGGATCTCGGCTCGCCGGGGCCGGGACTCGCGGGTACTCCGTATTATGCGAACCCGAACGGAAGCTCGACGCAAATTCCATTCGCAACCGGCAACGGATTCGACGGTATCCCCGATATACAGTTCGTACAGTACTACCTGCCTGGTGAGCAGATCGGCAATCAATTCAACGGGCGCTTCGATTTCAATGTCACGTCCAAGGATCTGCTTTTCGCATCCGCGTACATCACGCACCTGAATACGGTGAATGCGGATGCAGCGTCTGCTGGAGCGCCCGACGCCGACATAGCTTTCAAACCATTGAACACGGCCCTCACCTTGGGTTACGTCAGAACCGTGAGCGCGACGGTCATCAACGAGTTGCGAGGTAACTTCACTCGCTTTGCTGACAACGGGATCAACGATACAGCGGGTATCAACTGGGGGATTCCTCGCATTCAGTTGGAAGGCTACCCGTTCGGGAATATCCAGGTAGCCGGCGCGCCTCAGGGCGGCGACACGCCCGCTATTCTTGCACAGAATACTTATGAGGTCCGCGACACGGTCACCAAAGTTTGGGGCAACCACACCATCCGTGTAGGAGGCGAATACCGCAAGGAGCAAGACAACGACAATTTAGCCGGTTCGGCCCGGCCCCTGTACTCGTTTTCCGGCCTCTGGAACTTGGCGAATAACGCTCCGATTTTTGAAAGCCTTACTGCAAACGCCGTGACGGGCGGCCCCGGAAATGGAGCCCGCTACTTCAGAGATCACATTGCTGCGATATTCGCGCAGGACGATTGGCACGTTTCTCCCAGCTTGACGCTGAATTTAGGATTGCGCTGGGAGTACTTTTCCCCGCTCACAGAGAAGAGTGGTGATATGTACAACATCTTCCTCGGTGCGAATGGCCCCTACCCGCTCGTCAACGCCCAAATCCGTAAAGTCAATCAGCTCTGGAATTCAAACTGGAAGAATTTCCAGCCGAGGTTTGGATTCGCATACGCGCCAGTGTCGTGGCATCAGAAATTCGTCGTTCGCGGCGGTTTCGGCATTCTCTACAATCGCCAGAACACGAACGTCTTTGCGAATATTCGCCAAAACAGTCCAGACTACTACGCCTATAACCTTTGCTGCGGAACCGCTCCCGGGGCACTTAGCTTCGGTACGCCATTTGCGAACGGCCAAATTCTATTTGCGACTGGCAGCAGCAATGCGCCGAATAGTTATCCTGCGAATCCGGCCTTAGCGACAGGCGTTAACCCAATTACCGGAACTCCGAACGCTATTGGCGGCGGCACGCCACCCCCGATTCAGGTGTACGGAGCATGGGGCAATACGCCTGATGCGTACACCGATATGTACTCGTTCGAGACGCAAACACAACTGGCAAAGAATATCGTACTAACGGTCGGCTACCAAGGCGCGCTCAGTCGGCATCTCATCCGGCTGCTCGATCAGAATTTCTTATACCCGCAAACCGTCGGCACGCAAAATAGCTTCTTCAATGGAGTCTTCATTCCTACGCCGGATGTGAATGCCTCTTATAACGCCATGAACGTCCACATTGCTAAGCAGTTCTCAAGGGGATTCTCTTTAGACGCTAGTTACACCTGGAGCAAGAGCATCGATATGCTTTCTGCTGAAGGGCCCGGCGGTCAGACGAATCAGACCGATCCGGTCCATGCTCAAACAACCGAATATGGTCCGTCCGATTACGATTCGCGCCATCGCTTTAATGCCACCGGCTTGTGGACTCTGCCGATTTTCCCGCATGATAAGGGCTGGTTGCACACCGTATTCGGTGGCTGGCAACTCGGCGGTATTCTTACGGCGTACTCCGGATTCCCCTGGACGCCCGTGACCGGAACCCAGTCCTCGCAGGCAGCGTTACCGAGTGCCGCGACTATAAATCCCGTTCGCCCACCCGTATACCTCAACAATGCCAACCCGAACACGAACTCGAATACCTGTTTCATGAACGGCTGCGAGTTCGGTGGAACCAATCCAACCGTGCCGATTGTCGGCACCAACTATTTCAATATCTCGCAGCCGGGGCCTCCGGGTATTGGCCGCAACTCGTTCCGCGGACCGGGCTACTTCTCGACCGATGCGAGCCTTGCAAAGAAGTTTGCCGTCCCAATGCTGGGCGAGGCTGCAGGAATTGAATTCCGCGGCTACGCATTCAACGTTTTCAACCAGCTGAACCTCATCCCTTTCCCCTTCGGCGATAACGACACCAAAGTGGAAAACGCGAATTTCGGACGCCCGACCGGTGCCCTCGCGGGACGGTCCATAGAACTCCAGGTACGGCTCACCTTCTAAACGGCGACTATTCACCCGTAAACTGCACGTAATATATAGATGCGGGCTGAGTAGCTGGAACCGCCAGTTGCTCGGCCCGCGTCTAAATTGTTGGGAAGGGTCTTCCCAAATCCCCGACAAGTATATTTACCGCCGTGAGACGCAAGAACCTTCGCTTCTCGCGCCGCGAGTTTCTGTCCTCGACTGCCGGCGCAACCTTGCTTGGGCGAACTGCGTTCGCAGCTACCAACCTTCCCGAAGCGCCGGAACCTCTCAAGCCTGACGACCGCGCCTTCCTGGAAGATTTTGCTAAGCGTTGTGCGCTCTACTTCTGGGAACAGGCCGATCAGCACACCGGAATCGTGCTTGATCGGGCCAGAAACGATGGAGCCCGGTCGGGGAGCAACGTCGGGAGTTCCGCGGCCACCGGATTTGGCTTAACCGCTCTGTGCATCGCGGCGAACCGTGGTTGGCTACCCAGAGAACAGGCGCGTGCTCGCGTGCTGACGACTCTTCGATACTTTTGGATGCACGCCTTCCACGATCACGGATGGTACTACCATTTCATGGATGCAAGCTCGGGCCAGCGCAGGCTTGGCTCGGAGCTCTCGAGCGTCGATACGGCGCTATTCCTTTGTGGCGTGCTTTCCGCGGCTGGCTACTTCTCCAAGGACCGCGACATTCAAATGCTCGCCCGGCAGATCTGCGACCGCGTCGATTTCTTGTGGATGCTTGCGGGAAGTCCTCTGCTGCTCTCCATGGGTGTTCGCCCAGGATCCGGATTCCTGAAAGCGCGTTGGAGCTCCTACAGCGAAGCGTCCGTGCTCTATCTGCTCGCCATTGGGTCCGCGCGTCATGCCATACCCTCCGATAGCTGGTACGCGTGGCTGCGTCCTGAAATCCATTACGACGAGTGGACCTTCGTCGGAGGCGGCCCACTATTCACCCATCAGTTTTCCCACGCTTGGGTCGATTTTCGCCACCAGCAAGATGGCGATCCGTCCTACGTCAACTATTTCCGTAACTCCACGATTGCGACCTATGCGCACCGCGATTTCTGCATTAGCCTGCAATCCACATACTCGGATTACGGTCCGAACATGTGGGGCATCACGGTTTCCGATAGTCCCGGCGGCTATGTGGTTTGGGGCGGGCCACCGTTCGCAGGACCTATCAACGGTACTCTAGTTCCCTGCGCGGCAGCCGGATCACTCATGTTCGCGCATGAGATCTGCCTGCCTGTGCTGCGCCAGATGAACAACGTTTACGGCAACAAGATCTACCAGCGCTACGGATTCACAGACGCGTTCAACCCAAACTGGAAGGATCAAAAGTTGTGGGTGAATCAGGACGTCGTCGGTATCGATGTTGGCATTTCGCTCCTGAGCATTGAAAACCTGCTCACCGGAAACGTGTGGCGCTGGTTCATGCACAACGAGTACATTCAAAGCGCGATGGAACGCGTCGGCTTCCGGCTCGCCACGCCTGGCATCTTCCTTCGCCAGACCACAACCGGCGCGCGGCGCGGCTAGGCGCTCGGACCTTGGTGCCGCCCAGGCGCTTACCGTTTGCGTTGACCTTTAGCGATTTTCTTTACTTTGCGCTTGTTTGAGCCGCGTGCTTCGCCCGCCGCACGCTTCGCCTTCGGTGCGGCCTTTTTCCGTGCAGCGCGCTTCAGCCGCTTGCGTTCTTCTCTGTCTTCAACGTGCTTTGTATTCATTCGTCGATTCTTATGCCAGCGTACTTCTCTACAATTTTCTTCAACCCGTATCCCGGGAAACTTATTGTTAGTTTCGCATCATCTCCATCGCCCTCACGGCGCAGCACCGTTCCGCGTCCATATTTCGGGTGATCCACCACGGCTCCCGCGCCGAAACCTGTTGCCGGGCGCGCCCGGCTCGAGCGAAACGCCGGAACGGATCGCGAGGGTGCTTGCGGCGGAGGCGCTGGCCTGGTAACCGAAGCGGCGCCGCTTGCACCTGCCGTCCCTGGATTCGCGCTCTGCGCTGCGGGCCTTCTTGTAAATCCGGAGGGCGGAGGCATGCCGCGCTCCGCGAAGAACTGCGCAATGTTTTCCACCGAATTGTACGTGCGCCCCGTGTACAGGTTGCGCTTCACTGACTCACGCACATCGTCCTGCTCCGCGAACAGGTCGACTTCTTCGGTGTACCGTTCTTTGTAAGGAGATAAGCGTTCCCGCAGGCTCGGTGGAACCTCGTTCAGAAATCGCGAAGGGAGGCACACTTCAGGCTGCGACCCGCCGTACCTGCGCCGATATCGGGCCCACGTGAGGTAAAGCCGCGTTTCCGCGCGCGTCATTGCCACGTAGCAGAGTCGCCGCTCTTCTTCCATCGCTGCTTCTGAATTCAGCGACCGGCTATGCGGAAATATCCCTTCTTCGAGACCCGCCACAAATACGTTCGAAAATTCCAAGCCCTTCGCATTGTGGATCGTCAGTAAAGACACCGGTGCGCGTTCGTCGACGGTGTCTGCGTCGCTCACCAGCGCGGCGTGATCGAGAAATTCAGATGGTGTCTCCCCTCGTTCGGCTGCTTCTGCAGCTGCGTTCACAAGTTCTTCGAGGTTCCCTAGCCGAGACTCCGAATCGGGCGACATATCGCTCTTCAACATCGTTTCGTAACCCGTCTTTTCGAGAATGTCGCGCAAGATCTCGTGTAACGGCTTGGTCTTTGCTGTCTCGTTCAGGTGGTTGACAAGAGCTAGAAAGGACCTGATGGCGGATTCCGCGCGCGTTGGAAACACCTTCTGTTCGATCATGGCGGGCATCGCGTTCCATAAACTCATTCCGTGCTCGAGGGCGTACTGCTCCAGCTGCTCCACTGTGCCTTTGCCGATTCCCCGCGCCGGAGTGTTGATCACACGAAGTAGGCTGATCGAGTCCTGCGGGCTCAGCAATATCTTCAAATAGGCCAACAGGTCTTTTACCTCGGCGCGCTGATAGAAACTGAACCCGCCCACAACCAGATACTTACGGCCGTAGCGCCGTAAGGCTTCTTCGATTTGTCGCGACTGGAAGTTCGTCCGGTAAAGCACGGCCACGCGTTCGAGCGGGCTCTTGGCCAGCACCTTTTCGATCGTGTCCGCAATGAATAGCGCCTCGTTCTCGCCATCCGGAGCTTCGTAATAACCGATCTTCGCGCCAGAATCCGAATCAGTCCAAAGCCATTTGCCTTTGCGCTCTTTGTTGTTAGCAACCACGGCGCTAGCGGCCTCCAAAATGTTTTTGGTCGAGCGGTAATTCTGCTCTAGTCGAATCACCACCGCATCCGGATAGTCGCGCTCAAAATCGAGAATGTTGCGAATATCGGCGCCACGCCACCCGTAAATCGATTGGTCCTCATCTCCGACGACGCAGACGTTGTGCCGCATTTCGGTCAATAGCCGCATCAGCTCATATTGGCTCCGGTTCGTGTCCTGATATTCGTCGATCATCACGAATTCGTAACGTCTGTTGTATAGCTGTCTGAGCGCGTCGTCGTGGCGTAGCAGGCGAACCGATTCCAGCAATAAGTCGTCGAAATCGAGCGCATTTGCTTGCCGAAGTCGCTCTTCATAAATGTCGTAGATCTTCGCGAGACGCGTCAGCTTTGGGTCAGTCGCCGCTTTGAGCCAATCCTGCGGTGTCTCATCGTGACTTTTTGCATGACTTATCCGCGACAGGGTTGCGCGATACTGCATGAACTTCTCGTCCAAGCCGAGCTGTTTGTAAATCGACTTGATGAGCGCGAGCTGATCGTCGTCGTCATAAATCGTGAATTGACGCGTGAAACCGGAGCGAATGTCAGAGAGCGAGTTGCCGTCTCTCCGGAGCAGACGAACGCAAAACGAGTGGAACGTGGAGACAAGCGGCGTCTTCGTCGTCGTTCTGTCGCTCAATAAATTGTTGACACGCTGCCGCATCTCGTCGGCTGCTTTGTTTGTGAACGTCACAGCCAAAACTGCCGGCCCGGGGATGTGCTGCGTCTCGATGAGATGGGCGATTCGGTGCGTAATGACGCGTGTCTTGCCGCTTCCAGCGCCGGCCAAAAGCAACAATGGACCTTCTACGTGTTGGACCGCTTCGCGCTGTTGCGGATTGAGACCTGCAAGAAAATCCATGGATCGGCGAGGGCAGGGGGAGAGCGCTTTCAGAATAACATCGCATTTGCTCTGCAATGGGCGTCCAGTAGTCTAGAAATAGCTGTTGCTTCACGCCCGTTGAATGCTCCGCAGACTTCTAGCTTCTCTATTCGCTCTCAGTGCATGCTTTTGGCTCCTCGCCGCCCATCGCGAAGCCGCGAACGATCCCGTCTTCCGTCAGATCGATTCCATCGTCAAGTCACTTTCCGAGATAACCGGCCTGTCAGAAGAGCACCCCGTTCCCTACGGCCGCATGAACAAGCGGCAACTCCGGCAATTCTTGACCAAGCGAATTAAGAAGACACTCAAGCCGGAAGAGATCTACGCCGATCAGATCGCGCTCAAGATGTTCGGCTTGGTTCCTCAGGATTTCGATCTTCGGAAGTCGACCATCGACCTGCTCACAGAGCAGGCCGCCGCCTTCTACGACTACGATGCAAAAAAGCTTTTCCTCCTGGACACTTCGTCTTTCACGTCGGAAACCACTACACTCGCGCATGAGTTGTCGCATGCCTTGGCGGACCAGCACTTCAATCTCGACAAATTTATGGACGAAACGCCGTCAAACGACGACGAAAACCTCGCCCATACCGCAGTCGTGGAGGGCCAAGCCTCCTGGCTGATGCTCGCTTACGATCTGAAGCAAGCCGGAGAGCCGCCCGTTCCGACGCCCGACATGCTCAAGATGGTGGTTGACTCGAGTGAGTCGTCAATGGCGGATTACCCGATTCTGAAAGGATCGCCGCTGTACATTCAGCAGTCGCTGCTATTTCCCTATACGCAAGGCACATTGTTCTTCGACGCGGTCTACAAGAAGATGGGCAAGCGAGCCTTCGCCGCGGTATTCACTGACGCGCCCACCGATTCAGCGCAGATCATACATCCTGAGCGCTATTTCACTCACGACAAGCCGACCAGCCCCGAGTTGCCTAAGCTCCCCTCGCGCGAGCAACGAAAGGAGCTGACCGAAGGTTCAGTCGGGGAGTTCGACCATGAGATGCTGCTGCGTCAGTACTTGGGCCCGCAAAAAGCGGGCGAGCTGGCGCCACACCTGCGCGGAGGGCAGTTTGAGATTTTCGCGGTCGGAAAACAGCACAAGCCTCTGCTCGAATACGTGTCCCAATGGGATTCAGATGAACGAGCGGCAAGTTTTTTCGTTTCGTATCGAAAAATTCTAGAGACGAAGTGGCAGCACTGTGATATCTCGACGGTGAAGCCAACCACGCTCGCCGGCACTGGCGATAACGGCTATTTCGTGACGCGGTTGAGCGGCGATATCGTGTCGAGTATCGAGGGCTTGACTGATATGGAGGAGTGGAATCGGCTGAAAGCAGCGCAGAGCCGGCAAAGCGCCCTGCGTATTCCATTTCGAATAAAAACCCGCCCTCGCTAGCGTTCCCGAACAGCCGGGTAGAGGCGCCCGCCTCTACGTTAAACTGTTCTATGGAGATCTCATAGTGAAGAGAGTTTTCGCGCCACTTGCGGCTGTTGCAGTTGCCGTAGCCTCGCTGATTGCTGCGGATACAAGCACACCGCGCAAAGCGCCGGAACTCGCGTTCACCATCCCCGGTCAAGGGCAAAAATTGCTAAGCCAGTATCGCGGGAAGGTGGTCGCACTTGAATTCATTTGGACCACGTGCCCGCATTGTCAGGCGTGGACCAAGATTATGGGCAAGTTCCAACAGGAGTTCGGGCCTCGCGGATTGCAGGTGCTGGATATCGCCGTCAACGATAACGCCGATCTTCTGGTCGAAAACTTTGTCAAAGATTTTCAAGTGAGCTTCCCCGTGGGCTGGACGCTAAAAGATCAAATGATCTCATTCATGGGCTGGACTTCCAGTTATTACGTTGTGCCGCAGCTGGTGCTAATCGACCGTAAAGGATACATCCACTGGCAAACACCCGAACGGGAAGATCCCGGCGGCGAGTGGGACAAGATGATGAAAGAGGATGTCATTCACCAGCACCTCGAAGAGTTGCTGTCCCAGAACGCGTCTGCATCGCGAGCCACGTCCAGTAGCTCTCGAATGGCACTGGCCAAGAAGCATTCGTAAGTTTGCACCATGCGCCCGTAGCTCAGCCTGGATAGAGCGTTTGCCTCCGGAGCAAAAGGTCGTAGGTTCGAATCCTACCGGGCGTACCAAAATTCCACACATAAATTTGCCGTTCAATCGCCCGAGCCTCGCTGCTAAATAGAAAAAACGCGAGCGGCACCGGGTACCTGCCGTTGCGGGCGTTAAGAAATCGAAAGCAAATCCGCTAATCGCGGCAGCACTCGGCTGCGTCCGCATCAAAATCATTGGCCTCGCAACGACTGCGCTATATCTGGGCATTGCATCTTTTCAGAAATTTTCGATATATGATCGCGAGCGAGCTAACCCAATTGGATGCGGAGACGACAGTACTGGCATGAGTGGCTGGGCGAAGGTCGGCCGTGCCGTGTCGGGTTGCGTGGTGATGCTCCTATTGACCTTGGTTCAAGAGGGTTGCGGACGCGGCAATACCCCTGAGAGTAATCTTCCGAGCGAAGCCCAATCGACGAAGGCCAGCCTGTTTACCGTCTCCGAGGAGCAGCTTCCGCATCTCCTTATCGGGCCAGTGCAGAGCAGTACCTGGCAGATCAATGTTGCAACCACCGGCACTGTCGATTGGGATGCGGATCACACCACCCAGGTGATAACACAAGTAAGCGGCCCCATCACTCGCATTGTCGTTGACTATGGATCGCACGTGAAGGCAGGGGATCCGCTGCTGTATGTGGCAAGTCCCGATATCACAAACGCAGTGGCCACGTACAGGAAAGCGCGCGACCAGCAGGAGTTGGCTAAGAAGGTTCTCGATCGCGAGAAAGACCTATTCGCTCACGGGGCCGCGGCCGTAAAAGACGTAGAGAGCGCGGAAGTAGCCTACAACGACGCCGCTACGGACGTTCAGAACAGCTTGCAGGCGCTGAAGATCTTCGCTATTAGCCCGCAAGAGCTGGAAAACGCCGAGAAGCAAGGAGTGCCCATTAGCCCGGAGCTCGCAGTACGCGCTCCGATCGCCGGCACAGTAGTGCAGAAATTGGTTATGCCCGGCCAGTTGATTCAGGCGGGGTCCACCACCTGCTTCCTGCTGAGCGATACGTCGACAGTCTGGGTGCAGGGCCACATTTTCGATCGCGATCTGCCTCTGGTGCGCATCGGGAATGCGGTGGAAGAAACGAACTCCTCGTTTGACCGAAGTTTCCACGGTAGGGTCGCTTATGTCGGAGCCATGGTGGATCCCGACACACGCACTACTCCTGTACGCATTGTCACTCAAAATCCGGGAGATCTTTTGAAGAAAGATATGTACGTGGAAGCAGTGATCCATACCAGGATGGATAAGAGCGTTCTCAGCGTTCCGGTCTCCGCGGTGCTGCATGACTCGGAAAATGAACCGTTCGTATACGTGGAGGTGCAGCCGCGTCAATTCGCGCGGCGCTCGATAGCTGTAGGCGCGCAGCAGAACGGGTACGTGGAGATACGGAACGGACTGAAAGCAGACGAGGAAGTGGTCTCGGACGGCAGCGTGTTTCTGCAGTTCGCCACCAGCAATCAATAGGCCCGCCCGGAATGATTTCACGCCTGGTCTCATTCGCTCTCTCGCAGCGATTCCTGATTGTCATCGCCTCGCTCGCTTTGATGGTCTGGGGCGCGATCGCCTTCGAGAGGCTGCCCATTGACGCCTATCCCGACCTTTCACCACCGCACGTTGAAATCATTACTCAATGGCCGGGGCACGCCGCTGAAGAAGTCGAGCGGCTGATCACGATTCCCATTGAGATCGAGATGAACGGGATCCCGCGGCTGGATTCGTTACGGTCGATTTCCTTATACGGGCTCTCGTCCGTTCAGATGAATTTTGAATATGGCGCCGATCCCTACTTCGCGCGGGAGCAGGCCTTCGAGCGTGTTGCTAATGCCGCCGTCCCGCAGGGCGTTACGCCAAGCCTCTCTCCGCTCTACAGTCCGAGCGGGTTGATCTATCGCTACGTTCTGCAAAGCCCAGACCGGACGCCGCAGGAGTTGAAGACGATCGAGGATTGGCTGCTTGAACGGGCATACCGGTCCATACCGGGCGTGGCGGATGACTCGGGCTTCGGCGGCACGACCATGCAGTACCAGGTGCTGCTCGATCCAAATAAGCTGCTTACTTATGGTGTTTCCGTGGCGCAGGTGCAACAACAACTCGGCGCGAACAATGCCAACGCGGGAGGTGGCTTTTACTCACAGGGCGGACAGATCTATTACATTCGCGGACTTGGATTGGTCAGAGACACAGCGGACATAGGGAACGTCGTGCTGACGACGCACAATGGCATTCCTGTTTACGTGCGCGATGTGGCGAAAGTGCAGATCGGTCACGCTGTGCGGCTTGGGCAATTCGGATACATGCGGCAGAAGGAAGCCGTGGAAGGCGTCATCTTGATGCGCGTGGGAGAGCAGGCGCAGGTAATCCTAAAGCGCGTCGAGGAGAAGACGGACGACCTGAATCGGCACGTATTGCCGCCGGACGTGAAAGTGGTTCCTTATTACGACCGTAGTTACTTGATCGAGGAGACGACCCGCACCGTGGAGCGGAATCTAATGCGCGGAATGATTCTGGTGCTGGTGATCCTCGGATTGATGCTCTTCAGCGTGCGTACCGCGCTGATCGTCGCGGTGACGATTCCGTTCGCTTTACTGTTCGCCTTCATCTGCCTCGACCGCAGTCAAATTCCGGCGAATCTGCTTTCAATCGGGGCCATTGATTTCGGGATCATCGTCGACGGCGCCGTGGTGATGGTCGAGAATGTTTTTCGCGAATTGGCTGCGCGCCACGGCCAGAGCTACAATCTGCTGGATGTCATCCGGGCGGCGGCGCGCGATGTCGAAAGGCCCATCTTCTACGCAATCGCCGTGATCATCGCGGGATATCTTCCCATCTACGTGCTGACCGGTCCCTCAGGTCGGCTCTTCCGGCCAATGGCGGATACGATGTGTTTCGCGCTCATCGGCTCGCTTCTCTGCTCACTGACATTGTTGCCGGTCCTCTGCGCATATTTTTTGCGTAAGGACGTGCACGAGCCCGAACTTAAACTGTATGATCGTATCCGCGATTCATACGGCCGGGCGCTTGCGATATGCCTGCGTAATCGTGCGCTGACGGTGATCGTCTGCTTACTAATCTTTCTTGCCTCACTGCTGTTGATTCCGGGTATCGGCGCCGAGTTCATGCCACACCTCGACGAAGGAGCGCTCTGGGTGCGCGCCACCACGCCGTATACCATCTCCTTTGAAGAAGCGTCGAAGCTCTCGCCGCAGATCCGCGACATCTTGTTGAGTTTTCCCCAGGTGACGACCGTCGCGAATGAATTAGGGCGCCCTGACGATGGAACGGACCCGACCGGTTTTTTCAATAACGAATTCTATGTTGGGCTACGGCCCTATGACGATCAGTCCTGGCATCAGGGCATTCATACTAAACCGGAACTGATCAACGCACTCCAGCGGAAGCTTTCCGCATTTCCAGGGATCATTTTCAACTACACGCAGCCCGCTGAAGATGCGGTGGACGAGGCCGAGACCGGATTAAAGAGCCTCCTGGCCGTCAAAATTTTTGGACGCGATCTGAAGACACTAGAGCAAAAGGCAGAGCAGGTTAGAGATCTTCTCTCGCAGGTGCGCGGCATCACTCATATCGTGATCGTGCGGGAACTGGGACAGCCCAGCCTCACCATCAAACCGGATCGTGCCACGATAGCGCGCTATGGTTTGAACGTCAGCGACGTGAACACTTTGATCGAGACTGCTCTAGGAGGCACGGCGGCGACCCAAGTCATACAGGGCGAGGAGCAGTTCGATCTTGTTGTGCGAATGCAGGAGGCGTTCCGGCAAAACGAAAACGCGATCAAAAACCTGCTAATTACCACGCCGGCGGGCCAGCATCTCCCATTGAGCCAGTTCGCCGACATACATGTTGACAACGGCGCCTCGCTGATTTATCGGGAAGCTAACTCCAGATACATCGGGGTGCAGTTCGGCGTTGAGGGACGCGACTTGGCCAGCGCAGTGGGCGAAGCGCGCAAGAGGGTTGCTCAAAGCGTCAAGCTGCCAATCGGCTATACGTTCGACTGGGGTGGAGAGTATCAGGACTATCTGTCGTCGATGGCTCAAATGAAGATGATTTTGCCGCTGACAGTGCTCCTGATTCTGCTGATCTTGTTCGCTTTGTACGGCAATTTGAAGTTTCCTCTGATCATTTTCTTCAGCGTGCTGGTTACCCAACCGGTAGGAGGATTGATCGCGCTACGCATGACCGGGACGACCTTCAGCGTGTCATCCATGCTGGGATTCGTAGCGCTTATGGGCCTGGCCGTGCAGACCAGCGTAATTCTCTACTCTTTTATCAACAAGCTGCGCCTCGAAGGAAAAGACCCCATGACCGCAACCCTCGAAGCGTCCGTGCTGCGCCTGCGCCCCATCGCGATGACGGCTTTAGTGGCTTGTCTCGGCCTGTTGCCCGCTGCTATGTCTACGGGAATCGGGAGCGACTCTCAGAGGCCTTTCGCGATCGTGATTGTCGGTGGTATGATCTCGCGACTCTTCCTGTCAATTTTCTTGGCCCCGGTGCTCTACATATTAGTAGCCCGGAAAGGCGACGTGTTGCAGGTCTGAGCTTTTCACTTTTCCTGGCCGCGTTTTGCCTTATCGATCATCTGACGAAGTTGACCCGATGAGGCGTCACCTACTATCGAACCTGCAATCCTGCCGTTCTGATCGATCGCGATGGTAGTAGGAATCACGGAAATTCCGAAATAGCCGCTTACCGCGCCATCGTCGTCGGACAAGAGCGGAAACGTATAACTTTGCGTTTCTGGAAAAGAGCCGGTCACGGCCGCCTGCTCATCGCCAATCGCGAGCACTGCGACATTTTTTCGCGCATTTTCGCGATAAAACGTCTCTAGCTCGGGCAGACTTCGTACGCACGTCCCGCAGTGGGGAGACCAAAACCGCAGCAGCACCACGTGGCCGCGAAACTCGCTCAAAGTATATTGATGCGCCTTCGTATCCTTCAATCTGAAGTCGTATGCCTCCTGAAGACGATCCCTCAAATCGAGCAGAGCCAGCCGCGTCGTGAGCGAAGGATCATTCTGCGGGGCGGTCATGCGATGTTGATGAATCTGTAAGGCAACGAAAGAATACATCGACGCGCACCAGACATCTCCAGGGTCACCTACGCTGGACGGCAGAGTACCACTCGCCAACGGACGCAGCGAATCCAGAAGAAACGCCGTTATCGGCTCCAATGTGGCGGCACTCTCCTGGCCGGCAGCCAACGACAGCAACTCCGCCGCTGCGCCGACTCGCTCGCGGTCTGACGGCATGCGACGGATCTCTTGAAGCGCTCGGCGTTGCATAGCTCGGCGCGCGCGACTTGAAGTCTCTCCCTGCCTCAGCTGTTCAAACAGGTCATCGAGCGACCGTTCAGGCGCCCTTTCCTCCGCTTGAACCGGAAGTAATGAAGCCGATCCGGGTGGCGAGAGATCGCGCCCGGCAAGTGCGATTATCTCTGCTTTCGGTGCCGGTCTCGAGTCGGGCTTCAACCAGACGATTTGAAGAGCCTGCGTGCTTTTGAGGAGTGTCTCCCAAGTGACTGCGTTCAACAATTCTTCGTGCTCGGAACCAGCCGCGAATTCCGCGTATTTGTCCGGCGCCAACACATGCAAATACGCTAACGCGGGCAGCAAGACAGATTCGCGGATATCGCTGGTCCAGACATCGCGGCCGCCAATTCGATATTTCACCGTCAGCGTCCCTGGAAACTCACGTGAGAATTCCCCGGATTGTGCCGATTGGGCGATGCGGAAAATCGCGCGGAGTGCCAGAGGTGGATTGGTAAGCACGACCTCTCGAACGGCTCTCAGCAGAAAAAGAGCTTGCTCCGGGTTCAGCGTGCTTGGAGCCGAACTCAGCATCTCGTTGAAAAAACCTACTCCCTCGCTAGGCTGCTGCTGAATCAGTTGCCCGAGTATAAGAATCGCGCCAGATAAGCCGGTCAGGCCTTGTCGTCTGGACTGGTCGACGAGTGCGATTGCCTTTTCCGGACATCTCTGCTTCAGGTAATAACTGATAAGCGCGTTATTCACGGCCCGTCGATCCGATATGAGCGGTACAGCTTCCAGCACCTCTGCCGGATTCATCCGCATACCCGCTTCGAGAACTTTCGCCGTAATCTGCGCTTCGATCGAATTCCCGGATTCGAGAAGCGCCAAGCAGTCCCGAATAAAGCCGTCTGCCGCGGAGGGCTCGGTTGGCCGCATGAGCTCAGCGGCTGCAAGTAAGCTTTGGATTTCGAGGCCGGGTGGCTCCCGAAGAGCGCTCTCGCGGATTTGCCGTATAAGCTGCTCGGTCGAGCCTGGAGATCCCAGGACCGCAGCATTGCAGCTGAAAGTAAATAGAGTCGCGAAAACCAGAAGA
>CAWBDJ010000002.1:0-267275 GCA_963787615.1 uncultured Acidobacteriaceae bacterium | reverse complement strand
AAATGCCCTGGCTTTTTTCTTTTAGGGGGCAGCAGGTGAGCGTCCAATCACCCCTGTGCTGAAATAAATATTCCACTCCAATTCGAGTCCGTCCTCGCGATCGGTCTCGATTCTGAGTTCTGGTTATCTAATGAACAAAAAAATCCGTTCGACGACGATTCTATGCGTGCGACGAAACGGCAAAGTGGTCTTAGCCGGTGATGGGCAGGTCACCATGGGAAACGAAGTTCTGAAAGGGAGCGCGCGCAAGCTCCGCCGGCTTTACAACAGCAAAATTATCTCGGGATTCGCAGGTTCCACGGCCGACGCCTTTGCTCTCTTCGCACGTTTTGAAGCAAAACTCGAACAACATAGCGGGAATCTCGCTCGAAGCGTCGTGGAGCTTGCGAAAGAATGGCGTACGGATCGCATGCTGCGCCATCTTGAGGCGCTGCTGCTCGTGGCCGACGCGAAAGACATGTATATCGTTAGTGGCACCGGCGATGTGATCGAACCCGACAGTCCCATAGCCGCCATCGGTTCCGGCGGGGCGTTCGCCAAATGTGCCGCCCTCGCCTTGCTTGAGAACACGAACCTGGGTGCCCGCGAGATCGTTGAAAAAGCCATGAAGATTGCAGGCGAAGTGTGCATTTACACTAACGAAAACATCACCTTTGAGGAGTTGACGTAATGGTGATTTATCTGCCGCAGCAATCCTCTGCCGAAGCGCCGCTGCTTGATGAACTCACGCCGCGCGAGATCGTCGCGGAACTGGACAAGCACGTGATCGGACAATCGGACGCGAAGCGTTCGGTCGCCATCGCGCTGCGCAACCGCGTTCGCCGTCAAAAGCTAGAGCCCGAAATGGCCGAAGAGGTGATGCCCAAGAACATCTTGATGATCGGGCCCACCGGGGTAGGCAAAACCGAGATCGCGCGCCGGCTCGCAAAGCTCGCCAACTCACCTTTTCTGAAGGTGGAGGCGAGCAAATTCACTGAGGTGGGATACGTTGGTCGCGACGTCGAATCGATCATTCGCGATCTCGTAGACGTGGCCATCGATATGGTTCGCGAAGAGCGCCTCGAGCAAGTAGCGGATCGCGCCGAACAGCAGGCCGAAGATCGGCTTCTGGAACTGCTCATGCCGCCGCAGCCCGAATCGGCAGAAAGCATCGAGCGCACCCGCGAAAAACTGCGCGAAAAGCTCCGCGCGGGCAAGCTCGATGACCGTACCGTGGAAGTCGACGTCAAAGAGCGGGGCCCCACCTTCGAGGTCTCCACCAACGGAAACATCGAGGAGATGGATATCAATCTCAAAGATGTTATTCCCGGTCTCTTTGGTCCGCGAACAAAGAAGCGCAACATGCGTGTCTCGGAAGCCATGGAGTATCTGGTCCAGGAAGAAGAGCAGAAATTAGTCGACATGGACCAGGTGACTAGAATCGCGCTCGAGCGTGTGGAGCGCAATGGCATCGTCTTTCTTGATGAGATCGATAAGATTGCGGGGCGCGAAGGCGGGCACGGGCCGGATGTCAGCCGCGAGGGTGTGCAGCGCGACATCTTGCCTATTGTCGAAGGCACCACGGTCAATACGCGCCACGGCTTCGTCCGGACCGATCACATCCTGTTCGTTGCCGCCGGCGCCTTTCACGTATCCAAACCATCGGATCTCATTCCTGAACTGCAAGGCCGCTTCCCCATTCGGGTCGAGCTGAAGTCGCTCAACGAAGCCGATTTCATCCGCATCCTGAAAGAACCGAAATCGGCGCTCGTAAAGCAGTACTCGGCGCTGCTCGAGACCGAAGGAATCAAGCTCAGCTTTACGGAAGACGCGGTAACGGAAATCGCGCGCATCGCCGCCCAGGTGAATGAGGCAGCGGAAAACATCGGCGCGCGTCGCCTGCATACCATCATGGAGAAGTTGCTCGAAGACATCTCCTTCGATGGACCGGATCTTAAGAAGAAGAACATCAAGATTGACGCCACGTACGTGCGTAAGCAGCTCGCCGAAATCGTGAAAGATCAAGATCTCAGCAGGTACATTCTTTAAGTGCGCGCTGCTGCGACTGCGCTCCTGTTCTGTTCCTTGTTTCTTGCCGGCTGCGGCTACGTCGGGCCAGTCTTACCGCCATCGCCGGAGCTTCCCAATGCTGTAAACAATTTGGCGGTAGTGGAACGCGGTGACCAGCTCATGATCACGTTCGACACTCCGCCTCGCACGACCGACAATCTCGCCATCAAGCGTTTCTCCGAAATTGAGTTGCGCATCGGTCCCGCCAGTACGCCTTTTGATTTTGACCGCTGGGTCGCTTCGTCCACCGCCTATGAGTTGCCTGTTCCGCCGCCGAACGATCCTGACGATCCGAAACCGAGCCACATTTCGAAAACTCTTCCCGCTTCGGAGTGGATGGGAAAGCGCGTGGACGTGTTCGTGCGCAGTTCTGTGAAGAAAAGCGATCACTACTCTCAGTGGTCGAACCGGGTCGTTCTCGAAGTAGTTCCGCCGCTGCAGGCGCCCGCGGTCCAGGCGAAGGCCACAAAACCCGGCTACATGCTCACCTGGCCGGCGGAGGGCTCGGGATTCCACTACGAAATTTTGCGGCAAGGACCCAATGACAAAACGGCTGTGCAGATCGGAACAGCCGATGTTCCGTTATATGTCGACAATACGTCGCAGTGGGACACTCCCTACACCTACACAGTTGTGGCGCAAAAGGATTCGGCCGAGAGCTTACCCTCGGAGCCCGTGCGCGTTATTCACGCCGACACATTCCCCCCAGAAATCCCGGCAAGCATCACCGGGTTGGCAGGACCTGACTCGATCGAAGTCTCCTGGTCTCGCAGCCCCGATGCCGATCTCAAGGGCTACTACATGTACCGCTCCGTGAATGGTGCACCTTTCGAGCGCTACGGTGATCTGACAAACCTTCCGACCTTCAGCGATCGAAACGTTCAGCACGGGAAGACGTATCGGTATGCAGTCAGCGCAGTCGACCAGAAAGGCAATGAAAGCGAGAAATCAGCCGTTGCCGAAGTGACGTTCTAACCTTTTCGCGCGCGCAGAAATACAACAGGGATTGCTATGGTAGCATCAGCCATATGATGGCGAGGTCGTTCCGGGGAGCTCCTGCTTGGTCCGATTCCTGACGACGTGGATTGCGTCTTTCCAGGAATTTCTTTTCCTCGCCGGCCAGGCATTTTTAGACCTCTTTCGCACCCCTCATTACTACGATGATGTTTTCCTGCAGATGGACATCATCGGCTTCGGCAGCTTACCAATCGTTGTCCTCACCGGATTTTTCAGCGGCGCCATCATTGCATTGCAGATGTCGCGTGCCCTGAACACGTACGGCGCAAGCAGCCAGGTGGGCGCAATTGTCGCTTTGACCCTGGTGCGCGAGCTCGGCCCGGTCTTGACAGCACTCCTCGTAGCAGGCCGGAATGCCTCAGGTATCGCAAGTGAGCTCGGTTCGATGAAAGTGACCGAGCAGATCGACGCCATGCGCGCGCTCGGTACCGATCCCATTCAAAAGCTGGTTACACCCCGCCTTATGGCGACGGCCGTCATGCTTCCGTGTTTGACCGTCCTGGCCGATGCGATCGGTTGGTTCGGCGCCTACTTAGTCGCCGTTCCGCTTCTGCATATCATCTCGGGCCAGGCGTATTGGTCCACTTCCTGGCGAGCATTGGTTATGAACGATCTCGCTCAAGGGCTGATTAAGCCGTTCGTGTTCGGAATGATCATCGCGCTCATCGGCTGCTTCTATGGCTTGCGCACCACCGGAGGGACGCAGGGCGTCGGGCGCGCCACAACGCAAGCGGTGGTTGCCGCATCTATCTGGATCTTCTTCGTGACGTTCTTGATCGACAAGATCTTTGTGAATCTATAAGCTCATGCCGGATGCAGCCAATCCACTCCTGGAGATAAAGGACGTCAGTCTGCGTTACGAAGATACCTGGGCGCTGCACGATATTTCTTTGACTTTGAAACCCGGAGAGACACGTATTATTTTCGGCGCGGCAGGCAGCGGTAAGACGACGTTGCTAAAGGCCATCATCGGACTCGTTCCAGTGGATCAAGGCGATATCAAGCTATTTGGCGAAGACGTAACCTCGCTCAACGAACATGCGCTCTATCCGCTGCGCAGCCGTACCGGCATTCTGTTTCAAGAAGGGGGTCTCTTTGATTCTCTTTCTGTTGGCGAGAACGTCGAATACCCGCTATCGAATCAGCAGCCATCCAACGGCAGTCAAGCGAGTCAATTGTCTGAGAGTGACATCGAAAAACGAGTGCGCGAGACCTTGAGCTTTGTAGAACTGGCGCAAACGTTCGACAAATTCCCAAGTGAACTATCGGGCGGCATGCGCCGTAGAGTTGGGATTGCCCGTGCAATCGTTACTGAGCCGCCGCTCATCCTGTATGATTCGCCCACGGCAGGGCTGGATCCGATCACAGCGAACACGATTATGGCCCTCATCGCGAAGGAGCGCGACGTGCGCAATACTGCTTCATTGATCGTGACTCACCGTCACCAGGACGGTGAGTTAATGGCCAATTTCCGCTATGACGCCGAGCGCCAGGAACTTGTTCCATTAGATGAAGAGGCCGAAGATCATAAGCGCACTCGCACGAAGTTTATCGTGATGAAAGAAGGAGAAATTGTCTTCTTCGGCACGCGCGATGAGCTCGAAAGCTCGAATGACCAATACGTACAAAGGTTCGTCGGACAAAAAGGTTAAGTATGCCCAGCAAAGAAAGAGTTAGCGCGGCGCAGTTGAAGGCGGGGATCTTGGGGCTTGCGGCCCTGTTCTTCATCGTCCTTCTCATCTTCCTTCTCACCGGAAATATGAACTGGTTCGAGAAACAGCTTCCGCTGCACGTTTACGTCAACGACGCAGCAGGATTGACGCCTGGATCCCCGGTCCGCATCAATGGCATTGGTGCGGGTAAGGTAAATACCGTCGAGCTCTCGGGTCAAACGGATCCGCAACGCGTCATCAAAATAGATTTGGTCGTTGACCAGGCCATGCTGAGGCAGATTCCCAACGATTCAATTGCCTCGATCGCCTCCGACAACCTGCTCGGCAGCACGAAATTTCTTTCGATTAGTAAAGGAAAGAGCCGAGATTCAATCGAGCCCGGAGCCACCCTGAAAGCGGCCAACACGCAGGAGTTCCAGCAGCTCGTGCAACAAGGGTTCGGTGTGCTCGATTCGGCGCAGGCGATTCTCGAGAAAGTTGAAGGCATCGTCGGACAAGTCGAAGTGGGAAAAGGAACGATAGGCAAGCTGCTGGTCGATGAATCGCTTTATAACAGCCTGCAGGCTACTGTCAGTCAGGTGCAATTGCTGGCCACCACGCTAAATTCAAAAACCGGCACCATCGGTCACCTGATCAATGACAATGCGCTCTACGAGCAGATAGCCGGCGTCATAACACGCCTCGATCAGATTACGGCAAATCTTCAACAGGGTCATGGAACAGCCGGTCTTTTATTGAATGACCCGAAGGTGTACAACGATCTCGATCAGGGTATCAATCAGCTCAACACGATCTTGAGCAACTTGAACCAGGGCAAAGGTACCGCGGGACAACTGCTGGCCAGTGACAAAATCGCGAACCAAATTTCTACAACACTCGACAAAGTCAACGTGACGATTGACAAGGTGAATTCGGGACAAGGCACAATCGGCCAGCTTCTGGTAAATCCAGCCATGTATGACTCCATAACCGGCACCACCCGCGAAGTTCACGACTTGTTAAAGGATTTCCGGGCGAACCCGAAGAAGTTCCTCACGATCCAACTGAAGATCTTCTAGTTCATCGCAGTTTGAAGTGCCTCATCATCAACGCTGACGATTTCGGATTTACGCACGATGTAAATGCAGGAATCGTTCACGCCCATCGCCATGGTGTCCTTACTTCGACGACGCTGATGGCCAACGGCGCCGCATTTGATGACGCTGTCCGCCTGGCGCGCGATACGCCTTCGCTCGATATCGGGTGTCATCTCGTGCTGGTTCAGGGGCCATCCCTGCTGACGGGAAAGCCGTTGCCGGAAAAACTGAGCTTGCTTCTTGTCGCGCTTGCGAAGAAACAGCTCGATGTTCAGCGCGGAGCTGCGCGCTCAAATAGAGCGGATTTTGGCTGCGGGCTTGCGGCCGACGCACTTAGATTCACACAAACACACCCACATCATCCCTGCGATCTTTCGCTCCGTCATTCAGCTGGCAGCCCAGTTCGGCATTCCGTACGTACGGTTGCCGCTGGATGCAACGGTGCGCTTTGCACGCATACCTGTCGCTCTGGCAGCCCGCTATTATCGCGGACTTGCTCGCCATCACAACGTCCGCATGACCGATCACTTTCTGGGCTTCCGTTTAACCGGTTCGCTTACCGAGCAGACCTTCGCAGCAGCCCTTTCGCATCTGCCTTCCGGGACAACCGAGTTCATGTGCCATCCCGGGTTCGCCGGTCCCGAGCTTCAAGTCGCCTCCACACGCTTGAAGGGATCAAGGCTGCGCGAGCTCGAGGCGCTCACCTCTCCTCGAATTCGTGACCTGGTGGACGCAGAATCAATCCGCTTGGGAGCGTTTTGTAGAACGGATTCGGATCCGGTACGCCGATGACGTGCCCGTCAAACATCGTCATCACAACCTTGGTATCCGCGATTTTCACGGGGTCAATGGCGAAGATGTCATCAGACAGCACGACAAAATCCGCGAGCTTGCCGGGCTCGATCGAACCTTTTAGCTTTTCTTCAAAACTCGCGTAGGCAGAACCCATCGTATAGGCGTGAACTGCCTCGGCGACGCTAATCTTCTGCTCCGGCACCCAGCCGCCGGGATGCTTGCCATCGAGCGTGCGACGGGTGACCGCGGCGTAGATGCCCATGATCGGACTCATCGGCGCCACGTCCCAGTCGGATCCGAACGCCAGCGTAGCTCCTGAATCGAGCAGTGAACGAAACGCGTAGGTGGTCTTTGCGCGCTCCGGTCCGATACGTTTCTCGGCCCAGCGTCCATCGTCGATGCAGTGATAGGGCTGCATGGAGGCGATGACATGCAGGTGTGCGAAACGTGGAATGTCGGCAGCCAGCAGATGCTGCGCGTGTTCAATGCGGAAGCGGCGGTCACGCGGGCCGTGTTCTTTCTCCACGCGTTCGTACATCCCGAGGATGGTGTTATTAGCTTTATCGCCGATCGCGTGGACAGCCACCTGCAAGCCTTCCTGGTCCGCCGCTTGGATGTTGCGGAACATCTGCGCAGGGTTTGCCAACTCCGCGCTCGGAATGCCGCTAGTATTCGGTGCATCCAGATAGGGCTGAAACATCAGCGCGGTCGTCGAGCCGAGTGAGCCATCCGCAAAACCCTTCAACCCTCCGATGTGCAGGTATTCGTTGCCGAAATCGGCAAGCAATCCGATACTCGCCAGCCGCTGCCAAGACATAAGCGGCTGATGCCCGGAGATCCGCACGCGCAACTCGCCGTTGTGCAGCATCGATTGATAAACGCGGAACACATCCGGTGAAGCGGACATGTCCTGCACGCTCGTGACCCCCTGTGCATTCGCGTAGCTCTGCGCCGCGCGAACTGCATCTCTGATCTGCGGCCCTGAGGGCGCGGGAATGACTTTCTCGACCAGGCCCTGCGCCGCGTCTTTGAGAATTCCGGTGGGATTTCCCTCTTGGTCGCGCACGATGACGCCCCCTGGCACGTCTTTCGTGTTTTTGTCGATGCCGGCGAGTTTCAGCGCGACCGAGTTCGCGAGCGCTTCGTGCCCATCCAGACGGCTGATGAAAACAGGCCAACTCTGCGTGACTGAATCGATGAGTTGATGGGTGGGCAGGCGCGCTGGGCTCCAGTTTTCCTCGTCCCAAGTGCCTCCCGTAATCCAGCGGCCGCTAGGAATGTGCCGGGCGTATTCGGCGAGTGTGTCGCGGAATTCTCCTTCGCTCTTCGAGTAACGTAATTGCGGACTGGTAAGGTCCGCTCCACCCGAGTAGAAATGAACGTGCGCGTCGTCGAAGCCCGGCAATACTCGTCTGCCTTCGAGATCGATGACCGCAGTGTCCTGTGATTTCAGGTTCAAAATCTCGGACGTAGTGCCGACCGCCACAATGCGATTGCCGCGAATGGCGACGGCTTCGGCTTCCTTCTGCGCCGGATTCACCGTCCAAAACTTGCCGTTGATAAGAATCAAGCTCAATGAAGTTTGCGCGTCAAGCGCAATAACAGCGGCAGCAAGCGCTGCGCAGACGGCGAAAAATGTGAGCCGCATCTTTGATTAAAGTAGTGCCGCAGAGTCTTCGAAACCCACGTACTGCACTTCCTCCTCCAGATCGAAGCCAAAGCGGTCGCGCACTCGTTGCTTCAGTTCTTCGATGACCGATACCAGATCTGCCGCGGTTCCAGCGCCGTCATTGTAGACCAGGTTGGCATGGTATGGCGCAACCTGGATGTCGCCGCGCCGCATTCCCTTCACGCCTGTTTGCTCGAGAAACCAGGCTGACGGGACTTTCCCTTCACGCACGACCTGAGGGGGAATCTCGTCCTGCACGCGCGCTGGAAGCTCAGCGAAGAATAGGTTTTTGAAGATGCTGCCGGCGCATCGCATCGCCGGCGGATATTTCGCGTCACGAATGGTGCGAATATCGGAGGCAATCTTAAAGAGGGTTTGCGAATCGCCTTCCGCGAACTGAAGATCGGCGGATAAGATGATCCATTCCTTACGATCCTTGAAGATGCTGTCGCGGTAACGGAACTGGCACTGTTCTTTACGCACTGTGCTCACGGTTTCCCCATTTGTGATGCGTACTTCTGCGACCAGCTCTTCAATGGAATGCCCGTAAGCCCCAGCGTTGCCATAAATCGCGCCACCCACGTACCCGGGAATGCCGGTCAGCGTCTCCAGCCCTTTCAGGCCTCGAGCAATGCTGTAATCCACCGCGTCCTGCAGAATTGCCCCGGATTCTATGCGCAGCGCACCGTCTTGTTGGGTGATGCGCGAACCCGTATAACGAAGCACGACGCCTTCGAATCCCGCGTCCGATACGACCAGGTTCGTTCCGCCGCCGATCACGACCCGAGGAATGCCAAGGCTTTCGACGGCGCTTAGAGCTTCGACGTATGAATCCGCGTTCGAGGTATCGCAAAGCACCGCCGCCGGACCGCCGATCTGAAAACGTGTGTAAGCCGCCAACGGGGCCTCGAGGGTGACGTGTAACTGAGGGACCTCAGTCAGCCGCTCTACGGTCGCTGCGGGCAGGAGCATAAGCGTTTTTTATACGTGCGATCTCTCACAAGAAAAAATCGACTAAAAAGTATTGTCGCGAACCAAAGTACGCTCAGTACTTTTTGCGTGCGAAATGCTCTTCGACTACTGTGCTCTCACTAGAGTACACATTTTGTACTGCTACGCAGACATTCATAACTTGGAGGAGAAAAAAAATATGATGAAGTGCCTTTTGCTTGCCGGTGCGCTGTTAAGTGCCGGAAGCCTATACGCGGCGTCCGCGATTTGCCCCACAACGAGTAGTAACAGCACGGGCGCAGATGCGACCGGGTGCGGCGTTCTAATTACCTTTGGCGCATCGGGCGCTCCCACAATATCGATAACGGGCACGGGCCCTTACGATGGCAGTGAGGACACGACCGTTGGTGTCATCAACAATAGTAAGTCGGTCGTGTCAACACTATCCCTCACATCGGCCAGCGGTACCGACGCGTTCGGGTGGGATGGAGATGGCATCGAGCAAGGGTTCACGAGCGTTAATGGAGTTACGATCGGAACAGGCGGCGCAACCGGTTACGAAGGGCCGACTTCGACGTTCAATCAGGCAGGCATCAACAGCGCTGGCGACGGCACACTGATAGTGAACTTCGCCCCCGGAATTGCTGTCGGCGGAAGTAGTTACTTCAGTCTGGAAGGCACCCCCTCCATCGGCGGCGGGATAACGGTCGGTGGCAGCGCGCCTGAGCCCGGCACGTTTGGGGCACTGGCTGCTGGTCTCCTCGGCCTCGCTGGCTTGGTTCGTTACCGGACGGCGAAAAAGTAGCTTTCAACAGCAGTTTTTTTCTAATACTGCGGGGCGGGCGAGATATCGTCCGCTCCTTTTGTCTACAGGCGCTACGTTTTCGTTTCATCGCTGTTCCGTGGGCCCGCCAAGTGGTCCAACGCGCTTCCGCTGAGGCGGCACACCGTCCAATCATCAAGTAGAACAGCGCCAATCTTGCGATAAAAATCGATTGCGGATTGATTCCAGTTCAATACGGCCCAATTGAGCCGTTCGCAGCCACGCTCTTTCGCGATCTTCGCCACCTGCGCGAGCAGCGCCGCGCCGATGCCTCTCCCCCGATATGCCGGCTCGACGAAAAGGTCTTCCAGGTAAATACCCTCGCGCCCAAGAAACGTAGAGAAATTACGAAAGTAAACTGCGAACCCGACCGGCTCCTCACGGGCGTATGCCAAAACCACTTCGGCGGCCGGATTCGGGCCAAACAGCGATGCGCGAAGCGTGTCCTCACTCGCGACTACCTCGTGCGACAACTTCTCGTACTCTGCCAGCTTGCGAATGAACGTCAGTATCAAGGGAATTTCGCTCTCTTGAGCTGGAGAAATTCGGAAATCGGCGGGTATTGCACCGGGCATTGTTGAATTTTCGCAGGTCGCTCCAGGCACTGTGATAGCGGGGTGCCAAAGCGCGCCGTCTGATACTATCGAGGCTGCAAGCTACCATCGCCGTATCGACGATCCAAGACGTAGCCGGCAATTCGGGTCCTTTTCTTTAGCCAAAGAGGTGCAGACGTGAAATTTTTTCTTGATACAGCCAATCTCGACGACTTGAAGAAGGGCGTCGCGATGGGCATCGTCGATGGCGTGACCACCAATCCCTCGCTCATTGCCAAGGAAGGCATCCCGATTGAAGACCAGGTACGCAAAATCGTCGATATCATTGACGGCGATATCAGTGCTGAAGTTGTTTCGACCAGTTCAAAGGAAATGCTCGAGGAAGGCCGCAAGCTGGCCAAGATTCACAAGAACGTGGTGGTGAAGGTCCCGCTCATTCCGGAAGGGATTGTCGCCGTTTCTGCCTTCACAAAAGAGGGAATCCGTACGAACGTTACGCTTTGTTTCAGTGCCGCTCAAGCTCTGATGGCCGCAAAAGCAGGCGCCTACATTGTCAGCCCGTTTATCGGACGCGTGGATGACACCGGCTGGAACGGCATGGACCTGATCAAGGATATCCGAAGTATCTACAGCAATTACGGATACAAAACGCAGATTCTCGCAGCGTCCATTCGTGGTCCGCTGCACGTGGTCGATGCGGCAAAGGCTGGCGCGCACATCGCGACCATGCCGTTCAAAGTGCTGCAGCAGCTCTTCAATCACCCGCTCACTGAAAAAGGCCTCGAGCAGTTCTTGGCCGACTACCGTAAAGCTTTCGATCTAGTCACAGCCTGAAGTTCGTAATCACGCGGCTCGCGATTACACCTGCCGAGCGCTGGCACGTTTCAGCCGATCCTGAATGCCCGCCCATTCGGTGGTGTCGGGCGGTTTCTCAATAGCAATCCAGTCCCAGCCCTGCACGTCAGCCTTGCGCAATTCCGAGTAGAGTGTGGCGGCGAACGTCTGCGGATCGGCCGGCATGTCGAGCACCCGTCCTCTGCCCTGCGGCATCGACGCGCCCGGCTCGAGCACGTAAAACGGCGTCCGCGGCGAATAATGCCGCAGATTTTGTCCAGGCGATTCCTGCACCCGCGGCAATTCGCTCTCATGCTCCCATCGCATGCCCGTGGCCTCTTCCAATTCTGTTTCCGTAATCATGCCAGGACGAAGAATGGTGGGCGGAATCCTCTTTAAAGACACCACCGTGGATTCAATGCCTACGTGCGCCGGTCCTCCATCGAGAATCATTTCGATTAGGTCGCCGAGGCTGGCGCGCACATGTTCCGAAGTAGTCGGGGAAACTTCGCTGAAGCGGTTCGCGCTCGGAGCAGCAATGGGTACGCCCGCGCGGCGAATGAGCTCGAGCGCAACGGGATGTGATGGCATCCGTACTCCCACGCTATCGAGACCAGCCGTGACGAGATCTGGAATGATCGCGGCTTTTCGCACAATGAGCGTGAGCGGGCCGGGCCAAAAGCGCACCGCCAGATTGTGTGCCAGAGCGGGCCACTCTGCCGTAACGGATCGAGCCATATTCTCGTCGGCCACGTGCACGATCAGCGGGCTCGCCCAGGGCCGCTGCTTGACCTCGAAGATTCGCGCCACCGCGTTCGCGTCCAGAGCATTCGCGCCTAAGCCATAGACCGTCTCGGTGGGAAACGCGACTAGGCCACCTTGCCGGATCAGTTCGGCGGCACGCTGAAGATCCTCCTCGCTCGGCCCCACGCTTGTCGGTTTATTCAGGCAGGTCTTCTTTGCCTTCGCCCCACGTCTTGCCCGTCTTGCGCCAAACCAGGTACGCGTGAATCAGCGCGTCGATGTCGCCGTCCAACACGCGGTCTACATCGCCAATCGAGAGCTTCGTGCGGTGGTCCTTAATCAACCGATATGGCGCCAGCACGTAACTCCGAATCTGACTACCGAAGTTGATCTCGAGCTTCGTGTCTTCAAGTTTTTGGTCTTCTACGCGCTTCTTCTCCACTTCGTACTCGTAGAGTTTGGCGCGTAGCTGCTTCAACGCGCTGGCACGATTCTTATGTTGCGAGCGTTCATTCTGACACTGCACGACGAGTCCAGTCGGCAAATGAGTGAAACGCACCGCGGATTCTGTCCGATTTACATGCTGGCCGCCGGCACCACTCGCGCGGAATACGTCAACCTTCAAATCCTCCGGCTTTATGTCGATCTTAATGTCTTCGTCGATCTGTGGATACACGAACACTGAGGCGAACGAGGTGTGCCGGCGCGCGTTGGCATCAAACGGCGAGATGCGAACCAAACGGTGTACACCCACCTCCGATTGCAGTTGACCGTAAACGTTCTCACCGTTGATCTCGAAGGTTACCGACTTAATACCTGCGCCTTCTCCCTCCAGCTGGTCCGTAATCACCTTTTCGAAGCCGTGCCGCTCCGCCCAGCGCAAGTACATTCGTAACAGCATTTCGGCCCAATCCTGGCTCTCCGTGCCGCCCGCACCCGGATGAATGGTGATAATGGCGTTGCGCGCGTCGTTATCGCCGGCAAGCAGCATGCCCGTTTCCAGTTGCTCCAGCTTGCTTTCGAGCGTCTTCATCTCGCGCTCCAGGTCGCCGTTTACGCTTTCGCCCTCTTTAGCGAGCTCAAACAGCGTATCGATATCGGAAGTCGCAGAGGCAACCAGGTTTGAACTTTCGATCGCTTCTTGCAGCCGCTTGCGTTGCTGCATCACGCGCTGGCTTTTCTCGGGCTGATTCCAGAAATCGGGGTTGCCGATTTCCTGTTCGAGTAGATTCAGCTCCTGCTGTTTCTGAGGGGCGTCAAAGATAGCTCCGCACAGCTTCACCTTGCTGGCGGAGCGCAACGTACTCTCTTTCGAGTTCTTCCAAAGTCATTCATTTGTAGTTTACTGTGCGCGCAATATTGCGGCACGCAGACGCGCCGCCGTCCGGCTTAGAATCAACACATGGATGTGACAGAGCGTAGTGCGCTCGTCGAACAGTTGCGTGCGGGTCTCGACACGCTGCTGCAATCCGTTTCGGGTGTATCGGAGATCCAGGCAAAATTTAGGCCCGGGCCGGAGCAGTGGTCGATCGAGGAGATCATCGAGCACCTTGCCGTAACAGAGCACGGCATGTACCGCCTAATTACTGCACATTACGAGCCGCTCGCGAGCCGGCAGATCGCGGGCGCGAGGAAATGTTTGCGAATCTAGGTCGCGACAGGCGTGAAAAGATGCAGGCCCCGGAACGCGTACGCCCGAAAGGACGATACGGCTCGCTCGCAACGGCGCTCCATCAATTTCGCGAAAACCGGGAACGAACCATTGCGTATATCGCTGCCTGTGAAGACGATCTGCGCACCCGTGCTACGCAACACCTGCTTGGACGAATGAGTTGCCAGGAGTGTCTGATGGTACTGATCGCGCATCCCGTCCGCCACGTCGAGCAGATCCGCGAGATCAAACAAGCCGCTGCCTATCCGGCCTGAGCGCGACCAAAACGGAACGGGCGCTTCAGATCGGCACCGGAGCCGTGTTTCAAATTGGTACACGCAACGTTAAATTCTTTTGTCGCCCTAGTCGTTTCAACTATTTACAGCCTTTAGCTCAACGGCATGCCGGGTGCGAAAGCAGAGGCATGACCTTCTCACTCATCCTCGTCGCAGTTCAGATCGCCGTTGCTGTGTTCGCCCTGATTCGCCAACCCGGTGAAGGTAGCCGCTTCGAAGACGAAAAGCTGGATTACCGCAGCTAGCGTCGCGTCTGCGTCTCCCGGTCACTTGCCGTACAGGAACGCGCACTGCTCGTGACGGCTCTCGCCGCCATCGTTCACGGAGTAAACCTTATAGCTTTTATGGCTGCTCCAAAGTGACCCGGCCGCATGCTCACCGTCTTTGCGAAGCGCATAAAACTCGATGTCGAGTTTGTCCAGCTTGGTCCTGTCGTCGTTGTAATTTCTTGAAACTCGCTTGAGGGCTTCGTAACCGCTTCTTTCGGCGACATGCCGCGTCGCATGCATTCCACAACAGTGTGTCCGCCCGCGATGCGTATGTTTTCTTCTCCGACCCCGGTCGATCCCGCCCCGCCGACATCCTGATCCACATACAAACCTGCGCCAATAATTGGAGAATCCCCCACGCGTCCCGGAATCTTCCAGGCCAGGCCGCTGGTCGTCGTGACACCCGACATCTCGCCGTTTTCATTCAGAGCCAGGCAATTGATCGTGCCGTAGGTGGGATGATTCGCCATCTCCCAGGCCCACGCTAGCGTTTTATCATCTGCGCGAGGAAACGCCTCTTTCAATTGCTTGAGCGGCGTCGCATCCCCCGATAGATTCTGATCCATGGAAACCCAGTTGTTGAAACCGCTTGGTGAGCGTAGCGATTCCTTCCACACCAGCCACGCGGTCCGCGCCTTCTCCGTTAACAAATCCTCTCGTTCATAGCCATGCGCCTCCGCGAACTTCAAAGCGCCTTCAGCCCGCAATCATCACGTGCGTAGTGTGGTCCATCACCAGTTTGGCGATTTTCGACGGCGTCTTGATGCCCTGAATCGCTGCAACCGCCCCGCAGCGCCGCGTCGGGCCGTGCATCACGCTCGCGTCCAGTTCCACTACGCCCTCTTCGTTCGGCAGCCCGCCGTATCCCACCGAGCTATCATTCGGATCCAGCTCGACAATGTTCACGCCGGCGATTACCGCGTCGAGTGTATCCGCGCCACTCTTCAGCATCTCCATCGCTTTCGCGCATGCAGCCATGCCGTTAGCGCTGGAGATCACGACCGGCTTCTTCCCTCCCGCTTGAAACGCCCGAGCAGTTCGTCCCGCAGCAGCCGCCGCTGCCGATCCCAACATCCAATCGCGTCGATTGATCATGATGTCTCAAGTTCTTATCACATCGTTTGCCACGATTCGGGCCGTGCTGGCGACGCTACAATACGAGATTCGATGACCGAGCGAGTCGCGCCCGCCCGCGCTATTCACGGCGTCGTGAGCGTTCCGGGCGACAAATCCATATCGCATCGCTACGCAATGCTCGCATCCATCGCCGAGGGTGACTCGCGAATTTACAATTACTCCACGGGTGCGGATTGCCAGTCCACGCTCGGCTGCATGCGGGCTCTAGGCATTGGCTTCGAGTTCGCCGAAGAAGACGGAAGGCGAGTCCTGACAATTCATGGACAAGGTGCGCGGGGTCTGCGCGCCGCCACGGATTCTCTCGATGCAGGAAATTCGGGCTCTACCATCAGGATGCTGTCCGGTATCCTTGCCGCGCAGCCGTTCACAACCAGGATTAGCGGCGACGAATCGCTTCGTACGCGTCCTATGCGCCGCATCATCACGCCTCTTCGCGAGATGGGAGCACGCGTCGAAGCGACTGCTGGCGAATTCCCGCCGCTGAGTATCCATGGCACATCGCTGCGCGCCATCGATTATCAAGTACCGGTCGCGAGTGCCCAGGTGAAAAGCTGCATCTTATTCGCGGGGATTTATGCTGACGGAGAGACCGTCGTTCGGGAGCCGGTCGCCACCCGCGATCACACCGAAGTCGCGCTGCGGGAGCTGGGGGCCGCCATAACTCTCGAACCCCGCGTCATTCGGCTTCGGGGGGGCGTCCCGCTGTCCGGCAAAACTTTGGTCGTTCCCGGAGACATTTCATCCGCAACCTTCTTCTTAATCGCTGCGCTCGTGGTTCGAGAGGCGGACCTGATCCTCACGAACGTAGGACTAAATCCCACCCGCACGGCTTTGCTGGATTTTCTCCGCGCCATGGGCGCGCAAATCAAGCTTCTGCACATCGAACAGGTTAACGGCGAGCTGATCGGCAATCTTCAGATCAAAACATCGCGCATTCGTGGTGGAACAATAGAGGGTGCCACGACCGCAGCTCTCATCGACGAAATTCCAGCGCTGGCAATACTCGGCGCAGTCAGCGAGCAAGGGCTCCTCGTCCGAAATGCCGCCGAGCTGCGCGTCAAGGAAAGCGACCGCATTGACAACCTTGCGCAAAATCTGCGCCGCATGAACATCCACGTGAACACGACCGAGGACAGTATCGAAATCCCTGGTAAACAGAAATTTCGGGCCGCGGAAATCCAATCCCGTGGCGATCACCGCATCGCGATGGCGTTTTCCATCGCGGCGCTCGCCGGTGACGACCCCTGCACGATTGAAGATGCCGAAGCGGCGTCTATCTCGTTTCCCGAGTTCTACAGCACGCTTCGCGAGATCGCGCGCTAACGTGACCCCCGTCGTCATGGAAGACTCGCTTGATCCCGATCTCACCCACGAGAGCTTAATTCACGACCTGAATAACGTGTTCGAAACTATCACGGAAACCGCGGAGCTTTTGAATACGGACCGGCGCTGGAAGCCCTTAGCAGCAACGCTTCGCCGCAGCGTGAATCGCGGCAAGCGCCTGCTCGGAGCTATTCCCGACAGCACGCCGAACCTCGCCGGGATTGTCGATGACGCCATTCAATCCGTCACCGACTATTGCATTGCCGGACGTAAGCCGCGCATGCGGTTCGTGCGCCAGATTCCGCCGGACCTCCGTCTTCCTGGCTCTGCAAAAGATTGGGAGCGCGTTTTCGCGAATCTGTTTCTCAATGCAGCCCAGATCATGCACAAGCCGGGACGCATCGATATCTCGGCGCAACAGGCCGATGGATCTTTAACCATCACTGTCTCGGACAACGGTCCCGGGATTCCGGCCGACATTCTGCCTCGCATCTTCCGTCCGAACGTGTCCACAAAAACCAGCGGCGCAGGTCGTTCGGGGCTCGGGCTTCACATCGTCGCGTCCATCGTTAAAAAATATTCAGGCCGAGTGCTTGCAGCAAACCGCGAACCGTCGAGTGGCGCCGTGTTCACCATTTTGCTTCCCGCCAGCTGATGTCACAGCGAAAACCTGTTTCGTGTTCGTTGCCGGGGACATCTAAACAGATAGGAACAGTGTCCGTCTTACACAACTCTTTTAGAAAAATCTTCTGGGATGAATTATCTCTGCATTCACTGCCATTTCTATCAACCGCCGCGCGAAAATCCATGGCTCGAGGAAATTGAGCTTCAAGATTCCGCGTATCCCTATCACGATTGGAACGAACGCATCACGGCCGAGTGTTACGCTCCGAATCTCGCGGCCCGCATCCTCGATAACGCGCAGCGAATCACGCGCATCATCAACAACTACTCGCGCATAAGCTTCAATTTCGGCGCCACTCTGTTGTCGTGGGCCGCCGAGCATGCGCCCGACACTTACAAAGGCATCTTGGAAGCGGACCGGCAGAGCCAGAAGCTCTTCTCCGGCCATGGTTCGGCGATGGCGCAAGCCTACAACCACATGATCATGCCGCTCGCCAATAGCCGCGACAAGAAGACCCAGATCCGCTGGGGCTTCGAAGATTTTGTGAGTCGCTTCGGACGCCTGCCCGAAGGCATGTGGCTGCCGGAAACAGCCGTCGATCTGGAAACGCTCGATCTGATGGCCCAAGCCGGACTCAGCTTCGCTCTCCTTGCTCCGCACCAAGCGAAAGCTGTGCGCCCTATTGGCGGCGGCGGTGCGTGGCGGGATGTCAGCGGTTCGAAGATAGATCCGACACGAGCTTACCTTCTCAATACGCCCAGTGGAAACAAGATCAATCTGTTTTTCTACGACGGTCCGATCTCGCAAGCGGTCGCTTTCGAAAAGTTGCTCAACGACGGCGAAAAGTTTGCCAGACGATTAGTGGGCGCTTTCTCCGATTCGCGAACTTGGCCCCAGTTAGCTCACATCGCAACCGATGGCGAGACCTACGGTCATCACCATAAGCACGGCGAAATGGCGCTCGCCTATGCGCTCGATTACATCGAATCGAAGAAGTCGTACAAAATTACCAACTATGGTGAATTCCTCGAAAAGAATCCGCCAACCGAGGAAGTGCAGATCCACGAAAACACGTCCTGGAGCTGTGTACACGGGGTCGAGCGCTGGCGCAGCAACTGCGGCTGCAATTCAGGCCGGCCGGGCTGGACCCAGGAGTGGCGCAAGCCACTTCGCGAAGCGCTCGATTGGCTCCGCGACACCGTCAGCGCGCGTTTTGAGTCACTCGCATCCACGCTCTTGCGAAATCCTTGGGAAGCCCGCGACGGATATATCCATGTGGTGTTAAATCGCGCGCCGGACGTACGCCAGCGTTTTGGTGAGGAACACTTCCTGCGTGAGCTCAGTGCCGCCGAACAGGTACTTGTCTGGAAGCTGATGGAACTTCAACGGCACGCCATGCTTATGTACACCAGTTGCGGCTGGTTCTTCGATGAGCTCTCCGGCATCGAAACCGTTCAGGTGATTCAATACGCGGGGCGCGTGGTTCAGCTGGCCGAGGAGATGTTTGGCGATTCCATCGAGCAACAGTTTCTCGAGAAACTTTCCGCCGCCAAGAGCAATCTCGCGGATTACGGCGATGCGGCCACGATTTACAAGAAATATGTGAAGCCCTCAATGGTGGATCTCGAGAAGGTCGGCGCACACTACTCCATCAGTTCGTTGTTCGCTCCTTACGGCGAGCGCACGGACATCTTCTCTTATGCAGTCAAGCGGCTGGATTACCACACCGGCGATGCCGGGAAACTGCGCATGGCGCTCGGTCAGGCGCGCTTTACCTCGCAGGTCACGCAAGAATCGGAAGTCCTCACGTTTTGGGTTGTGCATTTCGGCGATCATAACGTCGCTGGAGGCGTGCAGAAAGCCGATGGATCGGGCGCATACAAGGACATGCTCGAATCGATCAGCGAATCGTTCGCGCGCGTCGATATTCCGGAAGTCGTTCGGCTCCTGGACAAACGTTTTGGAGAGAAAACTTACTCGCTTCGATCATTATTTCGCGATGAGCAACGCAGAATTGTCAGAACCATTCTGTCGTCGACCGTAGCAGAAGCGGAAGCTGCTTACCTGCAACTCTACGAACACCACGCCGCACTGATGCGTTTCATCACGAGTCTCGGGACACCGATGCCTCGCGAGTTCGGGGCCGCGGTCGAATACGCCATCAATAGCCTCTTGCGGCGTGCGTGTTCAGCCGAAGAGTTGGACGCGGAGCGCATTCGGAATCTTATCCGCGAGGCTCACGCGAGCAACGTCAGTCTCGATAACACCACGCTGGAATTCTTGTTGCGGCGCAAGGTTGAGACCCTGGCGCAACGCTTCGCCGCCGATCCTTCGAACATAGACAAGCTGAACGATCTCCAAAACGCGTTGCATATCGTGAAGCAAATGCCGTTCACAGTCAACTTGTGGTCTGCGCAAAACCATGTCTATGCCATCCAGAACGGTCTGTACCAGCGCATGCGGAAAAAGGGCCAGCGTGGTGATATCAAGGCGCAAGTTTGGGTAGATAGCTACTTGAGATTATGTGAGCTGCTTACGATTTATGTGGCGTGAGTCCTAGCGCCTAGCTTCGCGTCAGAATCCTGCTGATGTCGTTATAAATCACGAACACCACGATCATCATCAGGAACACGAACCCAAGCTTGAACACCATTTCTTTTACCTGCAGCGTCACTTCGCGCTGCAGCAACATTTCAATAATCAGCAGCAGCAGCGTGCCGCCATCCAGAATCGGAATGGGCAGAAGATTGAAGATCGCGAGGTTCAGGCTCAATACGGCCATCAAACTGAGGAAGCTGAAGGCCCCTTCCTGCGCCGCTTCCCCCGACATCACAGCGATTTGAATCGGGCCCGCGAGCGTGGATTTTGGCGACACCCGCCGTTCCACCAGGCTTCCCAACAGTTGGAAGATGAGCAGCGCGTTCTGCTTGTTGAAACGCACCGATTCTGCGAACGCCGGGCCGATTCCAAGCTTCACAAACTGGAACGGCAGCTTGAAATTAATCCCGATATGCCACGGCATCTTCGCGTCAGGACCCGGCGTAGGCGTTACCGTCAGCTTCTGCATCTCGCCCGCCCGCATCACGGTCAGGGCAACCGGTTTGCCTCCCGAGTGAAAAACGATTTGCTGAACAGTACTTATAGAAACGACAGGTTGGCCGTTGACCGAGACAAAAGAGTCACCAGTACGCAAGCCGGCCGCTTCCGCGGGTGAGCCTTTTGTCACTTCGCCAACCTGAATGCCACCTCGCCAACCCGCTACGCCGATTCCTTCTTTGGGATCCATCTCTGGCTTAACGTTCAGGTTAAGAGTTTGGCCTTTGCGGTCCACCACGACGGGTATCGCGTGGTTAGCATTCAAGGCCGTGTCCATCAACACGTCAGGCCAATTTGGATTTTTGTGGCCCGCCAGGTTCAGAATCTTGTCGCCCGGCTGAAGCCCTGCTTTGGCAGCGGGCGAATTCGGAAGAATGCTGCTGATCACCGCGACACTCGATTCCACCTCCGCCTGGAAGCCGTGCATATAGAGCGCGGTGACAATCGCAACCGCGAGGATCACGTTCATCAGCGGGCCCGCCACAATCACGATGGCGCGTTGCCACCTTGCCTTCGATTGGAACGAGCGCGGATCGGCTGCCGCTTCGTCGCCCGGCTGCTCGCCAACCATTCGCACGTATCCGCCTAACGGGATAGCAGAGACGCGAAAATCCGTGTCGCCCCTTCTGAATCCGAACAGCCGCGAACCGAAACCTATGCTGAACGTTTCTACCCGGATACCAACCGAAAGAGCCGCCCAAAAATGGCCTAACTCATGAACCAGGATCATGATCCCGAGCAGGATTGCTACCCAAAAGACCGACTGTAAAAAACCCACGCTCTGTTTGCCTTCCCGGTCCTTGTGACCCCGTTACTTGTTCGACGCGCCAAGCGGCGCTAAGATTCCCCGTGCCAACTTTTCAGCAGATTGACTTACGCTTCGCTTGCCGCGGCGGTCGCCCAGCGAGACTCGGCCACTACGCGCCTGGCGGTCTGGCGGGCAGCTGAATCGAACGCAATCACTTCCTCCATTGTCACCGCTTCCCGGCTCGGTTGTCGCGTCAACGTTTCCTCAACAGTTTCCGCAATCGCGGGGAATGGTATCCGGCCGTCGAGAAAAGCTTCCACCGCGACCTCGTCCGCGGCATTCAATGTGCACGTTGCCGATCCGCCTTGCTCCTGTGCCGCGTAGGCCAGTCTCAAAAGTGGGAATTTATCGAGGTCCGGCGCGGAGAAGTCCCAGGTACGCGGTTGCGTCCAGTCGAGCCTTGGAACGGGTGCGCGGTCGCGTTCTGGAAAGGTCATCGCGTACTGTATCGGCATCCTCATATCGGTCGCGGACACCTGCGCCATGATACTGCCGTCGTTGTACTCGACCATGGCGTGAACAGAGGATTGCGGATGCACCACAACCTCTACCTGAGCAGGCGTTAAGCCGAACAGCCAACAAGCCTCGATGACTTCAAAACCTTTGTTCATCATGGTGGCGGAATCGATAGTAATGCGCCGCCCCATCTTCCAAGTGGGATGATTCAGAGCTTCCTCAGGGGTGACCTTCGATAAACAACTTTTCGGTGTGTCACGGAACGGTCCTCCCGACGCAGTGAGCAGCAGCCGGGTCACTTCCGAACGCCTGCCTGCGCGGAAACACTGGTGGGCTCCGTTATGCTCGCTATCGACCGGAATCAGCTCCGCACCGCTTTCCCGCACCGCCTGCATCACTAAGCGTCCACCCGCGACCAGAACTTCTTTATTTGCCAACCCGATGCGCTTCTTTGCGCGAATGGCTTCGTACGTTGCCGGCAGGCCCGCTACACCGACAATCGCGGACATCACAAAGCCAACCTCCTCAGCTGTCGCAGCTTGGATGCGGGCTTCCGGGCCACTCGCCAGTTCAGGCCAGCTGCCACGCGGTAATGCCGCCTCCGACAGCCGGCGTCGTAACCCATCCAGCGTGGCTCCATCAGCGACAACCGCCACCTTCGGCCGGAATTCCAGAATTTGGGAGCAAAGAACATCCAGGTTCTTGCCGGCGACCAATGCGAACACCTGAAATTTCTCCGCTTGCTGTCGTACGACGTCCAGAGTGTTCGTGCCGATGGAACCTGTTGAACCGAGTACGGTTATCTTCATGGAACGACTCTACTCAGCAACCGATCGGAGCGTGTAGCCTGCACGACTAAAGAAATAATTTTGTTTTCCGTAGAGAAAACTCTTGCGTTCCATAAAATCATATCCTATTATTGGAAGTAAGCCAGGGAGGCAACTCCCACCAAAGCGAGACTAACCTCATAGAAAGACCCCTGAAGCAACAACCTCCCTGGCGCCCGCAAGGGTTCCGTCTCGCAGCTTCAGAATCGCGCAAACTTCTCCACGTAATCAATTTTTTCGGCTCCGGCTGCGACGTGCAGTTTCGGCGTTACACTTCTAGGCGGAGGCGCACTCTCCTGCCCGACATCAAACACTCCACTCCGCTGCGGCCCGAAACGGATGTTCTTACCCGCGGCTTCGATCCCACGCTATCGGTGGGATCCGCCCGGCCCGCAGTCTTCCGAAGTTCCACATATGTCTTCTCCAGCCCCGAGGCGGCCGAGCGCGCCTTCGACATTATGGGCGGCCGCGCCCAGCGAAGCATAGAGGAAAATGTCGATCTGGTCTATTCGCGGTTCAACCACCCGAATGCTCAGATCCTCGAAGACCAGATTCTTCCACTCGAACCAGGTGCAGCAGCGGCCACCGTTTTCAATTCCGGTATGGCGGCCATCATGACCGCGCTGCTGGCCGTCCTTCAACCGGGTGACAGAATCCTCTACACCGTGCCCATTTATGGCGGCACGCAAACCTTGATACAAGCATTCCTCCAGCCTTTCGGCATCGAAGGTGTGCCGGTTGTAGCAGGACATACGGGCGAGATCGACGAAGCCATTCGGAGTACCAAGAAGCTCAAGGTCGTACTGATTGAAACGCCGGCCAATCCGACCATGGTCATGACCGATATCAAACGAGCGTGCGAAGCGGTCAGCGGGTTGCCGCCGGCCTCAACCAACGGCCATGCGTCCACGGGACGTCCGCTTGTCATGATCGACAACACGTTTCTCGGGCCGGCGTTCCAACATCCGCTGATGCTCGGCGCCGACGTGTCGCTCTATTCCGCGACGAAATACCTGGGCGGCTACAGCGACATCATCGGCGGCGTGGCACTCACGAAAGATCCCGCCTTGATGACTAAGATTCGTTCCAAGCGCAGTCTTTTCGGCAACATTCTGCAACCCGACGAATGCTGGATCCTCGATACGCGCTTGCCAACCGTCACGCTGCGAATGAACCGCCAAAGTAAGAACGCGCAGCGCATCGCCGAGAAGCTTGCCGAGCATCCGAAAATCAAGAAAGTTTACTATCCGACCTTGTTCGACGACGCCGAACAGAGGCGCATCTATAACGAACAATGCGATTATCCGGGCGGTCTGGTGTCGATCGACTTACGCGGCGGCAAGAAAGCCGCTTTCGATTTTCTGCGTCACCTGAAACTCGCCCGGAACGCGGTTTCGCTCGGTGGTGTGGAAACACTCGCGTGTCACCCTCGCAGCACCACGCATTCGGCCTGGAGCGCTCGCGATCTGGATGAAGCAGGAATCGGTGAAGGTCTCGTGCGCGTGTCTCTCGGCATCGAAAACTGGCGCGATCTGCTCATCGATTGCGAGCAGGCGCTCGACCAGATCTAGTCCAAATCAGGTCTAGTTCTATTTAAAAAACACCCGCCACGTGGTGACCACAAAGGCGTGCGTCACCATCGGGGCTCGCACACTGCCGCTTCGCAGGTACGCCATTCCGCATGCGATTCCGAGAACGGTTGTCACCAATGCCCGGCGCCAATCCGGAAACTGGTGGAACCACAAGTGAGCGGCCCCGTAGAGCACTGCTGAGATACCCACCGCCAGCACGGGCGACGACCAGCCGTTCAGTAGCGCTCGCTCTACAACACCTCGAAAAAAAAGCTCTTCTCCCAGAGCCACCACCCATAGCATTGCGAAGAACGTTCCAATCGCGATGGCGATAACTCGCCACCATTCGCCTTGCAACGGTGCGAAACGAACATCGTGCAGCCCCATCGCCACCGCGACGATCGGAACTACGAACGCAAAGTAATACAGAATGCCGCTCTTCCACTCGTCGCGACCCGGCCAAAAACTGAATGAGCCAGGATCCCACTCTCGCAAGACCAACAGCGCCGCAATCCCAACTCGGATCCACATCAAGTGACCGAGAATGTCGATACGCGCGTGCTCGTCCGGTGAACGATAGATACGCTGAAAGACTCGCAAGAGAATCGGAGCCGCGGCGATGACCAGGAATCCGGCATCGTACGCTAAACGCCGTGGCAGAACGGCATACCAGAAAGCGAACACCGCCGAAAGAACCACAAGCAGCTGAAACGCGTTCCGCTGAAACGTTCCCGCCGACAAGCTGAAAATTAAGTACGGCAGCAGCGCGCTCAGCCACAAAATGGCCGCTTGTGCACGGCGAGAGTTGAGTCGCGCAAACCATGCGCGTGTCTCTTTGAACCCCGACGCGAGATAAAAAACGGCTTCCACCAGGAACGCGGGAAGCGCCGCGTTCATGATCCAATGGAATTGAGGATGTTGCTTCGAATAGACGAGCGCTGCGATGATCAGCGCCACCCACGAGCCGAGTAAAGCTATGAAATACGGACGCAGCGTCCGAAGCATGGCCCTCATCGTAGCATCGGGTTTCGTTTTCGCCGCTCTGATGCGCGCAGCCGATCCGCCTACGGGCCTTCTTCAAAAAATCGCCGAGCGCGAAACCGAGAATGCACTCGCCCAACAGAACTACACCTACCGTCAATCCGTGACCATCCAGGAGTTCAACGATCACGGCGCGATCACGGGGGAGTATCACGAGGTTCGCGACATCACCTTTTCGCCCAATCGTGTCCGCTATGAGCAGGTTGTCGAGCGGGCGCGAAACACACTGACCCGCATCAAACTAACGCCGGAAGATTTCGCCGACATCAGAAATGTCGATCCTTTTTTGCTGACACGCGACAAAGTATCTCTCTATGAAGCGCAATACAAAGGCGAGGAAACAATCGACACCGTGCGATGCTTCGTCGAATACGTCCGCCCGCGACAGATTCTATCCACCCAGCGCTTCTTTCAAGGCATGCTCTGGGTCAGAGAATCCGACTTGGCAGTGATTCGCAGTGAAGGGCAAGCCGTTCCGCAAATTGAAACCTTGCGTGAGCAGAACTTGTTCCCGCATTTCACAACCATTCGTGAGGCAGTCGACGGACAGTGGGAATTTCCGCAAGAGACCTACGCCGATGACACGCTGTTTTTTCGTGATTGGCCACAGCGTATCCGCATCATCATTCGCTACATGGACTATAAGAAGTTCGGTGCGGAATCAACCTTGACGTTCGGCGACCCACCGCCACCCGACAAGCCCCCGCCCCCTGTTAAGAAGTAGTTTGCGATTTCGATTGGAGTGCGGCGAAATCGTCCGGAGTGTCGAGATCGATGGCAGCTTCTGCGAGTGGAAACGGCATTACCTCAATTCCTGAATCGCGCAGCAAATGCCGCGCTCCTGCCTCGGGCTTCAGACTCGCAAGCACCGCAAACAGATCGCGCTTGAACAGAGCCGGGACCCCAATCGTGCCGCTGTACTCGGCAGCAATCGCGGGAGCTTTGGCCGTATGAAGCAACTGACGCATTTCTGTCAGGTGATTCGCCGTAACCAGCGGCTGATCCGCAAGCAGGATCGCAACTGCGGCTGATTCCGTGCCCGCCTGCTGCAAACTCCGCATACCGGCCACGATCGACGACCCCATCCCGAGCTGCCAAACATCGTTTTGCACGATCTCAACAGGTAGTGTGGCAATCGAGGCCCGTACTGCCTCCGATTCCGCACCCACCACCACGATTACCGGAGCGAAACCAGCCTCCATGGCCTGCCGAATGGTGTGCTCAATGAGCGTTCGGTTGCCGTATCGCAGCAGTTGCTTGAGCGTGCCCATTCGCGTGGCGGCCCCCGCAGCCAGCACGATCGCGGCAACCTGCAGGCAAGATGGCTTGCTCAAACTTTTTCGCTTTTCACGAGCTGCAATTTGGACGACTTCGGCCGGCTTCCTTTGACCACCATTCTCGCCTCGAGTTTCGCCAGTTCTCGCTTTGCAATTTGTGCCCAAGTGCTGCTGCTGTCCAATTTCAGGTACGCTCTCCAATGGCGCATCGCATTCAGAATGTCGCGCGACCCCTGATATAGCAGCGCAACGTTGTAGTGCGCATCCGCATAAGCCGGGTGAATCTTGAGGGCTTCGTTATAGTGATGCAGCGCGCTGACGAAATCGTCCTGCTCATCGTATAGATTTCCCAGGTTGAAGTGAGCAAGCGCGTAGTGCGGGTCGATAGCCAGCGCCTTTTTGTACTGCGCTTCCGCGTCGGCCCAGGCATGCCCATTGAAAAACACTGTTCCCAGATTTACCAACGCGCCAGCCGAATGCGGATCCAATGTGGCTGCCTTCTGATACGCCTCGATGATCTGTTCAAAAGGCGCTCCCGTCTGCTCCAGGTCCAAGCCGCGCTCGAACCACTGATCCGCCTCCAGCTTGTTGCGCAGCTTCTCGGCTATCACGCCTCCGCTCTTCTGAGAGGCGGGCAGTTGCAGCAATTTGTGGATCTCTTCTTCATCGAAATCGAACAGGAACTGCCCTGAAAGCGGGTCCATCTTGTGCTTGCCGATTTTGACCTGCACTCGCCGCCCATCCTTATAAACTTGAAGATCTTCCGGAGGATGATCCTTCAGGCGTTCGCGAATTGCATGCAGCGCCAGCTTGATCGCCCTGGGGTGCGCGTTCTTGCTGCGCAGTCCGATGATCCTTTTCAGGATGAGCAGGTCGGAAAATCGATAGGTTTCAAGTTCCGGGATGAGCTGCTGGTGCTCCCAACTGCGGAGCTGCCGATTTTCGATCTTCAGTAGCCGACAGACTTCCTTGCGGGTGTACGCTCCACCCGTTTCGCGGTCTACAGCCAGCGGCGGATGTTGCGAGTGGTCTCGCAGCACAGGTTGATGATAGCACCGAATTGCACCTGTCAATAGCCCAAAACTGCCGTTCAACTTTTTACTATCCTCTTACAATCCAATCGGTTGACACTCTTCCTGATGCATCTCATACTAAAATGGTCTTATATCCATGAGCCGCAAAAAGAGGCGCGCTCGCGCGACCTCCACTCCAGCCCCCCGAACCCTCGCCGACCTTCCCACTGGCGAGCGGTGCATTTTGGATCGATTGGATCTGCCGGACGACATTGCTCGCCGCCTGATGGAATTAGGTTTTCTGCCGGGCAATGAAATCGTTCCCGGTAAACGGGCGCCCGGCGGAGGACCACGCGTGTTTCGGGTCGACGGCTCCGAAGTAGCGTTACGGGAGGACACGGCGGCACACTTGTACGTTCGTCGCGATCCTGAATCTGACCTCATCGTGCTTTCATGAGCAGCTGTCACGGAGACACGCCCCGAGCGAGCCTCCTGCCCAATCCGTCGATCCTGCCACCTCGGCCTGTCAATGACCGGCCCATCATCGTGGCGATTGTCGGTCCCCCCAATTCGGGCAAATCGACGCTCTTTAATCGCCTCACCGGGCTGCGTCAGAAGGTGGCGAATTTTCCCGGAGTGACGGTCGAGCATCGCATGGGAAAGGCGAAGCTGAAAGATCCGCACGAAGTCTTCTTGGTCGATCTTCCCGGTGTCTACAGCCTCCATCCCCGCGCCGAAGACGAGCAAGTAACGCACGACGTCCTCACAGGTGAGCGGCCTGACTTTCCCAAGCCTGACGCGGTCATTCTGATTCTCGATGCAACAAACCTCGGCCGCCACCTCGTGCTCGCCGCCCCGATTCTCAGCCTCGCGTTGCCAACCTTGATCCTGCTCAACATGGCCGACGATCTGGCGGTTCGCGGAGGCAAGGTCGATGTCGCGGCGCTTGCGGCTGAGCTGAACTGCCCCGTTGCTCTCATCAGCGCGTCGAAGGGTACCAACATTGGCAGCATCCAGCAATTCCTGCTCGGCACCGCCGTACGGCTGAACGCGCCTCCCGCCAAAATCGAGCTTCCGGTTCTTCAAGACGTTCCCAAGTGCCGGCAATGGGCGGCCAAGCTCGGCGTCCGCGCTTCTTACCAGGCACCCGCGCCGCCCCTTTGGACCAGGCGCCTCGACGCGATTTTTCTGCACCCCGTCGCCGGGCCGTTGATCTTCCTGGCCATCGTGGTCGCCGTCTTCCAAAGCATCTTTTCCTGGGCACAACCCCTGATGAACGGGTTGCAGCAAGCGGTCCTGTGGTCAGGACACTGGATGCAGCGAATTCTGCCCGATACCCCGTGGCGCTCGCTGTTGATCGACGGCGTGTGGAGCGGAGTCGGCTCGGTGATCGTATTTTTGCCCCAGATCCTGCTGCTCTTCCTCTTCATCGGAATTCTTGAAGATTCGGGCTATCTGGCCCGTGCAGCTCTCATCGCCGATCGCACCATGGCGAAAATCGGATTGCAGGGAAAATCGTTCATTCCGCTTCTCTCTGCCTACGCTTGCGCTGTTCCCGCCATCATGGCGACCCGCGTCATCGAGAACAAGCGCGATCGAACCGCCACCATCATGATCGCGCCGCTCATGACCTGTTCAGCACGGCTGCCCGTCTACACGCTGGTGATCGCGGCATTCGTGCCCAACCTCCCCATAATCAAAGGCTTTCTTTCGCTCCCCGCTGCCACCATGCTCAGCCTCTACGTTTTGGGTTTCCTGGCAGCGGCGGTAATCGCGCGCGTGCTGAAATCAACCGTGTTGAAGAGCGGCCGCTCCTCGTTCATGCTCGAAATGCCGCCCTATCGCTGGCCTACCTGGCAGTCCCTGAGTTTGCGCCTCATCGATCGCGCCAAAGTTTTTCTGCGTCGTGCCGGAACAGTCATTCTTCTGGTCGCAGTGGTCCTTTGGGTACTGGCCCATCTTCCTTTGCACGAGGGAAAGACTCCGCCGCTCGAGCACAGTTATGCCGGAATGGTCGGCAAAACGATTGAACCCGCTATTAAGCCACTCGGCTTCAACTGGAAAATCGGCATCGGTTTAATCACCTCGCTCGCGGCGCGGGAAGTGATCGTCGGCACCCTCGGAACCATTTACGGCATCGAAGGAGATGAGCAGTCAAAAGGACTGCAGCAGGCGGTACATAAGGATCTGAGTGCTGCAGGCGCAGTCGCGCTCCTCATTTTCTTTGCCTTCGCGATGCAGTGCTTCTCGACTCTGGCGGTGGTGAAGCGTGAAACCGGCGGTTGGAAGTGGCCGATTTTTCAGTTCTCGTATATGCTTGCGCTAGCATACTGTGGGTCGTGGGTGGCTTTCCACCTCACCAACTATTTGCTTCGATGAGCAACTAAGCATCGCGAACTCTTGCGTTTGAACGAGTCATCGCGAATTTACTTTTCTTTCCATGAGCGACTTATTGAACGTAGTGGTTCTCGGCTCGGGTTGTGCCGGAAACACGGCAGCCATTTACTCCGCGAGAGCGAACCTGCAACCCCTTGTGTTGGAAGGCCACGAACCCGGCGGGCAGCTTTCCATCACCACCGAGGTCGAGAATTTCCCCGGGTTTCCCGAAGGAATCATGGGCCCGGTGCTGATCGAGAACATGAAGCAGCAAGCCCAGCGCTTTGGGGCGACTTATCAGCACGCGCGAGTCACCCATGCCGATCTGTCCATGCGCCCTTTCAGGCTGGAACTGGAGCACGGCGAGAAGATCATGACCCGCACCTTGATTGTCGCGACCGGTGCATCGGCACGTTGGTTGAATCTTCCCAATGAACAGAAACTCATCGGTCACGGCGTTAGTTCCTGTGCGACGTGCGATGGATTCTTTTTCCGCGGTAAGAAGATCATGGTGATCGGCGGTGGGGACTCCGCCATGGAAGAAGCGAACTTTCTCAGCCGCTTCGGCAGCGAGGTAGCCATCGTGCATCGAAGTGAAAACTTCCGCGCCTCCAAAATCATGTTCGAGCGCGCGCAGAAGAACCCCAAGATTCACTTCGTGACCAATACGATCGTCGAAGACGTATACGACACCGAAAAGGGCCATGTGACTGGCGTCAAGCTCCGAAACGTCAAAACTCAGAGGGAGTACGATCGCGAAGTCGACGGGTTCTTCGTCGCCATTGGGCACATTCCAAACACCAAACCGTTCGTCGGCCAGCTCGATTTGGATCCCGACGGCTACATCGTTACGCATGGCGGCGCGCGCACCAACATCGAGGGAGTCTTTCATGCCGGCGATGTGCAGGATCGCAACTACCGCCAAGCCATCACGGCTTCGGGCGCCGGCTGCATGGCCGCTATGGAAGCCGAGCGATTCCTCGAGGCCGAAGGCCACTAAACAGCCAGCCCCGGCGAAGAAATCTAAACAGTACGACCGCTTTCGCCGCTGGTGATGCAGTACCTTCACGCTTTTGCTTTTCCGCGGTTCTGATTTATAATCACCTGAACACGAGTTGCGTCTTCAGTGCTGCTCAAGCCAGCGGCATGGGGAAATTCAGTAATTTCTAACACACTGTTCGCGATCACAGGAGAGTGATCTATGAAACATCTACGTTCGATGCTCGCCTGGTGCGTACTGCTGCTCGCTTGGCACGCTACCGCATATGCCCAGGCCGTTACAGGAACTGTTTTGGGAACTGTGCAGGATTCGTCCGGAGGCGTGGTCGTGAGCGCCAAAGTCATTCTTACCGAAGTCAACACCAACATCTCCCATTCGGCTCAAACCAATACCAGCGGCAACTATACCTTCCCGGAGCTTCCCGAAGGCAATTACTCCGTGACAGTAGAGGCCCCGGGATTCAAGAAAGAGATTCGTCAAAACATCGATGTCGCCGTCAACACCAGCACGCGCGTGGACGTGCAACTGCAGCCCGGCAATCTTAGCCAATCCATCGAGGTAACCGCCGCGCCCCCCGCCCTGCAGACCGACCGCGCCGATACCACAGTAAGCCTGTCTACGGTTCAAACCGCTAACCTGCCGTTGAGCGACAACCGCAACTTTCAAAGCCTTTTGAACCTGGTGCCGGGCACTACACCCGCAACTTTCCAGCACTCGCAATTTTTCAATGCCGAAAGCTCCCTGCAGACGGAAGTGAACGGCCAGATGCGTCAGGGCAACGAATATGAGATCGAGGGTATCGACGATGACGAGCGCACCGGCCTGCTGCAGATCCTCATACCGCCCATTGAAGCCATCGAAACGGTGGACGTCTCAACCAGTAACTATGATCCTCAGCTAGGCCGCGCTTCCGGTGGCATCGCTAACGTGATTCTCAAATCTGGTACCAACAGTTTTCACGGTGCGGCGTACGAGTTTCTTCAAAATAGCGCCTTCGATGCTCGCTCGTTTTTCAACCCCTCCGTTGGCCACCTCGCTTATAACTACTTCGGCGGCAATGTCGGCGGACCCATCATCCATAACAAGCTGTTCTTCTTCGCCGATTACCTGCGCGTAGACGATCATGAGGCCAATACGAACCAGGTAACCCTTCCGTCGGCGGACTTTCGCACGGGCAACCTGGCGGCATCGCCTACAGTTATCTATGATCCGGCTACACCGGGTAGCAACCCCGTAACTGGCGCCGGCCGTTTACCCTTCCCGAATAATCAAATTCCTATCGGCAGAATCAATCCGGTATCGTTGGCGCTACTGGGTCTGCTGCCGCCGACGAATGAGGCCTTCAATGCAAGTAGTCCGAACAATAACTATTTCGCCCTGCTTCCCTTTACGAAAACGACCGATTCGCTCGACAGCAAGGTCGATTACAACATCACCGACAAGGACCGCTTGAGCGGCCGTTTCAGTTTCGCGCGTCCGGTTGTATTTCAAGCTCCCATTTTCGGTGCCGCCGGCGGCGGACCTGCACAAGGGTCGTTTCAGGGTACGGGCCAGCAAAACACCTATAGCAGCGGTCTCAATTACAATCACGTGTTCTCCCCAACGCTTCTGGCCGAGCTGCGCTTTGGTGTCGCGTACTATCACAGCTCCGCAATCCCGACCGACTACGGCTCCAACGACGCGACCAGCATAGGAGTTCCCGGTGTCAATATCAGCCCATTCACCAGCGGCCAGGTGGGAATCCTCATCAATGGCGGTTTTGGATCGGGCACCAACCCCCTGATCGGATACTCCGCCAGTGTGCCGTGGGTTCGCGCTGAAGCCAACATCGACACGGTCAATAACTGGACCAAGATCGCCGGAAATCACACTTTCTCATGGGGAGTCGACCTGCGCCGCGTGCGCGACGATTTACTGCAGGATCAGACCTTCAGCCCCCGCGGCCTCTACACCTTCAGCGCCAACCAAACGTCGATTCCCGGTGCGGCAACCAGCTTCGCAAACGACTTTGCCAGCTTCCTGCTGGATGCGCCCGAGTCAAGCGGGACGCGATGTGAATACTTACTTCCCGGCTTACCGGCAATGGTGGTTCTTCGCCTATGCCGGCGACAAGTGGGTGGTGTCGCCGAAGTTGACCGTCGATCTGGGCCTGCGCTGGGAATTCTATCCGCCCGCCACGCCACGTTTCCCCGGTGGCTTCTCGAATTACAACCCGTCGAACAACACGCTGGTCGTCGCGGGCGTCGGTGGGAATCCTAGCAATCTCGGAATGAAGACGCGTTACCGCTACTTTGCTCCACGCGTCGGCATTGCATACCGCCTTACTGATTCCACGGTGATTCGCACCGGTTTCGGAATTAGCTACACCCCTTTCCCCGATAACACCTACGCTTATAACTTCCCTGTCAGATCGAACAATGCCTATAATCCGGCCGGCGCGGGGTTCGGACCGGCTGTTCTCTCGAACGGCGCGCCCGCTACCTTCCAAGCCGGATTCCCCGCGCCCGTGCCGGTTGTTATCCCCTCCAATGGAATCATCCCGGCCACCGGGAGTTTGGGAAGTCAAAATTTCTTTGTGGTTCCGACGAACTATCTCAACCCCTATGTTGAATCCTGGAATTTCGCCATCCAGCAGGCGCTGCCGTGGAAGTTCACTTTAGATGCCGCCTACGTCGGCAATCACGGCGTGCGCATACCCGGGCAATTCAATCTCAATGCCGGGCTGGTGATCGGTGCCGGCGCAGTCGGACAGCCGGAGTATCCGCGTACCGCGTCCGCCACTGAGTTTTGGCAGGGTTTCTCCTCGAGCTATAACGCGCTCCAAGTAAAACTAAACCGCCGGTTCAGCAACGGTCTTCTCATCACAACTGCCTTCACCTGGGGCAAGGGGATGAATTATCAGACCGGCGATGACGGCGCTTATGATTTCTACGTCGATTTCCAGCGCAATTATGCCCGCGCCGATTTCGATCGCAAGTACAGCTACGTCCAGAGTTTCGTCTATGCCTTGCCATGGGGAAAGGGCATGCGTTGGATGAATTCCGGGCCGGTTGCGAGCGTTCTGGGCAACTGGCAGATCTCCGGTATTATTAGCGCTTACAGCGGACTACCCCTGACGATCACCGCGAACGGCGGTCAACTCAATCTGCCTGGAGCCAACATCGGTCAGACAGCCGACCAGGTTGCTCCCGTTCAGATCCTCGGAGGAATTGGAGTTGGAAACCCGTGGTTTAGCACTTCCAGTTTCGCGCAACCTACCGGCGCGCGCTATGGCACTTCGGGACGAAATATTTTCGACGGCCCTGGTCTCTTTCAGGTGAATCTCTCGCTCTTCAAAGACTTCAGAATCACCGAAAAAACCCAACTGGAGCTGCGTTGCGATACCTTCAACTTCACCAATACTCCGGCCTTCAATAACCCGGGGAACGGCGCCACAAACTTGCTCGGCAGTTCGAATTACGGGATCGTCAACCAGACGCTCGGCAGCGGGACCGGCGTGAACGGCACCGGCGGAGGGCGGGCCATCCAGCTTGCCGCGAAGTTCACATTTTAGTTCTGCCGTCTAATGCGCAGATGATCGGTTCGCTGCCTGCCCCGTCGCGGCTTCGAGGTTGTACTGTGCATCTGCATAATCCGGCTTGATGCGCAGAGCCGCTTTAAACTGCTCGACGGCATCTTGAGTCCTGCCTGAGCTCGCCAGCGCCACGCCCAAATCGTTGTGCGCCTCCGCAAAATCCGGTTCGGCGCGCAGCGCGGCTTCGAACTGCGCAATCGCTTCTCCCGTCCGGCCGCTCTTCTGAAGTGCCACGCCTGCTGTTAACAATGCCTGCGACATTGCCGTCCGCGCCAGGGCCAAATTGCTGCGACAGATGGCGCAATCCGGCGCGAGGCGCAGCGCCGTTTCGTATTCGCCGATCGCCTCCTCGAACTGGCCCATCTTCGCCAAGCCGCTGCCGAGGTCCGTGCGCGCCTCCACCGAATCCGGCCTGATCTCAAGCGCCGTCCGGTAATGCGCGATCGCCTCCGGCAAACGGCCGGGCACATCTGCAATCGCGAGCCCGAAATTGTGATGCGCGACGTAGTTCCCCTTCGTCACTTCGAGCGCATGCGCAAACAACGACTCGCTGTCCCTCCAATATCCAATCTGGATGTAAGTCAGAAGTACGCATGCTCCGCAAGCCGCCGCTGCTGAACCCGCCACAAACGTTTTTATTCGTGGCCATGTTTTGATTAGGTCCGCCCCGCCCCAAGCCAGCATGATCGATAAACCCACGCTCGCCAGGTATGTGTACCGGTCCGCCCGAGCCTGCGCTCCCACCTGTATCAGCCCGATCATCGGAAGCAGCATCACCACGTACCAGAACCAACCGGTCGCCAGGTACGGACGTCGCCGCAACTCGTGCAGAACGAGAACCGATATGCCGGCAATTACGACAGCAGAGATTACGGCATGCCAGAAAGAGATATGGCTTGGGTACGGATAGAACACCGCCAGCTTGCTCGGCCAGAACATCTTCCCGATATAGGTGCCATAGGATACGAGCGCGTTCTCGATTCGCAGCCTTAGTGGGAAGACACTGAACGTCTTCACGGCCCGGCTGCTCTGCTGAACCATATATGTCGTGATGGCCGCCGCTGCCGAAACCACTAACAACGGGATCTTCTCCCACACCACTCGCGCTTTCAGCCGATCCAACGGCCAAACATCCAGTAGCAGTAATAGGAATGGCAGGGTCACAATGGTCGGCTTGCTCATCAGGCCCAGGCAAAATAGCAGAAACACGAGCAAATAGCGGCTCCAGTTCGGGCGTTCCGTGTAGCGTACGTACGCCCATAACGTCAGAAATGCGAATACGCCGCTGAGAGTGTCTTTGCGTTCGGCGATCCACGCGACGGATTCGACATGCAGCGGATGCAACGCAAATAGAAACGCGACAAACGCGCTCGGCCATTGAGCGTGCGTTGCGCGATGGAGAAATGCAAAGAGCAGCAGCGTCGCCAGCGCGTGAAGCAGCGCGTTGACCAGATGATGCATGCCGCTATCCATGTCAAACAACTGAACATCGAGCATGTGCGAGACGCGCGTGACGGGGAACCAGTTTGCGGCTTCACCGGAAGTGAGCGCCCAGCTGAGACCTGCCGGAGTTATGCCCTGCTCGACGTGACGGTTGCCGGTGACGTACTCCGGGTCGTCATAGTTGACGAAATCGAAGTGCCGGACCTGCGCATAGACAGCGAGCGTTGCGAAGAACAGCGCTACATAGATCCAGCCTGCCCGAATATTGCCGATGCTAGCATGAGGACGGGATGAAGCTCGCCGAAGCCGTGAAAGCATTGCGATTCGTGCGAGTGAGCCACGCCCAACATTTTGCGCGGCACGTCGTTCCAGAGGTCATTCGCCCCGCACGCGTGATTTGGAACCAGGCGATTGGCGGTATTTTTCTGCTGTTTGCAGCATCCTTCGTCGGGTACGCAGTCATGCAGCACCGCAATCCCGCGGCCATGTTCGGCGGCATATTTCTTGGCCTCGTGATGGCGTTTTTCTGTGTGACCTCCTTTCTCAAAGCGCGGCAAATCTCTCGCCGCTAGGGCCGCTCGTGTCCACATTCGAGCAGCCCGGCCAGTTTCCTTTCACTCGCGGAATCTATTCAGACATGTACCGGCGCAGGCTGTGGACCATGCGCCAGTATGCCGGCTTCGGAACCGCTGAAGAGAGCAATCGGCGATACAAGTTCCTCCTCTCGCAAGGGATCACCGGCCTTTCTGTCGCGTTCGATCTGCCTACTCAGATGGGCATGGATTCGGATCATCCGCTCGCAGCCGGTGAGGTCGGACGTGTCGGTGTGGCCATTGATTCTGTCGCCGATATGGAGGTGCTCTTCGACGGCATCCACCTCGATCAGGTGAGCACCTCCATGACGATCAACTCGACCGCCGCGATTCTGCTCTGTCTTTACGTCCTGGTAGCCGAGCGCCAGGGCGCCGATCGCAAGAAGCTCTCCGGCACCATTCAAAACGACATTCTGAAGGAGTACATCGCTCGCGGCACCTACATTTATCCACCCCGCCCGGCGATGCGCATCATTACCGATCTGTTCGCGTGGGCGGGCGAAGAAGTTCCTGAGTGGAATACCATCTCGATCAGCGGCTATCACATCCGCGAGGCAGGTTCGACTGCCATTCAGGAAGTCGCTTTCACACTCGCCAACGCGATTGCGTATATTGAAGCGGCGATCGCGGCAGGGCTCGACGTCGACACGTTCGCCCCCCGGCTGAGTTTCTTTTTCAACGCTCACAACAATTTTCTGGAAGAGATCGCCAAGTACCGTGCCGCGCGCCGGCTCTATGCCCACATCATGCGCGACCGCTTCGGAGCGAAGCTGGACAGGTCCTGCATGTTGCGATTTCACACGCAGACGGGCGGGTCGACGCTGACGGCTCAACAGCCCGAAGTGAATGTCGTCCGCGTTGCGCTGCAGGCCATGGCCGCGGTGTTGGGCGGCACGCAATCGCTGCACACCAACGGACAAGATGAAGCGTTGTCGCTGCCCACTGAGCAATCCGCACGCGTGGCGCTGCGCACGCAGCAAGTCATCGCGTACGAAAGCGGAGTGACTGCCGCCGCCGATCCGCTCGGCGGCAGCGAGTACATGGAAAAAGTGACGGACGAAATCGCAGCCCGAGCGCGTGAGTACATCGCGCACATCGATGCTATCGGCGGAACGCTCGCGGCCATTGAAAAGGGCTACATTCAAAGCGAAATACAGAATTCCGCATATCAATTTCAGAGGGCGGTCGAAGAAGGCCGGCAGATCGTTGTCGGCGTGAACAAATTCCACACCGATACGGCGGAGCCGCCCACGACTTTTCGCCTCGACCCGGAGCTGGAACGGCAGCAGGTCGAGCGCGTCCGGCAGGTTCGTGCCTCGCGTTCAGCGGAAGCGGCGTGCGCGGCGCTGTCGAATCTGGAAAACGCCGCGCGGGGCACAGAAAACCTGATGCCCAGAATTCTTGAGTGCTGCCGCGTCCTCGTCACCGTGGGAGAAATTTCCGAACGGCTGCGCAAAGTTTTCGGCGAATATAGAGAAGCTTTCTAGAATAGGCTTTGGACGTCATTCAAATTATTGGCGCCGGACTCGCCGGTTGCGAGGCCGCGTTCCAAGCTGCTGAAGCGGGGGCAAACGTCGTGCTGCACGAGATGCGGCCGCAAAAACGCACTCCGGCCCACAAAACCGACTGCTTCGGCGAGCTGGTGTGCAGCAATTCGCTCAAAAGCGAGCAAGTCCATTCCGCCCCCTGGCTGCTCAAGCAGGAAATGCGGCGCCTTCATTCACTGCTCCTTCAGGCTGCCGCAAGTGCACGAGTTCCCGGAGGACACGCGCTCACCGTCGATCGCGACATTTTCTCGGCGGAGATCACCAGAGCCATCGAATCGCACCCCAGAATCCAGATTCAACGCCGCGAGATCACGCGAGTTCCCGCCGATGGCGTTGTCATCATTGCCACCGGGCCGCTGACCAGCGAAAGTCTGGCGCAAGAGATCAGCCGTATTACGGGATCCGACCGGCTCTACTTCTACGACAGCATCAGCCCGATCGTCGCGGCGGATTCGATCGATATGTCACGCGCCTTTCGCGCCTCGCGCTACGGCAAATCGCTCGACGGCACGGACGATTACATCAACTGTCCTTTCAAGAAAGAAGAATACGAGGCATTCGTGACCGCTCTGCTGGAGGCAGAGCGCTATGAGCCTCATATCGCAGAAGATAAAATTCCGTTCTTCGAGGGATGCCTCCCCATCGAAGAGATTGCGCGACGCGGGCGCGAGACGCTGCGATTCGGCCCAATGAAGCCGGCAGGCTTGGATGATCCGCGCACCGGGAGATGGCCATATGCAGTGGTGCAGCTTCGCCAGGAGAATCAGCGCGCCGATAGCTACAACCTGGTCGGATTTCAGAACCATATGCGATTCGGCGACCAGGCCCGAGTTTTTCGCCTGATCCCTGGACTCGAAAACGCGGACTTCTTGCGCTACGGGCAGATGCACCGCAATACCTACATCAATTCGCCCGCGCTGCTCCGGCCGACATTGCAGCTGAAGAGCGATCACCGGATCTTTTTTGCCGGACAGATCTCAGGCGTAGAAGGATACGCCGAAGCGATCGGGACCGGTTTGATTGCGGGACGTAATGCCGCAGCTCTGGTCCAAGGCGACGCGCCGCAAGTGTTCCCGCGTGAAACGGCGCTCGGCAGCTTGTGCCATTACATTACGCAAGCTGAAACTAAGAATTTCCAGCCGGCGAACATCACCTTCGATCTGCTGCCTTCGCTTGATGAGGCAACCAAGCGCAGGCTGCGGCACGACAAGAACGCGCGGCACGCCGCAGTCTGCCGGCGCGCGGCCGAGGCATTTGAAGAATTCATCCATGAAGAATTCAAGCAGCGCGACGTTGCGCGAATGCATCTCGAAGTATCTTGCTGAGCTCGCACGGCGCGGCGCCTCCCCTCACACGCTGCGTAACTATGGGTCCGATCTCGAGCAGTTCGCAACCTATTTTGAACCGCCTGGAGAAATCGCCCCGAGTGTTGAGCACCTCGATTTACCGCTGCTGCGCGAGTGGCTGGCCGGCCTCTACGATCAGGGTTTGAGCGTCGTAACCGTGCGGCGGAAGCTCGCCGCGGTTCGGGCCATGTTCAAGTTTTTGCGGCAGGAAGGCGTTCTCGATCGCAACGTGACCACCCGTCTGCGAACGCCCAAAGCCAAGCAGCGCCTGCCCGACATCATGAGCGCGGAGAAGACTAACAATCTGCTCGATGCCGTCGAAGCCGGCGACACCGTCGAGCGACCCTCCAAAGAACGGGACCTCGCCTTTCTCGAATTGCTCTATGGCTGCGGCATCCGCGTCGGCGAACTGGTCGGAATCAATGTCGACGACATAGATCTCGAAGAAGGGTGGCTGCGGGTCCGCGGCAAGGGCAATAAAGAGCGGCAGGTGCCCGTCGGCGGGCGAGCGGTAGCCGCGATCGAGCGATACCTGCAAACTCGATCATCGAATTCCGACGAAAGGGCTGTGTTCCTCAACTCGCGAGGCGGCCGGCTGAGTGACCGGCAAGTGCGCCGGCTGGTCAGGTTTTACGCTTTGGCTTTCACCGGCGACTCGACCGTTCACCCGCACAGCTTCCGGCATGCCTACGCGACCCACCTGCTGAGCGATGGCGCCGACCTCCGAGCCATCCAGGAACTATTGGGCCACGCCCGCCTTTCCACTACACAGAAGTACACTCAAGTCTCACTGAAAGAACTCCAGGCCGTTTACGACAAAGCCCACCCTAAGGCTTAGCGATCGCCGGTAGGCGGTCCAAAGCCGAATCGGCCGAAAATCGCCTGTCCAGGCGGGCTGAGCAGAAAGTCCAAGAACCTCCGCGCGGCTTTGGGATGAGAGCTGCCTGCGACAATTCCGGCTTTTTGCACGATCGGCTGGTGCCACACGGCGGGTACCAGGTCCGAATTCTTCCCCACGAGAAGGGAAGCAGCCGTGAGAGCCGCGTCGGCGTTCCCGGTCTCGACCAATTCTAGGGTTTGGCGGACATTTTCGCCATAGACCACCTTCGGCTGGACCGTCTTCCAGATGCCGGCATGCTCGAGCGCCTGTTGAGCGGCCACCCCGTAGGGAGCCAATCTTGGATTGGGCAACGCTACGAAACGAACCCGGTCCTCGCCTAAGTCGCTGAAAGGGTGATGTTTTCCATCTTTCCAAATGACGCCAAGGCGTCCGACTGCATAGGTCCGCATGGACTCGGGCACTAATTTACCGAACGAACCCAGCTGGTCGACGAACTGGGCGTTAGCGGAAAGGAACACGTCGTAGGGCGCGCCGTTCCGGATCTGCTGTGAAAGCAGGGCGCTGGCTCCGTTTACGAAACGAACCCGGAGGTTGGGGTCGGTTTTGCGAAACGAACTCTGGAGGTCGGACTCGAGGCTGGTGAGGTCCGCGGCGGCAGCGACGGTCAGTGTAGTCTGTCCCACACACGCGGCGTGACAGAGGAGAAATCCGAGTGCCAAGCAACTTGACAATCGGCCACTCATATATGATACTGGGAAGGTGCTAAAGACAGCTGACCGCCGGGAGCGGTAAGCGGAGGAATATAAATCACATGAGTAAGATTATCGGAATTGATCTTGGAACCACAAACTCGGTCGTGGCGGTGATGGAAGGCGGCCAGCCGGCCGTGATCCCCAACCAAGAGGGCGGACGTACCACCCCGTCCGTAGTGGGCTTTACCAAGAACGGTGAGCGCCTGGTCGGGCAAGTGGCCAAGCGCCAGGCGGTCACGAACCCGGAGAACACCATCTACTCGATCAAGCGCTTCATGGGGCGCCGCATCAACGAAGTGAGCGAGGAGATGAAGCTGGTCCCCTATAAGGTCGTCGCGGGGGAGAGCTCGGACGCGCGCGTCGAAATCATGGGCAAGAAGTATTCGCCGCCTGAGATCTCGGCCATGATTCTGACCAAGTTGAAGGAAGCGGCGGAAGCCTATCTCGGCGAGAAAGTCACCAAGGCCGTGATCACGGTGCCCGCGTACTTCAACGATGCGCAGCGGCAAGCGACGAAAGATGCGGGGCAGATTGCCGGCCTCGAAGTGATGCGCATTATCAACGAGCCGACAGCCGCGGCCCTGGCCTATGGCTTGGACAAGAAGAAAGACGAGACCATCGCGGTCTACGACTTCGGCGGCGGTACGTTCGATATCTCGATTCTCGAAGTCGGCGATGGCGTCGTGGAAGTCAAATCGACCAATGGCGATACGCACTTGGGCGGCGATAACATCGACCAGCGAATTATCGACTGGCTGATTCAGGAGTTCAAGAAGGACCAGGGCGTCGATGTTTCGAAAGACCAGATGGCACTGCAGCGCCTGAAGGAAGCGGCCGAGAAGGCGAAAATCGAGCTCTCGACATTGCTCGAGACGGAAATCAATCTGCCGTTCTTGACGGCGGATGCGAGCGGTCCCAAGCACTTGACCATCAAGCTGACGAGGGCGCGCTTCGAGCAGATGGTCGACGACATTCTGCAGCGTTCGGTGGGGCCTTGCAAACAGGCTTTGCAGGACGCAGGCGTGACGCCGCAGCAGATCGATGAAGTGGTTCTGGTAGGCGGTTCGACACGCATTCCGAAGGTTCAGCAGATGGTGCGCGATCTGTTCGGCAAAGAACCGAACAAGAGCGTAAACCCGGACGAAGTCGTTGCAGTCGGCGCAGCGGTACAAGGCGGCGTGCTGGGCGGCGAAGTCAAGGACGTGCTGTTACTCGATGTGACGCCGTTGTCGCTCGGGATTGAAACTCTGGGCGGTGTGTTCACGAAGCTGATCGAGCGCAATACGACTATTCCGACGCGGAAGAGCGAAGTGTTCTCGACGGCCGCGGACAGCCAGACCTCGGTTGAGATCAAGGTGTACCAGGGCGAGCGGTCGATGGCCAAGGACAACCGGCTGCTGGGTGTGTTCCAGCTGGTCGGCATTCCGCCCGCACCGCGCGGGATTCCACAAATCGAAGTGGAGTTCGATATCGACGCCAACGGCATTCTCAATGTCCGGGCGAAGGACCGCGCAACCAATAACGAGCAGAAAATCACCATCACATCCTCTTCGGGCCTCAGCAAGGAGGAAGTCGACAAGATGGCGCGCGACGCGGAAAGTAACTCCGCCGATGACCGCAAAAAGAAGGAAGAGATCGAAGCTCGCAACCGTGCCGACGCTATGGTCTACAACGTCGAGAAAATGCTGAAGGAGCATCGTGAAAAGATCTCCGAAGCGGATGCCAAGGAGGTTGAATCGGCAGTCGAAGACGTCAAGAAGGCCATGGCTGAGGGCGGACTCGAGAAGATCACCTCGGCGACGGACAAGCTGACCACCGCAAGCCACAAGCTGGCGGAGGCGATGTACAAAACGCAGGCCGCGGGCCAGAACGGCGCGGGTGCCGGACCGAGTGCCGGTGCAGGCACACCGGGCGGCGATGGCGCGCAAGCCGGCGCTCAGAAAGACAACGTCGTCGACGCAGAGTTCGTGGACGTCGACGATAAGAAGTAAGCACGACGGTTTCCCGGGGGCGAGTACACCTCGCCCTACGGGTGTCTCGTTGGAAATCTAAATGCCTTCTGCAACGAAAAACGATTACTACGAAGCTCTGGGTGTAGCTCGGGGCGCGGATGCGGATGAGATTCGCAAGGCGTACCGGAAACTGGCGCGCAAGTACCATCCGGATTTGAATCCTGGCGATAAGTCGGCAGAAGAGCGGTTCAAGAAAGTTCAGGAAGCCTACGATGTCCTGAGCGACGACGACAAGCGCAAAGTTTACGATCAGTACGGTTTTTATTCACCGAACATTCCGCCGAATGGCGGCGCCGGCGGAACGGAAGGGCCGGGCGGCGGCCCGAATTTCGGTGGGTTCGATTTCGCAGAGTACCTGCGGCAGCAGCAGGCCGCCGGTGGCGGTGGGCAGGCTCACGAGAGCGAAGGCTTCGGATTCCGCGATATTTTCAGCCAGTTCTTCGGTGGGCGGCAACAGCAGCAGCAAGCGGCTCCTCAGCCGGAACGCGGCGCCGATCTCGAGTACGGATTGAATGTCGATTTCTGGCAATCCATTCGAGGGACGCAGGTGAAGCTGAACATTTCGCGCCAGGAGATTTGTGCGACCTGTCACGGGACGGGGTCGGCGGGAAACAACGTTGCTGTTTGCCCGGAATGCGACGGCAAGGGAACTGTGACGCAGATGGCGGGAGCCATGAAGTTCAATCTGACCTGCCAGCGCTGCGGCGGTTCGGGACGCTTAAAGAACGCCTGTCCCACCTGTCGCGGTGAAGGGCGCGTAGCGCATCCGGACACAGTGGAAGTGCGCATTCCGCAGGGTGTCTCTTCGGGATCGCGGTTGCGGGTGGCGGGAAAAGGAAATGCAGGTGTGGCCGGCGGATCGCCCGGAGACCTGTACATCACCGTGCGTGTGGAGGATCATCCGTTTTTCAAGCGCACCGGAGACAACGTAGAAGTGCAGGTACCGCTAACGGTGAGCGAGGCAGGACTGGGCGCCAAGATCGAGGTCCCGACCATCGACGGACGCGCGATTCTGAAAATCCCACAAGGCACCCAAAACGGACAGAAATTCCGGCTGCGCGACAAGGGCGTGTTCAACGCCCGCAAGAATTCGCGCGGGGACGAGATCGTGGAAGTTATTCTGCGCTCGCCGGACGTGCACAATGAGCGGACTCGGGAGTTGTTGCGCGAGCTCGCCCAGGTGCAGAGCGAAGACGTGCGCTCGGAGATGTGGAACAAGGTGGCGTCCGCGGCTTGACCGCGCGGGGTGCAAAAGATATGACGGGTGAAGCATCATGACCAAGAAAAAAGGCAGAGCGGCCTACATGATCTCGGCAGTCGCCGAGCAGTATGCAATTCATCCGCAGACCTTGCGTCTCTATGAGCGCGAGGGATTGTTGATGCCGTCGCGCAGCGAAGGAAACACGCGACTCTATACGGACGACGATCTGGAGCGCCTCGAAGTGATTCTGAAGTTGACGCGTGAACTCGGTGTGAACCTGGCAGGTGTCGAAATCATTCTCAATATGCGCGAGAAGATGGAAGCCATGCAGCGCCAGATGGAGGGCTTCATCGACGGCTTAAATCACGAATTTTCGCAACGGGCTGCGCACCGGTCACTCGACAACAATTCGCTGATGCCCGTCATTCAGATCAACACAGTGGCGGCCCGAGCGGATACGAAACGCGCGTCCGAGACGAAGCGCAGAGCCAGATAGCGCGCGAGGCAATCGTCTCAACGTGAGACGGCGCGGGATGCCGTGGCAGCGTTAGGAAGTCCGTCGCCAGTATACGGTTTCACCGCGTCCAGGTTCTCGAGTTTGTCAAACAGATCCAGATAGCGTTTGTTCACCTCCGGCTCCCAGGTCAAAGTTGCGCAATCAATGGTGCCGGCCGGGGTGATCGTCAACCTCCAGGCGATGCGCGCGTGAGTGTCGACGACAAAATACTGATGCCGCCACTCCTTGGGAACTTCCTCCATGGCTACCGTATAAACGTCGACTCCAATCTCTTTTTGGCGTGCCAGAATCTGCATGACCTCCGGTTCTTTCAGCTGGTCGCAGTCTGCCAGAAAGAAGATGCGCTTCATCACGCCCCCGCTCTGGATGAAAGTCCGGATCGCTTCCTCGGTTTTCGTATCCTTCCAGAAAAACTTCGCAGACGGAAGACTCGTGGCATGAAACTCGGTTGGACTGTAGGCTTCCATTGTCTTCCGATAGAACGACCGAAATCTCTCAATGTCCGACAGCTCAAACGTCTGCTTTTTGAACACGTCGACAACCTTGTCGAGGTGTTCGTCGAGATACGGGCCAATCACCTTGCGCAGCCTGGGGTCTAGTTGCGTCTTGAGCTTACTGACTTTCGCGGCGGCGTCCTGATTCAGATCGGACCTAATATCTCGAAGTACCGAGTCGATACTCGCCAGCTTGTCTATCCTGATTTCGTTGAGAACCGATTCGATTCTTCCCAGCCTTTCGTGCCTGATCTCGCGGAGCACAGATTGAAGGTTCGTGAGCTTCTTCCGCAGTGCGATTCCCACTTCGAGGATCACCGCACACACAAAAAGCGTGATGGGAGGAATGTCCTCCTTCAAACGGGGCATTCGATCGAACGCGCCGAATAACCCACACAGCGAAAGCACTGCAGCGATGGCCGGCGCCAACTGCAGTAAGACCCAGGTCGAATTTTCGAGAAGCGCCTTCAGCTTTTCTTTCACTTTGGAGTCCGGGATGCGAGCAGCATCCAGAGTCAACATTGTATCGAGCAGAATGGTAGCGGTGGACGCTTTTGAAGATTCGAACAATTAGGCCCGGTTTGATTTTGCTGGCATCCGGGGCGATGCTATTGCTCGCGTGTGCTCAACAATTCGGTCACTCGAAACAAGTCGCGCGCCGCGAGCCGCGCATCATGTGGCAGAACGTGCCGATCATTGCCTTTCTTAACGGATTCTATACAGGGACCGTCACCGTAGCGCGAGGTGCAGCAGCATGGAGATTTTGGTCTGGGTGCCTTCGCAGATTTAGACGGCGAGATGGTGAGCATCGACGGAACCGAGTATCAAATCACATCGGATGGAAAGGTGCACAAGCCAAGTCCGAATACGTTGCTTTCTTATGCTCTTGTCACGCACTTCACGCCGGATCGAAGTGCGAAACTGCCCGTGAACTCGTCATTCGCAACGATCGTAAGCGCTGTTCTCGGCGACGACGCGAGTACCAGCGCGTTCTATGCCATTCGCTTGAGCGGCACGTTCGCAGCGGTTGAAACGCGCGCGGTACCCAGGCAAAAGATCCCCTATCCGCCTTTTTGCGAAGTAACGAAAACGCAGCCCACATTTCACTTCACCGAGGTTGCCGGGACCATGGCCGGCTTCATCGGGCCCGCCTCTCTTTCAACCCTGGACACATCCGGCTTGCACCTTCATTTCCTAACCAGAGACGGTCAGGCAGGCGGGCATGTACTTGCGTTGACGGCCAAAGATGTCACTGCTGAGCTTGAGCGCATTGACCAGATGCAGGTTGATTTTCCACGCGATCCGGCATTTGAAAAGACTTCGTTGACACAGATCGTCACGTGCAGGTAGTTCATCTTTCTCAACTCAGATTTCAACTGCGAAGTGCCCCCGGTATGCGATACTCAAACCACACCAGGGAGGCTCCATGAGTACTATTTGGAGCGACCGCCGTCTTGTCACCTTTTCGGCCGTTGCATTACTCGGTTTAGCTGTTCATCCGGCCTTGGCGCAGAGAGCCACTACTCCAGCATCCCCTCCCGCGGGTGCTTCGCCGACTGCGGGTTCGCCTACCAGTCGGAGCCCGACGCCTTCGATTCCGACGAATAACTTTCCCGGCACTTCTTCGACGAATCCTATGCCGTCGAATCAGCAGTATTTCTTTTCGGGAAAGGTGATGTTCGACGACGGAACGCCGCCGAACTCCGATATCAGAATTGAACGGGTATGCGGCGGAACGCCGCGCCTGGAGGCGCACACCGACGGGAAGGGCAGATTTTCGTTTCAACTCGGACAAGAGATGTCCGTCGATACGGATGTGGCGGACCGGTCTGGAGGGAGCTATCCCGGCAGCGGAAACTTGAATTCACAACCGGGCGGCTTCGGTAATAACACGGCCAATTCGACCGACCCGCTCTGGAATTGTGAGCTTCGCGCGGCCTATCCCGGCTATCGCTCCGATGTCGTGGAGATCTCAATGCACAAGCCTTTAGATTCTCCCGAAATAGGGACGATTATTCTGCACCGCCTGACGAATGTGGCTGGGACAACCATAAGTCTGACCAGCGCTCTCGCGCCCAAGCATGCACAGAAGGATTACGAAAAGGGCCTGCAGCTCGCGGGCAAGGGCGATTTCGAAGAGGCTGAACAGCATTTGCGCAAAGCGACCGATGCTTATCCGAAGTATGCGACTGCTTGGTTTGCGCTCGGTGACTTACAGCAGAAGACGGGAAACATCGAGGGAGCGCGCACATCGTATGCGGCTGCGATTGCCGCCGACAGCAAGTACGTCAGCCCATACAATCAGCTCGGGTCGATGGCCGCGCAAGAAGGAAAGTGGCAAGACGCGGCAGATTACAGCAAGCACGTCATCGAACTGAATGCAGTCGAATTTCCTGGTGCGTTTTGGTTGAACGCGCTCGCCAATTACAAGTTGAAAAAATTGGACGAGGCGGAAAAGAGCGTTCGAGAGCTCTTGAAGGCTGATACGGCGCACAAGTTCCCGCAGGCCGAAGGTTTGCTGGGTGAAATCTCCTGGGAAAAGGGAAACTATCCAGAGGCCGCCACGCACTTACGTGCCTATTTGACGCTTCATCCGGACGCGAAAGACGCGGACCATATCCGGCAGGCTTTAGCAAAAATAGATCAGGCGAGCGCGGAAGCGAAAAAGTAGTTTCGTCGCCGCGCCCGTTTCAATTCGCGCCGTGTTTTTGCTGGTGCCGCTTGCGCTGTTTCGGATTAGCTTGATCCCGCACTCGCGCTACCCTAAAAGTGAATGGAGTTACCCCAAGCGGCCCCCGATGCAGCACGACAGAAGTTGACGGAGCTGCGCCAAAACCTCCTCAGCCTGCACAAAGCGCTGCTCGATTCCGAACGCACTTCGTACGAGCTGGTACACGGGACCGTTGAATCTCCTGCGGCCTTTTTGCAGTTGCTGATCAACGACAACTGGTTTGCGTGGCTGCGGCCTGTGACGACGCTGCTGGTGCAGATCGATGAGGCGCTTGCGGCCAAGAACCCTCCCGCGACGGAGCGCGAATTGGAACGATTGATTAACGATACCCGCGCACTGCTATCGCCCTCGCGGGAAGCGAACGGATTTTGGAAGCGCTATGCAGGCGTGGTGCAGCGCGACCCCGGTGTGGCCGTGCTGCATGAACAAGTAGAAAAGCAATTAGCCTGAGTGCGCTGGCAAGTAGAGCGGCGAAAGCACGACCACATTCAAATAAAGCGTTTGTGAGCTAGCTTCCTCGAAATGGGAAGGCATTTAACTTACGCAGTACCACTACGTAAGTACCAGGTACAAAACAGACGCGTGACTGCGACAAAGTTGATGCATTCGAATCGGGCAGATGTATACTCCTGTCACCCTACTTAGAAAAAGAATAATCGACGACGCGAACGTCGGATATTCGACGGAGGTGCATATGATCCGTGAGATAGGAAATTCTTCCTTTCTTGGTCTGCTGCTGTGTGCCTATTCAGTGATCGCCTTTGCTGATGAGGGCAAGATTACTGTTGGTCAACCGACCGGGAATGGCAGTGTTACTGTTGATGTCTCGATTCCCGGGATCGTTGCCTCAGGCCAGGTTTCCGGGTCTGCGGCCCGTGTTACGGTGACTGGGATCAAGGCGACCGATACACCTGCGCAAAAGGCAATCAAGATCGCGAACGCGATCAACACGGCGTTCGGTGCGCCTCCCAATGTTGCCGGTATCAATGCAGGTAACTCGTCACAGATCGACCTGGTAGCTCCCTCGGGTCCGGATAAGGGCAAGGCGGGTGTTGCCAAGATCCCAAAGGGCGGGGATAAGACCGGAGAGGGAAATCTGCTGGCCCAGGTGGACATCCCTTTTTCGGGTGATGGCACACAACTGGCCGGGTTGATCGATTACGATACGGGCCTCAGCGGCGTCGATGCAAACGGCGCGGCATCGATCTTTTCTGCATCGATCGGCTATGACGGGCTGAACGACTCGGCCACGCTCTCCTACAACCAGCTCTCGTCGCCCACGCTGGACGGCCTCACCACCGATATGTATAACCAGCTATCGATGGGGCTGCCGTCAGCGCTGCGGCCGGACCTTGTGCTCGATTTGCCCGATGACGAGATCCTGTTTAATTTCCCCGGCGGTCAGACGAATGATTTCGTGCAGAATTCCTCGACCGATACCGGGGTGGGCCTTTCGGGCGGGCTGGCTTATGTCACACCGGAACCCTCGACTCTCTTCTTGCTTGGGGCCGGACTGATCGTCCTTCTGGCCGGGAGCGTGAGATCAAGACACCGACTGCGCTGAGGTCGTGACCTGAACCTCACCGTCCCAGGCAGTGCTCAGCGATACGCCGGAATGCCCGTCACTTTCTCACCGATGACGAGCGTATGGATGTGATCGGTGCCTTCGTAGGTTTTGACGGTTTCCAGATTGCACATGTGACGCATGATGGGATATTCGTCCATGATGCCGTTGGCGCCTAAAAGGTCGCGGCTAAGACGAGCGCAATCGAGAGCCATCGCTACGTTGTTGCGCTTGAGCATGGAAATGTGAGCGGCCTCGACTTTGCCGGCATCTTTCAACTTCGCCACCTGCAAGGCAAGCAGCTGCCCCTTGGTGATCTCGGTAATCATCCAGGCGAGTTTTTCCTGAACCAGTTGATGACTCGCGATAGGACGCTCGTCGAACTGTTTGCGCGTGACGGTGTAGCTGCGCGCCGTTTCATAGCAATCCATGGCGGCGCCGAGAACGCCCCACCCAATACCGAATCGAGCTTGCGATAAACAGCCGAGCGGCGCCTTCAGGCCTTTGGCGCAGGGCAACTGATTGGCTTCGGGGATCACGCAATCCGCAAAATGCAAGCTGGACGTGACGGAAGCGCGCATCGACAATTTTCCGTGGATATCGGTGGCGGAATAGCCGCGCGATCCCGTCTCGACGAGAAAGCCGCGGATTCCTTCCGATGTGCGAGCCCACACCACCGCGACGTCTGCGACCGAGCCGTTGGTGATCCAGGTTTTCTCACCATTCAGAATCCAGGTTTCACCACGCTTCTCCGCAGTGGTGCGCATTCCGGCAGGGTTCGACCCAAAGCCGGGCTCCGTCAGAGCAAAGCAACCGATCGCTTCACCGGACTGCAGTTTCGGCAGCCAGCGCTGCTTCTGTTCTTCGGAGCCGTAGGTGTAAATCGGATACATCACGAGCGCGCCCTGGACACTGACGAAACTTCGCAGGCCCGAATCGCCGCGTTCGAGCTCTTGCATGATCAACCCGTATTCGATGTTGTTCATGCCGGCGCAGCCATAGCCTTCGAGGTTCGCACCGAAGAATCCGAGGCGTGCCATCTCGGGGATGAGTGGGGTGGGAAACGTCGCGGCGTTGAAAGCTTCGCGAATGACTGGAATGACGCGGTCATCGACGAACTGACGCGCGGTCTGGCGAACCATCAGTTCCTGTTCGCTCAGCAGAGAATCGAACTGCAGGTAGTCGACACCGGGGAAGCGCGGCATAAGTGACTAGTTTATCGGGGTGGTGGGATGAGGCAGGGATGACCTTGCACAGACGGCGCGTCTACTTGCGTCGCGCAAAGAAACCTACGAGCGCCTCGACGAATTTGTTCGTAAGATCAATAGCTCTTGCTTTTCCCACGAGGACATAGAAGAGCAAATAAGCGCAAACGACGCCAAAGGCAATTGTCCAAGCCAAAAACGCGAATGATTCCGGGTCTTGCTGTAAATCAAAGTGCGGAAACACGGCGATGAAAAGTAGTACGCCGACGCAGATGGCGAAGCCCGTCGCCCACAGCCTCAGCAAATCACCTGGTCGCCTTTGCGAAAAACCCGCTTGCTGAACCATCACCAAGATATAGTGATCCTCTCTATCGATAGTTCGTACTGCATCTAACCAGCACTGCAACTCATCTCTGTTGCGTTTCCGAAGACGCGTCAGCAGGCTTCTGATCAGACCCACGATTTTCTCTTCGTATTCGTGCTGGTTATACTGCCGCTCGAACATTTCGGCGGTCTCGGCGATATCAGGTAATGTCCATCCAGTTTCGGAGAAGTACAACATCCCGCGCTCAACATCGGACAATTGGACTCCCCTGGATGCTGCTTCCCCGAGAATCCCGCTTACGAGAAATTCTTTGGCATCACGTGCATCGCTGAATCGGGGTACAGTTTTCACCTCAGCGTCAGACACACTCCCGTGGCGTGGGGAACGGTCACGGTGTACTTGCCGTTCTGAAGACGGCTCGACGTTGGCGACCGTGTAAGGTGAGCTTCTCGGGCTTCGAGCGCCGGGGCGTGCAGGGTTACGGTCTCTATCTCGCCTCTTCTCCGCGTTCCGAAGTGTATGTTGAATTCGAGACCCCGCTCCGCGTCTTTGTTCAAAACGATAACGGCCGCATGCCCGCTGGGAAGTATGGCTGCGTAGGCAGTCGCGTCGACTCCCGTGGCCTGCAGCTTTGAGGTGAAGTCGCCCTCGAGAAAAGTGCCTCCGCTGAACATTCCGGCGAACATCAGGCCATAGGCGACAGGCTCCATCATGTACTCTGATCCGAAAGTCGCAACAGGCGTATAGAAGGGATGGGGATGAGTCGCGGTCTGCTCCGGCGTTTCGCCCTGTTCTTTGAGAAGGATGTCGCCGGGCAAGAAACCTCCGACGGAGTTTGCGACGGATTTGCCGGTGCCGCCGTGCAAATTGACCCCGGAATAATTGTTGCTGGCGAATCGAACTGCAGATAGTCGACACCGGGAAAGCGCGGCATAAGTGACTAGTTTATCGGGTGAGCAGGACGCACATGGTTAGAGGTTGCACAGCGATTAGCAGTTGCCAATGTAGATTCGCAATGGGAGCTCAGTGACCGCAGATCATGCCTAATCATTCACACCGTAGAACACGTCGCCCATTGATACATTGGAGACCGTGTCCGCCCTAAAGAATTTAGATTGGTCCGCGGTCCGCGGCCACTATGACGAGCGCGGAGCCGTTCACAGGAAATTAGTCGATCTCCACAAAGGGAGGAAGCTCTCAACGTTTGTTGACCTGTTACTTGGAATCTCGAGGCCGACCGGAAATTACAGTGCTGCCGAACACGAACTTGGTCCCAAAATTCTCTTCGACAACCTGAATGTCGAAGATCGATTGTATTCTATTGCGCAAGATTTTCTAGAGATAAGGAACGCACACCACGTCCCGCCGACGATACGCAGCGCGCGACTACGATATTTCCAAATCGGGGTTGGTTCTGAGGCTTCGTGCATGATGAATCCAGAGGTCTGCTGGGTGGCGAATGTGCGGACCATCTGGACACACTCGGTCATAAAGCACGCCGACAATTTTCACCTTGCAGCCGAACACCTAAGGCTTTATCGCGAATCGGACGTGAGGTCCGAGATGGGCTTACGACCAGTGGCAGGCGATTCACTCAGAACTCGCTGGCACGATCACTCGAATATCCGAAGAAGGCGCGGCGCTCGCAAAGAGCGCGGGAGTAACGCCCGGAAGGGTAAAGTACCTTTGGGCAGATGCAATCGCGAATCAACTATACGAGGACTTCTCAGGCTAACGAAGATCTCTGAATAGGTGGGTAGGTCGAGGTTGAACCCCCAGCGTCATTCAACACGATCTCGCCAATAGCCTGGGCGACGATACCCGTGCGCTATGGCTATCACTTCGAATCTAGCGGCAGTTGCGCGAAACACGATGAGATACGGAAACCGGCGCAATAGCACCCGCCGCGTTCCAAAAAGATGTTCCGGGAATTGGCCCGGGTCCTGGTGAATCCGGCTTATAGCGTGGTCAAGCTCATCCAGAAACATTTCCGCAGCTCGGATGCTGCGTCGACGATACCACTCCGTGGCGGCTTCAGCTTCGTCCAAGGCGGCAGGATGAAATCGAACCGCTGCACTGCTCACGACTCGAGTCGAGAGCGGAGACGGCGGCGCGCATCCTCCCAGGGAACGAGCTGAACGGCTCCACTATCGATTTGCTCAAGACGCTGAAAGATCTCCTCCCGCCAGGTCTCCTCGACAGCAGCATCCACCTTCTGATCTAGGCTGCTGATTAGAGAGTCGATTAAAGCAGCGCGAACTTCAGGCGGAAGCGCCAGCGCGCTTCTTAGCACTTCCGCGGCGTCTCGCTCCATGGCCTCATCATATCGTCGGTCCGGTATTCGACGAACTCCAGTTTTCACCTGAGGGTCAGACAGACTCCCGTCCTTTGGGAAAGAATTACCTTGTGCTTGCCGTTCTGGAGACGGCTCGACTTTGGCGACCGTGTAAGGTGAGCTTCTCGGGCTTCGAGCGCTGGGGCGTGCAGCGTTACGGTCTCTATCTCGCCTCTTCTCCTTGTTCCGAAATCCATGTTTAATTCGACACCCCGCTCCGCGTCTTTGTTCAAAACGATAACGGCCACATGCCCGCTGGGAAGTATGACGGCGTAGGCAGTCGCGTCGACTCCGGTCGCCTGCAGCTTTGAAGTAAAGTCGCCCTGGAGAAAAGTACCTCCGCTGAACATTCCGGCGAACATCAGGCCATAGGCGACGGGCTCCATGATGTACTCTGACCCGAAAGTCGCAACCGCCGTATAAAAGGGATGAGGATGAGTTGCGATCTCCTCCGGCGTTTCGCCGTTCTCCTTGAGAAGGATGTCGCCGGGCAGGGAACCTCCGACGGAGTTTGCGACGGATTTGCCGGTGCCGCCGTGCAAATTGACCCCGGAATAATTGTTGCTGGCAAGCAACAGCGCGTAATCGGCAGCCCACAACGCGGCCGCGAACACGTCGGACACACCGGGCTTGCCGCCTCGATAGCAAGTGTTGCCTTCCGTCATGCGCACGCGGGCGCCCATCTTACTTGCTGCGGCGGTCGCGATATCCGCCGTCTTCTGAACCTTTGCCATGGTAGCCGGCTTTAGTAGGTTGGGAACATTGACCTCCGGGTTTGTCGCGGGGCCGCCGAAATAGTAATGGTGCGTCAGCGTTGTGACGTGCGGCGGATTCTGTAGGGAAGGCCAAATATCGGCGATCCGCGTTAGCCACTCCACATCGGAGGCCACATCGGGCATCCCGAACTTCGCCCCTGGTACACGAGCGCTCACGGCACGTGCCAGCGCGAGCCACTCGTCGAGGTAAGTTTTCGCAGACCACGTTTTTCGATCACGCAAGTGCCGCCCGAACAGATCCGCTTCGTTACCGATCTGGAAATACTGCAGACTCGACCCGAGAGTCTTCGCCACAAACGCCGCTTCCTCCGCCGCCCGCGGGGGCGTATTGGTCCCCATCCCGATGCCATACAGGCATGTCCAGCCCGTCGCTTTCAGAAAGCCGGCCAGGTTACGCACTGCCTCGGGTGTCACGGCATAATACTGCGCCTTGGGCTCACCTTCGACGACGCGAATCTGCGGGTGCTCGGGTTCGGGAGCATCGGGCTTGGGCTTCCACCAGGCAAACTCGCTAGTGTTGCCGCCCAGGCGCAGCACGCCCTGCGGCGAGAGAATTCTGAACTGGCGGATCAATCCGATGTTGTCCGGCGCGAAGAAACTCGGGTCGGTGAGTTGCTGCACCTCATACGAGAGACCCACGAAGTCGGCAGGCATGCGAGGCCCTGTCGCCTGAGGTGGAAGTTCCAGGGTGACTTGGGTTCCTGCCGCGCGCTGCGCAGAAAGACGGGTTGCAGCCGCAGAAAGCGCTGCCGTAGCAAGAAGTCTGCGTCGGCTGATCGGGGTCATCGTAATTAAGAGTGTAATCGGACCACGAGTTGTTCGGGTGCGTAACTCTCATTGCGCCAAATCGCTGAAGCGGTAGCTCTGGGTCACGCCGGAATGCGCCCACGTTTACCGAGAGCACAAGGTGACACTTTCGTACCCATCACAACTCGCGTTAGCTGTCCTTTGCGTGGACCAGACGACGAGACAAACGTGCGACCCGGCAAGCCTGCGACATCGCATTGTTTCGGCGCCGTACGGCGATAAGTCCGTTTTCCTTCTATTCGCTCCTCAGCAGCTTACGGACAGTATCGCTTGTAAACCTCGGGCGGATGGGTCACACTCGAGCCAAATTGGCTTTGAATCGCAAAACGCCCGGGAGATGTACGGCAGATTGGCTTCGCTTCGGTTAAACCGCCGCGTGCCGAGAGCGCTCAACTGTTGATGCTCGAGATCTCGCGATTCCGGCGAGCTAAGATGCGGACCAGCGCAAATTGTGAGCTTGTGAATCGCAAAACGGCTCCTGCTACAAAGTGCGAAAACTGCGGCGTCACAACCGGCTGCGTTAGTACTTCCGCGCGAACTCGCTGCGTTGATATGGCGCGCAACTTCATGCATAATTGCTCTCAACCCAAGAAAGGAGTTGTTCCATGAAGTGTAAGTCCGTTGCTGCCGTCTTCGCACCCTTGCTGTTTTCGATGGTGACCTCCGCCCAGGCTCCGCAAACGCCGCAGCCCGCGCCTGAGCTCAAGAAACTCGACTATTTCGCCGGAACCTGGAAAACAGACGCCGACATGAAAGCCAGTCCCTACGGTCCGGGAGGCAAAATGACCGGCACCGACCACATCGAATGGATGCAAGGTAACTTCTTCCTTCTCGTTCACACGCAATTTACTGGCGCTGGGGGAAGCGGCATCGACCTCGGTGTCATGGGCTACGATCCCCGTAAGAAGATGTACACATACGACTCCTTCAACAGCGTCGGGGAGCGCGAGTCCGCCACGGGATCCCTTCAAGGCGACACCTGGACCTGGTACTCCGACCCGGGAACCGGCATGAAGTGGCGGTACACCCAGAAGATGCTCTCGTCTAGCTCTTACGCCATCAAATTTGAAATGACGTCCGACGGCAGCACTTGGTCCACCGCGATGGAAGGAAAGGCTACCAAGCAGTAAAGGCTCGATTAAGAGTTCTGAGGGACGTTTCCGTTCAGGCTCGGTTCGTTTCGCAATTTGCGGGCCTTCGGCGGGAGTTCGTTCCGCAGGATGCGCCGTCTCTTCGCCTTTGCGCCGCGCGATTGGGTTCGTTTCGCAATAACGACGGCGCGCAATGAGGAGAATCCCGGATGATTCCGGCGACTAGATCCACGGGGACTGGTGACCGGAATCGTGCATTGCGGAAGATTGTTGGCGGCGAGTGTCGTTTTCGCGAGCGGTGCGATGTGTGTGCGCGGGCAGGCGCCCGGCGACGCCGAGCTGAACCAGGCGTACAAGGCACGCGCCCAGAAGGACTATGATTCGGCGATCGAGCTGTTTCGTAAAGGTTTAGCCCTGCAGCCCACGAATGCGGGTGCGCACAAAGATCTGGCGTACACGCTGCTCAAGGCTGGCGAGAATGCGGATGCGCGCGATGAGTTTGAGAGCGCCCTGCACCTGAATCCGGGCGATGAAACGGCCGCACTCGAATATGCTTTTCTCGCGTTCGAAACGAAGAAGCCGATCGAGGCGCGACGTATGTTCGACCGGCTGCGCAAGCACGGCAGCGCGGCGACGAAAGCGACCGCCGAGCAGGCCTTCCAGAATATCGACGGGCCGCTGGCGGAGGGAATCGCGCGCTGGAAGGAGGCGTTGGCGCGCGCGGCGAATCCTAACGAACTCTCAACGTTCAGCGCCCATTGGGAGCTGGCGCAATTGGCCGAGCGGCGAGACGAATTGCCGCTGGCCGCGGAACAATATGAGATCTGCCGGAAGCTCAAGCCGCAATTGGGCGAACTGCTGCTGATCCTGGCGCGCGTTTGGCAGCAGCTGAATCGAGTGGACGAAGCACGGGCCGCGCTGCTCGCGGCATCGCGATCGACCGAATCGCGCACGGCGGAATTGGCCATGGAGCAGTTGCCCCCCCGCTATCCTTACCCGTACGAATTTCTGGATGCCTTGAAGCTGGAACCACAGAACGTCGCGTTACGGAGAGAACTAGCGTTTTTGTACCTGGCAATGCATAAGCAAGAAGAGGCCGTGCAGCAGTTTGAGCAGCTGTTAGCGGCGAATCCGAACGATCGGTTGTCGCGTGACCAGTTGGATGCATTGAGGGGTTTCAAAAAGCGGTCGGCGCCGAGCGGGACGACTTCGGCCCTTGCCGCTGCCGTCGAACCGATCGACGCAAAAAGCATGGGGAAGAAGAGCCTGGCGCTCGGATACGTGCAGGATGCGATCAAGTATTTGCGGCAGGCGCATGAGCAAAATCCTGACGATGCGGAAGTGATGTTGAAGCTGGGATGGGCGTACAACCTGGCGAAGGACGACACGGATGCGAAGGCGTGGTTCGATGAGGCACGCCGCGCCGATGACCTGCAGATTTCCGAAGAAGCGACAAAGGCCTATCACACCTTGAATGGCGATATATTGCCGCAGACGACGATGTGGACGCTGCCCATGTATTCGTCGCGCTGGAACGATCTGTTCACGTACGGGCAGGTAAAGCGGACGCTTCCGCTGCCGTGGAAGCGAGTGAATGCGCTGATGTCCTTTTATATGTCGACGCGATTCGACGGAGATGTGAGGGGAAGCGTGCGCACCGCATTTGGTCCAGGGTACCTTTCGGAGACGGCCTTCATCCTTGCGGCTGGAGTCTCTTCAAAAACCTGGCATCATTTCACAGCGTGGGGCGAAGCAGGCGAAGGATTCAAATACTTGCCGAGTGCCCGCGATCCTGCGATTCCCGATTATCGCGGCGGTCTCAATTTCGCCAAGGGTTTTGGGAGTTTGTTGGGCAGTCAAACCCCGGGGTTCTTTTACGAGACTACGGGAGACGCACTCTACGTGAGCCGCTTCGATAAGGATTGGCTTTTCTATTCACAACATCGCGGAGGCCACACTTTTCGAGCCTGGGGGGATACCTTCGCCCAACTGCTGCTAAACGTGAACTACGGCGGCGATGTGAAAAGCGAAAACTGGGCCAACACGCTGGAAGTAGGGCCCGGGGTGAAAGTGCACTTGCGTTGGATGCCGCGGAACGTTTACTTCTCGTTTGATGTACTACGTGGATTTTACCTGCGCGGCGTGTATGAGCCTCCTTGCAAGTCGCAGGGTATCTATCCGTTCGATACGGCAAGCTGCCATTCTGAGCGAAGCTATACCGACATTCGATTGAGCTTTTGGTTTGCGAGGACAAAATGAAAACCCGCTTTGGGCATTTGGGGCTTGTTGCGGGAGTCGCGCTGCTGCCCGTGGTTGCGAGCGCCACGAGCTTTCAAGTAATCGGCACGGACGCCGCGCCATGGACGAAGATTTTAGGATCGCTCGGGATCACGCAAGCGGCGAGTGAAACCGCGGGAATCGTCGTTTTGGGCCGTGATGCGCAAGCGGATGTGACGACGCTTGCAGCAAATCACATCGTGATTGTCGAAGGAACGGGATCGACCGCCCAGAAGCTTGGGATCGCCGTGAAGAGTGACAGCGTAATGGTGCGCCAGATTTGCGACACGCACGCCCCCAAGATGCAGATTATTTGGGAACAGGCGGTGAATGTTCCGGAAATCGATCTGCCCGCCGACTTTCAGGTTTTCGCGACTGAGAAATGGAAAGCCGCTCCCATGTTGGCTGGCAAACGGACCACACATGGCGCCATTCTATGGATGGCTACCGGGCCCGGAGAAAGCGGCATCGAACGATATCCGTATCTTCTGCAGGCGCTGGTGGACCTGGGATTGCCCGTCGAGGTGCGAACGACCAGTCTGTGGGCCTTCTTCGATTCTTCCTATAGGATTCGCGCGGATGTCGATTATCTGGCGCAGCGTTGGAGGCGCGCGGGCGTCGGTGTTCTTCACGTCGCCGCATGGCATAATGTCGAGCCCGATCCGGTGCAGGATGAGTATTTAAGGAAGCTGATCGAGGCTTGCCATCGAAACGCGATTCTGGTTTATGCGTGGCTGGAGCTGCCGCATGTCAGTGAAAAATTCTGGGCAGATCATCCGGCCTGGCGCGAGAAGACGGCTCTGGGTCAAGATGCGCAGCTCGATTGGCGCAAGCTGATGAACTTGCAGAATCCGGATTGCCGGCGCGAAGTCGAGAAAGAAATCGGCCGCTTGCTTCGTGAGTTCGACTGGGATGGCGTGAATGTGGCGGAGTTGTATTTCGAATCGCTCGAAGGAGCTTCGAACGCGGCGCGATTCACGCCTATGAACGATGACGTGCGTCAGGAGTTCAAGCAAGTGGGCGGGTTCGATCCGAAACTGCTTTTCGATCCGAGCTCGTCGTATTCGGGAGCGACGCATCCCGAGGCGTTGCGCAAGTTCCTCGATTTCCGGGCTCACTTGGCTTCGCGCATGCAGGCTGACTGGCTGGACGCCATCGCGCGATTGAAATCATCGAAGCCCTATTTGGATGTGGTCCTGACGCATATTGACGACCGGTTCGAGCCGGGCATTCGCGATGCACTTGGGGCGGATGTGGCGCGGAGCTTGCCGCTCATTCAGGCTAGGCACAGCACTCTGCTCGTAGAGGATCCTGCGACGTTGTGGAATCTTGGGGCAGAGCGCTATTCAAAGATGGCGCAGAAATACCGGGAACTGACGCCGGACCGAAGTCAAATCGCGGTCGACATCAACGTCGTGGAACGGTATCAGGATGTCTATCCGACGAAGAAGCAGACCGGCGTCGAGTTGCTGGAGCTGGTACACGAAGCGGCAATGTCATTCGCGCATGTCGCGTTGTATTTCGAAAATTCGCTCGAGAAACAAGACTTGAGTTTGCTGCCTGCCGCCGCAACGACTGCCAAGGCGATTCCGCTGAGCGCGGATGAGCTGGAAACAGACGCGACTGAGCCGACGCGTGTGGCCTGGCGAGGGCCGGCTGAGATCGATGGGAAGCTGTGGCCGCTGCAGAACGGCGATTCCGTGCTCGCGCCTGCGGGAAAACACCGGCTGAGCGCGGCAACGTCGCAATCCGCCATCACGATCAGCGACTTCAACGGCGACATTCGATCGGCCGTATCGTCAGCGAATCGTGTTGAACTTTCCTATACCAGTCGTAGCCGGGCCGTTGCCACTCTCGGCTCGCCGGTTTCATCGGTAGCGGTCGACGGTGCGCCATTCTGGAAACCCGCGGCGGGCGGAAGCGCGAGTGAAATCCTGTTACCGGCCGGTCAGCACGTAGTCACGTTCAACCGGTGACTGCGCCGACTGTGGTCAAACGCCCACGTCGCGCCTGGAAACGCTGAACCATTTCACGCTCATCTGATGCACTCAGGCTTTTAATTGCATCGGTGACGAGTTCGACCTCCGCTCCCGTATCGAGTAAACCGAAGGCTGCACACTGAACACATAGCTCTGTGACAACGCCGTACACGACGTAACGATCTGCTCGCAGAATGTGGAGTAGCGGCCGGATGCCGGCATTTGTAAAACAATCGAGCTTCTGCTTTTCGACAACGATCTGGCCGGTGTCGTGTATCCCTGATCGGATATTGTCGAGTGCGTCGGGCGCAGTGCTCAAGACAAGCGGCTGAGCTAGCAGAGTGGCGCTGGCCTTTTGCTGGCCGACGGTTCCGGCTACACAATGCGGTTTCCAGGTCTTGAATTCCGGATCATCTTCGGTGTGGGCATCGGCAGTAGAGACGATCTGGATCCTGTTACCGGCCGCGAAACGCGTGAGTTCGGCCAAGCGTTTGACGATGTGTTCCGCGCCGGGCACAGCGAGCGCGCCAGCAGGATACAAGAAGTCCAGCTGGGTATCGACATCGAAAAAGACGGTCTTCACTGCTTATGACCTGACGAGTTGGAACTCCTGGCGAAGGCTATCGGCGAGTTGCAGCAGGTGTGGGCTGAATTCCACGCTGTAAGGAGCGGATTCAGAAAGTGAGTGCAAACGTTTTGGGAGTGCGGCCACAGCGCTTTGTGTATCGGCGCGCAATTTGTGAAGCGGCGGCGAGGGTTCGATCACTTCGCCATTACTGATTACAGGGCGGACTAGTGGAGTGCCTTGAAAGTCGGTGTTGCATTCGCTGTAAAGCGCCACGACATCGTGATCGGCGTAACGGTAAATCTGCTTGGCTCCGGGTAGGGTGCTTTTTTCGTCACTGAATTTCGCGGCGTAGTGGAGCGTACCGTCACGTTTGAGCTCTACTAATTTGTAGACGGCGGAGAGGGCGGGAGCGTCGAAGGAAGTGGCGAGTCGGGTTCCCACGCCGAAGGCGTCGAAGGGGGCGCCGGAACGGACTAGCTCGGCCAGGCGATGTTCATCGAGATCGTTAGTCGCGAAGATCTTGGCCTCGTGCAGGCCGGCATTGTCGAGAATACGACGCACCTCACGGGACAAAGTGACGAGATCGCCGCTATCGAGGCGAACGCCCCAAAGCGGACGCCCCAAGCGCGTAGCCAGGCGAGTTCCTTCTAGCGTGTCGTACGTATCGACGAGAAAAACCGTGGCGTCACCGAGCAGCCGCTGCAAAGCGCGGAAGGATTCTTCTTCAGTGGCAAAAGCCATGGTCCAGGAATGAGCGGCGGTGCCGAAAACCGGAATGCCGAATCGCATGCCTGCTTCCGCGTTGCTGGTCCCAGAGCAGCCGGCGAGATAAGCAGCGCGGCCCGCGAGAATACCGGCATCCGGTCCATGAGCGCGGCGGCTTCCAAATTCGATGACCGGACGCCCTTCCGCGGCAATGACGCAACGTGCCGCTTTTGACGCGACCATACTCTGGAATGCGAAGGTCGAGAGCAGATAGGTCTCGACAAGCTGCGCCTCGAGGAGAGGAGCACGTATGACGGCGATGGGCTCGTTGGCGAAGATAGGGGTGCCTTCGGGGACAGCGAACAGGTCTCCGGTGAAGCGGAGATTGGCGAGGAAATCAAAGAACTCGGCCGGAACATTCTGGAAGTGCGGAAGCGAACGCAAGTACTCGAGTTCTTCGGAGCGGAATCGCAGTGTTTGGAGATACTCGACCGCCTGCTCAAGTCCCGCGGCGAGCAAGAAATTGCGGGTCTCCGGAAGGCGCCGTACCAGAAGCTCGAACGTCGCAAGCTCATCGGTTTTGCCAGCGACGAAATAGCCCGCCGCCATTGTGAGCTGGTATAGATCCGTGTTGAGAGCAGACATGCGGAGCGCTTTTAAATCGACATAACGGCACCAATCGCTCTGCGCGCTCCAGCGGCTACCGTCTGCTATTTATTTTTTCGATGCAGACGCCGCCGGTTTAATGGCGTTACTCGCTTCCAGGATATCGTTTACGGCTTTGTTGTCGAGTTGGTAGAGCGCGGGCTCGCTCGCTCGGCGAGCGATGTATCCGTCGTTCGCCTTGGCGAATTCCGCGCGATCGGTACGCTTCCCGTCATTCCAGGTCACAGAAATGGTCAGCGCGGGCGCGGTGAATCCGCTTGTAGCGAACTTCGTTGCGGCGAGATCACGTAACTTGTCGATCAGCGCCTGAACCGCGCCGGAGTCCATCGTCGTGCCGTTAAGCTTCCAATCAGTGCCCGTCCGTACGTACGCCTTATCACCCGAGCCTTGCTGAATCTCGAACCTGCTCAGATCGCTGAAGCCGAAATCAAAGATCTTTTTGTTGCGGAAGTCGTCAAGCGGCTTTTCCAGTTCCTTGCCGAGATCGGACGAAAGTTTGTAGACACCCTGAACAGCAGTACCCTTTGCGTAGTAGTCATCCTTGTTCTTGCGCACTTCGAGCGATTGCGTTCCGGCGGCGTCGGTCACCTTAGCAGTTGCGACGGGTTGACCGGCGGCAAAAGCAGCATCTACCTTTTTCGTGTCCTGGGGCGTGCCGGAGACATCCATCTTCGCTTCGGTGAGCTTGCGCAGGAGCTCCTCCACTTCGAAACTGTCTGCGCGGTATGGCTGCGGCTTGACGATTTGCCATTCATTCTGGTTGTTCTTTCCGAACTCGATGTCGGACTTGGCCGAAGCCAGCTCGATTCGCGTCAGCCGGTTCGAATCAAAAGTGAGGAGACGCTTGTCGCGCAGGTCAGTGGCCGACTTGTCGAGGGAAGTCTTTGTCGAGGAGGCAACGGCGTAAACTTTGGGATCAGATCCGACACGAGCATAGACGAGAGAACCGGCCGGGACATCGTCGCCGAAATAGATGCGATCGGATTTGCCATTGTTCTCGTGCACCGTAACCGTCAGGCTGGGACTAGTCAAGCCATACTTGGCGACGTCGGTTGGCTGACTCTCGACGACGTTATCCGACGTGAGCGGATTCAGAGCAGCGGCGACACTGTTTACGGCGTCTTGATCGGCGGGCAGAGCTTGCGGGCTGGTGATTGCCCATTTACCGTTCTGACGCGCGATGGTGAGCGTCGCGCCATCCTTCTTGGTCAGATCGATTTGCTTAATTTGACCAGCCGTGATGTCGGCGAGTTTAGGCGCAGCGGCTGGAGTGGAGGTCGCCGGCGTTTCCGGATGCCGCTTCGACCACCACACAACTCCGCTGAGGGCAGCCAGAATGATGGCTGCAATCAGTAGGTTTCGTGAGCTCATCCTATCTCCGCTTTAAGAAGATCAAGACGCCGCCCGCAATGATGAACAGAGGAATCGCAAAAATATCGAAATAGAGGAAGAGACTCATCTGGCGCTGATTCACGTTCAGACGCCGGTCTTCGGCCTGCTTCGGGCGAATGGAGATCAGGTCCTCGTCGGAAGAGAGCCAGTTAATCGCGTTCAGAGCAAGATCACGATTGCCCTGGAATCCGATGGTTCCGTTGTCGAGGAAGCTCGACGTCCCAATCACGACGACGCGTCCGGAAGCATTCGGCTTTCCCGTGTTATAGGTGACCGCCGCGCCGAGAACAAACGGTCCCTTCTTGTCCTGGTATTTTTCGAAATCAGGCGTATCCAGATGGTTGGTTGCGATGGCCTGATCGGTGGTAGAGAACAACTTGTCAACCGTAGTCTTGTCGCCGTTCTTCACGTCAAGAGAGCGAGTGATCGGAAGTCCGGTGGCCTCTTTGAGATCGTTCACGATGGGTTGCGAATTGTAACTGGTGATGAGCGGAATTTCCGGTCCAATATTGAAGAGCTGACCGATCGGATTCTGTTCCAGAACCAGATCTTTGTCTTCGGTCACGCCCCAGCTTTGGAGAAGATTTTGAAGTCCGGCATTTTGCGCGATGTGCTCGCGGCCAAAATCGAGCGGCGGATCGAGCAGAATCATGGCCCTGCCGCCGCCTTCGACGAAGTTCTTGATGGCCGTCACCTCGTTGGGCGTGTAATCTGCCTGCGGGCCCGCAACCACCAGAACATTGCAATCCGACGGGACCGCCGTTTTGTCGAGCAAAGTAACGGAATCGGCTTGGTAGTTGTCGCGCTGCAGCAAAGTTTTGAACGCCGAGACACCCGTTTCCTGCGTGTCATCGAGCCGGCGTTCTCCGCTACCTGAAACAAAGCAGACTTTGCGAACGCCCTTGAGGTCCTTGAGAAACGCGCCCGTGATGCCTTCCTCGTTCAGCGACTTGGCCTCCTCGCGGCGCTGCCCGATCTCGACAAACGCGCTGCCGGGAAATCGTAAGCCATAGGCGCGGGCGACGGTGGGTTGCTTTTCTACATCTACGTACTGGATATGGATTTTCGGCGAAAGATTTTTATAGCGATCGAGCATGCCCTTCGCCTGTTCGAAATTGCTGGCCCGATCGATATAGGTGATTGTCGCGTCCGTCTTCAGATTCTTGACCAGCTTCTGAGTTTCCTGCGAAAGAGTGAAGCGCTTGTTGCTGGTGGTGTCGAAGGTCTTATTGAAGCGCGGCATCTCGGCCAGCCAGTTGATTACGATCAAAATCGCAATCACGACGATGGTGTAGAGCGTGGCTGTAGCGCCGTAACGCGCCTGGCGGGCTGCGACGGTCTCCTTCGGCTTTGCGGCTTTCGGTGTCTCGGGAGTGGATATGACGTCTGCCATCTACGCCCTCCAGCGCAGCGATTCGAGCGAGCGCGAAGTTAGAAACAAACCAAAGAAAATCATAGAGACGTAATAGATCAGATCCTTCGTGTCGATGACACCTCGAGAGAAGCTATCCAAATGACTGACGACCGAGAGCTGGTAGAAAAATTGAGCGACCGGCGAATTGCTGAACGACGACCAGCTTGCGATCCAAAGCAATAGCGACGCGGCAAAGCATATGGCGCCCGCGACGATCTGATTCTTGGTCAAGGTGGAGATGAAAGTGCCGAGCGCAAGCAGGCAGGAGCCGAGCAACAGCAGCCCAAGAAATCCAGTCGCAACCGGCTTCCAGTCGGGATTGCCGTGTAAAAACAAGAAGAAGAAATCGATAAACAAGACCACCAGCAAAGCGCCGTACATCAGAACCGCCGAAAGCCATTTGCCGATGACGATCTCGAGATCGCGGACCGGAGAAGTGACCAGCAGCTCAATAGTGCCCTGCCGCTTCTCTTCAGCAAATAGGCGCATCGTGATCAGCGGGATCAGGAACAGGCCAACGACGGCAATATTGGAGAAGAGCGGCGCGATGACTTGCTCGTTTACGTTCATGGGGAACGACTGTCCGCTCATTTGGCTTTCGAGAGAAGAGCGGACGAAGAGAGCGGTTAGATCGTACGTGAAAACTCCACTCAAGAAAGCAAAGATGGTCAGCAAGACCCATGCGATCGGAGACACGAAATAGGCGTAGAGTTCACGCCGGCAGACGGTCCAAATGTTTCTCACTGCACGCCTCCATCAACAACGACCTGTGGCCGCGAATCAGCATTTCGGCCGGTCAGGTGCAGGTACACCTCTTCAAGGGACAAGGTCGTGGATTTCAGCTCGAGCAGATTCCAGCCAGCTTGAACGATCGCACGCGCCAGATCGGGACGGGGATTGCGGTCGGGGAGACTATCCACTTCGAAAATCAGCCGATCAGCAGCGACTGCCTTCTCGATCACCTTGCTAACGCCGGGTACCTGCTCGATTTTTTGCAGAACGGCGGACGCAGGCGCCTGCCCCGCCGTGTCTACTTGCACCTGAACGGTGTTTCCGACCCCAGTCGATTTCAGATGCTCGACGGAATCGGTTGCGACGAGCCGTCCCCGGTCGATGATGATCACTTTTCGGCAAACCGCTTCGACTTCAGGGAGAATGTGCGTGCTGAGAATAATGGTGTGTTCACCGGAGAGGCCTTTAATCAGCTCGCGCGTCTCGGTGATTTGCTTGGGATCGAGGCCGGAGGTGGGCTCGTCAAGGATCAGAACGTCGGGATTGTGAATGATGGCTTGTGCCAGACCGACGCGCTGACGGTAGCCTTTCGAAAGCTTTGAAATCAGCTTCGATTTCACGTCTGCGACCGAGCAGCGTTCCATGACTTGCTCCGTCCGGCTCTTCACATCACGGTTCGGAACGTTCTTTAGACGCGCTACGAACATGAGGTAATCCTGGACGCTCATTTCGGGATAGAGCGGAGGAGCTTCGGGCAGATAACCCATACGCTTCTTGACCTCGAACGGTTGCTCGAACACATCGAAGCCGCCGACCGTTGCTTTGCCGGCCGTGGGCGGCAGGAAGCATGTCAAAACGCGCATCGTGGTTGTTTTGCCGGCTCCGTTGGGTCCGAGAAAACCAACTATGTCGCCCTTTTCGACGGAGAACGAGATGCCGTCTACTGCGACATGGCGTGCGTATTTCTTGGAAAGACCTTCAACCTGAATCATATGGTTAGACGAAAAAGAGGCGGCTGGACCTTCGTTTTCGCACAACTCGGCAGCCGTCCCCGCCTGAGCAATGCTGAAACGTGCGCTTGATGGCTGTCAATTGAGACGAACGAATGGCGAGATCGTTTGGCGCGGTTTCCTCACCCATCCAAGCCTAAACCGATTATTTGAAATCCAGAATCTACAAATATTATGTTTCCAGTAACTCCGCGGGCGAGATCGCTCGAAAGGAAGACGGCCGTGTCGCCTACCTCTGCGGGATCAGTGTTCCGGCGCAGGGGCGCATGCGCGGCAACTCCTTCGAGGACCTTCGTAAAATCCTTTATACCGCGTGCTGAAGCGGTCTTTATGGGACCGGCAGAGATGGCGTTCACGCGAATTTTGCGAGATCCGAGATCGGCTGCCAAATAGCGAACGCAGGCTTCCAGAGCGGCCTTAGCCACCCCCATCACGTTGTAATTCTGCACAACGCGAATGGAGCCAAGATACGTCAGAGTGGTGATCGAGCCGCCGTTTGTCATGAGCGGCGCAACCGCGCGCGCGACGGCGACCAGCGAATAGGCGCTTACCTCCTGTGCCAACAAATAACCATCGCGGCTGGTTTCGAGAAATGGCCGGCTGAGGTCTTCTTTGTTCGCAAAGGCGATACTGTGAACCACCGTATCCAGGGCGGCGGCACTGCCGCGTAACTCGGACACGAGGTGATCGAGTTCATCCTGTTTTGTTACATCGCAGTTCAGAATCTTGGTGGCTTTGAGTTCAGCGCCGAGTTCTTCTACGGTTTCGCGCTGGCGCTCGCCCTGATAAGTGAGGACAAGAGATGCGCCTTCGCGGACCAACGCAGAAGAGATCGCGTAGGCAATGCTCCACTTGTTCGCAACACCCAGAACAAGGGCGGTCTTTCCAGCCAGCAGCTGTGACATGAAAAGGTCATTGTAACTTGCGAGGACAGCTTTATTGAGGAATTCAGCCCGCTCGAGTGATCGCTACCGATTGGTACCCCTGGTTGGCCGCATAATGCGAGAGCGAAGCTAAGCGATAGGCTCGACGACCACCGCCGTGCCGTAGGCGAGCACTTCGGTGACTCCGTTCATAACGTCGTTTGCGTCGTAGCGCATGCCGATGATCGCGTTCGCGCCGAATGCGGCGGCGTGCTGGAGCATCAGGTCGAAAGCTTCGGTTCGCGCTTTCTCGCAAAGCTGAGTGAAAAGTGTGATGTTGCCGCCGACCAAGGTGTGCAAGACCCCGCCTAAGGTTCCGAACAGAGAGCGCGACCGCACTGTGATGCCGCGGACGACGCCGAGGTTTTTCTTGATGCGGAATCCGTCGAGCACAAATGCGGTCGTAACCATGTAAGGCGCTATGAAGACGTCGTTTGCCATACGGTCACTGTAGCCCATCGAGGCGCGGCAGAGGTCGGGATGCGAAGATCATCTCAACACCGATCTCTCATGCAAGATTCCCATCCCGTGGTCGCCAGGAAAATGCTTGTAGGCGCCGAAGTTGCTTCCGATGGAAGCGGCACATATTTTCGCGTCTGGGCCCCGCAATCGAAATCGGTCGCAGTCGTTTTCGAAGGAAAGCGAGCGCCCTTCGGCTTGACTGCGGAAGGAAACGGTTACTTCTCGGGCATTGCGGCTCAGGCCTTCGCAGGGACCAGGTACAAGTACTCGTTGGATGGGGGTGAAGCATACCCTGATCCCGCATCGCGTTATCAACCGGACGGCCCACATGGCTTTTCGCAAGTCGTCGATCCGAAGGCCTTCCGTTGGTCCGACGGCGATTGGCGGGGAATTGAGCTAAGCGGGCAGGTGATTTATGAGCTGCATCTCGGTACGTTCACCGAGGGTGGGACTTGGTCGTCGGCGGCGGAGAAGCTCGAGTATCTGCGAGACACCGGCATCACACTGATCGAGGTGATGCCGGTCGCGGATTTTCCCGGGAGATTCGGCTGGGGCTACGACGGCGTGCAGCCTTATGCGCCGGTGGCGATCTATGGCCAGCCCGATGACATGCGGTCATTTATTAATCGGGCGCATGCAGTGGGCTTAGGCGTGATTCTCGATGTCGTTTACAACCATCTCGGACCGGATGGCAATTACCTGACCAAGTACTCACCTTTTTATGTAACCGAGAAGCACACGACCGATTGGGGGCCCGCCATCAACTTCGATGGCGAGGAGAGCGGTCCTGTGCGCGAGTATTTTCGCGAGAACGCCGCGTATTGGATCAGGGACTTTCATCTGGATGGATTGCGATTGGATGCGACCCAAGACATTCACGATGAATCTGAGCCGAACATCATCGCGGAAATCGGTGCAGCGGCGCGAAAGGCGGCCGGCAAGCGAGCCATCGTGTTAGTGGGCGAGAACGAGCCGCAGAAGACGCGCCTCGTGAAACCGCTGAAGGAAGGCGGATTCGGGTTAGATGCGCTGTGGAACGACGATTATCATCACACGGCGATGGTGGCGCTGACGGGCAAAGCGGACGCCTATTACACCGACTACCGCGGAACACCGCAAGAGTTTGTTTCGGCGGTGAAATACGGCTATTTATTTCAAGGGCAATGGTATCGCTGGCAAAAGCAACGACGAGGCACATCGGCATTGGGTCTGCCCGCGGCGGCCATGATCAACTTCATCCAAAATCACGATCAGGTGGCCAATTCGGCGCGCGGCCAGCGCGTGAATGAGCTCACGGCCCCGGCGCTGTTCAAGGCAGTGACGGCGTTGACGCTGCTCGCGCCCGGGACCCCGATGCTTTTTCAAGGGCAAGAGTTCGCGTCCTCGAGCCGCTTTTTGTTTTTTGCCGACCATGAGGCGGAACTGGCGAAAAAAGTGAGACAGGGCCGCATCGAATTTCTCGCACAGTGGCGATCTCTCGGGCTGCCCGAGGTGCAATCGTGCTTCGATGATCCTTCCGCGATCGCAACATTCGAGCGTTCTAAGCTCGACCATTCAGAAGTGCAAAAACACGCGGAGATGTACGCGTTGCACCGCGATCTACTGCGGCTGCGGAGGGAGGATCCGGTGATTTCGCGACAGGCCGCGGACGGTATTGACGGAGCGGTGCTTTCGCCGGCGTGTTTTCTGATCCGCTTCTTCTCGCCGGGTTATGGGCGCGACCGGCTGCTCTTGGTTAACCTGGGATCAGATCTGGAACTGAATCCGGCTCCGGAACCGTTGCTCGCGCCTCCACCCTCTATGCAGTGGGTCAAGTTATGGTCGTCCGACGATCCGCAATACGGCGGCTGCGGGACGGCTGCGCTAGATACGCAGGAGAATTGGAGAATTCCGGGGCAAGCCGCAGTGCTGTTACATCCCGTTGCGGCCGAAAAGGAAGTTAGCAGAGTGCCCGGTTCTCCGCATCCTCATGAAAAACATCTTTAGCCACAACGCGAACGCTGCACTGTCCCGAGATGATTTGGACCGCCTCACAGAGACCGAATGGCTAGTAACCAATGGCCTGGGCGGATACGCGTCCGGAACGGCTGGAGGAACGCTTTCAAGGGTGTTTCACGGGTATTTGGTTGCAGCGCTGCCGACTCCGCTTGGTCGGACCATGATGCTGAACGACGTGTTCGAGAAGCTAGTTTTTTCGGAGGGCGCGAGCGTTCCGCTGAACGGCGTGAAGACGGAGCGAGCAGATTTCGGCGGTTCGCAGCACCTGACGGATTTCAAGCTCGATTCGGGGCTTCCTGTGTGGACATACGAAGTCGCGGGCATGACGATCGAGAAGCGCGTATATCTTCCGCATCGCCAGAATACGAGTTACATCAACTACCGGGTTTCGGGCGGATCGGGATCCGTGAGGCTGGAACTGCGGCCGGCGGTGAACATGCGAGGACACGAGGCTCCGGTGAATACGCCGATCGGCACGTACACGACCACTGTTCGCGATCACCATTACGAGCTGAAAGCGTCGAGCGATATACCGCCGCTGCGCATGATGCTGCTTGGAAACGGCGGAGCGTTTGCGATCGATTGCAAGACTGTTCGCGACATCATCTACGAGGTCGAACGACGTCGGGGATACATCTCGCGAGGAGATTTGTGGAGCCCCGGTCACTTCTCGGCGGAGCTGTCACCCGGAAACGATGTGACTCTAGTTGCTTCGACAGAATCTTGGGACGTCATGGCCGCGCTCGATCCGCGGCAGGCCTGGGATGCGGAACACGACCGAAAGACGCGGCTGTTGCTGGAATCACACGCCGGCACGACGGATCAGATGTGTTCCGAACTCGTGTGGGCAGCGGATCAATTCATCTTTACACCTGTGGGCCGGCAGCAGGATACGGCTCGGGCACGCGCGGCGGGAGACGAGATTCGAAGCGTCATCGCAGGTTACCCATGGTTCACCGATTGGGGCCGCGACACGATGATCAGCCTGGAAGGCCTGACGCTGACAACAGGACGCGAGGTGGAGGCGAGCTACATTTTGCGGACCTTTGCACATTACATTCGCAATGGGCTGATCCCTAACATGTTTCCCGAAGGGAAAACGGACGGGCTCTACCACACGGCCGACGCGACGCTGTGGTTCTTTCACGCGTTGAACCGATATTTGGAATACACCAAAGATGACAATCTCCTGAAGCATTTGCTGCCGCATCTTTTGGACATCGTGGGACATCATCTGCGCGGGACAGACTTTAACATTCACGTGGATGCGCAAGACGGTTTGTTGGCGGAAGGGCAGGAGGGCTATCAACTCACGTGGATGGACGCGAAGGTCGGCGATTGGGTGGTAACTCCGCGACGCGGAAAAGCGGTCGAGATCAATGCGTTGTGGTACAACGCTCTTCGGCTGCTCGAGAAATGGCTGCGCGAAGCAGGTCGCGAGGATGAGGCCAACGGCATTGCGCAGCACGCCGCAAAGGCGAAAGAATCCTTCAATCGGCGGTTCTGGTATCAGAAAGGCGGATACCTGTACGATGTCGTCGACTGCGAGAACGGGGGCGACGATCACTCGTGTCGTCCTAATCAGATATTCGCAATATCGCTCGAATATCCGGTGCTAGATGAATCGCGCTGGGCGGCAGTCCTTCAGGTTGTAAAGGACAGATTGCTGACGCCGGTGGGGTTACGATCGCTCGCGCCGGGTGAAAAAAACTTCAAGCCCAAATACGACGGCGATTTGCGGTCACGAGATGCCGCTTATCATCAAGGCACGGTTTGGGCCTGGCTGATCGGTCCCTTCGTCGATGCATGGCTGAAAGTACATCCCGATGATTTAGAAACAGCGCGAGGGTTTCTCGACGGGTTCAAGCCTCACCTGCGCGAAGCGTGTGCGGGATCGATCAGCGAGATCTTCGATGCCGAACCCCCGTTCACACCGCGCGGTTGCTGTGCACAGGCCTGGAGTGTAGCCGAGGTTCTCCGCTCAGTGGTGAAGACGAGCGGTGTTTCGCCCGTCATCCACGAAATGGTGAGAGAGACGGTCGGCGTAACGTAAGTCTCGCGGAAATTTACTAGCCGATCCGAACATTTGTCGGGCACGCCGCTCCTCCTGACACCATCCACGTCTCTGCGGTATCTAACGGTTACACAACCAGAAGTTTGAAGTGTGTCTTGTGAGGAATGGAATGCAACCTGACGACAAGAAGACCAACGGCCCTGCGCCCGGGGTCAACCGGCGCGAGTTCGTTGGCGTGACGATCGCGGGAGGCGTTGCTACCGTACTCCCTGCCGAAGCGCAGCAAGCGGACAGCTCGGTTTCAAGCGTGAAGTGCGCGCTCACGATCAACGGGCAAACGCACGAACTGGAGATCGATGCGCGCGTGACTTTGCTCGATCTGCTTCGTGAGCATCTACATCTCACGGGTTCGAAAAAGGGCTGTGATCACGGTCAGTGCGGGGCCTGCACCGTTCTGGTGAACGACCGGCGTATCAATTCCTGCCTCAGTCTGGCGGTCATGCACGACGGCGACCACATCACGACTATCGAGGGACTGGCGCAGGACGGGAATCTGCATCCGATGCAAGCCGCTTTTGTCGAACATGACGGATTCCAATGCGGATACTGCACGCCGGGACAGATCTGTTCCGCAGTGGCGATGCTGAACGAGGTGAAGGCAGGCGCGCCCAGCGTGATTACGCCGAACGTTGCCGAGATTCAGCCGGTGAAGCTCACAGACGATGAAATCCGCGAACGAATGAGCGGCAACATCTGCCGCTGCGGGGCGTACGCCGGGATTGTGGAAGCGGTTCGCTCCGTGGCGCACGGGAGGAACGCATGAGGCCGTTCAGCTACACGCGCCCGACAACAGTCGAGGATGCGATCAACGCCTACGTACAAGGGTCCGACACCAGTTTCTTGGGTGGTGGCACGAATCTACTCGACTTGATGAAAATGGGTGTCGCGCGTCCGGCGCACCTCGTCGACATCAATAAGCTGCCGCTGATAAATATTGAGGAGCATGAGGGAGGTGTTCGCATCGGCGCCATGGTGACGAACACGGACGCCGCGAATCACGAGCTTATTCGCACGCGTTACCCGGTCCTCAGTGAATCGATTCTGGCAGGCGCCTCGCCGCAGTTGCGAAACAAAGCCACGATGGGAGGCAATCTTCTGCAGCGCACACGCTGCTTCTACTTTTACGACCCGAGTTATCAAGAGTGCAATAAGCGGGTCCCAGGTAGCGGCTGTGCGGCGAAACAGGGCTACAACAGAATACACGCGATCTTGGGAGCAAGCGAGGAATGTATCGCTACTCATCCAAGCGACATGTGCGTTGCTTTGGTCGCGCTGGACGCGACCGTGCAGGTGAAAGGACCGAAAGGTCAGCGCTCGATTCCGATGACGGATTTTCACCGGCTGCCCGGTAATACTCCGCAGATCGACACGAACCTGCACCCGGGCGAGCTGATCACTGCCATCGATCTGCCTGCCATACCGTACGCTAAGCGATCGACATATTTGAAAGTGCGCGACCGCAATTCGTACGCGTTCGCGCTGGTTTCTGTGGCGGCTGTGATGGAGGTGGACGAAAACGGAGCTATTCGCCGCTCGCACATCGCATTGGGCGGTGTGGCGCACAAGCCTTGGCGTGCGGTGAAAGCGGAACGAGTTCTGGCCGGCAAGCGACCGGACGAGGCAACTCTTCGCGCCGCGGCCGATGCGGAACTTGTTGGTGCTAAGCCGTACCACGATAACGCGTTTAAGGTGGAACTGGCGCGACGGGCTATCGTACGCGCGGTGACTACAGCAATGAGCGTTGCATAGCTGTAGCTGCCCTAAGGAGAAACAGCAATGGCAGAAGATTTAATCGGTCAACCAATCGATCGCGTTGACGGGCGACTGAAGGTGATGGGCCGCGCTACATACGCCTATGAGCACGATGTGCCGAATGCTGCATACGCGGTGATGGTGATGAGCACTGTCGCGAAAGGCCGTATCACTTCAATAGATACAAAGGCGGCCGAACGCTTACCGGGCGTTGTGCTGGTCATGACGCATAGGAATGCGATGAAGCTCTCGAACTGGGGAGGCCAGAAGAACGCGCCATCGGGACGCCCTCCTGCGCGCGCCATTCAGGCTTTGCAAGACGATCTGGTCCGATATGCGAATCAGCCGGTTGCGGTGGTGGTGGCCGAGACGCTCGAGAATGCCATCGAGGGCGCTCACCTGGTGCAAGTTCGCTACGCTCCGGAACCGCATCATGTCGATCTCGAGAGCAGGTTGGCAGAAACGTACACGCCGGAGAAATCGGGCGGTGGCGGAGATCCATCGTTGAGTCATCGCGGCGATATGCAGGCCGGCATGAGCCAGGCCGACACGCGGATCGAGCACACTTATTGGACGCCTTTCGAAGTACACAATCCGATGGAGCCGCACGCAACCATCGCGGTTTGGGACAGCCCGGATCACTTGACCATCTATGACGCGACACAAGGCGTATTCACGGATCGCGGGCGCGTAGCGTCTCTGTTCAATTTGCAGCCTGACAACGTCCGAGTGATTTCGCCTTACTTGGGCGGCGGTTTTGGCAGCAAAGGCCCGGTCTGGTCACACGTGGCTTTGGCGGTGATGGCGGCAAAGCAGCTGAACCGTCCGGTCAAGCTCGAGGTACGGCGACCGCAGATGTTCGGCATGTTGGGCTTTCGGTCGCAGACCCGACAGACATTGAAGGCGGGAGCGAAGAGCGACGGGACCTTGACTGCGCTGAGTCACGACACAGTTTGTCACACCTCCACGTTCGATGAATTCGTGGAAGCAGCCAGCCTGCCGGCACGCATGCTGTACCAATCGCCGAACAACAGCACATCGCACAAGCTGGTGAAGTCGGACATCGGGACACCGTCGTTCATGCGAGCGCCGGGCGAGGCTCCGGGAACATACGCGCTCGAAGCAGCGATGGACGAAATGGCTTACGCGCTCAAGATGGATCCAGTCGAATTCCGGTTGAAGAACTATGCGGAGACGGATCCGGAAGAGAACAAGCCGTGGTCAAGCAAATCGCTGCGAGAGTGCTATCGCGCAGGCGCGGAGCGATTCGGATGGAGCAAGAGAAGCATGGAGCCGCGCTCGATGCGCGAAGGCCGGGAGCTAGTCGGCTGGGGCATGGCCACGGCGGTGTATCCGACGCGCCGCAGTGCCTCAAACGCCTCAGCACGCTTGAATGCAGATGGCACGTTTTCCGTTGACGCCGGAACACAGGATCTCGGCACCGGGACGTACACGATCATGACGCAAATCGCGGCGCAATCGTTTGGAGTGCCGCCGAACCGGGTGAAGTTTCGGCTAGGCGATACGTTACTTCCGCAGACTCCGGTCTCCGGCGGATCCCAGACGGCAGCGAGCACTGGCTCGGCGGTTTATCTGGCGGCGCAAGCTCTACGCGAAAAGCTGGTGCAAATGGCAATCACCGATGCGCAGTCACCGCTGTCGGGTATGAGTGCGCAGGATGTAGTCTTCGAGAGCGGACGGCTGTATTCGCAAAGTAATCCGTCGAAGGGTGAAACATTCCAGGCGCTCATCGCGCGCAGCGGGCAGCCTCACGTGGAAGCGCAGGCCAGCGCCAAACCCGGCTCTGAAAGAGAGCGCTACTCGATGTACGCTTTCGGCGCGCAATTTGCAGAAGTTCGCGTCGATGCTGATCTCGGCCAAATGAGGGTGTCGCGCATGGTCGGTTGCTTCGGAGCCGGCAAGATTCTGAATGCCAAGACCGCGCGCAGCCAGTTTTTAGGCGGCATGGTCTGGGGAGTGAGCATGGCGCTCTACGAGCACGCTGCGACGGACATGCGACTGGGACGCTGGGTTAACAACAATCTTTCCGAATATCACGTGCCCACGAATATGGACATCGGCCAGTTTGAGGCCATATGGGTCGACGAGAAGGACGACCACATCAATCCAATCGGCGCGAAAGGTATTGGCGAGATCGGAATTACAGGTGCTGCCGCTGCGGTTGCTAACGCGGTCTTCCACGCGACGGGTGTACGTGTTCGAGATTTGCCCATCACGCTCGATAAAGTCTTGAAAGCCTAGCCTGCGGATGCATGTTTGCACCGCAGCCGCGAGAGCACCAGCCGAATTTCGCCATAACTGATATTGGCGGGCACGGAATCCCTAATAGGCTTCACTCGGTCGAAGCCCACGTGCGCGGCAGCTTCCTCAATCAATCGGAGATGCTCCGGCGCAACCCAGCGGTCATCAAATTCGACGAGCCGTTTTTCCACCAGGTCGGCGACCGTGTCCACGACAGTGTCAAGGCGACGTTGGCGGATCTCGGCAATCTCCTGAAAGGTATGACCCTCCTGGAGCAGCCGGATGGTTTCCTTAGCGGGCGGTTCCTTTGCTGCTTCGCGTTCGCGAGCGCGTGCTCCTTGACCGAATTGCTCTAGGGCGTCGAGAATCGCCTGTCCGTAGAGCTCCGCCTTCTTTTTGCCGATTCCCACGACCTGCAGCAACGCGTCGCCGGTACGCGGCTGTTTCCGGCACAGATCCTCCAGCCCGCTGTCGTTCAGCACCATGAACGCCGCAATGTTCTCACGTCTCGATGTTTCGCGTCGCCATTCGCGCATGTACTCGAGCAATTCCGGATCTAAATCGGCAGCTGCAGTTGACGACGTGAGTTTCGGCGCATCGACTTTCGCGGTTGTCGTGCCATTGCGCGGGTTGGGAAACCAGTCCGGCGCTGCCGCGCAGACGTCGCACATTCCGCAGTGGTCCCACTTTGGGCGTTCCCCGAAATGCAGACAGATCTGCCGGTGGCGGCACAGCGGAGATTCAGCGAAGCGCTTTATCTCGCGATAGCGCTGCCATGAGCGGTCCTGTTCGGGCCGGTCACGTATCTCATTGATGAAGTAGGCCAGCAGCGCAGTGTCTTTCTTCTGCCAAAGCAGTACGCAATCAGCCAGCGCTCCGTCGCGGCCTGCTCGTCCGGCCTCCTGATAATACTGCTCCACCGATTTCGGCAAGGACAGGTGGACCACCGCTCGGACGCCGGGTTTGTTTATGCCTAAGCCGAAGGCCAGAGTGCCCACGAGTACCCGCACCTCATCGGACATCCAGATCTCCTGGTTATGCCTGCGCCTTTCCGCCGACATCTGGCCGTGGTAGGGCACCGCTGGCATTCCGTGGTTGCGCAGATGGTCGACGGTCTCTTCCACGCGCGCAATGGTGGGCGCATACACGATAACGTTCTCGCCGGCATACGCCTTTAGAGCGGCCATCAGAAACGAAAGCTGGATGCTCTCGTCCTCACATCGTTTCACCAGGTAACGTAGGTTCGGCCGGTGAAAACTCATGATGTACTTGTCGGGATCCTGGAGCCTCAGTTGCCGCAGGATGTCGTGCCGCACGCGTGGAGTTGCGCTGGCCGTAAAGGCAGCTATTGGGCGACCGGGAAAGTTTTCACGCAAGCTGCTCAGCAGACCGTATTCGGGCCGGAATTCATGACCCCATTCCGAAATGCAGTGCGCTTCATCAATGGCGAAAAATGCAATCGGCACACGCTGTAGCCAACTCAGGGTGTCAGCGCGCGCCAGACGTTCCGGAGAAATGTAGATAAGACGAAACTCGCCGCGTTTGGCTCGTTCCAGAATCGAAGCCTGCTCGGGCAGCGCAGTCGCGCTGTTGAGGAACGCCGAAGGGATGTCCATCTGCCTGAGCTGCGCAACTTGATCCTGCATCAGCGCGATCAATGGCGAAATCACCACGGCAGTGCGTTCACTCACCACGGCGGGTAACTGATAGCACAGCGATTTGCCGCCGCCTGTGGGCATCACAGCGGCCACGTCATGCCCGCCTAACAAACTTTGGACTATGCGCTCCTGGAGTGGACGAAAGCTCTCATATCCCCAGTAGTGGCGTAAGGTCCTCAACAATTCAAGCGAATCCGTTGAAGCGCGTATCGTTCCGCCAGAGTTGCCAATATCGGCGATTCCGGTCTTCACTGTCCCTGCTGGATTGTCCATTATTCGAATCGCACCTGTTTAGTGTCGCCGCGGGTGCGAAGCTCTTATTCGGGCATAGCGACGTACCGCATTATCTGTTCTCGCAGCGTGTTGAGACTCGTGGTAATCCGGTCGGTTTCAGTCAGCACAAACGTGTCCGTTGGGGAAAACGCATCGCGGGCTTCGACCAAGCGCCGGTGGTCTTCTCGCAATTTGGGGAGTGTTTCGGTAGCTCCGGAAGAGCCTCGCAGGGCGGCAGCCAAGAAATACAGCGTAAATTCCACATCGTTTGCGAAAGTCTTGAACGCTTCCGGGGAGGTATGCACGGAGGTTTGAATCAGGCCCGCTTCGAGGCCCATCATCCCGTGCATCAAAGCATGGGAACTGGCCAGTATCGAGTTCAGGCGATTAAGCCTGTCAGGCGTGATCGAAGCTGTCGGCCCAGTGAAAGCGTTTCTCGGTTCCGAGCTCACACGATCGACTGAGGCTTCGGCATTCGAGCGTGCGCGTCTCCAGGCGCGGCGGGTCTGATCCAGATCGGCTTCAAGCGTAACATCGTCACGCCCGAACCGCTCGACTACGGCGCGGAAATATGCGCGCGTTGCGTCCAACATATCCGCGAGCGCGTCGGCGACTCGCGTTCGCTCCCAGGTTGGCCACACCGCGTAGGCGATTAGCGCAAAAATGCCCCCTACGGCAGTGTTTATGGCGCGCTCGACGACCACTTGTCCGGGAGGAACACCGGTAGCGGCAATCAGGAACACGATCAATCCGCTGATGGCAACGCTGAATACTCCGTAATTCGCCGGCCCGATCCAGCGAAGTGCAAACGTGAAAAGACCAACAAGAAACAGCTGCCGAAACGGAGAAGCGGGTAGCGCATGGTAAAACACCGTTGCTACAACCAGGCCGGCAAAGGTGCCGAAGAGGCGCAAAACGCCGCGGCTGAACGTGCTCGTAAAGTCCGGTTTCAGCACGACCGCGATTGTCATAGGGATCCAATATGACCTTTGGCCGCTTACGGCGCGACCAAGGGCATCTCCGACAGAGACACATACGGTCAAGCGCACCGCATGACGGAAAGATGCGGAGTGTAGGTCGAGATTGGCGCGAAGCGTTGCGAACCAGCTTGCGACCTGCAAGCGCCACGGCAGCGCAACTTCACGTTTTACAAATGCGTCGAGACCTTCCGGAATCGCATGATTCGCGAGTTCTGCGACCGCGCGAAGCTGGCCGGCAAGAACGTCGGCAGCATCGGCCGCTTCGGTCGAGAGCGGTGCTGACGGGATGCGCAGCTTATGCGCGTTCTCCACCACGTCGTGTAATTCATCGAGCAGAGTCGATTCCTTCGCTGCTCCACAGTCTCCTGAAAGGAGGCACTGTCCAATTCCCTCGAGCAGCTTGGACGAAACGTGAAGCAAACGATTGATATAACCCGGGCTCTTTGGGCTCTGGATCGCCTTGCTTGCGTTGTGCGTGGGTTACCTGCGAGCGTACACGGCCAAGCATGAACACTGACATGCGTATCCGATCCGCTTGGTCTAACAATAAGCGGAACCGTTCTCCTTCAATGCTGTGATCCCGGCCGAGAGCTGCCAGCGTGTCCTGTGTCTGTGTTGTCGGCGCGCTAAGTGGTCCCGAGAGCAACGTGTCCTGCTGCGAAGTCACTTCGTTTGCGAGATCGAGGTACACTTTGCCCACCGCTCGTCGTTCGGGGTCGTTAGGGCGAAGCGGCCAGAACAGCAGCGCAAAGGCGGTTTGCAGCAGCCCTCCGCCGAGCACAAGACCGGCGGCGATCAACGCGCCTTCGAGCGGCATCGCGCCTCTAGCCGCGAACACGATCAGAGTCACCAACGTGTTCAGGCCCAGATCGCCCGCTCTGGTGCTGATAGAAACACACATGCCTCCGACAAATGCCCACACAGCAGCGACGAAGATAGCGGCCCAATGGTACTTACCGGTTACGGATCCGACGAAGACCGCGATAGCTCCTAGAAGAGTCCAGGTCAGCATTCTGCGGGCTCTTTGCGCGTACGGGTCGCGTCCGTCGGAATAAGCAACGTTCAGCGCGCCGGTGGCGATCGCGACGCCGCCTAGCGGTTTATCAAGCGCGATGCCGATGCCGAGTGGAACGGCCACTGCAAGCGAGTTGCGGATAGCCATCCAGGTGCTGTTGATCTTGCTTTTGTCGATTCGCTTGAGCGTGCGCCAAAACGCAGCGACGACGCTTGGCCGGGAGTTCATCAGGCGGGTAAAGTGTCGCTCGACAGCCGACGTAGGACGTGTCTATAGAACGCCAGCTTAGGACCCGTGCAGCTTTTGCATGGCCACCGGGCGGGCGAATGCATTCGTCGGATTATGCATGTTGAAAGTCAGGACTTTGCGGTAGTAATCCATTGCTTGCGTCTTGTCGCCCATCTTCTCGTAAGCTTGCGCCATAAGACCCAATACAAATGGATCGCGCTGACTGGCACCCTGCAGGTCCGCGAGAGCAGTCTTGTAATCGCCTTGATAGAAAGCTACATAGCCGGTGAGATACGGATAAAAATTCTGCTGTTGCGGATCAGCCGCCTTATCCAAGTAATCCTTGGCAGCTAAAACGTGCTTCTCGGCTTCTTGACGATTGCCTCGCCGCGCAGCAATGCGCGCCTGCGCGTTTTCCCAGCGAAACGACCACACGTTTTTGCGGGAATCCGTGATGTCTGGCTGCTTCAGGCCCGCGTTGTAGCCCTTTTCATACCATGTGTACGCATCGTTCAGATCGCCAGCCTCGAGATAGAGGCGCGCCAGCTCGTCCGCGGTCTCACCGGCAGCGTAATAATCCTTTGCCGCCAATTGCGATTCAAAGACAGGTTGCTCGAATTTCGCCGCGTCATTCGCTTTGTTTTCGAATGCGTAAGAAATTGCCATCGTTCTCTGCGCCTGTGACTTTGCATTCGGCGAGGGCGCGACCTCAATGGCCTTTGCTATGTTTTTGCGCGCTTCACTGTATTCACCTTTCAAATCCAATGTCGTTCCCATCGAGAGAAGGGCATCGAAGGAATTCGGCGACTGTTGCAGCTCCTGCCGGTAGAGGGCCAGAGCCTCATCCAGCTTTCCTTCGGAAGCAAGCTTGCGACCCTGCTTCACAAGGTCCGGAACATTGGCCTGGTTCGACGCCGGTGCAGTTGCCGGGGATTGCGCTGCGGACAGTATCAATCCAGAAATGAGAAAAGCCGTGAACAGCTGCCGAAGGGGGCGCGAGGTGAGGTACATAGGCGCGGTTAATTGTACCTCCGTTTTCATTTTTAGTACTTTTGTATGCGAGGAAATCGTGTCTAAGCGCGTGATGCCCACCATCGCCGTTCTGGCGACTTGCGTTGCTGTCGCGGCGATCCAAATCAAGGTAACGGCACAGCGACTTTCCGACGAGCCGATTCTTCGGCCGGGTCCAAGCTGGTCGGAATTTGGTCTGTTCAATCCTGCCGCAATCAAAGTGGATGGAAAGACTGTCTTGCTCTTCCGCGCGCAGGATCGGAATCATACTTCCCGCATCGGTTATGCAGAAAGCGAGGACGGCATCCATTTCAACGTGAGGCCGGAGCCGGTGCTCGCGCCCGAAGCAGAGTATGAGGCTCACGGCGGAGTGGAAGACCCGCGCGTTGTCAGGATCAACGGGACTTACTATCTGACTTACACCGGGTACGATCTACACAGCGCGCAACTGTGTCTTGCAACCTCTACGGATCTGATTCATTGGGAACGGCAGGGCGTCATCTTGCCTGCTTATAAAGGCACTTGGAATACGCAGTGGACGAAATCCGGCGCGATCGTACCGGTTCAGATTAACGGCAAATGGTGGATGTACTATCTGGGGACGCGTACAGACTCCGATGGAAAATCGCGAGACTATATGGGAATCGCATCGTCGGAAGACTTACTTCATTGGCGCGATGCAACAGATAAACCTGTTCTGGATCGCCGTCCCGGTGCTTTCGATTCGCGAGTGATGGAGCCGGGCCCACCTCCCTTTATTACGAATGCCGGCATCCTGCTGCTCTATAACGGTGCGGACGACAAGTTGATCTATGGTCCTGGTTGGGTGCTGTTCGACCGTCAAGATCCGCGGCGTGTTATCGCGAGAGCGGACCATCCTTTTGCGGTGCCAACACTCGATTGGGAGACGGTCGGAAACGTGCCGAACGTGATTTTTCTCGAAGGTGCCGTGCCAAAGGGCAACCCTGTGGCATATGTGGCGGGTACATTGAGCGCGGATCTAGAACTTACTGGGTACTACGGAGCGGCGGACAAATATATCGGCGCGCTTCGAATCGTGATACCGGGGGTATTTCCCTCGCCGAAGTAGCTGCCGCTATTCGTATCGCAGCGCCAGCGTGGGATCCACCCGGCTCGCGCGCAGTGCAGGCATAAATCCAGCGAGGCAAGCAACGCTCACCAGCATCAACGTCGAGAGCAAAAGTGTAGTCGGATCGTGCGGGGCCAGTCCATAGAGCTGGTTGCGCACCAGTCGACTAAGTCCCACGGCAGCCGGAAGCCCGACCACCACTCCGATGGCGACCAGAAAGAGAACTTCTCTCATAACCATCCAGATGACGTTGCCCTGAATGGCTCCGAGCGCCATGCGAATTCCGATTTCGCGCGTTCGACGAGCAACGGAGAAGGCCATGACGCCGTAGAGCCCGATCACTGCCAACAACGTCGCGAGTAAGCCAAACACAGACGAGAGGCTTGCGACTAATCGTTCGCTTCGCAGAGACAGATCGATTTGCTCTTCAGTTGTCCGCATGCCATAGATCGGGATATTCGGATCGAGTGCTCGAAGCCTCCGGCGCACGATAGACATGAGCTGTTTGGGGTCCAGATTCGTGCGCACGTAAACGGTCATGCCGCCCACGTGCCGTTCCGCGAGATAGGGAATGAAGGCCTGCACGGGAATCTCATCTCTCAGATTGGTGTACTTGATGTCCTTCACTACTCCAACTACTTCCATGTCCGTCTTGGTACCGGGATCCGAGCCGAATCCCGTATGGAGGCCAATCGGGTTGCGCCCCGCGAAATATTTCTTGGCGAAGCTTTCATTGATGATGATCGTAGTCGGCGACCAGTTGTCCGGGTCGGGTCCATGCTTCACGTTAGTGACATCTTTGACCGTGAAATCACGACCTTCGAAAATCGGCACGCCCAGCGTGGCGAAATAGTTCGGACTGATTGAATTCATGTATGGCTCAGGATTCTGACCCGGTTTCGCGGTGTAGCCTTCGACCGTCATCGAGCTATCCCATTCGTCGTCTTCCAGAATCCGCATGGAAGCGAGGCCAACCGATCGCACGCCGGAAAGTGAGCCGATCTCGTCAATCAGATGCTGATAGAAAATCTTTGCGCGGTCGGAACTGTAGCCGTTGAGCGAAGGATTCAGATTAAAGCCCACAAGTCGCTCTGCCGGAAAACCAGGGCCAAGACCGCGCAGATTGGTCAGAGTTCGCAGGAAGAGGCCGGCCCCGATGAGCAGCAGAAGGGACAACGTGACCTGAGCAGTGACCAGCAGCTTCCGAAGCCCCACATTTCCGCTGCCGACAACGGACCCGGCCTGGTCCTTCAAGGTCTCCGCGATTTCAGGTCGCGAACTCTCGAGCGCCGGAGCAAGACCAAACAGGATTGCGGTCGCAAGCATGACAGCAAAGGTGAATCCGAGGATTCGAAAGTCCGGCGTAGCAGAGATGGTTAGATCGCCCGAATAACCTGCCGGCAGATACACGGAGAGAAGCATGCGATCTGCCCAAAACGCGAGCCATATGCCAAGCGCGGCACCGAAGGTCGAGAGCAACACACTTTCTACGAGTAATTGGCGGATAATTCTCCCTCGTCCCGCACCCGTTGCGAGGCGGATCGCTACTTCGCGCTGTCTGGCGGTCGCACGCGCGAGAAGCAGATTGGCTATATTGGCGCAGGCGAGTAACAAGACGGCTATCGTGACGCCTAACAGCAGCCACAGCGGGGTCGAGAGTTGCTGCCGCAAGTACGAACGTCCCCTTGAACCCGGCGAAAGATCGATCCAACATTTTAGAAACTGCTGCCGCGAGTATTGAGAAGCGTTACGAAAGGCCGCCTCCTTCACCTCCAGTTCGAGCATGCTGTGCATGAATGGCTGGAGTGCCGCTTTCGCCTGCGCTCTGCTGACACCCGGCTTCAGACGGCCAAACGCATTCACCCAACGCTGGCGCCGGTCCTTGAGGCCGTCCCAGAAAGGTGTCATCTGCGCCTTCATCATGATCGGAATAAAGATCTTCGCTGTATGTCCCAGTTCGACACCGTCAAACCCGGGTTGTGCGACACCAATCACCGTCATGTTGCGGCCATTGATGACCAGCGTTTTGCCCACAATGGAGCGATCCGATGCAAAGCGAGTTTGCCAAAAGCTGTAGCTAAGTACCGCTAGTGGATGGCCTCCTGGAATGCGGTCATCGTCCGTCGTAATGATTCGCCCGAGCGCAGCGTTTACACCGAGCACGGGGAAGTATGTGCCGGAGACGAGCTCCGCCGCAACGCGCTCCGTTGTGTTGCCGAATCCCAAACTGGTTTGGATTGGGAAGCGGCAGAACATTCCCGAAAAGACCTGATTGTTGTCGCGGAAATCCTTGTACATCGGGTAAGAGATAGCGCTTGTGCCCCAATTGCTGCCGTAATGGCGGCCGCGCATAGTCAGCAGAACCAATTCGTCCGGATGCTTCACAGGAAGACGGCGCAGCAGAACCTGATCCAGCAGGCTGAAGATGGCGGTGTTGGCGCCGATTCCGAAGGCGAGCGAAAGAACTGCGACGGCGGTGAAGAGAGGAGCGCGGCGAAAACCGCGAAGCGCGTAATAAACATCGTTCCAGATCGTGCTCATGTGGATTCCTCTTTTCTTAACCAGTGAGACCTTCGAAATCTGCTTAGACCTTGCCGAACCAGAGGCGGTTAGCAAAGGCCCCGCAATTTGCGTTTGCGCCGGCTCACTCGATGCCGTGAATGCGCAATGAGATGAGTTGATCGAGCGTGAGGTTTTGCATTCCGTGAGCGCGAAGTTTCTCGACGTATTCCGGTGTGACGCGGTGAATCCGGAGCGCAATCAGCTTGTCGGCATCAGGGTGTGGGTAGCCGAGCCCTTCGAGTTGCTTCACGAAATCGGGGGACACGCCGTGAATGCGGAAAGCGATCAGCTTGTCGGGCTGCGTAACGTTTAGACCGGCGGAACGCATATCTCTAATGAAATCCGGAGTCACTTTGTGAATGCGAAACGCGATCAGTTTGTCTGCATCGTTTACACTGACGCCTACTGCGCGGAGTTCCTTCACAAACGCCGCGTCGACGTGGAAGATGCGACAAGCCAGAAGCTTATGTGCATCCAGCCCCTCCAGATTCAAACTTTTCATCTCGCGGACATAAGCCAAACTCACGTCGTGCAAAGCGAAGGCGATCTGCTTGTCTTCCGTTACGCCAGGGAACCCGAGGGCCTCCATGTCGCGGCTATACTGCGGATTCGCGCGAAACGTGAATAGCCCGGCGCCCTCGCCGTCCCGCACAAAACCTTCGCCGTCGATGGTGCCGGCGTCGCGAGCGATTGTGAAGTGGACATCGTGTTTTCCTGCTGTTGCTAGGTCCAGGCCTTGAAGGTCACTCACCTTCCAATCGGAACTGGTGCTGAAGGAATGATCGCCATCTCGTGCGCTCTGGATAGAGAAATGTATTTTGTCGGGAACCTCAGAACGGCTCACTGTCCATTCGCCCTTTTGCGTTTGGCCATAAGCTGCGGCGATACACACGCTGAACGCCGAGAGGCGGAGAAACACACTTCGGGCGCGTTTCATCTGAATAGTCATCGATTTGTTCTCCTAAGGGACGTCTAAGTTAGAAAACGTTGGCCATCTTGAGCGCAAGTAGCTGACGCAGGGTCAAGTTAGAGAAGCCGTGGCTGCGAACGCTTTGAATGAACTCTGGGGTGATGCCTTGGGCCTTCGCGGAAATGTAATCGTGAATGCTCAGGTTCGAGAGTCCAGCGGATTGAAGAGCACGAACGTACTCAGGAGTAACGCCTACCGCCTTCGCAGACAGATATTCGTGAGCGCTCATGTTTGAGAATCCAGCGGTCCGCATCGCACGGATGTAATCGGGCGTGACACCAACAGCCTTGAGCGACATCAGGCTATGCAGTGTCACATCTTTAAGGCCGAGCTGCGCATACGCGGCCGCATCCGCCGGATCGATACCTTGCGCACGCATCCCGATGAGGTCGTGAAGGGTGACGTCATTCCAGGTGGAGCGAACCTTACGAACGTATTCCGGCGTGACGCCGACTGCTTTCATGGCTGCCAGTTCGTGAACACTCGGGTTTAAACCCGTTGAGCGGATCTCGCGCAAATACTCGGGATCGACGCCTTGAGCTTTCATCGAGATCAATTCGTGAACGGTTGGATTCAGACCGGCCGCACGCATTTGGCGTATGTATTCGGGAGTGACACCCTGAATTTTCAGCGCGATCAGGTCGTCAACACTGATGTTTGTGAATCCTGCGGATCGAATGCCGTCAATATAGGAATCTTTTTGGGACGGTTCAGCCGATGGCGGCACCGGCGGCGCAGCTGATTGGGGCTCGTCTGCGAATTGAGGCGCCGTTTCGACATTGCCCGGAATGGGAGGTGCGGGAGCAACTGCTTTCGCACTTGGCGCGGAACGCACGACGCGATGAGCCGCTGCGGGTGCGGTAGGCGCCATTGCCGTAGGCGCGAGCGCAATAGCTGATGGCGCACGAGGTGCAGTTTCCGGCGCACTCTGTTCGCTCGCCTGCGACGGCAAAAAGTCCGGGTCGGAAGGGTGACTGAACATTACGTTGAACGTAGGGCCGGCGAGAAGTGCTCCTGCCGCGCAGAGAACCGCTATCCCTGCCAATCCTCCGCGAGGCACGCTGTGCGTCATGGTGTGAAGCCCCAACACGCGGGCGATACGCGATTTGAGTGATCCGCTGTTCGCCGCGATAACCACCGCAGGAGTTGCGCGCCATGTTTCCATCAGTGTGAGCGCTTTTGCGTAGGTGCCGGGATTTCCGCAGATGCGAACCGCGATGTCATCGCAACAGTTCTCACGCTCCGCTCGAACGCAGCGGCTGACCCACCACACGGCCGGGTGATAGAAGAGGACAGTCTCGGTCGCGACCTGGAATAGGTTCACAAAACAGTCGAGACGCTTGATATGCGCCAGCTCATGAGCAATCACGGCTTCGAGCTGTTCCGGAGAGAGACCCGTCAGCGCGGTGAGCGGCAGCAGGACTATCGGGCGAAACCAGCCAACAACCGCCGGCGAATCGATTAAATGCGACTCCAGATACTGGACTGTTCTCGACAGGCCGATACGTTGCTGCAGAGCGAGGCAGCGCCGGCGTAGACTGGCGGCAATCGGTTGCGCTTTCTCACGCCGAAGCCGTTCCAGCAGAACCCAGCCGCCGAGCGCGCGCATGCCAAAGAGCAGTACGCCCGCAAACCACGCACATACGAACCAGCGCAGCCAGTCGACGGAAATCGGAGAATTCACGGTTGAGGCAGGCACGGCCAGCGATGCATTTGGGAGCGCTCGGAGTGCTAGCCACGCTTCCTTAATTGCCGATGTCGGGACAGTTGTTTCCGGTGCGCGTCGCAATGCTACAAACGTTACGAGGGGCGAAACCGTCATGAACAGCAATGCGGCGAGCGAAGCGTTGTAGCGCACCAGCGCGCTCCGGCTAAACGCTGTGACTACATGAAGAAGAAAGGCGATCACGACACCTTGCCACAGGAAGTGCACAAGCGTCCAACCGAGCGCGTGCACCATTTCAGGCGTAAGCCAATCCAGAGCGCTTATCATTTCGCTTTCTCCTCGTAATCGTCCAGCATGCGGCGAATCTCCTCAATCTCCTGGTGCGAGGTCTTGCTGCCGCTCAGGGCGTGCAACATCAACTCGCTGGCCGAACCGGAAAAGGCGCGCTGCAAGAGATCGCCGACCAGCTGGCGTTTCGTGTTTTCCGCGGGCTGCCGCGCTTCGTATACATGAGCGCGCGCGTCTTCATTCCGAATAACAGTGCCTTTTGCCGTCATGATCTGGAGCAACTTCAGCACCGTTGTATAGCCGGTCGGCTTCGAGCGAGCGAGCACTTCATGTACCGCACGCACGGTGGACGGGCCGCGCTCCCAAAGGATTCGCAAGATGTCGAGTTCGGTGGAGGTCGGCTTGGGAGGATCTTTTCGCTCCATGTCCAAACCATACTACGAAGCTGTTCGTAGTGTCAACGAAAAATTTCGTACATCGCTTATGAGTGCGCGAATTCGGGATTCCGGAGGTCGCGATCCGAACACCGGGATTCGCCGCCTGGTCGCGTTCCCGGATCGGCATCCGCGCATTGCGTCCTGATGATATCCTCGGGTAGGCTCTGCGGATGAAGTACTGTGAGACTGCGCAGAAAGCTCCCCGATCGGGCTCTGCAGCAGGCAAGTTCGTTGCGCGTCTAGCAACCGGACTCGGCATTCTCACTGCCCTCTATGCAGTTCAGCGCCCGTTGCCGCAGCCCTTTCGGGTATTTCCCGGCGATGAATACAGCGCCGAGCAATTTCCTTTGCCGGCGGACTACGCCGAAAAAACGGAATGGGTGTTTGCGCGCCTGATGTATCCGTCCATTCCCGACGCGCATTTCCGGCACGCGGGTTGGGACTGGAGGCAAGGGCACTCGAGTTGGACGAACGATTACCCGCGCGCCGATCGCCATTTTCTGGAGGCGGTGCGCCGCCTGACCCGCCTTCAGGTGCGTTCTGTGGAGCAGCCCGTCAATCTCGACGATCGAGATGACGTTTATAACTATCCCTGGCTCTATGCAGTGTTCGTCGGTGAATGGCAGTTGACCGATTCGCAAGCCAAGACGCTGCGCGAATATCTGCTGCGCGGCGGCTTCCTGATGTGCGACGACTTCTGGGGCACGCGTGACTGGGAGATCTTCGATGACAGCATGAAGCGTGTCTTCCCGGATCGGCCGATTGTCGATATCCCGGACGGCGATGCAATCTTCCACACGGTTTACGACCTCGACGACCGCTACCAGGTGCCGGGCGAGTGGGCCGTTCGCACCGGCGTTCCGTACCGGAACGATGGATACGTGGCGCACTGGCGCGGCATCTACGACGACAAAGGGCGTGTGATGGTCGCGGTGGCATTCAATTCAGATCTCGGCGATTCCTGGGAATGGGCCGACTTCCCTGGGTACCCGGAGCAATACTCCGCGCTGGGTGTGCGGATCGGGGTCAATTACATCATCTATTCGATGACGCATTAATCGCTATGTGCCGAAGCTTCATCTATTCACGCTGGATCTGTTCACTCGCATTACTGGCATTGGCGGCGCCGCACGTTAACGCACGCGATGCATTAAAGGATGATGAGCTGAAGATGCTCCAGGATCCCGGCGGCTGGCAATACGTCACGATCTCGGATTCAGACGACGGTGTTCAGACCCAGCACACCTGCTTCGACGGCACTCCTCATCCACAGGCGTGCAGCGGGACCCTCACGCTTACCGCTAGCAAGACATTCGTGCAGAGTGTTCATATCCACGGGCAAACGGTCCAGCGACACGGAACCTATCAGCTGGACGGTAAGCAACTCGCCTTCTTCGACGAGTTCGGAACGAGAGACGGTCCCTATACGCTCGATATCAATACCGAGACCAAGCATCTCGTGCTCCAAATGCCGCAACTGCGGATGGAGTTTGAGCTGGAAAGCCAGTACCGCGACGACATGCGAGCGAAAAAACATCCGCAATAACAGACCGGTGCTAGCATCGGCTTGTTGCAAGAACAGGACATCTATTCCGCAATTGGCGAGGATGGATTTCGCCGTTTAGTCGCGGCGTTTTATCGCCGCATTCCGAACGACGACATTCTGGGTCCGATCTATCCGAAAGACGATCTCGCCGGCGCAGAGCAACGGCTGCGTGACTTCCTGATTTTTCGTTTTGGAGGACCGCAACAGTACATCGAGCGGCGCGGCCATCCGCGCTTGCGCATGCGCCACGCACCATTCCCGGTCGACCGAGCGCGCACGCGATCGCTGGATGCAGCTGATGAGGGGCGCTCTGGAAGAAGCCGCTGTCCCCGACGAGGCGAAGCAGCTGTTACAGGAGTATTTCGAAACTACCGCGACTGCGATGATGAACCGGCTCTGACCCGCTCCAAGTACGGGGGTACTAAACAGGGTTGCCCGTTACGGGAGCCCATGGTACCGTTGGCAGGTCTTAGGAGACATCTATTTTGCAAAAAACGTTTCAACATTTTTGTTTGCCCTTCTTGGCGATAGGGGGCCTTCTGGCAGTGATCCCCAATATTCAGGCGGCGACCGTCTTCAGTGATTTCAGTGCTGGCATGACATATGCACCCCCTGGTAACGGAACCCAGATATTCGGGGCGACTTCGTCTCATTCCCCTGCCGGCTACGAGGCAGAAGCAATGGCGTTTACGCCCGGGGGGAACTACCTATTTTCAAAGATCGACATTGCCCTGCAATACGGAGGCATTGGGACTAACTCTGTAGTAGTCAATCTGGCGACAGATGTCGGCGGGATTCCCGGCGCGACGCTCGAGAGCTGGACTGTCACGCCCAGTACAACGGGCACTGGTTACGAGACGGTCACAGACAGTCTGGGAATTTTGCTGAAGGGTGGAACCCAGTACTGGATCGAAGCTACGCCCGGAGCGACAGATACGACCGCTATTTGGAATTCAAATCTGATGGATCTTGGAAACGCCGCTGTTAACAAAGGCAGCGGGTGGGTCGATCGAAATACTCCGCCTGTCGGCTACCAGTTAGGGGCTTTCGACGTACAGGGCACCGCTGTTCCCGAGCCGGCGAGCATTGGGCTGATACTGGGCGGCTTTGCCGTCTTAGCGGGCGCGGTTCGCCGCCGCAAGGCCTAAGTCAAGTATCCGCAGACTTCACAGCGCCAAAGTAATGGGGGCGGGCACGGCCGAAAGCTGTGCCCGCCCACGATCTTACGAGGGCCTGCGCCGGGCAGTACTAGCGCCGGCCGAAGGAAATAACGTAGGATCGTGCAGCGCCTGCTGCGCCCGGCGTGCCTGCTCGGACGTGGGGAAGTTCTGGATTAGCGAGCGTAGCTCCTGGGCAGCCTTGCTGCGTTGTCCGTCCTTGGCCAGTGCGAGACCCTTCATCAAATGGGCATCTCGCGTTCGATGATTCTGCGGAAAACGTTCGAGCACTGCATCGAACTCCTGGACCGCGGGCTTGTAGTTGTGACGGTTGTAATCGATCTCGCCGAGGTAATACTGCGCGTCGGCTGCATACTCCGTGTTCGGAAAATACGTGAGATATTGCTGAAATTCCTGGTAGGCGAGATCGTTGTTCCCGGTCTGCTTGTCACGAACAGCGTCGCTATAAGCCTGCGCGGCGCTCATCCCGGCGGGCGGACCATTGGGAGTTGCAGTTTGGCCTAGGGCGCCCTGGCCTCCTGGAGGAATCGCCGTTCCCGGAGTGGCAGCGGCTCCGGGCGCGGGCGGCGGATTTTGCATGATCTGCAGCTGGTTCTTAAGATCGGTAATCTTGGCGTCCATGCGCTCAAGCCGGCCGCTCAGGTCTGCCAGAGCATCGCGCAGCGCGCGCACATCCTCGCTGGTTGAATCGATTTTGGTGTTTAACCCGGTGATTGGACCAAGCGCGCTAGCGACCGTGTTGCGGAGCACATCCTGCATGCCAGCCACTTGATCCGCAGTGCGCCGCGAATCGTTCTGCATAGCCGTCACCATGCCGGTGAGGTTCGCGATTTGCGTGTTCAGATTTTGTTGCATCGCGTCCATTCTGGCTTCCAGATCTCTCTGCATAGCGACGAGATCCTTGTTGACTGCGAAACAAAAGCTGGAGCAGGCGAGCATAAGGATGCCCAGGCGCAGAAATTTCATATGAGTTTGACTCCTCTTTGAGGGGGACGGATGCGAACCGTCCCCGTTTCAGGGCTTGTCTTCAGTGTAAGAGAAGTGCCGACCGTGGCAAAACTTCTACTGTCCTGCCGAGAAGTGGGCGCGGCGGTTGCGCGCGTAGCAATCTTCCGTAGCGTCGGTGCAGAGCGGACGCTCCTTGCCGTAGCTGATAGTCCTCAGCTTGTCGCCCGGAACACCCATGGAAACCAGCGCATCTTTGGTAGCGGAGGCGCGGCGATCTCCGAGACCGAGATTGTATTCCGCCGAGCCGCGCTCATCGCAATGGCCTTCAATCGTGACGATGAAGTTTGGATCCATCGAGAAGATCGTCTTCAGAGCGTTGGCATCACTCTGCAGAACGGGCTGATCTTCGGAGCGAATATCGCTCTTGTCGTAGTCGAAGTGAACGTCCTGCACTTGGCGCGCAAGGATATCGGCGATGCTGGGTCCGGAGGGGCCCTGCACGGCCGTGGCAGGCTGAGCCGTGCTGACGGTGACTGTTGCGCGAGCGTCCGTGCTGCCGCCCGGGTTCGTAGCGACGAGGTGGTATTCGGTTGTGGTCGTCGGGTACACGGCGCGACGGCCATTCGGACTTACTTGCCCGATGGTATCGATTTGAACGTTTGTGGCATTGTCTACCGACCAACGCAGAGACGATGGCTGGCCGCTGTTAATTGTGCCCGGTTCAGCGGTGAAGTAGTTGATCACCGGCTTATTCCCAGTCGGCGCAACATTCTGCGGCGGCGGAGGCGGCGGAGGCGGCGGCGCTTTCTTGTGACACCCCGCAGCCAATATCAACAGAAGCGCTGAACCGGATGTCAGCAATGCTCTGCGCGCTCTCATGATTCTTTGAGTTCCTCCCTCGATGTTCTCTGTTACTTTATCCTGCTACTGTTCAGCGTTTACCCAAACCGGCTTTTCGTTGCTTCCGGCCTGCGTTAGAGAATGCTTACCGCTGCCATCGGCATTCATCACCCATATTTGCGATTGCCTGCCTCGCTTGGAGGCGTAAACAAGGTGAGTGGCATCGGGCGCCCAACTCGGATTTTCATTTCGCCCCTCACCCGCGGTGAGTTGCGTAATTTGTTGGGACGAGACATCCATGACGAAGATGTTGTAATTGCCCGGTTCGAAGCCCTTGGTCCAAGCGAACGCGATGTGGTCGCCATCCGGACTCCAGGACGGATTCGTTGCTTCTCCCGTGCCCGGCGTAAGCCGCTGGACATCGGTGCCCTCCATACTCATGTGATAGATCTGCGGCAAGGGGCCGGAACGTCCGGAAACGTCCACCAGATCGGCACCGGTTTTTGGATTGATCTTCGGTTCCACTTCGATTGCGCCGGAAGCGGTGATGCGATGCAACCCGCCGCCGTTCACGTTGGCCATGTAAAGCTGCGGAGGCCCGCCTCCCGCGGTGGAAGAAAATACGATGCGCTTCGAATCGGGAGTGAAACTCACGAACGCGTTCATGGAAGCGCGTTGATTATAGAACGGTAGTTTTCGTCCGGTATCAAGAGACAACATCTGAATGGAAGGAGAACCGCTCGCGTAAGTTGTAAAAGCGACGATGTGACCGTCGGGAGAGGCGGACGGGAAAGTCGTGATCGAGCCGTAATGAGTCAATTGCCTCTGGTCCGTTCCGTCCCAATTCATTACCCAGATCTCCTTGGCGCCGCTGCGAGTCGAGACGAACACGATTCTGGTTCCCACCAGGCTCTTTCCGCCGAAGGTGGCGAGGATATCCGCTGCATAACGGTGCCCTGCGTCGATTGCGCCCGCTTGGTCGAGTGAGGCTGTATAAACCTTTCCGAAAACTTGCGCCTGTTGCAGCGTTGCGATGTTTGGCGCGGTGCTGTAGAACCATCCAAACACTACGAGCATTCCGCGGTCTTCGGCGCCATAGCCCATCCCGAGATAGTTCGCGGTTATGGGTGCAAGACTCCAATCCGTAAGCCTGTTTCCTTGGGGTCTTACCGGCGTGGGGCTCGGCGCGGCGACACCTGCGATCAAGTCGGACGGCTGCTGAGGAATCTGCAGCGGATACAGAGTCTTCGGCACAAAATTAATCAGCGGGGACGCATCCAGATCGGCGCGAACCGTGTCATTGAAAGCGCCAATCAAGGAAGCGGCTGCTCCCGAGCCGCGGAAATCCGGAACCGCAATATGCGGTTTGCCCGGATTCTTTTCAATTTGTACTTGGATCTGCTGCTGACCGGCGAGCCAGCTAACTCCAGCAAGGATGACGAGAGAGGAAATGAGAAATCGCATCAGCGTAAGTTAAAGGTGAATTGAGCCGTGATGTAACTGTCTGTGATCTGCCCGGGAAGAGGCGGCAACTGGCCTGAACCGTAGACCGCGCGCAGAGCCGTATTGTCGATGGACGGATTGCCGCTCGCTTGCACAATCTGCACGTTCCGAACGCTGCCGTCGCGCATGATGATGAAACTGACGATCGCAGGAATGGATTGGGTTCGAGCATCAAGCCCATTCGTGTTCCAATTTTGAGCGATGCGCTGGCGGATCAGCTCGGCGTACCACCCGAGGCGGTTGTTCCCAAGGGGCGTATTCGGCCCCACGCCAACCTGCCCGGATCCGGTTTGACCGCCGTACATGGGACTCGAAACAGCCTGCCGGGTGCGGCTGAAAACCTGATTGGGCGCAGTGGGCTGTCGATACAGCTGCTGCTTCTGCGGCTTTTCGGCCCGGCGTTTGAACTTGTCCGGAATTTCGATGGCGTTCTTATCGAGTCGCGGCTCTTTTTTCTCCACCTCCTGCTTGGCCGGCGCGGTGGGAACGGTCGATTGCGTGTCGTTAGCTACCGGATTGAGAGGCGCCTCGCGTCGAGGAATCGGAATGTTATGCACGGGAGACACCGCGTAAGCCGGACCCGCGCCCGCATTCACATCGCCCATGGTTTCCCGCCGCTGATTCATCCAATACCAGCCGAGAAATAGCAGAGCGACAAGGCTACCGTGCACGAACAATGAGCCGATGAAAGGAAACCCGAGTGGATCTTTCTCGTCGAGTATGTCCATCGACTCTGCCATTGTTTACCGCCGTTGGCGCGCTGCCTCGTCGATGGGCGCGGTCACCATTTTGACCTCGAATTTCGCCTCGCCCAACTCAGCCACTATCTGAGCGATTGGATCCCAGGGCGTCTCTTTATCAGCCCGCACATAAACAGAGGAAGCGTTATGAAAGCGCTGCCGGATACCTTCGGCGAGCAGGTTGATGTTGATCGGCTTATCGTTCAGGAACGATTCGCCGTTTTTCGTGATGCTGATGACCGGCAGGTCCTGCGCAGTATTCTGAACGCGCCTGACCTGCGGAACCTGAATGTCGAGTCCGAACTCCATCACGTTAGCCGTGATCATAAAAATGACTAGAAGCACCAGCACGACGTCGACGAGTGGGACGACATTAATTTCGGACACGGCCGAGGCGCGTCCAAAGCGGCGGGCATGTCTTCCGCCGCCATTGCTAAATGTAAATGCCATTTCGTGCCTTACTCGTAAGTGCCAGGTCAGCCGCCGAAATCGCGTTCGGCCAGATTCTGAAACTCGATCGCGAAGTCTTCCATGCGCGTTCCTATCTCTTTGATGCGCGATCCGAAAACGTTATAAAAGATGGCCGCCGGGATGGCGGCAAAGAGGCCGATGGCGGTAGTCACCAGGGCTTCGGAGATGCCGGGCGCTACGGCGCGAAGGCTCGCGCTACCAGCCGTTCCGAGACCTTCAAATGCGTCGATGATGCCCCACACGGTCCCGAACAGGCCGATGAACGGCGATACCGATGCAACCGTCGCCAGCCAGCTCATGTTCATTTCCAGCTTAGTGACTTCTTCGCTGATACCTAATTGCAAGCTACGCTCAATGGCATCCTTGTTCACCAGTGCGCCACGCTGCTTCACCTGACGCTCGATCTCGCCATAGCCGAAGTCGAACACTGCCACTAATGGTGCAGAGCTGAACTGCTCGCTCGCGACTGCGACCGCCTGCAGATTGTTTGCTTTGCGAAAAGCACGAAGAAAGTTCCGGTTTTCCCGACGCGCGCGATTAAAAACGCTGCCTTTCGAGAACACGATTGTCCACGAAAGCAACGAAAACAGAATCAGAATTACGATGATGGCTAGCGGAACCGGTCGTAGGTTTTGAATGATGTCCCACAGACCTAGGTCGGCAGGAATCAGCAAAAAGGGCAATATCGGTAGGTGTCCTTTCGGTTACTTCGTCTTTATTATAAGAAGGACGTAATTTCGTTAACTCCTAGGAACAGCTAAGATGCTGCCTGATTACGTGTAAGTAGCTCTCCGGCGCTGCCGCGCCGCCGTATAATTCGGTCACATGCTGGTGGAGCTGATCGTCGAAAACTACGCCGTCGTGGAACAGGCTCGCATTCGGTTTCAAGAGGGGCTGAATGTATTGACGGGCGAAACGGGCAGCGGGAAATCGCTGGTGGTCGATTCGCTCGGCCTCTTGCTGGGAGCACGCGCATCGAGCGAGATGATCCGCAGCGGTGAATCGCGGGCGCGGGTTTCCGGCATCTTCTCGCTCGAGTCGACGGAGGGCATCGGCAGTTTGTTGAGTGAAGCAGGCATCGAGCACGACGGAGAGGACGAGCTGATTGTTGAACGAGAAATCGCCGCAACCGGGAAATCGCGCGCCTTTGTAGCGAACCGGCCAGTGACAACGGCCTTCTTGCGGCAATTGGCGCCCGCTCTCGGCGATATTCACGGACAGAATGAACAGCAACAACTCTTCACGGCGCAAGCGCAGCGCGAAATTCTGGATGAGTATGCGCGGGCAGTGAAGTTGCGCGATCAGGTAGCCGAGACGTTCGCCGAATGGCGGGAGATCGGGCACAAGCTTGAAGAGTTGAGCCAAAACGAGCAGGAAAAACTGAGACTGTTGGATCTCTGGACGTTTCAGCGAAAAGAGATTGAAGCTGTACAGCCCCAGGCGGGCGAAGATGTGGCGCTCGAGTCAGATCGCAAGATTTTGCAGAACGTCACGCGCTTGCAGGAGAATGCTGCAGCAGCGTTCGCATCCTTATATGAATCGCCCGAGAGCGCGACGACGCAAGTCCGACACGGTCTGAAGCGAATTGAGGAGTTGGTTCGAATCGACGAAAGCTTAAGTGAAACGGCGGCATCGCTGAAGCAGGCATCCGTTTTGGTCGAAGACGCCGCGTACGCGCTGAGGGATTATCTTGGACGGCTCGAGGGCGATCCGGGACGCTTGGAAGAGGTCGAAAGCCGGCTGGCGGCATTGGACCGGTTGAAGAGGAAGTACGGCCGAACACTCGAGGACGTCATTGCTTTTCACGACGATGTAGCGCGGCGAGCCGGCGAAGTAGAGAATGCGAGTGAGCACAGGGCGGCGCTCGAGAAGCAACGCGCAGAGGTTGCGCAAACGTACGAAAAATTGGCGAATGAATTAAGCCGAACGAGAACTGCCGCAGCCGCGAAACTGGGCAAGCAAGTAGAAGTCGAGCTGAAAGCGTTGGCTATGGCGGGAACCCAGTTCCAGGTGTCCTTAAACCAGGCGGGATGGTCGGCAACCGGCGTGGACGAAATCACCTTCCTCGTTTCGCCCAACCGCGGCGAGGAACTGAAACCTCTGGAAAAAATTGCATCGGGCGGAGAGTTGTCGCGACTCGCGCTTGCACTGAAAACCGCGCTTGGAGATGCGGACCAGCATCGCGGGATTCCCACGCTGGTGTTTGACGAAGTCGATGCCGGAATAGGTGGGGCGGCTGCGGCAGCGGTAGGGAAGAGGTTGAAGGCGCTGTCGCGCAACAATCAAGTGATTTGTGTGACCCATCTGGCGCAGATCGCCGGGTTCGCGGACCATCACTACGCAGTCGCGAAGCGGGAAAAGAAAGGCCGCGTGACAACCGAGATCGCTGAGTTGCCGCGCAACGAGCGAGCGCGCGAGATCGGCCGCATGTTGTCGGGCGAGCACATCACTGCTGAAGCGTTGAAGCACGCTGAACAGTTGATCGAAGCGGGCTCACGCGCGTAGATACGGAGGCCGGGTGAGCGCGATCGCGGCGAATAAGAAAACGATACTGGCCTTGAACTGTGGCTCTTCTTCGCTGAAGTTCGGCCTATATCTCTGCAGCACAGAAATCGCGCGGCTGATCTGCGACGGCGAGGCCGAAGAAATTGGCAAAAGCACCTCCAGCTTCTGGTTCAAGATTTCTGAAGGTCCGGACAAACGCACTGAGCGCGTTCCGCTGCAGGACCACGCGACGGCCCTCGAACATGCGCTAGGAATGATTACCCAATGCGGCGGGTCGGAGCCGCAAGCCATCGGTCACCGATTTGTGCACGGGGGACGGCAAATACGCGCGCACCAGCGCGTTACGCCGGCCGTTCTCGAACAATTGCGATCGGCAGTAGACTATGCGCCGCTGCATCTTCCCGCAGCATTGGCGGTACTTGAACGAATGCAGCAGTTGATGCCGAAGGTTCCCGAAATTGTCTGCCTCGACACAGCGTTTCACTCGACCATGCCGGAGATTGCGACGACCTTCGCACTTCCCGAAGAGGTACGGCGTTTGGGCGTCGAGCGTTATGGATTTCACGGACTGTCTTTGGAATCGATTCTCGAGCAGCTTCCGCGCTGGCCTGAGCGTTTGGTCGTGGCGCATCTGGGGAACGGTGCAAGCATCACAGCTATTCGAAACGGCAAATCGATAGACACGACGATGGGGCTGACGCCAACTGGAGGCGTCATGATGGGTACTCGCTGCGGCGACCTGGATCCCGGTGCCGTAATTTACCTCGTGCGTCATGGTTATGCGAGCCCGGAAGCACTCGAAGAGCTTTTCGATCAGCGGTCCGGTTTGCTTGGCGTCTCAGGCGTTACCAGCGATGTTCGCGACCTGCTCAGTACACGTAAACAGGATCCGCGCGTTGACTTGGCGCTGCGTATGTTTTGCTATCAAGTGCGAAAGGCAATTGGCGCGATGGCAGCGGCGCTTGGCGGCCTCGACACGCTCGTCTTCACAGGTGGAATCGGAGAGCACGCAGCGGAAGTGCGGAACGAGATCTCGTCGGGATTAAAGCTCTTGGGGGACTTTCAGACGCTGGTGCTTCCCGCGCAAGAAGATCTGCAGATCGCGCGAATCACCGCAAGCCTTATCGAAAAGAGCGGCTAGACTTTGCGGAAGCGCGTGAGCACCGACCGGACAACCGAGCTTGATTCTGATATTCCGGAAAGCATGCTGCCGGCGAAATAGATCGCGCCATATACGGGAAGAACAACTATCGCCAGCAGAATCGGATGTGCCGTGCCGAAGGCGCCGAAGGCGACTTTGACGAAGTAGCCCAAAGCCGCGCCGGCGAAGGCTATCGACCATAATTTGACGACGAAATCAGCGGGAAGACCGCTTTGCCCGATTCGGCGATTGAGTGCGTGGCGCAGCAGAATAAACTCCACCCACCCGGCTATGCCGGCCGACGCGGTGAGACCGGCAACTCCCCACTTCTGGTCGATGCCGAGCCACTTTGTCACTTCAAAGGCGAAGAGCAAACCGAGCACCGTCGTGAGAACCACGCGGATGACAGCAAAGCGCAAGGGTGTTCGGGTGTCCAGCAGAGCGTAAAATGCTGACGAATACAGCCGTCCCAAGGAAGTGGCGAGGAGTCCCACAGCGGAACCCGCCAGCACCGACCAAAGATAGATCGTGTCCGAGTGACTAAAGAGACCCGTTTGATAGATCGCCCCGCCTACTACATCGCCGAGGACCAAAAATGCCACAGCCGACGGAATGATGAAGAACGCGATGCGGCGCAACCCCGCGGAAAGACGGGTGCGAAGGAATCCGGCAACTTCTTCCTGGGTTCCCACTGCGCTTGAGAGCGCGGGAAGCTCCGCCGCCGAAACCGACATACTGAACAGGCTGATAGGCAGAATCGAGATCACCTGGGCGTAGCCGAGTATCGCAACTGCTCCCTGCGGTAACTTGCTCGCGATCATCGAATCGATGTATGCGCTGATTTGGACAACGCCCCGGCTGAGAAAAATAGGCCCAAAGTTATTAATCACGGAGCGGACATGCGGCGAATGCCATTCGACCGTCGGGCGGAAGGCGGAAAGAACCCGCAACACGCGCGGAAGTTGGACCAGGAATTGAAAAGCATAGCCGGCGACGAACGCCCATGCGATGCCGATGACGAGTGACTCTTGCGCTGAGCCACGGCCAAGTATGAAGAGAGCCGCCAAGACAGTGACATTTACCGCAACCGGCGAAAGGTAGGACAGCAAAAAGCGGCGATGACTGTTCAGCACGCCCAAACACCAGGCGCTCATGACCAGGACAGCGGTTCCCGGAAACAGAATACGGACGATGTGGATGGTAAGGGCGCGCTTTGCACCTTCGAATCCCGGCGCGATGAGATCGATGAGAAAGGGCGTGAGTGAAACGCCGACGAGCGCGAGTACAGAGCAGACCAGGGCCAGTATCCCGAAAACGGCGCTTGCCAGATGTTCAGCTTCCTCGTCTTGCCGCCTGGCCCGCAGTTTCGAATACACGGTAACGAAAGCGGCAGAGAGGACGCCTTCCCCAAACAGATTGCTGAGCAGACTCGGAACGCGAAAGGCGGCCCGAAACGCGTCGGCAGATAGCGTCTCAACACCCAGGTAGTGTCCAGTGACGCGCTCACGGATAACGCCTGTAATACGACTGCCGAGAATACCGATTGCAACGCGCGAAGATCCACCGAAGCCCGTACGCGACTTCTCCGGCGGAGTCGTGTTAAGAACGGGGGGATCGCCTAGGGACGAGTCTTCGGTTTCAGGAAGCTCGGACGGCACGCGGGATTTCGACCCGTGCGGAATTCGGATGCGAACGTGCAAAGTTCGGATGTACTGTTTGAAGAGTAACAATTTGTCACGAATTTAGTTGCGGGATTGCGGCATCCATTAACTTGCGGAGAACTACATGAAACTGCCACTCGCGATATTCAGATGCTTTCTCGCGACAGCCCTGTGCGCGCCGTGGATGATTGCTCAAACACTTCCGGCTGAGCAGCGGCAGAAGGACAAGCCGGTCGAAAACAAAGCTCCAGCCGCGCCCAACCCGGACAAAATGGACGTCCTCAAGCAGTTGAGCACTTCGTTTGAGGAGATTTCGCAGCGTTCCGGGCGAGCGGTTGTGCAGATATTTGTTCGCAGCTACGTGACAGGGGAAGGCTCGCAAAATAACGGCGAGCTCTTGACCGCTGAAAATAGCAGCGGGTCGGGCATTGTCATGAGTGCCGATGGATACATCCTCACCAATGCACATGTGGTGAAGAACGCGCACAGTGTAAAGGTACAAATGAACGTGCGGGCAGAAATGGAAGCCCGAGAACAGGGAGACAAGTCCTACAATCGTCCAATTGACGGGAGGCTTATCGGAGTGGATCGCGACACCGATCTGGCGGTCATCAAGATAAACAAGACCGACTTGCCGTATCTGGTGTTCGGGAATTCGGATGAGTTGAAGCAAGGCCAAATTGTATTGGCGCTGGGCAATCCCCTTGGCTTGGATAATTCGGTTAGCTTGGGCGTGGTGAGTGCCGTCGCGAGGCAGATCAAACCCGATGACCCGATGGTTTACGTGCAGACGGACGCGCCCATCAATCCAGGAAATAGCGGAGGTCCGCTGGTCGATGCGGAAGGGCGTGTGATGGGCATCAACACGTTCATTTTGACGCAATCGGGCGGTAGCGAAGGAATCGGATTTGCTATTCCGAGCAATATCGCGCGCGAAGTTTACCGGCAATTAAAGACGCAAGGGCATGTCCATCGGGCGCAGTTGGGACTGATGGCCGAGACGATTACTCCAGAAATGGCGGAAGGACTGGAACTGGAGACTGATCATGGCGTGATCGTTTCCGATGTTCGGCCCGACGGGGCGGCCAGCCATGCCGGAATCGAGATTGATGACATCATCGTTGCGCTGAACGGTCGACGACTCGCGCGCGTTAATGAATTGAATGCAAACGTGTCGCGCCTCGCGCCCGGAACAAAGGTGATGCTGCGCGTGCAGCGCGGAGCGGATCAGCTCGACGTTCCGGTGACCACGGAAGAACAGTCTGGGGAAGAGTTGGACGCACTTGCCGATTTAGTAGATCCAGTGAAGAATGTTGTGCCCGAGTTGGGCATCGTGGGTCTCGATATCAACAAAGCCGTGTTGCAGCTTTTGCCGAATTTGCGGCGGCCCGAAGGCGTCGTCGTTGCGGCGCGGAAGGCGAATGCTCCGTATTCGGGACCTCCCCTCGAAGCCGGAGATGTTGTGTACGCCGTGAACCGGCATGTCGTCGCCAATGTCGCGCAACTCCGCCAAACGCTCGACAGAATGAAGCCCGGCGATCCAGCCGTGTTGCTGATTGAACGAGAGGGGCACCTGATTTACGTGCCGCTGTCGTTGGATTGAGGGAACAGTCGCACGCAAATGAATCACGGTCCCATCACTGCTTTCGTCAGGCATCACTTTCGTCATTTCAACGCGGCCACGTTGATTGAAGCTGCGGACGGATACATCAGTCATCTGAACAGCGGCGGCAAGATGTTCCTGACCCTCGCTGGCGCCATGAGCACCGCAGAACTAGGCATCTCGTTGGCGGAGATGATCCGCCAAGAAAAAATCCACGGGATCTGCTGCACGGGCGCAAACCTCGAGGAGGATGTGTTCAACTTAGTCGCCCATGACTTCTATGAGCGAGTGCCGCACTGGCGCGATTTGAGACCCGAAGATGAGCAGGCCCTTCTCGATAAACATATGAATCGCGTGACTGACACGTGCATACCGGAAGAAGAAGCGATGCGTCGTATTGAAGGCGTAATTCTTGAAGAATGGATGAGAGCGGACAGCAAGAGTGAGCGGTGCTTCCCGCATGAGTTCTTCTATCGAATTCTGCAGTCACCTGAATTGCGAGCGAGTTTCCAGATCGACGTGAAAGATAGCTGGTTGTATGCCGCAATGGAACGCAACTTGCCGCTCTTCGTTCCCGGTTGGGAGGATTCGACGCTCGGCAACATGTACGCGGGTCATTGCATATCGGGCGATGTCAAGAACGTGCACACCGTGCGCACGGGAATCGAGTACATGATTTCCTTGGCGGATTGGTACACAAATACGTCGCGTGAATCGTCGATCGGGTTTTTCCAGATCGGCGGCGGTATTGCGGGAGACTTTCCAATTTGCGTGGTCCCGATGCTGCGCCAGGATCTGGAGCGCGTCGATACGCCGCTGTGGGGTTACTTCTGCCAAATTAGCGATTCGACGACGAGCTACGGTTCCTATTCCGGCGCCATTCCGAATGAAAAGATCACGTGGGAGAAGCTGAGCATCGACACGCCCAAGTACGTGATTGAATCGGATGCCTCCATTGTTGCGCCCTTAATGTTTGCGATAGTACTGGGCTGCTAGCGAGTTGTTGTCGTGGCGCCAGTTCAAAGCTCAGCTTTCCGGTCTAGGTCAGCAGCAGAGAACTGTTCAATTACGTTTTGACGAGCCATCCACCGAGATCTCCTAATGTCTTTAACTTGCTCTTCAATGAAATCCAAAATGCCCGCCGAAACTTCCTGCCATCCTTTCGGTTCGGCATTGTCGGCAAGATCAGTGCCTAACCGCATTTCATTGACATCTGCACCATGAAGTATGCGCCCGACTGCATCAACCAACTCTACGCGGTCCCGGAAAGCGACTAGGCGTCCAGGACCCCGATAATGACTTGCAATCTCCAACAGCAGTGCAGAGTGGCGCGCTAATACAGTACGCCCAAGGCTCAGAGCCTTCAAAATTGGAAACCCGAAACCCTCATAAAGTGACGGGAAAACAACGACGCTCGCTTCTGCGAACAAGCGATCTACTTGGTTCTGTGACACACGGCCGCTCTCGAGAGTCTCTACGAGCGGACTCGAGTGACTTTTCAAGCCAAGAGTCTTGATGGAGTGGAAAGGAAACGTCGAACTCAACAAATCTACTGTGGGTCCAAGATCCTTGTGATCGTATGAGTTTCCTACTACAAAAATATAGTCGAGATCTTGTGCCGGCTGAGCTTCACAGATCGTGGGCGCGTAATCACTTGGTCGAAATGAAAGGTGCGATACGTAACCGAGTGTTGAACGCGCCGACGGGAATCGAATACTGAACCGCTCGCGCGTGAATTCTGAAATGTATAGTATGCCGTCAGCGAATGCAGAGACAAATGACCAAGCACCCCCAAGCCCACGAGGGGCTGCGTATATGACGTCCCAGGCAATGCTGTCCAGCATTGTGTAGAAGTTGAACAGCGCCATTCGATGTAGGTCAACCATACAGTGCACGTCCCAGGGCTGCGAGAGTCGTAGGGCTGCGGTGAAGTAATGATCACCCGGTTCCGCGATGATCTGCCACTTCGGGTATCGCCGTGTCAACCCGTGAAACTGGCTCGGCCCTTGAGCGGCCAAGAGGGCAATGCTCCAATCGTGGTCAATGTTATACAAAGCGTCACAAGTCGAAAGCACTGCTTCAGAAGTGCCGTCTACGTGAGTCAAAAGACCTCGGGCGTCTATAAGTAAGCTCTTCCGGAGAGTCGGCGTGCTGGAAAACCCCCTGCCAAGAAGACTTTCGTATGTATGACAGTGATGCAGTGCGAGTTCAGTCCGCGCGAGTCCGTTATCTGGGTGCTCGGTATATAGTCTCCGGGCATCGATTCTAGGAAGAGTCACTTGGCAGCAGGTACTTCCGGTTGGTGCCACCGCGACCGCTCTATTCATCACTACGCAACGGAAGCCACAACGGCGCACGCGGCCGAGGTAATCGTAGAGCGCCCCTGCGAGTGTTTCATATGTCTCATCAAGAAGGTCGAAGTTAGCCACAACGGAATCGCGCAGCAGAAAACACGAACACAACATCTCAGGCAGTATCCAATACTCGGGACACTCCGCCAGTACTCGACGATCCAAAGTAGGCAATGCGGGGTCGCCCCACTCACAAGTGAGCCTCAAAGCACGGTCGGTGGTTCGATCGATCTGCCGGGGCACCGTGATTCCAAAATACGGATCTATATCGAACCCTTCTGTTAGGATGCGCAACGTCTCACAGTCTGTCGACACCGGGCCGAGGAGAACAAGTAAATGACGCGAATGTAGGGAGGCAGATCGAAACGCTTCATTGGCGGCGGCAATTGGCCTTTCCGAAACCAGCGTCGACCCTTCTGCGCTTGCGGTTGCATTGATCAGCACGTCAATGCTTCGATCGTTCACGCGCTGGCCTGTTCTTCCTTGAAGAAAAACGACTGTAACTCTTTTTTCAAAGGAGCGTAAACGTCACCCGCAGAAGGTAAGTGCGCGGGCAACTGTGAATACTGTCGCGGTACAGAAGTATTTCGATCATCCAGAAGCAGTGTCCGTGCACTTTGATTGAACTCGTACCAATCTGTCACAACCGCGCACATTGAACTTAGTGTCGTATCGAGGCCTTCAACGCCCGCCGGCCACGTAATAATAGGGCGTAAGTGCCGCAGCGCCTCCAGAGTTCTCACGCTTGGCGCGGGTCCCGCGATACAGGGATTTATGATGACCTTCGCGGCGCGGTATGCCGGCTCAAGGTCATCGGGACACGCAAGCAGCGTCGCCGATTCCGGCGTACTCCTTAGAGCTCTACAGACTTCTCCCACGATGAAGAATTTCGCGTCCGGGACGGAGCGCAGAATGGACGGCCAGCCGTACTTGAGGAAATCTTGAAGACCTTGTCTATCGGTGCGATTGTCGGATCCGACGTAAAGAATTTGCCGATCGTGAGTTGCCGGCTCGTATTCGGCAGATACGCAATCGAACCCAACCACGAGTGTTTTCGTTGCCTCTGTTACCTGGGCCAGCTCACGGGATTCATTCGTACTTGCAGTCAACACAAGATCCGCACGCATGAACTGTTCCCGGACATCATCTAAGCCCAACAGTGTCCCATCTGAGCTCTCATAAGACGTACTGGTTTTCGCTCTCCCACGGAAAATATCACCCGCATCGACGATCTTCAGCGTGTCGGCACTTAGGCTTGGAAACAGCCACGAAGCAAAAGTGGGTGTCGTAAGCACCGTGGAACGGCCCAATTTTGTGACTAGCTCTTTGATAATGCACAGAATTACTTCGCGCGGAATGGTCGGTTGGGCAGGAATCAACCTGCCGTTCAATGCCGCCAAAACGTCGCCAACCGCTCTCAGGCTATACGTAATGCGCCCCGTTCGTTCGCACAAAATCACAGGGCCGACTTCTTCGAGTTTCCTGATTTGCGCACGATCGAGGGTTTGTTCTGCAGTCGGGCATAAGACGAGCAGTACTCGATATCCAGCCGACCGCATCCACTGGAGCATGCGATAGAGGCGGTATTCATTACCGGCGGCCGCCGAACGCGGAACCCAGCGAGTGACACAGATGATGCTCGCCTGACCCGGTTCTAGGTTCGCGGTTTGATGAGTAAAATCCGCATCGCACTCTGTAAGCTGCAGTGTCGACTCGGAACCGCTCGGCAGCGCCCGCTTGGATCTCCTGCGGCGGAATCCGATGGTCTCGCCTCCGATAGCCTAAAAAATGGGCCAGTGGATTGAGAGTGGAATGCTGTAACTCTGGATGCTCTTTTACATACGCGGTCGTGCTAAATAACGGACTTGGATCGCGGCCTTCTTCGGCTCCTCCCAACACTAAGTAGTGAGAGAGAGGATTGACTTTCTTCCGCCTTAGGTCGGGATACTTAGTGACATAGAAAACGGGATCGAAAAACAGGTTCGGCATTCTACCTTCGGATGCACCATGCATCACGAAGTGAACAAGAGGGTTTAACCCACAGGATGCAATATCGGGATAGCGCTTCAGGTAAAAAGATGTGTCAAACAGTGGATTCGGTTTACAACCGTACGCAACCCCTTCAGTCAAATAGTGCACGAGCGGATTGACTCCGGCTTTCACAATGTCGGCGTATTGCTCTAGATAAAACGAGGAATCGAATAGTTCGCACGGATCGAGGCCGCGCCTCCCGCCTTCTTCGACATAATGCCTGAGTGGATCACTAATTGTGTCGGAGTTGTCAGTCTGCGCGAGATAGAAGTCACAGTTAAACAATACGTGCGGAGAGTAGCGCTTCGCCGAACCTGTTTCCAAGTAATGCGACAGCGGATCCATGTCGGCTGCGGTAGGGCTGGGATGCTGCTCGATGTAAAAGGAGGTATCGAAAAGCGGGTGGGGATCGTATCCCATACGCCATCCTTGGCGCAAATAGTGAACCAATGGATTTGTTGCCTTGCCTATTTCGGGATGCTGCTGAAGGTACCAATCACTGTCAAATAAGAGATGTGGATCGCGCCCTTCAAAACCGCCTCGGCTTAGATAATGCTCGACGGGATCGATCCGCGATTGTGCGAGAGCAGGATCCTGCTGGAGATAAAAGGAGACGTCAAATAGACGGTGTGGCGAGCGTCTCTCGAGCCAGCCTCGCACGACGTAGTCGTGCAGGGGAGGCACCCCTTGTTGTAAAAGATCGGAGTTTTGCGCGAGGTAAAATGCGCTGTCGAAGAGTGGATGGGGGTTGCGCTCTTCGCGCCAGCCGTGCTTTAAGTAATGCTCGAGAGGATTCGCGCCCGCGGCGACTACATCGGGATTTTGCTCCAAATACCAGTCGCTATCAAACAGAGGGTGGGGATCGCGACCCTCAAAACCTCCGGTTAATAGATAGTGCTTGAGTGGCTCGGCCGAAGCGCGCGCGACATCCGGATTTTGCTCTAAGTAGAAGCGTGTATCGAAGAGAGGATGAGGGCTACATCCCTGTTTCCAGCCTTGGCGCAAATAGTGCACCAGAGGGGTGACGCCCCGGGCAGCGACGCCGGCATTGCATTGCAGATACCATCTGCTATCAAAAAGCGGATGGGGATTGAGGCCGGCTAACCCGCCCGACGAGAGGTAATGCTCGACCAGATCGGCTCCGGTACCTGCAAGTTCAGGAATCTGCGCAACGTAGAAATCGGGATCAAAAATGCCCGATCGAGCAATCAACCGATAGTCGAGACGGAACTGCACAGGCGCGGGAAATCGAACCATCCTGACGTGAGGCCCCCGCATCTCTTTAGATTGTAGAAACATCGCTGGACGGCATGCCTGACGTGATAAATTGAAGCGAGTTTCATGGCGAAACGAGCTTTAATCACGGGCATTACCGGCCAAGACGGTTCCTATTTGGCGGAGTTGCTGGTCTCGAAAGGGTACGACGTTCACGGTATCGTGCGCCGAGTCGCACTTGAAGATCCGGATCACCGCCTCGCGAGGCTTGCGTCCGTGCGCGATAAGATCACTTTCCACGCGGCCTCGCTTGAGAGTTATGCAAGCATTTACCAGGCCGTCGGCGCAGTCGCCCCCGACGAGTGCTATCACCTGGCTGCGCAGAGTTTCGTGAGCTACTCTTTTGACGACGAGTTCTCGACTCTGAACGCAAACATAAACGGCACGCATTTCCTGCTCGCGGCTGTGAAGAATGTCGCTCCGAAGTGCAGGTTCTATTTTGCTGGTTCGAGCGAAATGTTCGGTAAAGCCGAGCAGGTGCCGCAAAATGAACGTACGCCATTTCATCCGCGCTCAAGCTACGGAATCAGCAAGGTATGCGGATTTGAGCTGACGAGAAATTACCGTGAGGCATACGAGCTGCATGCGAGTAGTGGCATTCTTTTCAACCATGAATCGCCTCGCCGCGGCTTTGAATTTGTAACGCGGAAAATCACGTCCGGAGTGGCGCGCATCCTCGCGGGTAAATCGAAAGAGTTGAAACTGGGCAATCTCGAAGCTAAACGCGATTGGGGACATGCACGCGAATATGTGCACGCGATGTGGGTCATGTTGCAGCAACCCGAGCCCGACGATTACGTGATCGCGACGGGAGAATCGCATTCCGTGCAGGAGTTTGTCGAGACAGCGTTTGAGTGCGCAGGCCTCGATCATCGAGAATATGTTGTATCAGATCCCGAGCTGTTCCGGCCGTCTGAAGTTAATATTTTGCTCGGAGATGCTGCCAAGGGTGAACAGAGGCTGGGCTGGGCTCCCAAGGTGCGTTTTCGCGAGTTGGTTTGGGAAATGGTAAACGCCGATTGCAGAAGTTTGGGCGTTGCTCCGCTGAACCGCTGCGCAGTTACTGCAGCCCAGTAAGGACGGGTGAAAAATAATTCATGAGGTTTGGCGAAAAGATAGTCGTTTTCGTCCTGCGCCCCATTTATCGCACTTTCTTCGAGCGACTTTTCTGGTGGTTTCTCCTGAAGGTGAAGCTTTTCATGCTGGCGGATATACGCGCGCAGCTCGAGAGCATTGAGACGCGGCTGCAATCGGACGACTCTCAGCGGCGCTGGGCGGCCATGGAAGATCGTTTGCGCAACATGGAGGCCGGCAATGCTGCACAATGGGATGCCATGGAGCAGCTGCTTCTTGCGTTATTCCGTTCATCGCACTTGAACAGTTCGGAGGCCCGTTGGGAAGCCGGCACGCTCATGCCGACGGTGGCAACCAGTGCAGATAGAGTACATGCAGCCGACAATAGCCGATAGTATGAGCTTCGATATGTCCAAGATCATTCCTGTCCGGCAGTCGATTTGAAGGATGCCCTCGGCACTCCAATTTTGGCGCGCGATTAGTTCGCGATCGGGTCCATGCAGGCAGTAATATACGCTGACCTGCGCTGTCTTCAGGACCGGGCCTTTCAGCGGCGGGGCATTGGGTATCACACTGCATCTTTGCTGAGGGCGCGCAAGCGGAGCGGCTTATCGGACTGGAAGGCGATCGGCTTAACGGATCCCCGCATGCCACAGCTGCCGCCGGATCTCAGCTGTTTGGTCGACGAGATCAGCCATTCAACGAACCCTTGCTCGAATGGCGCGCCCGCGGTCTTCATAGACGGATCGCCCATGACGCACGATACGCGCTTCAGCGTGCCGTTGCATGATCGTCCGGGTATCCTTCGTACGGCGGTCGTTTACGACTTCATTCCTCTGGATTGGCCCGGGTATCTGCCAACCGTCGCTAGTCGCATGGCATATGTCGCGAAGCTGGCCCGACTGCGAGACTTCGACCTGCTCTTTCCTATCTCGGAATATTCAGCTTCGAGACTTTCCCAACTGACAGGTGTTTCCCGTAACCGGATCCATGTCACTGGCGCGTCCGTACGCCATTCCTTGTATGAAGTTCGCGATCGCTTAGCAAGCGCGTCTTCTGCTTACGATCGAAACGAGCCTTATTTCGTGACCTTGGGAGGAGATGACAGACGAAAGAATACAGAAGTCGCTGTGAAAGCAGTAGAACGCTTGAATCGACTCCATTCGCGGCGTATTCCACTGAAGGTCATCAGCTTCTATTGCGACGCCTACAAAATCGATCTCTTACGCTTGGCCGGCCACAGCGAAGGAGCCGGGTTCCTGGAATTTTATCCCAGCATTCCCGATGAACAGGTCGTCTCGCTACATGCCGGTGCGATCGCGGCGATTGCTCCCTCTAAAATAGAAGGCTTTTCCCTACCGGTTGCAGAGGCGTCAATTTGTGGGTGTCCCGTCATCGCCTCCACTTGCGCCGCACATTTGGAGTTAGTTGAAGATGCACAGGCTCTCTTTCCGCCGGATGATTCAGTCGACCTCTCAGAAAAGCTGGAAGCTCTGCTGAATGACCCCGAGTTACGGGCGTCTCTGGTCGCATCCCAAGCCCACTTAGCTGATAGTTTTCACGAAGACGCAGTAGGCAGGCGATTTTGGAACACCGTAGAGGCTGCCATTGAGAAACGAGACAATGTCGCGGCTGTCGGGAAACGCCAAAAGCCACGGCTGGCTTTCTTAAGCCCTTATCCTCCTGATCAATCCGCTGTGGCTCGGTACACGGCGATGACCATGCGTGAGGGCGAGCCGTTGTTCGACTCCGATATATATACCGATGCTTCTCGCCCACTCACTTTCGAAGGCTGCTACCGGGACGGCGGCGTTATAACTCTCGCGCCTCTCGTCGCTGGCAGGTACAACGGTGTCATTTCCGTTCTCGGAAATTCTTCTTCACACAGTCGGATCTTCAAAATTTTCGAACGGTACGGTGGCCCTTGCATTCTTCACGATGCCGGCGATTTACTTTCCGTGTTCATCGAGCAAATTATCGAGCGCGCATCACCCTTGATTGTGCATACCGCGACTCAGCAGGCTCAAATAAAAAAACAATACGGAGCCAATGCTCACGTGACGACATGCTGTCCGACTATTTTCTTCGACGAGGAGGACCTGACAGCGCCTGCAAAGCGGGTTTCGCGTGAGCGACTCGGTATAGCTCCCGGAAGCTTCGTGATATCAAGCTTCGGAGGTTTCGCACAGAAAAGGGCTACAGCGTCCTGTATTTTCGCCCTTGAGCTACTCCGAAGCTGGAATGTGCCTGCCGAGCTGTATCTTATCGGCAATGCAGGACCTGAAGAGAAAGAGCTGAATCGCATCTCTGCGCTGTATGGAATCGGTGAGCACGTTCACTGCAGCGATCGGCTTATGGACGATGCCACATATCGCGAATTTCTAATTGCCTCCGATGCCGCAGTTCAACTGCAGAGTAATGGATTGGAACAGTCTTCGACGGCCTTACTTGACTGCATCGGCGCGGGACTTTCCTGTGTAGCAACGAGTGATCTGATCAAATCCTGTGATGCTCCCGCGTATGTTTTAGCCGTGCCGGACCGCTTTTCTCCGCTGCAGGTGGCGGAACAACTCGCTTTAGTTTGGGAAGGCCAGGCCGGTCGCGCTTCTCATCGAGATGCGCGTGCTGCTTACCTCCAGACTCACAATTTTGAGCGGTACGCAAAACGCTTGGCCGAAATTCTTGATGTGGCATGAGTCTGTACATCGATTTGAGTGAGTTCCTGGGTAATCCGATCACAACCGGAATCCAACGGATTGCGGGCGAGTTGTGCAGATACTTGCCCTCCGACGCAGCAGTTGGGGTCCGGGTTCATGCGAACCGCTACGTTGCGCTTCCTAGTTCGCTGATCGAAACGATCGGGATGTATTTCAGAAACCCAACGCAGTCCGGGGCCGCCGAAATTCGCCAGCTCGGGACAGCGGAGGGCGGTTTGCCCGTGACCGTGTCAGCCGAAGACACCGTTCTCGTCCCGGAAGTCTTCGATAACGCGCAGCGGCTTGCGTTGTTGCGAGACATGCCGGAAGAGCAATGGCAGCGTGTCCGGTTTATCGTGTATGACTTGCTCCCCGTTACGCACCCGGAATATTTCGACCAAGACGGTGTTTTGAGCATGTGTGGTTATTACCAGCTCATCAGAGGAGCCGCTCACTGCGGGTTTATCTCTGAGGATACGCGCGAAGCGTATTTCCGGCGCTTGAAGCGGACGAATGCTCGAGATGGTGTGGTTCTGCCACTCGGGTGCGACTCGCTTGGCCCCAGAGCGGAGCGGCCCGTTCTCAATCGTCCCCTGACGTTTAGCGTGCTGGGGACCATTGAGCCTCGAAAAAACCACGAGTTGATCTTGCAAGCATTCGAGCCGTTGCTGGGCCAAATCGACGGATTAACTCTCGAGTTTATCGGCAAAATGGGGTGGGTCGATTCCGAATTCGCTCACAAGGTGCGAGCGCTGGCAGCTGACAAAAATTCAGGACTTCGATTCCACTCTGCTCCTGGCGACGGTGCGATCCGGAATTACGTCGAACGGTCACGGGCGACCATCTACGTGAGCACTGCCGAAGGGTACGGCCTGCCTCCCGTGGAGAGTCTCTGGGTCGGAACTCCAGTTATTGCCTCAACGGCGATTCCCAGCCTAAAACGCCTGGGATCGGTCGGGATTGAGTACGTTGAGCCGCTAACTGCCGACAATTTGCGGCGCGCCGTGCTCTCGTTCATGAGCGATGAATACGCGAACCGGAAGACCGAAGAAACAGCGCTATTGAATCTGCCTACCTGGCAATCATTCACTCAGGAAGTTCTCCGCTGGTGTACGGAGGACCGAACAGAAGCGGCTGGATAACTTCCGGCGCGAAATCAACCAGCTCCCCTGGTTCCCTCAGGAGTTTCGAGGCCAAGCGCGGAATCGTGGGGACCCGACCCGCCATGTGTCGGGGCCTTTCGCCCGATGACAGCGTAATCCTGCGGGCCATAGAAATAGTCGTTGAGGCGGCTCGCCACGCTGTTTCCATCATCCGCGAAGCGGACCGGCTCCGGGTAAGGATGCAAATCCAATACGTGAGCGTCGCAGAAACCTCGCGCTTCGACGAAAAATCTTAACATTTGACTTGGCAGAGGCTTGTGGTGAGTAGGGTCCAAATAAAAGTTGTGCGACCCCACTAGCATGTTGTGGGGATTGGGCGTCTCGAGAATAAGAATCCCACCCGGCTTCAGCACCCGCAAGCTTTCGTCGATCATAGTTAAAGCGACGTCGAACGGCATGTGCTCAACCATGTGGAACGAGGTCACCGCGCCCAGGGAGGCATCGGGCAGAGCTGAAAGATAGGGCAGCGCATCATCCTGCACAACCGTCAACCCGAAAGATTTGCAACGCTCAACCATGGCGTCGTTGCGGTCCACTCCGACGGCTTGCAAACCATGCTCGCCCAACAGCTCTAGCCACTCGCCGCGTCCGCATCCCAGATCCAAAAGCGGCAAAGCCGGGGAACCAATACCATGACTCTTCAGGAACGGCAGATAAACTTCCTGTCTGGCCTTGATTTCTTCTCGAGTGCCGCGGAGGACGTCCTCAAATTCAGCGTAAAGCGAATCATATTTATGCACGGTGTGCTCCCGCGCCATGTCCAGCAGTTGCTCTGATCCGATTGGCTGCGGCAGACCCTTGCGGGCTTCCTCAAGAAAGAGACCGAGGCGCCGGTCTTGAATGCTAAGACTCGCTCTTGTTTGGTGCGTGAACAGGCCCAGTTCGGATAGCCGAGCCGCCAATTGGGACAGTCGAGCGCTTAGCTGTTCTTTCTGGGCACTCTCCGCCTCAAGCTGTTGATCAAGGCCGGCGATCTTTTCCGTGACTTGTTCGGTGATGCGAGCTTCGCGCAACTCGAGAGCGTTTTTCACCGCGCTCAACTCCTGGCGGAGCGAAGACCTTTCGGCGTCGAGCTCCGCAGCGCTGCGCAGATTCCGCTCGATCTCTGCGGTCTGAAAGGCCACCTGATCCGACTGCAATCGCTGTAATCGGTTCTCGCTTTCCTGAAGGAGCCGCCTATATTCGAAAACCAGCTGGTGAATCTCGCGGTTCTCTCGGCTCAGAGTGCCGATACTCTCCGATAGCGCATCGAGCACGCTCTTTTCTTCACGGCCACGCTTCAGAGTGAGCGCGGCCAGCGCCTTGATCTGCGCGTTCTGCCACCACAGAAATCGGTACAGCCGGTTTTTCAGTAGAGATCCGATCCGGCCGCGTACGGTGACGGAAGCAGGCGTGGGTTCGCCGCTTTGGATCCGAGAGTTGAGCGCATCAAACTCGTCGTTGATGGATCCGAGGCTTTCTGTTGACCTTGGCGGCAGCCGCGATTCGGCGTGTTGAACTTCAACGGGGCCTGATCGACGGCTGATCTGTTCGCGAATATTCTGGGTCATTTGCACGACCTCAACGCTTTTTGGGAGAGCGCTATTAGACATAAACACTACGCGCACGCTGCATGGATTGCGATCGTTTTAACTCCATGTATAATCTTATTCGACCATAGTTTCACGCCCATCGCGGGGCGGCCAAGCGGGGCCTGTCGGCGCGCTCCGCATTTGCGAGCCTCGACCCCTTAAATAGCTGGTACCGACTTGAGCTAATCCAAGGTATGTACGTTCAAAATGTTTAATGAGTTTTCACACTGCGGCTCTCATATGGAGTCGCACTTTGCGGATGCGATTAATTTAAGAGGGGCTTGATGAAACGGGTTTTGGTCACAGGCGGAGCCGGTTATAAAGGTTGTGTGCTGGTTCCACAGCTCCTCGAGGCCGGTTACGAGGTTGTGGTTTATGACCTCATGCTATTCGGCGCAAACGGGCTGCCGTCGCACTCCAATTTGAAGATTGTCGATGGCGATATCCGGGACACGGATCGTTATGTCGATGCGGTGGCGGGATGCGACTACGTCATTCACATGGCGTGCATTTCGAACGATCCAAGCTACGAACTAAATCCTGATCTGAGCAGAACGATCAATTATGATTCGTTCGAGCCGCTCGTCAAGGCCAGCAAGGAAGCTGGCGTGAAACGGTTCGTTTACGTCTCTTCCAGTTCGGTTTACGGGATCAGCGATGCGCCTGAAGTGACAGAAGAGCATCCACTGATGCCGCTCACCGACTACAGCAAATATAAAGGTCTGTGTGAATCCATTTTGCTCGATTACGCGTCGAGGGATTTCGTGCCCGTCATTATGCGACCTGCTACTGTTTGCGGTTACTCACCGCGCATGAGGTTTGATTTGACGGTGAATATCTTGACCAACCATGCTTATCATCGCGGAGTAATTACGGTTTTTGGTGGCGAGCAGAAACGTCCAAATATTCATATCGCAGATATTGCGGAACTGTATGTGAAAATGCTTGAAGTCCCCGACGAGTTGATTGCCGGGGAGAGCTTCAATGCAGGATATGAAAATCATACGGTGTCACAACTCGCAGAAATAGTTAAGAATGTTGTTGAGCGCGAATTCCCGGAAAAGAGCCCGATTAGTATAGTGACCACGAGCACGAACGACAACCGCTCGTATCACGTCAGTTCGCGGAAGATCGCTGAACGGCTGGGATACCGTCCCCGGCGCAGCATTGAAGACGCCGTGCGCGACCTCTGCGCTGCTTTCAAGACAGGGCAGTATGAAAACAGCCTGACCAACGAAGACTTTATCAATGTAAAGACAATCAACAAACTGCAACTGCAATGAGTAGCAAGCCGATTGCGGTAGTCACCGGCGGCGCCGGATTTATCGGGAGCCATATGGTGGACCTGTTAGTTGAACGAGGATTCAGGGTCCACGTCATCGACAATTTGGCGGGCGGCAGAATTGTCAACCTGGAACAGCACAAGGAAAACCCGGACGTCGTCGTCGAGATACAAGATATCCGCACTATCTCGCCGGCCGAACGCTTGTTTCAGAACGCGCGCTACGTATTTCACTTCGCCGGTATCGGTGATATCGTACCCTCGATTGACCGGCCGACGGACTATATGTCAACGAACGTGCTGGGAACAGTGCACGTCCTGGAGGCCGCGCGACATGCCAGGGTGCAGAAGCTGGTATACGCCGCTTCTTCTTCGTGTTATGGGATTGCGACGGAATGCCCTACTACCGAGAACGCTCCAATCCAGCCGCAATATCCATACGCACTCAGCAAATTCCAAGGCGAACAGGCCGTGCTGCATTGGGGGCAGGTCTACGGTCTGCCGGTGAATTCGATCAGAATTTTTAACGCCTACGGAATTCGGTCTCGTACGACGGGGGCTTATGGCGCCGTATTCGGCGTATTCCTGGCGCAGAAATTAGCGGGGAAACCACTTACGATCGTCGGCGATGGCAAGCAGACGCGAGATTTTGTGTACGTTACGGACGTGGCAAGGGCATTTTACGCAGCGGCGGACACCGCTTTGGTTCAGCGAGTCTATAACGTGGGCGCAGGAAACCCGCAACCGGTGAATCATCTTGCGGATCTGCTGGGCGGTGCGCGCGTCCATATCCCTAGACGTCCCGGCGAACCCGATTGCACGTGGGCTGATATCGGTAAAATCGGTGTTGAGCTCGGATGGACACCGCAGGTTCCTTTTGAGGATGGAGTGAAAACCATGCTCGAAAACATCGCGTATTGGCGGGAAGCGCCAGTTTGGGACGCGTCTTCGATCGAGGCGACCACCAGGAGTTGGTTTGCGTTTCTGGGCGACAAAAGAGTCTAGTGCATGACACCAGCGGCTGCACGTAGTCCGAAAACAACTGACAAGATCCTGCACTTAGAAAACCTCGCGGGTCTGACGGCTTCACTCGGCGCAGAGGGGAAGAGCGTTGTCCACTGTCACGGCGTGTTCGATTTGATGCACATCGGGCACATACGCCATTTTGAGCAGGCGAAGGCTTTCGGTGACGTTCTGATCGTGACCATTACGCCCGATGCGTACGTGAACAAGGGACCTAACCGCCCTGTATTCACAGAGACCCACCGCGCTGCGACGATCGCCGCGCTCGCGTGCGTGGATTATGTAGCCATCAATAAGTGGCCGACTGCGACGGAAACGATCAAGCTCTTGCGCCCCAATATCTTTGCCAAGGGATCCGAATACCGCGATGCGACCAAAGATCGCACCGGCGGCATCCTTATAGAAGAAGAGGCCGTTCGTTCCGTCGGGGGCAGACTTGAATTCACGGATGACGTGGTCTTTAGCTCTTCCAGTCTGCTCAACCGGCATTTTGGAGTTTTCCCGGAAAAGACACAGCAATTTCTGTCCTCCTTCTCTGCAAAACATAGCTCGGATGAGATCCTGGGCCACCTCGAAAACGCCCGCCAAGTTAACGTGTTGGTGCTTGGCGAGGCAATTATCGATGAATACAACTATTGTGAGACGCTCGGCAAAGCGGGTAAGGAGCCGATTCTAGCTGCGCGGCACATCAGCAGCGAGCGGTTCCCCGGCGGAGTTCTCGCAGTCGCGAACCATCTAACCGGCGTTTCAGACCACGTAACAATGCTCACTTCCCTCGGTCAATTGGCGGCCGAGGAGGATTTTGCGAGGGAGCACACGAAGGCTACGATCGACAAGATATTCTTGTACGTTCCTGACGCCCCGACGATCGTCAAGAAACGCTTTCTGGAGTCGTATCCTTTTCAAAAACTGTTCGAGATCTATATCATGAGCGATTTCGAACGCCAACAATCCCAATCGGCAGCTGTTTGTAAGAAGCTACTCGAGATCTTACCCAAATATGACTGTGTAATTGTCGCGGATTATGGGCATGGAATGATTGCTCCCGAGGTAGCCGATGTACTCAGTCAAGAGGCTAAGTTCTTGGCCGTAAATACTCAGTTGAATGCCGGCAACCACGGTTTCAACACGGTCTCAAAGTATCCGCGGGCTGATTACATCTGCGTCTCTGAACGGGAAATCCGGCTTGAAGCGCGAAGTCCCCAGAAGGATTTGCGTGCGATTGTAAAAGAAGTGTCGCAGCGCCTTTCTTGCGGCAGGCTTTTGATAACGCGAGGGAGTGAGGGATCGTTGTGCTATAGCGAAGCCGACGGATTTTGTGAAATCCCCGCGTTCACCAGTCAGGTTGTAGATCGCGTGGGAGCGGGCGATGCCGTACTCGCGGTGACTGCCGTCTGCGCTGCTCAAGGCGTGGCCATGGAGGTTTTGGGCTTTATCGGGAATTGTGTTGGCTCACAGGCAGTGGGAGTGGTTGGCAACCGCTCCTCGGTAGAGCGCGTACCTTTGGCCCGCTACGTCGAGTGCCTGCTGAAATAGCCGTGGCGGCGAGGAAAGTTTTGCCGTCTGCCCCTCGCGTGTCTTCGGCTGCGCCCGGTCTGCACATCCCTTTCAATTCGCGCCTGGTGGAAGGAGCCGCCAAACCGTCGAGCCGGGCCGCCGTATTCTTGGACCGGGATGGTGTGCTCGTTCGAGATGTTCACTATCTGAGGAGACCATCGCAAATAGAACTGTTGCCCGATGTTGAACGCCTCACGTCTTTGCAGGATCGTTATCACCTGATTGTTGCGACAAATCAATCCGGAATCGCGAGAAAGTTCTTTACTGAGGCCGACTTGCTCGAGATACATTCGGAGCTCGTTCGTGAGTTGGCGGCCCGGAACATAGTAATCGATGCTTTCTACTACTGCCCTCATTTGCCAACTGCCGTTGAGGAGACATATCGCCTGACTTGTGACTGCCGCAAGCCGGGCGATGGCCTGCTCCGTCGGGCGGCGGCAGACTGGCATCTCGATCTCCGATGCTCGTACATCATCGGCGATTCGCTGCGCGACGTGCAGGCTGGAAACACGGCAGGATTAGCCGATAGCTTCCTGATCGGAAAAAGTCTTGAAAATACACTGAAGCACCGAACTGTTCAAAGCTTGTCCGCCGCGATCGACATCATCCTTGGTGGCGTGGCGTGAAAAATATTCAGCGAACCTGCGGAATCGATTTCGACAACACGCTGGTCACATACGACGAACTGCTCGCAAAAATTGCATGTGAACGAGGTCTGCTCGACTGCAATCATACTGAAGGTAAGAAAAGTATTCGCGACCGCATAAGGCTGCTTCCCGATGGCGAGATTGAATGGCAGAAGTGTCAAGCCTTGCTCTACGGATCCAGAATCCGGGAAGCGAAGCTGAGTGAAGGAGTAAAGCGGTTCTTCGAGCTTGCCAGACGACAGAGCATGCGCATCTTCATCATCAGCCATAAGACGGAATTTTCGCCTTACGAGCCGAGCGGACTTAGTTTGAGGCAAGCGGCGCTCAATTGGATGGCTACGAACAGGTTTTTTGAAAGCGACGGTTTGAAGCTAACACCTGATAATGTTTTCTTTGCGGATACCCGCGAACAAAAGATTCACTACATTTCAAGTCTTCAATGTACACACTTTATCGACGACTTAGAAGAGACGCTGACGGAGGCTACATTTCCGTCAAGCACTACGCGAATTCTGTATGAACCCGGAAGGCAGTCGCCAGCTCCGGAAGGCATCGAATTAATGAAGAGCTGGCGGGAGATAACCGATTACTTCTTTGGCGCAAATTGAAGAACGCCTTGAGCCTCTAAGGAAACTGGCGGCGGCCTCGCTGTCCGCCACAGTCGAAGCGGTCGAGGAGATTGGCGGCGGCGGCAACAGCCGAGTATACCGGGTGATCGTCTCGCCATCGCGAAGCTTCGCGCTCAAGGCTTACTTTCAACACGCATCCGATAAACGCGACAGGATGAGGACGGAGTTTGATAGCCTCTGCTTTCTTTGGGAAAACGGGGTGCGGAACATTCCCACGCCGGTGCTGGCGAACTCTGAACATAATTTCGCGATTTATGAGTGGATCGATGGAAGCCGAATTAGTTCCGAAGATGTAAGCGCCCGTGACATTCGCGCAGCAACTCGTTTTCTCGGTTGCCTTACTGAACTTCGCGATCGGCCTGACTCCCGCTTTTTAGGAATCGCTTCTGAGGCTTGCTTTTCAGGTCCGGCACTGCTCGAGAATTTGGAATGCCGCCTGAAACTATTGCTATCGCTAGATGAAAACACCGAATTGCAGTTCTTTTTAGAACAGAAGTTTATACCGTCCCTGCATGCGATATCGGATTGGAGCCGGCGCCACGCCGGTTCGGATTTCAACCTCGAACTAAATCAAGACCTGCGAATTTTGAGCCCATCCGACTTCGGCTTTCATAACGCGTTGCGAAGCGAAGACGGCGAGGTCTTCTTTTTAGACTTCGAGTATTTTGGTTGGGACGATCCGGCCAAAACGATCTCGGATTTCCTTTTACACCCCGCCATGACTCTCTCACCCGAGTTCAAGCGGCAGTTTGTCACGTCGGCGACGGAGAGTTTTCATTGTCAGGACGATTTTGTGACGCGACTCAAGGCTTTTTACCCGCTGTTCGGGCTGAAGTGGTGTCTCATCTTATTGAACGAGTTTTTGCCCGAACAACTATTGCGCCGGCGGTTCGCGGGTAACCGTCATCACAGCGAGCGGACACAGGCCGAACAACTGCGAAAAGCAGAAGAGAAGTTGCGGCAAACCCTTATTGAATATGAGCACTTGCCCTACGTCGATTAACGGATTACCCGTCAACCTCACGCCTGTAGATGCGCGTTCGAGGCAGCTGCGGCAGATGATCGTGAAGGCCGTGTGTGCGGCGAATCGCGGCCATTTGGGTTCGGCTTTCTCGCTTGTAGAGATCTTGCGCGTGTTGTACGACGATGTGCTGAGATACGATCCGGCCAATCCGCGCTGGGCTGGCCGCGACCGCTGCGTCCTAAGTAAAGGGCACGGGTGCTTGGCGCTCTACGCCATCTTGGCAGATAAGGGCTTTTTCCCTGAAAGCGAGCTCCTTCGATTTTGCAAGCCGGACGGCATCTTGGGCGGACATCCGGAATACGGTAAAGTGCCGGGCGTGGAAGCCTCGACCGGCAGCCTCGGTCACGGTCTTTCTATAGGAATCGGATTTGCGCTCAACGCGCGTTTTGAAAAGGCGAGCTATCGTACTTTCGTTGTGATCAGCGATGGAGAATCGAACGAGGGCTCGGTTTGGGAAGCGGCGCTCTGCGCAGCCAAGCACAAGTTAGATCAATTGGTGGTTTTAGTTGACTATAATAAGCAACAATCTTACGGCACGACCTACGAAGTCTTGGACTTGGAGCCACTCGCCGATAAGTGGCGAGCTTTTGGGTTTGAAGTCAAGGAGGTAGACGGTCATAGCGTCTCCGAGCTGCAACGCGCTCTCCATCAGATTCCTTTTCAACAGGGCAGACCGAACCTGCTCATCTGCCACACGATCAAGGGTAAGGGCGTAAGTTTCGTCGAGAATAACCTCAACTGGCATCACAAGACAAAAATTACGCCGGACGAGGCGCAACTTCTTCTCGCTGAGCTCGAGTACTGAAATATGCGCAAAGCCTGTCTGGACGCTGTATACGAGCTTGCTAAAGAAGACGAGCGCATTTTCTTCATCGGATCGGACTTAGGTGTCGGGACGCTCAAGCAATTCCGGGCCGAGATGCCAGACCGCTATTTGATGGAGGGCGTGAGTGAAGCCAATCTGATTGGTGTAGCCGCCGGCTTGGCATTGGAAGGCAAGATCGTCTATGCGAATACGATTGCCACTTTCATCACACGCCGTTGTTTCGAACAGGTTGCACTTGATTTATGTCTTCATAACGTAAAAGTGCGACTTATCGGAAACGGTGGCGGCTTAGTGTATGCCCCTTTAGGCCCCACACATTTGGCCTTCGAAGATATCGCTATCTTCCGAGCTTTGCCGCGTATGGCTATTTTGGCTCCTGCCGATGCCGGCGAGATGCGGCGCATGATGCCGCTGACTGTCGATTATCCAGGACCGATTTACATCAGACTGGCGAAGGGTGGGGATCCAATCGTCACCAGCGACAACCTGGGATTTGAAATTGGGAAAGCCTACTTGGTTCGCAAAGGCAATGACGCGTTGCTCGTTAGCACCGGGGTGTTGTTAGAGCGTACGTTAAATGCCGCTGAGATCCTGCGAGGCAACGGATTGGATGTTGCTGTTTTGCATGTTCCAACCATAAAACCGCTAGATACTGAGACCATCCTCTCCTGTGCATCACGCGTGCCGATCATTGTCACGGCGGAAGAGCACACGGTGATTGGTGGCTTGGGCAGCGCTGTGGCGGAAATTATTGCCGAGGCGAATTTTTCAACTGCAAAGAGGTTCAAGCGCATCGGTATACCCGATTCGTTCCCCGATCAGTATGGATCTCAGGATTCGCTGATGGCCCGCTATGACATAACAACAGAAAACATCTGCCGCACTGTAGAGCACTTACACCGCAGCCGATCCAGTAACGACGATGGAGGAATAGTTGAGCAATTTAATGAACATCGTCACGCCGCTACATAAGAAAACCAGCCGTGACTATATCGGACGCATGATGGATGATAAAGTCCATTGCATGTTGAAGGCGAAAGAGTACGAGTGTGATTACTGGGACGGTGATCGGCGCTATGGATATGGCGGTTATAAGTATGATGGACGGTGGAAGTCCGTAGCAGAAAAGTTAATCGATACTTACAATCTCCAGGCCGGCGCAAAGATCTTAGATGTCGGGTGCGGTAAGGCTCATTTACTATATGAGTTGTCTAAGCTACTTCCCGGAGCAGATATACAGGGATTCGACATCTCACGGCACGGTCTTGACGATGCGCCCGAGTCAATCCGTGACCGCCTGTTCCGCTACAGGGCTCAGGACCGACTGCCCTATGGTGACAAACATTTCGACCTCGTGCTTTCGCTCGGGTGTCTGCATAACCTCAGAATCTTTGAACTCGAAGTAGCTCTAGGCGAAATCGAGCGTGTTGGAAAGAACAAATACGTGATGCTTGAAAGTTATCGCAATGAAGCAGAACTTTTTAATCTGCAATGTTGGGCACTAACCTGCGAGTCCTTTTTTGATACGGCCGAGTGGATTTGGTTATATAAGCACTTCGGGTACACCGGCGACTACGAATTCATCTACTTCGAATAAAAGCAACAAAGGTTCTCCCGATGAAGATGAAAGCAGCGATCCTGGAGAAGTTGCGGGCGCCTCTCGTGCTCGATGAGGTAGAAATTCCGGCACTCCAATGTGGGCAAGTCCTGGTTCAAATTGATTGCACCGGTATTTGCGGCGCGCAAATCGGTGAGATCGCGGGCACAAAAGGGTACGACAAATTTTTACCGCATCTGCTTGGGCATGAGGGTGGCGGAGTTGTGCTCGAAGTTGGCCCTGGTGTTACTCAAGTTCGATCCGGCGATCACGTCGTGCTGCATTGGAGGAAGGGCGCCGGTATTCAGGCATCCACCCCCGCTTATGGCTGGGGAGGCCGCACAGTGAACTCCGGCTGGGTCACCACGTTCAACGAGCTTGCCATTATTTCGGAGAATCGATTAACGCCCATCGCGAAGCACATTCCGTTTGACGTAGCAGCGCTTATGGGATGTGCTGTCACGACGGCGCTTGGCTTGATCAACAATCTGGCCCAACTTAAAATTGGCCAATCGCTCGCCGTGTTTGGCTGTGGAGGGGTCGGGTTAAATGTCCTCCAGGGGGCGGCACTCGTCTCGGCAGATCCCATTATTGCGATTGACATTTTTGATCACAAGCTGGATTTGGCCCGCGAATTCGGCGCGACGCACGTCATCAACTCGACTGAAGCCGACGTTCGTGACGAAATACGGAAGATTGTCGGGTCTTCCGGTGTAGATGTTTTTGTGGAGAACACCGGACTCGTCCGCCTGATCGAGACGGCCTATGAACTCACGGCAGCATCCGGCAAGACGATCTTGGTGGGAGTGCCAAAGCACGATGAGGATATTACGATCCATTCGCTGCCTCTCCATTTTGGGAAAGTGCTCACGGGTTGTGAGGGCGGGTCGAGTAATCCGACCATCGACATCCCGCGCTACTTGAAACTCTATGAGCGAGGCAAACTGAAGCTTGATCGGCTGATCACGCACCGCTTGGCCTTCCAGGACATCAATATGGCGCTGGACAAAGTACGCGCAGGAGAGGTCGGACGCTGCGTCCTGTCAATGACTTGAGCCGGTTCCTTAGGTAGGTGCTTATGCTTCAGCACCAGTCGCCAGCAGAGTTGAGACCTTCTCGCGTTGTCGTGTTGGGGGCGAGCGGATTCGTCGCACAAGAACTCATTCACCTACTGCGTGATGATGGAACGCCATGTCGTCCTGTCGGCAGCGTAGAAGTCGATCTTGTGGATTGCAGTGCGGCTGAAAAGCTGAAGAAATTGATTCAGGCCACCGACTCGGTTGTGGTACTCTCGGCTCTAACACCGGACAAGGGACGGGACCGGGCGACGTTTTTCAAGAATACAGCGATGATTGATCACGTCTGTCACGTCGTGAGCAATCTCCGCTGCCGGCATGTCGTGTACATCAGCTCCGACAGCGTGTACGCTAGCCCGCCTGGTAGGGAAATAGACGAAGCGTCCTGTTGCGAATCGAATGACATGTACGCACTGAGTCACATCGTCCGCGAAAAGCTTCTGCTCGATGCATGCCGAAGCGCAGACGTGGCGCTTGCGATCATTCGGCCGACCGCCATATATGGCCCCGGTGATACCCACAACAGTTACGGTCCCAACCGCTTTATGCGAAGCGCGTTGCGTGACGGGAAAATCACACTGTTCGGTGAAGGAGAGGAAGAGCGCGATCATCTGTATATCGACGATCTGTGTCGTCTGATTCTGATGTGCTTATCTCAACAGAGTGCTGGAGTTTTGAATGCAGCAAACGGTACGGAGCTATCGTTTCGCGACGTGGCGCTTAACATAAGAGAGGAGCTCGGAGGCGAAGTGGTTATCGAAACTGCACCCCGCCTCATCCCGATTGTTCACCGCCGCTTCAACACGGCAGCATTGAAGACGGCGTTTCCAGAATTCAGTCCGACGCCATTTCAGACCGGCGTCCGGCAGACTCTTGAGAAAATGGCAGGAAAAGCGTCAGAGTAGTGCGTTACCGCCAGCGTAGTTCCGTGCGCGCGCCACAGAATTTGAACTTGTTATGCCAGTAAAGCTCGAATCGAATGAGTTAGAAGGCCTTCGGACGAGAGAGCCGCAGTATCAGTCCACCTTGGACATTGCTAAGGAGAAAGGCTTGACCACGCTCGGCCTGATGACTAATCAGGTCTGGCAGGACGATCCGCGGCGGTTGGTGTTCACATTGTCGCGCTATAAATTCGTTTCTAAAATGCTGTCCGGAAAACAGAATGTTCTCGAAGTGGGCTGTGCCGACGCGTTTGGAACCAGAATCGTGCAACAGACCGTACAGCGCTTGACCGCCACCGACTTCGACCAGGTTTTTGTCGATGACGTAAACCGCCGAATGGACGATCGTTGGAGATTTGAATGCAAGCAACACGATCTGCTGTCGGGACCATTTCCGGGCACGTTCGATGCTGCTTACGCTTTAGATGTCATCGAACATATTCCTGAAGAGCGCGAAGACGTGTTCGTAGGCAATATAGTCCAGTCACTTACCGCGGACGGAATGCTGATTCTTGGCTCGCCCTCCTTGGAATCGCAACCGTACGCATCTCCGCCCAGTAAGGCTGGCCACGTCAACTGTAAGACGGGCGATCAGCTTCGTGCGCTGCTTGAACGGTTCTTTCACAACGTACTCCTGTTCTCGATGAATGACGAAGTTGTGCATACCGGATTTGCGCCAATGGCGCATTACCTGCTTGCACTAGGCTCCGGCAGGAGGGAATCGCCGTCAAACGCCGCTGTCGTGAATCAGAACAGCGTTCATACCACCGACAATTCGCTGGACCTGACGATTGTGATCCCGTGCCTGAATGAAGCAGCACATATCAAGGACACGCTCGACACTGTTACCTCCGCAATGCAAGAGCTTCCTTACAGCTATGAAGTTCTGGTGATCGACGACGGCTCGACGGACGAAACGGCGCAAATAGTGGAAGCCTATCGAGTCGCGCATCGAGAATTCCCGATTTACCTCCATCGAAACTCACGAAATCGTGGGCTCACGCGCTCCTACGTGGATGGTGCATTCCTAGGCCGTGGCAGGTATTACCGACTAGTTTGCGGCGACAACGCAGAGCCGAAAGAGGCGTTGTTGGCGATTTTCGGCCAATTAGGTAAAGCGGACATGATCGTCCCGTATTATCCGGCGGTACAGGGAAAGGGCTCCCTTCGGCAAGCTCTCTCGCGCATTTACACGACACTCGTGAACAAATTAAGCGGCCACAAAATGCATTATTACAACGGATGTGCGCTGCACTTACGATACAACGTAATGCGTTGGGGGCCGTACTCATTCGGTTTTGGATTTCAAGCTGAACTCCTCACGCGGCTACTCGACGAAAACGCGACGTTTGTCGAAATTCCTGTAAATGCTACGCACGTTGACAAAGCCGGTCAGAATTCAGCCTTGAACCTGCATAACTTCCTATCAGTTGGACACACGCTGTTGGAAACGTTCATTCGCAGGGTTCGAAAGAGTGCAATTCAAAAGTAATGTCCTGACGCAGTGCGTAGCGAGGCAGGCGAGTTACCTTCGGATGAAACTTACATACTGCTGGCCTCGCCCAAACCAAGACCGAAAACTTCCAAAATCGGCTTTCTGATCGCCTTCCAAAAGCCCATTGAGCCCTCGGAGGAAATCAGCGATTGCGCGAGCCGTCTGCGGAAGAGGTGTGGCAGTAACATCGTGTATTTCCTGCAAGCACTCAGTAAACTGTGAAAGTTCATTGAGCGCGTTTTGATGCCACATTCGATCATGGATTTCCACCGCGGTTGTACAGAGATCTTCCAGTTGGGAGCTAATCATGGCCATCGGATCACCTGGCTGGATACGATAGTCGAGTAGATACGCTGCCCAGCGGCCATACTCTTCACGAGCAATGGCGTTCCACGTTCTCTGGTTCCGCGGTATAGCTTTGTACCAACGCCAATCCTGGATAAAACACGGAGACGTCCCGAGTAGATCGAAATCGTGCTCTAGGCTATCGATCGCTTCCGGAATTGTAAATAGCATTCGGGCAGGCCACGGGTGCAGGATGTTGTCCAGGACCCAATCTTCATGCCGGCGACTCATTCCCGCAAGCGAGCGAAGGTCGGGCCCGAAAAAGCTGGTCAAGTGGTCCAGAAGATTTTCACCACTCGCAGTCTGTTCCGCTAGGATCGGCTTGATGATGCGCCGGCAGATTTCCGCGAGAACACTTGGCGCACTCATGGTAGTACTAACTACGATCCCTCCATCACTCGCGAACGAGGCGACATGAGCGAGAAATGCTTTGGGGTTCTCCTGTCCAGGAACAACGCCTTCACAGAGCACAATGTCGAATTTTCGAGCATCGACATAGTCGAGAATGTCGCTCCCATGGCACTCAAAGATATCCCTGGGCAGCAACTCGGCCGCGACCTTCTCAGAAACGGCTTGAATCGATGCCGGATTTCCGTCGACTAGGACGCATCTGCTCGGTGCGCATGATGCAAGGAAGAGAGCGTTGTCGCCAGTGCCAGGTCCGAACTCTAGGATGTAGCGGCTTCTGAATGTGAGTGGCGGGATGCCGAGCTGCCGATATAAAGCACTCCGTCGATCGAGATGCAGCTTCAGATCGGACGTGTCCTGTCGCACGGGGATGATCCCGTGCTGTCCATAGTAAGTGAGATAGGCTTTCGGGGCCATGCGACGAATCGTAGCAGACACGGAACTGTTCCTCTCCGAAGCTATAATAGGCAACGACAAGCATGACGATCGGAAGTCGTATCGGCCTGGCGCTGCAGCATGCAGGGCGATTGCCGGACGTTTCCATTGACATAGATTTGCTACGTAAAAGACGAATACCCACTCCGCAAAGGCTCTTCCAAGCAGCTCTTACCCGCGAATATGGACGCTAAGATTTCCGAGGCAGCATCGCAAGCTCAAACAGTTTATGAGCCCGAGCGCAAAACTCGTGGCGAAATGAGGTCTGTCCTTCGCGGCTCACCATACCGATCAATTCCCTATTTGCTTCAAGCGCTTCTCATCGCGCTGGTGTTGACCATTGAATTAGGCTTAGTTCACCGCGATCTTTCCGTTCCCATCGACTATAGGGGAGACACCGTCTATGAAGAAGCTATTGTTAAGGCGATCACGAGGGACGGTTGGTGGTGGCATGTTCGAGACCTATCGGCGCCCGAGGGTCTGTATCTGGATGGAGTTCCTATATTAGGTAATCTAGACTGCGCCATCATCAAGTTATTCGCGCTCTTTAGTCAGCAAGCAGGGCTTGTTCAGAATCTGTATTGGTTGACCACCGTTCTATTAGCAGGTGCTATTTCAACCTGGTGCCTTCAGCGATTGGGAGTCCAACGTTGGGTTGCATTTGGTCTCGGAATTCTTTACGCCTTAAGCCCGCATATCTACTACAGGCACACGGCTCATATGATGCTGACCCATCACCTGATTCCCTTAATTGTAACCACCGCTATCTTTTTGGCGCTGGGCCGAACTGACGTGTCACGCTCGGGGTCAGGTTGGTATGCACTCCTGCTCGGATGTGTTCTCATCGGATTCAGTTATGTGTACTGGGCATTTTTTTCCTGCTTTATTCTCCTGACTGGCGGTCTGATCGGCTTTTTGCGTCAGCGAAATTACAAGCTAATCAGCCTTGGCGGTCTCGCTGCGGGTCTTGTGGTAATTGCGGCTTTTGCCAACTTATCGCCCTCAATCTGGGCTTGGAAAACCGAGCCGAGCTTGCGGAAGTTCATTACTTACAAGTCACCCGCCGAGGCTGACGTCTGGGGGCTGAAGATTCGGCAGTTGATCGCGCCAGGTGACGGGTCTCCCATCCCGCTGCTCAGCCACATAGCGGCCAAGATAAGGTCAGCGAATTTCCCTCTCGAGAACGAAAATGCGTTGAGCCGCATGGGCCTTGTTGCTTCCATGGGCTTTCTTCTCACGATAGCGATTGCTGTGTTCTGGGTCGAACACGAGAGGGGACCGACAATTCGAGTTTTGAAAGCCGTTGGAGCGCTTACGAGTGGCGTGTATTTTGTTGGCAACCATCGGCGGGTTTGGATCGATTTTCAACCTGCTAGTTAAGCCGGATGTAAGATGTTACAACCGCATTTCCATTTTCATCGTTTTCCTTTCGCTTGCTGCCCTCGGCATAGCCCTGACGAAATTGTTTTCTCTTCTTCCGCGACAAACGTGGGCGACAGCCGCAAGTTACGCATTCCTTGCTTTCCTCGTGTTTGTCGGAATTGTGGAGCAAAATGAGGCGTCCTCGCTAAACGCGCTGAAGACCCAAGATCAGAAAAAATTCCAGATTCAGTCGGCCTTCGTACAACAGATAGAAAAAAGCCTTCCCAAAGACGCTATGGTCTATCAACTGCCGGAAGGCTCATATGGAGACGACCCCCGACTCAAGCCTGTCATGTGGAACGCGCAAGCAGAGCCTTTCTTGGTTTCCAATTCGGTCAGATGGAGTTGGCCCGCGGTATCCCCTGAAGCCGCTATCTTCGGGAGCATAGTTGAAGAGCTGAATGCCTCGGCTCTGGTCGACGCAGTGTACTACCGAGGGTACCGGGGAATTTTCATCGATAAAGTGGGTTATGAGGACAGTGGCGAACGGCTGATCTCAGCGCTAGCCGGATACCTCGGTCGGCAACCCATTCGGAGTGCCGATGAGAGATATGCCTTTTTCTCGCTTTCCGGTCCGGTGAAAAAAGATGGCATGGAGAGCGAGCGTTATGTTTGGGGATCACCCATCCTTTTCACTCCTGCGGGAACTGCGGCGAGGTATTTGGCCGAAGGTTGGTCTTGTTTAGGCTGTACCGAAGGAAAGAACTCAACTATGCAGTTGCGAGTGTCGCCCTCATCCGATGACGTGACGCTCAAGGCGCATATAACCCCAGCACTGTTCGGTAGCATCCATGATCGGCCCGTACGAATCTTCGTGAACGATGTCCTCGCGGGAGACTGGGACGTCCGCCAATCGGATTGGTACTCCATTCCAGTTCCCCACCGGGTTCTAGGGAACAAAGCTTTGCTCTCCCTCCGCTTCGAGTTCCCAAATGCTGCATCGCCCGAGAGCTTGGCGCTCAACCAGGACCCGAGGATACTTGGCGTTCACTTCGAAGAGATGCTGCTGGCGCCGAAGAGCGAGTAGACCGCGTTCAGCCTCAGGCCGGAGCTGGGAACGTAGGGGAATTGCTAAGTTAGATACGTGGTGAGGTGCGAGAGTGGTTGAATCGGGCGGTCTCGAAAACCGTTGAACCTTTACGGGTTCCGTGAGTTCGAATCTCACCCTCACCGCCAGATCTCATCAGAATCGAGCGATCGGCGAAAGGTCGCCGACGATGAGAAAGGCCCCGACAATCTGCCGCCGGTGCGTTCGAGGCAATTTGATATCCCCCTCAAGGTTGTGGACTGATCAGTACCGTTAGAACGGCTAATAGCAACGCAGGCGGCATCACCAGTGCGCCCCATCTCAGGAACTTCCAAAATCCGATTTCTTCACCCTCTCGGCGAATTGCGATCAGCCAAAGAATCGTCGCCAAAGAACCGGTTACCGAAAGATTCGGTCCGAGGTCGATTCCAATCAACACTGCGTGTCGGAGCGGACCAGTCGCTCCCGCCGCTTGCACCGCTGCGCCGCTGATCAGCCCGCTCGGGAGATTATTCATCACATTCGAGATCAGCGCGATGCCGAAAGCGGAGCTACATGCCGCAGTCAGTGGCGTCCAAGTCTTCATCGCTTGTAAGGCTTTGACCGTGGCGTGAAGCGCGCCGGCCCCGTTTAGGGCTTCGACAATGACAAACAGCCCGGCAACAAGCGGAATAACACTCCAAGAGATCTCTTTAGAGATATCTTCTGCGGTTCGATGATCGCGAAGAGAAACGACCGCGGCAACCAGCAGTCCGGCAACGCACGCGGGAGCTCCCAGATCGAGATTGAGCGCCGAGGCAGTCATCAGGGTAACCGCGAGAAAAGCGATTCCATAGAGCGTCACTTTGCCTGTCCGCGATAGTGGCTGTCCATCGACGTTAGTATTCACCTTGCCTTTCAGGCGCTTGCGTGATAGCCAGCGCAGAACAGCGAAGGTCACGAGAATCGACACGAGCGATGGCAGCGCGAAGATGGCGAGCCAGTGCGCCAGCGGAGGCATGCTGTGGCCGTAAACCACGAGATTCGCAGGATTCGAAATAGGAAGCACGAAGCTCGCGGCATTCGCAACGAATGCGCAAATCAGAAGATATGGCAGTGGTTCTGTTTGCGCTGCCCTGATCGAGGCCAGAACAGCGGGGGTTAGGACAACGGCGGTTGCATCGTTTGAAAGAAACGTGGTGACGAGAATACCGACGCAGTAAATGAGTACGAACAGACGCGTGCGAGATCCCTTCGAGGCCCGAACCGCATGTCCAGCGACCCAATCGAAGACTCCTTCTCGCCGCGCAAGTTCCGACATGATCATCATCCCGATGAGAAACAGATAAACATCGATTCCTTTCTCAACCGCCTGAATCGCCGTGGTCGGGGAGATCAGACGACACAAGACCAGGAGGCAAGCGCCGAGCATGGCCCACCAAGCCTCCGGCAGACCTTTGGGTCGAATGAGAACTAAGCCGATCGAGGTTAACGAAACCAGCCAGATGACAGCGGAATGCCAGGGCAGCACCCATAGAACTTGGCTCATGTAATTGTTATGGGCCTGAGTTTTGGTGCAGACTCTTGTTCGTCAGGCTTGGTTTCGGGAACCAGCAGAGTGGCGAGCGCAGTTCGCCAGACTCCGGTCAAATAGCTTAGCGGGAACAGCGAAACCGGCTACTGCCGGCTGTGTTTCAGCGTGCTGACTGCGCCGTGCGCCTCTTGCACGCCTGCGTACTGCTTCTGCACCAGTGCTTGCACTTCGGTCGGCAGCGACTTGCCCAGAGCGTTCTGATAGGCCTTCATCGCAACATCTTCTCCGCTTTCAGCTTCGTTGATGAGCGCTTTATCTTCGTTGCTAGTCAAAGCTTCTTTCAGCCCCATCCAGCCGCGATGTAGACCGGCTGCAACATGCCCGCTGGTTTCAGGCTTGCCTCCCAATCGGGTAACCGCCGATTGCAGCTCCTGGGCATATTGAGCACGCTGCGTCGCGTACTTCGAAAAAAGGGACTTCAGCGAGGGCTCCTTCACCTTCTCCGCGGCCGTTCTGAACCCGTTTTCACCGTCTTTGCAAATCTCAATCAAATCGTTGAGCACGCTTGTAGCGTCTGTATCGGTAGCCAAGGTTATCTCCTACTGAGTGGACCCGAATTCGTCTAAAACATTTCTCGTACCAAAACGTGTACTCACAAACGCGAATACAAGGAAGCCAAAGGCCGTAATAGCCGCTATCGCGAGTCCTACATAGAAGCTCTTTGGTCTGTAGACAAACCGGACGACATGTTTGCCCGGCGACAATAACACGCCGCGAAACATGTAATTGGCGCTGATCAATGGGGCTGAACGCCCATCCACGTCGGCGCTCCATCCTGGATAATTCGTATCGTTCAGCACCAGGATCCCACTTTGATCGAGTGAGGTCTCAATTTCCACTTTCTGCGATTTATAGGACTTGATCCGCGCCGGTTGTACTCGCTGCGCCGGTTCACTATTCACTTCAGCCAACGCGGAGCGCTGACTCGAGGTCAATGCAGACTCGTCCACGACAACGCTTCGAAAAATATCCAATGCCGGCGTGGCGAGTTTCCGAAGAGCTTCCGCTCCGCCGCTGACTAAGTCCACGTGATGATACACGGCCGCACGCGGCAATACATCGTCGTATTCGTAAACATTGGCTTCGCCATTGTAAATCAGCTTGAAAGGTGGTGCTTGGATCGACTCAGCATCATCGTGGCCCAACAGACGAAACTTAGACCACAGCGCCCAGTCATACGATGAGTTGCCTTTCGGTCCTGGAGTTGTCGTGAACAACAACTCTATCGATTGGCCGCGGTAAGCGCTTAAGTCTACTTGTCCCTGGATCCAATGCCTCTCTTTGACGTTATGCTTTGGATCTATATAGCGTGAAAAGAATCTCCTTATACGTCCGGATGCATTCCTGACTTCTATGATGAACTCGACTCCATCCCCAGCAGTTTTGTCGAAGACGAAAGGGTTCAGACCATAGGAAAAATAAAAGATCTCCTGCGGGTAAGTGCCGACCTGAATCCTATACGGCAGCCGCTCATAGGGCGGATGTTCCGCCAAGCATTCCTCGCCATCCCCAGCAAGAATAATGTCCGCCCGGTCGATGTTCTGCTCTCTTCCAGGAATAAGATGACCGCGGTTCTGCTCTAACACCTCATTGATCATGGGATGAGGTGTTGTAAATGGCCGGAGCGTGGCAACATATTTCACGGAAGAGAGTTTCAGCAGCCGCTGCGCCAGATCCCCGGTCAACTCGTAATTGCCTGCTCCAGTAAAACGATCGCCTAAATCGTCGGGCGGACCAAGATGTTTGTGATCTGGAAAGAAGTTTACAAGGAAAGGAAAGTACTTCTTGTCGTACATCGCATCCACGTTACGGATATCGAACAGTTGAAAGCTGGATGCCCAATTCGGAAATAGTAAGCCGTCCCGCGCGATGATTCGATACTCGCCTGCCGATTCTTTCTTCATCACATCGACATAGGGCGCCCCGAGAAACGGATCGTGGGACTGGCGTGGAAGTTTGTTGCACCAGTAGTAAACGGGCGCAATGAAATTCAGCGACATCTCCCCCGCCAGCAGCATGACGAGTCCCTTCGCGAGCGCACTGCTTGCGGTTGCCGGTGATTTGCGGCGATTTGCGAAAACTAACAGACCGGCTAACAGCAACAGCAGGAACGTAGGAACCGTGATCGCCAGAAAGGGGAGCACACGTTTCACGTGCATCTGAACGATCTCGCCCCTTATCGTCTTTCGTGAGAAAAGCAGCGCCGTGGGAATCAAAAGAGCTGTGAGAGCGAATGCGGTAGCTTGAACGCGAACCGAGACTTGACGTCTGGCCAGCCGCTCGACGCCGATTGCGGCAAGAATGCACACCGATATGGAGAGCAGAACCTGCGAGTACTTTGGAAAATTTACCAGACCGAACAGAGGCAAAGCTCCGAAACTGTTTATGACTGGCAGCCCATATCGCTTCAGCAACACCAGCAGCGTCACACAGCTGAAAAACCAGGTAAGTCGCTTCAGGTACCAATCATTTTCTTTTCGTCGCAGAGCCGTCCCTAACGCAACGGCAGCAAGAAAAGCGCTAAGGAGTCCGATGTAGTCTCGAACACCTGCATCGATTGGTCCGAGTATATGGCCCCCCGGAGGCCCGAAAAGGAGTGGAAAGAAATAAGTGAAGACGGATATTCCGGGAGGATCGTGAGCTAGCCCCGTTAGCGGCCCTGGCATATTCCGCGGCTGATGTGCGTCGAACGAGCGTTGCATATATTCCCAAAACGGGAGTAATAAGAAGAGCGAAAAAGCGAAGCCCATCCACGTACCGGCGATCACTCGCCCCGCGACTGTCATCCACTTCCGCCTCAGCTCGCCTTCAGCGGCGATTCGAAACACAAGATAGGCGTATAGAAGCGTCAACAGGAGTAACGCGCTCTCCGGCATTCCGCCCACGAACACCAGCAGCAGCAGAATGGCGAATGCGATTACCGGCCCGTAACCTCGCTTCCTCAAAAGATGTTCCGCCGATAACAAGCTAGCTGGCGCTAATACCTCCACACTGAGCTGAGGCATCGTAAGAAAGAGCAGATAGTAACCGGCCAGCATCGAACTTATGGCACCCGCCATGGCAGACCAGAAAGAAACGAAGAATCTCAGGTATAGATAGGTGCAAAGGCCCGCTACAAATAAACGCGAAAGTATAAACCAGTTGTAAGTCCTTGGACTGATATGAAGTAACAGCGCCAAGGTCAAAGGATAGAATGGCTGCGACTGCATGTCGGCGGCGAGCGGGCGTCCAAAACCTTGATAGGGATCCCACAGAGGAATTGCTCGGTCATGGAAGTACTCGTAGCGCAACAGCGGCAAGCTGGGCTCAGTCAGGAACCCGCCTCCTCCGCTATCCAATGTCTTCGAGAATCGAAGCCCGATTGCCTTACCGGCCCACGCGCCTGAAGGCAGAATGCTCGGCGCATCTTGAGCGCTCGCCAGCAAGCTCTTATTTCCCCAGATACACGGCAGGAAACAGAGATGTAAAACGCCAATCAGGATAACCGTCGCGCGAAAGGTCTCACAACGGCCAAGTCTCTCGAGGGCAGGGATCAAAGGCGTCAATTTCCTCTAATCTACCGTTATAGCCTGCCGCCCGTTGCTGCCTGAATAGACCCGGTCGTTAATTCCCCGTCTTACCGTAACCGCCGCCCACCGCCGTCCCGCTCGCCGCCGGCTTCCTCACCGCGCCACCCGAGTCCGGCGCCGATTTCGCGTCGTCCATCAGCGCCTTGCGCGTTTGCCGCGCCATCATCGATTCCACCAGTCCCGGCGCCATCTGATGCGCGAATGTCATGAACTTGCCTGCTGGCCCAACCGTAACCTCGTCTTCTGGCTCGGTCGCCAGCCGCACAATGACGTCCACCACCTTCTCGGCGTCATACACCGGCGGGATCGGTGCAGCTTCGTGCCCCGTGTAGTGCGCTGCGTGCGCGAAGAACGGTGTGTCCATCGACGTAGGCATCACTGTGCACACATGGATTCGATCGTCGACTTTGTCCTCCGCGAGCTCCTGCCGTAAGGCACCGCTTAGACCAACCACGCCGTGCTTGGCAGCAGCATAGGAAGCGAAGTAGGGCGCAGGAACTTTGCCGATCACCGAGGAAACGTTGATCAGTGTCCCTGACCCTTGCTCCCGGAATTGCCGCATCGCGAAGTAGCTGCCGTAGATCGTTCCCAGCAGGTCTGTCCCGATTACTTGCATGTGCTCCTCGAGCGGAACCTCTTCAAATCTGCCCAAGGCACCCGCACCGGCATTGTTGACCCATACGTCGATCCGGCCAAAGTTCGAAACTGCCGCTTGCGCGAGTTGCTCGACCTCGGACTCCTCGCTCACGTCGGTCGAAACCGCCAAAGCGCGCCCACCGGCCGATTCGCACTCTCCCGCAAGTTCATCGAGCAACTCTTCCCTGCGGGCCGCCAGCACCACCGACGCCCCCGCCTGTGCAAACTTGAGCGCCGCGCCTTTGCCGAATCCGCTCGATGCGCCCGTGATGACGACCACTTTCCCATTCAAGTCTTGCCCTGCCACGCCACCCTCCTATTCCCGCCCATACGACGCAAATCGCCCGTGTGACAATACTGCGAAACCAGTGCGAGTTGGCAGTTCAGCCCATATTTAGCTTGCTTTCAATAACTTACCGGAAAACATTGCTCAACTCGCCGCCGACCAGGCGAACGCGCAACACTCTACCGCATCCCCGCACTCCCGAGGCAAACTCGCCGCCTAGAGCGTCCCCCAGAGCCATTTTGGACCAGAATCGCGCGACACGTGTGTTCAGACCTGGCATTGCGCCCCGAATGTCACCACTTTGTATAGTACTTTTCCACAGCTAAAGGCACAACATCTTGGGGCAGGGCGGAAGAAACTGTATTGACGACCTCCTAAAATAGGTATTGAATAGAGACTGTCCGCACACAGTCAGAATCAACCATGGGACAGCTTAGCGTCACTTTAGCCACAAAAGTCAAAGACTTACATCGCTCCCTCACCAGGGATGAGCGCACCGGGGTGCTATTCCCGCGGTTCTTCACACTGAAACTAGAGCCCGGCACCACCCCCTACGACCAGCTCAATTGGGAGATGCGCACCGCCACCATTGGGAACGACAAGGGCTCTGTCATTTTTGAGCAGCGGGATGTCGAGGCTCCTGCCGATTGGTCTCAGACCGCCACCAACATCGTCGCCAGCAAGTATTTCCATGGACGCATGGGCTCGCCCGAGCGCGAATCGAGCGTCGGCCAGCTGGTCCATCGTGTCGTTGACACGATCGCTGATTGGGGGCTCGCGGGCAACTACTTCAAAGCTACGGAGGACGGTGAAAACTTCCGCGCTGAGCTCGCCCATTTGATGCTCACTCAAAAGGCCTGCTTCAATTCGCCGGTCTGGTTCAACGTGGGCGTGCGCGAATCGCGCGGCTACGGCTTCTATTTTGACGAAGCGGAACAAGTCACGAAAAAACTCCTGCCCGGCGAGAATCACCCGCAATGCTCCGCGTGCTTCATCAATTCTGTCAGCGACACGCTCGAATCCATTCTCGAGCTCGCCAAGACCGAAGGCATGCTCTTTAAGTGGGGCTCCGGCACCGGCACAAATCTATCTCCCCTTCGCGAAGACGACGCTCATCTGTGGGGCGGCGGCCACGCCTCCGGCCCGCTCAGCTTCATGAAAGGCTTCGATGCGTTTGCCGGCGTGATCAAGTCCGGTGGCAAGACGCGTCGCGCCGCCAAAATGGTGATCCTCAACGCCGACCATCCCGATGTCGAGAAGTTCATCTGGTGCAAAGCCAAGGAAGAGAAGAAGGCTCACATGCTCATCGATGCCGGATATGACTCCTCGCTCGATGGCGAAGCTTACAGCTCTGTCTTTTTCCAGAACGCGAACAACTCCGTCCGCGCTACTGACGACTTCATGCAAGCCGTTATCGACGACTCCGACTGGTGGACCAAGAGCGTCGTCTCGGGCGAGAAAAAGTCGCGCTATAAAGCCCGCGATCTGATGCGGCAACTCGCCGAAGCGACGCATCAGTGTGGCGATCCCGGCATGCAGTTCGATACCACCATCAACCGCTGGCACACATCCAAGAAGACTGCCCGCATCAACGCCTCGAACCCCTGCTCGGAATACATGTTCCTCGACGATTCAGCTTGCAATCTCGCCTCGCTGAACCTGATGAAGTTCATCGGTCCGGATGGCGCCTTCGATGTCGAAGCGTTTCGCCACGCAGTCGACACGGTGATTCTCGCGCAGGAAATCCTGGTCGATAACGCCAGCTATCCCACCGAAAAGATTGCCAAAAATTCGCACGATTTCCGCCCGCTCGGCCTCGGCTACGCCAATCTCGGCGCATTGCTGATGTCGCTGGGCATCCCCTATGACAGTGATCAGGGCCGTGACTTCGCCGGCGCCATCACCGCAATTATGTGTGGGCAGGCTTATTTAACCAGTGCTCGGGTTGCCGAAGCCGTTGGTCCCTGCCCCGGCTATCCTGAAAATCAAGAGTCGTTCCTCGACGTCATCCGCATGCATTGGAACGCGGTAAACGGGATCGACAGCAAGCGTGTTCCCACAGCGATGTTCAAGGCCGCGGAAGAATGCTGGCGCCAAGCCTATGAAGTCGGCTGCCGCACCGGGTTCCGCAACTCGCAAGTCACGGTTCTCGCCCCAACGGGGACCATCGGCTTCATGATGGATTGCGATACCACCGGCATTGAGCCCGATCTCGCGCTCGTGAAATATAAGAAGCTCGTCGGCGGCGGCGTTATCAAAATCGTCAACAATACCGTTCCGCAAGCGCTGATCAAGCTCGGTTACACGCCCGAACAGACCGAGCAGATCGTCACTCACATCGATTCGACCGGTACCATCGAGGACGCGCCCCATCTGAAACCGGAGCATCTCGCCGTCTTCGATTGCAGCTTCCGGCCGCAAAACGGAATCCGCTCCATTCATTACACCGGCCATATCCGCATGATGGCCGCTGTCCAGCCGTTCATCTCCGGCGCCATTTCGAAGACCATTAATATGCCTGAGGAGTCGACCGCCGAAGACATCCTCGAAGCGTATGTCGAAAGTTGGAAACTAGGGTTGAAGGCCGTTGCGATCTACCGCGATGGTTCAAAACGCGTGCAACCTCTCAGCTCCGGGACCGGCAAAGGCGAGAAGAAAAGCATTACGCCCGCGTCTGCCGCACCCGCTCAGCCGCAAACGATTGAAAAGATCGTCTACCGTCCGATCCGCCGCAAGCTCCCCGACGAGCGCAGCTCGGTGACGCACAAATTCTCCATCGGCGGTCACGAAGGGTACATCACCGTCGGCCTTTACGAGGACGGAACTCCGGGCGAAGTGTTCATCAGCATGGCCAAGGAAGGCTCAACCATCTCCGGCTTGATGGACACGCTCGCCACCTCCATCAGCTACGGCCTGCAATACGGTGTGCCGCTGAAGTTCTTTGTCGACAAGTTCAGCCACGTGCGTTTCGAGCCGAGCGGTTGGACCGGCAATCCGCAAGTTCCTTACGCCAAGTCGATCATCGATTACATCTTCCGTTGGCTCGGCGCTCGCTTCCTCGGCATTACCGAAGCCAACGAAGCTGGCGACACGCCCAACCTGCGGCCCACAGAGCCCGACCCGCAAGTCGCTCTACCCTTCGACTCGAGCTCCGTCGGCGACGCCCCGCTTTGCTCCGAATGCGGCAGCATGATGACCCGCAACGGATCCTGCTACAAGTGCGAAAACTGCGGCGGCACGTCCGGCTGTTCATAACCGGGCGTCCGTCGCAGTCTTCTTGAACTAGTAATTTGAAACCCGCCTTAACGGCGGCTGGCGCGTTTGCGGATCACTCCGAACCCGAAAAGTCCTGAACCAATCAGGAACAAGGTTGCTGGCTCGGGAACTGAACTCGGTGTGACACCGGAGCCCGTTTGGAACTGGTTCGTTACCGACGAGATGGTTGCTGTTCCATTCGTGCCGGCGTTTACTTGGATATCTTTGCTCACCGTAACGGATTGGACGTTACCCAAACTGCCGGAAGCCGTCAGTGAGCTGGCGCCCTGCGTGCTTTGCACTTTCAGATTCTGTAGGGAGCCTCCGCATGTGGTCGGGGGTACCGATGTTCCACCCGCACAATAATTTTCGCTCACATTTGCGATTCCCGTGCCTGTCGCCGTGCCATTAAAGCTTAGACTGATACCCGTAAGCGAGGTCAAGCTGCTAAGGGCCGACACTTCATATTGAAAGATCGCATCCGACTCGCCTCCGGAGGTAGCCGCAAATCCTCCGACGATCTGAAATCCGAATCCATCTCCGCCGCTGTTCAGAAGCGGCGAGATCCCGACTGCCGAGGCCGGAAGCGCGAGTGCGGTTCCCGTAGCAGACGGCATGTAATTGAATTGGCTGAACAGAAGCCCGTCTTCGGTGCATCCTCCAGCGGAATTAACGGTCGACGTATAGTCCGACGCCGTTCCGGTCGGACACGCGGTCGGCGTGGCTCCGGCCATTGCTGCGAACAGTAAAGCGGACGCAGCTGTAATACCTATTTTGTGCATTTTTCCTCCGATGCAGTCGAGCGCGGTCCGACGGGGGGCAACCCCGCTGAGAGAGAACCGCACTCACCCGATAGACTGCGGCTATAGGTTTTCCAAAACTGGTCAAACTACTGGTACTTGACTCTCTGAAGATTTCCTAATATAAGCGGTTCTTCATGTGGTCTCTTTCCAGAAAAGGAGTTCTTTGATGACGTGCAAGTCGGTTGCTGTGGCCTTCGCGCCGCTGTTGCTCTGTATCGTAGTTTTCGCGCAAGCTCCGCAAATGCCGCAGCCTGCGCCGGAGCTCAAGAAGCTGGATTATTTCGTCGGCACGTGGAAAACAGATGCGGACATGAAACCCAGTTCCTACGGTCCCGGAGGCAAGGTCACCGGCACTGACCGCATTCAATGGATGGAAGGCAACTTCTTCGTTGTCATTCACACCCAATTTCAGGGTGCCACGGGAACCGGTGTCGAACTGGCTGTGATGGGCTACGATCCGGCCAGGAAAGTCTACACATTTAGTTCGTACAACAGTGCCGGTGAGCATGAGACCGCAACCGGATCAGTCGAAGGAGACACTTGGAGCTGGAACTCCGATCAAACCACGTCAGCGGGCGGTATGAGATGGCGATATACCCAAAAGATGCTCTCGCCCACCACTTACGCCATCAAGTTTGAGATGACTCTCAACGGCAGCACCTGGTCCACTGCTATGGAAGGCAAGGCCACGAAGCAGTAGGCAATAGCGGCGCGTCCGACGCGAAACCCTCGTCGCTAGCAGTTTTCAAGTAGCAGAACAGGCGCGATGGCAAGAGGTGTGGCGCACCCGGCGGCGGATGTTTCGAGAGCGGCAGAGGCGCCGTGCATTTTGCCATTGAAGACGTGCGGATGGACAGAGACTTCCACATCCTTCATCTGAAGCTGGCCGTATTGGAAGACGGGGAACAGCTGGTGGCCAGAACCAAAGCGCTCCTGCACAACATAGGGTGTGCGGAGGGCGATGCGGAGAGCGGTGGCCCATGCGGATTGGCTCATCTCTGCGCCCACAAAGACGCGGTGATCAGTGGAGTCGTCGTTGGGGCGCAGGACGAGCTGTTCCCGAGTGCTCAGGATGAATTCAGGAAGATCGACCTCGCGGTCCTTATATTTGGTCTTCTTAGGAACGACCACACGTGTCCAGGGGACGAACGTTCGGATCAATTTGCGATCGGGAAGGGGCAGCCGAGCAGTTACAGTTTCATCCGTGATTAAATCGAACAGCGCGCGCCGCTGCGCAATTTCCGAACGAAAATTGTTCACGACGCAGACAGCGTGGTCGCGATAGGCGAGAAGCAGCGGATGAGAAAGATCGTAACGCGCCAGGAGCTCACGCGTGAGGAGACGGCGAAAGACGACATCGATTTCGAAGTCGCCGGCGCGGAGTTTGCGATGGGAGTATTCGAGCTGCTCGGGTGAGACCACGCGCGCGGGCGAGCCGCTTTCGGTGAACAGCTCGGCGAGAAGACGGCCTTCATTCGAGCCGGAACCGGTCGTATCGCCAAACTCGACGACGGCAATGTTGGGCCGGTGCTGGCCACCGAACTCTTTCCACGCGTGCAGCACAGCCGTGAGCAAACGCTTGATGCCGCCGATCTTTGAAAGTTTATAGCGACCCCGCTTGAAAGTCTTGAGAATCGGCAGCTGCAGAAAGAGATCGGCGAGAGGTTCCGAGTAGGCGAAATCTCTAGGGCGGCAGGTGTCGAACCCGCGTAAGTGCAGCGATCCGTTTTGCAGGTGCGCGTCCATGCGCGAGGTCACGGCAAACCGCGTGTAGCCCGCCGGGATGGCCGCGAGCATCTTCTCAGCCGGAAGCATTTGCAGGCGGTTGAGCAGTCCGGGCGATTCGAGCGCCAGAGCTTCGATTTGGTCAAGAATGGCAGCCAGGTGCTCTACGGCCCGGGTGAGCACGTCGAGCTGGCGCCGCGAGATAAACTGAGGGCGTAATACCGGCGATACCAGTCGCCCGGAGTCGGTCAGACCGCGCTCGCGCATCTGCTCCTGGAGCTCTTCGGCCCAGGACAGATCGCGATACGCGTCTTGCTCGAGCAGCTTATGGTAACGGGCAATTGCCTCAGTGAGCTGCGCCATGGAGTCTACTTACTTGAGACTAAGTATCACACGGGAAGCTGGTTGTTCTAACAGGAACGATGCGAAATGTTCCCAGTACCCGCTACAAGTACCAGATCGCGCCCTCGGCGGAATTCGTAAGTGTTGCATCTGAACGGGTTTAATGCATTAGAAAGGTGATATATGGCAGAACCGCTCGAATTGGCCCCGCAGGAAGCGTCTCGCTTGATTAACGGCGATCAGGCCGTCGTCATCGACGTGCGCGAGCCGGAAGAGTACGCCGTGGCACGGATCGATGGAGCGAGGTTGATCCCCATGCAATCGGTGCCTGCGGAGCTGCAGAAGTTAGAAGCGTTGGCCGACGAATCGACGCTGCTGGTCGTTTGCCATCACGGCGTCCGGAGCTTACAAGTGGTTTCTTGGCTGCGGGGGCAAGGAGTGGAAAACTGCTTCAGCGTAGCGGGGGGGATTGATCGCTGGAGCGCGGATGTCGATCCGGCGGTGCCGCGATATTAGGCGCCCATCAGGAAGACAATTTCATCTTCTTCTTCAGCTTGAGATTCAAAGTAACGATGCGGTGGCTGTCGAAGACACTCACCATTTTGGTGGGGCTGGTCATGCCGTTCGATTCAGCGCGCAGTTCGTAATTAATGTCGGTGCTGAGACCGAAGAAATGGTACTTGCCGTCACTCTGGGCGATGTAGGAGCGCACCTGAAGAGTCTTGGTGTCTTTAAGCAGAACGATTGCGCGCGGGACAGGGGAACCTTTGCCGTCCAGAACAGTTCCTTGGATAGAACGGGTAGTAGGCGTGCCGGGCTGACCGACTACTGGTGCTTGGGCTTGTGAATAGCTGGCGGGGGCGAAGGTGGCGAACAGAATCAGGATAACTGCGTTTCTCACAGCGCCAGGTTCATCGGGCGAGGGGGCGCGCCCCACAGTAATCGCCTCCTCGGCTCAATGCCAGTCTTCCTCCTCTTCTTCCTCGTCGTCCTCTTCGTCGTCACCCTCCTCGTCGTCTTCGTCGAATTCGTAGTCTTCGTCCTCTTCGTCTTTGGCGTCTTCCGACTCAAGCTCCACCGGGTTCACGCTGGCGACGGTCAATGAAGCCCCACATTCGTCACAAGAGAGAACGTCCCCTTCGTCCAGCTCTTCTTCTTCGACATCGATGGGGGCGTCACACTTTGGGCAACTCACCATAAACTTTTCCTTTTCTCGGGTAGCGCTCAAGGTCGAAATCTCCTAGATGATAGCCCGGGTACGTGCAACCGATACCATCCGCCCGAATGGATCATGCGTGCTGGGGAACTGTTTCACGGTGCAATTGCCGGTCGTAAGCGGCGAGCTCTTCAGGGGACACGGTCACCAGAGTCTTGTCCATGTCCTCCGAGGTTTCGATCATACGGCGCAGGTGGGCGGCAGCCAGGCGCATGCACAGAGGATCGGTCAGTTTGCGGCCACGCTCGACAGTGATCTTGAGGAGCTCGGGATGTGGCAGCGCAATGACCTTTTCTTCGGTCGCACCACCATCGGGAGTGACAAAGAATTTCACGTCGACAGTGTCGGCGTGCCGAATGGAAATCCCCGTTTGAAGCCAGCGGAACTGCACTTTCCACATGCGCCCAAAAGGATCCGGACCGGCTTCGAACAGTCGGCTCTGGTCAACCATCACACGATGCTAACACGCAAAAAAGCGGAATCGTGGCGGCGGCTGTTGGGCAGCGGCGTGTGCCTGTGATGCAGATTTGCGCCGAATTAGATCGCGCGCGCGCGCTGGCCGATGAGAGAAAGGAGTTCGTTGCGCGTTTCGTGGTTTTCGCGAAAAGCGCCGAGCATGGCGCTGGTGATGGCGCCGGAATGTTGCTTTTCAACACCCCGCATCATCATGCAGAAGTGGCGCGCTTCGCAAATGACGGCGACGCCTCTCGGTTTGAGCAGGTCCTGAAGTGTTTCAGCAATTTGCTGCGTGAGCCGCTCCTGAATTTGCAGGCGGCGCGCGAAGACATCCACGATACGCGGGATTTTGCTAAGGCCGATTACTTTCGAGTCGGGTAAATAGGCGACGTGCATTTTCCCGAAGAAGGGGAGTAGATGATGTTCGCAGAGGCTAAAGAATTCAATATCGCGAACAATGACGACCTCGTCGTATTTCACGTCGAACAAGGCGCCGTTGACGATTTCCTGTACATCGGCCGAATAGCCGCTGGTGAGATAGCGCAGTGCTTTTTCGGAGCGCTCGGGCGTGCGATAAAGCCCTTCACGATCGGGATCTTCGCCCAGCGCTTTGATGACTTCCTTCATGTGTGGCGCGATGGAAATTGCCGGCGTTTTCGATTGGAACTCGAGTACCGGGCCTTTTTTCCTGGCGGATACGTTATCTCGTGGAGCGGTGGATTTTGCTTTATGCATGGATTGTGACGCTCTCAAGCTGTTGACGATGAGTAGAGTTATTCTTGCGGGCGCGAACGAACACTTCGAAGCCGTTCCGGTCTGTTTCCTGGATGTGGACTCGCAACAATTGCGCGCGCGTGTCGCCCAGATAAGCGTCCCAGTGCTCTTCGAGCAAGTCTGCAATCACGAGCGCGATGTTCTCGGTAGTGGGAACGAGCTGGGCGAACTGCGGGACGTCGAGATTGATGTTGCGCGATGCGAAGAGCCGGAGTACGCTCTGCTCGACCAGCCGGTCGAGCTTGGCTAGAGGCAAGAGCAGACCGGTAAGTGCGTCGATCTCGCCGTTAGCGGTCACTTCAAGTACGTAATCGTGACCATGACCGAAGGGGTTGTTGCACTTTCCGTAGAGCTCAGTATTTTCGGCGGCGCTTAGCTCTCGCGAGTGAAGGCGGTGCGACGCCGAGAAACGATAGCGGCGCGTAATAGCGATCATGCGGCGAGACCCTCTTCGTGTCTGGGAGCCTTGTCGTCGCGGGCCTTGTTGGCGCGATTGGTATTCGCGGCGCCCTCTGTCACTGTGCTCACAACATCGTCACGAAGGATGTCCACATAAAGATCGGCGGTTTCGAAAAGCCTGACCTTCGCTAGACGCGCGCCGGAAGTTTCAATCCGTGCATCGAGGCGACGCCAGATCTCACTGGCCAAGTTTTCGGCCGTGGGAATCACGTGACGGAACGGCTCGACCTCAAAATTTAGAAAGCGGTGATCCATTGGCGTAACGACTTCCTCTTCCAGGATGTCTTTTAATCGCTTTAGATCGATCACCATGCCAGTAACCGGGTCCGGATCGCCAGCGACTGTGGCCTCAACGATGTAATTGTGTCCGTGGCCGTTCGGGTTGGCACCCTCGCCGTAAAGCTCATAATTTTCGGCTTCGCTCAAACCAGCCATGCGGCAGACGTGAGAGGCTGAAAATTCCGCTTTGCGGGTTACGAACATGTCCGAGTATTGGATGTTTGAGCGAGGCGGTTGGATACTCTTGAATTATCCGCAGTTTAGAGGCACTTTGGCGAGCGTTTCGCGGTTGCGCAGCCCTGGTACTACCGTGAACACGAACAACGCGCTACGCGCACTGCTGGCCCTTTTGACGGTAACGCTAATCGGGGTCATTGGCTTCAGCTTGCGGGACACGTCGGCAAAGGAGGGCGGTCGGGCGCCCGACTTTTCGATCAAAACCGACCAGGGACGCGAGGTGACGCCGACCTCTTTCGGCGGAAAGGTACTGGTCCTGAATTTCTGGGCGACATGGTGTGCACCGTGCATTGAAGAGATTCCGGCGCTGAACGAGTTTCAAAAGCAGTTCGCCAAGGCGGGCGTGGTGGTGGTGGCGGTCAGCGTCGATAAGAACGCGCAGAAGTATCGCAATTTCCTGGAAAGGATTCCCGTGTCATTCGAGACGGCGCGCGATCCGGATGCGAATGTCAGTGCCGAGTACGGGACGTTTCAGTACCCGGAAACGTACATCATCAAGGATGGCCGCGTGGTCCGGAAGTTCGCGAATGCCGAGAACTGGGTCAGCGACGATATCAGGCAGTATGTCGAAGGGTTGCTCTAGAGTTTCATGGCGATCGAGACACAGGTTGTGAGAGAGATTGAGGCGCAACTTGGTAAGAACGCTGTGTTGTCGCTGCCGAGCGATTTGAAGCTGTACGAATATGACGGAGGCGTAGACAAGTCGCTGCCCGAACTCGTGGTGTTTCCACGCACGACCGAGGAAGTTGTTGAGCTGGTGAAGCTGGCGCGACGAAACAATTTGGCGATAGTCGGGCGAGGAGCGGGCACGGGTCTCAGCGGCGGCGCGATTGCGCGGGCGGGCGGCATTATCGTTTCGTTCGCACGAATGAATCGCATCCTCGAGATCGATATTCCGAATGAGCGTGCTGTGGTGCAGCCGGGCGTAGTGAATCTCGACATCACCCTGGCGGTTCAGGCGTTCGGATATTTCTACGCTCCGGATCCGTCGAGCCAGCGCGCTTGCACCATCGGCGGCAATGTCGCGGAAAACGCCGGCGGGCCGCACACGTTGGCATACGGCGTGACGACGAATCACGTGGTGAGCCTGGAGGCGGTGCTGCCGGACGGGACTGTGATCGAGGCCGGGGGCAAGGAGGAGGACATACCTGGTTACGATCTGGTGGGTCTTCTGACGGGATCCGAAGGAACGATGGCGCTGGTGACGAAGATCGGCGTGCGCTTGATGCGGCAGCCGGAAGCCGTCAAGACGATGCTGGCGATTTACGATTCGGCGGAAGCGGCGGGGAATACCGTGGGGGCGTTGACGGGAAAAGGCATCACGCCGGTGGCGCTCGAGATGCTCGACGGGCCGATGCTGCGCATGGTGGAAGCGGCGACACATGCCGGGTATCCGCTTGACGCGGCGGCGGTGCTGTTGATCGAAGTAGAAGGACTGACCGAGGCGGTTGAGGAACAGGCGGAGGAGATTGCAGGGGTATGCACCGCGTGCGGCGCGAGAGAAGTTCGCGTAGCGAAATCGGCCGCAGAGCGCGAGTTGCTTTGGAAAGGAAGGAAGAACGCGTTCGGCGCAATTGGGCGCGTAAGCCCAACCTATTACGTGCAGGACGGCGTGGTGCCACGAACGCAAATTGCGCGCACGCTGCGGGCGATTGAGGAGATCGGAAAGAAATACGGTATTGACATCAGCAATGTATTTCATGCCGGAGATGGGAATATGCATCCAATTTTGCCGTTCGATCCACGAAAACCGGGCGATCTCGAGCGAGCGCGCAAGGCCGGCGAGGAGATACTCGAATTCTGCATTTCAGTGGGTGGATCCATCACCGGCGAGCACGGGGTCGGGATGGAAAAAATGGAACTGATGGGGCACCTGTTCCCGGAAAGCACGCTCGAACTGATCAAGAAATTCAAAGCGCTGTTTGATCCGTCTTGCTGCTTGAATCCGGGGAAAATGTTGCCGACCGGTAAAGGATGTTTGGAAATTCGGCAACCGCCGAATATGGTGCTTTAAGCGCGGTGGCCGCGAAAGCGTTCCGGGGCACCGCTGTCGGTTTCGTACATGCGCTCGATGGCGCGGTGGAGCGGCCCCAAATGCACAACTCGAGTGCCTGTGGCGGCATAGGCCTGAATCTCTTTAGCGCCAAAGCAGGTTATTAACTCCTCGGGCAGGCCGCAGATGACGTCATAGCCTCGAGAGAATGGAGAGAAGGCGGGCAACACGATGCATTCGGAGTTGACCAGGAAGACCGGAACCTTCTTCGCAGCACCGCTCGCGTCTTTCACACCGAGGCAGGGGTGCAGGTGACCGATTACGACAGTGTGATTCTCGGTCACTGGGCAGATGAGGCGGTCGCCGTGCACGGCTGTGATGGATTCATGGGACCACAATTCGACTGTACGGAGATTCAGATGGCCGAAGTCTTTCACGAAAGCGCGATCGTGATTGCCGCGGACGGCGATTACTTCCGCACGCTGGCTGAGGTCGAGTAGCGTCTCTTCGATCCACTCGCGCTCAGGAGCGCATGGGCGGGGCGCATGAACGAGATCGCCGAGGAAGACGAGATGCTCGGGCCGGAGCTCGTCACATAACCGGAAGAGTTTTTCGCGTGTACGGAAATCGACCAATGGCCCGAGTTCGCCGCGGCGGCGTTGTGCCCAACTGTAGCCGAGATGTACGTCGGCCACGATGGCGGCCTTCGACGCGGCCAGCCAGAGCGCGCCGGATGAGTGAGCGAGAACGCCAGGAAGTATCGGAAGGGTATTTGTCGGCATGCTGCCAGTCGAGGTCAGGCGCGGAAGTCGAAGCCGCGCTCCCGCATACCTTCCATGATGCGGTTGCGAATTTCAGTTACCTCGTCGGTGCTCATGGTGTGATCGAGCGCCCCGATTTCAAGGTGATAGGAAACGCTCTTCTGGCCCGGCGGCAACGGAGGACCAACGTATTGACGGATAAAATCGATCCCGGCCAAGCTGGAGCCGGCAAGTTTCGCCAGTGCACCCTGGATATTGGCGACAGCCGTGTGTAGAGCGGTGACAACGGACAGGTCGAAACCGCTGGTGGGATATTTTCGGAGCGGCGTGTACTTGAAAACAAAACCGGCCGCGAGCTTTCGCGCGAGATCGAGATCCACGTCGAAAAAGAAAGCGCGACCTTCGACTCCGGCGGAGGCGAGTAGTGACGGATGGAGCTCAAAGAGACGCCCAATGATAGAGCCAAGCCAGCGGATTTCAGCGGCTCGGGCGGGGTGCTCGTACGCGCGAGCTTCGGTATGGCTGAGGCGGGCAGAGGGGAAGGCGCATTCGAGCACGCGCTTCAACTCGAAGAAATCCTGTTCGTCACCACACGCGTTGTAGAGAGACGCGGCGCAGTGGGTGATTTCTTTCGGCAAATCGGGACTGGGACTTGGGTGAATTTCGTGGCCGATTTCAAAGATTCGGAAATCCGGAAAATGGCGCTGATTGTTAAGAATGTTTTTATACAAGCCGGGCAGAAGACTGCGGCGGAGATGCGTCAGCTCAGAGGCGATGGGATTTCGTACGGCAATGTGGTCGCCGATGTCGAGGTGAAAGTTGCGGACTTCGTTCTCGTTGACAAAGGAATAATTGTAAATTTCCGTGAAGCCCTGGGCGGCAAGTTGTGAGCGAACTTCGCGCAGAAAGTTGCGCATCGAACTTGAAGCTGGCACGGCCGATTCAACACGTGGCGCCGCGGGGCGAATCGTTTCGTACCCGATCATGCGGCCGATCTCTTCGACCAGATCGTCCTTGAGACTGATATCTTTCGTCGCGCGCCAGGAAGGAACGGTGACGGTCAGCAGGCCGGGGGCGGTTTCGGCCGATTGGAACCCCAAGGCATGGAGAATTTCAGTGACCCGCTGCTGCGTGACTTCTTTGCCGAGCTTGCGAACCACGACAGTGATGGGCAGAGGAATCGGATCGATATGCGGCGAGGGACCGCGATTATCGGTGACGCCTCCGACGGCCCGAATGCCAGGGCAGACTTGACGAAATAGCTCAATCGCGCGCGCTAGGCCGCGCAACGTGTTTTCGGGATCGAGAGATTTCTCGAAGCGCATGGAGGCGTCGGTGCGCAGCTTGTGGCGTGCCGAGGTGAGACGCACGCTCGATGCCTGAAAATTCGCGCTCTCGAGAACGATGCGCGTGGTGGTTTCCGAAATAGCAGTATCAGCGCCCCCGATGACGCCGGCGAGAGCGATGGGGCCGGAGGCATCCGCGATCACGAGATCTGTTTCGGCTAATTTGTAGGTCTCGCCATTGAGGGCCGCGAGCCGTTCTCCGGAATGGGCAGTGCGAACGAAAATCGTGTTGCCCGCGAGCTTGTCTCGGTCGAAGGCATGCATGGGCTGGGGCAGTTCCGCGAGGATGTAATTCGTGACGTCAACGATGTTGCTGATGGGATTAAGGCCGAGGCTTTCGAGGCGAGCTTGCAGCCAGAGAGGTGAAGGTCCAACTTTGACCTCCTCGAAAGCGAGCGCGCTGTAGCGCAGGCACAGAGCGTAGCTGGCAATTTCGACGGCGATACTAGGAGCGCCGTGCGGCAACAGTTCCGTTTTGACGGGATCTTTGAGAGATCGCCCGGCGATGGCGGCGACTTCTCGAGCCATTCCGTAGTGGCCCCACAGGTCAGGACGGTGGGTGAGGCTTTTGTTGTCGATCTCAATGATCCAGTCGGGGGCGAGATCAGCGAGACGCTGGCCGGGCTCAAGGTTGCTGAGTTCGAGCAGGCCGGAATGGTCGCGATTGATGCCGAGCTCGGCGGCGCTGGCTAGCATGCCTTCGCTTTCGACGCCCTCGATGACCATGCGCGTGATGGTCTTTTCGCTGAGCGGCGTTCCGGGCGGAACCCAGGGCGCGAGCAGACCCGGGCGAACGTTGGGCGCACCGCAAACGACGACGGCCTCTCTGCCTTTGCCGATGTCGATCTTGACGGATTTGTTTTTGGAATTGCCGAGCGGCTCGACACTGACGACGCGAGCGGCCATTACGCTGTTGAAGTGCGCGCCGACGGGCTGGATGCCTTCGCATTCGGCGGTTTTCATGGTGATGAGACGCTGCAGGTCGGCCGGATCTGTATCCAAGCCGGGCACGAGTTCAGAAATCCAGCGATACGAAAACTTCACCTGACGTTCCTTTGCATTCGAGGCAGCGACCGAATCAAAACTGCGTAAGGAAGCGTAGATCTCCGCCCTGGAATTGACGGATGTCGTCGACGCCGTAGCGCATCATGGCGAGGCGCGTGAGTCCCAGGCCAAAGGCGAATCCGCCCCATTCTTCGGGATCGATGTTACTCATGCGCAGGACGTTGGGATGCACCAAGCCGCAGGGGAGCAGTTCAACCCAACCGCTCTGCTTGCAAACCGCACAGCCCCGTCCGTCGCAGATCAGGCACTGGATATCGAGCTCGAAGCCGGGTTCGACGAAGGGGAAATAGCCCGGGCGCAAGCGCACGGTGGCTTCGCGGCGGAAGATGGAGCTCAGCAAAATTCGCATGAAGTAGATCAGATTGGCAACCGAGACTTCGCGGTCGACCATCATCCCTTCGAGTTGATAAAAAGTGTGCTCATGCGAAGCATCCACCTCTTCATTGCGGAATGCGCGACCTGGGGCGATCATGCGGAAGGGAGGCCGGAGCTGGCGCATGCCGCGCACCTGAACGGGCGAAGTGTGGGTGCGCAGGAGATGACCGTTCGAGAGCCAAAAGGTATCCTGCATGTCGCGCGCAGGATGAGTAGGCGGAATATTGAGCGCGTCGAAATTGTGTTCTTCGGTTTCAACTTCGGGCCCCTCGAGAACGGCGAACCCGAGTGAACTGAAGAGGTCTTCAATTTCCTGCTGAAGCTGAGTGATGGGGTGCAGGCTTCCTGGGCGCAGGCCGGGGGCAGGCAACGTTACATCGATCCACTCACGCGCTAGGCGTTGGGCTAGATCGGCTTCTTCAAAACGGCGTTTTTTCTCGTCGTATTCGGTTTCGAGATCCTGCTTGACCGCGTTCAGCAGTTTTCCAAGGCGAGCACGTTCTTCGGGGGGCAGTTTGCCGAATTCTTTGCTGATGTGGGCGAGCGTGCCTTTGCGGCCAAGTGCCTCGACACGCGCTTCTTCCAACTGTTCGAGTGAAATTGCAGCGGCGAAGGCGGCGAGTGTAGCGCGCCGCAGCTCCTCGAGTTGCCCTTCGAGCGCCATCGCTAATGCAGCTTTGCTCCGAGTTCCTCAAGCAGTGCTGCGACTTCCTGATGACCTTTCGAAAGGGCCAGGTCGAGTGGGCCTTGATCGTTTGCGGCGCGCGCGTTTATATCAGCGCCATTGGCGAGCAGAGCCTCCACCATCGTACGGTTGCCGGCCTGGGCGGCGGAATGCAGAGCGGTCCAACCGCCTTCCTGGCGCGCATTGACGTCAGCTCCGCGCTTGGCGAGCAGTTGGACGAGATTGACATTGCCTCCCGCGGCGGCAGCATGAAGAGGGGTATTCTTCATCGCGTTGGTAGAACGCGCGTCTACTTGAGCTCCGCGGTCGAGGAGCGCGTTCGCTAACTCAGGATGGCCGAAGAATGCGGCGAGATGCAGCGGTGTCCAGCCATCGGTACTGTGCGATTCGAGGAGGACAGGATCCCGGTCGATTTCCTCGAGTACGGCGGAAACGCGCCCGGCGACGCACGCGTTATAGACGTCGAGCTTCGGATTCAGGCCTAATAGGTATTGCGCGATATTGTCCTGGCGATAGTACTTGGCGAGCAGAAACGGCGTTTGACCCGCAGCGTTGGTGGCTTCGAGCAGCGCCGGATCTTCGGCGAGGGCGGTGCGCACGCCATTCAGATCACCGCGTTTCACCTGCTCTTGAAAGGTATTCACGTCCGTCATGTTCAGGCCGCTGGAAGAAACACTTGATCGGTCTTGTTCAGTTCCCAATCAAGATGATTGATGTAGAACAGCAGGATCTCGCGCTGGTATTTACCGGAGAACTCGTCGAAGATGCGTTTCTGCCAGCCTTCCGTTAAATATTGCTCCGGATTCAGATCCTTGTCGAAGAAGCCTTGTTCGTTCGGGATACCGAGGAACCTCAGGACGTCTTCAATCATGTCGAGGTGAGACAACAGAAAGACCTGGGACAAATCAGTAGCGAATTCTTCTTCGCCAGATTCGATCCTGGCCCAAAACTTGGGCTCCGCTTTGCGCAACGATTCGGAGTTGAGCTTGGCCAGGCGAGCGCGGGCCTTGAAGCGTTCGTAAATCTGATACGTTTTGAGCTTGCCTATGGAGATGCCGCGAACCAGCTGGTGGAAAACGCTGGGGCCGAGCGCCTGAAAGACGCCGCACATCTGCATTGAGCAAGGGTAGCATAGCTTGTGCGTCAAGTTGATGATTTGTAAGGCATTGCAAGCTCTGCGATACAATCGAAAGGTTTTGGCCGGGCGGCCAACTGAATGCCTAATCTGATCGTTCTGGGGGCGCAGTGGGGCGACGAAGGAAAAGGGAAGATCGTCGATCTCCTGTCCGATAAATTCGATGCTGTCGCGCGTTATCAAGGCGGGCACAATGCCGGCCACACCGTTTTCATCGGGGATCAAAAATTCATTCTGAAACTGATTCCGAGCGGCATTCTGCGTCCCGGTGTGATGGCGGTTATCGGGAACGGGGTCGTGGTCGATCCGGCGGCGTTGCTCGAAGAAATCTCAGGCCTGGAGCGCATGGGCATCGATGTGAAGTCGCAGCTGAAAATCAGTAATCGAGCCCATGTGATCTTTCCCTTCCATCGAACGATCGAGAAGATTTCGGAAGGAAGGGAGAATCGAGTTGCAATTGGCACAACGTCACGGGGCATTGGGCCGTGTTACGAGGATAAGATCGCGCGGCGCGGCATTCGGGTCGCGGATTTCGTGGACGTCGACTTCGCCGATCTGTACTGCTCCCTGGCGGAAGACAAGCAGCTGATTGCGGATGCTTTCCATATCGCGGAACGGGTCGATTTTCAAGAGATTTTAGACCGCTACCAGCAATTCGCGGAACAGGTCCGGCCGATGGCGTGCGACACATCGCACCTGTTAAATGCAATGATTCGGGACGGGAAGAGCGTTCTGTTCGAGGGTGCACAGGGCACGATGCTCGACATCGATTTCGGTACCTACCCGTTTGTGACGAGCTCGAGCGCAAGCGCCGGAGGAGCGTGCACGGGAACGGGTGTTCCTCCCACGAAGATTGACGCGATTATCGGTGTATCGAAGGCGTACATCACACGCGTCGGAGCCGGGCCGTTTCCGTCCGAAGACCTCACGGAGGTGGGTGAGCAAATTCGGCGCGCCGGCGATGAGTATGGGTCTGTGACAGGCAGGCCGCGGAGGTGCGGCTGGTTCGACGTCCCGCTGCTGCGTTACACGGCGGAGGTGAACGGGTTTGACAGCCTGATCATCACGAAGCTCGACGTACTGGATGAGCTCGACGAGGTTCCGGTGTGCGTGGCGTACGAAGTGGCCGGCAGAGTGATGACGCAGATGCCGGCGAGCACGCGCCGCATGGAGGCGATCAAGCCGATTTTCGAACGCCTGCCCGGGTGGAAAGAATCCACGCGGGGCATTACACGGGTAAAGGACCTGCCCGTCAACGCGAGGAAGTATCTGGATTTTCTGGAAAGCAAGACGGAAGTCGAGATCGGGTCAGTATCGAATGGCCCGGAGCGCAACGAAACGATGATCTTTCCGGGTTCGAAGCTGGAGAGTTTGTTGAGTTAGTTAGGAGCTATCCCCTTACTAATACCGCTTGACAGTGGGTGGGAGAGCGTGAAAGGCTTGCAGATACGGCTTAGTTTAGACAAAGGAACCTAAATGGCACTCACGGCAAAGACCCGACGCGTCGGAAATGTAGCAATTGTGGACCTCAGCGGGAAGGTGACGCTCGGCGAGAATACAGGGATCTTGCGCGACGAACTGAGATCTGTGCTTGCGCAGGGCAATAAGAACATCGTCCTGAACATGAAGGATGTGAGCTACGTCGATAGCGCCGGGCTCGGTGAGCTGGTTGGCGTTTACACAACCGCGACGAATCAGGGCGGTGCGGTGAAATTGCTGCACCTGCAGGGCAAGATGAAAGATCTGATGCAGATCACAAAGCTGCACACGATTTTCCCGGCGTTTGAAAACGAGCAGGAAGCCGTGTCGAGCTTCGGCGCGGGCGCAACCGCTTAGCTAGACCGTTCTGACGATAGACTCCTTCACCCGATAATCCGGAAGATTTGGAATTCGGACTACTAGGCACATCTCGTAGAGCCGGGAGTGCGCGCGTTCGCCTATGTGCAGCTGCATGTCCGTGTCACTTAGATTCGTCGTCGCAATCAGGGGCTTACGGTGGTTGCAGCGGTAGGTGACGATCGCGTTGACGGTGTCCTTCACCCAATCGGTGACGCGGTGGGCGCCCAAGTCATCGAGAAGAACAACTTCGGCTTCGAGAGCCAAGCGGTAAGCCTCGCGATTGCTGGTGCCCAAGGTTTCGTTGTAGCCGGAGCGGATGGTATCCAACAGGTTGAGGTAATCGAAGAAAACTCCCTCGTGTCCGCGCGAGATTAGCTCGCGTAGTGCGGCAACGGCCAAGTGGGTTTTGCCGACGCCGGCGGGTCCTATGAGCAGGAGCCCTGGTTTTTCGTTGGTCGGATAGCCCCTGACGAACGATTTGACGGCAAGCATTGCATCATTCAGACTCCTTCGAACGATGGGGTTGTCGTCGGGGACCGAGAGGTCGATCGAGGCACGTCGATAATTTCTGGGGATTTGCGCACGTTCTTCCAGCTCTTCGGCGCGGGCATCCGCCACGCATCCGCAGCGCTCGGCAGCAGAAATGCCGTCCCTCTCCGCGCTAATCCAGCCGACGCCTCCGCACAACTTGCAATCTTTTTTGGCCATACCGTCGGATCTACTGGATCACAACCAATGTCTCACCTGCGGCGACGGTAGCGCCTTCGCTGACGAGGATTTTCGATACAATTCCGGCCCTGGGCGATTTCATTTCGTTTTGCATTTTCATTGCTTCGACAATGATGACGCCCTGTCCTGCAGCAACGTGGGCGCCTTGCGCGGCGAGCAACTTGATGACTCTTCCGGGCATCTGGGCGCGGATTTCCATGGGGCCTGAGGCGGAAATTTTCTTGTCTTTGCCGGCGCGGTCTCGGGCATCTGCGATGCAGATGACGTGACGTTGAGGCCCTACCCAGACTTCGAGGTCATCGCCCTTAGGGGCAACCCGAACCGCGAAGCTCGACGTGTTTGACAATACGGAGAACACGCCCGGCATGATTTCAGCCACGGACGCATTACCCGAAACGTCTACAGCGCCGCGGAGCGTGTATTCCGCGTGCTCGCCATTCGGCTGGATATCGAGAGTGTAATTTTCACCGTCCACTTCCACTCTCAGCTTCAACGCACGAGACCTCGTCTTCCTTCGTGGCGCCAAGCGCTCGCGGGTGTTCCGTCGCCGCAGAAAGCGCCGTTAATTGAGGGCGTCTGCTGGCTAGCCGGAGGACGTGCGAATTCCTGCTGGGCAGCTGCGGCGAGCACCGCCGCCACAAGAGCGTCAGGCTCACTCTTCGTTTTTGTGGTGTGCCGCATAAATTCGTCGAGAAACCCTGTGTGAAGCTGGCCGGCGGCGAAGTTCGGGTCCTGCATGATGCGCTCAAACAGGGCCAAGTTGGTGGTGATTCCCAAGACACGGTATTCGGCCAGAGCGCGGCGCATCCGCTGAATTGCCGAGGCGCGCGTCTCGCCCCACACAGAAAGCTTCGCAAGCAGCGGATCGTAATCGATGGGCACTGTCCATCCGGCATACACGCCGCCATCGACTCGCACTCCGGGTCCGGTGGGCTCCGCATATTGAAGAATGGTTCCGGGACTCGGGAAGAAATTATTTTCGGGATCTTCGGCATAGACGCGGCATTCGATGGCAGAACCGGTCCAACGAATTTCGTCTTGCCTCAATGCGAGGCGTTCCCCGGCGGCGATACGAATTTGCCAGCGCACGAGATCCAGGCCGGTGACCCATTCCGTGACGGGATGCTCGACCTGCAGCCGGGTATTCATCTCGAGGAAATAGAAGCGGCCGTCCTGGTCCGCGAGGAACTCAAGCGTGCCGGCATTCGAGTAGTTCGCCGCGCGAGCGATGCGCAAAGCCGCCTCGCCGATCTCGTTCCGCAGATCAGGTTTTGCGAGGACCAGCGGCGAGGGAGATTCCTCGATGACTTTCTGGTGACGGCGCTGAATGGAGCACTCACGCTCACCGAGATGGACCAGGTGGCCGTGCTCGTCGCCAAGAACTTGTACTTCGATGTGGCGTGGACGTTCGATTAACTTTTCGAGATAGACCTCGCCGGAACCGAAGGCGCGTTCGGCCTCACTGGAGGCTCCGCGCATGGCGCCTTCGAGGTCGGTCTCGTGGTCGACGCGGCGCATGCCCTTCCCTCCACCGCCCGCTGCAGCTTTGAGCAGCACGGGGTAGCCGATGCTCGCGGCACTCTTGCGCGCTTCATCGTAGTCGCGGATACCTCGCTCGGTGCCTGGAACAACCGGCGCACCGGCCTGAATTGCGAGGCGCCGCGCGGCGGTTTTCGATCCCATCTGCTCGATGGCTTGCCAGGAGGGACCGATGAACTTGACACCGACGTCACTGCAGGCCTTGGCGAAATTTGCGTTCTCACTGAGGAATCCGTAGCCAGGATGAATGGCTTCAGCACCGGTAGTGCGAGCCGCGTTCAAGATTTTGTCGATGGCCAGATAGCTTTGCGATGAGGCGGCGGGTCCAACGCAAACAGCTTCATCTGCCATGTACACGTGGGGAGCGCGGCGATCGGGGTCGGAGAAAACGGCCACGCTGCGGATTTCCATTTCCCGCAGTGCGCGGATGACGCGAACCGCGATTTCACCTCGGTTGGCGATGAGGATTTTGCGAAACAAGTGGAAGGTGGAACCCCGAACAACGTTGTACCAAACGTCCCGTTCTTCGGTTGCAGAGGCGGCGACAACTGGGGAAACGACCTTCGCTGGGCGATCGCGAGAGCCATTGCTCCGTAAGGTTATGAACGGAGGTCGCTATCACCGGTCACCAAACACTGTGCGCGTGTCGGAGACGAAAATGGCTCAAGTGAAGAGGAAACAGCTAGATCCTGAATCCAGCCGAGCATGCGCTCGTAATGCGAGCCGCGCCAGAAAATCTTTCCGCAGTTCAGGCAGCGGCTGAATTCATTCTTGGTTTCGCGCGTGTGCGGAGGTAGCAGATCGAAGATTTCATCCTTCGACACGCGACAGAGATGCCCATTGCAATCCATGCAGCGACGGAAGGGCGTGAACTGTGAAACCAAGGCAAAGCGGTGCGATAGTTCCCGCAACTGATCGAGCGGCTTATCAGAGCGAACACAATAGCCCTGCTCAACCTCACGCCGCTTAAGGAGCCCGACGTCACGGGTCAGCAGAAAGCGCTGCTCACGGCTTGAGACAGCGGCGAGCAGCGTATCCTCAGCAAAGCGGTCGTACCACGTATCGAACCCAAGCATGCGGAGGTAGGCCGCCACACGACCGAGATGGCCGTCAACAACGAATTGAGGATGGTTCAGCAGCACAGGCTCGGCATGCGGAAATACATCCACATGATCTCCGTTCGTAACTCGTTCCGATAGCGGAAGCATCGCCCCATTTACCGCGACGCTTCCGACCTCGGTGTGCGGTACGCCTAGCGATTCAATGACGTGCTTTAACGTATCGGTGACGCCGGCTGCATGCGCGAACTCGGTATTCCGCTTGAAGCGGAGTCAGAAAATCGTTGAGCTCACCATGGAAGCGGAAGCGTACGCAAACGGCGATCACTGCTGGTATTGTCGCGCCCCCCGCGCGCGTTGTAGGCGCGGGACTTGCGCCTTGCTAATAGAGCTGCAAAACCGGTGGTTTTCTGAACCACGTGTCGTAGCCGATGATGAACCAGCGAATCGGGAATCCCCCTTCATGCGTGATCACAAGGCCGACGTCCTTTGCCCCGGCTGGAACTAAGAATGAGCGGCTAACCGTTAGCGATTCCCCCGGCAGAAGAGCGACGTCGAATGGCGTGGCAGAGCTGTCGGGTATGGAATCGTACCGTCTACCGCGATTGTCGGTTAAATAAACACTCAGATTCCTTTCTCGCTGACGCACACGAAGCGCGCGACTCGACAGCCGCAGGTCGATAGAATACGCGGTTTCGCCGTTTTGGGGCAAACGCTTCACTCCCGCGACGCTGATACACCAATCGTCGAAACACCGCGGAGCGCCGGCTTTGAGTATCCGCCGAGGTGAAAACAGCGACCAAGCGATCACCACCGCCATATAAATGCAAAAGCACAATAACAGGCCTTTCAGGATTCGGCGAGATCGAACGAAGTGCTTCTGCAACGCGAGCCAAGCGACTGCGCAAAGCGTAGCCACGGCGGCAAATAGAAGTGCCAGGAAAAACAGATCGAAAAGGGTCATAAGCCTCTATGGCCAGCGACAAGTACTTTATACCACAAATTAGTGAGAAGCTCGATGGTAATGGCAGGGGTGGCCGGCACCGCGGCATTGGACGTAATCCATCCGTCCGGAGAACGTACCCGCATTCCGATCGATCCCTTGCCCTTTCGGATTGGGCGTGGGCCGGAAAATCATCTGATACTGCGGGACAATCGGGCGTCTCGCGCGCATGCGTGGATCGTGAGGGCGAGCGGCGGTTTCGCTATTGAAGATCTCGATAGCCTGCACGGCACGTGGGTGAACGGCCACCGCATCCAGAAGCCAACCCCACTCCGCCCGGGCGATGCCGTGCACTTCGGGTTTGAGGACTCCTACCATCTGCTGTTTTCCGATCTGGACGGGCGTATCAATCGCATTCTGGACCAGATCTCGTCGGCTTCGTCGGAGCGGGTAGGAGCGACGGGAGGGTTCGCGCGTCTCCGGGCATTAGTGGAGGTTGCACGCACGCTGCAGACCTCGCTTGGAGGCGATGAAATTCTGGATGCAGTGGTGGATGCAGCGCTGGGACTCACCGGCGCAGACCGCGGCTTTCTGCTGCTGAGCGCGGGAGATGAGCTCGAGATGAAAGTAGGACGCGACGCGAAAGGATCAGCGCTCAAGGCGTCTGATCTTCAGGTGCCGACTGCGGCAATTCGCCGCGCCATGGGCGAGCGGCACGACATGCTTTCGATGACGCTTGCTCCGGCTGAATGGCAAGGAGAATTGGCTGAAGGGGAACTGGAATTTCCCAACGTCACTTGCGTTCCGCTGCTGCAATTTCGATCCATCAACGCGCAAGAGACGCTGTCTTTGTCTTCTCAAACGAGCACGGTTGGATTGCTGTACCTGGATTCGCGACGCAGACAGACGCCGGTTTCAGAGCTGAATCGCGAACTGCTGCACACCCTGGCGCTCGAAGCATCGACGGTACTCGAAAACGCGAACCTGCTCGAAGAAGAGAGGCAAAAACGTTTTTTGGAGCAGGAGCTCGAGTTCGCGCGCAAAGTGCAGCAAAGTCTGTTACCGCAAAAACTGCCCGATTCTGGATGGTTCTGCGCGGCGGGATCCAGCCTGCCTTCGGCGGAAGTCGCGGGAGATTACTTCGATGTGCACGCGGTTGGAAGCGACACGTTTGGCGCTGTCATTGCGGATGTGTCGGGGAAAGGAATTGGTTCGGCACTGCTTGCGTCATTGCTGCAGGGCGCATTTCTGTTGGGCGCGGAACTCGATGCGCCGATTGACCAGGTGATGACGAAGGTCAATCACTTTCTGATGAATCGGGCCCAGCGCGAGAAATATGCGACGCTCTTCTACGCGACCGTTCATCGCTCGGGCGAGATGGCATGGGCAAACGCGGGCCATTGCATGCCGTTTCTGGTACGAGCGAATGGCGAGGTTCGGAAACTGGAGAGCACCGGCGCGCCGCTCGGGTTGATGCGCAACCCTGAGTTCGAAGTGAAGCATCTGCAACTCGTGCCTGGCGACAAGCTGGTGGCGTACAGTGACGGACTACCCGAAGCAGAGAACAGCAGGAAAGAAATCTTCGAGGCGAAATTAAACGCGGAGCTCGAGGCGATCGCAGGCCTGAACGCCCAAGAGATACATGAGCGATTGATCGAAGAAGTCGTGAAGTTTCGCGAGGGCGCGCCGCTGCGGGATGACGTTACCTTGCTCGTGCTGGAGTACCGCGGCGACGAAGGCGGTGCGATTAGCAGCAGCTAATCGTACTCCACGGAAACGAGAAAGAGGCCGCTGGCAGGTGCAGTAGGTCCTGGCGGTATTCCCGAGCCAGGCTGCAGCCGCGCAAGGATGTCACACTCGGCGAGATTTCCTTTCCCCACTTCGAGCAGAACCCCAACGACGTTTCGAACCATGTGCTTCAGAAAACCGGATCCCGTCACGCGGTAGACGAGAGTTAGTTCATCGCGCGCGAGCACGGACCGAAAGACAGTACGAGTTTTAGAAGCTTCGAGCGCGTCTTTTTCATCGGACGCAGCGAACGCGGTGAAGTCGTGCTCGCCTTCAAGGAGAGGAGCAGCCTGGATCATTGCGGCCTCGTTGAGGGGATAGGGATGGTGATAAACGAAGCGGCGGTTGAAGGGTGGGCAGACTTCGTCGCGAAAAATGCGGTACTCGTAGGTCTTGCGCCGGGCATCGAAGCGGGGGTGAAAGTCAGAGTCCACTTCACTCACGCGAAGGATGCGTATGGAATGCGGCAGAAGCCGATTCACAGCCCGGCGAAAGTTGTCGGGCGGAATGGGATTTTCAATGCACACGGCCGCGATCTGCGCGAGTGCATGAACGCCCGCGTCCGTGCGCCCGGACGAAGTCACTTGAACAGGCTTACCTTCGATGCCGCCGATGACATCTTCGAGAGCGCCTTGGATGGTCGGCAAACCCGGCTGGACCTGCCAGCCGTGGAAATCGGTGCCGTCGTAGGCGATCTCGAAGCGCAGTTTCCGCATCGACAGCAGCTCGAGAAGTGTTAAGCGGGCCTGGAACCCGGCTTTATTAACGGTTGTCCCTCGTTGCACAGCGGGCAGTTGCCGGGATCATATGTAGTGGGATGCAGAGTTTCGAGCGCGAGCCGCGGCACACCGAAATCGACTTGGCCGCCGCTGCGATCGATGATGGAACCGGCAGCTAGGACGACAGCGCCGGCGTCCCGGAGCACGCGGATAACTTCCCTGGTGCTGCCGCCGGTCGTTACGACATCTTCGATGACGACGGCGCGCTGGCCGGGAGTAACTTCGAAGCCGCGGCGCAGCGTCATTTCGTTTCGCGGCGAAGCGGGGTCGCGCTCGGTGAAGAAGGAAGGTACTTCAAATGCCCGCGCGACTTCGTAGCCGATAATGATGCCGCCGATCGCGGGACTGACTACCACGTCGATAGAAGCGCCGCCAACCAGAGATTTCAATCTGCCGGCGAGCTCACGACCGAGGCGTTCGGCATAAGCAGGGACGGCGAGGACCTTGGCGCATTGCAGATATTCGCCGCTATGCAGGCCGCTAGTCAAGCGAAAATGGCCACGCAGATAAGCGCCGGTCTCTTCGAACAAACTCATGATCGAAGTGCTCACCACAGCCCGCAGGATAGCAAGTAGCAGGTTCCTATCAACAGCGAGCAGGGGCTCGTCGGAAAGCTCTGTTTCAAACTCAAGGCGAGCGTTCCCAAAAGCGGACAGACAGCGCGGAAACAGTGCTCGCAAAACGTACCAATGTAGGTTGAGAATGAACACCTTAGGGGACGCCTGCGGAATGGAGAGGTCCCTGCTTGCTGCGATACGATGAGAGATCACGGAAAGGAATCAGGAACCTGGCTCCTAGCAATCTCGTTCTGATATGAGACGAGCTGGCTCCGATGGGAAGGGCGCGAGCATGCCCGCGGCATTGATCGCGCTGAAGCAGGCCGCGCGGTCCGGTGTGGCTCAAACGAAGGTCAAAACAATTTAGATGCGAAGATTCAAAGCACCCTTGTGTTCGTTTTGCAGTTTGCTGCTACTGGCCGGTTCCGTATCCGCTCAGAACGCGGTTAGAATCGACCCACCGCGCGGGGGTTTAGGTTGGCTAACGCGGCCTTACCAACGACGTTATATCCCGCCCATTAATCTCGCCAATTCGGACCGGCTCGAGGCGCTCGTGCGCGCGGGCAATTTGTATTTGTCTGCACAGGATGTCATTGCTCTAGCGCTTGAGAACAATTTAGACATAGAAATTCAGCGCTACGGTCCATTGCTGACGCGAGAGGTAACGTTGCGCGCGCAAGGCGGCGGGTTGTTGCGCAGCGTCGGTGCGCCTGTCGCGGCCGGACCACAGAGCGTCAGCTTGACGGGGGTGAATCTGAATGCAAGCGGCGGCGCGGCGGCTTCAGCGGCTGCAGGCGTCAGCTCGAGCGTATTGACGCAGCTAGGTCCGGCCATTCCCAATTTCGATCCGAACGTTTTCCTTTACGCCAACTTCGCTCACAACACCAGTCCCCAAAGCAATACGGTGCTGACCGGCACCACAGCGCTGATTTCCGATAGCCGAACGTACCAGGCGCAGTACTCGCAGTACACAGATTTTGGAATGTACGCGCAGCTCACGTTTTCAACTCAGAGACTCAAATACAACAGCCTTTCTTACAGCGTGGATCCTTTTGAGCAAGGCAATCTGGATCTGGTGGTGCAGCAAAACCTTCTGCAAGGTTTTGGCAGGGCGGTGCTTGGCCGCAACATTCGCGTCTCGAAGAACAACGAAAAAGTATCGGACCTCCAATTCAAGCAGCAGGTGATCACGACGATTTCGGCAGTGCTGAATCTCTACTGGGATTTGGTGAGCTTCAACGAAGATCTGAAGGCCAGAAAAGATGAATTGGCGACTGCGCAGGCGCTGTACGAAGACAACAAGAAGCAGGTGGAGATCGGAACGTTAGCGCCTATCGAAGTAACTCGGGCGGAGGCGCAGGTCTATTCGAGCCAGCAGGATCTGTTGATCTCGCAAACCAATCTGGTTCAGCAGGAGACCGTGTTAAAGAATGCTTTGAGCCGAAACGGCGTGGCGAGTCCGACGCTAGCGGAGGTTCATATTGTTCCTCTGGACACAATTCAGGTGCCGGAGAAAGACGAGCTTAAACCCGTCGATCAGCTCGTTCCGGAAGCACTCGGCAAACGCGTCGAAATAGCTCAAGACACGATCAATATCGACAGCAACAAGATCAATCTGGTGGCTATCAAGAACGGTTTGAAGCCGACGCTTCAGGTGTTCGCCGAACTGACGAATAACGGTCTTAGCGGCGTTCCGAATTACTTGGGAGTGCCATTTGAGCCGGCAGATCCGTACCTCGTCGGCGGATACGGCAACTTACTGGGCCAGATCTTACGGCGCAACTTCCCTAACTATTCGGCGGGGCTGTCGTTGAATATTCCTCTGCGAAATCGCGTGGCGCAGGCCGATTATGCGACGAGCGCGTTGGAGCTGCGGCAAAATGAACTCACCTTACAAAAGGCTATGAACCAGGTTCGCGTGGACGTGCAAAACGCGGTGATCGGTTTGCGGCAGGCGCGAGTGCGTTACGACTCGGCGGTTAAGGCACGCATTCTGCAGCAGCAGACGCTCGATGCCGACAAGAAGAGATACACGCTGGGCGCTTCGACGGTGTTTCAGGTCGTGACAGATGAGCAAGCGCTCGCGACCGCGGGCAGCGCGGAGACGCAGGCGCTTGCCAACTATAGCCACGCGCGAATTGCATTCGATCAGGCGATGGGCACCACGCTCGAGGTGAATCAGATCTCGGTTGATGAGGCTCTTTCGGGGCACGTAGCGCGGAAATCCATACTACCGGCGCAGCTTCCGACACCGCCGGAGCAGCAACCATGATGGGAATTCGTCGAACTTGCGTGTTCCTGCGGAAGTGGGTCGCGGTTGCGCTTTGTATCCCGTTAGCAGGGCCAATGGCGTGCGCGCAGCAGCAGGCGATTGAGCCACAGCGGCCAAGCGGGTGGGTATTTCTGCGGCCCTATAAACCGGTCACCGTACCACCAATCCGCCTCTCGAATTCTTTGCGGCTCCAGGATCTGATCAGGGCCGGCAAGCTGTATCTGACGGCTCAAGACGCGATCGCATTGGCGCTCGAGAACAACATCGATATTGAATCGGCGCGCTACACGCCAATTCTCGACACGTGGAACCTGGAACGTTTCGAGGCTGGAGGCAGTCTGCCGGGTGTTCCCAGCGGATCGTCTCAGGCCGGTACGGTTGCAAGCGGCGAAGGTGTGGCAGGAAGCCAGACGGCTGCGGGCGTAAGCGGGAGCGGCAGCAGCCAGAGTACTGGAAACGCCGTTGGTGCCACGATATCGCAGATCGGTCCCGTAACGCCAGCCCTAGACCCCGTATTTCAGGACGTGCAGACGTACTCGCATCGATCTACGCTCTACCCGATTACGCTTCAGTCGGGAGTGTACAACCTGCAGGTGAACACGCGGAACTACAGCGAATCGATCAGCCAAGGGCTGATCACTGGCGGTACGGTCAAGCTGAGCTATAGCGATTCCTACCTAAACGAGAACGCTCCGACGGATCTCTTGAACCCGGAGAACGGAGTGACGCTGTCGCTGTCAATTCAGCACAACTTTTTGCAGGGATTCGGGATAGCAGTGAACAGTCGCAATATCACCGTTGCCAAAGCCAACCTGAAGCTGGATGAACTGACGTTCAAGGGCGAGGTCATCGGTGTAGTGGCGAATGTTCTGAATCTGTATTACGGTTTGGTAGCCGATTATCAAGACCTGAAGGCAAAACAGAGCGCTCTCGCAGTTGCTCAGCAGTTTTTCGAAAACAATAAGAAGCAGGTTGAAATTGGCACGATGGCTCCGCTGGACGTGACGAACGCCGAAGCGCAGGTCGCCTCGACTCAGCAGGACCTGGTAGTTTCCCAAACGACTCTCCAACAACAGGAAGTTCTGTTGAAGGACGTACTGAGCCGAAATGGACTGGGTGATCCTCTGATTCGAGAGGTGCAGATCGTTCCACTCGACCGCATCGAGGTTCCAGAGCAAGACAATCTTCCGCCCCTCAAAAACCTGATTAGCACGGCGCAGACGAATCGGACAGACATCGCGGCGAATAAGATTACGTTGAGCAGCGCACAGATTTCTGCGCTGGGGACGACAAACGGCATTCTGCCGCAGCTGGCTGGTCTGGCTGGCGCGACAAATCAAGGTCTTTCGGGGACGCCAAAAATCGTGCCGGTTCGGACGGGAGCACAGACACAAACCGGGGCCTCAGTGATCCCGCCCGGGTTCGTAGCGTGTCCTCCCGGCATTGGCAGTGCTGCTGGCTTCTGCGAAGCTCCCGATCCGTACTTTGTGGGAGGCATCGGCACAGCCCTGGGGCAGGTGATCCGTCGAAATTTCCCTACCGAACGCGCGGGCGCGTTCTTCGCCCCGACTCTGCGGAACCGGCAGGCGCAGGCGGACTTTGCGATTGACCAGCTTAGCCTCCGTCAAAGTGAGCTGGAAGACCAGAGGAGTTTGAACCAGGTTTCGGTGGACGTAGCCAACCAGGTGGTCGGATTGCAGCAGGCGCGTGTTCGGTATCAGGCGGCGGTGAAAAATCGAGTTCTCGAGCAGCAGTTGTTGGAAGCCGAGCAGAAAAAGTTTTCCTTGGGAGCATCCACGACTTTTTTGGTAGTGCAACAACAGCGCGATTTAGCGACGGCTCAGTCGACCGAAGTAGCAGCATTGGTGGCTTACAGTAATGCGCGCGTGGCGCTAGACCAAACGCTCGGGACAACGCTCGCGACGAACCACGTTACCGTTGATGAAGTTTCAGGCGGCCACTTAGGGCGACGGTCAGCGTTGCCCCCGAGCCTCCCTACCGAGCCCTGAAGAAAGGGAAGACTAGGGGGCAGATTTGGGTATCCGTTTTGCTTGTCATACGTAAAAAGTGGATGCCATAGTCTGGCCGTTACGGGGTAAGTCTATGAAAAACCGTAGTCTCGGTTTTGGTCCGTCAGATGCTTATAAGGGCGTGAATGAATCAAGAACAGCTCAGGGAAGCAATGGTTGTTCCGCACCCGAACCCCACAGCACCACGACACCCCAGCCTATAAACTTCTTCCACAGCCCAACTAAAAAGCCCACCCAACCAAATTCCCTGAGCAACGAATTCTAAGGAAAACGCCGGCAGCAAGCCGGCTTTTTTCTTTTGCGCGCTCGAATTCTTATAGTGAGTTGTGCGGGAATTACGGCTGCTTCCACTGATTTCGAGTGCTACCGAGATCGTCCATGCTCTCGGCTTGGGCGCGTTCCAGGTGGGGAGGTCGCATGAATGCGATTATCCGCCCAGCGTGAGCGCACTTCCGGTCTGCACTTCACCAACGATTGCGGTCTCCGGATCCAGCGCCGATATCGATCGGCTGGTTAATGAGCGGGTCGCCTCTGCCTTGAGCGTGTACCAGGTGGACGCCGAAGTGGTAAAGAGCCTTCGTCCGACACACATCATCACGCAGACTCAATGTAAAGTCTGCGCCGTGAGCCTGGAAGACGTGGAGCGCGCGATTCAAGAAGAGATTTCGATTGACGCTCGCGTGATCTCGCTGGAACCGTACGCACTCGCAGACTTATGGCGAGATGTCGAGCGCGTGGCGAGCGCGTGCGACTGCGCACCGGCAGGGGAGATGCTGATCGAATCGCTGAAACAACGAATGCAAGCGATTAAGCTGCGCTCTGTTGAGCAGAGTGCGGTGCGAGGCGCAAAGCCCAGGGTCGCGGCGATTGAATGGCTGGAGCCCTTGATGGCGGCCGGCAATTGGGTTCCGGAGTTGATCGAGATGGCAGGAGGAGAAAATCTTTTCGGATCTGCGGGCGCGCACTCGCCGTGGATGACGTGGGAGCAGTTGGTTGCTGCCGATCCGGACGTGATCGTCGCCCTTCCATGCGGTTTCGATCTCGAGCGTACGCGCGGCGAGATGTATTGGCTGACGAATCGTCCTGGCTGGGGCGATTTGAGAGCAGTTCGGAGCGGCAACGTTTTCGTTTGCGACGGGAATCAGTTTATGAACCGGCCGGGACCGCGGCTCGTAGAGTCGCTTCAAATTTTCGCCGAGATTTTGCATCCCGATGTCTTCGAGCCAGCTTTGGAGCACGCTGGTTGGGAGCGGTTGTGAGAAGCGGTCAGGCGGCGACTTGGAGGCTGTCGGCGATCGCGTCCGCGATAACTTTGCCGTGGAAACGGCCGTTCTCGATGAAGATCTCGTTGGTGTGCGTGCCCGCTACGATGACACCTGCGAGATAGACGCCCTTTCGCTCACTTTCCAAAGTCGCGCGGTTTGTGATGGGCTTCGAGGTGGCGGGATCGAGATGGATGCCATGCTCGGCCATAAAGTCGAAGTCCGGCCGATAGCCGGTCATCGCAAAGACGAAATCATTCTTTAGAGTGACCTCGCCTTCGGGCGTCTGGAGGACGACCTCGTGCGGACGAATCTCTTTCACGGAGCTATGGAAGAACGCTTTGATCTCTCCGTTCTTGACGCGGTTTTCAATGTTCGGCTTGATCCAATACTTCACGTTTGGGGAGATGCCGGGGCCGCGATGGACGAGTGTCACGCGCGCTCCGGTCCAATGCAGTTCTAAAGCGGCAATGGACGCGGAATTCTTCGCGCCAACAATCAATACATCGTGGTTGTAGTAAGGGTGCGCTTCGCGGTAGTAGTGAATGACCTTATCGAGGTTCTCACCCGGAACGTTGAGCGTGTTCGGAATGTCGTAGTAGCCATTCGCCAGAATGATTTTCTTCGCCCCGTAGCAGAAACGATCGCCGCAAGCCGTTTCCGTGCGTATAGTGAAGTTGCCATCCGCGCCTTCGAACCCGAGCACCCGCTCATACTGGTGCACGTTTAGCTTGTAGTGATCTGCGACGCGCCGATAGTATTTGAGCGCTTCGGTGCGACCGGGTTTCTCATTGAGCGAAGTCATGGGAATATCGCCGATCTCGAGCAACTCCGGCGTGGTAAAGAAAACCAGGTTTATCGGGTAGTGATAGATGGAGTTGACGATGCAGCCTTTGTCGAACAGAACAGGAGAGAGGCCACGTTTCTGAATTTCAATGCCGCAGGCGAGTCCGGTAGGTCCGGCGCCAACGACGGCCACATCAAAGCGCTCCATGTGGTGCTAAAGCAGGGCTCCGACTTTTTCGTAAACGGTCGCGAGCGCGGAAGGCAATGAGGCGACATCCTTGCCTGCACCTTCGGCCATGTCCGCCCGGCCGCCGCCTTTGCCGCCGATGGCCTTCGCCACTTCGCCGACCAGCTTGCCCGCCTGCACTTTAGAAGTGAGATCTTTGCTGACGGCGGAGATGATCGAGACGTTCGAATCGTTGACGGAAGCGATGACGATCACCGCACTCCCCCACTTGTTGCGGAGGGAATCGGCGAGCGTTCGCAGTTGTTTTGAATCCAAGCCTTCGACTCTTTCGGCGAGAACGGTAGCGCCATTGACAAGACGGCCTTTGAGGTTCTCCACCTGTTGATGAGCCATCCTGGTCTTGAGTTGCTCAAACTGACGCTCGATAGTTTTCGTGTGCTCCAGCAGCTTTTCGAGCTGATCGAGCACGCCCGAATCGGAGGTGCGTAACAGCTCGCCTGCTTTTGCAAGCTGAGCAGTCGCTTCCTGAAATTTCTCGAGAGCGCCTTCGCCGGTGATCGCCTCGATACGTCTTACGCCCGCGGAACTGCTCCCTTCGTAGATGATTTTGAACAGCCCGATATCGCCGGTGCGGCTCACATGCGTGCCGCCGCACAACTCGCGGCTAAAACCGGGAATACTGACGACGCGCACGCTATTGCCGTACTTTTCGCCGAACAGAGCCATGGCGCCGGTAGCAAGCGCCTGGTCGAGATCCATGACGTCCGTCGCGACTTCGGTGTTGGCCAAGATCTGTTGATTGACCAAACGCTCGACTTCGCGCAACTCATCGTCACTCATGGCGGAGTAGTGCCTGAAATCGAAGCGCAACCTGCCGGGCTCGACCACGCTTCCCTCTTGTTTGACATGCGCGCCAAGCACCTGGCGCAGCGCCGCATGAAGAAGATGGGTGGCGGTGTGGTTGCGCATCGTAGCCCCGCGCAGCGGCCGATCTACAACCGCGATCAGGCGGTCGCCGGTTCGAACCGGCTTCAGCACGTGAATTTTCTGAACCATGGCGGAGGACGTTGGCTTATAAGCACCTTCCACCACGGCGACTCTTTCGCGAGTTTCTGCATTCAGCAGTAGACCTGTGTCACCGACCTGTCCGCCGGATTCGGCGTAGAACGGTGTTTTCGTAAAGACGATCTCAGCGGGGCCCTCTTCGACGAGATCGACCGCGTTCTTGTCGGCGATGAGCCGCAAGACGTCTACGGAAGCTTCCAATGTTTCACGGCCGATGAATTCGGTGGCAGGAAGCTCTTTGTACACCTCCCCGATGTGTGCTTTGTCAGCGCCTTTCCAGCTGGCACGCGCCTGAGTACGCTGCTTCTCCATCTCCACGGCGAAGCTGTCACGGTCAATCGTGAGACCGAACTCTCGGGCCATTTCTTCCTGCTCGTCTAGAGCAAGGCCATATGTGTCGTACAGCTTGAAGGCGGCCGTGCCGGCCAGGACCCCGTTGACGGCGGACTTTGCCTCGTCGTGGAAAAATCGTTCGGCGACCTGGAACGTGGATGCGTAGCGATTCTCTTCTTCGCGAACAATGCGGACCAGGCGTGGGATGCTTTCCTGAAGCTCAGGGTAAGCCCCCTTCATCAGGTCTGCGACAAAGGCAGCGAGCTCGTGAAAATACGGCTCTGCTTGACCGGCAAGCCGGCCGTTTCGCATGGCGCGCCGCATGATCTTCCGCAGCACGTAGCCGCGCCCGTCATTCGATGGAACCACACCATCGTGAATCAGAAAGGTAGTCGCACGGGCATGATCCGCGTTGATTCGAAGCGCGGTGTCGGTTCGCTCCGCCGCATGAAACTTAAGATTCAGCAACTCGGCGGCACGAGCGATGATGGGCCGCAGCAGGTCGGTGTCGTAATTCGAAAGGTGGCCTTGCAGGACGGCGGCGACACGCTCGAGACCCATACCCGTATCGATGGAAGGCCGCGGCAGGGGAGTGAGGGTCCCGTCGAGCGCGCGATCGAACTGCATAAAAACCAGATTCCAAATTTCGACGTAGCGTCCGCCACCGTCGAGCGGAAACTGTTCGTTCTCGCGGCCTTTCTCAGCCGCTTCGGGGCCTAAGTCGTAGTGAATTTCGGAGCAGGGACCGCACGGGCCGGTCTCACCCATCTGCCAGAAATTGTCTTTTTCGTCCAGCCGAAAAATGCGGTCTTTCGGAACACCCGCAACCTTCTGCCACAACTCCTCGGCTTCGTCGTCCTCGCGAAAGATCGTGACATACAGCTTGTCTTTCGGCATGCCATACCAGTTCGGACTTGTGACCAGCTCCCAGGCGAAAGCAATCGCATCTTTCTTGAAATAATCGCCAAAAGAGAAGTTGCCAAGCATCTCGAAGAAGGTGTGATGGCGGCGCGTGTAGCCGACATTCTCGAGATCGTTGTGCTTGCCTCCGGCGCGGACGCACTTCTGCGCCGAGGTCGCTCGAGAGTAATCACGCTTTTCTAATCCGAGAAACACTTCCTTGAACTGGTTCATCCCGGCATTCGTAAACAGCAAGGTCGGATCGTTCGCGGGCACAAGCGAAGAGCTGCGAACGATGCGATGGCCCTGCCCGGCGAAGTAATCGAGAAACTTCGCCCGAATGTCGCTTCCAGTCATTTTTCTTTAGTTTCGCATCCAGCATCGAATTCTCGAATGCACTTCGTATGATGAGCACGATGCACGTTGCTAGGGGGTTGGCAGCTTTTTGTTTGGTTTTCGCCCAAGTTGTTCCCGCTTTGCCTGCGGATCGTTTCGAACAGGAGGGGCCTTCGCGGACTCAAGAACCAAAGCGCCCGTTGCCCTACGTGGAAGAAGACGTCTCTTATCCAAATCGCAATGCGAAGGATATTCTGTTGGCCGGCACGTTTACGAAACCTAAGGAGGGCGGCCCGTTTCCTGCTGTGCTGCTGCTTACCGGCGCGGGCGCGCAGGATCGGGATGAGAGCATGGCCGGCCACAAGCCCTTTCTGGTGCTCTCGGACTACTTGACGCGGCGGGGAATCGCAGTTCTGCGCGTTGATGACCGAGGCACGGGGAAGTCGACCGGCAATTTCGACTCAGCGACAACGCAGGATTTCGCTTCGGATGCGGAAGCAGGTATTCATTACCTCATGAGTCGAACGGATGTGAACGGCAAACGCATTGGCATTGTGGGGCACGGCGAGGGAGCAATCGTTGCACCGATGCTGGCAGTGAAGATGCCGGACGTGACGTTTCTCGTGTTACTTGCCGGCACAGCCGTTCCCGGAGAGCAGGTGCTGTTGGAGCAGACAGAACGAAGTGAAAAGGCAGCTGGGATTGCGCGAGACCAGAGGAGGGCTGACAGGAAAATCGGAACGCTGCTTTACGAGATGATTCGGGAAGGCAAAACGGAAGCGGACCTGCGGCGGGCGCTATTCGACTTGCCGGAGGACTATCAGCCGTACATCGCTCAATGGCAGAAGCAGCTTCATCGTCTGGAGGCGCCTTGGCTGCGCTTCTTCTTGAGCTACGATCCGGCACCAACGCTTGAGAAAGTGAAATGCCCGGTGCTCGCTCTGGAAGGCGAGAAAGATTTGCAGGTCATACCCGAGCAGAACGTCCCCGCCATGAAGGCGGCGCTTGCGCGAGGCGGGAATCGCGATGTGGAAGTAGACCTACTGCCCGGATTGAATTACATGTTCCAAACCGCGAAAACGGGCTTGGGCTGGGAGTACGCGACGATTGAGGAGACGATTTCCCCGGCAGTACTTCAGAAAATCGGCGACTGGATCGTGAAGCACACGTCGTAACGAACTCGCTCTACGGCACGATGCGAGCCGTTTTGATGTAGTCGAGCTTGGGGAAGTGTTCTTCGAGGTAGTCGTTTCCAATTTGGGCAATGGCAGCCTGATTCGGACCGCTGCCGTTCGGAGGCCCATCGCCGTAATCCGTGTAGAAGTTCATCACGTTATCCATTCCCTGAATGACTTCGCCGAATGGCGTGAAACCTTGCGGGTCGAGGCTGCTACTGTTATCGCCGAGATTGATGAAGACCTGAGTGGTTCGCGAGTTGGGTCCGGCGGCGGCGAAGACGACCGTGCCGATTTTGTTGCTTACTTTGGGCGGGTCGTCTCTGATGGGAATTTCGCTCCAGTCTTTGTTCACTTTGGGATCGCCGTTCATGCCCCATTGCACGACAAATCCGCGTAAAGCGCGGAAGAAGCGATTGCCGTCGTAAAAGCGCATTTTGGTGAGCTCGTAAAAATGATCGGCGCCGAGCGGTGACCAATCGCGGTGGACAAGAATGAGCACGTCGCCTTTTGTGGTCTGAAGACGGACCTTGTATTGGGCAGGCGCCGGCTTCATCTCCACAGTTTTTTTGCCGCCACATGAGAGCGAAACTCCAGCCAAGCCGGTCAGAGTGAAAAGCAGAAAGAATTGGATTCTGGTCACTTTGCATCCCTCCAATTGGGTCCGCTGCCAACGTCAGCGACTAAAGGAACAGACAGTTTATAGACTTCTTCCATTTCGCTCTTTACGAGCTCCTGCAATCGATCTTTTTCGGACGGCGGCGCTTCGAACACAAGTTCATCGTGCACTTGGAGGAGCATGCGCGATTGCAGCTGTTCCTTTTCGATTATGCCTGCGATGCGAATCATGGCTAGCTTGATGAGATCGGCTGCGGTGCCTTGCAAGGGCGTGTTGACGGCAGTTCGCTCAGCAAAGGACCGTGCAGCGGGATTACGGGCTTGCATGTCGGGAATGGGGCGGCGGCGGCCCAGAAGAGTTTTCGAAACGCCCGTCTGGCGCACTTCCGCGATGGTGCGGTCGATGAATTCACGCACGCCGGCATATCGTTCGAAGTAGCGGCGGATGTATAGCTCGGCTTCTTTCCGATCGATGCAGAGGGTTTGGGCGAGTCCGAAAGGAGTCTGGCCGTAGACAATGCCGAAGTTCACTGCTTTAGCGGCGCGGCGCATGTCGGCGTTGACCATCAGCGGATCGACCTTGAACACCTCCGCCGCGGTTCGCGTGTGAATGTCCTGATGCCTGGTGAACGCGTCTGCGAGTACCGGATCGCCAGACATATGCGCGAGCAGTCGAAGCTCTATTTGCGAATAGTCGGCGACGACCAACTCCCAACCAGGCTCGGGAATGAACGCGGCACGAATCTCGCGCCCCTCTTCGGTGCGAATCGGAATGTTCTGTAAATTCGGATTCGAGGATGAGAGGCGGCCCGTAGCGGCACCCGTTTGATTGAAAGTGGTGTGGAGACGGCCATTTGTCGAGTGAATCAACTGCGGAAGCGCATCGATATAGGTGCCTTTCAGCTTCGTGAGCTGACGATAATCGAGCACAAGCTGAGCGACGGGATAGGCAGGCGCGAGCCCTTCCAGGACGTCGGCCGCAGTCGAAGTGACTTTGCCCTTGCCGTACTTCACGGGAGCGGGAAGAGCCATTTCTTCGAACAGAACCTTGCCGAGTTGTTGAGGCGAGTTGATGTTGAACGGATGACCTGCGAGGTCGTAGACCTTTTGCGCTATTTTCTCGATGCGCTCGGTGAGGCGAGTAGATAACTCCGAGAGCACTGCGGTATCAATGCGAATCCCGGTCATCTCCATTTGCGCGAGGACAGGAGCGAGCGGCAGGTCGATTTCACGATAAACATTTTCGAGTTCTTGCTGCGCGAGCTGCGGGCGGAGCAGTTCCGCTTCGGCGAAGGTTGCTTCAGCCTGCTGCTCTGCGGCGGCATTCAGCTTGCGGTCGAGAAAGCGCTCGGCGAGCGATTCGGGAGAACATCCGCCCGGATCAGCGCAGAGGAGAAATGCATAAAGCATCACGTCCTCGTTTACGTTCTGCGGTTTAATCCCGAGATCGGAACACGCGATGAAGAACGCTTTGGCATCGTGAACCACTTTGGGAACCGTGTCCGATTCGATGACCTCTCGAACACAATCGAGCAAGGCAAGCGGCACGGCACGACCTTGGCCGAGCTGGTAAGAAAGACCGACAAATGCATTGGTGAGATCGACCGCGACCGCGAGTGGCGTTTGGGGAGAGCGCCGGGCGAGCCATTCGGTGACTGCGGCGGGATCAGTCAATGTGCCGTAATCGCGTGATGCGCTGTCATCTTCGGGAGGAAGATCTTTAAGAAGACTGAAGAATTCAAGCTCTTTGTAGAGTGATTTCAAAGCCGAGTTGCTCGGCGGCTGTGCGCGCAACGTGCCGAGCTCCCATTCAATGGGCACGTGAGTGTCGATGGTGGCAAGCTGTTTACTTAAAACGACCTGGTCACGATTCGCGAGAAGACTCTCGCGATACATTTTGCGCTCTACTTCAGCCGCACGCTCGAGTGCGGCTTCAACGGAGCCGAAGCGGGCGATCAAGTCCCGTGCACCCTTGTCCCCGATGCCCGGAGCGCCGGGGATGTTATCGATGGAATCGCCTTTCAGGGCGAGCAGGTCGGCCACTTGCGACGGCTTGACGCCCATGAACTGCTCGACTTTCGCGGCGTCGTACCATTCGTCATCTTTCATGGGATTGAGCATGAAGACGCGATCGTTCACGAGTTGCAGCATGTCTTTATCGCTTGAAACGATCACGACTTCGAGCGGCTTGGCGGGCTGGCGGCAGGCAATTGCGCCGATCACGTCATCGGCTTCGTAAGCGGGAAATTCGAGGATCGGGATGTGCATGGCCTCGAGGATTCGCCGAATGTAGGGAATCTGTTCGCCGAGATCCTGCGGCATTTCAGTGCGATTGGCTTTATAGGCTGCGAAGCTTTCGGAGCGGAAAGTAGGCTCGCTGCTCTCGAAAATGGCAGCGATGTAATCGGGTTTGAAGCTGGTCATCAGCTTCCGGAGCATGTTGTGAAAAATGAAGATCGCTTCGGTGGAAAGCCCGGCGCTGGTCCGCATGGGCGGGGCACCGCTGCGGGCGCGGGCGTGGTAGGCGCGAAAGATGAATCCGAAGGTATCGATTAAGAACAGGCGCGGAACTGGCAACCTTCAGGATAAAAGGCGGTCAGCAGCACTTCGCGTTCTGGTACTTGCCGCGATGGCGGCGGTCGATGAAGCGGCGCCATTCGGCTAGGGAGTGTGGATTGCCGCTTCGATGAAGGTGGCGCGCGTACGCGTTCTCGTCGGAGAGTTCGCGCGCTAGTGAAAGCCAGAAGCGGAGGAAGCGGTGTGCCAGTTTCATACGCGCTCCGCCTCCAACTGCGACAGGACGAACGGCGATTCCGAACTGGCGGTGGCACGAGTACCCCGGAGCAAGCCGTACCAGACGCGTAAGGAATCGAGCACAATGATCGCGACGAGCGCCAGAAATGCGCCGCAAACTACGGCATCGAGCCGTTCGTTGAAGATCACCGCACGCGTTTCGGCCACTTTTGCTGCCCCGATATTTCCCGCGGCGATCGCGTTTTCGAGAGCTGCCGCGTGCGCGAGAAAGCCAATGCGGGGCTCAGTCGAAAAGATCTTGTCACATCCCGCGGTAAAGGTCACAATGACTAGCCAGGCGAGCGGCACGACAGTGATCCACATGTACCGGGTGCGGTGCATTTTCAGAAGCACGGTCGTGGCGACGCACAGAGCGATAGCGCTCAAGAGTTGATTGGATATTCCGAACAGCGGCCACAGGGAATTGATTCCTCCCAGCGGATCGATGACGCCCTGGTAAAGGAAATAGCCCCAAGCGCCCACAATCAGCGCGCTCGTCAGCAGTACGCCGGGCAGCCAACCGGTTCTCCCGAGCGGCTTGTGCACGTGCCCGAGCAGATCTTGCAGCATGAAGCGGCCGACGCGCGTGCCGGCATCGATGATGGTCAAGATGAAGAGCGCCTCAAACATGATCGCGAAGTGATACCAGAAGCTGAGAAGCCCATCGCCGAGACCAGTCGTTCGCAAGGCGCCGCCGAAAATCTGGGCCATGCCGAGGGCGAGCGATGGCGCGCCTCCTGTGCGCCCGAATAGCGTTGTTTCGCCGACCGTGTGTGCGAGTTGTGCCATGGTGTTCGTCGAAACAGGAAAGCCCCATCCAGTAATGGTGGATACGGCTGCTTGCGGTGCGGCGCCGACAACGCCAGGCGGAGAATTCACCGCGAAGAAGACACCGGGCTGGAGCGAGGCCGCCGCAACCATCGCCATGATGGCGACAAAACCTTCGAGCAGCATGCCGCCATAGCCGATAGGCCAAGCGTGCCACTCCTTCGCAATCATCTTCGGCGTCGTGCCGGAGGAGATGAGCGAGTGAAAACCCGAGACGGCGCCGCACGCGATGGTAATGAAGCAGAACGGGAAGACTTTGCCCGCGAAGATGGGCCCGGTTCCATCGGTGAACTGTGTGAGCGGGGGTAAGGCGAGGTGTGGGTGGGTGAAAACGATGCCGATTGCGAGGAGAAAGATGACGCCGAGCTTAACGAAGGTGCTCAGATAATCGCGCGGGGCGAGGAGTAACCAAACCGGCAGCACGCTTGCCAGAAATCCGTAGACGATGATTGCAAAAGCGAGTGCGATGCCACTCCAGGTGAACCAGGGAGCCGCGGGGGAAGCCGCGATGAGTTTGCCGCCGTAGATGCTCAAGAGGACCAGCACGAATCCGATTGCAGAGCATTCGAGCACTTTTCCGGGGCGGCCCGAGCGCAGATAGATGCCCATGAACAAGGCAATCGGAATTGTCATCGCAATCGTGAATGTTCCCCATGGACTGCCCTTGAGAGCATTGACCACCACTAACCCGATCACCGCGAGCAGGACGATCATGATGAGGAGAACTGTGACAAGCGAGACTACGCCCGCCACCGTACCGATCTCCTCGCGGGCCATCTGGCCGAGCGTTTTCCCGTCACGACGCATAGAGCAGAACAGAATGATGAAATCTTGCACCGCACCGCCCAAGACGGCACCGACGAGGATCCAAAGGACGCCCGGGAGATAGCCGAACTGCGCGGCCAATGTGGGACCAACGAGTGGGCCGGGACCTGCGATAGCTGCAAAGTGATGGCCGAGAAGAATCCATTTGTTGGTGGGCTCGAAATCCTGGCCGTCACGGAAACGCTCCGCCGGCGTCGCTCTACGGTCGTCGAGCATCATGACTTTCGCAGCTATGAATTTGGCGTAAAAACGAAAGCCGAGGAGAAAGATGGAAGCGGCAGCGGCGACCAGCCACAGACTGTTGACGGGTTCGCGGCGATGAGTGGCAATAGTGCTAATGCAGATGGCCGCGAGTACCGAGATCAGCGCCCATAAGAATCCATACAGGCGGTGGCCACGGCGAGGATGGCGCATGAGGCGATTAGGGGCGGGTAATGACGGAGACCACTAATGCCAGGAAAGAGATGATGAACGCTATGCCGAGAGCCAGAAGCGCGTTGTTCATCGGCGAGTTTTCGCGGTTCTCGACTCGAATGCCGATCACAGGCGCGGGCCCGGCCGCACGCAGCTTCTCGGTGGGGACGGCACTAGACCCTTCCTCCTCTATCCGAGGCATTTCGATGACGCGTTTGAAGCGCGGCGAGAGCTTGCCGGCATGATATTCGAGTTCTTTTCGAAGGCCGACAATCGGAACCGGACCGTTCGATTCGGAAACTGCGCCGATGTACTGCCGGGGGATCCAAATTTCAGTTCCGGTTCGCGAATTTACTACCTGCACCTCTGTCCAGGAACCCGCGCCTAAGGTCCACTCGTTCCGTTCGAAGTCTCTGATTGAGGGGTAGAAGGCGAAGCGACGGAGACCAATACAGTCGAGCGGCGAAGGAGCCAGCGGTTCGGAGATCAGCCGGTCCGTGCGAGGCGCTGACATTCGTCTCAGTGTAACTCCCGAGAGATGTCGTAAAGGTATGCGCCGTGTTTTAGACGGAGTCGCGCTCATCAATTTCGGAATCGCGTGGCTCACTTAATTGCGGCTTAGTTCTGTACGTTAGCGCGCCACGTTTCCATAAACCTGGCGAACGCGGCGGGCTTGCAACGCTGAACGAGCATGCGAACGGCTCCCATGGCAGTCCAGAGAAAAAAAGCAGCTGTAATCCAACTGCGGATCTGGTCTCCCGCGAACGCGGGCAGAATAAATTGGATCGCGAATAGAACGAACATCGCGAGCGCTTCCCACCACGCGAATTTCATATTCATGAGAAAGATCAGACCGACCAGGCTCTGACCGATGGTGAGGAGTAACTCGGATTGTTGTTGCGGATTGAGGGGTATCGTGGAACCGGCGCCGCGGCTCAAAGAAAACACGATAGGCAACATGGCCACCAGCAGAGTCCACTGGTTGATGTTGCTGGATACGATGTTCGTCAATGCAACTGAGGCGTTGCGCTCCTGGCGAGCGAAGTAGAACGTTGACGCGAGCTCTGGAAATTCCGAAATGATGGGCGCAAGCCACTGAATAACGAGAAAGCTGGGAATACCAACGGCTGCAGCGACCGCGATCAGGCTTCCGAGAAACGGTTCTGCCGTAAAGAAAATAAGCGCTGCACCCGCGGCGAAGCACGCGCCGATGCCGAGGATGCGCCAGCGCCGGGGCGCGCGAACAATGTAGCGTGGAACGGATTCCAGATCGTCAGCAGCTTCGTGCGTCTGGGGAGGAAGTTTCGTGAGCAGAGCCAGATAGGCGATGTAGAACACGATTAGAATAGCCGCGTCGTACAGACGCAGCGTTGCCTTCCACCAGATCACGATGGCGTACAGCAAAGGAAGCACGAGAGCTACTACTTCAACGCTGTGTTGTGGATGGACATCGATTTCGCGGAGCGCCTGGCCGGTGCGCTTGCGATGCACAGTTGCGGCTGTCAGGTAAATCATGGGCCAGGCGAGGCCGGTGAGCAGGCGCAGCGCGCCGGTCAGATTCGCCAAGAGCAGTGGCGTTGATTGATGCCACGCTAAAACTGCTTCGACGGCAAATTCGGGAAGGGTCTGGGTCCACGCGAGAATTGCCAGAGCGAAGCCTTGCGCGACAAAGAACTGCGCGGATTCAGCGCCCCAGGTGATGAGAAGCGACGCGACCAGAATGCAGGGCGTAGTCCAGAGCGCCGCCCACGGGCTCGAGTGAAACAAAGGAGCGGAAATCAGGAGAAGAGGGAATGCTGCGGCGCAGGAGGCCGGAAGCCGGAGACGTGGTGGAGAAGTCAGTGCGGGTAACGACCGCCGCCGCTTTCTCGGCGGCAACAACCACATGGTACAACGGGAGCACAATGCCGGCCTTTGAGGTGCGAACGCCTCACCACACGTACGCAAACGTAGTGGAACGTGGCATTCTGCGGCGCGTTTCCGAGTACATTCCGGGAGGCGCAGGCAAGCTCTTCCTCATTACTACCGAAGAGGTTTGGCGGCTGCATGGAGCAGTCCTTCAGGCGCAGTTTGAAGCGGATAAGTTGCACGTTCTATTGTTTCCCGGTGGCGAAGCGAACAAGCGACTAAGCGCATTGGAACAGCTGGCAGAACAGATGGTTGCGCTCGGCGCGGATCGAACGAGTGTGGTGATTGGTTTCGGCGGCGGGATCGTCACCGACGTGAGTGGGTTCCTGGCTGCAATCTATATGAGAGGCGTTCCCGTATTACACATTCCAACCACGCTGCTTGCGCAAGTGGATGCGGCGATTGGCGGTAAAACAGGGGTGAATCTTCCGCGCGGAAAGAATCTGATTGGAAGCTTTCATCAGCCGCTGGCTGTGCTGATCGACCCGGAAGTGATCTCGACCCTGCCGGAGCGCGAATACCGGGCTGGACTATTCGAAGTGATTAAATGCGGGATTATTCGCGACCGCGGTTTATTCGATCTGCTTACGGAGCGAAGTGACGATGTGCTTGCCAGAAGGCCGCAGCTAGTGGATGAACTGATCGGCGCGGCCGTACGCATTAAAGCCGAAATAGTATCGGCGGATGAAAGAGAAAGCGATCTCCGGCGCATTTTGAATTTTGGACATACCATCGGTCACGCGATTGAGGCTGAAACCGAGTACGCGCGCTTTCTGCACGGCGAGGCGATTGCGTGGGGAATGCTTGCGGCCACACGATTGGCTGAAGTAACAGGAATGCTCTGCCCTGCCGACGCGGGTCGCATTGCGAGCACAATCTGCCGCTACGGAGTTTGCTCGCACGCATCAGACGAGGTTTCGCCCAATCCAAAAGACCTGGACCCCGATCGCCTCATCGCGAGGCTCGCGAGCGACAAGAAGACGCTCGCGGGCAAAGTGCATTTTGTGTTGCCGACCAGGATTGGCGAAGTGAAGGTCGTAACGGATATCGATATCCGGTTGGTTCGTCAAGCGATTGTGGAATCTCTGCAGTGAAGGGAACGACGCCCAAAGGCACGTTCAGCGAAGAGCAAGCGGCGCAGTGGGTTCAGCGCATGTTTGCGGGGATCGCTCCGAAATACGATTTCCTGAATCATCTACTCTCGTTCAACGTTGACCGCGGATGGCGGAAGGTATTGACAAACAGGTTGGCGCCCGTATTGAAGCGGCCCGACGCGAGAGTGCTTGATCTGTGCTGTGGAACGGGCGATGTGCTGCTCGACCTTCAGGAGATTGGTGCGGCACCGGTCATCGGCGCGGATTTTTGCCATCCTATGCTGATTTCCGCTCGTCAGAAAATCGACAAAAAGGGATTTCGTGCGCCTCTGATAGAGGCAGACGCCCTACGGTTGCCGCTCGAGGAGAATTCGTTGGACGCGATTTCGATTGCGTTCGGATTCCGCAATCTGGCGAATTATCGAGCCGGGTTGCGCGAGTTGTTTCGCGTCCTGAGACCGGGTGGCATGCTTGCGATCCTTGAATTCTCGCATCCTCCTGGCTTGCTCATGAAAACTGCCTATGGGTTCTATTCGCGAGTGCTGTTACCGGTGATTGGGACGATGCTATCGCGGTCACCGGACGCGTATGCCTATCTGCCGGATTCCATTCGCAAGTTTCCCCGAGCGCCGGAGTTACAGCACATGATGGAACACGCTGGATTCGAGGAAACAAACTTCGAGTTGCTGACGGGCGGCATTGCCGCGCTGCACGTGGGGAAGAAATCAGCGACCGGCGGCGCTAGCTAAGCTGCGATTAATGTCATCGCGAAGATTCAGATTCCGGACGAGGCGCAGAAGATAGTTGGGATGTAGGCCCAGCAGACGCGCGGCTTGCTTGTAATCGCCGCTGCCTTGCACGTAGGCGTCGAGGATGGCTTCACGTTTGGCTTGTCCGACCGAGTGATGGTACTTCGCATCCGGGGGACGCGGCGCACCTTCCAGCAGGCCCTCCGGCAAGTCCTCCGGCAGTACCCATTCAGATACTCCGAGCACGACGGCGCGTTCCATCGCGTTCTCCAACTCCCGGACGTTGCCCGGCCATGAATACTGCAGCATCATCTCTTCGGCTTCACGCGAGATTCCGTCGACGTGGCGCTTACAGCGTTCCGAGGAACGCTCGAGGAAATATAGCGCGAGCAACGGGATGTCTTCTCTGCGATCCCGCAGCGGCGGCGATTCGAGAGTAACAACGTTCAGGCGATGATAGAGATCTTCGCGAAATCTCCCATCGCGCACATCTTCGGCCAAGTCACGATTGGTGGCAGCAATCACCCGGATATCGAGAGGATGAGCCTCGGTCCCGCCGACACGCTCAAACTCGCGCTGCTGAAGGACACGCAAGAGCTTGGCTTGCAGACCGGCGGCGAGTTCTCCGACCTCGTCGAGGAAGATAGTGCCGCCCTGCGCCAGCTCGAAACGGCCGCGCTTCAAAGAAATCGCGCCAGTGAAGGCGCCCTTTTCGTGCCCGAAGAGCTCGCTCTCAAAGAGCGTGTCAGTGAGCGCGGCGCAGTTCACGGCGATAAAAGGGCGCTCGCGGCGGGGGCTTTTTTGATGAAGCGCGCGGGCGATTAATTCTTTGCCCGTTCCGCTTTCGCCGGTGATCAAAACCGTAGTGTCGCGAGGCGCAACGCGCTCGACCAGATCAAGTTGCCGGCGAATGGCGGCGCTATTGCCGACAATGCCGGTAGTGCTGGCAATCTGCTCCTGCAGAAGCGCGTTCTCGGCTTTGAGCGTTTGGATTTCCCGATTTGCTTCAAAGCCGATAGAGGCGAGAGAGGCGATTGCGGTAAGAGTTTCAAGATGGACCGCCGACCGGCCGATCTCACGATCTTGAACACGGATAACGAGAGCGCCGCCTAACACGCCAGCGAAATAGAGCGGCACACCGACCATGCCGGCCTGAGCGTCTTCGAAAGCACCTTCTCCGCAAACACGCGAGAGCGCTTGCTCGAAATCTGCGGTGTACTGCACTTCGTGATAGCGGGCGAGCAACTCGGAGCAATGCGAGCCAAGGAGGAGAAGACCTTCGTCGGCCGGTATGAGATCTGAGACGAGACGAAGAATCTGGTTCTGCAACAGGCGACTCTGAGCGTCACCGACGGTCGCTGCGAGAGCGCGAAACAGAAACACGAGAGAACACGCGCCGAGAAGCACAGGTTTTGTTTCGGCCACGGGCGCAGTGACAGTCTCTTCGGCGTGCGCTTCACTGGAACGAAACATAAGAATGGTTTTGCCGACGCCGATTTGATCGCGATCTTCGAGCCAGCGCTCAGCCGACCGCATGCCGTTGACATAAGTGCCCAGCGAGCTGCGTAAGTCTGAGACGAGGAAGCGAGTTCCTTGGCGGCGGATTTGGCAGTGACGCCATCCGATTTCAGGCTCATTCAAAACGACGCGGGAATTCGGCGCGCGACCGATAAAGATATCGTCGTCGGGCAGCGCATAGCGCGTTCCGGCAAGCGGACCATTCACGACGATGAGTTCCGCGCGCATTGTTGAATGCTAAATACTGTAGCAACTGCTAAGCCGGTTGCAGCATGACCAGAGGTTCGCCAGTGGTTTCGTTGTCGGCACGTTCGGTACTTCCGTCAAGATCGAGGAAGCGTGTGTCTAACAAACGACTGGTCTCGATGTTGCCCATGGCCGAGAGCAGGGTTTGCTTCAGGAACGGATGGTCTCGCTCAAGGTCGGCAAAGATGTCGCGCAGCGTGCGCCGAACCGTACCGGTTTTCTGGGAACAGCCACACGGAATGACGGGTGCGCCCAGACTCTCAGCATAGGCTCGAGTGAGATCCTCGGTGACGTAGACGAGCGGGCGAATGAGCCGAAACTCGTGCTTACTCGACCAAGTCATGGGAGGGAGTGAGCTAAGTCGGCCGGTAAACAGCGCGTTGCGCAGGAAGGATTCGCAAAAATCGTCGGCAGTGTGCCCGAATGCGATCACGTTGGCGCCCATCTTGCGAGCAATCTCATAAACCGCGCGCCGGCGAAAGCGGCTGCACAGATCGCATCCGTGATCGGGTTGTTCGGTTAGCAGCCGGAGAGAGGGCCTGTCGTGAACATACGTCCAATCAATGCCACGCGCCTGCAAGTATTCGCCGACGGGGTGAATCGGAGCCAGGAATTTGCCTTGCTCGACGGTGAAAGCGCAAACACTGAAGTCGATGGGCGCACGCTTCTGCAGACGAAGCAAGATCTCGAGCAGAGTGAGAGAATCTTTTCCGCCAGACAGGCCGACCGCAATGCGATCGCCCGCACGGACCATGCGAAAACGCTCGATCGCCGTCCCGACTTTGCCGAGAATGGATTTTTCGACGTCCACCTTCTCCACGATACCGGAAGGACGTTGGGTGCTTATAGCTGGGCAGCCCAGGGCGGCGAGGGCGAAGTACAATTGGTCGCCTACCTTTTCTAAATAGATGACGCCACGTGGAACCAACGGCGGCGGTCTGGCGAGCGTCTAAGCATCCTATGGAACTGCACACACCAGCTAAGTCGAGACGAGGCGTGCGGGAATGGCTACGCGGGAAATGGGAACCGATTCGTGAACGCTGGATTGGCGTTTGGGCCTCCATTAGACCGGGACGCGAGGCGCTAAAAGGCGCGATTTGGGCGGCGGTTGCAACGGCGGTCTGGGCAGCCATCGTCGGCGCGCTCAACCTGAAGACAGGCTTCGGCTTACCCGTCGATCTGCTGTTTGCGTTTGTGATTGCCGGATTGGGCATCCCTTTGGTGGCCTTGGTGGTGGCGCTGCTTTTCACCATCGTTCGCAAACTGCCGAGGCTCATCTCGGGATTTTTCATCGGCACATTCGTCTTCATTTCGCTGCTGTGGTGGGGAGCGCTCGGGTACTCAATGGCGGCGGTTCTTTTGACCGTTGAAACAGCTCTGGGCGCAACGATCGCAACACTGCTGATGGGTCACTTCCGCGCGGCGCCCCGGACCAAGCAGGTCGTCACAGTTACCATTTGCGTGCTCGCGCTAGCAGCGAACGTGGGGCTGTTCTGGTTTTTGCGGCGCGATGGTGTCAAGGAAGAGCTGATTCAGGTGCAGCAGGCGGGGAGCAGCCCTGCCGAGCTCGCTGCTCCTAACCCCGCTCAGCGCGGTTCGTATGCCGTAAAGACGCTGTTCTATGGCGCTGGGAACGACGTGCGGAGGCCCGAATACGGGAAATCTGTCGCGATCCGCACAAGGACCGTGGATGGGTCACCGTTCTTCAAAGACTTCAAAGGTTGGAAAGCGAACATCAGAAGGCGCTATTGGGGATTCGGCATGGACAAGCTGCCCTTGAACGGGCGTGTCTGGTACCCGAACGGTGCGGGCCCGTTTCCGCTGGTGTTGATTGTGCATGGCAACCACGATATGGCCGAGTTTTCGGATCCGGGATACGCCTATTTAGGTGAGTTACTCGCCAGCAGAGGCTTCATTTTGGCTTCTCTCGACGAAAACTTTCTGAATAGCGGACTGTTCCACGATCCGCCCAAACAGCAAGCGGCGCGCGGATGGATGCTGTTGGAGCATTTGAAGATCTGGCGCCAGTGGAACGACACGCCCGGAAACCCGTTCTACAAGAAAGTGGATGTTCAGAACGTTGCCTTGATGGGGCATTCAAGAGGCGGTGAGGCGGCCGCAACGGCGGCGCTGTTCAACAAACTTGCGTACTATCCCGACGATGCGACGATTCGCTTCCATTACGGATTTCCGATCAAGTCGATTGTGGCGATTGCGCCCGCGGACGGTCAATATAAGCCCGCGGGACAGTGGAGGGTGCTCGAAGACGTCAATTACTTCACGATCCAAGGTGCAAACGACGCGGACGTGTCCTCTTTTATGGGGAGCCGGCAGTGGGATCACGTGCGCTTCAGCGGAAATGGGTCATTTTTTAAATCGGAGTTGTACATTTATCGTGCGAATCATGGACAGTTCAATACGGTGTGGGGCAGAACGGACGTGGGCGCGCCGGATAACTGGTTTTTAAACCTGCATCCCTTGTTGAGCGGCGAGGATCAGAGGCGGATTGCAAAGATTTACATTTCGGCCTTTCTCGAAGCGACGCTTCACAACCGGCGGGAATACGTTCCGCTTTTTGAAGACTACCGGCGAGGTCGCGATTGGCTGCCACAGACGTTGTACATCAATCGTTATCTCGACGCGAGCGAGAAGGTGATCAGTAATTTCAGCGAAGACACGGATGTCACGACAACAACCGTTCCGGGTGGGCACCTCGACGGACAGAATCTGACGGTATGGCGCGAGGGAAGAATCCCGTTTCGTCATGGCGACCGCGATTACAACGGTGTCTTTCTGGGATGGAACCGAGAGCATCGCAAAGGCACGCCAGAGCCGCCGGCCGCGAGTTACGCGATCGAACTCCCTGACAATCTGGCCCGCGATTGGCAGCTCGATGGACAATCGGCTTTGAATCTCTCGATAGCAGTGAGCGACGAGAAAGCACCCCCGCCCGGCAAGAAGCCGAATGACAAGGCAGCGGCGCCGAAGCAGCCGAAAGAAAAGCCCGAGCTGACGGACTTCACCGTAGAGATGGAGACCCAGGATGGAGTGGCGGTGAGGCTCCCCGTGAGCAGGTTTGCCGCATTATTACCGCCCCTCAAAGTCAAATTCATGAAGCTCGCTTTTCTCGACACGCAGAATTATAAGAACGCATCTGAGCCGATTTTTCAAACCATCGAACTGCCGCTGAAGGCATTTGCGGAACAAGACGCGCGTTACGATCCCGCGAAGCTGAAGAGAATCCGGCTGCGGTTCGATCGCACGCCCGCGAGAGTCGTGATTATCAGCGAGATCGGGCTCGAACGTCTGAAGCGTTAGCGCAAGCCCGGCAGGTAGGCAGCCACGCGGCGGCGGTAGTCCTCGTATTGATTGCCGAAATGAGTTACGAGCAAGGCTTCTTCAATACGAACACGGATCTCGGTACCAATGAAATAGAAGATCAATGCGATACACAGTGCGATCCAGTTAGAGACGCTGAGTGCAGTCGCGACGAGCATCAAAAGCATGCTGGCGTAAATGGGATGCCGCACGACCGCGTAAGGGCCAGATTGAATCAGCTTGTGATCGGGGTTAAGAGCGGCATCGAAACGCCATTGTTTGCCGAGCACCGACGTAGCGGAAAAGCCGATGAACACTGCCAAGAAACCCAGGGCTGTAGAAACGACGATGCGGGCAACAGGCGGAGCCGGTTGAGAAGGTGTATGAAACCAGGCAATCGCAAAAGCGAGACCTTGTACGATCATGCCCCAGCGCGCAGCGGGCACAGTGACACTTGCCTTTTGCCCTCCACCGCGCCGGCGCACAGCAAAAGGAAACAGCCAAGCGACCCAAAGTGCGATCAAGATCCATAGACCCGCGCTGTGGCCCATCAACTCGACTTTAGACCCAACTCGACTTTAGATCGGGGTTAGTGTTCGTGCCGCCAGTGGCCTTGGTGGAACCGATAGCTTCGGCCGTGCGGTTCCCAGTAGGGTCTCTCCCAGACATCGCGCCGATGTGGCGGTCGAGCCCATCTTCCACCAACCCAAACCCAACGGCTGCCACGTAGGTCATAGTATCCATCGGTCCACACGTACTCGGGGCCGGGCGCGTAACCAACAGCACCATAAACGAGCGGAGGAGGCGGAGGGCCGATCACTACACCCGCCTGGTAATAACCGCCACCGCAACCGAGAAGAGCACTCGACCCGAGCAGCACAGCGGTCAATGCAGATCTCCGAACAATCGTCATTTGAACTCCCCTACTCAGGGGACGTGCATCGATGGGTGTGGTTTACAGCAGAGCGCGAGACACGACCGCTATGAAGCAGGTTTAATTAGCGCCTCAAGCACTAGTTCCTGCCACGTTACGTGCGAAGTAATATGCTTCCTCAATTTGCGAGAATAGAGGTAGTCGCTTAAGAAGCTAACTCGGGTCGCAGGATCATGCATGCATGATCCGGTTGATTGTCACCACGGATTTAAGACCCGAATTCCTTACCTGACCTGTTGTGAATAAAGCTAACGAACAGTGGGATAGCACCGATCTTTTGCTGCCATTCGGGCTATCTTTTGAAGATCTTTACCAGCGCGAAGGACTCGCGAAGCTGGATGAGATCTTTGTCACGCAACTTCGGGAAGCGATGCCCTCTTTGCACGAGCGCTTGGTGGCCGCGCGGGCAAACCCCTCATCACTCAGTCCCAAGCAACAATCGGAACTGATCATCGAGCTCGCTCCTCATCTCGAAGATTTTCTGGGACATCTTTTCGGGATAGAGAGGGAGCTGCGCGACTTGCAGGCGCGGCATTCGGAGCTGGCGCCCCTCTTTTCGGTGAAGCGCCGTTTTGTTCAACGAAAAGCTCTCACGGGATACACGGAAGAGAAAGCAACTCAGCTCGATGGTTTTGCCCTGGAGGCTGATCTAGAAGCGTTGATTGAGGAACCGCTGACGGAGCGGAGTTTCGCAGAGCATGTAGCGCGCTGGTTGGAAGCTGAGGCTGAGCACACCAATCAGTTGCAGCTCGCGATGCAGTATGCCGCGTGGGCGACGCTCTCACCGCAAGGGCAAACAAGGCACAAGCGCGGGGTCTTGTTCAAAGTTCCGCACAAGCTCGATTACTACCATTTGGTTCCCGTTGAGGCGGTGGCGAACGATGCGCTCATTCGGCTGGAGCTTAGCCCTAAACCTGGCTCGATGTTTTCGCCGCGCAATCGCGAAGGATTTCAGCTAACCGACCCGGGCACGGATTTAACGGGTGCGCTGGATCAGGCATACTACTGCATCAAGTGCCACAACCAGGGCAAAGACAGTTGCTCGACGGGTTTAAAGGAGAAGAACGGCGCATTTAAGTCGACCATCTTCGGCGTGCCGCTCGCGGGTTGTCCGCTCGACGAGAAGATCTCCGAGATGAACGCCGTCAAAGGGAACGGGAATCCGATCGGCGCGCTCGCGGTGGTTACGATTGATAACCCGATGTGCGCGGGCACGGGGCATCGCATCTGCAACGACTGCATGAAGTCGTGCATATTTCAAAAACAGGATCCGGTCGACATTCCTCAGGTGGAAACACGTGCGCTGAAGGACGTGTTAGAGCTGCCGTGGGGCTTTGAGATTTACGGGCTCCTCACGCGCTGGAATCCGCTGAATCTGGCAGTACCGTATCCGCGCGCGGCCAGCGGATACAAGGTGCTGGTCGTAGGTTTGGGACCGTCAGGCTTCACGCTGGCCCACCACTTAATGAACGACGGGCACACCGTAGTAGCGGTCGATGGATTGAAGATTGAACCGCTGCCGGAAAACGTGTCGGGCGTGGACCCGCATGGGAGACGTGTTCCGTTCAAGCCGATTCGCGACATCGGCGAGATCTATGAGCGTTTGGACGAGCGCATCATGGCGGGATTCGGCGGCGTTGCCGAGTACGGAATTACGGTTCGCTGGAACAAAAATTTCTTGAAGGTGATCCGGCTCTTGCTGGAGCGGCGAAGTGAATTCTCGATGTTCGGAGGCGTGCGGTTCGGCGGGACACTTACGGTGGATGGCGCCTTCGAGATGGGATTCGATCACATCGCACTTTGTGCGGGAGCCGGGCGGCCGACGGTCATTCCGATGAAGAACGGATTGGTACGCGGCGTGCGGCAGGCGTCGGATTTCTTGATGGCGCTTCAATTGACGGGCGCGGCGAAATCGGCGTCGCTCGCCAACTTGCAAATTCGCATGCCCATCGTGGTGATCGGCGGCGGACTGACAGCGATCGATACGGCGACTGAATCACTGGCTTATTACGTCGTTCAAGTTGGAAAGTTCTTGAAGCGATATGAGGTCCTCGCGAGTGAATTAGGCGAGCGCGAAATCGAATCGGAGTGGACAGCGGAAGAGGCGGAGGTCGCACGGGAATTTCTTTCGCATGCGCGAGCGATCCGCGCTGAACGAGAAGCCGCTGCGCGGCAAGGGAGGGAGCCGCCACTTAAGAGAGCTTTTGGATTCCTGGGGCGGAGTAACGATTGCGTACCGGCGGCGCTTGATCGATGCGCCGAGTTACACGCTCAACCACGAGGAAGTGGGTAAGGCGTTCGAAGAGGGAGTGCGGTTCGCCGAGTGTCTCGTTCCGCTAGAGGTGGAAGTAGATCGCAGCGGTAGCGCCAAGGCGCTGTGGATGGAAAAGCAGCGGCTTGACGAAGCGACGGGCCAACTAACGCCGACGGGAGAGAAACTGATCCTCCCGGCGAAAACGATTCTGGTCGCGGCGGGCACGCAACCGAACACCGTTCTGGCGCGTGAGGACGAGGTGAACTTCACGCTCGACGGTCGATATTTCCAAGCCGTCGATGAGGAAGGGCATCCCGTCAAGCCGGAGCGCATCGCCAAGCCGCTCTCTGCAAATGTTCTGGTCTCGCTGCGGGGCGATGGTCGTGCAATTAGCTTTTTTGGCGACTTGCACCCATCCTTTTCCGGGAACGTGGTGAAGGCCATGGGCAGCGCGAAACGAGGTTATCCGGTAGTGTCGCGAGTTTTGTCGCGGCGTCCAGCGAGCGACCCGGCTCCGCAAGAATTGCTGGCGCGGCTCAATGATGAGTTGCGGCCGGTGGTCCAGGACGTGGTTCGCCTGACGCCGACCATTGTGGAAATCGTCGTGCGGGCGCCGATTGCCGCGCGCGCTTTCAAGCCGGGACAGTTCTACCGGCTTCAAAATTATGAATCGCTTGCGGTGCGCACGGAGGCGACGGTATTGGCAATGGAGGGATTGGCGCTCACCGGCGCATCGGTCGATTTGGACAAGGGACTCCTGTCGACAATTGTGCTGGAGGTCGGTGGATCCTCCGATTTGTGCGCGCTGTTGAAACCAGGCGATCCGGTCATTCTGATGGGTCCGACAGGCACGCCCACGGAGACTCCGGCCGAAGAAACGGTTCTGCTGGCGGGTGGCGGATTGGGCAATGCAGTGCTCTTCTCGATCGGCCAGCAGTTGCGAGCAGCGGGTTCGCGCGTCATCTATTTCGCCGGATACAAGAAGATCATTGACCGCTACAAGGTCGAGGAAATCGAGAAAGCGTCGGACGTTGTGGTGTGGGCGTGCGATGAAGCGCCTGGATTTACTCCGACGCGGGTGAAGGATAGCGGGTTCGTCGGAAACATCGTGGAAGCAATGGAGGCGTACGGACGAGGGGATCTGGGCGAACAGGAAATCCCGTTGAGCTCGGTGGATCGGCTGATCGTCATTGGCTCCGACGGCATGATGCGGGCGGTGCAGCAGGCGCGCCATACGGTTTTGCGCCCCTATCTAAAGCCGGAGCACCGGGCGATCGGAAGCATCAATTCGCCCATGCAATGCATGATGAAGGAGATCTGCGCGCAATGCCTGCAGATGCACAAGGACCCGGTGACCGGGAAAGAGACCGTCGTCTTCTCGTGCTTCAACCAGGACCAGCCACTCGATCACGTAGAATTTGGTAGCTTGCGCTCGCGGCTCTCGCAGAATGGCGTGCAAGAGAAGTTGACGAAGTTGTGGGTGGACCATTGCTTGCGTAGCATTGGTGCACGTCCTGAACTGGTAACGCAGTAACGGTCCGTTCAGGGCTTCACGACGCGCCCACCCTTCATTACGCCGCGAACGTTATAAATGGCGACTTGTATATCGGACGTAGGATCACCTTCGACTGCGATGAGGTCGGCGTAATGACCCGGCGTGACGGAGCCCAGTTCTTGTGATTTGCCGAGCAAGTCTGCCGCATTCACAGTAGCGGTCTTTAGCGCCTCTTCCGGGCTCATTCCCGCTTTCACGAACCACGCCAACTCGCGTGTATTCTGGCCGAACATGGTGAACACCGCATCTGACCCCATCGCAAACTTTACGCCGGCTTTGTATGCTCGCTTGGCCGTTTCCAAATTGCGTTCGATGTAGGCCTGGAGGCGCTCCTGGTACCCCGGTGCAAACTGATATTCCTGTGCCGCGTCGATGTAGTAACGGTTGTGATCCATGGTGGGCACATAATACGTCCCGCGTTTGACCATTTCGGCGAGGGTCGCGTCATCCAGATCGACAGCATGTTCGACGGAATCTGCTCCGGCAAAAACCGCATCCTGGCCGCCTTTAGGCACCATACGAATGAATGGCCATCTTTTTCCCCATGGTGTGCGCAACTTCGACGGCTGCTTTCATTTCTTCGTAAGTGAACGTTTGCTGAGTATTGACATTGTCGAAGCCTCCGACTGAGCCATACATTTTGATAACGTCCGCTCCAGCCGCGACCTGACGCCTGACTGCCTCCATGACCTGTTCCGGCGAGGCGGCCCCGCCCGGTGATAAAACCTGCAAAACTCCTGGCCGGCTGGCGGGCGGCACGCTCAGTCCGTAACCGCAGACGAACATGCGCGGCCCAACCATCGCGCCGCGGTTTATCAAATTACGCATCGCGATATCGGTGTAGTCCTGCGATCCCAGATCGCGAACAGCGGTCACACCGATTTCGAGGGTTTTGCGCGCGTTCTCCTGCGCTAAGAACACGGTCTCGGCAGGCATGCGCGTTTGGCCGAGAGGACGTGTACCCGGCGCGCGGTCCCAGTAATATGTCATGTGGGTATGGACATCGATCAATCCGGGCAAGCCGTAATAGCGCGACCAGTCGACGAGCGCGGCTCCTTCCGGAGGCGCCGGATTTCCAGCTGTGACGCTGCGAATGCGATCGCCCTGGATGACGACCAGAGCTCCGTTTATCACCTTGTTTCCGTCCCACAGCTTTCCGAACCGGACCGCAATGAGGTTTGTGTCGGCCGCCATTGCCGTCAACGCCAGTTGAGCGAGGAGAATCAGCAGCTTAACTTTCATGTCGAGGAGACCCCTTCAGAAGATACACTTCAGGTTTTTGGGGCTCTTCGCTAACCGCCGGGGGTAGTGTCAGTCTAAAGACCAGCCGGATGGAATGGACCGACTCAGCGGCCGCAGAAGAGGCACGCAAGGGCGATCAGCACGCCTTTCGTGTCCTCGTCGAGAGGCATAGCCAGTCCATTTTCCGTCTCGCCTTTCGTATGACTGGCAATGAGCAAGACGCGGAGGATGTGGTCCAAGAGACCTTTCTTCGCGCCTATAAACAAATTCACCGCTTCGATGGGCGGGCTGCGTTCGGGACTTGGCTGTATCGCATTTGCGCGAATTGCTCGGTCGACTCGATACGCGCAAAAAAGAGCCGGAAAGAGCAGCAGACCTCCGTCGACGACGAGCCAACGCTGCGGTGGCTGGACAGAATTGCCGCGCATGATCCTTCGCCTGAGCGTTTGACGCAAAGCGGACAGATTGCCGATCTGATCGAACCTGCACTCAGGAAACTCACGGAAACAGAGCGAACGGCGTTCGTTCTGCGCCATTACGAGGGCTGCGATATCGAAGAGATCGCTCGCACATTGGGCGTGCAGGCGAATGCGGCCAAGCACAGCGTTTTTCGCGCTGTTCAGAAAGTGCGCCGCGCGCTGGAGCCGGCCTGGGGAATCGCGCGATGAAGCACCTCGAAGAAGAGCAGCTTATGGATGCATATTATGGCGAGCCGGATCCAAAGCTGCGCAAGCATCTTGCCGAGTGTGAGGAGTGCAGGTCGAACTTTGCGCGATTCAAGGAATCGCTGGATTCGATCCGCGACTATCCTGTTCCGGAACGCGGCGACTCTTATGGGCGCGAAGTTTGGGCGCGTTTGGCTCCCCAGTTGCCCACGCGACAACGAGGCTGGCCGTGGTTACGGTGGTGGGCTCTCGGACCGGCTTTGGCGGGATTAGTGGCGGTGGCGTTCGTGGCCGGAATGCTGACGCAACAGCATCGGCAGGTTGGCTTCTCGGCGAAAGCTCGGGAACGCGTACTGCTGATGGCAATGAGCGAGCATCTCGAGCGCTCACAAATCGTTTTGACGGAAGTGCTGAATGCAGCTCCGACAAGCGTAGATCTTGAGAACCAGCGTGAACGGGCGCGGGATCTGGTGAATGAAAATCGGCTACTTCGTCAGACGGCTCTGCACGCGGGCGATGCGGCGTATGCCGCTTTACTCGACGATTTAGAACGCGTGCTGCTCGATGTGGCAAACAGCCCAACAGATTTGCCGCCCGAGGAATTCGAGACGCTGCAGCGCCGTATTGAGAACGAAGGGCTGTTGTTCAAAGTGCGCATAACGAGCACGGACGCTCGTGAAAGAGGACAAAGATTATGATTCGCGATGGCATCCTATTTTTCGCGCTGGCTGTTTCGGTGTCGGCGCAGGGCTGGCCGGCATCACCGGTAGAGAGTTTCCAGTCCAGCCAGGCCGGACGGCAGGCCGCACGGGACGATTCCGATTATGAGAACGGGCTGCGAGAACTGGACGCGCGGCAGTGGGACCGAGCCATTGCCTCATTCGACGCCGCTGCAAGCCACAAGAAAAGCAGTGCGGATGGGGCCCTTTATTGGAAGGCGTATGCGCAGAGTCATGCAGGACGCCGTGAGGAAGCGCTGGTGACCATCGCGGCATTGCGGGAGACCTATCCTTCGAGCCGCTGGCTGAAGGATGCGCAAGCTCTTGATCTGGAAATGCGGGCGCAAGCGGGCGCGCCTGTCAGCCCGAGTTCTGAGAGTGATGAAGAATTGAAGCTCATGGCCATCAGTAGCCTCATGCAGGCGGATCCGAACAAAGCGCTCCCGATTTTGCAGAAGCTGCTTGCGAGCAACAACTCCGAGAAAGTGAAGGAACGAGCGCTGTTTGTGCTGACTCAGACGTCATCGGCGGAAGGACGCAAGGTTCTGAGCGACATGGCCCGTAATTCGTCGAATCCGGAGCTTCAGATGAAGGCCATTCGATATATGGGCCTGATGGGCAACAGAGAGGCGCGCAGCGAGCTTGCTTCCATCTACAGTGCGTCATCGGACGTCCGGTTGAAGCGCGAGATCTTGCGAAGCTTCATGCAATCCGGTTCGCGCGATTTCTTATTAAACGCTGCCAAAACGGAGCAGAATCCAGAATTACGCCGAGATGCGATTCGCCAGCTGGCAATGACTGGCGGCCAGGACGAATTGTGGCAGCTGTATCAATCGGCTTCTCCCGAAGATAAAAAGACCATTCTGCAATCGATGTTCTTGGGGGGCAATTCGTCGAGATTGGTCGACATTGCCAAAACCGAAAAAGATCCGGATCTCCGAGTTGCGGCTATCAAATCGCTCGGCCTGATGGGTGGGAATGGACGGGGCGATGTTCTGGTGTCGATCTATCGGACGGATCAGAACAAGCAAGTGCGCGATGCGGTGCTGAATGCGCTTTTCCTTCAGCAAAATGGCAAAGCGCTGGTAGAACTCGCGCGCAACGAGAAAGATCCACAGATGAAGAAGGCAATTGTGGGAAAGATGGCGCTGGTGCATTCCAAGGAAGTGACTGACTACATGATGGAGATCCTGAAATGAGAGCCGCAGCCTTTCTACTCATCGCTTCCGCCGCGTTGGCGCAGACCGCGCAGCCGAACGTTTCGAATGCGCGGCTCGAAAGGCGAGCTTTTTCGGGAAGCTTGGATTCTGAGATTCGAGCAGAGTCGCCAACCTGGTTCGGCTATGCAATCAAGACGGCGCGAAAGGATTCTCAGAGCTGCTGTTTCAACGGTAATAATGCGTGCGGCTGTTCGTTAGAGGACAAATCCGGCACTGTGATCAAGGGCACAAACTCGAACGCGCCGGTTCAGCTCGAAGGATCGGATACCGCGGCGATTCTGTTCAGGACGGCAAACAATGTGGTCGAAAAGATCAGAGTTTTCTCGTTGTCGTGCCCTCTCGACGCGGGCGGCCTTCCGTTTGTCTGGATGAGCGGAGTGCCCGCTGGCGCGAGCGTCTCTTATCTCCAAAAGCTAGTCGCGGCGGATAGCACCAGGCGGGTAAGCGATGGCGCGATCTTTGCGATATCTCAGCACGAAGGCGCCGAAGCGCTCGACACATTGATTCGGATGGCCAAAACGGATGCAGCGCCGCATGTCCGAAGCCAAGCCTTGTTCTGGCTTGCGCAAAGGGCTGGACAGCGCGCTGCCGCCGCAATTTCAGACGCTATCGACAATGACCCCGACACGGAAGTGAAGAAGCGGGCCGTATTTGCACTTTCCCAGCTTCCGAAGGATGAAGGTGTTCCGAAGCTGATCGAGGTTGCACGAACACAGAGGAACCGCGAAGTCCGGAAGCAGGCGTTCTTCTGGCTAGGGCAATCGAAAGACTCGCGCGCACTGACGTTCATCGAGGACGTGTTGACTAAATAGCGCGGCGCTGGTCCCAAGAATGGACAGTTGATTTGTGCGGGCGATCACGAGCATCCGCCAATGCTGTCGAAAATGCGGACCAGCAATCGTGAACTGATGGAACGTTACTTGCGTCTTCCTGTGAGTTCCGATGCCGGCTGCCGAAGCAATTTACGCGATCTTGCCCTCAAACGACTCCACAATTGCGATCGAAGTGTTCAGGACCGGACTGATGCGCCGCAAAAAGCATATCCTCTTTTTTGAGAACTTCAGCGGAAGCTTGCGCTACGCGACGACTCATCCAGAAAGCTCGCGAGTGGATATGTGGATCGATGCAAAGAGCGTGGTTTGCCGCGATCAATGGCTGCGGAGGAAAAAACAGCAGCTTGTGACAACGCACGTTCGCGACGAGGCACTGGCGGCGGATCGTCACGGCGAAATCCGCTTCAGTTCCACCAGGATCTGTTCTAAGCCACTGCGCGGCTTCGTCGTGGAAGGGGAGCTTAGGATTCGGGGCATCAGCCGGATCGTGAAGGTCAACGTAGTGCTGAGCCCCAGAGGCCAAGACCGCATTCAAGTGGATGGTGATGCGAGTGTCTCTCTGAGCGATTTCGGCATCAGGCGCCCCTCATCCCTGTTCGGGCTTGCCGGAACGAAAGATGAAGGGCTCATCCGCCTGCTGCTGTGGGCAACACCGTCTAGCTGACTCGTTCGAGAGCGGCCGACCGCATAGTGTAGTCTATGTGCGGAGATGGGGTCGCTTGATGAAAAGATGGGTGCAATTTGTTAGCTCGACGTTCTTTCTGATTGTTGTTTCAGCCAGCACGATTTTCGGCGCGAGCCCGGAAGACAATTGGTGGAAGCACGCGGTCATCTATGAAATTTATCCGCGCAGCTTCGGCGATTCCAACGGCGACGGAATCGGGGATCTGAACGGGATCACCGAACACCTCGACTATTTGAAGGACCTGGGAATCGACGCCATCTGGATTACGCCGTTCTATCCCTCTCCGCAGGTCGACTTCGGATATGACATTTCCGATTACCGCGGAGTCGATCCGCAATTCGGAAGCATGGCAGACTTCGACCGGCTAATGGCCGAGGCGAAGAAGCGCAACATCCGCGTGATTACGGATATGGTCCTGAATCACACCTCGGACCAGCATCCGTGGTTCAAAGAGTCTGAGTCATCGCGAACGAATCCAAAGGCGGATTGGTACATGTGGCATGACGGTAAGCCCAACGGGCAGCCGCCAAACAATTGGCAATCTGATTTCGGGCACTCGGCATGGCAGTACGTCGCAACCCGTCGCCAGTATTACTATCACGAGTTCTATAAAGAACAACCCGATCTCAACTGGGGTAATCAAGATGTAAAAAAGGCCATGTACGACGTTCTGCGCTTCTGGATGCAGAAGGGGGTTTCCGGTTTTCGGCTGGATGCGATCACGAGCCTCTTCGAGGACCTGGCATTAAAAGACGAGCCTTACCTGACCGGACCCAAAGCCGGAATCGACGAGTTCGGGGAAAAGAAACTTCAACACATCTACACCGATAATCTGCCCCAGGTCCACGAGGTGCTGCGCGAGCTACGGAAGGTCACGAACGAATATCCTGGACGGATTTTAATCGGAGAAACCTATCTTCCGAACGTGGGCGAGCTGGCGAAGATGTACGGACGCAATAACGACGAACTGCAGCTTCCCATGGATACGCAGCTCGGGTTCACCAACCATTTGTCGGCGCCAGACCTTCGCAAGAAGCTGGACGATGCGGAAACGAACATCAACGGCAACATACCGTTGTTCGTGTTCGAGAATCATGACAACTCGCGCAGCATAAACCGCTACAGCGACGGCAAGCACGATGCAGCCGTTGCCAGGCTGCTCGCGACGATGTTGCTAACGCCGCGTGACGTAGCGCTCATTTACTATGGCGAAGAGTTGGGCATGGTGGATAACCCGCCGAAGCGCATCGAAGACGTAAAAGACCCAGTGGGACGGACCGGTTGGCCGAAGAATAAGGGGCGCGACGGTGAGCGTACGCCCATGCAGTGGAATGCCGGAGTGGATGCGGGGTTCAGTGACGCGAAATCTCCGTGGCTTCCCGTCGGACCGAATTACAAAACCGTCAATGTCGCTGCCGAAGAAAAAGAACCCAATTCACTGCTGAACTACTACAAAGCGCTGATCCGGCTTCGCAAAGAGAATCCGCAATTGCGGGATGGAGATTTTGTTCCCCTCGATCAGAACAACAGTAATGTTCTCTCGTATTTGCGCAAGACGAACGACGGTAAAGCCGTTCTCGTGACGCTGAATTTGACGCCCACGCCTCAGACGGTGGGGTTTGACTTGCAAGCGCAGGGCGTGGCTGGCAAACATGCAAGACGTGTGCTTGCTTCTTTCCCGGAGTCGAGCCAGTCGAGCGATCTGAGGCGCATCACTTTGCCGGCATACGGCGCGTACGTCGGCCAGGTTGAACCGTGAAGTCACGTTACTGAGCAGAGGCAGCAGCTTTCGAGCGGCGCTTTTCGACAATACGCCGTGCGATCGTACGGCTCGCTTCGATAAGTGCCGGGTGATCGAGATGCAGAATCTCGACGTCCGCGAGTGCCAGCTTCGAGGTGTCCCAGAGACCGACGCTGGTCCATTGCGAATCGTAGTAAGACCACCATTGAACACCGCTCCACTTGTGTTGTTGATAAATGCGTTGCGCCCAGGCGCGAGTTCGCGTGTAATCCCGAACGACGATTTCGGAGGGGCGCAGATGGAGGCGAACCAGTTGGGCCGGATCATCGAGGTTGCAGACCTCAACTCTGTCGGGAAGCTGATAACGGCCGAGCGCGCGAAAACTGCCGGGTAAACTCGGGCGAGCTTCCAGAAGTGCATCCGTCCACTCAGGAAAACGGCCGAAAGCTTCCGCGACGGCGCCGGCCGGGGAGTTGCTCAAGTAAAGGACAGAGTAAAGTTCGGGGTTATCTAAGCGGCCACCGCCCTGCGGCGGTGTAAACAGAGCGCCGCCCGGCTGTTTTGGGCTGGCTTTGGGGAGGAATGGAAATACGCGATACAGGGTGGGCACATGGATCAGGCGTAAGCGCCTTCCATGATGCCGTCAATCGCGCGGATTACCGGCGCAGCCCCTTCGGTCGCGAGTACATCGATCGGACGGGCCCCGCCCAGCAAAGGTTCGGAGCCAACCAGCCACATGGCCGCAGCGTCACGACTATAAGCTCGCAGAATGCGGGTCAACACGTCATGCAGGTCGACGACACGCCGCCCCATTTCTGCGCCGATGGACTCGGAGCCTGCTCCCCAGCGAGATACTTGCGCACGATCTGCCCCAAGCAGACGTGCAGCTGCGTTGGTGCCGACGGCATCGACGATGCGCTTCAATAACGGGCGAATATCTGCCAAACTGTCGGCAGATGCCAGAAGCATGACCGTGCTCACGACAGGTTTCCAGATGCGCTTGGGATGGCGCTTCGCACGGCGAACAGGGGCCATAGCTCAAGTATAGCTCAACAGCGCCTGTTGAGAAACGAGCTGATTGTCGGGACGGAAGCTGCGGCGTTCGCTACGATGAAATTGATCCATGAATGTTTCCGCGGTGGAACTGAAGAAGACGCTAAACCTGCCGAGCAAAGACTTTCCGATGGAGGCCAAGCTGCCTACCAACGAGCCGAAAACGCTCGAACAATGGGAGGCGACGAAGCTCTATCACCGCATTCGCGAGTCGCGGGCGGGTCGTCCTCAGTACATTTTCCATGACGGTCCTCCCTATGCGAACGGGAATATTCATCTGGGCACGGCCTTCAACAAGATAGTCAAAGATTTTGTAATCAAATCGAAGACCATGGCAGGCTTCGATGCTCCTTATGTTCCTGGTTGGGATTGCCACGGCTTGCCGATTGAATTTAGGGTCGACCAGGAGCTAGGGAAACGCAAAGCCTCGATGTCGGTGGCGCAGATTCGCGCCGCATGCCGTGCTTACGCCGCGAAATTCGTGGATATTCATCGCACGGAGTTCAAGCGCTTGGGCGTTCTGGGCCGCTGGGAAGATCCGTACCTGACGATGAGTGCCGAATACGAGGCGGCGATTGCGCAGGCGTTCGTCGATTTCCTTCACGGCGGGTACGTCTACAAGGGCCTGAAGCCTGTTCACTGGTGTATCAAGGACCAAACCGCGCTGGCCGAAGCGGAAGTGGAATACGAGAACCACTCGAGTCCTTCGATCTATGTGCGCTTCAAGCTGGCATCCGATCCGGCCGCAATTGACGCTACTCTCGCCGGGCGCGATGTGTATTGCCTCATCTGGACGACAACGCCATGGACCATTCCGGCAAATCTGGCGATCGCGTTCAATCCACGCTTGGAGTATGTCGCGGTCGATACGCCGCAAGGTGTGATGATCGTCGCCGAAGGGCTGCTGGCCCGGGTTTCCGAGGTACTCGGTTGGGACCAGACGGTCATCGCGCGGTTTCCCGGAACGAAGCTCGAAGGAACTGTTTTCCGGCACCCGTTTATCGACCGCGACTCTCTGGGAGTGCTGGGCGATCACGTCACACTCGAGCAAGGAACAGGGGCCGTGCATACGGCGCCCGGGCATGGACAAGAAGACTTTGTCGTATGCCAGCGTTACGGGATTCCGGTTTATTGCCCCGTGGATGCGGCCGGCCGAATGTTTCGCGCGGAAGGCGCCGGAGGCACGCTGCCCGAAGAGTTGATCGGCAAAACGATTTGGGAGAGCAACCCGATCGTCATTCGATTGCTCGAAGAGCAAGGCGCACTGGCTGCGAAGGAGCAGCTGGATCACAGCTATCCCCATTGCTGGCGCTGTCACAACCCAGTGATTTTCCGCGCTACTGAGCAGTGGTTCATCGGCATGGACCGGGAGGAGTTCCGAACACGATCGCTCGCGGCAATCAAAACCGTGACGTGGCATCCAGCCTGGGGTGAAGAGCGGATCGCGAACATGGTCGCAACGCGCCCCGATTGGTGCATCTCGCGCCAGCGGGTGTGGGGCGTGCCGATTATCGTTTTCTACTGCGATCGTTGCGCCGAGCCGTTCACGCGACAAACGGATTCAAGAAAACGTGGTGGAGCAGTTCCGGCAACACACCGCGGACGTTTGGTACTCAATGACCCCGGCAGAGCTGATGGGCGCGGGAGCGACGTGTGCCAAATGCGGTAACACGTCCTTTCGCAAAGAGACCGACATTCTGGACGTGTGGTTCGATTCAGGCTGCAGTCACTGGGCCGTTTTGACGCCGCAAAATGGCCTGCGCTGGCCCGCGGACATGTATCTCGAAGGCGGCGATCAATATCGCGGCTGGTTCCAGAGCTCTTTATTGATCGGTGTGGGCCTGAAAAACGAATCGCCTTACCGGGAGTGTGCGACAAGCGGCTGGACCCTCGACGCGGAAGGCCGCGCCATGTCGAAATCTCTGAATAGCATCGGCCCAGAGCAAATTGTGAAGCAGAAGGGTGCCGATATTTTGCGCCTGTGGGTCGGCTCGGTCGATTTCATGGAAGACGTGCGCATGTCCGAGACGATTCTCGACCGCTTATCGGAGGCGTATCGCAAGCTTCGCAACACCTTCAAATACATGCTCGGTAATCTGCACGATTTCGAACCGGCACAGGATTCCGTTCCGGCGAACGAGCTTCTTGCAATAGACAGATGGATTCTGCTGAGAGGCGAAGAACTGGTTCGCCGCTGCCGTTCGTGGTACGACGAATACGCATTTCACAAGGTGTATCGCGCGGTGTACGATTTCGCAACTACCGACCTGAGCGCGATCTATTTCGATGTCTCGAAAGACCGGCTGTATACGGCCGGACCCTCTTCAAACGCGCGCAGAAGCGGTCAAACCGCACTTCACCGGCTGAATCTCATGCTGGTCCGCCTGCTGGCTCCCATTCTTTCGTTTACGTGCGAGGAGGTTTGGCGACACACGAAGTCGGAGAGGGCCGGCGAGAGCGTACACATGGCCTACTTCCCTCAGCCCGAGGAGTTGAGCGCCGGCATTACGGATCATCAGCGCAAGCAAGCTGCCGGTTGGGAGCGGCTTCTGCCAATCCGTGATGAAGTCCTGAAGGCCCTCGACACCGCTCGCGAAGACAAGGTGATTGGAAAGTCGCTCGAAGCAGCAGTGTTCCTTCGCGCCGGTGGCGAACTGTACAATCTCCTCGACGAGTTTGCGGCCGAGCTTCCGATGTGGTTCATCGTTTCGCAAGTCGAAGTGCAGCGCGGACCGTCTGAAACATTGGAGATCAACGTAGAGCGGGCGCGTGGCGACAAGTGTGAGCGCTGCTGGAAATTCACGACCGACGTCGGAAGCGACGACGACTTCCCGACGGTCTGCGGGTCGTGCTCCGGCGTGGTACGGGAGTTTTGGACGTAAGTGCCTCAGCACCGAAATGTTGCGTTCCAGCTTTTTCCGCTTGCTGTGTCCTTGGTGGTGATCGTTGCGGACCGGCTTTCGAAACTCTCGATACAGCATTCGGTGAGCACGCTCGATAGCGTTTCGATCCTTCCGGGCTGGATCCGCATCATACATACAGAGAATCCGGGTGCTGCGTTCGGAGTTCTTGCGGAAGGCAACCTATTTTTGAGGATGGCCGTCCTTATAGGTGTATCCACGGCGGTTCTGCTGTTTGTTGCCAAGACGCTTTGGAGCCGTAACACTGCCTTTAGCGCGCCCGCCGCACGATTTGCCCTCGCCCTGATCCTTGGCGGCGCGGTCGGTAACCTATATGACCGCGTTATTCACGGGACAGTCACCGATTTCATTGAGGTCTACCATGGCTCGTGGTCATTTCCGGCTTTTAACGTTGCTGACAGTGCGATCACGGTCGGAGCTATTTTGCTGATGATTGATCTTCTGCGACCTCGACGAAAGCGCGTGCAAGAACAGGCCGGTTTCGCGCACAAATAGCATGCTTCCAAAGCTGTTCAACTTCGGCTCTTTTTATATTCCGACGTACGGAGTCTTGGTCGCGCTTGGTTTCTTGGCAGGGCTGAGCATCACGCTGCGTTTGGCGCGACGCATCGGCTTGCCGTCGGACCAGATCACGAATCTCGCGGTGTATTGTGCAATGGCCGGCATCGTGGGCGCGAAACTGTTCATGTTTCTGTTCGATATCGGCGATTACGTGAGGGATCCCGGGCGAATCTTCACGCTCGAAACGCTGCAGGCCGCCGGTGTTTTTCATGGTGGTTTCATCGCCGCTTTTTTTGTGGCTCTCTTGTACATGCGAAGGCAGCGGCTGCCCGCGTTTCCAACTATGGATGCGTTCGCTCCCGGTGTAGCCATAGGACAGGCGATCGGCCGCCTCGGCTGTTTTGCCGCCGGTTGCTGTTGGGGCAAGGAGTGCGATTTGCCGTGGGGCGTGCGCTTCCGGTCTGATGAAGCCGCACCCGTTCCACTCGGTAAGACTCTTCATCCCGTGCAGCTTTACGAATCTGCGGCGGATCTGATCATTTTCGGCATTCTGTACTATCGCTTTCGTCGCAGCCATCGCGGCGGGCAGATCATCGGCCTCTATCTAGTGCTCTATTCCACTGCGCGATTCATCATCGAGTTCTTTCGGGAACATGAGCAGCCGCTGGCCGGTCCATTTTCGCTCACCCAGTGGATTGCGTTGGCTCTGCTGGTGGCGGGCATTGGCATCTTGCTTCGTGGGCATCTGACTGCGCCGGGGCTGCAGCCGAAAACCGAGAGTCTGCAGGCCTGACCGGTTATCTATTCCGCTCAAGAATTCGAAAACCGTTTTCGAGCGCGATCTGGTGATAATGGCTCTCCAGATAGGGCTCCATCACAAGTTGATTATCAGGCGGCACGCGGTAAGCAGGAAACATCGCAGTCAGTTTCTGGCCCGCGAGCGTCGTGTCCCAGAGAACGTATCGCACTTTTTTCGCCTCAAGGTCGCGAATGGCTTCTTTGAAAAACGGGACAATACCGGGGTCGTACACCAAAGCGCTAAAGCGTGTGGGATTGCGGAGATCGGCTAGAAAGTAATACAGAGGCCGGTACGGGTATACAAAGACATCCTGGCCCGGATAGGTGTGAGCGAGCAAGAATTCCATCGCTGCATCCGGTTTCTGCGCGAGCAGATCGCCACGGCGCGTTTGAACGACGGTTTTTGCCGATAACGCGCCAAGCATGTAAACAACTGCATTCAGCACCATACAGGCGGCAACCAGAAGGGCCAACTGCTTAGGAAAGCTTCTCTTGTCCGTTTCGCAAAGTGCAAAGAACAGCACGACCAGAATCAGACATCCGTTTCGTAAGTGACCCATGTCGAGGCGGTGCAGCTCGGACAGACACATGGCGTAGGCTGCGAACCAGTAAGGGAGAAGCTCGCGCCGCAGAATCGGAAACCCCGCGAGATAGGCCAGCGCGGGCAGCAAAGGGACAAGCACGACCAGAAGAAAAGGAATGCTATTGGCACCGGTCAGAATGGCGGCCACGGGAAGCGGGAAAATCGCATGCGTCACGCGAAACCACGAGGGGATCCAGCCTTCCCAGAGCGGGAATCCATACGCGACCGCGTTGAGATTTTGATACGTCTTCAACGGAAGTGTCAGGTCGGCATAAATCAAATCCGGTACACCTCTTCTCACTATGTACAGGAGCAGTTCGGTGGCTGGGGCGCAACAATAGCCGGCAAAGATGACCAGGGCGAGGCGAAGACGGCTCGTCGAGTGAAGCACCAACACGGAAAAAATCAGTGCAAGTGCAAACAACAGCCCTTTCTGCTGAATGAAGCAGCTGGTACATCCGGCAAGTAACCCTGCGACGAACAGCAGCAATCGTCCTTTTCCCCGCTTCGAGTCTTCAATCGCAAGTCTCCGCTCGGCCGCTAGAAAAACTGCAAATGAGCACAGCGCGAACAGATTTGCGTCGTAATGCTGGCTGTTCATCACTGCCAAGGGGATGGAGAGGGGGACGATGAAAACAGCGGCGAGCAGTCCGGAGGCGCCGACAAGCCGCGAGAGGTGAAAGATCAGCAGCGCGGTCGCCACCCCTTCGCACAGCAGCAGGCCACGAGCAGTGGCCACGCTCACGCCAAAAACTTTGAAAAATAGCGCCAGCCAGTAAAACGAGCCGGGCGCGTACATCTCCAGGAAGTCGCGGCCCGGGAGAGCCCCGTCGAGGGTCATCCGCGCACTATATTCATACGCTCCTTCGTCGGGCACCCAGGTGAGAACTCTTACAAACGGGAAAAGGTATAGAGCGACCGCGACGGCAACACACAAGTAAGGAAGAGCGCTCCGGAATCGGGAAGAGCGGCTCACCGGCGATTCGAGTGCGAGGCAGTTCGTTTGTACAGAGGCCACCAAGAGCAGAGTGCCGCCCTCGCCGACTGAATCTCAACGTGCTGCCCGCGGACGTTGCTGCGATCTAGCTGTTTCCAAACGTCGAGAAGAATGAAGAACTTTGGTGTTCTCGCGGAACTGCTACACAGCACCCGCTTGAGCTAGCGGGGTTTTCCGCTAGTTCTTTACGACTGCGGAGCGGTCTCAAAAAGCAAATGTTAGAGTAAGAAACCTAGTCGGGGGCGTACTACCGTGACTCTCATAAGCGACAGGCGGCAGCATGGGGCTGGGGCGCCGATCTTTTCCTTTTATAACGGACGTGCCGGCATGTGCGGGCGAATGGGCTTCCTCGTAACCGTTGCCATCCGGAGAGCGTTGCCCTCTCTGGTTTTACTGGGTGCTGGTGCGTTTCTCACGCTGTTGCCGGTTTCCGCCAGGTCGAATGCGGAGCTGCGAGACCAAGTCTCGCAACGCGAATCAACCGGTGACTTGGCAGGTGCGAGATCGCTGCTTGAACAACAAGCCGGAGCTACGGGCGATTCGGCCGCCGCGCAAGCCCTGGCCGAGTTTCTCGACCGTCATGGCGATGCGGGGCGACGAGATGCTTACCTGAAGTGGTCGGCGGAAGAAAAAGATCCAGCAAAACGCCTGCTCGCACTTCGCCAAGTGGTCCTTCTCGATTTCATGGAGGGAAACCAAAGCCGGTTATCGAGCGATCTCAGCCAGTATCGATCGAGCGGCGGCACCGATCTTTCGGAACCGGGCAACAGACAAAAGTCTGCGACTTATTCAACCATCATGATTCCGGGTCCGCTCTCTTCTTTCGCCAGAATGGCAGCGTTGACTCCCGATCTGGCGCCCGAAGACCTGCTTCCGGCACTCGCGCGCAACGTGGTGACGAACGGTTACGAAGCCTCGGGAAATGAAGCACTGCAGCAAACCGAATACTTGCGCCTGGTCATCCGCTATATCGGGCAGGCCCGCGAGTTGCAGGCCATGGCGACCAAAGATCAAAAGATTGTCATTCCAAATTGCGATAGCGAACAAACGGGTAATCTGCTCAAGATCCTCGGCTATAGAATGCGAGGCTCCTGTGGCGCCGATATTGTGCTCGAGACGGTAAACCCTACGCGGGCGTTTCTCACCGTAGATTCCGCCTTTCCACTCACGCAGCTCGAACAGGATCTCCGTGCCAACCACCGTTTCGAACTGGCCTATGCTCAGACTCCGATTCCCGTCCTTTATAACGCCGATTATTGGTTGACGGCGGTCGGCCGCAGCGGACAGACCGATTTTTTCGATGCGTTTCTTTCGGATCCGTCGCTGTGCCGTTTATATCTGGGTTTATCGCATCTGGATCGGGCCACCGCAGAGGCACTTCGCCGCCAATCGAATCCCGCGAAGCTTAAAGTGTATGCGCACGTTCTCGACTTTTTTGGCGAGATGTTCCAAATCCGAAATGGGGCCGCTGTCGTGCCCGGCTCGCCGAAGGTGTGGGCGTCGATGGTGGGAGTATCGCCCAGCAATCCAGGAGCGTTTTTTGAAAAGCTGATTGCCGCCGACGATGGTTGGATGGCGAGCTATTTCGATGCACTCTCCCGCATTGAGGGGCCAACAGCCGCATATCTCACACAGCCCGAGCGCATTAGGCGTTTTTATGACGCGATCCGAGGAAAAATCACGAGCCCCGGACCCGCACGTCCAGTGTTCCGCTCGAGCACGGAATTGCTGCTGTTGACGACCTCCCTTCGCATCGACGCGAACGGCAGTGCACACGTTCCGGGCGATCTCGATACGTGGCGCAACTTATTTATTCACCACCCGCACGGCAAATATGACGGGAAGCTCACCCGATCGGCGGCGACATGGCGCACGAGCGACGATCTCGTAGAAGCGCTGTTTGCGCTGTGCCGCAAGGCAGTAGAAAACGAGCCTTTGAAGATTTTCCTGGCCTTGAATGACATCGATCGCGGACGCACCAGGCCGCTTTCGGCTCACCTTGTGGCTCGGCTCATCGGAGTCTACCGAAGCTATGGTGACCAGTACATTCTGTTTGCCGATGTGCCGGGGTTGAGCGAGGCATCAATTGAACATTACCTGGATGTTTGTGCGGCAACCGGCAGCATTCACGACGGTCTGCTCAAGGCCGACACGCTCGGAACGCTTCAATCGCTGGTCGAGCTGTGGCGCATCTTGTCGGTTGAAAACTCGATACCTGCAGGCGCGCAAGACGCCACGTTCGCAAAACTCATCGCGCCGTTCGGACGCGTCAGGCAGGAAACGGAGGTTTTCGAGGCGGGGCGCTCCGGCGTAGACGTCCTTTTGTCCGCCGCAAATGCCGCACCCGGCGGATCGCGACAAGAGAAGTTGATGGAGCTACTGGTGGGAACCTTGCGAAACCCCGCTGGCTCGGCGCCCTCTTCGCCCGCGGAAGAATTTTTACGCATCTTCGATGCACAGTTATTAGTGCCGCTTGACACTTTGTTTACCGTCGCGGATAAAACAAGCAAAGGAACGGCCGACAAGAAAACGTTCAAAACGATTAATGAGCAACTCAGCCGGCTTGAGGAGACACAATCGCTGCGCGGATCTCTTTCGAACGAGGAAAGAAGTTCATTCGCTATGGGCTACTGGAGCGAGCGGCACATCGAACAGGAGCGAAAGCTCAATCCGGATAAGCTGCTGACAGGTTCCGACAAGAAAGATCCTCGCGAGGTGCTGGCGCCCTTCCTGCGCGATTCGCTGGTCGGCATTTTGTACAGCTACTACGCGCCGGCGGGTGCGCAGCTGCTGTTGACGAATCCCGTCTTTGTTCGCGGCCACGATTTCATCGGCGCGGAAAACGCCCCATCGGCGTGGCGTCCGACGGAGGTTGCTGGGAGCGGCTGGCCGGAGAGTGCGGGCGGCCGTTTGATGGGCTCTCTAATTTCCCTCCCATACGCGATTGCCGAAGCGGAACAAAACTTCCTTACTCCCAAACGGGAACAGGCGCTGATCTGGGCGGATTTGGTGCCGCAAATGATCGCGGACGTCACCATCAATCGGTGGAGAAATGTGCGGCCGGAGCAGATCCGTTGGGTTTCACTTCACATCCAACGCGGCCGGGCACTATTTGCAGCGGCAGCCCTGGATCCATCCATTGAAAACGCCGTTTTCGACTCCTATCGCCGTTTCGCAACGCCCGCCATGGTCGAACGAGTTCAGGAAGAATTGCGCGCCGGAAAATTCGCGGTTGCAGCCGGGCAGATTCCACCATCAGTGCTCTACGCAGTGGCGATCGATCCTGCATTGAAGAATGTTTCCCCCGATATCGCCTCGTCTGAGATCACCGAAATGGCGGCCCAAAACGATCCCGATCTGTCAACCGAGGCGATCTCGCGTTGCTTTGGCACACCGAAGCCGACACTCACACATTCGTATCAGCCGCGGCTTCTGTATCTCCGCACGTTCCCGGCGCTGATGGGCTACTCGAGCCGCATACTCGCCGAGAGCTGGGAATCGAACAACTTGTATTACGCAGCGCTCGCCGATGAAGCCGGCATCCCGGTGGACCGACTGGATGCCTACGTACCCGAGTGGAACCGGTTCACGATAGAGAACATTTTCGCGACGCATTTGGAAGACTGGCCTGCGCTGCTGCGTTCGCTCCACGCGACTGGCGATAACGTCAGACAACGAGGAAGCCAAACCGCCGCAGTGCATACGTCGGAGAATTAGAAGACATGAGGACATGGTTACGTATTGCGAGCGGGATAGGAATAGCCGCTCTGGCAACCGGCTTTTGGGTGCGCGCCCAAGACCAGGATCAGACCACCTTCCACGTGAAGGTAGACATGGTGGTGCTCAGCTTCACGGTCACCGATCAAAAGGGTAAATACGTGAACGGGCTAAAGCCGCGAGATTTCAGGATCTATGAGGATGAGATTCCTCAGAAGATTGCGACTTTCACGGAAGGAAACCACGCTCCGCTACAGGTACTGGAGGACGGTCAAACGAGGCCGTTGCATGGAACGCTTGCTTCGGCGACGACCCCCGGCGGTGTTCCGAATCCCAACGTTGTCGATCTTCGTTCCGAGGCCGGCGGCACAAACGTCTTCGTGCTCTTTGATACCAGCAACTACATGTACCGGGGGTTCGTGTATGCCTCCGACGCAATTGCGGATTTCATTCGCGGTCTCGATCGCGCCGATTCGATTGCGGTATATACGTACAGCCGAAACTTAAACCGCGCCGTAGCACTTAACCGCGATCGAACGACGGCAATCGCAGGGTTACGAAGAGCGGTCGCTGGCGACGATTCGGCCCTCTACAATTCACTCCTCCTCACATTGCGCGATGCTGCCAAAGTGCCCGGACGCAAAGTGGTCATCGTGTTCTCAAACGGGCCTGATAACGCGAGCATGGTCGCTCCCGACGACGTTCGCGCCGTGGCCGAAGACGAGGGTATTCCGATTTATGTCATCTCTACGAGCGAGGTGAACAAGGACCCGATTTCATCCACTATTTTCAAAAGAATTTCGACCAATACGGGCGGGAAGAGCTACTTCGCCAGAACCTGGCAGAAGCAAGTAGAGGCATTCGAATCGATTCGCGAAGATCTCGGCAACAGCTATACCATCACGTACTATCCGCAACCGAATCCGAATGAAGGGTTCCGGCGGATCCGGGTTGAGTTGAGTTCGGACGCGATAAAGAAATACAAGATTAGGGCGCGGCCCGGATATAGACCGCAGCGAGGCATCTGAAAAGCTTCCCAGGTCAGCGCGGGAGTTGGATACCGCGTTTTATAGCTAATGGCGCAAAAGCCTGGGAAATCGGCATCAGCTGAATTGCATTGATGTTGACGTGAGCCGGCCGTGTAGCAACCCAATGGATGGTATCCGCGATGTCATCCGCCGTCAACGGTTCAGTGCCTTCGTAAACGGCTTCAGCCCTTTTCTTGTCACCTTTGAAGCGCACTTCCGAGAACTCGGTTTTGCAAAGACCCGGCTGGATATCGGTAACGCGAACCGCGGTTCCTAACAGATCGGCACGCAGGCCATAGCTGAATTGATGGATGAACGCTTTCGTTGCGCCGTAAACGTTCCCGCCGGGATAGGGAAACTCATAAGCTACTGAACCCAGATTGATGATGTGCCCGCGATTGCGTTCAACCATTCCAGGGAGCAAGAGGCGGGTGCAGTAGACGACGCCCTTCACGTTGATGTCGATCATCGTTTCCCAATCATCCAGGTCTGCAGTTTGCGCGGGATCGATCCCGAGCGCGCCCCCCGCATTGTTAACGAGAACGTCGACCTGGGCAAATTCTCGGGGAATTTCAGCGATCGCCTCCTCAACTTCCTGGCGGCGGCTCACGTCGAAATGCAATGGCAAGAAGTTTGCGCCGATTTCGTTACGCATCTGTTCCAGCCGCTCCTGACGCCTGCCGGTCCCAATAACCTTCGCGCCATCTTTTGCAAACCGGCGAGCGGTGGCTTGCCCGAACCCGGCGGTCGCGCCTGTAACGAAAACGATCATGCTTTCAGGATAGAATTCGCGCGAATTCCAGCCGTGAGCGCGACCGGGCAGCCGGACGAAACAGCCTTGCGCCTGTGTTAGGCTGAGAGCGTTCTCGCTGAACAACGCTAAGCCCGCTTGTTGCGGGTCGCCACGACCTGTCATGTCGCTGCAAGTCTTTCTGCAAGCTCAATTGCTCGGTGCCGAAGAGTTTCTGGGCTCGCAACCTTCAGACCAGCACGGCGACGAGGATTTCATTGGACGGTGTGCGTGGCTCAATCTTTTCTGCGAAGTTCTGCCTCGCGCGCTGCTTGCCGAGCTCCGGCTCTCCCGAATGCTGCTTGGTTCGAGTAGCGCCGAGCAGTTCCTCTTAGTCCTGGCAGAAGAGGACATCCCGCGCGCGAACGAGCTGTTGACGCGCGTAGGGGACGCCGTAAACAAACTCTCCGGCCACACGTTGCGCCTGGTTTGGGCGACAACGGAGAATCTCGGTGCTTGGCTGATTGCCCGCAAGCGGCTAGACGACGCGCTCCTCGCCAAGATGTCGTCGCCACTGGCAGCGGCTGCCGATCCGGCTGGGTTCTTTTCTCCATTCATGGAAGATCCTGAGGTGCGCTCCGGGTCCTATTTCGCCGAGCTAGCTCAGAAGCTGCCGTCCGCTTCGGCTGTGGGTTGGTCAAACGCTCATCCGGCTCATCTGACCTGGGACGAAGGTCAATATTCGTGGCCACTGAGAGAACAATCGGCCTCAGACGATGAAGGCATTCTTTTCCCGCGCCGTTTTGTATTGAACGAAGCGGGAAATCCAGCTTCTCTCGCCGAACTCGCCGAGCGAGCGGAAGGCACTCCTCGATGGGGCATCCTCAAAGGCGATGTAGATAATTTCGATGTGCAGCTGAAGCGCGCCCCTACCATCGAAGACCACATCCATTTCTCCGTTCTGTTCAAGGAGTTTTTCGCCGGTGAGCTGGCGCTGCTCTGCACCTTACCGGATTTTTGGCAAAAGGTCAGTATCCTGTATCGCGGTGGGGACGATTTCGCAGTGATCGGCGCCTGGGACGCACTCGTCATCATCGCCAGAGAAATCGAGCGAGTGTTTGAAAAATTCGTCGAGGAAAACTTTCAGTCCGTGCCGACGCTGGACGGCAAAACCATCAGCATGTCGCTCGCGATAGCCCCCGAAATCGCGACACCGGTCGTGGAGGTATTTAGGCGCGCCGCAGAACAACTGCGTTATGCGAAAGCGATCGAAGCGGGAACGTTTCATCTATTCGGGCGAGCGTTGGAATGGAAGCGGCTCAGCGATGCAGAAGAATTACAGGAGAGCCTGGTGCGGCTGGTCCGATCTTTTGGATATTCGCCAGATTACATCGACGACCTGGCTTCGGTGTATCGTGAGGCGTTGCCGGCGCGAACTGCGCGTAGCAAAGCGGTTCGGGTGGACAAGCCGTGGCGTACCTATATGCGCGTTTCGCGAGTGATCCCGCCATCGCGCGGTAAAGAGATGAATAATCTTCGAATCGCCGTCATAACGAGCTTGATCGGAAAAAAGACGGCTACTCTCAAGTTGCGGCCTTCAGCGCGCGTAGGGCTGGAATGGGCGCGCATGGCGGCCGGCAGTCCCGCTTAAGAAACGAGATCTTTCGCCAAAAGATCTGCTGCCAATAAAAGGATCGAGATGCCTGAATTAGAAGAGAAGAAAATTGACGAACGCCGCGGCGACAACCGGCCCATGCGAGAGAATCGCCCGGGTGGCGGCCCGCGAGGAAACGAGCGTGGCGGTGAGGGACGTGGAGGTGATCGCGGCGATCGGGGGCCGGGCGATCGCGGCCGTGAACAACGCGGAGGCGGTGGGCCACGAGGTCCCGGTGAACGGCGCGGCGAAGGTCCTCCCGAGATCGAGTTGGATAAGTTGATCGCCGACAGCCTCTACCTCGACAACCAGGCGCACGTCGTGGTGAGCCGAATGCGCGATATGGATTCGGGGACCAAGAGCCAGTTACGCCGGCTCTATAACGCCGTGCGGCGCGCCACGCGTGCACCCGAAAGCGAACGCCAGCACGAGTTCGTCATGGTGCGGGCGAGGCTTGCCTACACAATTGCGCGTCATTCTTTGCGGAGTCTCGACGCCCTCGAGCGCCTGCTTCTGCAGGTCACGCGCAAGAACGATACACGCGGCTACGAACGGTTCCGTGACCTGTTTGAAGCCATCATCGCTTACAACGAATAGCCTCACGATCATCGCGAATAGAGCAGGAAATTTCATGAGTTCTCACACCACAGCCACTGAACTGACATTTCTCGGGAAACTGATTGTTGAAGGCGAGATCCAGTGCCAGACCGGCCTGCACATCGGCGCGGGGAAGGGATCGCTCGAAATCGGCGGCGCCGACAACCCGGTCGTAAAAGACGCATTCGGCATTCCATACATCCCCGGCAGCTCTTTGCGCGGGCGGTTGCGGTCGTTGCTCGAGCAAACACTCGGTTTAGCAGTGCCGAGCGAGCTCGTTTATCTTTCGAAGCGTAAAGGCCAGGAGGTCCGCATCCATCACAGCGATCGGCCGGATGACGAAGTGTGCATTCTGTTCGGCCGAAATCCTGGACGAGTGGAGAAGGTGAGTGGCGACGTCACGGAGGGCGCGACCGCCACGCCCGCGCGCTTGACCGTTTACGATGCGCCTCTTCTGGTAGATAGCATCACTCCGCAAATGCGTGAGAACCTCGATGACGAGCTGACGGAGGTTAAGAGCGAGAACGCGGTAGATCGGATCACCTCGCAGGCGAACCCTCGAACTCTCGAGCGGGTACCCGCAGGCGCACGCTTTCGCTTTCGAATGGTGCTGGACGTCCTTTGTCCCGAAGATAAGCCGCTGCTGGCGCGAGTCGCAGAAGCTTTGCGATTGCTTGAAGATGACGCGCTTGGCGGCGGTGGCAGCCGAGGCAACGGCCGGATCGCTTTTAGCGCCTTGAACGTGACCTGGCGCAGCAAAGACTACTACGCCAAAGGCTCAGCGGACGAAGCTCTTCTTTCAAATGGCGATTTGCCGGCGTTGCAGCAGTTGGTGAGCGCAGACGATTTCGCGGACAAGCTTGCCTCGGCGCCCGTGCCTGCGACTGTCTAGATGCAGCCTGCACTTCTGATTCGCCTGCGGCCAACCGGACCATGGCGATATGGGCCGGGAGATGCCCAGGACGGTCTCGATGTCTTGTATCGCAGCGACCGGCTGTTTTCTGCCGTCACGCTTGCGATGCAGCGGTTGGGTGCGTTGGACGAGTGGCTCGGCGCGACTGCGCGGGCGCCCAGGCCCGCAGTCACATTTACGTCGCTGTTCCCATATCAGGGCGATACTTTGTTCGCACCGCCTCCCTCGACCGTTTGGCCCCCACCGTCGTCGTTAATAACAACCCCCAGCCCGGTGTTTCTATCGAAGATACGCTGGTCTTCGGCGCGCTTCGTGCCGCTGAGCTTGGTTGAATCACTTCTCAGCGGGCAACCCATTCTGGCCGATCAGTGGACGCTGGACGCTGAAAGCTCCTGCCTGTTGAGACGCGACCGCCCGAGTCTCAGCCCTTTTCGCGTCGTGGTCCGCAGGAGCGCGGCGGTCGACCGTATCGCGCAAAGCACGGCCCACGCACACTCCCTCGCTTGCGTAGAATTTGAACCGTCCGCCGGACTTTGGTGCATGGCGCGTTTTGCGGATTCGGCAGCCGAAGCGAGCTGGCGCGATCGAGTTCGGGCATGTTTCCGGCTGCTGTCCGATTCCGGCTTTGGTGGCAGGCGCAGCAGCGGCTGGGGACAAGCGGAAGCACCGGAATTTCAACAGGGCGCCTGGCCCCATCTGCTGGTTCCAAAGCTGGCGCGCATCTCGCGCGACGGAAGTCGGAATGGCGGGGCCGATGGGATACCGCTGTATTGGATGTTGTCACTCTACTCGCCTGCCGCCGGGGACAGCGTTGATTGGAGCAGCGGTGATTACCGGATCACCACTCGTGGCGGCCGCATCGAGAGTACTGCCGCGTCGGGCGCACCCAAGAAGGCCGCGCAGATGATCGTCGAAGGTTCAGTGCTGGCAACGCGTGATGAACCTGCGGGCGCTGCTGTGAATGTAGCGCCGGATGGTTTTGCGCACCCCGTTTACCGCAGCGGTTTCGCTGTCGCGCTCCGAATGCCCGCTCTGGGATCTCCCGATCTCGCGCCTGTAGAGATTCCCTCTGATGAAGAAGCACTGGAGCCACGGCCATGCGAGGCCGCCGCGATTCTCCCGGACATCGAACAGGTGCCCGCCGCCGAAGAACCGGCACCGATCGCCCCAGAGCTCGAGCTTGCCGAACCTGCCCGAATACCGATGGAAAGCGAGGACTCGAGCGATGAACTATAGAGTCACCGCACTCACACCGCTGTTGGTCGGTGATGGGCGGGAGCTTTCACCCATCGACTACATGGTTTGGAAGGATCAGGTCAATGTGCTCGATCAGGCGCGTATCTTCCGCTTATTGGCCCGCGGTCCGCGGCTCGACGGCTATTTGGCCCAACTCCGTAAGTCGACGAAGCTCGACTTCGCATCGTGGGGCGGTTTCGCGCAGAATTTTTCGCAGCGGCGCATTCCCTTTGAACACCCGGAGTGTACCGGCATCTGGAATGCGGCGCCTCCAGAATCGCTTTTCATTCCGACCTTCGCTGCGAATTACCGTGGCGCTTACCTTCCTGCTTCGGCGCTCAAGGGCGCTGTCCGGACCGGATTGATTTTTTCGCGTTGGTCATCGGGTACTATCGACCGCGTTGCCGCTTCTCTCGAAGGTGATCGCGTGCCGCGGCGCCTCGCCGAAGCAGCCGAGGCGAATGCGGGCGCGTCGCAGATGAAAATCATCGCTGCTGCCGATAGCCAGCCAATCCCCACATCGTCTTTCAAAATCTACCTGACGCGGGTCGCCTCCCTTGACACACGACAAGGCGGCAAACCTCAGCTGGCGTGGAAAGTCGCGGGGCGGGGGAGCGTTTCCGCCCAACGGATTTCCGATGCGACGCCGGTGTTCGCTGAAATGGCCGCGCCCGGCACGTCGTTCGTGGGCGAGTGGCACCCGCGCAAGTTCCTGGAAAATGAGGAGTTGACGCGTGCTTTCGGGTGGCGCTCCGTACCCGACCCGAAGGTGATCACTGCGGCCGCGAACCAGCATGCCGCAGCGCAGCTGGATGCGCACGCTCACTACGCGGACGTGACTGGGCTCAACGGGCTGCACACCACCGTTGAGCGCCTGAAAGACGAACTTCAAGCGGCCCAGAACGCGTCCTTGACATGCCTCTTGTGCCTGGGATGGGGGAGTGGCTTTTTGTCCAAAGCCGGATTCTTAGGGACAGATCAGGAAGCATACCGGAAAATCCTCCGCGCTGTTCCGGCGCTCGGCAAGGCGGTGCGCGACGGCGTTCCGTTCCCCAAGACGCGGCGGGTGATTTTCAGCGGCGTTCAGCCGTCTTCGTTGCCCGGGTGGGCGACTGTTCAGTTTGGTGAGTAACAGTACTACCTCGGCAGATCGGTTCTACGCTCTAATCGTGGCATCCAAATTGCCGATGATTTCAGTATGATAGAACTGTCTGGGTTCTCTCGACCCGGAATGCTTTCCCTGCCATTGGGCTCTAGAATACAGCCACGTCTCTATGCATAGCGCGATCTACAACGCGTATTTCGGATTTACGGAGAATCCGTTCAACATCAGTCCGGACCCGGAGTTTCTCTATCGGAGTCCTCAGCATGAAGAAGCCCTGGCAAATTTGATCTATGGCGTTCGGAGCCGCAAGGGTTTTATTGTTTTGAGCGGCGAGGTGGGTACCGGCAAGACCACCATGCTCGAATGTCTGAGAGACTATTTGGATTCGCAGCGCGTCGAGTTCGCGTTCATCTTCAACTCGCGCCTGAACCCTGAACAGTTTTTCGAGATGGTCGCCTATGACTTCGACCTTCAGTGCGACCGCAAATCCAAAACCGCCGTACTCTTTGCTTTGAACGCGCTGCTGATTGAGCAAGCCGAGCGCGGACGTACCTGTGTGCTGATCGTGGACGAGGCGCATAATCTCGAACTGGACGTGTTGGAGGAGATCCGGCTGCTGGGGAACCTCGAAACGCGACAAGGCAAGCTGCTGCAGATCATTTTGGCGGGACAGCCCGAATTAGACCGCAAGCTGGACGCCCCCAATCTTCGTAATTTGAAACAGCGCATCGTCTTGCGGTGTTCGTTAAACCCGCTCACTCCCGAAGAGTGTTTGGCCTACATGGACGCGAGACTCGCCCGCGCCGGTATGCCGAATCAGCGCATCTTTCCGCCAGAGGTGATGGAAGAAGTTTACAAGCGTTCGCGCGGTATTCCTCGCCTGATCAACCTTATCTGCGACAATCTCCTGGTCACCGGATTTGCTATGGAGCAACGGGCCGTGACACTGGAGATGTTGGATGAGGTGTGCCAGGATCTGCGTCTGGACTGGCCCGGTGCAGTGCGGGACCGCCGCGGCCGTTCGCGCTACAGCGTTGGCGAAGAGCACTACCCTGAAGCGCCCGTATCCATTCGCGGCGACTAGCCGGTCATTCGACCTCAGCCCGTATTAAGCCGCAAAACACCGTTCAGGCAGCATTCTGTTCGAGCGCGCTCTGCATAACCGAGCGCGGGGCCGATTCGCCGGTCCAGATTTCGAATTGGGAGGCCGCCTGTTCCAAAAACATTTCTGAGCCGTGGATAACCGTACAGCCTTGCTGTTTTGCGCGCTTGAGCAGTAGCGTTTCATGTGGGTTGTACACCATGTCGAGCACGACATCGGCGGGAATTCCATCTCGAAACAGGCATTCATCGGCTTTCGGGTACATGCCCACAGAAGTTGCATGCACGAGCGCATCGTACTCGCGCGTTTGCGCTTCCTTGAGCGTCGCCGCCTCGGCATTAACCGCTCGAGCTAGTGTTTGCGCGCTCTTCATATTGCGGCCGGTAATCGTAATCTTCGCGCCCGCGTCTTGAAGAGCAACGGCAGCGGCACGCGCCGCCCCTCCATATCCTGCAATCAGGATGGAAGCATGCCCCACGCGCAGGCGCCGGCCGAGCGGCTTGAGAACTCCTTCGATGTCGGTGTTGGTGCCCCGCCACTTTCCGCCCTTTCGCCACACAGTATTCACCGCTCCAACCCGTTTCGCGGGCCCGTCGACGATATCGAGATAGCGGACGATGCGCTGTTTATGAGGAATCGTGACACTGAAGCCTGCAATCGGAAGAGCCTTCGCGAGAGTCATCCAGTCGCTGAGGTGCGAAGGAGCAATTAAGAAGGGAAGATAAACGGCATCGACGCGCCGCGCGTGAAACGCCCGATTGTGGATGAGTGGGGATTTAGAATGAGCGACCGGATCCGCAATTACGCCGTATATGCGGCTTTGGCGATTGAGCTTCTCGCACCGGTAGAGCGTGCGCATATCTTTTGCAATGATCTGTCCAGGCGCCGTACTTTCACCTTCACGAGGCGCAGCGTAGGTAAAGACGCAGCCAGATCCAAGACCGAGAACACGGGTGAGCATCCCGATCTCAGACATACAGAAGGCGACGAGCCGAGCCCGGCAGTTTTCACGGGCGAACTGCAGAATGCGCAGATTGTCGCTCGGCTTGCGCGCGGTGGTTGCCATTTTGTAAGCGTCCGCGGGTATTCGCTGCAGCCGGTGCAAGATAGGATCGAGCGCGGGCGTGTTTTCGAAATTGTGATAGGAGATGACGAGCGGAGCCGAATCGCGCAATGAGGTAAGCGCGGCTTTCGCGCGTTCGGCCGATTCGATTTCCAGATCGAGCGCGGCGGCACCGGCGCTGGCGGCATTCTGCAAGTGTGTAATTTGCTGTTCGATAGAGCCGGAAAAGCGTCCCTTATTTTGTTTATGGCGGCAAGTCGCGAGAATGTGTGATTCGGGATAACGCTTGCAGAAGCTACGAATCAGTTCGGTGCCCCCGGACGGGTCGGGCAAATAATCCAGGCGGAATTCAAGGAACGTGTTGCCGTCCTTGTACTCGCGTTCGGCAGCGCGACCCAGCAGCGAAGGAGTCGGCAGACCCAAAGCCACGCAGATGCGTGGAAGGGACCTAGGGAGTGCAGGCATGTGACCGCCGGACGTACCGGCGATTGGATCAGCATAGCAGGGGTGTCTGCGAACACGGAAAATCGTGACGAGCAGCGCAGGGGAAGGAGAATTAAGTGATCTTAGGAACCGACGAGGCGAGTAAAGACTTACTTCAGCAATGGTCCTATTTATCCGCGCGAGGACGTTCGCGCGCCTTTCAAGATCTGCCGCGCGGGCAGGCCGATGATTTTTTCTTAAAGCTCGGAAGTCGCGATCAATTCGATCTGATTCAGAGTATTCCGGAAGATGAGAGACGCATCTGGCTGCGGCTACTGCCGCCCGACAATGCCGCTGATGTGATCCAATGTGCGCCTAAGGAAGAACGGCCACGCCTGATAGCGGAACTCGACGACGTTTCCCGGCGGGAGGTGAACGCTCTTCTCGCATACAAAGAAGACGCAGCAGGCGGGTTGATGAATCCGCGGTTCGCCCGCCTGCGTCCGGACATGACGCTCGACGAGGCCATCAGCTATTTGCGGCGGCAAGCCGGAAATGTCGAAACGCTGTATTACGCCTATGTCCTCGACGATTCGCAGCGGCTGCTGGGCGTATCGAGCATTCGCGATCTGTTCCGGGCCGATCCCGCCAAAACGGTCCGGGAGGTGATGCGAACAAATCTCGTTTCCGCTTCCGAGCAGATGGATCAGGAAACGCTCGCTCGTCTCTTCAGGACCTATCACTTGGTCGCGATACCGGTGCTTGATAAGGCCGGAGTGATGCACGGTATCGTCACGGTTGACGATATCGTCGGCGTCGTCGAACAAGAGACCAGCGAAGACATTCAAAAGGCCGGTGGTATGGAAGCGCTTGATGCGCCGTATCTTCAAATCGGCTTCTGGCGCATGGTGAGAAAGCGCGCAGGGTGGCTCACTGTCTTGTTCATAGGCGAGATGCTGACCGCCACCGCTATGGGTTTTTTCGAGAACGAGATCGCGCGCGCGGTGGTGTTGGCACTCTTTGTGCCGCTGATCATCAGCAGTGGAGGCAACTCCGGTTCCCAGGCGAGCACGCTGGTCATTCGAGCCATGGCTCTGGGTGAAGTGCGTCTGCGGGATTGGTTGAAGATTATTTGGCGTGAATCGTCAGTCGGTATCGTGCTCGGGACAATCCTCGCTGTCGTCGGGCTCACCCGCATTCTACTTTGGCAAGGCATCTGGAAGACTTATGGACCTCATTACCTCGTGGTTGGGCTAACGGTAGGATTCAGCTTGGTCGGCGTGGTGCTGTTCGGAACGCTCGCTGGATCCATGCTCCCGTTCGTTCTGCGACGCGCGCGGCTCGATCCGGCAAGCGCCTCTGCGCCGTTTGTGGCGACGCTCGTCGATGTGACCGGTCTGATCATTTATTTCACCATCGCCAAGATCATTTTGCGCGGGACGCTGCTTTAGGCAATGTATGCCATCTCTTCGCAACTGCTGTCGAATCGGCACCTCCGGGTGGCATTACAAGCACTGGGTCGGCACGTATTACCCAGCCAAGACCGCCGCATCTAAGATGCTTGCCTACTACTACCAACAATTCGATACTGTCGAGTTGAATAACACCTTCTACCGCCTCCCGACAGAAACTGCATTAGCCAACTGGCGCGATTCGACTCCACAGGCGTTTTGTTTTGCAGCAAAAGGCAGCCGCTTCCTGACACACATGAAAAAGTTGAAGGATCCGGAACAAGGTCTCGACAGATTTTTCGCCGCAATCGATATTCTGCAGCAGAAGCTCGGCCCTATCCTCTGGCAGCTGCCGCCCAACTGGGAGCTGGACGTCGAACGCCTGGCCCATTTCTTAAAGGCGCTGCCGCAGCACCACCGCTATGCCTTCGAATTTCGCAACCCAACCTGGAACGTGCAGGAGATCTATGACCTTTTAGCGCGCCACCGCGCCGGCTACTGCATCTTCGATCTCGCCGGCTTCCAATCTCCCATCGAGGTGACGACCGATCTGGTCTATGTGCGGCTGCATGGACCCGGCGGTAAATATCAAGGCAGCTATACCGATCGAGCGCTATCTGAGTGGGCTCAACGCGTCCGTACATGGTGCTGCGAGGGCAGGGCCGTTTATGTTTACTTCGACAACGATCAAGCCGGATATGCCGCGCATAACGCGCTCAAACTGAAAGATCTGCTCGCGCCCGAACCCGGCGAGTAGCTTATGCGTTCGCGCTCTGAGTGCCCGTAGGGAGATCGGGAATAAGATTCAATCCCGTATTGAATGCATTCTCAAACTCCTCCAGTCCATTGGAGCCGCCGTTCACGAGTCTGCGCGCTTCGGTCAGGTTATTGGTGGCAAGTGCATCCCTGATTTGCTTCTCGTGAGCTTTTAGGAAGCTGGCAAGCAACTTGGCCGCAGTCTCCGGCTCATTAGCCAGGGTCGGAGAACTCAGGAGTTGGTCACTCAATCCTATGGCCGCGCTATGAATTTGAAAATTATTGCGTCCGGTCAACTGAATGAATCCGCGCCCGCGAAAGTTTGCGCCGTCCGGCGGTCCTTGATTGCCCAAGTCCGTTCTGTGATCGTAGAGATCGAACGGACGTCCGCCGGGAGAAGTATTGAAGTGAGATTGAAACTCGCTGATGGGAAGGAAATCCCCGGTTTCCGCCCGAATCGTTGCGAGCGCCATCAGGACCATCTGCTTATCGCACAAGCCCGCGTCCGAAAGCGCGTTCAGCACGCACGGAAGATTGGCCTCGATATTCTCGATAGGCGTATTCGGAAACATAGGCGCGACCAGTTCAGCAGTTATGCCCTGCACTTGGCACGTGACGGGTGCGGTGTCCTCCATATGGAGTGCGGCGGCGGTTGCATCGTCCACAATGCCGTTTGCGGGCAACCCTTGCTGCTGTTGAAACGCAATCACAGCAGCTTGCATGTGCGGCCCGAAGCAGCCGTCGAAGTCTCCTGAATAAAGGTCTGCCTCGGCCAATGCGCACTGAACGTCAAGCACATCCTGCCCGCGTGAACCCTGTGTCAATGTCCTCATTTGCTGTTTTCCTATACAGATCCCACTGTTATCGAGCCATCCCCGGTTCGTACCGTAAGTGAAGGACCGCCCCCGTTCAACTTCCCGTGAATGTCGCGTCCACTCTGAAAACCGCTGATCGTGAGCGGTAGATCGGATTGAATGTGTCCATCTCCCGTGTGTAGTTCCAGGTCCGCCGCAAGATCACTCGGCAACGTGATATGGACGCTACCATCGCCGGTCTGCACGCGCCAATCGGAACGCATCTTCGAGCCACGGCGTGCATTGAGTTCGACCGCACCATCGTTAGTGCGCAATTGTACGTTGTCGAAGCGGCCGCCCACATGCACGCTCCCGTCACCGCTGTGCACATCGAGAGTTCCATCCAGGTCCTCGCCTTGAATGCTGCCGTCGCCCGTATCGGCTCGGATAGAGCCGTGAAGGCCAGCTAGTCGAATGGACCCGTCGCCGGTATGAATGTCGCCCGTCAGCTCGCGCGGCACCCGCACCTCCAGTCGAATCGATCGATTTCCGAAATTTAAATGGATGGGAGGCACCTTGATATCGATATCGACGCGATTACCATCCTGATGCTCGGAGACCTGCACGCCCGATCCGCCGATTGACCATCCGCGCGTCGTGAGCGTAGCCTCAATTCCACTTGTGTTGTCTGCCTCAACCACTACGGCTGCGTCGCCTGCGGAAATATGCAGTTCCGGGCTCTGACCAACTGCCCAGTGATGGCTCCATTGGTCCGCGTTTGCATTCGGCAAGAATACCGAAAACGCCGCTAATGACAGAACTGTCACAATCGCCTTCATATAATCCAGCCCTTCTCTTTTGAGTGATTAGATCTTATCTACCACAAAGTGACGGATATGGATAGGATAAAAAGACCATGGCCTTACCGCGTTTGCTGGCGCTGCTCGCGATTTGCGGCATCCCGATGCTCGCGGCCGACGAGCTTACTGTCTACGAACTGCTTGCGCCTGCTACACACTCCTTCGCGATCACTTACGACGTATCCACTTCCGTCGAGGGTGCGCGCTATCTGTTCAATCCCATTCGGCGTGGATCTGTCGCTACCGACGAGCGAGTGATAGACGCGGCCAGCGGGAAGCCACTTGAATTCGCGGTAGTCTCGGCCGCCGATGCAGTGCAACAAGGCTTGAAGGGAAAGCCCAACGCGGATTCCTATATTCGGGTCACGCTCCCACATCCGGTGGCGAAGGACGGCGAAGGACGAGTACGGATTTTCAAGACCTATAAGGATGCTGCATCCTACGGAGGAGAAGGCAATGAGCTGTCCTTTCAGCGCGGATTCGGCATCAAGCGCAACGTGATCGTGCTTCCACGCGGATATGAACTGATCGGATGCAGCGCGCCCGGCATCATCTCGACTCAGACGGACGGGCGCATTCGCGTCAGCTTCGTCAATGACCGCGATGATGAGCTGATGGTGAAATTGAAAGGACGACTTCTGCCGTGAGATTGATCCTGTTACTTGCCTTTACGGCGTTGCTGTCGGCACAAACGCACCGCGCCGAACAGGATCGGGAAATTCGCTACTGGCTGCTCGATCCGCAAACGCATCAGTTCCGCATTTCGCACGACTTCAACGTGACCCGCGCCGGTCAAAAATATGTGCACAGCTTCGTGCGCAAAGGTAGCGTGGTAACGCAATCGCAAATCTTCGATCTCGACACGGGTGAGCAACTAAAGACGTACAACGTGACGGGCAAGGACGTAAACGGGCTGGGGTATTACCCCAATCCATCGCCCGACGACGAAGTGGTCGTGCAAGCGGAGCTTCCGCACGCGCTCGAGGCCGGTCAATCCGTGCGAGTGCGCGTGATCGAAACGTATACCGACCCGGTAGGCTACACAGTGAAAAATGGCGAGCTGATTTGGGATCGAACGCTCGGGCGCCCGCGCAATGAGGTCGCTCTTCCCGCCGGGTGGATGCTGACCGAGGTCACAGTTCCGGCAATTGTGTCACTAGACGCCGAAGGCCGTATCAACTGCCGCTTCGCTAATCCCCGTAATGACGAACTTCACGTCATTTTAAAAGCGCGCCCGCGTCCCGGCACACAAAGCACCCGGTAGCTGCGTCAGGAGGGATCTTTCTGACGCGTCCGCGCAACGCCGCTCGCCACTCCAATTCCAATCATCACCAGCACACCAACCCCAACCCAACGAGGTGGTACGTGCAAATAGTACGCGCCCAATGCCAAGCCGGCAATCAGGATCACGTACCCAACGATGTATAACGCAAATGACATAAGCCTCCGGTGCGAGCGTTTGCTCCCCTCTGTCGCTGCAAGCGGCGTTCCATTGCTTAAACCGTTGTATAGGCAATTGTTCTAAGTGCCGGGATTCTTTCTAGCCAAGCAAGTCTTACAAGAGCCTGCAATCGCTTCACCCGGAACCGCCGAAGCTCTCTAGCTGTTCTGGACATCCAAAGACTTGACATTGTTCCCTCGAGTTGAGTTCAAGCATGGCCGCCGCAGCTAGCCCGGCCGACGCACAGCCCTGGCGGTCCTCTTCGAACCCTTGGTTGATCGCCGTATCGGTCATGTTGGCCACCTTCATGGAGGTGCTCGACACGTCCATAGCTTCAGTAGCCCTGCCGTATATCGCGGGTAGCGTTTCAGCCACAAATGACGAGGCGACCTGGGTTCTTACGAGCTATCTCGTCGCCAATGCGGTCGTACTGCCGGCCAGTAGTTGGTTCGGTATGCGATTCGGCCGCAAGCGCTTTTTGATCACCTGCATCGTGATCTTCACCATCTCATCGTTTCTTTGTGGCGCGGCCCCAAGCCTCGGCATTCTACTGATCGCGCGTGCCGTGCAGGGCGCTGGTGGAGGCGCGCTGCAACCCATTTCGCAAGCTATCCTGCTCGAAAGCTTTCCTCCCGAAAAACGGGGCCTCGCGATGGCCGTATTTGCCTTGGGCGTAGTTGTTGCGCCCGTGCTCGGACCGACCTTTGGTGGTTGGTTGACCGACAACTATTCGTGGCGGTGGAGCTTCTACATCAACATTCCGATCGGAATCGCAGCCGTGTTCATGATTTTGCGCTACGTCGAGGATCCTCCTTACATCAAAAACGCCAAGCCGGGGCGAATCGACGGCTGGGGTTTGGGCCTTCTAGCGATCTGGCTCGGTTCTTTGCAAATCATCCTTGACAAGGGCCAGGAAGTCGACTGGTTTGGAGCCACTTGGATTCGCTGGACTGCGCTCATTCTGATCGTCGCCTTTGTGCTGTTTCTCGTGCGCGAATTCGTCCATCCAAAGCCCCTCGTCGATCTGCTGATTTTCAAAAATCGGAACTTCGCATTAGGTTGTGTGTTGATTACGCTGTTTGGCGCGGCCATTTACGGTTTGGTGACGTTGTTGCCGCTGTTCTACCAGGAGCTGATGGGTTATACCGCGCAGCTCGCGGGCATCGCCGTGAGTCCCAGAGGTATTGGAGCGATCTGTGCGATGCCCATCATCGGCATTCTCACAACGCGAATGGACAACCGCTGGTTGATCGGCTCCGGGTTCGCGATCTTCGGCATATGCAGTATCTGGTTTGGCGAAGTGAATCTCGGCCTTTCGCAGTGGTCGTTCTTATGGCCAATTGTGTTGAGTGGCTTCGGATCGGGCATGGTCTTCGTGCCTCTCTCGACCACGACCATGGGTACGCTCTCAAACGAGAAGATCGGAAACGCCAGCGGCCTCTATAATCTCTTGCGGAACGTGGGCGGAAGTATCGGGATCTCGGTTGTGAACACCATCGTGGCCCGGCACGCACAAATGCATAGAAGTGAACTGGCGCACTCCCTCAATGCCAGCAACCCCGTAATGCAGCAGCATATCTCCTCGCTGCAGGGAATCATTCGCTCGACGAACGCCACGGGAGCCGACCTTGCCACCCGTGGAGCATACAAGCTCGTAGAGGGCACGCTTACCTCGCAAGCACGGCTCTGGGCGTATGTCGACGATTTCCGTTACATGGCGCTAGTCTGCTTCGCGTGCGTCCCGATAGTATTTCTCTTCAAGAAAGCAAAAGCGAGAGCCGGACAGGTACATGCCGAATAATCGAGGAGTGAGAAGATTCTTGCATGTTCAAACCATCGCAGGTCGGCCTCGCTGCGCTGTTTTCTGTCCTCTGTCTTTCGGCCCAAACGCCGCACGAAGGCAACTTCGTCATCTCGAATTTTCGTTTCAGCAGCGGTGAGCAGCTTGCCAAGCTGAACCTGCACTACACCACGCTGGGCGAGCCGAAGCGAGATGAGCAGGGACACGTTTCAAACGCCGTTTTGATTCTGCACGGTACCGGCGGCACCGGCAAGCAGTTCTTGACGCCGCGGTTCCGGGATGTGCTGTTTCATGACGGCGAGTTGCTGGACGCTTCGAAGTACTTCATCATTCTCCCCGACGATATCGGCCACGGCGGATCTTCGAAACCAAGCGATGGCATGCACGCGCATTTTCCGCATTACGGCTATTCGGACATGGTGACGGCCGAATACCGGCTCGTCACCGAAGGCCTGCACGTCGATCATTTGCGCCTCGTGATGGGGACCTCGATGGGATGCATGCATTCGTGGATGTGGGGTGAGCGGAATCCCGATTTCATGGACGCGCTGATGCCGCTCGCCTGTTTGCCTGTTCCCATCGCCGGCCGCAATCGCGTCTGGCGTGACATGCTGGCCGACTCCATCCGCCAAGACCCGCAATGGATGAACGGCGAATACAAAGAGCAGCCGCCCGGCTTAACCGGCGCCATTTACATGCTCATCATCGCCGGAAGCAGTCCCTTCCAGATGCAGAAAGCGGCGCCCACTGGGCAGCTCGCGGACGAATATCTGAAACGGCAGGTTGAGGAGCGCAGAAAGACTACCGATGCCAACGATCTGCTGTATGCCGTCTCCTCCTCGAGTGATTATGATCCCTCAAAAGACTTGGAGAAAATTGAGGTCCCCGTGATGTTCGTCAATTCCGCTGATGACTTCATCAACCCGCCCGAACTTGGAATCGCCGAGCGTGAGATTCAGCGCGTGAAACACGGCAAGTTCGTGCTATTGCCTATCACTGACGAGACGCACGGCCACGGCACGCACACGGAGGCAAAGGTCTGGAAGCAATATCTGGACGAACTACTGCAGGAATCGGCCCATTAAGTGCCCCCGCCGCTCTCATCCGAGCTTTTGTTTCACCAGATCGCTCAGCACTTTACCCTCTACTCGCTTGCCCGCCAGTTTCCCTTGCGCCACCTTCATGACGGCCCCCATCTGTTTGGCCGAATTCGCACCCGTTTCCGCGATCGCTGCCGAAACAGCATCATCGAGCTCGGCGGCCGTCGCGCCCGCAGGCAAATAACTCTCGATTACCTGGATCTCGGCCTCTTCTTTCTGTGCCAGCTCCTCGCGCCCGCCCTTGCGAAACATGTCCGCGGATTCCCGGCGCTGCTTTAAAAGCGTGTTCATCACCTGCATCTCCGCCCCCTCATTTAAAGGCTTCATCGAGTCGACCTCGTGCTTTTTCAGCGCGGATTTCACCATGCGCAGCGCGCTCAAACGCGCCTCATCCCTGGCCTTCATAGCAGCGACCATATCAGCTTGAACTCTGTCGAGAAGGGGCATTGCCCAAGATTGTACACGGCAGGAGAAGGTCCCCTTTTTCCCACCGCCCCTGTCACCACATGGAACCGCCTTCGTGCATCTCACGTCCCAAGCGCTGTTATACTTAGCAGTTTTTGGGGCTTTTCTTGCGAAAGTACACAGTAATCTCGGGTTTCTCGCTATTGGCCTGCCTCGCGCAGGCCCAAACGTTTACCAACGGCCAAGCTGCGCGCGCCGCTATCGGACAGCAGGAATTCACCTTTGGAGTCTCTGGTACTCAACAAAACTTGTTGGGTGGGGCGAGCGGGCTCGCCTACGCCAACGGACTGCTCTTTGTCGCAGATTCGAACGTGATGAACGCTACCCCGAATAACAACCGGGTTCTTTTCTTTGATACCACTCAAATTCCCCCGCTAAACGCTGATTTGACTCTATACACGACCCCCAGCCCTTATTGCGGGCTGTGCGGTTACAGCGCCATCAACGTGCTCGGCGAACCGGACTACGTCACCCCAGGCCCCCAGCCCGTTTCGAGCCAGGCGCTCAGTACGCCAACGGCCGTCGCAACCGATGGCCATGTCTTAGCCGTCGCGGACACGAACAACAACCGCATCTTGATCTGGAACTCCATCCCTTCATCGCTCGATCAGGCTGCCAACATTGTGCTCGGGAACTCGAGCTTCACCACGCCCGGGCCCCCCATCGCCACCCAGAGTACCTTCCGCGGTCCACAAGGCATTTGGATTCAAAACGGCAAACTGTTCGTCGCCGACACCCAGAACTACCGCATCTTGATTTGGAACTCGATACCTACCCACAACAATCAGGCCGCTGATCTGGTTCTCGGACAGGCGAACTTTACTACCGGTACGCAACCCGCCTGCAACCCTACGAAAGGGAATTACACGACCGCCGCAAACGAGTTTTGCGACCCGGTTTCGGTGACCTCTGACGGCACCCGTCTCTTTGTCTCGGATCTCGGCTTCAATCGCGTGCTGATCTGGAACAGCATTCCGAGCTCGAACAATCAGCCTGCGGATGTAGTCATCGGGCAGCCGGATATGACCACTGGAGTATCCGACAACCCGGCCGTATGCGCGGGCGGTGCAGCGCTCTGTGGTGGCACGCTGAGCTTTCCCCGATTTGCTCTTTCGAATGGCACGCGCTTGTTCATTGCGGACGGCGGCAACGATCGCGTATTGATCTTCAATTCTATTCCGACGACCAACGGCGCCTCGGCCGACGCGGTGCTGGGGCAGCCGGATCTAGCCAGCAACATCGTCACCGATCAGACTGGCTCGTTCGTCAGCACAGCGATTGATAATACCGGCAGCGTAGACACGATTGCAACACCAACTTCGTTGGCCTGGGATGGGGCGAACCTCTACGTAGCCGATCCCTTCAACCGGCGCGTGCTGGTTTTCACGCCTGCTCAGACTCCTCTGCCCGACAACTCCATCGTGAACTGGGCTAGTGAAATTATCCGGCAAGAAGGCGTAGTGACGATCACGCTCGCGAGTGGCGGGACGATTACTGCCAAAGATACCGTGACGGTCACGATTGGAAACGTAGCCGCCGGGACGACACAGAATTACGTATATACGGTCCAGGACAAGGACACTCTGGACACCATTGCGCAGGGCTTGGTCGGCGTTATCAACGCGAATGGTGGTGATCCCAATGCCACTGCGCTTTTCGCCGGGCCGGGCACTGCGAGCATCTATCTAAGCTCGAAAGCTACGAATCTGGGTTTCGATTCCATTTCGCTCTCCGTGACATCGTCAAATACTGCGAACGAGGTCCCCGTGGCATCCGGAGCGTACCTCACTGCAGGTACAGCGGCGACCGGTGCTCCCGGAATGCTGGTCGAAATTAACGGAACGAATCTGTCGGATCAGCCCTCGGCGCTCCCTGTTGTTGCGCCGCCGGATGCGCCACTCCCCACCAGCCTGGGCGGCGCGCAGGTGTTCATGGATGGTTTCGCCGCGCCGCTATTAAGCGTCTCAGCCGGCCAAATCATCGCGCAAATTCCCTACACATACACCAACGGCACGGCGGTTTCCGGTTCCACTTCAAGTACCTCCAGTACAGATCGCAACAGCATCAGCATCTACGTTCGAACGGTTCACAACGACGGCAGCGTTACCGCCACGAACGCCAGTCCCGTCTACATTGCCCCGGCGAATCCGGGTTTGTTCAACGCTCCTGCGTTCGCGGGTCAGGCCAGGCCCTGGCCTGCATCGGGGGCCGTGCATCAGTCTGGAAATCCTAACGTCGTCCTTACTGTCGGTGGCTCGATAACTGCCGGAAATACGGGCACCATCACCGTTAGCGGTCGAAACTACACCTATACCGTCGTCGCCAGCGACACCATCACCTCAATCATCCAATCTCTCGTCAATCTCATCAATAATGCTCCGGATCCGCAGGTCACCGCCGCTCCCATTGGGCCGTTCGATATTTTGATCACGGCCAGACAACCGGGCGCCGCCGGAAACGGCATTTCCGTTTCAGCCACCACGAGCTCCGGCGCGACGCTTAGCATGACTGCGTTTAGCAGCGCGACCTGTTGCGTGGTAACGCCGGGCTCTGCCATCACGCCCGCCAATCCCGCCGCACCGGGCGAGTTGATCACCCTGAACGCTGCAGGCCTCGGATTGCTTTCCAATTCGGTGACCGCCGTTGCTGGGCAACCGTATAACGGGCCGCAGCCCAACTCCGTCAGCAATTTTGTCATCGCCACCATGAACGGCACAACCGCGGAGGTACCGAACGCAGGCCTGGCGCCTGGCGCGATCGGTGTCTATCAGGTCCAATTGATTGTTCCGTCAACCCTGTCGCCAAACGCAGCAACGCCGCTCTACATTGCGCAGAACTCGTATATCAGCAATACCGTCACGATTGCCGTCGGCGCAGCAACTGTAGTTCCCCCGTCTAGCGCCCCGGCGAATCCTATGGCCGCGAGTATTGACGCGCCCGGCCCGCAGAGTGGACCTTACAGTGGCAACGCGGCGTTCGGTGGTTGGGCCGTCGACATCAATGCCTATATCAGCAGTGTCAACGTGTTCGTCGACGGCGTGTTGTACGGGTCTGCTGTGTACGCCGGAAGCCGTCCGGACGCGTGCGCATTTTATCCCTCGAGTCCTGATTGTCAGAACGGAAATGCTGCCTGGAATTATCTGCTCGACACTACCAGCCTCGCCGACGGCACTCACACGTTTCAGATCACGGCAAACGGCACCGACGGCCGGCACTTTACGTTAAGTGCTCCCTTCACCACTGCCAATGCGAACCCGGCGAATCCGACGAAATTGTACATTGACCAACCGGGAGGCCAGAGCAATGCGTTCCAAGGTGTGGCGGTGTTCTCCGGCTGGGCCGTCAATCTCAATGCACCCATCGCAAGCGTGAGCGTGGCGATCGACGGTTCTTCTATCGGAACTGCTAGTTACGGTATCTCCCGCGTAGATGTTTGTGCCATATACGTCGGCGCGCCCGGCTGTCCCAACGTGGGCTGGTCCATCTTGGTCGATACCAGCAAGCTCTCGAACGGTCTGCACACCGCGACTGTGACCGCAATCGCGACAAACGGGGCGCGTGTCGCCATGGCGAGCACGTTCACCGTTGCCAATTGGAGCACGGCGAACCCGATGACCATCACCGTCGACACTCCCAGTGTGCAGAGCGCACCGTTCAGTGGCGCGAACAACATCTTCGGCGGCTGGGCGGTCGACAACAATGCGCCGATCACCGGAATTGAAATCAGAATCGACGGCGTCTCCTACGGGAATGCCGCGTACGGAGGATTTCGCCCGGATGTTTGTAACGCTCTGCCGGGAAGGCCGGGTTGTCCGAACGTCGGGTGGAGTTTTGCGCTTGATACGACGGGCCTCGCCGACGGCACGCACACTCTCGCCGTTACCGCGACCACCTACGTAGGCCAGAGTTCGACCGTCACCAGGACTTTCAGCGTCGCGAACTTGACAGGATCGAATCCCTTGAAAGTTGTTATCGACGCCCCTGGTCCCAAGAGCCCCGCATACAGCGGTACCGCAGCGTTCGGAGGCTGGGCCTTGAGCACCAGCGCTGCCTTGTCAAACCTTCAGGTGTCGGTGGATGGCCTCGCCCGAGGCACTGCCCTGTACGGCGGAAACCGTACAGATGCTTGCGCTCTTAATTCAAGTCCTAATTGCCCCAACGTCGGGTGGAACTTCTATCTCGATACGACTCTACTCGCAAACGGCGCGCATATGTTGGAAGTGACCGGAACGTCGGCGTCGGGGCAACGCGGCACCGCAAGCGCTTCCTTCACGGTTACCAATCCTACGTCCAGCGGCCCGATGACACTCTCCATCGAGCAGCCGAATTCTCAGAGCAACCCCTATCAAGGATTGGCGCAATTCTCGGGCTGGGCTGTCGATGTCAGTACGCCGGTCACAAAGGTCGTGATCTCGATTGATGGAGTGCCCTATACCAACGCCAGCCCTTCTTCCCGTCCCGATGTTTGCGCTGCATATCCCGCGGCGAAGGGATGTCCAAACGTGGGTTGGACGGTCACGATCGATACCACCCAGTTCGCAGATGGAAATCACACGCTCGACGTGACGGCTTACGACAGCGGTGGCCTTCAGTCCACTGTGACGTCGACGTTCCGAATAGCAAACTGGACGATACCGAATCCCATGACGATCACCATCGACGCTCCCTCAGCGAGTGGCGGCCCCTACTTTGGCACGGTGGGCTTCGGAGGATGGGTGATTGATCAAAACGGCCCGATTGCAAGCGTCTCAGTTGCTATCGATGGCGTCCCATACGCCGGCGCGAGCTATGGAGGAAACCGGCAGGACGTTTGCGCTGCTTTGCCCGGTTATCAAGGCTGTCCCAATGTTGGCTGGAATTTCGTTTTGGACACGACCTTGATTGCCAATGGAAACCATACCCTTGCGGTAACGGCGACAACGAACAACGGCCAAAGCTCCACCGTTACGCGGAGCTTCACGGTCGCGAACTAAGCTCAGCGCTCAGTGAACGTTCAGGCGTTCGCGAATCGTCACTGGCGCCGCGAGACGGAACGTCAACTGCGTTCCCTTCGGCAAGACTACAGTTCTTTGCTTAGCGACCTTGACTCGACCCGATGCAGAGCTGCTGTCGACCATCGAATTAGAACCGGCTTCTCTTCCTGTTCCTGAAACGGTCTTGATGACGGCGCCGAATGCCGCACCCACCAGCTTGGCCGGGTTAGCAAGATTCGTGTGACTGCCCTTTTCTTCCCACGGGATCGTCTCGAAAGCAACCGTCTGACCATCGGTTGTGCCCATCTCGGTCAAGCTCAAGGTCAGGTCCGAACCTCCGCCCCCGAGCAGTCGCGATCTGCTCGCGTGTACGATTCGCCCAAACACAGTGGATCCTTTGTCCGCGATAATAAAGCCGTTTGCGATCAGAGGTTCCTGCAAGGTGCCACGAAAAGTGTCACCCGTGTAGTTGTAATCCGTAGAAAGCTTTTCCGCAAGCCGAATGGTCAAAGCCAAACCAGGCTCCAGAGTGACAACGTGCGGTTGCTGGCTAGAAGCCTGTACCGCGCCCGCATGCTGCTCTCGAAATGGTTGCTGCCCCGTGGAACCGACCGCTACGAACGTGGGATGCGACACGGCAGAGGCGCTTGTGGTTTGAATCGGCTGCCTCACCGCAGCAACAGGTCGTGCGACCGTGGCAGAGGGTGCGGACTGAAGATGTTGAGCAGCGGGCGCGTCCGGTTCGTCCGACTTAGGCGCAGGCGGCTTGGGCTGCGAATCGGCTGTTGACCGGGCGTTTGTCTGACTCCGTCGAATGGCTCCGCCCGGATGGCTCGGGAACGGGTACCAGAGTCTCGCCGCCGTTGAGAGGAGTTTCAGCCGCGGCCTTCGAACTGTCCGTGTCGTTGGTGTTCGAGCTATCGCTATGAATCGGCGCTGCCGCAGCTTGAGCTTGTTCGGCACCCCGATCGGCTCGCGCGACTTGGACGGAAGCCGGCGGCCTGAGTCCGCGCGCGGCGGAATAGATGAGCGCACCCCCCACTGCCATAACCACCCCGGCCACGAAAAACGCTACTATTCGTATGACCTTAGATGGATCAGTGTGGGACCCCACACAGATGAAACGCCGTATTCCCGGTAAACGTTTCAAGCTGCCAAGTTAACTGGTTTTCATCAGGCTAGTACCGCGACATCGCTGTCCCGCAATTGTTCCAGTAGCTTCCACGCGTGTAGCTCGCGCTTCGCCGCGCGTCCAATCGGAGTGAAAGCCTCTCAGTTGCCTACCCATGACGCTTCGGCGCAAGAGTGGATCGATGCCGGTCTCGCCAGGCGCTCCCCTAAGGGTCAGAAAAGCGATCTTCGCCACATGTCGTTTGTGGAAGCGGGAGCGGCCGCCCTCGTTCACCTGACTGGCGAAGGAGCCGAGCGTCTCGATCGCGAAGCCAAGGAAAAACCGCCCACCGGCTCTTAGTCGATCACCTGGCCGTACCGGCGTGTTGCATTTCGGTCTCCGGAACTATGCCTCTGGCAACTTCCCATAGGTAGAACTCATTTCCGTCCGGATCCTCGAAGTGAACGAAGGAGCCAGCCTCGCTTCGCTCAATCGGCCGTACCACGCGTACACCTCTTTCGCCCAGACGTGCGACGACCTTCTCGATCGGCTCGTCAATTTCGAGGCCGATCAGAATGCCGCCTTTTGTGCCGGGCGCAGCATATTTTGGCGACGCCGGATGCAGCCCGATGGTGAGCCCTGTCCCGGCGTTGACGGTAGCCCACTGGTCGCCGAAGCGGTTCGTCAGCTTCAGCCCGAGCACCTCCGTATAGAACTGCACCGCCCGGTCCATATTCGAAACAAATACCGTTGCGTTACCGCCTGTGATCACGTTCTTCCCTCCCGCACAATATTCGCTCAGAAAGGGGAGAATGGAAAGGTCCAGTTACAGGAGCCACTTTGGAGCGCAACCCGGAATTCTCGCTTCCCCGCATAATGCTGGATCGATCGTCACCTGAGCCCTTGCACCGCCAGTTGTCTCGCCAGATTGCCGAAGCGATACGGAGTGGCGAGATCGACGTTGATGCTCGTCTGCCCTCCACGCGTGTAATCGCGAAGCTCCTCAGCGTGTCGCGAAATACAGCGCTCCTCGCCTATGACGACCTCGTGGCCCAGGACTTGATTCGCGGAGAGCGCGGCTCCGGAATGCGTATCAATGGAAGCGGGCGGCCGACGGGAATTCGTGCGGTTAGCCTTCGCGGCATTATCCGTCGCGCGGGCTATCCCGCGCGAACGGTCCCGTTCACCGACCCGGATGGGAACCCTCTTTACCTGAATTTTTGAGGATGATTTGCATATGTCTGCCGCAACTGCTGTACCCGCTGTGAACCGCCAGTTCCAGCTCGCCGCGCGTCCCATTGGAATGCCTAAAGAATCGGATTTTGCCTTAGTCGAATCGCCCTTACCGGCGCTAAGTGACGGTCAAGTGCTGGTCAAGAGCGTTTACATTTCCGTCGACCCTTACATGCGCGGCAGAATCAGCGGCGTCAAATCGTACACGGCTCCGATCGATGTGGGCGACACGATAGTGGGCGGCTCGGTGGGCCAAGTCGTTGAGTCACGCAATGCCGAATTCGCGCCGGGCGATTTCGTCCTCGGACAATGGGGTTGGCAGGAGTACGCACTCTCCGACAACACGACATTGCGAAAACTGGACTCGAAATTGGCGCCTGTATCCACCGCGCTCGGCGTTCTGGGGATGCCCGGCGTGACGGCCTACTTCGGATTCCTGGAGCTTTGCCAACCGAAAGCGGGTGAAACCGTGCTGGTGTCGGGTGCTGCCGGAGCGGTAGGATCTCTTGTCGGCCAAATCGCCAAAATCAGGGGCTGTCGCGCCGTCGGAGTCGCTGGTACTGACGAAAAAGTCGATTATCTCGTCAATGAACTCGGGCTGGATGGCGCGTTCAACTACAAAACTACGCCCGATTATTCGGCGAAATTGGAAGAATTATGTCCCGACGGAATCGATTGCTACTTCGACAACGTGGGCGGCGCAATCACTGACAGCGTCTTTCGTCTGATGAATTTGTTCGGCCGCGTGTCCGTTTGCGGGCAGATCTCGGAATACAATCGGGAAAAATCGGAACCCGGTCCGCGCCTGCTCAGATTCGTTCTGGTGAAACAATTACGAGTCGAAGGATTCATCGTCACGCGCTTTCAAAAGCGCTGGGCCGAAGGCATCGCCCAGATGGCGAAATGGCTCGGCGAGGGAAAGCTGAAGTATCGCGAGGAGATCGTGGACGGCTTCCTGAACACGCCACGCGCATTCGTAGGCATGCTGAACGGAGAAAACACCGGCAAGATGCTGGTCAAGGTGTAGCTCCGGCTATCGCAGCAGCCACTATCCAATAAGGAGTTCTTCATGGCTAAATCGGAACTTGCACGCCGCGCCTCTGCCGTTCGCAATTGCGCAAAATAAATTCCGCTGATTCCTTTCAATCGATTGCCCCCAATTTTCACTTCCCATAGGCCTGGTCGGTTCGTTTCGCATGCTACGTTTCAACCGGCAAGCGTACAGACCGGTTGGTCCTTGTGCGCGTTTAGAAGAAATGGCCGCAATGCACCGTTTCTTGCCTCTTTCAAATCCAGGAGCACTCGTAATGACATCTCGCCAGGCCCGCACCCAACGACGCGAAGCCGAAAGAAAAGCAGCCAAGCTGGCCCGCAAAGCGGAGAAGGCCCTCAGCGCGAAAATTGGGTTCGTTTCGCAAAACGCACCCCCGCCCGTGAAGGCGCCCGCGCCGCTCAGCGATCTCAACGCCGAGCGCCGCCGCGAAACTAATCGTGCCAACGCCCAATACTCCACCGGACCACGCACCCAGTCGGGCAAATTGGCTTCGTCTCGTAATTCGCTCAAACACGGGCTCGCTTCGGGCGAACTGATCATCCCCGGCGAAGACCGCGCCGCCTTTGATGCGCTTCTGAACCACCTCTTGGAAGAGCATCGGCCTGCCAACGCCACTGAAGAACTGCTCGTAAACGAAATCGCCCAGGCGTACTGGCTCGCCCAGCGTGCCATCCGCCTCCAGAACGCTTGCTTTACGGACGAGGGAGTGGACGACAACCGACTATCCTTATTCCTGCGGTATCAAACCACCCATGACCGCAGGTTCCACAAAGCGCTCAACGCGCTCATGAAGCTCAAGAAACACCATGCCGCTCGGTTCGTTTCGGAAAACAATGGCTTCGCGCGGCAGGACACTCGGTTCGTTCCGCAAAACAGCGCGGCGGCCACCACACTCCCTGAATTCGTTCCGCAAAATGCGCTATCTCTTCGCCCCGAAAATGGCTTCGTTTCGCAGGGAGGAGCCTCCACGTAGACCTTACCCGCGAATTTCGAACTGCGCGTCGATTTCCACCGCACGCGTCGGAACCGAACCGTCCATAACCCGCCGCCCGCCTGCGATACTTGTGATTAGCTCTTCAACTCTTCCTTTGAAAACAGGTGTTCTTTTGAAGCTCCGCGCTGCATGCACATAAAGAAACAACGTCTTCTGACGCCCGGGCCAACGCCTCTATTGCCTTCAGCGTTGCACGCCATGATGGGTTCGGATATCCATCACCGGACAGAAGATTTCCGCAATTTATACAAGCAGGTCCTCGGGGATCTGAAGAGAGTCTTCGGTACCGCGAACGACGTTTTCGTGCTGGTCGCGTCCGGAACCGGCGGCCTGGAAGCTGCTGCACAGAATTTCTTCTCTCCCGGCGATGAAGTGCTGGTGTGCTCGGCTGGCAAATTCGGCGAACGCTGGGTGGAAATCAGCAACGCGTTCGGTGCAAAAGCGACCGTGCTTACGGCTCCTTACGGTCAAGTGGTGCCGCCCCAGGCCGTTGAAGAAGCGCTCACGCGCAACAAGAACATCAAAGGCGTGTTCGTGCAAGCCTCGGAAACCTCCACGGGCGCCGAACACGATGTCCGGTCTATGGGTCTCGCGATCAAGAAGACGGATGCCGTTTTTGTCGTCGATGCGATCACCGGACTTGGCACCATGCCCCTCGATATCGACAGCTGGGGTTTGGACATCGTCATCGGCGGTTCTCAGAAAGCATTTATGATCCCGCCGGGCCTCGCTTTCCTATCCATCAGCTCGAAGGCCTGGTCGCTCGCCGATTCTGCGAAATCGCCTCGCTTCTATTTCGATCTGAAGCGCGAAAAGAAGAACGCAATCAATGGCGAATCTGCCTGGACTCCGAACACCGCGTTGCTGCTGGCGCTTGCCGAAGCTCTGAAATACATCCAGTCCATCGGCATGGACAAGCTGGTCGAAAACGCGCAGCTGCTCGCACGCGCCACACGCGAGGCGATGTCAGAACTCGGACTCGAACTCTTCTCGTCATCGCCTGGTTCTTCTGTTACCGCCGTGCGCGCCCCCGCCGGCATCGATTCCGGCGTGATCGTCAAGGAATTTCGAACCCGCTTCAACTCGATCATCACCAATGGTCAAGGTTCCATGAAAGGGCCAGATTTTCCGGCTTGCGCACCTCGGGTACTTCGATTTCCACGATCTGTTTGCGGTTATCGCCGAGCTCGAGCTCATCTTGACCGCTTGCGGATATCCGGTTCGCTTCGGCTCCGGTGTAGCAGCCGTTCAAAACGTCTACGCCGGTGCCGCCTTGTCAAAAGAAGCCGTGCTCGCGTAACCACGCCGATGAAGATTCTTGTCGCGGAACCGCTCGCGCCAGCGGCGTTGGACCTGCTGCGTTCTCAGGCGGGTTGGAATGTCATTGAAGCCGACCTGAAGACCTACGAGCCGCATCTAGCCGATTCCGAAGCGCTCGTCGTCCGCAGTGCCCTCAAGGTGACTAGCGACCTTCTCGCGAAGGCGCCCAAGCTCCGTGTCATTGGGCGGGCTGGCGTGGGCGTCGACAACGTCGATCTCGCGGCCGCAACGGACGCCGGCGTACTGGTCATGAACACGCCGGGTGGCAACGCCGTTTCTGTTGCAGAGCACACCCTCGCTCTCATGCTGTCCATGGCCCGAGCTGTGCCTCAGGCCAGCGCATCGACCAAAACAGGCAAGTGGGAAAAAAAGAAATTCGTGGGCAGTGAGCTGCGCGGAAAAACGCTCGGGATTGTCGGCCTGGGCAGTATTGGACGCGAAGTTGTCAAACGCGCCAAGCCGTTCGAGATGCGCATTCTGGGCCATGATCCTTACGTGAGTTCGCAGAGCGCCCGCGATCTCGGTGTCGAGTTGATGTCGCTTCCCCAGCTCTATTCGGAAAGCGATTACATCACTCTGCACGTCTCGTTGACTCCCGAAACCGATCACATGCTCAACGCGGAAGCGTTCGGCAAGATGAAAGCCGGTGTCCGCATCGTGAACTGTGCGCGAGGCGAGCTTATCGACGTGAACGCGCTGCAATCCGCCATCGAGGCTGGCCGCGTGGCAGGCGCTGCACTGGATGTCTTCGAGCATGAGCCGCCCGGCGAAACAGCGCTGCTGCGCCTGGAGCCGGTAGTTGCGACGCCGCATATTGCCGGCTCGACGGAAGAAGCCCAAGAGATCGTGGGTGTTCGCATCGTTGAGCAGGTTATCGAATATCTCAAAACCGGTGTTGCGCTGAACGCAGTGAACATGCCCGCGTTAACAGCCGAGCAATATCGAGCGCTAGGGCCCTACGTGAATCTCGCGGAGCGACTAGGTCTCTTCTTGAGTCACATCAGCATCGGCAACGCTCACACCATTCGCTTTATATACTTCGGCCGGCTCGCCGACAACAATACCCAGATTCTGCGCAATGCCGGTTTGGCGGGCGTGCTGAGTCGATCCATGGAGTACCGCGCGAACGTTGTGAATGCTATGCAGATCGCGACTCAGCGCGGATTTCGCGTCATCGAACAGCGAGAGCCCGGACTCGCCCACATGGATTCCATCCGCATCGAGCTTGAATCCGACGCCGGTTCCTTCTCCGCCGTAGGTGCAGTTGTGCTCGACAAGCCCCGTCTGCTTCAGGTCGAGGAAATTTCGTGCGAAGCGACGCTCGGCGGCAATCTGATGTATTCGAAAAGCGCCGACGTTCCAGGAGTGATTGGCTATCTCGGAACCGTGCTGGGAAAGAACGGCATTAATATTGCGAACTTCGCTCTTGGCCGCCAGGAACTAGATGCGAGCCCTCAGCCCTTACCTGGCGAACCGCTGAAAGCCATCTCCATTATCGAGACCGATCAGCCGGTGCCGGATCACGTCATCTCACAGCTATTCGAAAACAAAGCCCTAAGATTTGTGCGCCGTGTCCCGCTCAGCCGCTCTTAACTTCTAGCGCGTCAGTACCGGATTTTCTGAGGGCTGCGATCCCACTCGAAGAATGGATTAGATTCGATCTTAGCTGGTAAATGGTGGGCTGGGATTGCGCGCTTCTCCACGGGAAGTTGCAACTGATCGTAAATGAACGCATCGTCAAATCCCGCCTCTGCGGCTTGCGTACGCGTGTATCCGAAATAATAGGCGCTGGGCCGCGACCAATAGATCGCCCCCAGGCACATCGGACAGGGCTCACAACTCGCGTATAGCTCGCAACCATGAAGTTGGAAATCCCCCAATGCCTCGCATGCGCCGCGGATCGCGACGATTTCGGCATGGGCGGTCGGATCGTTGCTCGTCGTTACCGAATTGACTCCCGTTGAGATGAGTTCGTTATTTCTGACAACCAGTGCTGCGAATGGGCCCCCGCGCCCGGCTTTGACGTTTTCGACAGCCAGATCAATCGCCTGCTTCATCCACTCCTCGCGGCTTTTTGCCATCTCTAGCTTTCTCCCCATCCGCCGCCGCCGGGCGTCTCGATTCGCAGCACCGTGCCGGTGCCTGCCTGGATGTTGCACTTGCCCGGCAGTAGCGTTTCTTCGCCATTCTGTACGACCACGCTGCGTCCTTTCGCGCCGCCTCTGCCGCCTTGCAATCCATAGGGAGCGAAAACGCGACGCTCCGCGAGAAGCGTAATTTGTGCGGGCCCCAGCAACTCAATCTCACGTATCAGCCCATCGCCCCCCCGATATTTCCCTGCGCCTCCTGAATTTCTGCGATAAGCGTACTGCCGCACGCGAAACGGATAGGCGTATTCGAGCGCTTCAATGGGCGTATTCAGCGAATTAGTCATGTGCGTATGCATGCCGGAAATGCCGTCCGAGTTGGGCCGCGCTCCTGCGCCGCCGGCAATTGTTTCGTAATACGCGTACTGCTGGCCGTTCCGAGGATCGATGCCGCCGATGGTGAGATTATTCATCGTGCCGGAGCTCGCGGCAGGAACTCGATCGGGCAGAATTTGCGCCAATGCACGAAGCAGCACATCCACAATTCGCTGTGACGTTTCGACGTTCCCTCCGGCGACCGCCGCAGGCGGACGAGCATCGACAACTGTTCCGGGCTGAGTCACAATTGAGACCGGACGCATTAGCCCTGCAGTCGGAGCTGCTTCCTCTGGAAGCAAACAGCGCAAAACGTAGAAAGTCGCCGAATATGTAATGGCAGCGACAGCGTTGAGACTCCCGCTTACCTGTGTCGCAGATTCGGTGAAATCTACAGTTAAGCGCCCACGCTCTGGATCTGTTTTGATGGTGACGCGAATCTTCACAGGTTCATCCGTGATGCCGTCATTGTCGAGAAAGTCTTCAGCGCTGAACTCGCCTGTGGGCAAGCGCCGCAATTCCGCCAGCATCAACTGCTCCGAGTGATTGAGCAACCCGGCAACGTTGCTTTCGACACGCTCCAAGCCGTACTTTTCCACCAGTTCGGTGACGCGCTGAAGGCCGATCCGGCACGCTCCAATCTGGGCCGTCAAATCGCCTTCGCGCTCCCGCGGAGTGCGGACGTTATTTAGAATCAGCGACAGCACGCCGTCGTTCAACACTCCTTTTGCGACGAGCTTGACGGGCGGTATGCGAATGCCCTCCTGCCAGATCTCCCGGCACAGCCCCATCGATCCTGGATACATGCCCCCCACATCGGCATGATGCGCCCGGTTCGCCACGTAGAAGTCAGCATGCTCGCCTCCTCCAACAAAAATCGGCATGACCAGCGTGATGTCCGGAAGATGTGTACCGCCGTCGTACGGATCGTTGAGAATGGCGAGGTCGCCAGGTTCTAACGTGAGCTTGTCCAGAGCCGCGCGCACCGACATCGGCATCGACCCAAGATGCACGGGCATGTCATCGCCCATCGCGATCACGTTACCGGCCGCGTCGAAGACGGCGCTCGAGTAATCGCGCCTCTCTTTTATGTTGGGAGAAAAAGCAGTTCGACGCAAAGCCGCGCCCATCTCTTCTGCAATCGAGTGGAACGAACTCTTGAAAATGGCAAGTTCAATCGGATCCGGCACGGCGCTCATGCGATTACCTCAATGATGAGATTCGCGTATTCATCGACGCGAGTTATGGACGAAGGTGGAATAAACGTCGTCGCGCTGTATTCAACCACTACAGCGGGACCCTCGAACCGATCGCCTGATGTCAATCGCGCGCGGTCATACACGTTTGCTGTTAGCCATTGACCGTCGAAATACACGGGTTTTGTTTTGAGGATCGCCTGCTGTCCGTTGCCGGTTTGCGCACGTTGCCGATCGAGCGCTGGATGCTCTGTCGCCGCGATCATGCGAACTCGCGCGTTGACGACTTCCACCGCGCGGCGGGTATCCGCATAGCCGTAACGCTGCTCATGCTGCCGGTGGAACTGTGCGACGAAATCATTTGTCCAGTCAACAGCTAGTTCGTATCCTTGTCCCGCGTAGCGGACATCGACTGAGCGGACCGCAACGCCGCTCAACCCCTCCGATTCCAGATCCTTTTTCCCGAGCTGTTCCAAAATGTCCAGCTGCTGTGCGATGGAAGCATCATCCGGCCGAAGCATGATCGTCCGCGAATAATCCCTCACCACATCGGACACCAGAATTCCGTACGCCGAGAGCGCGCCTGGCATGCCGGGCACCAGCACTTTCGGAATCTGCAGCGCACGTGCCAGTGCGCAGGCGTGCAACGGTCCCGCTCCCCCAAAGCTCAGTAGGACGAAGTCTCGCGGATCGTACCCCTGCTCGACTGAAATCCGGCGTAATGCCTTTTCCATATGGGAATCGGCGACGCGGATGATGCCTTCAGCGAAATCTTCTACGCTCTTCAAATTGCCCTTCGCGCATTCCATGTACTTCGCAGCACGCGCTTCGTCTAACTTCATGCCGCCGCCCAGAAACCACTCCGCATCCAGCCGACCGAGCAGTAGATTGGCATCGGTGACGGTCGGCCTTTCTCCGCGCCCGTAACAGATCGGGCCTGGTTCAGCTCCTGCCGATTGTGGGCCGACTGTGAGCGCACCCCCGCGGTCGAAGCTTGCCAGTGAGCCTCCGCCCGCCCCGACCGTATGGATATCCAGCATGGGAACCGCAACCGGCATCGACACGATCAGCGACTCCGTCGTGGTGCGAAGACCCGTGTCGCTGTGGACTAGCGCAACGTCTGTCGATGTGCCCCCCATATCGAACGTGAGAATGCGCGAGAAACCTGCGGCCTTAGCCACCGCCAGCGCACCGACAACGCCGCCCGCCGGTCCAGAAAGGATGGTTCGAACGGGCTCACGCGCCGCGACCGATGCGGGAATGATTCCGCCTGACGATTGCATGACATGCAGCCGCGAGCCTTTCGAGCGCAATGCGCCATCCAGATGCTCGAGATAACGCTGCATCTTGGGTGCGAGATAGGCGTTTATCAGCACCGTCGAGCCCCGCTCATATTCGCGAAACTCAGGTAGAATCTCGTGTGATGCTGACACCGGAACACCGACTTTGCGCAAAGTCGAAACCACCGCTTGCTCATTGGCAGGATTGGCGAACGAAAATAGCAACGACACTGCTATGGATTCCGGCTTCGCCGCGCGGACTTCCTGTTCCAGGCGTTCTAAGGTCTCGGGATCAACCGTGCGAATAATTGAGCCATCGCATGCCGTCCGCTCCGGAACGCCGAAACGCAGTTCCTCGGGCGCAAGCGGCGGCGGATTCATAAAAAACCAGTCGTACAGCTTGGGCCGCGCCTGCCGTCCGATAGCGATCGTGTCTTCAAAACCAGAAGTGGTCACGAACGCCACGCGCGCGCCCTTTCGTTCGAGCAGCGCGTTCGTTCCCACGGTCGTTCCATGCCGGATGTCGCTATCTGTGCCTTCGGCAATCTGCGCGATAGCTTTCAATACCGCTTCGCCCGGATTCGCCGGCGTAGAGGGCACCTTCAAAACCATCAGCCGACCGCCGGAGGAATAGACACAATCGGTGAAAGTTCCACCCGTATCGATGGCAATTCGCATGTGAGTGTTCGTGCCTATCCTATTCTCTAAGGCCTCGTGACTACCCCTGATCCGCAGATCGCCGTCGCTGCACCGCCCTTTCGCTGGCGCAATACAACGAGCGCCCAGCGGCGAACCGTTGTTGCAGCAGGGCTCGGGTGGATGCTCGATGCCTTTGACGTAATGCTCTATTCCATCGTGCTCGCCACGTTAATGCGCGAGTTTGGGATGACCAAAGCGACAGCCGGGCTGTTGAACGCCTTCACGCTGATCGGCTCCGCGATTGGCAGCTTCGGGTTCGGCCTTTTAGCCGACCGCGTCGGACGCCGCCGAATGTTGAGTCAAAGCATTCTCACGTACTCGATCTTCACTTTCGCCTGCGGTTTCTCCACCAACATTACGATGCTGGCGGTCTTTCGTTTTTTGTTGGGTTTGGGGATGGGCGGCGAGTGGAATTCGGGAGCAACGCTGGTTGCCGAAACCTGGCCCACCGCTTGGCGGGGCCGCGCGCTGGCAATTGTGCAAAGCAGTTGGGCGATTGGGTACGCGCTCGCCGCGATCGTTGCCAATCTCGTCCTCTCGCGCGCGAACTGGCGCTGGGTTTTCTTTGTGGGCGTGCTTCCTGCCGCTGTCACGCTCTGGATTCAGCATGACGTTCCCGAACCGGCCTTGTGGTCCCGCCAAGCGCACGGTGCGCTCGCTTCGAAAGCAGATACAGGCGCGCTGTGGCGAGCAGTATTTCCACGCCTCATCGCCCTGTTAGGCATGAACACGTTCGGCATGTTTGCGTGGTGGGGTTTGTTCACATGGATTCCGGCGTATCTATCGCTTCCTGCCGCGAAGGGCGGCCGCGACTTCACCGAACTCGGGTTCACATCATTCCTGATCGTGCTTAATCTGTGTGGCATGTTCCCCGGTTATCTCGTGTTCGGCGTACTCGCGGACAAGTTCGGGCGAAAGCGGACGATTATTCTTTATCTCGTACTCGCGGCGCTGTCGGTGCCCGCTTTCGCGATCGCTCGCCGTCCATTGCTGATTTTGCTGACGGCGTCCGTTGCGGCGTTCTTCGGGACCGGCTTCTTCACCGGCTCGGGAATTCTCGGCAGTGAACTGTTTCCTACTCGCATTCGTGCCACCGCGCTCGGCGTTTCCTACAACGCTGCCCGAGGCATCAGCGCATTTGCACCATTCGTAATCGGCGCTATCGGCGACCGGCACGGTCTTTCGTGGGGTTTTTCGGCCTGCGCCGTCGCTTTCGCGTTAGCCGCTATCTGCGCCGCTTGGATTCCTGAGACTCGCGGCCTGGAACTCACTTGATGTGAGATACCCTCCACTTTATGACTCGCCGAACGCTCATTGGCTCACTGGCTCTGGCGGCCACGCTCAAAGACCAGGCACAATCACGGTCTGCGAACAAGCGTAAGTTCGTGGAGTGGACGCCAAAGCTCGGCATCCTTGGCCCATATACCGCCGCCAACGTCGAATTCGCGCAGGCCCAGGGCTTCACCAACATGATCCTGCAATCTTCGTCCCGTTCGACGCTCGACGCAAGCACCATCACCGACGCGCAGATTGAAGACGTTCGGGCCGTGCTCGGGCGCAACCACATGCATGTATCCGCTTTACAAGTGAGTGACGATTCGATTTCTCCGGATCTGGAGCGCCGGGCACGTTCGAACAAATATTTCGTCAGTGCCATCGAGCTTGCCGGAAAGCTTGGCATTCCGTATATCGGTACTCAGTCCGGGAAGGATCCTGCAAAGCCGTTCCTGGAGCAGGTCGACGAAATCGTGCGCGTTTACAACGAGAAATACTTCCCCGCTTGCGAGCGCAACCACGTGCGCATTTTGTGGGAGCCGTACCCGGAGGCGCCGAACCTTGCTACCAGCCCGGTCGGATTCGAGGCGCTTTTCAAAGCGTTCGGGGATTCACCGTATGTCGGTCTGCAATACGATCCGTCGCACCTGGTCCGCCAGTTCATGGATCCGATTCAGACGGCGCGCGATTTCGTCGACAACATCTTCGATGTGCATTTGAAAGACACCGAGATTCTTTGGCCTGTTCTGCGCCTGGGAGGCATCAATCCCGTGAACAATGCGCACTGGTGGCGATACCGTATCCCCGGCATGGGTTCTATCGATTGGCGCGAATTCTTTAGCGTGCTGCAGGACGCCGGTTACTCCGGAGCGATGAGCATCGAGCACGAAGATCCGCTGTACGGCGCCAACAACAATCCAGGACCGAATTTCAGCCCAGAGTTCGAAGTCGGGTTTGTGATGGCGAAGCGCTATCTTTCACAGTACGTGCCTTAGGTGAATGCAAAGATGCAAGTGATACAGATAAGGAAGACATGGCCCAGATAAGGTCGACTCCGAAAACGTACGATGTCGTGATAGTTGGTTCGGGAGCAGGTGGCGGAGTTGCGGCTCAAGTGCTCGCCAACGCAGGCGCGAAGATCTGCCTGCTCGAAGCCGGCGAGTGGTTCGACTGCACCAAACAGTCGAAAATGTTCGATTGGCCCTACAACGCGCCGCATCGCGCAGCGGGCACGCGGGAAAAACCCAACGGTCCTTTCGACGCCACGCTGTTCGGTGGTTGGCAGGTTCCCGGAGAGCCTTACACAAATGCGCCAGGCTCGGACTGGAACTGGTGGCGCGCCCGGATGCTCGGCGGCCGTACGAACCACTACGGCCGCATCTCCCTGCGAATGGGGCCGTACGATTTCAAGCCCTACAGTCGCGACGGCAAGGGCTTCGATTGGCCGATCACTTATGAGGATCTTGCGCCGTATTACGACAAAGCCGAGGAGTTGATCGGCGTCTTCGGATCCGCGGAAGGGCTGGAGAACACTCCGGACGGAAAGTTTCAACCTCCGCCTGCGCCTCGAGCGTATGAGCGACTGATCAAAATAGCTTCTGACAAGCTGAAAATCCCGTGTGTCCCTTCGCGTCTCGCCATCCTGACGCGCCCCTTGAATGGCCGGCCCGCTTGCCACTATTGCGCGCAGTGCGGCCGCGGTTGCGGCGTGAATGCGAACTTCAACTCGCCGGGAGTGCATATTATTCCGGCAATGAAGACGGGCAACCTGGAAGTCCGCACCAGCGCGATGGTGCGCGAAGTGCTTGTTGGGCCCGATGGATTGGCAAGCGGAGTTTCTTACATCGATAAAAAGACGCGCAAAGACACGGAAGTGCGGGCGAAGATTGTCGTGCTCGCCGCAAGCTGCTGTGAGACCGCGCGGATCATGCTGAACTCGAAGAGCAGCCAGTTTCCGAACGGAATCGCGAACTCGTCAGGGTTAGTGGGCCGCTACATCATGGATACGGTTGGCTCAGCCGTGAACGGCTTCCTGCCCATTTTGCAGGATCTTCCACCGAGAAACGAAGACGGCGTCGGCGGCATGCATCTCTACATGCCGTGGTGGCTATACAAGCAGCAGAATGCCGGCAAGCTGCCTTTTGCACGCGGGTATCACATCGAGATAGGCGGAGGCCGCCAAATGCCGCATGCGGGCGCGCTCGGCGGCTATGCGGAGCGCTGGCTGGGAGGGGGGTATGGCGTCGAGCTGAAGCAAAACCTGCGCAAACTGTATGGATGCCAAGTTTACTTCTCCGGCCGCGGCGAGATGATTCCGAACGAAGACAGCTATTGTGAAATTGACCCGACGGTTGTCGATGAATGGGGTATCCCCGTCCTGCGCTTCCATTTCAAATGGAGCCAGGATGAAATTCTGCAAGCCAGGCACATGCAGGAAACGTTCAAAGAGATCATCGAAACGATGGGCGGCGTCGTGACGCACAGTGCGGGGGCGGAGGAAAACTGGGGAATTGCGCGTGGCGGTGAGATCATCCATGAGGTGGGGGCGACCAGGATGGGCGATAATCCGAAAACATCGGTGCTGAACAAATACTGCCAGGCTTGGGATGTGAAGAACCTCTTCATCACGGACGCGGCACCCTTTGTGAGCAACGCGGACAAGAACCCGACACTTACGATTTCGGCGCTCGGTTGGCGAACTTCCGAGTACGTCGCCGATCAGGTCAAGAAGTTCAATGTGAAGGTGTAGCGATGGCAGAAAAGAATCCAGGCGAAGCTGAATTGCAGTCGAGTAACGTTAGCCGTCGTGACTTGTTCAACATCATTGGCGCGGTGCCCGCGGCTGCAGTCCTCGCGGGCTCGGCGTCGGCGCAGAATCACAGTGCGCATAGCCATGGGGCCTCTCCTTCAACCGCAAACGCGAAAGGCCCTTACCAGAGGCAGACGTTCGACGAGCACGAGTGGCAAACAGTGCGCGTTCTTTGCGATCTGATTATTCCGGCCGATGAGCGGAGCGGCAGCGCCACACAAGCAGGCGTTCCGGAATTTCTCGACGATTGGATTGCGTTCCGAACCGAGCAGGACGTCAAAGATGTCACGGCAAGTTTTCGGGCGGAGATTCTGGGCGGATTGATGTGGCTCGATCGAAGATCGAACCAGCTGTTTCAAAATGACTTTGCGAATGCCACTACGGACCAGCAAAAACAACTTCTTGACCGGATCGCCTACCCGCATAAAGCGGCAAAAGAAGATGTTCCCGGGGTGGAGTTCTTCAATGAATTTCGCAGCTTGACGGTGAGTGGATTCTTCTCCAGCAAAATGGGCGTCGCGGACCTGCCTTATCTCGGAAATACTTTGGTTGTGGAATGGAAGGGCTGCGATCCGAAAGTTTGGGCCATTCTCGAAGAACGCATGAAGAACGGCTACAAAGGCATTCTGGAAGCTAAGCCGTGGGGCGCGGCGGGCTGACCGTCCGCGACGAAAGCTTTCGGCGGTGTAGCGCGTTCTGAATCATCAGATACTCACCGAGGTTGTCGGTGGTGACCAGGCCGACCAAGTTTCCATCCTGAAGCACCGGCATGACGCGCGATGGGGAGGCGGCGAGGCGGTGAAGCACGGCTTCAAGCATTTCGTTCGGCTCCGCGGTATCGAACTCGCGCTGCATGACGGTGGTGACGAGCTGATCGGCTCCATACTGCGAAAGTCCGGCTAGCAGATTGCTGCGGGTGAGAATGCCCATGACGCGGTCGCCCCAGACAACCGGAAAGTCGTGCTGGGAACTGTCGAGGATCGCCTTCACTGCGTCGCCGAGTGTTTGATTGGTTGTCAATGTGCCGAAGTGCGTTTGCATGGCGGCGCGGATCGGTATGCCGGAAAAGGCATCTTTGATCTGCACCGATTGCGACTCGTGAGCGGCGCCGATCCACACAAAGAGGGCGATGAATAGAAGGAACGGGTCGCGGAACAGCCCGATCAGACCGAAGACAAGCGCCAAGCCTTGGCCAATAGAGGCGGCAACTTGCGTTGCACGTACATGATCCATGCGGGTGGCGAGCAATGCGCGCAGCACGCGGCCGCCATCCATGGGAAACGCCGGGATGATGTTGAAGACGGCGAGGATCAAGTTCGCCAACAACAGGCGTTCGAGGAACGGCCCGCCTGTAATGCTGAGTCCGGTCACTGGTTTGAAGCCACCCGTGAGGAACAGCGCAAGGTAGATTGCCAGCGCAATGGCGATGTTCACGAGCGGCCCGGCAATAGCGACCCAAAACTCCTGCCAAGGCTTGTCGGGCATGCGCTCGAAGCGTGAAACCCCGCCTATCGGCAGGAGTGTGATGTCTTTGGTCGGAATGCCGTACCGACGCGCGGTGAGCGCATGCCCGAACTCATGCAGTACCACGCAAGCGAAGAGCGCGAGGATGAAGAGCACGCCGCTGACGACGGCTTGCAGGCTGCGGGCCTCCAGCCAATGCTGAACGACAACCCAGAGAATCAGAAGGAAGAAAGTGGCATGGACGTAAACGTCGATGCCCGCAAATCTTCCTATTCTCCAGGACCAGCGCATGCTACCTACTTGTTACAACGGCCAGTCTGCTGGGCAGTGGCTAAGATTTCGAAGCTTGGGGATGCGTTTACTTCGCGCCTTTATTCTTCTCTAGATCACGGGCGTTCTGCAGATGCTTCTGCAGCGTTGGAAGCGCCTGATTCGCGTAAGCCTTCACGTCTGCATTCTGCCCATCGTTTGCTTCTCGCTGGTACGCGGCAATCGCTTGCTGGTGACCGGCCACCATTTCATGTATGAACCTGCGATCGAAAGCAGCGCCTTTCAGATTGTGGAAAGGAGCGATCATTCTGTCGTGAGCGGCGTCGATTCCTTTCGGAACGGTCCCGCCTGCTTTACTCGCGGTCATGCTGAGTTGCTGGTAATCGTTGGTGTGATCGGTGGTGAGCATTTGGCCGTAGTCTTTAACGCCCTGAGCTGCGGCCTTGTCTTGGGCCATCTGACCGAAGTGCGCCTCAGTCATATCCGTTTGCGCAGCCATATCGATGAATTTCTGGTCAGAGCTGCTAAGCGTGCCCGTCTGCGAAAACGCGGGTGCGCAACAAAGAGCAAAACAGCAGAAACTTCCGAAAATGCTTATTCGACTCATCCTACCCTCCTATTGGTAGACGGCGATGCTGCCCTGTGTGATACGTTCGGCGGCTAACAATGAACAACTTTACGTTGACGCGATGTTCGAACCGTCAGGCTTTCAGAGTTTGCCTGTCGTCGCACATCCAGGATGCCCGCAACCGCATTGGATCTCAGTTGTCTTACCAGCTCCCTCGCAGTAGGTGCTGCAATAATCGCTTCCTTCTTTTGCCTGACACTTACACGGGGTATGAGCGCACTTCTTGTTATCGGCCATGGAACACCTCAGCGGGTTGGACTCCGTTTAACGCCGTAAGCGATCAGGATTCTTTGCCCGAATCGGGCGTGAGGCGAAGCGGCTGTGGCGGTTAACGGTCGGCGGTGAAGTGGGTCGAGGCAAGGCCCGAAGTCGGGCGGTGATGAGCCTCGGTTTGAATGGCGCCTGCCAGGATGATGCCCAACCCTACCAAGCAAGTGATCAGCGTTCGTTTCATCAGTCTGCCTCCACTTGGGAACGCGGGGAAGACCGGCGGAATGGCTCAAACGAACGAAAGTTTTTTTGAAGCCCTGAAAATTCGGGCTAAGTCGAACGCCGATTTGGGAGAGTGAACCAGAAAGTGGCGCCGTGACCGGGTTCGCCTTGCGCCCAGATGCGGCCGCCGTGGTGCTCTACAATTCGGCGGGAGATGGGGAGCCCTAAACCGGTGCCGGGAATTTCCGGACCGTGCAGGCGCTTGAATGCACCAAAGATACGATCTGCATCCTCGTGGCGGAAGCCGCTGCCGTTATCGGTGACACGGAATTGCCAACCCGAGTTCTGTTCTTCGACATCCAAATGGATGTGAAGCGGCACGTCTTTGCGGCGGTATTTGATGCTGTTGCTGAACAGATTCTGCAAGAGTTGAGCTAGTTGGGTCTGGTTTCCCTGAACATCGGGCAGCGGGTCGTGGGTAAGCGTTGCCGAGCTCTCTGTTATCGCCGACTCGAGCGACTCAAGTACCTGCCTGAAGACGTTTTCGAGCGAAACTGTCTCAAAGAGATCCCCGGTCGCGTGCGGCTGTTGCGAGACACGTCCATATTCGAGCAGGCCCTGCAGGAGTGCTTCCATGCGAGCATTGGCGGCTGAGATGGTGCGCAGGAGATCGGCTGATCCGGGCGGCAGCTCACGTCCGTAGCGCTGCATGACCAGGTTCGTGTACATACTCACGGTGCGAAGTGGTTCCTGCAGATCGTGTCCGGCCGTATTTACAAATTGTTCGAGTTCTGTATTGGCCCGCTGGGTGCGATTGTTCAATCCGCGAAGCCCGTCCAAGCTGCGGCGTTCCAAGGTGACGTCCCGGCCGACACAAAACAGCAGGCCGTAACCGACGGAAGCGACTATATGCCAGCCAATCCAGCGATATCCGCCATGCTTGCAGACGGCGCGGTGTTCGAAATTGACGAACTTCTGTCCTGCCCTCAAGCTGGTTTCCACAGCTTTACAGCGCTCACGATCGTCGGGATGTACGAAGTCGAAGAACCATGCTCCTAACAAATCTTCCGGCGCCCATCCAAGCATGGTGGCGAAAGCGGGGTTGACGCGCGCCCAAGTGAGAGTCTGAGCGGAGACGACGGCCAAGAGGTCTGGGGAGAGTGCGAAAAAGTGATCGAGTTGCTTGGTGGTTGGCGCACGATCGCCGTCCTGCGAAATGGATGCGGGCGCTTGCGCGTTGTCCGTTGGGGTGCGAGGACTACGGGCGGGGGCATAAGCCAGAGCATTTTGGTCCATACGTGGCATGCACGATTCCTTGAATTCCTTGTATGACACCTTATCGGCGAGATTACGGGGAATAAGGAAAATTTTTCCGACAGCTGGTGCCTGGTGGAACTATAAAAAATCTCCCAGTACGTCACAGGGCTCACGTGGGCGCATCTAACGAACGCTGTTGCGAATGTATCGGAGGAGAAGATAAGTGAGTCACTTGCAGCGAGTTGCGTCGATCCTTGGGACATTGCTGGTGGGTGTTGCGGCGTATTTAATCGTTTCGGAGCGAAAGGCGAGTAATCGAGCCCGCCGGGGCGAGCACTTGCCGGTTGAGGAACTGGCGGAAGAACTGAAGCAGGCTTGGGCTGGGTACCACCGGCGCTAGCTGGATGAGCGGCGTCGGTTCGCGCATCGGTCAGGTTCGAACGCATTCTGGTTTGCTCGTGTTTTTCGGGTAGACTTGTCCGCAGATGAGTATGCATAAACTTTCCTTGTTCCTCCTGACGATCGGCGCGGTGGCGATGCCGTTGCGCGCTCAAGACACTTGCAAAAATGACATCCTGAAGCACCTCCGGACTTCGCGCGATTTCACGGTCAAAGTAGCGGAGGCGATGCCCGCGGGCAGCTACGATTTCAAGCTGACACCGCCGCAGATGAGCTTCGCGGAACAGTTAGTGCATCTGTCGCAGGGCCTGACCTATTTCCTAAGCCCGTTCGCAGGCGAGAAGCCAAATCCGCCCAAGCCAGCGTCGTTGAGCAAAGACGACGTTGTCGCGTTTGTGAAGAGCTCTTTCGACAAGGCGATTGCGACGGTCTCCAACCTGACACCGGAGCAGCTGTCAAAGACCTATAAAACGAGCGAAGGGTCGGGGACAGGTCTGGATCTGCTGCTCGGAATGCTGGACCATAACACGCATCACCGTGCCTCGGCGGAGATGTATCTGCGCGCCAAGGGCATCACGCCACCGGAATATCAGTTCTGAACTGGCCAACGCCTGCGTTCTATCAGGGTGCGACGAGCGGGGCCGATTGTTCGCCCTGAAGATGGCTGTGTGTTCGGCCGTAGGCGAAATAGACAATGAGCCCGATGGCCATCCAGCTCAGAAAAGCAGTCCAGGTTATGATGCCGAGACTGAACATGAGCAGCAGGTTCATCAGCACGCCGAGGATAGGAACGAGAGGCACCATGGGAGTTCTAAACGGGCGCGGCAGATCGGGGTTGGTTCGCCGCATGATGAGTACTCCGATGCAGACCAGTACGAACGCGAACAGAGTACCCATGCTGGTTAATTGTCCGAGCTGACTGATGGGCGTGAAGGCCGCGCCGAGAGAAACAAAGACCATCAAAAGCAGGTTGGAGTGCCAGGGCGTGCGGAAGCGTGGATGCACGTCGGAGAACAATTTGGGGAGCAACCCGTCGCGTGACATCGAATAGAAGACGCGGGACTGTCCGAGCAGCATGACCAGGATGACGCTGGTGAGCCCGAGCAACGAACCGACCTTCATCAACTCGCCGACCCAAGGTACGCCGCGCATGTGATTGACAGCAACAGCAAGCGGTGCGGAGACGTTGAGGTCTTTGTAGTTCACCACACCGGTGAGCACGAATGAATAGAGGATATAGAGGACAGTGCAAATAGCGAGCGAACCGATGATGCCGATGGGCATGTCGCGTTTTGGGTTTTTGGCTTCCTGGGCGGCGGTGGAGACAGCATCGAATCCGATGTAGGCGAAGAAGATCTGCCCTGCGGCTGCGAGCACGCCTGACCAACCGAAGGCGCCGAAGTGGCCCGTGTTGGCTGGAACAAAGGGATGGTAGTTGGCGTGGTTGATGTAGAAGTAGCCGACGACGATGAAAAGAATGACGACTGCCACCTTAATAAAAACGATGAAGGCGTTGAATCGCGCGGATTCCTGAACGCCGATGATCAGGATAGTCGAAATGGCGACCACGATTACGACGGCGACCAGGTTGACGGTGCCCGGGATGGGATCGAACGGCGAGGCGAGGAGCGCTTGGGGAATATGTATGCCGAAGTCGGCGAGGATGGATGCGATGGTTCCCGACCAGCTGACCGCAACGGTAGCGGCACCGATGGCGTATTCGAGAACCAGCGCCCAACCGATGATCCAGGCGATCAGTTCGCCCATGGTGGCGTAGGCGTAGGTGTAGGCGCTGCCGGCGATCGGAATCATGGTGGAGAATTCGCTGTAGCAGAACCCGGCAAAAGCGCATCCGATGGCGGCCAGAATGAACGAGTAGACCAGCGCGGGACCGGCGTGGGTAGAGGCGGCGACGCCAGTCAGGGTAAAAATGCCCGCGCCGATAATGGCACCGATGCCTAAAGCCACGAGCGAGGTGGCGGAGAGGCTGCGCTTGAGCCCACCGCTTTCGGATTCCGCCAGCAGGCGTGCAAGCGGTTTTTTCGTGAAGAGATTCATTTAAGAGACCTTGTGGTTGGGTACAAGAGCCATAAGATATCACGTCACCTCTTGCACTCGCCGGATGATACTACGCACAAGGCGCGCTGTCGATACCGTCAGGCTGCCTTTTGCGAAACGAACCCAGCGGGCTGGTCGTGCGCTGCCGCAGTTTGCGAAACGAACCCAGCGTCGTGGTGAGTTTCCGCTTTGCTGAGAGACGCCGGTTCGCGGTGCGGAGTGGAAGCGGGTGCAGTTTGCGAAACGAAGCCGGGGTTTGCAGGGGCGGCTGCGGTGTTTTGCGGAAATGACGCGCGTTTTGCGGAACGAACCCACAGGCCGGGGCCGCTTGCTGACGCGCGCGGTTCTTTTTGAGGCTGATGAGCGTGTGGAGTGCTTTGTAAAACCTGCGGTCGTGGGTGACTTGATAGCGCAGGAATAAGGACAAGCGCTTGTCATCAACGCGCACAACGGGCCCCAAACGCCCTGTGCGCTTGTCGTCAACGCGCACAACGGGCCCCAAACTCCCTATGCGCTTGTCGTCAACTCCCGCGTCCGTAAAGCATGCGTTTTGGAAGTAGATGGCGCGCTGGGTGAGCCAGTAGGCCTGAGCCATTTCATTGACGAGGAGCTCTTCGGTGGGATTGGCGGGTTGATGCTCTATCAAAAAGTTGTTCAGAAGAGCCTCGAAGGCGGCGCGGTCTTCGCCCGGGATGATCAGCTCGCCCGAGGCGAGACCGTGTTTAAGGGAGTTGCGGGAGGAAGCCAATTTGCCCGCCGGCGTGCGTGGACCGCTGGAGTGAGCGGCATTGGCCCGGTTGATTTCACGGCGCCGTTCGGCGACGGGATCGGGAGAAGGCGGGGTGGCGTTCGCGGGCGCAGGCGCGTTCTGCGAATCGAAGCCGGAATTCGGGAGAGTGGCGGGATTTTGCGAAACGAAGCCAGCGTTCGGGAGCGTGGCGGGGTTTTGCGGAACCAAGGCAGACTTGGACGTGACGATATCGTTTTGCGAAACGAAGCCACGACGGACTGTTTCGGCTTTCTCGGCTTTGCGGGCCAGCTTGGCTGCTTTTCTTTCGGCTTCGCGTCTTTGCGTGCGGGCCTGACGAGGTGTCATGTGGATGCTCCTGAAAAAAAAGATAGGCAAGAAACGGCTGAAACATAGCATGCGAAACGAACCGACTGTGTCGTTTGGGCGGCAAAATTGTGGACAAGTGGTTGAAACGAATCAGCGGGGTTTATTTTCGTGGATTGCGAACGGCGGGAGCGTGGCTTTGGGAATCGAAACGGCACACGCAAACAGCGCGTGTGCCGTATGAGAGCGTTTGTGAAGCGGGGAAGCGAGAAGAGCCTGCTATTAGGCGCCAAAAATGGATTGAGCGTAGGCCCCAGCGGAGGAAGCGAGCGCCATAGCAATGGTCAATAATCCGAATAACATCGTGCGTTTCATGTTAGAAGTCCTTTCACCTTACTCCTTCGTAAAAGACAGGCGTAACGGCTAACCTCAGCGGCATGTTTTTATAAGTTCCTTCCGCGGGGCTTTCTTTTGCTGGCTAACCCTGTGTCAAAATCGCCCTGAGGGAAACCGGGAACGGCACACCCAACCGAATGCGGCTCATCCGTAGGACCCGCGTGCACCTGTTTGTTGTCACTCCTGCAAGTTGCTTAGGCTGGTAACTGTCTTCTGCAAGGGAGCCGTGCGAGTGCGGTAAAGTGCCAGACGCGGGGTTTGCGGCGAAAGCTCTCTTGTGGAGGTGTTTGTGAGGTTGTACACGGGTTGTCTGCTACTGTTTCTCGGATATGAAGCGTGGGCCGGTCAAGCTCCAATATCACCGCCACCGGAGCGACCGTCATCAGGCATCTCCGTAACCATGGGTTTTCCGGGCACGGCATTGGTTATGCGGGTGACACCCGGCAAGCCTTATTGTGCCAAGCAGGTGACTGAGCACACGCAAACGCTCGCTGACGAAACGCATATTACGCAGCCGGTGCACACGGAAGTTGTATGTCGAGATTCGGCCGGACGCACCAGAATCGAGCGACCGATGGGCCCGGCTAGTTTAGGCGAGCAGTACACGATTGTCGAGATTCGCGATCCTATCGCGCAGGCACAGTACACCTTTGACCCCGTGAACAAGGTGGCGCATCGAGTAGCCATGCAGGTCCCGCCGCCCGCCGACGCGAGCGGAGCTGGAGTGACTGCAGCCGCTTCGGGGGCAGTAGCGAGTGTGCCGCCATCAGCTTCTCTTTCACAGTCCCCGACGTCCTCGGGCGGTGTCTCAACGGCCCGTGCGGTTGTTTCCTTCGCAGCCGGCGGTGCGCGTACCGGCGGAATGACCAGCAACGGTTCGAATGGAAGAACTCAGCGGGAAGATCTTGGGACGCAGGCGATGCAGGGCTTAATCGTCCAAGGCACGAAGTTTACGACAACAGTTCCCGTGGGCGCTCAAGGGAATGACCGGCCACTGATTACGGTTCGCGATCAATGGGTTGCACGCGACCTCGGCTTGACGGTGCTTTCCCATATTGTCGACCCGCGCAACGGCGAGACCACTGTTAAGATGACGGAAATCTCAACCACGGAACCCGACCCCTCACTCTTCGTGCCACCCCCGGACTATTCCGTCGTTGACGAAACGGGCGCATTCCAGATCAAGTTCTACGCGCAACCGAAACAGCAACAATAGCGCGATGAAAGGGCCGGTTATATGTCTGTTCTTCGGAGTTTGTCTGGCCGTCGCACAAGGTCCCGGATTCAGACAGTACACCATGGGAATGCTTGGGACCGCTTTTTTTCATGACGTCATTACGGGGAAACCATACTCGGCGAAAAGAGTCGAGAAGCACGTCCGGACATTGCAAGATGGAACGCATATCACTGATGTATCCACGGTTTTGCAGTACCGAGACGCTGACGGCCGCACGCGCCTAGACGAGCAGGTTCCGACGATGAAAGATCTCGGATTCATCATCATCGAGATCGATGACCCCGTTGCGGGTTACCATTACACTCTCGATGCACTCGACAAGGTGGCTTATCGGATCGAGATGACTCAGAACGTCGTGCCGGGTCTGTCCATGAAATTGCCGCGACCCTTGGCTAGCGCTTCGTGCGCGGCACGTGTGAAGCTACCCGCAAAAGCAGAAGAAATGGGCGAGGACATCGAGAACGAGGAACTCGGCACCCGCGTGATCGGAGGCTTGGTTGTGGAAGGCACCCGATCGACAACCAAGACGCCAGCCGGCCTAATGGACAACGATCAGCCGTTAACCCACGTGCAAGAGATCTGGTTTTCCACTGACATCTGCAGCCCGGTTTTGAGGCGCTTTTGGAGTCCGCAAGGCGAGGAGTCAACCAGCGAGCTGACCGACATTTCGACGACCCAGCCCGATTCCGCTCTGTTTCAGATACCGCCGGATTACAAGATTGTGGACAAAGCCGGCCGTTTTGAGATTCGGTTAAGGGCACCGGCCAAGCAGTGAGATGCGAGGCTTACTAAGCGCTTCTCGAAGTTCCCTGCCTAGCTTGCGGAATCTCAGCGGCACAGGCAAATAGCGCCTGTGCCGTATCAGCGTTTGTGAAGCGGGAAGCGAGAAGAGCCTGGTATTAGGCGCCGAATATAGATTGAGCGTAGGCCCCGACGGATGAAGCGAGCGCCATAGCGATGGTCAACAAACCGAATAACATCGTGCGTTTCATGTTTAGAAGTCCTTTCACCTTACTCCTTCGTAAAAGGCAGGCATAATGGCTAAGCTCGCCGGCATGTTTTTGCAACATTTTTTGCCGAGCTTTCTGCCTGGTACGTCCCGAGTTCCGGAATCGCAAGAATGGCGGGCTGGACAAGTGCCCTTACGTCGGCTTCGGTCGAATAGGTTTCCGGATTTCCCGTCATTCGGGAGCTATCCCGAGATGAATTCCCCAAGTGGCTGGAATACTTGGAGCCAGCTCACTTCCTAGCCGCTTCCAGGGTGATCGTTAACTCGCTCATGTCACGATCCAGGAGCAAATTGTTGAGTGGTTCGGCTACGCGATAACGGCGGGTCTCCGGAGCTAAATCATAGTTGGCAGTTGGTAAACCGACGAATTCGAAACTGCCATCGTCACGCACTGGAGCCGCCACGCTATCGCGGGGAATAGCGGAGAAAATGCGCATGGTCAGGCCTGCTGGCATTGGGCCGCCATCCTTTATGCGCACTACGCCTGCCAATCGATGACCCGGAATAATTTTCAGGTCTCCTATATCGACCACTTCCTCTGGACGAGCCGTAGTGCATTCCACCGGCTGCATCGTGCCCCGCTGTCCCATCGATTGCGCCTTCGTATATGCCAGCCATTTGACGCGAGTCGGCACATCCGCCATCACGAAGGTACCGTCTTGTTGGGTCCCTACCCGAATCTCATCGTACGGGTCGCCGAGTGACTTCAGATGGCCGCCGAAGCCTTGATAGTTAACCGGAACAATGCCGATCTCTGCGTTGGCCACCGGCTTGCCATGATCCAGCAACCGTCCGCGAATGACCGCGCCACGCGCCAAGACGATGGTCTCGCGTTGCGCGCCCGTGCTCAGCACGTGCCAGTTCGGAGCGTATCCCCGCCCTTCTATTTTTAAGAGCATGGCAATTGCCGGCTGATCATAGGAAAGTTCGAATTCCCCACGGTCGTTTGACACAGCAACAGTCTCGAGGCCACTCTTCGTGCTTCCGAAGAAGTAGATACTTGTTTCCTCTTCCTTCCTGGGTTGCGACCGCAACTCGGTATTTACCGATAAACCCTCCACTGAGACCACGACATCACGCAACGGCAATTTGTGATCGTCCACAACGCGCCCTCGAACCAATCCGCGCGGATCTCGGCTCGCCCCCGCTCGCGCGCGCAACACGGCTCTAGCAGGCACACTCGCCATTGGGTCCACGTCCTTCACAAAAGTAGGTTCAAAACCTTCGCCAACCACTAATATTTCGAAGTGCAAACTTGGGTCTAAATTACGGATGCTGAAAAATCCGTCCACCGACGTAGTGGCGCGTCTTCCGCAATCCGAATAACAGCTCGGACAGTAGATGCTGTACCCGCGCTTTGGACCCGCGTGGAAAATGAGCACGGTTGCGTGATCCACCGGCTTGCCAGCCTCATCTACGACGATGCCATGAAGTGTGGACCGGTCCTTGACAGCCCCACCCGTACGCGAGGCCAGAAGGCCGGTAATGAGGGCGAGAAGCGTGAGTCGCATGAACGGTTAAATCCTCAGTTGAGTTTATAATCGTGCCCCTCGCAAGGCGTACGAACTACCGTTATGAGCAGTTGGTCGGCAAACCGGAAAGTAACTCACCATCTTCAGTGATCACGTCTTAATGATCGGCAAACCACAACGTTCCGCAATCCCAACTTCTCCCGCATGCTTCAAGCGAGAACCAAAACGAGACCGGCGACGTGAGGGAGCGGAGGGTTCGGTTCAAACGGCCGTTGCACCTTCTGGAAGTCCTACGCGTAGCTTTGAAAATGGCAACGGCACACGCAAACAGCGCGCGTGCCGTAAGAGCGGTCGTGAAGTGGGAAAGAGAGAAGAGTCACTAAAAAGCTGCTGTTATGCGCCAAAGATAGATTGAGCGTAGGCTCCAGCGGAGGAAGCGAGCCCGAGAGCGAGTGTCAGTAAGCCGAACAACATCGTGCGTTTCATGTTTAGAAGTCCTTTCACCTTACTCCTTCGTAAAAGGAGTGCTAAACGGCTACCCGGGACGGCATGTTTTTGCAAATTTTCTTGCATGGCTTTCTACCTGATAAGTCAGCGGCTCGTGGCCGGTGAAATTAGGCTATAGTCGCATGGTGTATGTACAGCGCCGCCGGAAGTCTTTCTGAAATACTGAGCCGGTTGGAGTCTCGGTATGGACGGCAGGAGCCGTGCTGGCCAACCGAGCCTTACGAATTTCTAGTGTGGTGGCACTGTGGATATCCAGCGAGCGATACGGCGTGCGCGAAAGGTTGGGATGCTCTGAAGTGTGAGGTCGGCGTCGGACCACGTGAACTACTCGGGGCCAGTGCCGCGAGGCTTGCAATGGCTTTGAAAGCCGGTGGCATGGTTCCGGAAGTACGGGCGCAGCGGCTCATCGAAATCGCTGCTCGGGTGGAGAATGAGTACGGTGGGAATCTGCGTGCAGGCTTGGTGGGACCACTGACCAAAGTTCGCCAGGCGCTAAAGCGATTTCCAAATATTGCCGATGCGGGCGCCGATCGCATCTTGCTTTTCGCAGGTATGGCACCGGTCGCTGCGGTTCCCTCTAATTGCCCGCATGTGCTTGTTCGTATACGCCACGGCCAGGAGCGCGAGAACTATAGCGTCACCTATCGCGAGGCGCAGCAGGCAATCGAAGCGGAGATCCCGAAAAGCATCGACGCGCGCACACGTGCGTACCTGCTGCTAAAGCGGCACGGACAGACTCTGTGCAAACGCCGCAACCCGAAATGCGACGATTGCCCGGTTGCGTCTTGTTGTGCTTTCGCCGCCGGCAAACATCGCGGGCGGTTCACTCCGGAATGACTGTGGGATCAGAAACGGCACACGCAAACGGCGCGTGTGCCGTTTGAGAGAAGAGTCGCTAAAAGGCTGCTGTTATGCGCCAAATATAGATTGAGCGTACGCCCCAACGGAGGAAGCCAGCGCCATAGCGATCGTCAAAAGCCCTAAGAACATCGTGCGTTTCATGTTTAAAAGTCCTTTCACCTTACTCCTTCGTAGAAAGAGTGCTAAACGGCTAACCTTGCCGGCACTTTTTTTGACTTTTTGACAAGCTTTGTCCTGCTGCCTGGGCCTGTGTCAAAATCGCCTCGTGGAACCAGCGGCGCCCATCACGCAGCTTCTGGCCAGTTGGAGCGAAGGGAATCCCGCGGCGCTGGAAGAGCTCACGTCTCACGTCCATCGCGAGCTGCATCGACTTGCGCGCACGTATCTAAGGCGCGGGCGACCGAACCAGACACTACAACCAACTGCACTTGTCAATGAAGCCTGGTTGCGGCTGATTGACCCGTCGCAGCCGTGTCGCTGGGACGATCGGGCACATTTCTTCGGTATTGCGGCACGTCTGATGCGACTCATTCTGGTGGATTACGCCCGGGCGCACGGTGCTGCGAAGCGTGGAGGCGATGCGATGGCGGTTAGTTTGGAGGAAACGAGCGCCCTCTCGCCCACACGAGCTCCCGACGTGTTGGAGGTCAGCGAAGCTCTGGATCAGTTGTCGAAAGTGGATGAGCGCAAGGCCAAGGTGATCGAGCTTCGGTACTTCGGCGGCATGGACCGGGAAGAGATCGCCACGGCTCTAGGGCTGACAGTTCCCACCGTGAAACGTGACCTCCGTTTGGGAGAAGCGTGGCTGCGGCGCTTTCTGGCGAGCACAACCAAATCATGAGTGACGAGCGCTGGGAACGGGTCGAGGAGCCGTTTCACGAGGCTGCCGATCTTCCCCCGAACCAGCGCGTGTCCTTTCTCGAGAGAGTGTGTGGCGGAGACGATGCTCTGCGACATGAGATCGAATCGCTGCTAACGCACGACGATGCGAGCAACGAAGGCTTGATATGGCCGTAGAACGCGCAGTTGAGCTATTGCCCGACGGCTCTGCCAGCGACGATGACATGGCAGGGAAGCACATTGGGCCTTATGAGATCACCGGAATTGTCGGGAAAGGCGGGATGGGCCGTGATTCAAGGCTCGCGATACGCAGTTAAATCGTTCGGTAGCCATTAAGGTTCTTCCCGGGGATCACTTTTCGAATGCTGAACGGAAAAGGCGCTTTCTAGAGGAAGCGAAATCTGCCTCGGCGCTGAACCATCCCAACATCATCACGATTCACGGCGTTCTCGAGCACGACGGGACCGATTTCATCGTGATGGAGTACGTAGCCGGCAAGACGCTGGACCGTTTGATTGGACATAAGCCGCTCCCGCTGAAGCAGGCGGTGAAGTATGCAGCGGAAATCGCCGATGGCCTCGCTACCGCTCACGCGGCCGGCATTGTGCATCGCGACATCAAGCCGTCGAACATCATCGTGACCGAGCAACGCCGGGTGAAGATCCTTGATTTCGGTCTTGCCAAACAAATGGTGCAAGCGGAAACGTCACAGGACGAATCGATTGCGGCGGAAGCATCCGCTTACGAGTCCGGGCCTGGTATTTGGCACTGCCTCATACATGTCTCCGGAGCAAGCGGAAGGGAAACGAGTGGATGCGCGCTCGGATATTTTTTCTTTCGGCGCGGTGCTGTATGAGATGGTGACCGGCCGCCGGGCTTTTCAGGGCCAAAGCACTGTTTCGATTTTGGCGGCTGTATTGAACCAGGAGCCACCACACGGCGAGCTTTAGTGTCCACGCTGCCGCGTGAACTTGAACGCGTCATTCTCCGCTGCTTGAAGAAGGATCCAGAAGCGCGTATTCAGCATATGGACGATGTGAAGCTCGCGCTCGAGGACGTTCTGGAAGAAATCGACGCGCCGGCGGTAGCAACGCGTGCTCCAAAGCGCAATTGGCGAGCTTGGTTGATCCGGCCTTCTGCGTTGCAGCAGTTGCAGTCCCATTGGGAGCTGGCTGGGGGCGGACATTCCAAAGAAACCAATCACGTTCCAACGCCTGACGTTTCAACGAGGAGATATCCTCGGCGCGAGATTTGCTCCGGCGGAAGCATCGTGTATGCAGCCGATGTAATGCGCTCCGAGCACGCTGTTCTGGCGCAACTGGGCAATCGGGAGGCTCGCAACCTGGGACTTCCATCCGGCAAGATTATGTCGGTCTCGCGCAATGGGAATCTAGCCATTTTGATCGGTGCCGGTAATGCTCTTACGCAGGAGTTCTGGCTGAGGTTTGTCTAGGAGGCGGAGCCCCACCAGTTGTTGGAGAACGTGTCCGCCGCTGACTGGGATCGAACGGGCGAATCAATCGCAGTGGTGAGAACGGTTGAAGGGCATTACCGCATCGAATACCCCATTGGCACCGTGCTCTATGACACGCAGTCCTCACGCCCGCCCACCTATCTTCGTATCTCGCAAAGAACGGGTTGCTGGCCTTTTTCGAGTACACGAACGCAGGCGATTACTCGATAGAAGTGATAAGCGCTCGCCATCCGAAGCAGGTCCTCTCAACAGGCTGGCGAAGGATCAGCGGACTGGACTGGGCGCCTAATGGAAACGAACTCTGGTTCGCCAGTGCCCGCACGGGTGTCGATCCGGGTGTGTATGCGGTTGACGTCAGAGGCCACGAACGCATGCTCTTGCAGACCGGCGGCATTCCGATTTTGCACGATGTGGCGGGGACGGCAGTCTATTGCTCTCGAGCGCACATTTCCGGCTCGGGATGAGATGCCTGACGCCTGAAACGGGAGCGAACGGGACCAGTTGGCTCGATGCATCCTCAATAAAGGGAATTTCAGACCACGGCAATACAATCCTGTTCCTGGAGCTGTCGTACGGGAAGGGCCGCAGCCCCGCCATCTACATCCGGCACACGGATGGCTCGCCTGCCTTCAAGTTAGGTTACGGCACTGAGGCCGTTCTCTCGCCCGACAGCAGATGGGTTGCCTGTTTACAAGAGGAGACGGGACCTCTCGACTGGTCGTGTTGCCGACCGGGCCAGGTGAAAAGAAAATCTTGGCACTCGGTGACATTCGGCCTGAAAGACTCGAATGGTTTCCGGATAGCCATCGGATTCTCTTCGTCGGCAGCGAGCCGAACCAACCGGTGAGAACGTATGTTCTGAACCTATCCGGGAAAAAGCCGATACCCGTCACTCCTGCTGGTGTTCGAGCTACGAGAGTTTCGCCGAACGCTCAAGCAGTGGTCGTGATAAGCGCCGATACCATTTATATTCGTTCGCTCAAGACTGGCGAGCAGACCTCGTTGGGTCCGATCGAAGCTGGCGATTCGGTGATTTCCTGGAGTGCAGATTGCCGCCATTTATTTATTCAGCACGATACCTCCGAAAAAGAAGCTCCCAAATCTTCCGCATGGATGTGCACAGTGGAAAAAAAGAACTCTGGCGCGAATTGAGGCCACCGGATCCGGGAGCATACATTTTCGGACAGGTGTGTATGACGCCCGACGCCAAGTCTTATGGGTTCTCCTATCAACGCGATCTGGAAACGCTGTATCTGGTCAAAGGTGTGAAATAGGCCGGCTGAATTTGCGATGTGAACGCAGGGAAGGAGCGGCTTCGACAACCGCGTGTCGCCTGGTTTAAGGACCCCAATGGCAATGTGCTGAGCGTGACGAATGCCTGAAACGCTTTGGAGCACGCCGCAGCCGGCGGGGTTAGTTTCTTAGCTACTGCGACGGCAGCAGTTCGCAACGAAGTAATTTGTCAAGAAGCGGAAATTCGCGATCGAGGTAGCGGTTACCTTGTTCGAACAGTTTGGTCTGATGGCCAGCGCGCATGCCTCCGCCCGATGTTTCTCCGTAGCCGGGATAGAGGTTATCGATGACATCCATGCCTTGCACAACTTTGCCGAACGGTGCGAAGCCCATTGCATCCTGTCGCGGTTGATCCGCTGTATTGATGTAGATCTGTGTGGTTCGCGCATTGGGGCCGGTCATTGCGAAAGCGACGTTCCGCGAACGTTGTTGGCTCGGACGGGATCATCGGCAAAGGTTTGAGTGCGCCAGATGGCGCCGATGGATGGATCGCCGGGAATGCCGAATTGAGCAAATCTTCCCGTGATCACTCGAAAAAAGCGCGAGTCATCATAGAAGCCGACTTCTACGAGGTGGTAGAACCGATCCGCACCTTTGGGAGCCAACGCACGAGTGACCTGTAGAATCACCTCGCCTTTGGTGGTCCCATCTCGACTCGGTACTCGCTCGGACCGGGTTGACTCCAGAACGGAAGGCTCGGATCGTGCAGCGCGAGAGTTCGCTGCGCAGGCTGAACGCAGATATCGCGGCCATTGCAGTTGCGAGGCACAAGAGTGACAACTCGAGCCAGACACATACTGCTCTGATCACTTTGTCTCACGCTTTTCCGAATCCAGGCCATTTTTCGTTTTCTCGGCGCTCAAGCGCGCAGCGTACTGGACGGCGATGAACGTGACCGAATCCCAAGAGTTATGTACACCGAGAAAAAGAAACCCGAGCGCGTCGGCGGCGACTATGACGAGCGACAAGGCGGGGTTTGCCGGGGATCACGAAGGCCGCGGCGACCAAGCACGGCCCCATGCCCGAGAAGCGGAACGATGATGTACCAGACCCAGTCCTCCATGTCCGGCTGATACGCTGCTTTGCGAGCGTGCCAGATGACCCGGAACGAGTACGCGATACCCGCCACTCCGCAGGCTGCTAACACACAGGCCAAGGTTCGGCAGGATCTGCCAAGGCGCGGTCATGACGGCGGAGATCAGCAGCGCGCGTGCAAAAGTGGATAACGGTTGGGAGTGCCAAAGGCGTGGATGTCACGTATGTTACGGGCAGCCCCGGCCTGGGTGACCAGGGTCATGACCGAGATATTGAAGACCGGTCAGAGCTCCGGCGGATGAGCCTAAGATGACATAGAAATTCTGCCAATTGGCGAGCGCTACGGGTGTGACTTGATTCATGGTGGCCGTGGTCGGAGGTGAGGCGAACGGGCGTGAAGAACCGTTTCCGTTCGCCCTTTCTCTTAAGGTAAATGGATACCATTCGGGTGGCGAAAAACCCGGATGGAAACATGCGAGCAACCGATAGTTTCTAATCTGTCAATGCGTTCTGCTATCTGCTCGATCGGATTAAAGCGACGCAGCGGAAGCGGGCGCGCTTGCGTCCGAGAGCATAATTGTGCTTAACGACGATGAACCAAATAGCGTGGCCTAATCCGACCAGGGCCATGCCGTGGACATTGAGCTGCAGATGGCCGATGACGATGCCGAGAATGATGAGCGGAGCAATGACGTAGCCATATATCGCGACGGCACGGCTGAGTCCTCCATTGCGCAGCGCGGAAACGGACCACAGAATCATAGCGAGCGAAGCAGTGACGGAGTAGATACGGGCGAACTCTGATCGATCTGAAAAATGCCGTAGATCACAATCCTCCATTGCTGGGCGGCGGCGGGAA
>CAWBDJ010000001.1:0-706418 GCA_963787615.1 uncultured Acidobacteriaceae bacterium | reverse complement strand
ATTAGGGTTTCTGCCCCGCAACTACGATTTCGCCTTACTGGTGCTGCGCGTATGGCTCGGACTCGATCTTTTTTTCAAGCACGGCGTAGAGAAGGTGGCGCATTTCTCCCGGATGGCGGCTCACTTTCCCGATCCTGTGCATATCGGACCACGCCTCAGCCTCATCTTTGCTCTACTGTCGGATGCAATCTGCTCGTTGCTGGTAGTGCTGGGGCTTGGCACGCGCCTGGCCGCGCTGATTATCGTGATCAATCTGGCGGTAGCGTTCGCGCTCGTCCATCACTTTGCTGTCTCGGGCCCGCACAGCGGTGAATTAGCGCTGGTTTTCCTGGGCGGCTTCGCGGCAGTGTTCATCGCCGGCGCCGGCCGGTACAGCGTCGATCGAAACACTTAGTCGCGAAACACTTAGTCCCAAACGTTTAGCAGGGACGTGCTCAGTCCACTTCCCTCACACTATCCATCAGTCCAAAGAAGCCTTCCGCCAACGTCGGGTGGATGTAGATGGCGCCCTTCAATAACGTGTATGGCTGGTCGGCCAGCATGAGTGTGCTGAGAATCTGCACGAGTTCGCCTCCTTCCGGCGACAGAATGGCCGCACCGAGCACACGATCATTTGCCGCATCCACGACAACCTTCATGAATCCGCGCGTTTCGGCGCGCTCGATCGCTCGCGCGACGCTCGCCATCGGTATCTTTCCGATTTTCAATTTGCGGCCCTGAGCACGGGCAGCTTTTTCCGTCAAACCCACGCGACCCAGGGTCGGGTCGGTGTACACCGCATACGGCACGATGCGGGAGCTTGTCCGCAGATCTTTGCCTTCATATAGGTTCCCGTAGACGATTTGATAATCGTTGTACGAAATGTGCGTGAATGCCGGCCCACCATTCACGTCACCGAGCGCCCAGACATCTTTCGCCGTAGTCTCGAGCCGATCATTGACAACGACGAAGCCTCTGTCATTTGTCTTAATGCCCGCTTTGTCGAGATCCAGATCTTTGGTGTTCGGAGTGCGCCCGGTCGCAACCAGCAGGTGTGATCCGGAAATCGTTTCCGAAGCGCCACGTTTTGTTAGCGTCAACGAAATCTGCCCATTCTTCTGCTCGGCTTTGGTCGCACGCGCCTCGAGATGAAATTGGATCCCTTCCGCCTCGAGCGCGTTTTGCAACTCGTCGGTAACGTCTTCATCTTCATTAGGCAGAATTCGTGCCGCGCTCTGAACAACGGTGACTTTGCTTCCGAACCGGCGGAACATCTGCCCAAACTCCACGCCAACGTAGCCACCGCCCAGAACCAGCAGGTGTTCCGGCACCTCAGTGAGTTGCAGCATGCCCACGTTGGTGAGATACGGCAGCGAGTCTAAACCTGTTATTGGGGGAATCGTCGGACTCGCGCCTGTGTCGATGAAAATGCGTTCCGCCTCGATCGTGTCCCCGCCGACTTCTACGCGCTTCGGGCCGGTGAAACGTGCCCTCCCTCGCATCAGCCGCGGCTTACCAGGTTGATCTACCTTCCGCTCCCATCCGGATCGGAACCTCTCCACAACATCGTTCTTTCGCTTAAGAACTTCGCTTAGATCCACTCGCACGTCGTTAGTGTGCACACCCCAGCGGTGCCCGTTCCGCGCATAGTGAGCGACTTGCGCACTCGCAATCATGGTCTTCGTCGGCGTGCAGCCGGTGTTTATGCACGTGCCGCCCAGATGATCCGATTCGATCAGGGCGACGGTTTCACCACGCCCGGCGAGTTCCTGCGCGAGCGGATTACCGCCTTGGCCCGATCCGATTACGATCGAGTCGTACTTGAATGTTTGCGCTGCCATCTATCTGCTCAGTGACGGCGCTACTTGAGAGCCATACTACTTAAACTCAAGGATCTCTTTTTCTTTGGCTTTTGCGGCCTGATCGGCCTTCGCGATCTGAGCGTCGGTTAACTTCTGTATGGAGGCGAGTGCCTGACGCTCATCGTCCTCGCTGATCAGCTTGTCTTTGAGCATCTTTTTCAGATCTTCATTAGCGTCACGGCGAACGTTGCGGAGACCCACACGGCGCTCTTCCGCAATGTGACTGAGTTTCTTGGCCAACTCGCGCCGGCGCTCTTCGGTCAACGGCGGAATCGGTACCCGAACGATTTTCCCGTCGTTCGACGGATTCAGTCCCAGGTCGGAATTGCGGATCGCCTTCTCGATCTCGCGAATGGTGGAAGCGTCCCAGGGCTGCACCGTGATCATGGCCGGCTCCGGCACGTGGAGCTGAGCAACTTGGTTCAACGGCACAGGCGAACCGTAGTAATCGACGCGAATGCTGTCCAGCAGGCCGATCGAGGCGCGCCCCGTCCGAATGTGCGCCATCTCCTGCTGCAGCTCTGTGAGCACTTTATCCATGCGTGTGCGAGCATTCGCTTCCACTTCTTTCACATTCTTGAAAGTGCTGCTACCGCCAGGGGCTGTTTGAGTTTCGTTTTTCATATCGCATCATGCGACCCTATCGAATCATAGTGCCGATCGGGTCACCCATCGCCATTCGCATTATATTGCCGGGAACCTTCAGATCGAAGACCGTGATGGGCATGTGATTGTCGCGGCACATGGCGACCGCAGAGGCGTCCATCACGCCCAGCGCTTTCGACAGAACCTCCGTATAACTCACTTCGTTGTACTTCACGGCATCCGGATGTTTTTTGGGATCTTTGTCGTACACGCCGTCGACGCTGGTGGCCTTGGCAATGATTTGGGCGTGGATCTCGAGCCCCCGCAGCGTGGCCGCAGTGTCGGTCGAAAAATACGGATTCGATGTTCCAGCCGCAAAAATCACGGCGCGCCCTTTTTCGAGATGGCGAATGGCTCTACGCCGAATGTAGGGCTCGGCTACCTGATGCATCTGGATAGCAGTCATGACGCGCGTGGGCACATTCAATCTCTCGAGCGCATCTTGAAACGCGAGCGCATTGATGACGGTCGCGAGCATACCCATGTGATCGCCGGTCACGCGATCCATGTCGTGGGCTGCGGCGGCGACACCGCGAAAAATGTTGCCTCCGCCGAGGACCAGCCCCATTTGCACGTGTGAGCGAGCTACTTCGGCGACTTCGCTCGCCAGCAGCATGACGCGATCCGGATCCAATCCGAAGGAAAGCGGGCCGGCCAGAGCTTCCCCGCTAATTTTTAATAGAATTCGCTCGTACTGTGGCATGCCGCCGACACCTCGGGCTCGCGCGACTAACGGTTTATGCTGTCACTGGCAGCGGACTTTCCTTGACTGCAGGCGCGTCCATTGCATCGCCCACTTTGAAACGAACAAATCGAACTACGCTCAGATTCCCTCCAAGCTTCGCATTGGCCGTGCGGATCAACTCGCCGACTGAGATGGTGTTTTCGCGAATAAAGGGCTGCTCCAGCAAGCAGACTTCCTCGTAAAATTTGCTCATGCGGCCTTCCGCAATCTTGTCGACCATCTTCTCCGGCTTGCCCTCGCCCAGCGCCCGGTCGCGTTGAATCTCGCGTTCGCGTTTCAGCACATCCGCTGGAACCTCTTCTTTGCTGACAAATTGCGGATTGGCCGCAGCCACCTGCATGGCGATATCGCGAACCAGTGTCCTGAACGCGTCTTGGCGCGTGACCTCATCCGAACTCGTGTGTACTTCGAGGAGGACGCCTATTTGACCCCCGGTGTGAATGTAGGTGCCAACCACGCCGCTACTCTGCACCTCGTACAAAGCGAAACGAGAGATGCTGATGTTCTCGCCGAGCTTCGCGATTTTCGTCTTCACCAGCTCAGCAACCGTGGTGTTCTGGTCTTTACTGAATTTCTGCTCGTAGAGTGCTTCATGCGCTTTGAAGTTGGCCCGCTCGGCTTCGGTGATTTCCTCCATGCGAACGAGTTTGGGCTTGGTCTCAGCGATATGCGCTGCGACGTCCGCGGTCAGAGTCTGAAAGTCTTCCGTGCGCGCCACGAAGTCCGATTCGCAGTTCACTTCCACAAGGACGCCCAGCTTCGTATCCGGGCCGATGAACGACGCGATCAAACCTTGTTTTGTCGAGCGTGTTTCCTTTTTGGTGGCGGCCGCGATACCCCGCTTGCGGAGAATGATTTCGGCTTCGGCCATATCACCGTTGGCCTCTTGCAACGCCTTCTTGCACTCCATCATGCCCGCGCCGGTGCGATCGCGGAGTTGTTTCACCTGTTGTGCACTAATTTCTGCCATGTGATTCTTTTGTTCTATTTCTTTCTTTACACAGATTGGGCGACCAAGCCTTTCTCGGCCGGTCGCCCGTTAAATCTCGACAGTCCGAGCTACTTTTCGCTGAGCGTCGTGGTCGCTACAGGTTCCTCGAGGGGCGCCTCGCTGCCTGGGCCTTTGCGCGGAGGCGTTTCCGCTTCAGTGCTGGTCGCAAGGCTCTCCGACATCAGCTGTTCGGCATATTTCGGGTCCATGTATTGCGTGTACTCTTCCGGAGTGTGTTCAGCCGCGGTCTCGTCTTCACTGACAATCTTCTCGGCCGCGAACTCCTGCTCCGTTGCGAGCGACCTGCCTTCTGCAACGGCATCGGCAATCTTCGTCGTGAACAGGCGGATCGCACGCAGTGCGTCATCGTTGCCCGGTATCACGTAATCCACTTCGTCGGGATCGCAATTGGTATCGACGACAGCGACGACCGGGATACCCAGCTTGCGCGCTTCCTTCACCGCGATCGATTCCTTATTCGAATCGACCACGAACAGCAGATCGGGTAGGCCGTTCATGTCCTTAATGCCGGCCAGATTCTGCTGCAAATGCTTGCGTTCGCGCTCGAGCCGTCCCACTTCCTTTTTGGCCCGGCCTTCGTACGCGTTATCGCCAGACATGGAATCCAATTCCTTCAGGCGTTTGATCGAGCGCTGCACCGTGGCGATGTTCGTCAGCAGCCCTCCCAGCCAACGCTGATTGACGTAGAACTGGCTGCAGCGCGTCGCCTCTTCCGCAATCGCCTCTTGCGCCTGGCGCTTGGTGCCCACGAACAGCACCGTCTTGCCTTGCGCCGCCATCTCGCCCACATAACGCATGGCGTCTTTGAACAGCTTCAGCGTCTTCTGCAGATCGATAATGTAAATGCCATTGCGTTCTCCAAAGATGTACTCTTTCATTTTTGGATTCCAGCGCTTGGTCTGGTGCCCGAAGTGAACGCCAGCTTCGAGCAATTCTTTCATCGAAATCGACGGCAACCTGCCTCCTAAATTGACTTCACCGGACGGGATCGCAAAATTTCACGCGCCCAAAGCGGAATTTGCGTGATCTGGATCGTGCCCGGGTTACTGCTGCGGCGGCCCTGAGACCGGCGCTGCAAGATGGATGCGAGCGCGCACGCTGCGGATTCCCGTTTATGCGCGTTCAACGTTGGAACGAAAAGGCGTACTACCGTTTGGAGAACTGGAAGCGCTTGCGCGCACCCTTCTGCCCGTACTTCTTTCGCTCATGTGCGCGAGCATCGCGCGTCAGCAATCCGAGCCCCTTCAGTTTCCCTCTGAGCTCAGAATTAAATTCAATGAGAGCGCGGGCGATGCCGAGGCGCGCCGCCCCAGCTTGTCCGCTCAGCCCGCCGCCATCGGCGAGGATCATGACGTCGAACCGGTCCGCGGTTTCGGTCGCGAGCAGCGGCTGCCGCACATAAGCGCGAGCCGACTCGTTCACGAAATAATGTTCGAAACTGCGGTGGTTAATAGTAATCTGCCCTTTTCCCGGCCGCAGAAAAACGCGCGCGGTAGCGGTCTTTCGCCGCCCGGTTCCTAACTGTTGAACAAGCTTCGCTGCCAAACTAAATAACCTTCCTCTTCTTCGATTCTTTACAGCGTCATCGCGGCAGGCTGTTGCGCCTGATGCGGATGATGCTCGCCGGCATAGACCTTCAGCTTCCGGTACATCTGCTTGCCGAGCTTCGTTTTCGGCAACATGCCGGACACGGCCAGTTCCAGCATCCGCTGCGGACGCGTTTCCCGCATACGCCGTGCTCCGACCTCGACGAGCCCGCCGGGGTAACCGGAATGCCGCCGGTACAATTTTTGTCCTTCTTTGCCGCCCGTCAATTTGACCTTGGCGGCATTGACGATAATTACGTGGTCACCCGTGTCCATAGACGGGGTGAACATGGTTTTGTGCTTGCCCATCAGGAGCATAGCTGCGCGGCTCGCCACCCTACCCAGGACGGCGTCATTCGCGTCAATCACGTGCCACGCACGAGTGATCTCGTGCTTGGACGGAACTTCGGTACGCATGGACAAACTTCTTCTCTCCGCTCGAAAACTCGAACACTTCAGTCTAGCGAATCTATAACTTAGGTGTCAAACCGGGGAGGGGTAGGGGTAGTGGCTTGATTTGGAAAGATGGGCCGGTCACAGCTCTTCGAAAAATCCTTATCTCTTATCTGCACAGTGGCTTTGAGCCATCTTTCACTCGCTGCGTAGAATTGCCTCCCACACTCATCTCGCGAGCGTGAAATATGAAACGTGCGGTTAGCCTCATTCTACTTGCCCTCTCTGCGCTCTCTATAATCGGCGCAGTCCTCGTCGTAGCAGTTGTGAACTCTGCAGGGTGTCGTTTGCCAAGTAACCTGTGTATCCGTGACGGTGACATTGGTAAGCTCTGCACAAAACTCAGTAAGCCGTCGCGGGGTATGACTAAAGGTGTCGTTGTAGGCTGCCCAGCCCCAGATGTAAAGTCGCGTTCTTCCCGCTTTGGCATCCTGAAGCTCACCTATTGGAATTACCAGGGGGATGTAGCTGATTGCATGCGGACCAACCACAAATGGGCGGCTAGCTTCTTGGGTCGGCAGGTCCGGAAAATCGAAGTTGGTTGGGAGTTCAGGCGACCAATGCTGCCAGTTGCAATGCGAAGAGGCATTCTTGGTCGGCGTGGCCCCGCCGTTTTGCCAGCCGATGAAGAGCTGCATTGCGACCATCGTCTTGCCGTCGGGTGCGGTAATGGTGCTTCCGCTCGTGCCAGAGAGGCTCAGAAATGCTCGTTGGCTCACTATGGTGTTCTGATTCGCCAAATATCCGATGTACGCCAGGATGCCAGTAAAATTGTAAGAACACAGGTGAATATTGCGGTCCAACCGCCGGCCTTGCCGCTTACATATTTGCTCCACAGCGGGTCCAACTTCTTGCGAACCTCGTGTTCATCCTGTGGTTTATGCTTGGCGTTATCTCCGCCCTCGTTGGAATCGTCTCTTTCTGGCACGGAATCGAGAACAATAATAATAAGGCACTCATATCGTCATTTGCTTGTTTGGCGATATGGCTTGTATCTATTTGGAGGCTGACGAGATTTATGTAGAAATCCACAAAGCACCTAGCGGTTGTGCCCCATCGGATCGTGCCCTAGCGCCGGTCCATACTGCGCATCGTCGTAGTTCGGCTTCTCGGGTTTTTCGTCCAGCAGCTTCACGATATCGGCGATGTCCCAAACGCGATCCGTAACGCCAGCCGCCGTGGCACGAGTGACGCGGAGCGTCTGTAAGGATGCGGACGAAGTGCGTCCCGGCATCAAATTTGACCTTTAGCGCGACACGTTATGCGATAGGCGTTTGATTAGAAGCTTCGCGGACAAGGAAACGGCCAACGTTTTCGAGGGTCGGCTGAGTCGAAACTTCGTGAACACCGGCAAGGTGGCCAGGCGCAAGCTGGATCAGATGCACGCGGCCACAACGCTCGATGACTTGCGTGTCCCTCCCGGAAATCTCCTGGAGGCGCTGTCAGGTGATCGCAAGCGGCAGCACAGCATCCGAATCAATCATCAGTACCGCATTTGCTTCATTTGGAAGGTGAGGATGCATACGAATTCGAGTTGACGGATCATCACTGAAGCAAGAAAGGAGCAGATGGATGCCTAAGATTCGATCCAAGCCAATCGCCATGCCCGCGGAGGGCTGGAATATTCAGCGGCTAACCACTCACCCAGGCGAGATGCTTCTCGAGGAGTTCTTGAGGCCTCTTGATCTTTCAGCCAACAGAGTGGCCCTGGATCTACATGTCCCGGTAACTCGTATCACCGAGATCCTCCACGGCCGTCGCAGCATCACGGCAGATACTGCCCTTCGCCTGGGTCGCTACTTTGAGATCAGCCCGGAATCTTTGGATGAATCTGCAGAAGTCCTACGAGTTGAGCAAGGCGCGCTTGGAACTCCGCCGCGATATCGAAAAGGAAGTGCGGCCACGCACAAGAAGCGCTGCGTAACGCCCCTCCCCCTCACCTCAAACTGATGTTCAAAGCTGCCTCAACTCGTCGGAGCGACTGAACGTGAATGTTCTAAGCTCACAGCACGCTAAGAAGTCGCTAGGGGCGACTATTCAGACACACAGATAGTACGAAAGTTGTAGAACTTCCAGGGCATCACGCTTAGTACTTTCCCTAGACATCGCTTCACATTACCTAATCGTACTAGTCTACTCAGCTGAAGGAGTAACATTCCGGATGCAACGCAGAACCTTTTTACGTGCCCGGGGCATTCTTCAGCTCGCCTTTGCAGCAGTTGGAGTAGCGGGGTGGCTCATATCGAGCGCCTCGGGAGCTACCATTCCGAGCGGCTGGACCTGTAGTGGCAGTTGTGGCTCGGACGGGGCGGACGGGGTAGTCACGCTTTCGCCCACCGGTAACAGCCAGTATCAGTGGGTTTCCACTAGTGGTGGACTTTTAGGCGTCGGTGCACTGCCCGGAGTTGGCGGTGTGGGAAACCCGACGAATGGGTCGACACTTACGACTTCGATGTTCTCTGCCGCTGCCGGCGCTCCTCTCAATTTCTATTTCAATTTCGTCACCTCCGACGGGTCGGGATTTGCAGATTATGCCTGGGCGGAATTGCTGAATTCGGCTAGTACGCCGGTAGCTCTTTTGTTTACCGCGAGGACGGCTCCGAGTGGCAGCATCGTGCCGGGCTTTAGCATGCCGCCGCCCTCCGCCACTTTGACTCCCGCATCGGTGCCGATCATCGGGGGCGGCCCCACCTGGTCGCCTTTGGGCGGCTATTCGGGCTTGTGTTATGCCGCAGGTTGCGGCTACACCGGCTGGGTTCAATCCAGTTATCTCATTCCCACCGCGGGCAACTATATCCTCGAGGTCGGAGCGGTGAATTGGAACGATACAGCTTACGACACGGGGATGGCTCTCGATGGTGTAACGGTCGCGGGAACTCCTATCACTGGCACACCAGAGCCCCAAACGATGATGCTCCTCGGCATAGGGATCGCTACCATTCTCGTTTCTCGCAAACGTGCTGGATAGGGTCCATCACCGTCACCTCGTCGCCGCAACCGCCGATTATCGGACTGTTCCGCCTCGCGGGCTTGCTGATGTTTTACAGCTTTCTGAACAGGCGCATCCGCGCGCAAGGCACGCTGTTAGTCACTGTTGTTGCGCTCTGCTGTCGTAGATAACTTTGCCGCCGCGAATCGTGTAGCGAACGTTTGAAAAAGCGGTCACATTCTTCGCAGGATCATTGTTGAGGACGACCAGATCGCCATCAAAACCTTTTGCAATCCGGCCACTCGTCTGCGCATAGCCGAATCGCTCTGCCGGATTCGTCGTCAGCGACGCAAGGATGTGGCGGAAATCGAGGCCAGCGCGCGCCATCAATGTAAATTCTTCGGCGGTATCGAAGTGTTCGGTGTAGCCGACATCAGTGCCGAACAGGATTTGGCCGCCAGCATCAGCGTAGGCTTTGAGCTCCTCTACCGCCAGCCGGATCCACATCGCGTTCTCCTCGGCGGAGACATGGGCCTTCTTCGCTTCGACATCAAAGAGTGTCAGGGTCGGGATCAAGGCCATACCGCGTTCCTTCATGCGTCGAACCAGTTCCGGTTTCCAGCCACCGCCTGCAGGGGCCGTGTGAGCCAGCACATCGACGCCGCTCTGGATGGCAACTTCGGTTCCCTCTGGGTTCGACGGATGCGCAAATACTCGCCTGTGAAGACGATGAGCCTCCGAAACAATCTTCGTGGCCAGATCGAGCGGCATGACCAAGACACCGTTGGCCTCGATTGAGCCTGTGAAGATTTTGATTCCGTCTGCGCCATCGCGAACCTGCTGGCGCACTCGTTCGATTGCCTGAGCCGTTGATTGGACTTCAGGAAGACTGATGTGGTTCGCCTCGAGAAACGGTTTGATGTAAACGGGCGTGCCGCCCTTGCCGTAGAACGGCTCTCCCACGGTAAAAATTCGCGGCCCAAGTACTTCGCCATCTTTTATCCGCGTCCGGATGACGTTGGTATTCGCAAGCACTGACGCGAGATCAAAGACAGTCGTAAATCCCCAGCGCGTTAGCATCTGCTGCAGCTGTGACGAGATTTGATGGGCCGAAGATTTTTCCGCGTGAAGTAGTCCGGGCGTAAGAATATGAACGTGACTGTTCCAGAGTCCGGCAGCGATCGTCATCCCTTTGCAATCGAGCGTCAGCGCGCCCGTGGGGACTTGAATTTTGTCTCGCGGACCAAGTGCAGCGATGCGTCCGTCGCGGACTAGGACGACCCCGTTCTCGATCGGCGGCTCAGCGGGTGACGGGTATATCTTTCCGCCGACCAAGGCCAGATCGGATGCGGAGGTCAGGATCGGAAACACCGTCGACAACAGAACAGTAAGTATCCGAGCGAGGCGGATCATTCGCATCGTGAATCCGGCATCGTCGATTCGACGTTATTGAACCGGCAACACGATGGCAGAAGCGTGAGTCGCGTCTCGAAATACCCGCTGCGTCGCGGCCTCGAAGTCGGAATCTGCCGCTTGAAAAATATTGGGAACAAACTTCTGAGGATTGCGATCGATCAGTGGAAACCAGGTGCTCTGAATCTGGATCATGATGCGGTGACCTTTTCGAAACATATGATCGTGCGAGAGCAGATCAATGCGGTATTCGACAGGCTCGTTCGGCGTGACCGGTTCAGGTTTCTCGAAGCTGTTGCGGAATCGGCCGCGCAATACGTCGGCGGCGATCATTAGTTCATAGCCACCCATAGGCGGGTCTTCCGGAACATTAGCGGGATAAACATCGATCAGCTTGACGACCCAATCGGAGTCGGTCCCCGAGGTGGACGCGAACAGATCCGCCAAGACGTCACCCGCTATCGCGACATCCGCATCGAGCGGCTTGGTTTGCCACACCGCGACGTCGGGGCGGGTTTCCACAAACCGCTGATCGTCAGTTTGCCAGGTGCTCCAGCCAGGGGAGCCGCCGTATGTTTCCGAAATCGGCCGCTGCCGGTACGGAATCGGACGGCGCGGGTCGGAAACGAACGAGTCGTATGCTTCTTCGCCGCCGGCAGGCGGGTCGAACGATGCTTCGCCTGAGGCGCGCAGGTAAAGTCTTCGAGGATGAGTCGCGCGCGGCGGCCACTGATCGTAGGCTTTCCAATCGTTGAGACCGGTCTCAAAGAGTTGGATTCGGGGCATGTTGAGCGGCCCTTTATCCTTCAGCCAGTACGCGAACCAACGCGCCTGCACGTTGCTACGGAAATAGTCGCCGGTGTTGCTGCCGAAATCAAGATTCTTAAGGATCCGACCGCTGCCGGATTCCCATCCGCCGTGATTCCAGGGCCCGACCACCAGATAGTTGAACTGCCGCGACTCCGGCGTTTCACTCGCTGCGAAGATGCGCCATGGGCCGGCGAAGTCCTCCTGGTCAAACCATCCACCCACGTTGAGATTGGGTACTTTGCCGTGGCCGACGAAGTCTTGCACCGCATCTTTTTTCCAGAACGCGTCATAGTTCGGGTGCGCAATAAAATTGTTCCAGCTCGGCCGCTGGCCGTCGAAATAGCGTGCATTCGCCTCCCGGAGCGGCCCCAGCTTCAAATACCAGTCGTACGTATCGAACTGTTTGAACTCGAACGTCTTGTTGCTCTTGCCGGTCTCCATCATTGCGGCATATTCGAAACCGTAGCTTAGGCGGAACGCGCCGTTGTGGTGGAAATCGTCACCCAAAAACATGTCGGCCGGGGATGCTTGTTCTGAAGCAGCCTTGAGCGCCGGGTGTGGTTCGATCAACGCCATCTCGGTGAGCCAGCCACCATAGGAAACGCCCAGAATACCGGCGCGCCCATTGTTTTCCGGAACATTTTTCAGCAGCCATTCGATGGTGTCGTAGGTATCCGTCCCCTCATCAATGGACTTGCTGTCTTTCGGATCGCGAACGGGACGCTGCATCACGAACTGGCCTTCCGACTTGTAGCGGCCGCGAATATCCTGGAACACCAGGAAGTAGCCATCGCGTGCCAGCTCGCTCATCGCCGCATCGATGAACTGAGCAGCCGAATCCCAGCCGTACGGCGACCGTTCAATAAGGAAGGGCAGTGCTTCCCGTCGCTCTTTTGGAGAAAAGACGATCGTGTGCAACTGCACGCCATCGCGCATGCGGATCATGAACTCTTTCTTCTCGTATTGTTCTGCGATGTTCGATCGTTTTGCGCTTCGGCGAGTCAATGCGAGATCCCCCGAAAAGTCACCTTGTAGAAACTTGCCTGCGATTTCCGAGCCGTCCCGCGAGAGCGTTCCTTCGAACTTCAATTTCCGTGCCTTGGATTCGAAGCTAACGTTGTTTCCTGTAAAGGTGATGAGATCGAGGTCCGTTCCGGCGCCGCTTTCTGGATCGATCAGCGCTCCTGTGTATGTTCCGCTGCGAGGAGGCGCGACATATAGGATTTCTCGAATCTTGCCTTCGCCGAATACGAGCGCCCCTTGCCAAGTGCCTTCTATGCTCCGGGGAGCGGTTTGGGCGCCGAGCAACTGAACAACCACGACAATCAAGAACGTATAAGCGCAGGCTTTCATGCTCCACGCATCATAACCAACGCCGAGTGATTACAGAGTGTGAAGGGATGCTCCGTTCCCGTTGTCGTACTACGCTGGCTCTTTGGCGCTACCGTTCGTCGCGTTCATAGCCGTTCATCCCCGCGCTTTCTTAGCGCCCGACAGCTCGATCGGATTCGGTCCGCTCGATTTCATCGAGATAGCGGCTGCGGCGCTGTTGGCCGCCATCGTTCTACTGCGCGCACGCGTTCAGCCCTGGATCTTGAAGCTCGCCGAAACAAGCGGCCCGTGCGTGCTGCTGCTGGCAGCTTTGCCGATCGCCCTCCGCCTGGCGCTTCTGCCGCGTTGCCCCGTGCCCACGCCCAGCGGTTCGGACGATTTCGCGTACATTCTTCTCGCGGACACGCTGCGCCACTTCCGATTAGCAAATCCGCCCCACGCGCTTCCTCAATTCTTCGAGCAGATCTTCGTACTGCAACAGCCGACGCACAGTTCGATGTACCCGCTCGGTCAAGGCCTGGTGCTGGCACTCGGCTGGATCATCTTTGGGAATCCATGGGCGGGGGTCCTTCTGGCAACGGGCGCATTGTGCGCGCTTTGTTACTGGATGCTGCGGGGTTGGACAACGCCGGGCTGGGCACTAACCGGCGGTCTCCTGGCCGTAATGGAATTCGGTCCTCTGAGCTATTGGATGAATTGCTATTGGGGCGGTGCGGTCTCTGCCGCGGCGGGATGCCTGGTATTCGGAGCGCTGCCGAGGTTGCGGCAGAGAAATCGAATCCGTGACGCCAGTTTGCTGGGCTGTGGTCTCGCGATGCAGTTGCTCACTCGTCCTTACGAGTTCTGTTTCCTGCTACTGAGCGTTGCATTCTTTTTTTCTCCCGCGCTGTTTAGGCATGTCGAATGGCGTAGCGCACTGCGAAGCGCGGGTATTGTCGCGCTGTTCCTCGCAGGCGGCGCCTCGCTCATGCTGTTGCAGAACAAACGAGTGACAGGAAACTGGACCACGCTTCCGTACATGCTCTATCGCTATCAGTACGGTGTGCCCGCCGCGTTCACTTACCAGCCGAACCCCGTTCCCCATCATGAGCTCAACAGTGAACAGGAACTCGATTATCGAGCAGAGAGCGCCATCCACGGCCCTGGCACGGACGCAATCGCGGGCTATTTCGAACGCCTGTTGTACCGCGTGCGTTTTTACCGTTTCTTTTTCCTCGCCCCGCTTTACCTGGCATTGCTGGCCTTCGTTTTGTCACTGCGCGAGTTTCGCTTCGTCTGGGTTGTTCTGACCTTTCTCCTCTTCGCGCTGGGCAGCAACTTTTATCCTTACTTTTATCCGCACTACATCGCTGCCATCACGTGCCTGTTCGTGCTTGCCAGTGTTGTAGGACTCGAACGGCTGAATCGCTTGCACATGCCGCGTCAACTGCCGGGGCAGGGCATCGCCGGAGTTCTTCTGCTGGTTTGTGGCTTCCAATTTTTGTTTTGGTACGGCGTTCACGCGCTCGGAAATGAGCGAGTGTTATTTGCCCTCGGCCCGTTTGAGACTTGGGATTTCATCAACTATGGTGACCCGGAAGGCCGCATCCGAATCGATGAGCAACTCGCTCACACCTCAGGAAAGCAACTGGTGTTCGTCCGCTACGGACCGCAACACGCCTTTCACGAATGGGTGCACAATGCGGCGGATATCGATAGCGCCCGAGTGGTTTGGGTTCACGACCTTGGCGCGGCGGAGAACCAGCGTCTTCGTGCGTATTACCCGGATCGCACTGCTTGGCTGTTGCAGCCGGACGCTCGACCGCCCGAGCTGACGCCGTTTCCACCGGAAACCTTCGGATTTCAAGACGTGCGGTGATTCCGTTGCGGAAGCGCCCTGTTTCCCTACGAGATGCTCATGTAGTGCAGGCCACAGCGAATCAGTTTCTCTCGATCGAGCGCGTGGCGCCCATCGAGAATGAACGGATAGCGCATCTTCTTCGCCACGAGCTCCCAATCGAGATCGCGGTACTCGCTCCATTCGGTGACCAGCACCAGCGCATCGCAGCCTTCCGCGATCTCGCAGGCAGTCCGGCACAGTTGCACGCCCATACCTCGATGTTCGCGGCAGAAATTTTCCATGGCAATTGGATCGTGCGCCTTCACGCGGACGCCGCGGTCGATCAATTTCTGCGCGATCTCAATTGCTGGGGCTTCTCGCAAATCGTCGGTATTCGGTTTAAACGCTAAACCGAGCAACCCGATCGTTCTCCCCTTCAGAATTTTCAGCTGCTGAAGTAGTTTCTCGACGACGCGATCCTGCTGCCGCAGGTTGATGGTGCGAGCCGCCTCGACAATAGGCAGGTGCAAACCATACTCGCCAGCCGTGGCAATCAGCGCTGACGTGTCTTTGCCGAAGCAAGAACCGCCCCAGCCGATGCCCGCGTTCAAAAAGCGCGGGCCGATTCGCGAATCGAGCCCAATGCCGCGAGCCACTTCGGATATGTTCGCCCCAACGCGCTCACCGAGCAGGCCAATTTCGTTGATGAAACTGATTTTCAGCGCGAGAAAAGCGTTGGCCGCATACTTGATCAGCTCCGCCGAAGCCAGATCGGTCGACAGCAGCGGCACCGCCACCACTGACTCCGGCCGCGGCAAGTACGTCGGCGCGGTGAAGGTCTGGTCCAGAATGGGCCGGTAAAGCGAATACAGCATTTCGAGCGCACGCGTTTCGTCCGCGCCGATCACGATGCGGTCGGGATAGAGGCTGTCGTGCAGCGCGGAACCTTCGCGCAAGAACTCGGGATTCGATGCCACCGCGAACTCGGCCGCGCCGTCGTCGCGCTGCTCGCAAGCCTCGCGCAACAAAGTGCCTACCCAGTTACTGCTTCCGATCGGCACCGTAGACTTGTTCACCACGACCGTAAAGTTTCCGTTCAGATGCTCGCCTATTGAGCGTGCGGCTTGCGATAGAAACTCCAGGTTGGGAGCGCCCGAAAGAGTCGGGGGAGTACCCACCGCGATAAACACAACGTCCGCGCCGGGGATAGCCTCCGAATAATCGGTTGTGAAATACAGATTGTGGCGCGCTTCCTCCAGCAGATCTTCCAAGAAGGGCTCGAAGATGGGGATCTTGCCGCGCGACAACGCCGCAATCTTCGCTTCGTCACTGTCCAGGCAGGACACTGAGTGTCCAATGAAACTCAGGCAAACGCCGGTCGTGAGACCGACATAGCCCGTTCCAACAATCGCTACACGCATATTCAGTTGAGAACGTATTCGATCGTTAATGCAGTATCATACCCCACGATCACGCCACCGCCGCGCGTTCCAGGCCGACTGCGAATTCGCATGGGACAATGCCAAGCGTGATCGAAATCGTCCATCCCGGCGCTTCTGCGGCGAAAGCCAAAGTGGTCATCTTCGATTTCGATGGCACGCTGTCTTTGATCCGCTCCGGCTGGCTGGACGTCATGGTGCCGATGTGTGTCGAGCAATTGACGGCGCTCCATACCGGTGAGTCCGAGGCGAAGCTCGCGGAAACGGTGGAGGAGTTTGTCTGGCGTTTGACCGGCAAGGAAACGTTGTACCAAATGATGGCCTTAGCCGATGCCATTCGCGAACGCGGCGGCCAGCCATTGGAGCCGCTAGTGTACAAGCGGATGTATCTGGATCGCCTCATGGAGCGCATCCGCAATCGCCTCGACGATCTTCGCGCCAGAAAGGTGCCGCCCGATACCTATCTGGTGCCGGGAGCCAGAGAGTTGCTCGAGTCCTTAGTCGAGCGTGGCTTGCGTCTCTATCTTGCCAGCGGCACCGACGACGCGAACGTGCGTGAGGAGGCGGAACTGGTAGACGTAGCGCGGTATTTTGAGGGCCGGATTTTCGGTGCGCAAGACGATTTAACTAGTTTTTCCAAGGCGCTGCTGGTTCAGCAAATTCTTTCGCGCGCCGGTTTTCGCTCGGAAGAGCTGCTCGTTTTCGGCGACGGATATGTCGAAATTGAAGAAGTAAAAAAGGTCGGCGGCATGGCGGTGGGGGTTGCGACTACCGAGCCAGCCTGCTTAACCGTAGACGAGTGGAAGCGCAGACGCCTTGTTCAAGTAGGCGCTGACATTATTGTCCCTAACTACCTCGATAGAGACGAATTAATTGTTTCGCTCTTCAATTGTCCAAGAGTAGTGCAACCTACATAATGGCCCCTGCTCCGGGGTAATCCCTAGCGCGGACCTTCGCAATTCGGCATCGTGGTAGTAGGGTGAAAGCATCTTCATACTGGGAGAAAAAGACGTTTTGCAGGAAACCTCAATGAATACCGCCCAACCGATGCGGCCTAAAGTTCTGATGGCAGACGATCATCATCTTATTCTGGATGCGCTTCAGGCAATGATGAAAAATGACTTCAATATCTTAGCCGTAGACAACAGCCAGGCCTTCATCAACGCACTCGATGGTTTTCAACCTGATGTGGCCGTGCTGGACGTCAGCATGCCTGGTGTGGACGGGTTCGTCACAGCACGTAGAGTTCTGGAGCGGCAGCCCCGCTTGCCGATCGTATTTCTCTCGATGTACGCCGAATCCCGCTACATAGATCAAGCGGCGCAGGTCGGCGCCCGCGCCTACTTGTCAAAGAGCATGCCGGCACGCGACCTGGTCTCGGCCCTTCGAGCGGTACTCGACGGCGGAAGCTTACTCCAACCGGCCCCTGCCGGGCTGCCGGCCCCGCAACCGGCCTCCGGCAACCCGGGATTAACGGCGCGACAGCGTGAAGTTCTGCGGCTCATTGCTCGTGGTTCGAGCGCAAAAGATATTGCTAATCAATTGAGTATTTCGGTTCGAACCGCCGAATTTCATCGCGCGGCCATTATGCAGAGGCTCGGTTTGCACTCGACGGCGCAAATGACGAGATACGCGATGGCGAACGACTTGGGATAGGATCTTTCAGTTCAAGTACGGCCGGTGTATCCGCTTTTGATGCAGAGTCTGCAGCAGCTGCCTTTCGGTACCGGCCGGCAAGAGAACTGCTCGCCGCAAATTGACATCGTAGTCAGCTGCTAAAGCCACAAAAGCAGCTAACGCCTCTTGACGCGTTGCGTACCCGCACTGTTCCCATTCCCCGTCGAGTTCGATTTTCAGAACCCAATTCATCACTGTCACCCTCATTCTCGGCGCAAAAGCGGCAGTTCAGTAGTAGAAAATGTTCGGATACCCCACTCGATCATTGCGACGTAACGAGTCGTCCAGCGGGAAATCCAACGCGTAGGAGAAGTAACGCCAATGAAAATAGCGATGAAAGCATGCCTGGGCCCTCTGGCGCTGTCCGGGTTGATGACCGTTAGCATTGCCGCTGGCAACGCACAGGATACGAGCAGCCAGCAGATGGACAACGGTGCCAAAAAAATGATGAACTCCCCCGATGCGACCTTTGCGATGAAGGCCGCGCAAGGTGGAATGGCCGAAGTACAGATGGGTCAACTGGCCGCGCAAAAAGCCGTGACTCCCGATGTGAAATCCTTCGGACAGCAGATGGTGGACGACCACTCCAAGGCTAATGACAAGCTGAAGTCCGTTGCCGAAGCGGAGAACATGACCCTCCCGACTTCCCTTAACGGCAAAGATCAGGCCGAATACACCAAACTGCAGGGCCTATCCGGAACAGACTTCGATCGTGAATACGTCAGAGACATGGTTAGAGACCATCAGATGGACGTAAAGGACTTTCAGAAAGAAGCCAACAGCGGGCAGGATCCGCAGATCAAGGATTTTGCACAGCAAACGCTTCCTATTCTTCAGGAGCACCTCAGCAAGATCAAGAGCATTCAATCGACCATGTCGGGCGGCTCAGGCCCGGGGCAGCGCGAATTTAGACAGCCCCGATAGCTGGCGGCACTAAGTCAGAAGTGTCCCGATGAAATATAGAGTTGTTTTTCGTGAACGCTCCGATTCCGCCGGAGAAAAGGCCGATGATCCGCCAAGCTTCCTCGACACCCAATTGGATGACGAGACAGTCGTTGACGCGGTTTTCGTGGGACGCAACCGTCCCGACGCGCTACATAGTTCCGATCTGCTCGAGGAAGACGACGCGTTCCTAAGCATCGCGACCGAGGTGTGGGAATACGACGTCGCGGAGGGAAAAGACGAGGACTTTAAGAACGCGTGTATGAACTCGGGCATGGTGATGGAGTTTGAACCCCTGGAATCGGCCGACGAGTTGGGTGTCTCCTGAGTACCTGACAGTACTTCGCTGCTTTGGGCTTTTCTGATAACGTGGAGGCTAAACCTGAGGAGGTAATGCTGTCCAATGTTGCGTTTACTGTTAATCATCGTTTTGTTTCTGCTGCTCATCGGGAGCTTACCGACGTGGGGGTATGCGTCAGGTTGGGGCACCGGATATTACCTGCCGGGGGGCTTCGGTCTCATATTAGTGATCATCCTGGTTCTCTTCCTGGTTGATCGCCGCGGGCCCTGAGGGGACGACTTCCAAACAACTCGCAAGCGCGCGCCGATTTTTCACGCCGCTGTTATGACGAGGACGCATGGAGACGCTCGCCATCGACATCGGTGGCACGAAATTCACGCTGGGCGCATTTCAGGACGACAAACTCCTGCTGCGCGAAAGTCGCTCAACCGATCGACACGGCGGTCCCGAGTGGATGTTTTCCCAGATCTGCGAAATTGTCCGACTCTGGAGAGAGACTCACCACTTTAACCCCGAGCGCTGTGGCATCGGTTTCGGCGGTCCCGTTGATTTTCCCTCTCAGACCATCACCCTCTCCACCCACGTGGAAGGGTGGATCAAGTACCCCTTGATTAAAAATGTGCAGGAGCTCACCGGCGCGCCCACGGTGGTTGATAACGATGCGAACGTCGGCGCCCTCGGGGAATACGGGTACGGCGCGGGGCGCGGCCGCGATCCGCTTTTTTATATGACGCTTTCCACTGGCATCGGGGGCGGAATCATCATTGATGGCGCCGTCTACCGCGGTGCCGACTCCTTCGCAGGCGAGATCGGTCATTTGAACATCGTGCCGGACGGTCCCGAGTGCTTATGCGGTTCCTGGGGCTGCTTCGAGCGTATGTGCTCAGGCTTATGGCTACAGCGTGACTACGGTCGACCCGCTAAAGAACTTCTCCTTGAACCGGAATTCGTGAAAAGCTACGTCGTGTACCTGGCACGAGGACTCAAGGCGGCCATCATGCTGCTGAATCCTGCCCGCATCGTCATCGGAGGCGGCATCAGCAAGGCCGGCGAACGGCTATTCGCCCCCCTTCGCGAAGAACTTGACAGACAGATCACGTCCTGGTCACGCGCTCGCCGAGACGTCGTGGCGGCTGAACTCGCGGACGACAGTGTTCTGTACGGAGCACTCGCCCTGGCCCGCCGACACGTATAAAAATTAATCTTCGCGCTGAAGTTTATACATAAGCCGACACGAGCGAAACCCCGGCGAAATGCGTCTTATTTAAAGAGTTCAGGAGGGAAGACTACAAATGAAATTATTAGATCGTTCAGCGACTGTTCTTTTGCTCACTTTGGGATTGGGAATCGGAATTGGCGTGTCAACGCCCGCGGTCGCCGCGCCTTGGCATCAAGACTATCCAGCGCCCTACGGGGATCTTCGCGGTCTCGTAGACAGGACACAGAGCGATCTCCGCGCTGCTAGTGACCTGGAACATGGAAATGAAAAGCAGCATGACCGTTACCGGAACGCGCAAGGGCACCTCTCAACCTTTGATCGTCATCTGGTGAAGGGCCGCTTCGACAAGGGCGAACTCAACAAATCGATCGACAGCATCAAGGACATACTCGATCACAACGTATTGCAGGCCAGCAGCCGCGATGCCCTGATGCATGACGTTGAGGACCTCAGAGTAGCCCGCGATCGCGCCTGGTAATTTAGGCCCGCACAACCGAATCAGCGGCGCAAATTCAACGCCGGCGACATTAAGCGTTTTGGGTTTGCGCCGTTCCCGCCAGACCGAGTTCGGCGGCGTTCTGTTTCATCGCATCGATACAGAATGCGATGTGCTCTTCGAGCGGCACCCCCAGTTCTTGCGCGCCATTCACAATGTCTTCACGGTTCACATTGCGCGCGAACGCCTTATCTTTCAGTTTGCGCTTAACAGACGCGACGTCCACCTCATAGATGCTGCGCCCCGGTTTCACGTAAGAGCACGCCGTCAGAAATCCAGCCAGCTCGTCGCACGCAAATAACGTTCGCTCTAGCAGCGAGACGCGAGGAACTCCACTGTAAGTCGCGTGTGAAAGAATGGCGCGGCGAGTCACCTCATCTACCCCGCGTTCCGCGAGCATCGGCTCGCCTTTCATCGGATGGTCGGGAGCGGCCGGGTGAATTTCCCAATCGAAATCGTGAAGCAGCGCGGTCGCAGCCCACTGCTGTTCATCCTCGCCGAACTTTTTGGCATACGCCAGCATGCATGCTTCCACCGCCAGCATGTGGCGCCGCAAACTCTCGTTCTGAACAAATTCGCAAACAATCTTCCAGGCTTCGTCTCGGGTCATGAAAGGGTTTGCGAACCTACGATTCCTCGACCTTTACGGAGTTCAGCTTGTCGCCTTGCTTAACCGCATTCACGATGTCCTGCCCGGAGCGGACCTGTCCGAAGACGGTGTGCTTTCCATCCAACCAGTCGGTCGCGATATGGGTGATAAAGAATTGGCTCCCATTCGTATTTGGCCCGGCATTGGCCATGGAGAGCGATCCGGCCTGGTGTTTGTGCGGATTGCCCTTGGTCTCGTCCTCGAATTTGTAACCGGGACCGCCCCGTCCAGAGCCCTCGGGGTCGCCCCCCTGAATCATGAAATTAGCGATCACACGGTGAAATGTGGTGCCGTCATAGAATCCATCGCGGGCCAAGAAGACAAAGTTGTTTACCGTCTTTGGCGCATCTTTTGCGAAAAGATCCAGAACAATTGTGCCCTTCGATGTTTCAAGCGTCGCGGCGTACTTTTTCGAGGGATCGATCGTCATAGGCGGCGGCGCGGAATAGCGTTTGCTCATCACTCCCCAGTCTAGCGGGCGCTGATTGCTTCGCAGGCCGAACCCAAACTCATCGGCTACACTAGGGAGTTTGAGTTTGCGCCGGGGGGTTCCCTTTAGCTGTCCATCGCGTGCCAATGCTGAAACCAGCATCGGCCGTCGAACGTCAGGGGATTGGTCTGCGGCATGGAAAGGATTCGCTTTTAGATGATTCATCACAGGCTTCGACGCCTGCGCATGTCACCATCAACAGCTGGCCTTATCTCGACCGTTTGCCTTTGTCTGTCGCTTCACGCACCTATAGCTGCAGGTGCGGTGCGGGGAACCAGCGGCGATGATTCGCGCGATCTGACTCAGCCGCAGCAGCAAACCACTCCCACGCAGCAGCAAACTGCGCCGCCCGCGTCCCAAAGCGCGCCCGCACAGCAGCCGCAGACGCCTCCTGCCCAGCAAACGCCGCCACCGCAAACGCCGCCTGCGCAACGGCCCACGAATCCGTTCGAAAATGTGCCCGTCGCTCCGGAAAAACCGGCGCAACCCACTGCGCCGTCTACCACGCAGGAAGCAAAGCCCGCGGCCATCGGTCCAAACCTGATCGAAGAGGTACAGTTTCGCGGACAACATAAGGTGCCGCAAGACACATTACGCGCGCTGATCTACACGAAGAAGGGCGACGTCTACGACGAGGAAGCCATTCACCGCGATTTCATTGCGTTGTGGAATACGGGACGCTTCGACGATCTGCGCATCGAAAGAGAAAAGGGTCCGGGCGGCGGCATCATTTTGCGTTTTGTCGTCACCGAGCGCCGCACCGTTCATACCATCGATTACACCGGCAACAAGTCCATCAGTAAATCGGAAATTCTGGATCGATTTAAGGAGCGCAAAGTCAGTCTCACGCCCGAATCGCAGTACGATCCCGGCAAGGTGCAGCGGGCCAAGAACGTTTTGCAGGAATATGAGGCGGAACGCGGTCACCAGTATGCGAGCGTCACACCGCAAATCCGCCAGGTACCGCCTGGAGGCGTGGACATCACCTTTGCGATCGACGAAGGTCCAAAAGTAAAAGTCGGCAACATTTTCATCGACGGCAATCGAGCCTTTAGTCAGAAGGTAGTGATCCGGGCGATGAAAAATCTGAAGCCCATCGGGATCCCGCACTCCTGGTTGTTCGAGAATCTGTTCGCGCGCACTTACGACTCGACAAAACTCGACGAAGACTCGGAACGCATTCGCCAGTTTTACCAGTCACGCGGCTACTTTGAAGCTCGTGTCATAAATCACAGCGAAAAGGTCTATGACGTCTATGGCCGCGGCATAAAAATTCCGCTGATCAATCCTAAGAAGCCAGGAAAGCGCGTGGACATCACGATGTTCGTGCGTGAGGGCGATAAGTACTACCTCCGAAACTTCAACTTCGTCGGCATGAAGTTGTTCCGCACGCCGGACCTGATTGCGCGCCAGGTGTTCCGTATGGGACCCGGCGATGTGTTTTCAACCGAAAAATTGCAGAAGGGCCTGGATGATTTGCGAAAACTCTACGGCAACTTCGGCTATATCGATTTCGTTCCGTCGCCCGACCCTGAGCCTGTGACCGGAAAGGATCAGGTCGACTTGACCATCGATGTCGACGAGGGCCACCAGTTTTTTGTGCGCCGCATCGATTTTCAGGGCAACACAACCACGCGCGACAAGGTCATCCGCCGCGAGATTCTCGTCGACGAAGGCGACCTCTATAGCCAGCAGTTGCTCGATACCAGCATCTTGCGCCTCAATCAACTCGGCTATTTCGACCCGCTCAAGCCGGAAGACGCTTGGGACGTCAAACGCGACACTAAGACCAACACCGTCGATCTGCTGCTCAAGCTGAAGGAGCGCGGCAAAAACTCGATTCAGTTGAACGGCGGTGTTTCAGGAATTTCGGGCAGCTTCATCGGCTTCTCATATTCCACCAATAATTTCCTGGGTTTGGGCGAGACACTTAGCCTGGGCGCGCAGATCGGCACCTTGCTCGACAACATCACTTTCGGCTTCACCGAGCCTTACCTGTTCGACAAACCGATCCAGGCCGGCTTCACCGTCTTCTACCAGCGCTACAGCTACAACCAAGGGCAGCAGGCCTCCATTCTGGCCGGCCAAAACTTACTGGGGTATTACAGTGCAATCGGATCCGCCGGGTGCCCGACGAGCCAGCCGGAATGCAACCTGCTGAATTACGTAACCGACGGCAGAGGCTTCACGACATTCCTGAGTTACGCGCTTAGGCGCAGCTTTGCGCGTGTGGGTCTCAGTTATGGCTATAGCATCCAAACTTTGAAGCCGCTCACCACCGCTGCCACCAACTATTTCGACTTCCTCGATTTCGAAGGCGTGGGCGGACCCACGAACCTGGTGAGTGGAAGCTCTCTGACGGGGATTCGTTCCAGCACGATTACCCCGACCTACGCGTACAACACGGTGAATCACCCCATCATCCCAACCCATGGACTACGCATGAATCTCAGTTTCGGCTTCACGGGTAGCGTCTTGGGGGGCAACGTCAATACGCTTCAGCCCGCTTTCGACGTCGCCTATTTTCATCACAGCCCCTTCATTTGGAAGCGAAACATCGTGGGGGTTCATTTCAATGCGCGTTTCATCAGCGGCTTCGGCGGCAAGGTAGCGCCTCCCTATAACCGCTACTACATGGGCGGAGAAGACGACATCCGCGGTTTTGACATTCTCACCATCAGTCCCATCGCCTTCATTCCTACGGAAGCGAATATCAATGTCTTAAATACCGACGGCACCGCGCGCGTTCAGAAGGTCGTCAACTCGGATGGTTCCATCGGCACAGCCGCAGTGACACAAACCATTCCGGTGTACCAGTTGATTCTGCCGGGAGGCGACACGGCCGGCGTTTTCAATTTCGAATACCGCATCCCCATAATCGGGCCGGTTACTCTTGCTCCTTTCCTCGATGCCGGGGTGGACCGTCTGCTTTTGCCGAACCAGCTCGGTTTGAACCCGGAACGCCTCTCGCAATTGAACGCGGAATTTCCGCAGGCCAACTTCGGTTCGCGCGCGGTGATCGCGCCGGGCACCGAGAAACCGCGAATCTCTCTGGGACTGGAACTGCAAGTCCTCATGCCTGTGGTGAACGCGCCATTCCGGCTGTACTGGGCGTATAATTTGAGTTACGTCAATACCAATTTGCAGCCGCCCATCGTAGCAGACCGGTCGGTGTTTCCGAACAATGCGACCTATGTGAGTGCGTTGTCGCAGTTCGGGCAAGCCATCCCGTACGCTGAAAGACACTCCTTGTTCCGCTTCTCCATCGGACGGACCTTCTGATCCGGTCCATTGGCTGACAAGTCTGCGACGCGAGTGGCGATAATTAAAGAATTACGGAAGGATATAGGAAGTACATGGTAATGAGAAGCAGCTTGATTGTGGCGGTCGCCTTGTTGTGCACCACCGTTGGCATGTCCGCGCAGCAGTCGCCCCCCAAGGTCGGCATCATCAGTATGCAGGGTGCTCTTGCCGGCACAAAGGATGGTCAAAAGGCCCTCCAGGAATTGGACGGCAAATTTGCTCCAAAGAAGAAGGAATTCGATAATCGCCAAAGCGAGATCGCCCAGATGCAGGACCAGTACAACAAGGGCGGCAATCTGATGAGCGACGATAAGCGGAATCAGCTTGCGCGCGACATAGACGAGAAGAAAAGGCGGCTGCAGCGCGATATGCAGGATGCCGAAGAAGCGCTGCAAGGTGAACAGCAGCGGCTGGTGCAGGGTCTTGCGCAGCGTGTTATGGCGGTAGTCGAGAAATATGCCAAAGACAACGGTTACTCCGTCATCCTCGACGACAGCAGCCCGAGCACACCCATTCTGTGGGCGTCCACCGGAATCGATATCACGCAAGACATCATTGCGCTGTACGATAAGACTTCTACCAACGGCGGACCGGCTGCAGCACCCGCTACACCTGGAACGGCCAGGACACCCGGAATGCCGAGCCCCGCGGCCGCAGCGAAGCCACCTGCTACGCCGCGATAGCATTGTCCTGTGCCGAAAACGGCGTTCACTACAAGCACTTTCACAATCATCGCGTTCGCAGCAATTGCTGCGATTGCATCCGCGGGCGATGCCACCGAAGCACCACAATCCGGCCAGCGCTTCTTAACGATCGACCAGTTGATGGAAATTAAACATCCGTCGAACGCGATTTGGTCTCCAGATGCGCGCTACGTTGCCTTTGTCTGGGACGAGGGCGGCGTTGGAAATCTGTACGTAGTGAGTACATCGGCAGGCCCGGCAAGCTGTAAGAAATTGACGTCTTTCAGCGAGGGGCAGGTCTCCAACCCGTTCTGGAACAAGGACGGACGAAGCATCTACTTTCCTCATCAGGGTGGCCTTTGGCAGGTGGACATTTCAGGAGGACCCGCGCGTGCTATCGGCACTGCGAACGAAAGAGCGGCAAATTTCGTGCTTTCGCCGGACGGAACCGAGCTGGCATTCGTCCGCTCAGGCGGTACGAGCGGGAGTAACCTGATTGTCCGCTCGCTCGCGTCCGGCACTGAGACGCAGGTCGCCCACAACGACGCAAGCATCGCAGGTCCAGTGTGGTCGCCCGATGGCAAGCACATCGCCTTCTCTGGTGGGTCCAACACGATTCGTCACGAGCAGACTCCGTCCTATTCCGGAGCCAAGATCATCTACACGATCACGGAGCGCACGCCCGGCAAGTTGTTTGTCGTTTCCGCCTTAGGTGGCAACGCGACAGAAATCCAGGCCCCTGAAGGGGGAGGCGGCGCGCGCTGGCTGGATTCGCAGCACGTGCTGTTTGATCGCCAATCCAGCGATTTCAAGAAGCGAACCAGCTACGTCGGTGATATTTCTAGCGGCAGTGCCGTCACCGCTCACGAAGACGTCGAAGACAAGTTTTGGAGCATACCCTACGATGCCGGGGCGGCGGCGCAAGCATCTCCCGACGGCAAGTGGATCGCGTTTATCAGCGATCGCGACGGCTGGGACCACATCTACGTCATGCCCGCTAAGGGCGGCAAACCCGTCCAGATCACCAAAGGGCACTTTGAAGCTTGGCGGCCCGAGTGGTCGCACGACAGTAAGAAAATCGCGTTCGATGCCAACTCTGCCGATCACCCAGGCGACCGGCAACTCTTCGTGGCAAACATTGATGGCGATCCGGTGCACGCCTCCGTTCAGGCTCTTACGTCAGGGCGGGGCACGAACATCTCCGCCAGTTGGTCGCCCGACGACAGCTCACTGCTGTATCAGCACACCGATCCGCACAATTCCGCCGACCTGTTCGTCATCGGCGCTCCAGCACGCGCCCAACCGTTCCGCCTGACCGAATCGATGCCCGCCGAAATGGATCGGTCCGCGTTCGTCGAGCCGGAATACGTTCACTATCCTGGTGCCGACGGCGTGCCGGTCCCGGGATGGCTCTTCGTTCCAAAGAATCTGGACCGCGCGACCAAGCATCCGGCGATTGTCTGGATTCACGGCGACGGAATCAATCAGAATTACGACGGATGGCATGTGCAGCGCAATTACGCCGTGTACTACAGCTTTCACCAATACCTGCTGCAGCAAGGCTACGTTGTCTTTGCGCCCGACTATCGCGGCAGCATTGGCTACGGGCGGGCCTGGCGGGAAGCTGTCTATATGGATGTCGGCGGCAGAGATGCGAAAGACGCATGGATGTCTGCCAATTACCTCAAGACGCTTGGCTACGTCGATCCAGATCGCATTGGCGTGTGGGGGCTGAGCTATGGCGGATTCTTTACCCTGATTGCCGTGACAGATCAGCCCACCCTGTTCCGTGCTGCTGTCGATGTGGCCGGTGTGGTCGATTACAAAATGTATTACGAGGATCCCTACCACGGCGCTTGGACCGCGAGCCGCATTGGGACGCCGGAACAAAATCCAGAGGTTTATGCCAACGCATCGCCGATCTCACATATAGATCGCCTTGACCGTCCGCTGCTGATCCTTCACGGCACAGCCGACGTCAACGTGCCGTATCTCGAATCGGTTCGGCTGATCGACGAGGGTCTGAAACACGATAAGGGCGCTCTCATGCAGTTCATGATGTACCCAGGAGAGTTTCATTATTTCGACCGCGTGCATGTCCTGAGAGACGCCTGGCACAGAGTCGACGAATTCTTCAGCGCGAACTTGCGCGGCTCTTCAACGGCTGGAACGCACTAGCGGCGCGCTTCCCCCTTAGAACGACAAACGTAAGCCGAAGCGGGCGACAAACGGATTCAGCACGGCACTGGGTCTCAGATAGACAGGGCCATAACTGGCGACCAAGCCTGTAACTGTGTTGCTGTTGCCCAAATTGAACAAGTCAGCGACGGGCTCGAACTTCCATCGCTCTCGCACGGTAAATGGACGAGCGATACGCAGATCCGCCAAGTTAACCGCGGGCAAACGCACAGCGCCTTCGGGTAATAGCGCAACCGTTGCTGAGCCTTGATTGAGCCCAGTGAACACTTGCGTTGGGCGATATGGATAGCCCGTATAATGCTGGAAGTTGAGACTCGTCGAGATTCCCCAGGGCATGTTATACGTGCCCTGAATCTTCCAGACGAACGTAGAGTCTAGAAACAGATAATTGTCAAAGCGATTGATGTTGCGGTTCGGATCGTTGAAGTCATCGCCGAGAGCATCGGGTGTTCCGGCTCCGTAAGTGCCTTTTAAGCGCTGAATGGTCAGACCGGCCAAAAGCATCCAGCGGCCGGAGAGTCGCTTTGTACCTGTGAACTCAAGTCCGTTGTAATAGTTCTTGAGCTGGGGAATGGTTGTGATCTGGTAATAGTTTGGTTGGCTCGCGATCGCGGGATTCAGATTGTACAGAGTCAGCGGCTGCCCGGTAAGCGGATTAACTATGGGATTGCCTTTGAGCGTCGTAATTGGCGTGTAATCGCCAGAGGACCGCACCGTACTTACCCGGCCGATTTGATTCGCGTTCACGCGATGGTAATATTGAACTCCCACGGATAAGTTCGAATGGATCTGTTGTTCCCAGCCGATTGAGTATTCGTCCGAATACGGATGTTTGATGTTCGGATCGATAGCCGTGAATACTCCACCGGAAGTGCTGACTAACTGCGACCCAAGAAAGCCGGTCGGCTGGCCGTTTGACGTGGCGCCATTCCACAGATACGTTCGGCTGCTGAGCGTGTTTGCATTTACCGCTGCAGCGAGCTCCGTACCTTCGATCCGATAGAAGCGGCCGAATGCAGCTCTAAGTACGGACCTACCCTTGCCGAATACGTCCAAAGCGAGCCCTAGGCGAGGCGCAACGTCATTCCAGCTCGGAAAGTTCGGCGAACGGGCGAACGAACGTGGGCCGAAAAGGCTGCTATAGATTGTTGTTCCGGGACTGCTCTGCGCCGGGTTGAAGCTGACGAAGCGCTCATATCGAACGCCCAGATCCAGAGTCAGCCTCCGCGTTACATGCCAGTCATCCTGAACAAAAAGCGCGGAATCGCGAATTACGCTGCTATACGACAGGGGAGAGTTGTAAATTGTGACTTCATAGGGCAGGCCGTTGTTATAGATTTCAGAGACGTTCGAATTGATGTTGTAGTTGTAAGCATTCGTGGCACTTCCTTGCTCGTAACCGAACTTGACGTCATGAGAGCCAAAGAATCCGGCTTTGTAGTAAGAAGCTGTCGCGGACCCGCGGGTATGATACGCGAGATTTGAATCGGCGTAAGGCGCAGCGCCCGTTTCCGTCGAGAGGGTTAGATCGACTTGGTTTATAGCCGTGGCCGGCACATTCGGCTGATAGCTAAGCGGGAAGATCTGGTGCATGTAGCCGATTCGCACATCGAGAACCAGCGAATTTGTAATCTGGCTGGTCCAAAGCCCTTCGAGAATATACGCCGGCTCGATCTGCCGCCAGCTCGCTTGGTCGGTCACAAACGTGTAAGCTGTGTCGCGGCGGAAATAGCGGTTCTCTTCGTTGTAAAGCCAAATGAAACTCGCGCGGTTCTTGGAATTTATTTGCCAGTCCGAGCGCAGATCGTTATTCCACTGGTGATTGCTGTCGTTGACCGGCTGGCCGTTCTGCCGCCGCACGGCTAAATTATCTTCCCGAATGTCGTACATGCGGAAAGAATTGAAGAGCCACCACCGGTCTTTAATGATGGGAAAGCCCACGCTTCCAGTAGTGTCGCGTTCCATCACAAACGGGCTGCCGGCCTGGACTGCCTGACCCTTGTAGGTTGGAAGATTCTCCTGCGCCTGAAACGCGCTGGTCAGATAATACCCAGCCAACAAGCCGTGGATTTGATTGGAGCCGGACTTGGTCACCATATTCATATAAATGCCACCGACACCCACTTCAGCGGGAGCTTGGTCGCTGACGATTTGAAATTCCTGCAGTGCGTCGTGGTTGACGTAAAAGGAGGTGTAGCCGCCGTTGTTGCCGGGCCAGTTCAAGCGCAGCCCGTTCCAACTGTAAGTCTCCTCAGCGGGCATGCTGCCATGGATCTGCATGTACGATTGCTGATAACTTTGATTCCCGGCCACGTCGAACGTGCTCGAAGTTATTCCGGGCGCCTGTTCGACCGTGGACCATGGATCGCGTCCACTCGGAAGGTTCTGCAACATTTGTGTGTTGAATGTGGTGGACGCAGCGACGCTCTGGACGTCCACCACAGGTGTGCCGGTCACTTCAACGGATTGGCTCATCGTACCCACTTCCATCTGGGCGTTGACTGTTGCCGTGAAACCAGCTTCCAGTACCACATCTTTCCGGACGAAGGTTTTGAATCCATTCTTGGCTATGGTGATTTGATAAGTGCCGATCGGGAGGAGATCGATTTCGTAATTACCATCCGATTGACTCGTAGCACTACGAGCGGCCATCAGGGCCGGTCCGCCAACTGTGATCTGTGCACCTGGAATAACTGCTCCGGATGTATCGGTCACAGCACCAGTAATCTTTCCGGAAATGGCCACCTGACCTAGTAACGTGCAACTGGTCAGTGCGAGAAGAAGGAAAAACCGAAGCTTGATCAACATAGGTCTCCTTACGCGCAAGCGTGAGACCTTTGTATACGATGAGGGATTACGATGTCAATCGAAAACGGTGACCTATTACCGCTGATGAGATACACGTCGCCGGCCCCGCGCTCCCGAAGTGTCTCGCTACTGCTCTCGTTGAGCCTTTCGCTGTTTTGGATATTCACTTGTGCGCCCATTCACGCCGCGCAAAACGCTGCCGCTTCGGCCGCCCGGAGCTGGCGGGAGCAGCACGAGCCGCAGATACTTCACGAATTCGTGGACCTGCTTTCGCTGCCGAATCTCGCGTCCGATTCCGACGATATTCGCCGTAACACCGCAGCCATACAGAAGCTGCTTGAACGGCGCGGGGTAAAGACGCGGCTGCTCGAAACGCCAGGCGCTCCGCCGGTCGTCTATGGCGAAATCATCACGCCCGGTGCGCAACGCACTGTGGTCTTCTACGCGCACTATGACGGGCAGCCGCTGAATCCGAAAGAATGGGCCACTCCGCCGTGGCAGCCGGTCCTTCGTCAAGGTCTTCTGGACAACGGCGCGGAACCTGTTTCCTTACCGGGCGGCTCAGGCAAAATCGATCCCGAATGGCGGCTCTACGCCCGCTCCGCATCCGACGATAAAGCGCCCATCATCGCACTCGTCACCGCGCTCGACGCCCTGCGCAGCAACGCCATTGCTCTTCATCAGAACGTGAAGTTCGTCTTTGAGGGCGAAGAGGAAGCCGGCTCGCCGCATTTAGGCAAGATTCTGGAGGCCAACAAGGACCTGCTTCGGGCCGATGTCTGGTTGATCTGCGATGGTCCGGTCCATCAAACCAGGCGCCAACTGATCGTCTTCGGCGCGCGCGGTGTTTTCGATCTCGAAATCACCTTGTACGGCCCACGGCATGAGCTTCACAGCGGTCACTACGGGAATTGGGTGCCCAATCCGGCAATGATGTTGGCGAGACTGCTTGCCTCCATGAAGGACGACCAAGGTCATGTACTGATCGAACATTATTACGACGGGATCCAGCCGCTCACTGCGACAGAGAAACGCGCGCTCGCTGCCGCGCCGGACATCGATGCTGCGCTTCGTGACGAATTCTGGATCGGTCACACGGATGGCGACGGTCGCCGCCTGGAAGAGGTTCTCAATTACCCGTCCTTGAACGTACGAGGAATGGCGAGCGCGCGTGTCGGTGCCCAAGCGAGCAACGTGATTCCCTCAACCGCGACCGCGACCATCGATGTGCGCCTGGTAAAAGGCGTGGATGCTCAGACCGAAGCTGCCCGCATCGTGGAGCATATCCGCAAGGAAGGATATTTCGTCGTAGATCACGATCCCGATAAGACCACCCGAACGGAGCATGCGAAGGTTGCCAAAGTAGTGATACATCCGGGCTACAATGCCTCGCGCACGTCGATGGATCTCCCCATTTCGCAGCTTGTCATTCACACTGCAGAGGAAGCTCGCGGCCCGCTGGTGCTGTTGCCGACTAGCGGCGGCAGCGTTCCACTAATCCCAATCAACGACATTCTCGGTTCCCCGACGATCATCGTTCCCATCGTCAATCACGACAATAACCAGCACGCCGCGAACGAGAATATCCGGATTCAAAATCTCTGGGACGGCATTGAGCTGATGTCGGCTCTATTGGCAATGAACTGACAATTCAACTAACCGAGATATGCTCTTATGAATGTCCCGTTTGGGTCCACTGAACTTTACGAAACAGGGGACTTACTCCGTCATCGCTGGAGCGGTCTGCTTAGCCGCCGCCGCGCTGCTGGTCCTCTACATACTGCAGGAATCATCTTCTGTATCTCGTTTGAATCCCTATACCGGACCAAGCACGTCCGCACGAGATAAGAACAGTTCGAACAAAACAAATGTATGGGTCGATCCGCGAGCGTATAACACCGCTCGCAACCTATACGCCCGCGCTACGACACCTAGGGAGCAGGCTTACGCAGCTGAAGCTTTGCGCATCGCAGATGACGAGGTCAAGCAGAACTTCGATCTGAATACACGCGAATTGGATCTGAATCCACCCACCTTCAACGCAGAACAGCAGCAGCTTGCCGATCGCGCCGCGCACCTCCAGAAGCAACTCGAAGAAGACGCTGCCGAATTATCTCGGCTGACTTCGCACAAAAGTAACCGGACATCAACTGCAGCCGACCTCAGTGAGCGCCTGGACGCGCTAAACGCCCAAAAGGCGCTGGACGATATTGATCTCGAGGATGCTCGGCTTGACCTCGACCGTGCCGGCGGCAGCCTCGATAACAAAATAAAGCGCGAACGCGAACAGTACAATGCGCTCGAACAGACGCCGCCGCAAGAGCCTGTCGACTCGCTCGAAACAGCCAGCAGTTTGCGCAGCTTGCGTGGCCAGATTCAAGCTTTTGTTTTTTTAAGCGAACTGGACAGGTCGCTTAAGAATGCCCTCGCGGAAAGCCGGAGTGCCGCCACAACCCTCGAACAACAGCACAATGGGATTGAAAACCGGATCCCGCCTGTCGTAAGTTCATCGGGACCGCGGGCCGCTTCCACCTTCTCGGCCGCTGTGATACGTGAGGCGAAAACAAAGAACATCCTTGTTGACTTGGATCGACGCGATGTCGATTTTGAAAAACTCGCGGGCATTTACACCGATTGGGAGGCGCTTGCGTCACTGCGCCGTAATTCTGTCGGACTGATGATTCTTGCGACCTTTGCGCTCATACTCGCCGTTCTGGTCGCCGCCCGAGTAGTTGCTGTGTGGGGTCGCAAGGTCTTTCCCGACATAAGAGACGATCGCACCCGCTTACGCCATGTGCGCGTCCCCATTGCACTCTTCGTTCAAATCGTTGGAGCGGTGATCGTGTTTGTAATCGTTTTTGGCCAGCCAGCCCAAATCTCGACAATGATCGGTCTATTCGGCGCGGGCCTGGCGGTTGTGATGAAAGACTTCATCGTCGCATTCTGCGGTTCTTTCGTGTTGATGGGCAAAAATGGAATGCGCAAACGTGACTGGGTTGAGATCGAAGGCGTGACTGGAGAAGTCATCGAGATCGGCATGCTGCGAACGGTGTTGCTCGAAGCGGGCAATTGGACCGATAGTGGTCATCCAACCGGCCGAAAGGTCGCGATTGTAAATAGCTTTGCCATTGAAGGTCATTACTTCAACTTCACGACTTCGGGGCAATGGCTTTGGGATGAACTGCACGTTACCGTGCCGTCGCCGGACAAGGTACATGATGTGATGGACGACATTCGGAGTAAGGCCGCGGAACTGACCAAGGCCGATGCTGAAACCGCACGGGCGGAATGGGAGTTCGCAACCCGGGATTACGGTCCCGTTGATTTCCCGGCCGTTTCGAGCGTTTATCTCCGCCCAGATTCAAGTGGCCTTCAAATCGTGGTCCGCTACATCACGCATGCGTCGGAACGCTACGAAAGGCGCGCGCAAATGACGAAGCTCATTCTCGACACGCTGTACCAAAAACGCGTGCCGGCGGATCAAGCGTCGATCACGACCGACGCGCCGCTTGTCACGGGCGCAGCTACGGCGTAACCGCAATCTTCCCCCCACCGGCTGCGCAACCCCACGCGTCTGGGCCACGTTAGCATAGGTGAGTGTTCACCCAAAAATTTGCCGTTCTTCTCCTCCTTTTTGGGAGTGTCGCCAGTGCCGAAGAGCATTCCCTAACGTTGCAGCAGGCGCTCGAACTAGCGGCGCGACAGAATGCGGACGTCGCCCTCGCGCGCCTCGACGAACAGCGCGCCGAAGAGGGCGTGAAGATTGCTCTCGATCCATTCCGGCCTAAAGTGTACGGTGGCAGTGGACTCGCGTATACCTACGGGTATCCGAATTCGATCGAGGGCAACGCGCCCAGTTTGTTTGAAGTGAAAACTGACATGGCGCTTTACAACCGTCCGAAGAGTTATCAGCTCGCAGCGGCAAGAGAAACCGCGCGTGGCTCGCAATTCGCTGCACAGGAGAAGGCCGATGAAGTTGCCTATCAGGCCGCGGACCTGTTCCTCAGCGCCAGCCAAGTCGAGCATCAAAGCCGCACGATAGCGGGTCAGCTTCCGAGCTTACAAAAAGTAGTGGACGCGGCAGCGGCTGCGGTTGAGGAGGGTAGTCAATTGCCTCTCGATCTGAAGCGCGCGCGCGTAGACCTGGCCGTGTCGCGGCAGCAGCTCGAAGCCGCAGATCAAGACTCCGACTATTACGAAATGATGCTTGCAGTGTTGCTCGGTTATCCCGCCGTTGACCGCGTAAAACCCATTGATACGGATTTGGCATCCATTCCCACGCCGCCTAGCGAAGACGCCGCGGCCGAGGCCGCCCTGCGCAACAACCGCGAATTGAGCCAGATGCAATCGAATGTGCTGGCGAAGGAGTTGGACCTGCGGTCTTATAAAGCCGAGCGTTTGCCGAAAGTCGATCTCGTTGCTCAATATGCGCTGTTTGCGAAATATAATTACGAGCAATACTTTCAGAAATTCCAACGCAATAATTTTCAGCTAGGCGCCTCCGTCACGCTTCCCATCTTCATTGGTTCGGCCCCTAAAGGTTACATCCAGCAAGCGTATACGGATCTGGAGAAGATGCGCATACAGATGGGTCAAACGCGAAACCGCATTCTGGCCGACACGCGTCACAGTTATCAGCAATGGAAGAAGGCCGAAAGCATTCGCGACCTGGCGTTTATGCAGCTGGATCTCGCGCGTGAACAATTAACGGTTCTTCTCGCGCAAAATAACGAAGGCCGCGTGGCCCTTCGAGACGTTGAACAGGCGCGTCTCGACGAAGGGAATAAATGGATGGCCTGGTACGACGCGGAAGCGCAAGTGGCCCGCGCAAAGTTCGCTATTCTTCGCCAGACGGGCGAGCTGCTTGCCGCGGTACGAGACCAGCTGGGCCCTCGCAATCATCCATGACACCTGGTTCGGGAACGTCACTTCATAACGCTGTTGCAGGCGGCTCGTCGACTGTTGGTCCCGCGATTGAAGTTCGCGATCTCGTGAAAACTTACAACGGGTTTCGCGCTGTAGACGGGTTGTCCGTAACCGTGCCGCAAGCATGCTTCTTCGGATTCCTGGGGCCGAATGGAGCGGGCAAGACAACCACCATCAAAATGCTGATGGGTTTGGCCCAGCCGGACTCCGGAAGCATGCAGGTACTTGGGCTTCCGCTACCGCAAAGGTCGCTCGACATTCGAAAAGAGATTGGGCTTGTGCCCGACGATACGCTGCTGTTCGATTATCTTACCGGCGCCGAATATCTGGAATTTGTTGCTCGCCTGTATGGCCTTTCGCGTCCGCTCGCGCGTGAACGAGGCGCTGAGCTGCTCGATCTGTTTCAACTCAATGAAAACCGGCGCAAGCTGATAGGCGAATATTCCAAGGGCATGCGCAAGCGCGTCGCTATGGCCGCCGCGCTCATTCACAGGCCTCATCTGTTTCTCATGGATGAGCCGTTCGAAGGCGTGGACGCGGTGGGCGCGCGCCTGATGAAAGATATTTTGCTTGAACAGGTACATCACGGCGCGACCGTTTTCCTGACCTCGCACGTGCTGGAAGTAGTCGAGCGCCTCTGCGATCAAGTAGCGATCATCAATCGCGGCAAAGTTATGGTGCAGGGTACGATGGCGGAGCTGCGGGAACAGGGTACCGGCGGCGCAAGCACGTTGGAAGACATTTTTGTCAATCTGATCGGCGCGGAGCGATATACCGAAAAGTTGGACTGGCTCTAAACTTCATGTGGCCGCAAATTTTCGCCATTGCGTGGGCGCAGTTTCGTACCATGCGCAATCATCTTCCGCGAACCAGCGCGGGAACCATTCTGCTGTGGTGCCTTTCGCTCTTTTGGTACGGCATCTTTGCCGGTCTGGGTGTTTTTCTTGCCGTTTCACTTCCCGAGCTTTCTGTCGCCCAGCTCAGTCAATGGATGCCCGTTGGGTTACTGGCTCTGTTCCTGTTCTGGCAATTGATTCCACTGTTCACTCTGAGCAGCGGCTGGTCTCTGCAACTCAACAAACTGCAGATCTACCCAGTCGATAGCAGCGCATTATTTGGAATCGAAGTGCTCCTGCGATTCACCACCGCGCCGGAAATGCTCCTGGTGCTCGCGGGGGCCTTCGTCGGACTACTCCGGCATCCCGCCATTCCGCTTCTCGCCCCCTTCTTTCTACTGCTCTTCATTCCGCTGAACCTGTTTCTGTCACTGGCCATTCGAGAGTTCATCCTGCACGCCTTCGAGCGCAACCGCTTCCGCGAACTGTTCGCGATTTTGATCATCAGCATCGGCGTTCTTCCGCAATTGCTGGCCCGCACGGCGCTCGGACGGACGCTTGCTCCCTATTTCTTTATGGTGGCCCGCGGGACAGGTACGCCTTGGCGTGAGGTGTCAGCGCTTAGTCTTGGAAAATTTTCAATTCTCGATCTGGTACTGATTCTTTTCTGGACAGCCGTGTCTTACTGGTTGGCCCGCCGGCAGTTTGAGAAGGGCTTGCGGCAAGAAGGCGGGTTCCGCGCGGGTCCCTCGTTAGTTACAACTCGGCCGGAAGCTGCGCAAGGGGGACTTTTCCAGAAGCTGGCCGATCTTCCCAGCCGTCTGTTCCGGGATCCCATGGCCGCCCTGCTGCAAAAAGAGTTTCAATCGCTTTTGCGCATGCCGCGTTTTCGTGTCGTGTTCGGCATGGCTTGCGTCTTCAGTGTCGTCATTTTCGTTCCGATCGCCTTAGGCGCAGGTCCGAGCGCCCGCCACGGCTTCTTGCGCGAGAACTTTCTGCCCGTCGTGACTTTGTACGGGCTGCTGATGCTCAGCGATATTCTGCTGCTGAATGTATTCGGTCTCGACCGCCACGCCGCTCAAATGTACTTCGTGGCACCACTTCCATTCGAGACTGTCTTGAAGGCCAAGAACCTGACGGCCATCGTTTTCATCGGGGCGCAATCCGCTGCCGTCCTGCTTTTTGCTGCAATTGTTCGCGCCACCGTGACGCCGTTAAATATCGCGAACTCTGTAGCGGCGGCAGCCGTCGTGGGAATCTTTTTTCTCACGGTTGGAAATCTCACTTCCATTTCGATGGCCCGGCCCATCGATCCAACGCAAACGTTTAAGAAGCAGGCCGGAGGCAGAATGCAGCTCTGGTTCCTCCTCTGCAGCCTGGGGATGTTTGTGCTGGTCGGCTTCGCATTTCTCGCTCGCTGGGCGCTTCAGAACAATTGGGCGCTGCTAGGCGTCCTCTCGATCGAATTCGTCATCGGGTTCATCGTATATCGCGTGGCTACGCAATCGGCTGTCGAGCGGGGCTTGCGCGAACGTGAAAAACTGCTGGCAGCGCTGTCGAAAGGCCCCTCGCCTATCGGGCTCGGCCTTTCGTGAACGGCGCGTTCAGCGTAGCGCGTCAACCACGCAGCTTGTGAATTTCGCGCTGAATTGCGTCTCGTACCTCCTCGCGCGCCGAGTCATCCTTATATTGCTGGCGCGGCCAAAAGAAGCCTCTCAGTCCATCGCGCCGTCTTCTGGGCACGACGTGGATATGCAGATGCGGCACTGTTTGGCTTACGCGATTGTTAATGGCGACGAACGTGCCTTCAGCAGCGAGCGCGGCTTCGACGGCCCTTGCCAGCAACTGTGTCGTCGTCATCATCGGGCCGGTCAGCTGCGCCGGCAGATCCATCAACGTCTCGTAATGCTCGCGTGGGCAGAGCAACACATGCCCGGGAAACACTGGATGCGTATCCAGGAACGCTACCGAATCAGCGTCTTCATAAACGATGTAGGCCGGTAACTTGCCGCTGGCGATCTTGCAAAATACACATGCCGCGTTTTCCACCCCCATATGTTAGCGACCGCGCTGCAGGCACTCATCTGGCCGCTTCGATTGCACCGACTTTATTCACCTCGAGCCGCAAATCGCCATCGCTCTCAACCTCAAACGCTGGCGCGAACTTGGCGCCCCAGATGATCTCGTCGTAGCGGTACGAATAACGGGCATTGACTGTCTGCCCAAACGTATCGTCGAATCCCTTGAGCATGATCATCACTTCCGCCTGGAGCTGTTGCAGATCCTCTTTCGTCTTGCCGTACAACGGACTGTTTTGATCGATAGGATGCACCACCGTCCAGGTCAGAGGAAAGAACAGAACTTGGTCCCTCTCTAGCTGCAATGGGGCGTACCGCCGCTGAAGACGGCCCTGGATGAGCTCAACTGTCATCAGCAGCAGCCGCGCCTGGAGGTCGATAAGGTTGTTCGAACGTCGATTTACGACACGAAACTGCAGACTCGTTCCATCCATGTAAGGAGCGACTAGCATGTTGGGACTGAACCCGATACGTGCCGATGGCCGGGAAAACCGTCCGAAGAGCAGCCCCGTCGCAATGGCGAAAGCCATGAGGCCGGCCAGCGCTTCGATGGAGGCGACAGTATTGGCTGCCACACCGCTCGGATACATGTTTCCGTATCCAACGGTCGTGAGTGTGTGCGCGCTAAAGAAGAACGCATTCACGAACCTCAACCAGTCGGTCGGAGCCTCGGTGCCTTTTATGTTCTCGATGCCGATGCCCATGTACACGGCGGCGAAGATAATATTCACCACGATGAAAGCTGCTGCCACCAGTGCCATGAAACTCGGCAAGGATGTGTTGATGAGGAAAAGGTAGGGATGAACGTCGCGCCATGTGATGCCGGCGCGCCGCACGTTGAACTCCCCGTCTTTGTTGATGGCGCGCTTGAGAACTCCTGTGTATTGCTGTGTCAGGCCAGGGTCGAAGGTCGGCTTGGTCATACTCAAGCAGATGCGACGCGAGGGCGATTTGTCTCTGGCCAGAGCGCCGCAGCCTCCCGGCCGGTACGGTATGCGGCCCCCGCCGTCGAATTTTTTAGATATAACGTTAGATACCGCTTAATTAAGCAGTGCGGTTCGACGCTGTGACGAAGGGCCGCCCAGGGAGGATGCGTGCGCTGTTTGAATCTGGCAGCGGCGTTGTTTGCCGCGCCCATTCTCGTTTCGTCGTTGCTATTGGCCGACAACACTCCGCCGAATTTCACCGGCAGCTGGCAGCTGGATACAGCTAAGAGCCCCGAGAGCGGTGTCGAGGCGGTCACCCTTACCATTCAGGACAACGCGGGAAAGATCAGCTTCACCAGGGTTGCGCGGGAGAAAGACGGCAAGGAGATCACCTCGCGGTTCTCCTGCCAAACGGGGGGCGTTCAATGTGACTTCGAGGAGGGCGACCACAAGGCCAAAGTGTCTCTGTGGTACAACGGTCCCGCTCTGATGATCCTCAAGACCGATGGTCCCAAAGAAGACTCAGTGACGCAGTGGAAATTGGAGCTCTCGCCCGATAAGCACAATCTGAACGTCGAACTCACCCACATCGAGCCCAATGACAAATCGGAAAATCTTGTCTTTGGAAAGAAGCCGTCCTAGAGCGGCGTACGCCGGTTATTGCTGCGGATGAAACTGGAAGATAATCGTGTGCTCGCTCGCAACGGGTCGTCCGGCAAGTTTAGCTGGTTCGAAGGACCATCGCTTGGCCGCAGTCACGGCGGCGCCCACTAGCGCCTCCTTCACTTTCTTTTTGCCGGCCACTGCGTACGCTTCTGTCACGCGCCCGTCCCTGTCGAGTTTTACGATCACTTCTATTTGCGGACTGCTGGCCAGAAAGATTGGAGGGAAGAGCGTGGTGTCCGGCAGTACTTGCCGTATAGGTCGGGGCGCAACGAAATCTCGAAGAGGGCATACTCGTGCGCACCATCCCCGAAGCTGGCTGGGTAGGACTTGTGGTTTGCTGCTGCGGCAGTTTTTGGACAGCGCTGGGAGGCTCCTGGGACAACACCTTCGCGGGTCCGTCCGTCTGGTTGGCGGCGGTCTGAGGGGCGGTGTTCAGCGCATTGCTCGAGGGATCCGCCGTTTTTTGCGGTGGCACTGCGGCGGGCGGGGAAGTTGTATTAACACTTGCTGTATTGGTCGGGGCTGCATTGTTCGCCGAGGGTGTGGTGGGCGAAGCTGTGTTGGTCACCGGAGCAGGGTTGGCGGTCTCGGGCGGTTTTGAGGCGTTCGATGCAGCTAAGAGAGATTCAGCTATGGGCGAGCCAACCGAATCGCGAGGCACGGTCATCACAGACGGCATTTCGGGCGGCAAGTCGGCTGTGCGCTTTTGCGGCGTGTTGGCGACCAAAATCGCCGGTTCAGGAAGGCGGCCCGGGTCCGATTGTGGTCTTGCTCGCGGGGCGGACGCAAAGGTTGTTGCGGTTTCCGCCACGGGTTTCCAGTCGTGGTGTTCCACGGGCGGCGCTGGGACGTCGGAGGCAGTTCGCGATGGCAGTTCCGCCGTGGCACTCACGTCCAGCGGCGCGTTTCCAGCCCCGTCCAGAACTCGAATGCTTTCTGCGATAGCGGCACCCTGCGCGTTACGCACCTCTAATTGAAAAGTCACGTCATCGGACTTGGGGCGATAGAGCACCGCGCCGTTTTCAGTCTCTCCTGCATTCAGCCGAACGTCGCGATGTTGCGAGCCATCGTCGATGTGCAAAATGGCCTGGCTCGCCGAGCGAACTACCGAGTTACGCCTGTTCCAGCTCAGCAGAACTCGATCGCCCTGCGTCTGGACGCGCAGACCCAAACCGCTGTCGGGAAGAATGGCACGGAGGAATGAGGGCATGGCGCTTCCAGAAGGTAGGCCGCGTATAAAGAGGAATGCGAAGGTCGCGCCTGCAAAGAGTGCAAAAAGAATGGCTGAAGAAAGCCACGGCGAACGCCGCTTGGCGGGGTTGAAGAGTACCGGAAGGCCGGGCGGATCGCCCGCGTTAATGGGATGAAGGGGTCTCGCCACCGGAGAGGCTGCGGGACGTTCGCGCACAATGCTGGGCTGCGCCGAGCGGGAAATTGCGGGGTCGACGGCCGGTGCCGCTGCGCTGTTGCTACGTATCGTTGCGGCCTGCCCCGGGCGGCACCACCATCCGATTGCGCCTGTTCAAGGGACGTACGTTTGGCACGCAGGACCAGCGGAATCCGGGCGCGCAATCCGCCCTTCCGTGGGTTTTGGTCGAGCGCACGATCCAGTGACTCGAACGATTTCAGCTCCTCATCGCCACTTCTGGTCCGCATGGTCACTTCGATGGGACCGAGAGCGGGCACATCGCTCGCAAGCCGCAGCGCGCCCCAGCGATGCTCTTCGGGCGATAACGGCCCGGTCTTTGCTTTCGTATACAGCTCCAACAATAGGTCGTTGTCGCCTTGCTGCCTGACGATGATCGCTACGTCGTTCGAACTGGGGAAATGTGCATTATGGAACTCGATATCTCCGGCATGCAACCCGCCCGCGGACGTCGCATTGCGTACCAGCCGATGACGTCAAGCGCGGAAACCTCCGGATCCGTCTGCGATGCGATGAAGGAGCGTTCGAACGCTTGCTCGAGGCCAGGGCCCTCGAGCGCTAATCCGTTTGAATCCGCACCCGAGAACGATCGGAACGCCTGCACGATCACCAGGCTTTCGCCGGCTATTCCGAATAACAGGCCGGCCGTTTGTGCCTGCTCCGGCCCGGCCTTTTGAAGCCGAGCGCAGAACCTGTTCACAAACTGCGGCGATAATCTCACTCCTAATGGGATGCGACGGGGCAAGCTCGACGCAGGGACCCTGTGATCAGCGACGCTCATGGTGCAAAAGACCACTCCTCCGATGGGTTACGACGGTGTTAGAGACAATCTTATACTCTACTCCTAGTGAATAGAAAGCTGGAGTTTTCTCCTGCTTCCGACGGTCCCGGCGCGAGAGGAGTAGAATCGGTGAACAGGGGTTCTTAATGCGGTTTACCAGCATCCTCCTTTCGACCGCCGCGGCATTGCTGGCCTGTTTCCAGGTTTCCGCCCAAGCCGTGATTTCAGCGCACTCGGGCGTTGTGCATTTTTCGGAAGGCTCTGTCTTCCTCGACGATCAGCCGCTCGACCACAAATTTGCGACATTCCCCAATATCAAGGAAGGTTCGACACTGCGAACCGAAAAGGGGCGGGCCGAGGTTCTTTTGACGCCTGGCGTGTTTCTGCGAATAGATGAGAACAGCGCGATCCGTATGCGCTCGAACGCACTGACGGATACGCGAGTCGATTTCCTGAGCGGTTCGGCGATTGTCGATTCACTCGACGCGCTCTCTGACAATCACGTGACGATCTTATATAAGGACACGGAAGTACGATTTCCGAAGCAAGGTGTCTATCGCCTCGACTACGAAACCGGAACGCTGCAGGCGTATAGCGGCGAAGCGGCCGTGACACACGACCGAAAGACGGCGAAGGTCGACGAAGCGCACCTGTTCTTCTTTACGCTCGATCTCGATACCAAGAAGATCGGCGACGGAACGGAGGACGAGTTCTACGATTGGGCGCGGGAGCGCAGCAACGACATCTCCGCCGAGAATCAATTGACGGCGCAAAACTCCGGTGAGGTCGGCGATGCCGACAACGATCCCAACGCGCTGGCTGCAAATCCAAACTTTGGACTGCCGAACTCGGGTATTCCAAACCTGGGCGGTCCCAGCGTGGGAGTACCGACGTATCCGAGTCTCGGCTACGATTACCCGATGAGCAGCGCCCTGATAAATCCATTTGGACCGTATGCGGGCGGGTGGGGATACTATCCTTATTCCGCGTTTCCGTTGATTGTCATCACGCGTCCATATGCATACCGCAATGCGCGTTCTCAATGGACACAGGGGTCTTCGACAACCAGTCCGTGGCCGCACCGGGAATGGCCGCATAACGCGACGAACTCCGGTTACCGATCGGCGTGGAGGGGAACGTCGTTAGGCACCTCTCCTGGATCGTCGGTACGCGGGAGCTACATCGTCCCTCCCTCGCTGTCTTCGACGGGTCGTGTCGGTTACGTGCCGCACTCAACCTACGTGCCGCATCCGACGTATGTGCCGCATCCGGCTTACGTACCTCGTCCATCGTACGCGCCACATCCGGCGGCGGCACCGTCCGCGGTACACGCGATCGGACACCGCTAGGACCAGGAGCCGGACGAGAATGTCCGGAGCGGACCGGGAGGTCCGCCCCACAGTAAATTAGTGGCTCGGCGCGTAGTAACCGGTGCGCCAACGCGCTTTCAGCGGCGACAGACCTTCGGGCGCATTGAGTTTCACTTCGACCTTGCGGTACTTGCCGTCCTTTTCTTCGTTGGAAGGCGAGTACGCGAGCACGTACTGATTGCGCAACTCGATGCCGATTCTGCGCGCGATGCTCGGCAGGGCGCTTGAACTTCGTGCGGGAAAAGCGCGCCCGCCGGTCTCCTCCGCCAGTTGTGCCAGCAGCCTCGGTCCCGAGAGTTCGGCCCGCGTGATACCGAGGTAGGGCAGTTGTTCGAAAACGCCCATGGCATAAATCTGCACGTCCGCTTCGTGCACCAGATCTTTGATCTGCGTCGGCGTGTACTGGCTGTTGTTATCCCCGCCATCGGAGATGATGAGCAGAGCTTTGCGCGGATTCCTGGCTTTTTTCATCTCCGCAATTCCCATCGAGACTGCGTCGAGCAGCGCCGTTAATCCCTGCGATTCGACCGAGGTCAGTTTGTCCTCGATTGCGGCCGTGTCGTTCGTGAAGCCGCTCACTAGCTTGGCCCGGTCGCTGAATGCAATCAGGAACGCTTCGTCTTGCGCGTTCATGGTTCTAAGGAACTGAGCGACGGCGTCGCGGGAGGTGGCCAGCTTGGCGCCCATGCTTCCGCTCGTGTCGACCAGCAACCCGATCGAGAGCGGTGCATCCTCACCGGCGAATTGCTTCACTTTCTGCACTACGCCGTCTTCGGAGAGGCTGAAATTCTGCTTCTCGAGACCAAGCACGAAGCGATTCGACGCGTCGGTCACCGTTACCGGTATGACAACCAGCGTAGTTTCCACGCGCAGTGGCTCCGACGCCGGAGCTTGCTGGGCCTGGAAACGTGCTGCTACAGCGTTCGTGAGAAGGGCGGCGATAAAAAAACTAAGGGCCCGACGCACGCGATTTCCGGCATCCTTGCTCAATAACCAGATTAGGCCGTCGACGTTTGCGCCTGCGCGGCTTTCCGCGCCTGAGCGTCGTCGTAGCTCTCCCCGTAAATGGAGGGAACCTTCGCTCCCATGGGCCGCAGATACATCGATAGTTGTCCGCGATGGTGAATGGAGTGACTGGATCCAAGCCGCAAATATACGACTGCCGGGAGCTGGAGTAAGCCGCGGAAGTCTACGATTTTGGCGAGCTGCTCGCCAGAAAGTTGGGTCAAGCGATTGAAAGTTTTGTCGAACGCTTCCGCGTACCAGCGCGCAACGTCGCCCGAGTTTCTGATCGACTCCGGACGTTCGCTTCGGTCGAAGTTGAACTCTCCGTTGACGACCGCTTCATAAAACCGATTTTCGGCATGGGCAATGTGCCAGGCGAGTTCGAAGGCGCTTTTTGAGACGGGATCCGGCCGATAATCTCCTCGATCCACTGGAATGGCTTCGATCACTTTTTTTGTAACGCGATGCTCATTTTTAATTGCGGGGAGCATGATTTGCAGGAAAACGGCGGCCTGCTCCGGCTGTATAGATTCCATACTTTCACCTCGAACACTCAGCATAGACCAGATGAGACAGCGTACAGCGGCGGCATGCGACGGCGAGCGCGTTACTTCCACAAGCCTCTGATAACATTGCACAGATTACGAGGGGAATATGCGAAACGTGAACATATCGCGACGTAAGAAGCACTCGGCGGGCGCGTTGCTCGTCGTGCTCGCGCTGAGTGCGGCGGCGGTTCGAGCCAACACTGCGGCAGAGCGCATTTCGGCCATGGACATCTTTGAATTTCGCACGGTGGCAGACCCGCAGATTTCGCCGGACGGCAAGCACATCGCCTACATGGTGAACTTTGCCGATATCCGGACGGACACGCGTTATTCGAACCTGTGGATGATCAACTACGATGGCAGCGATAACCGGCCGGTGACGTCGGGTAACTTTCATGACAGCTCGCCGCGCTGGAGTCCGGATGGGAAGAGACTGGCGTTCCTATCGGATCGCGACGGATCGCCGCAGATCTATGAGCGTTGGACCGATACGGGAGAAGTCGAACGGGTCACGAACCTCGCCGAGGGTCCGAGCGGAATCAGCTGGTCGCCGGATGGGCAGCAGATCGCGTTCCTTTCTTTGGTAGCGGAGCAACCGCGCAAACTGGGCAATCTGCCGACGCCGCCACCAGGAGCGAAGTGGGCGGATCCGGCGCGCATTGTGGACAAGCTGGTGTATCGCTTCGACCAAGTCGGATATCTGAAGCCCGGTTCGACGCAACTGTTTGTGGTTGCGGCGGACGGCAGCGCGCCGCGGCAGATTTCGGAAGGCAATTTGAACCTCGGCGCCGGAGCCGGAATGGGAGGCGCGGCTCCGGTCTGGGCGCCTGACGGGAAGAGCATCATCCTTTCGGCGAATCGAAACGCGGATGCGGAAGACAATCCTCTGAACACCGACGTTTACGAGTTCGCGGTCGAAGGTAATGGGGTAAAGACGCTGACGACGCGCAAAGGTCCGGACAATTCGCCGGCGATCTCGCGCGACGGGCGCAGAATCGCGTATATCGGGTTCGACGATCGCCGCCAGGGCTACCAGGTGAATGCGTTGTACGTCATGTTCCGCGATGGCAGCAAGTCGCGCGAGCTCACGGCGGATCTCGACCGCGACGTGAGCAATCCGCGGTGGGCGCCTGATGGCCGCGGCGTGTATTTCATTTATACGGATCGCGGGGACACGAAGCTGGGCTATGCGCCTCTCGATGGAAAGGTTCAAGAAGTCGCGCGCCACTTGGGCGCGGGCCTGAGTGCATACGGCGGCGGCGATTCGTTCTCGCTCGCTCCGGACGGGCGATACGTCACGACGGTCACGAGCCCCGAAGACCCGGGCAACATCGCGGTGGGAAGCCTGGGCAGCAATGGCTTGAATACGATCACTCACCTGAACCGCGATCTGCTGGCACAGCGGAAGATCGGGGCGGTTGAGGAGTTTTGGTTCAACTCGTCCAAGGAGGGCCGTAAAGTGGAGGGCTGGGTTATCAAGCCGCCGGACTTCGATTCTTCGCGCAAGTACCCGATGATTCTCGAGATTCATGGCGGACCATTCGCGAACTACGGCGATCGGTTCGACATCGAGAAACAGGTATTCGCGGCGAAGGATTACGTTGTGCTGTATGTGAATCCGCGGGGAAGCACCAGCTACGGCGGTGAATTCGGCAACTTGATTCACCACGCATATCCAGGCGACGATTTTTACGACCTGAACTCGGGCATCGACGCCGTCATTGCCAAAGGTTATGTCGATCCCGAGAACGTGTTCGTAACGGGCGGCAGCGGCGGTGGCGTACTGACTTGCTGGATGATCGGGCACAGCAAGCGATTTCGAGCCGCGGCCGCGCTGTATCCAGTTATCAATTGGAACAGCTGGATCGGCACGGCGGATATTGGTCCCCGCATGGCGAATTACTGGTTCGCCGGCGCTCCGTGGGAGAACGCAGCAAATCTTCAGAACTACGAAGAACGATCGCTGCTCTCGGTGGTGAAGAACGTTCAGACGCCAACGATGGTGATGACGGGCGAAGAAGACTACCGCACTCCGATTTCAGAAGCCGAGCAATACTATCGGGCGCTGAAGATGCTGAAGGTGGAATCGGTGATGGTTCGCGTGCCGGGCGAGGGTCACGGGATTCAAAAGCGGCCGAGTCATCAGATCGCCAAGGTGTCTTTTATTCTCGATTGGTTTAACGAGCACAAACAGAAATCGTAAACGTTGAATCACCGGTCGGACCAGACGGCCAGCTCGTTTCCGCTCGGATCGGCGAAGTGAAATCGGCGTCCGCCGGGAAACGAGAAGATGTCCTTGACGATTGTGCCGCCGGCGGCGCGCACTTTCGCTTCCATGCCGGGGAGATCGGCTGCATAGATGACGATGAGTGGTCCTCCCTGGGCCACTTTGCCTTCCTTCGTAAATCCACCTGCAATGCGTCCGTCTTCAAAGCTTGCGTAGTTGGGCCCGTAGTCGGTGAACTTCCATCCGAACACCTGCATGTAGAACGCCTTCGTTTTGACGATGTCGGTGGCCGGAAGCTCGATGTAATCGATGCGGCCATTATTTGGGTTAGTGTCCATGTGTCGGTAAATCTTTCGACAGAGTATCCGGGCAGGAGGCGTGCGCGATAGGAAAAAACGGTCAATGGAGGGCCGAATGTGAGTAAACGGCCGGGGTGCGTCCGGAGAAATGGCGGAACTCGGCTATGAAATGGGATTGATCAGTATAGCCGCAATCGGCGGCGAGCCCGGCATGATCGCCTGCTTCGACTGCGACACGCGAAAGTGCATGCCGGAAGCGCAGAACGCGTGTGAGCAGTTTGGGCGACAACCCGGTCTGCGAAAGACACACGCGCCGGAACTGGCGCACACTCAGCCCGGATTCGCGTGCTATATCGTCGAGGCAAACAAGGCCGCGCCGCTGTTCCATCCATCCTATGGCGCGCTGTATATCCGTTCGAGTCTGCGGCATTTGCAGACACGCGCCTAAGACAGATACGCACTGTTCGGGTGAACTTGCCGCAGCCATTTCGTCGAGCAGCCTCGAAGCGGCGGAGCCCCACAAGTCTTCGAGGGGGAGAATCGCATCTGTGATCTGCTCAGCGGGGATGCCTAGCGGAACACGCGCCATACCCGGGCGGAAGCGGACCCCAATCATCCACTGGGGGTCGGAAATTGTGAAGTCCTCAAATTTGCTCATCGTGCCGACGGCATGCAGGGCGGCTGTGTCTCGAGTACGGGTGAAGAGTATATCGGCGCACGCATCGGGCAGCACGCGATGAGAGAAGGGGCAGTGGCTAGCCGCTCGCATCGACCAAAAGCATTCGACGGTTTCGGCGAGACGGGCCGGCGGATTGAGTTCATGGTACTCAGGCATCGCTATTTAACATTCGCATTGCGGCGAGCGGAACGGGAAGGCGCACACTCGCTATGTGACTGATGATAAAGCGAACATAATGCCATGATATTTCGTACTCCTGTTGTGACCGGATGCGACACAAAAGGAAGTTTCGCCGAAGTTAGGAAGTTGGTCGAAGAATCAATCGAACTGTGGCACGCAAGCAGGTCGGATTCTCTTCAGCTCACACGACCATACAGCATCGCCGAACAGCAACGACGCGAAGAGTTGCTCGACGATTGGGTGGAGCGGCTGGAAGAAACGGCGCGCAGTACGCCGCGATCGCGAATGGATTCGGAACAAACACTGGCGCGCATTACGGCGACCGTCGTTCAACTCTCTACCTGCGCACTTGATTTCGAACATGCGGAGATAGAGAGACTATTGCGAGACGGCTTCTCGCAAGTCGGAAGTGACTTGGCGCGATCCGCTCGAGAGCTGGACCGCGAAGTGAGCATGACGGACATTCTGCAGGCGTGTCGAAACGCCTGGACGGCATGCGGGTTGCAGCTTCTACTCGGCGTTCCGATGCGGCTGACGCCCGCCATCTTCGGATACAGCATGCTGTATCCATACAGCGACAACTATTTGGACGGTCCGACGGTATCGTCTGAGGCGAAGCTGCGCTTCAGCATGCGGTTTCGGAGGCGATTGACCGGCGAGTACCTGACGCCGATGAGCGAACGTGAAGCGATCATGTGGCAGCTTGTGCGCCTGATTGAATCCGAATACCCGCGCAGCGCGTACCCGCAAGTACACGATTCGCTACTCGCAATTCATCATGCGCAACAACAGAGCATCGCGCAGATGCAAAGGGTCGGGCGCAGCGATCTGGACGTGCTGACGGTAAGCGTGACGAAGGGCGGAACGTCGGTTCTTGCGGATGCTTATCTCGCGGCTGGGAATTTGACGGACGCGGAAGCGAGGTTCGCATTCAATTGGGGCGTCGTCCTTCAGCTAAGCGACGATCTTCAAGACGTCCGGCAAGATGGCCGGCGGGGCTCGCTAACGCTGTTTTCGCAAGCTGCCAAACGCGAGCCGCTCGATCAGCTGACGAACCGGCTGCTTGATTTCACGCGGACGGTCATGGCCGGAATTGCGCAGCTTCCGAATGGCTCGGAAACTTTGCAACGGCTGCTTACCAGAAGCTCACGTACGCTGGTGATTCGCAGCGCAGCGAGCGCGCCGGAACTTTACAGCGTCGCGTACTTGGGGGAGATGGAAAATTACTCTCCGTTTCGGTTCGGATTCCTCAGGAATCGGGAGCAAAGGTTTTTTCGCACCACTCGATCGTATGCCAGGATTTTCGACCTGCTGCTCGAGAAGATGCTGGCGAGAAGCTCGGAACCGAGTGTGTCACTCGAGGCCGGCGATTATCGAATCGACATCAGCTCCGCTGGGCAGGGTTCCAAAGGCGCGTCCCCAGTCGGAATCGGCGAGGCGTGAAGCGCAGAAGGCATCCGCGATGGCAGGCGGGCTGAAGCGCACAAGAAGGGAAGCCTGGAGAGCCAGCGCCAAGCGTCCAGCGGTTACGCGGGCATCGCGCTCGTCGACGCGAGCATCAACTCGAGCGATGAAATTTGCGATGCGTGAATCGTTAGCGAGGCGAATCTCAGCCAGAACGCGATCGAGCGCCTCGGGTTCCTTTTGTATGGCGCGCAGCACGTCGAGGGCAATTACGTTCGCGGAGCCTTCCCAGATTCCGTTGAGCGGCGCTTCGCGATAGAGGCGCGGCATGATGGATTCCTCGACGTAGCCATTACCGCCAAGACATTCCAGTGCTTCGGCGACGTGCATGGGCGTGCGTTTACAAACCCAATACTTGGCGAAAGCGACGGCCAAGCGCGCCAAGGGGCGATCCTGTTGATCGAAGGCACGCGCCAGGCGCATGGTCAACAGCGTGGCCGCTTCGGATTCGAGCGCAAGATCCGCGAGGACATTTCGCATCAGCGGCTGATCGATGAGCGCGCGGCCGAAGGCGTGGCGATACCGGCAATGGTGAAGCGCTTCGACAAACGCGCGACGCATCAGCGCTGCGGACGCGATGACGCAATCGAGGCGTGTTTGTTGAACCATCTCGATGATGGTTGCAACGCCGCGTCCCTCTTCGGCGATGCGCCGCGCCCAAGCGCCGTGAAACTCGACTTCGCTCGAGGCGTTGGAACGATTGCCGAGCTTCGGCTTTAGGCGCTGCAGGTGGAAAGCATTGCGCTCGCCTTCAGGAGTCCAGCGCGGCAGGAAGAAACAGGAGAGTCCCGCGGGCGCTTGGGCAAGCACCAGGAAAGCGTCGCACATGGGGGCAGAGCAGAACCATTTGTGGCCGTGAAGGAGATATTCGCCATTGCCGATGGGCTCGGCGCGGGTGGTGTTGGCACGAACATCGGAGCCGCCTTGTTTTTCGGTCATGGCCATGCCGATCAGGACGCCTGACTTTTCGACAGCGGGACGGAAGCGAGGATCGTAGCGCGTGGAATGGATGCGCGGCTCCCATTCGCGCGCCAGAGATTCGTCGCGGCGCAGCACGGGGATTGCGGAATAGGTCATCGAGATGGGGCACATGTGTCCGGCTTCGTTCTGCGAGGCGAGCATGGCGAGGGCGGCTCGCGCGACGTGCGCCCCCGGTCGTTCTTGCACCCAAGCGAGATTGTGTATGCCGTATTCGACGGCAAGAGCCATCAAGCTGTGCCAGGCCGGATGAAACTCGACTTCATCGCGGCGGTGACCGTAGCGGTCGTGCGTGTGCAGAACGGGCGGATGTTCATTGGCCTGGATGCCCCAGCCAATCGCTTCGGCGGTTCCGACTTTATGTCCGAACTCCGCGAGTTTTTCGCAGGCCCAACCCGCGCCCTCGCGGGAGACGGCTTCATGCAGAGCACGGTCGGTAGTAAAGAGGTTGCAATCGATCAGCGGAGGCGGCTGATTGACGACCTCGTGATTCACGCGTGTATATTACCGCGCGGTGCGATTGATCGAGGAGCCGGACGTGGCCGTCCGCCCACCGGGTGGAGCTAAAGGTCTTGTGCTTTTTTTTCGAGGAGTGCGGTTTGTCTGACGCAGGCCGGGCAATCGCACTCACCGTGCTCTTTCGGCCGCGGTAAGTTTCCGACGCCGGTTTTTCCGATGTGACCGTCGGGCCGGTCCTCTTCGCGCTTGATGACTTCGAGCCATGTGTCTACTGTCATGCGCTGAATTCCCAGGCCACCGTAGCGCTGCATCATTTCGTTTTTCGTGACCCAGCGATATACCTCGGGAACGCCGTCCGGAAAATGCAGCCTGCGATACACCATTTCGGGCGGTGGATCCATGGTTTCTCCCTGCTTCATCAGCACATTGTTGGGAGGAAACAACTCCGTGGTCGTTTTCCCATCCTTGACACGGATCTCGACCCACTGATCGAGGATGGGTATTCTGCGTCTGGTTTTTCTTGGCGTTCTGGCCGCGAAAGATAGCCTGCGCAGGAGTTTTCGGCTGCTGGTTTTTTGAATGCTTCACAACTTGGTCCTCAAGTAATCCGGGAAGGGTCCTTCGCAGATGGCGAGGTCGGCGGGATCTTTGGGTCCGATGTGGCCGGTGGCGAGGAAGCGTTCGCGCTCCTGCTCGATGACGGTGAGCCATTCGGCGAAGGTGAGCACCTGATCGCGACCGGTGCTGATGCCGGGGATCTCTTTCTTTACCCAGCGGTAGGCGCGCGGGATGCCGCCGTGAAAGGCCATCATGCGCGTGACGATTTCGGGCGGAGGGTCCATGGTTTTGCTCTCAGCGAGCAGCTCCTCGTTACTCGGCCATAGCCGGGTGGTGGTTATGCCGTCTTCGCGGACGACATCGACGCTCTGGATGAGTTGGGGGCGTTTGACCACCGGCTTGAGGTAGGCTTCGAGATCGAAGTGGGAGAAGGGTCCGGAGCGTTGGGAGGAATCGTCGGAATCGTCGCGCTGCTTCGAAGCTTTGGCGGACGTCTTTTGATCAATGCGCTCTTCGCGCGTTAACTGAAGCTCGAGCGTTTCGCGGCGATGGGCTTCGAGGGCGCGGGTGCGGCGAGTTTGCTCGACGGCGCTGCGGGCAGGCCGAGTTCGTTCCGCAAAATAACTGTTGCAAAATGGCTAACGAGCAGGGCGATAGGAGGCTTAAAAGCAGCGTGATCAACGATCTCTGGTACAAAAACGCGATCGTCTACTGCCTGTCGGTAGCGACGTACATGGATTCGGACGGAGACGGCGTTGGCGACTTCAAAGGGCTGATGAGGCGGCTTGACTATTTGCAGGGCCTCGGTGTCACCGCGCTCTGGTTGATGCCTTTCCAGCCATCGCCTGGGCGCGACGACGGCTATGACATCGTCGATTACTACAACGTGGATCCGCAGTACGGAACGCTCGGTGATTTCGTTGAATTCGCGCATGCATGCGAGCAACGCGGCATAAGACTGCTCATTGACTTAGTCGTCAATCACACGTCCGATCAGCACCCCTGGTTCCGTGAAGCACGCCGCGATCCGGATTCCAAGTATCGAGACTGGTACGTCTGGTCGAAAACACGGCCGAAACACAGCAAAGATGGTGTTGTTTTCCCAGGAGTTCAGAAATCCACATGGACTCGAGACGATGTGTCCAAATGGTGGTACTTTCATCGGTTTTATGAGTTTCAACCAGACTTAAATACCAGTCACCCTGAGGTGCAAGCAGAAATCCTGAAGATTATGGGCTTCTGGATTCAGCTTGGCGTGTCTGGATTCCGCATGGATGCGGTGCCGTTCGTCATCGCAAGAAAAGGGCCCGATGTGGTCGAACAAGAAGAGCAATACGGCATGTTGCGCGAATTGCGGGAATTTCTCAGCTGGCGCGAGGGCGAAGCGATTATTTTGGGTGAGGCGAACATTCTGCCTGATACGGATTTAGAGTACTTCGGCTCGAACGGTGAACGCTTGCACATGATGTTCAACTTCGAGGTGAATCAGGCGCTCTTTTACGCGCTTGCGGCCGCGGATAGCCGTCCTTTGGTGAAGGCGTTGAAAGCAACCCGGCCCCGCCCAGCTACAGGGCAATGGGGACACTTTCTGCGTAATCACGATGAGCTGGATTTGGGCCGATTAACGGAAGAGCAACGGCAAACAGTATTCGCCGCCTTCGGTCCGGACCCGGATATGCAGCTTTACCAACGCGGTATTCGCCGGCGCCTCGCACCTATGCTCAATGGCGACCGGCGCAAACTGGAACTTGCTTACAGCGTGATGATGACATTGCCGGGAACACCCGTGATCCGGTACGGGGACGAGATCGGAATGGGTGATGATTTGTCACTCAAGGAACGTCAGTGTGCGAGAACGCCGATGCAGTGGTCTTCGGAACCGCAGGGTGGGTTTTCGACGAATAAAAAGTGTGTGGTGAAGGTAATCAGCGGAGGTGCTTATGGCTATGAGGAGGTGAATGTAGCCGATCAGCGACGCGATTCAAATTCTCTTCTAAACTGGATGGAACGCATTCTGCGGATGCGCAAGGAAGTTCCCGAAATCGGCTGGGGGGACTTCGAAGTGCTGCGAACCAAGAACCGCGATGTGCTTGCAATTCGCTACGATTGGCGCGGAAATTCCGTGCTAACGGTTCATAACCTGAACGCGAGCCCATGTGAGATCGTACTCGACATTGGCATGGAAGGAGGCGATGCCCTCGACCTGGTCAATCTGCTCTCGACAGATCACAGCATTCCGGATCGATCGGGTGCGCATCGCATTGTGTTAGAGCCGTACGGATATCGCTGGTATCGCGTGGGGGACCTGCAAAATATCATGAATCGCACTGACGCGTGAGTGGGTGAACCTGAGGTGCCGGCACACGGATTACTAACGACAAGTACGGATCACGTGCCGTGGGCTCAGCACCGCCTCGCCCGTTCCGCGGGCAGGGTTCTATGACGGGATGGTGGCGCGACATTCGCAGCGCGACACGCGCACTCTCGAAAAGTCCCGGTGCGACCGCAGTAGCAGTCTCGACGCTGGCGCTGGGCATTGGGGCGAATACCGCGATTTTCAGTTTGCTGAACGCGGTGGTATTGCGGTCGCTTCCGGTGCCTCATCCCGAACAACTGGCGGCATTGGCGACGACGATTGCCGATGATGTCAATGGCGATCAACCTTTCGCTCTCGACATGTTCGATGAGATGAGCCGCCGGCAAGAAGTGTTTTCGCAACTATTCGCCTGGAATGGCGGCGAACTCAACACCTTCGAGGCAGAGGGGCGCGACTTTACGGCGTCGCTTGCGGAGGTCTCCGGAAACTACTACCAGGCCATGCAAATTGCACCGCTCGTGGGTCGCTACATCGAACCGAGTGACGTCGCGCTGCGCAGCGGCATGTCGAATGCGGTGGCGGTTATCAGCTATCGGGCCTGGCGCGCGTGGTATCACGGCGATGGAAACATCGTCGGAAAAACGATCCGAGTCGGAGATCATCATCCATTCACGGTTATTGGAGTGGAGCCGGAAGGGTACTCGGGTCTGATCATCGATGGGTCGGCGGATGTCACGGTACCGATCTTTTCGATGCCACAAGCCGGCGGGACGAACTTGCGCGATCCGCGACTTCTCTGGTTGCGACTGTATGGACGACTGAAGCCCGGACGTGACGTTAGCGCAGGCCAGGGCAAGCATTGGATCGTTGTGGCCGCACATCCTGGAGGCGACGCGGCCGCCTGGATACGAAGGCGAGAGGCGAGCGCGATTCTTTGCGCGCCGCATCACGCTCGAACCCGCTGCAACGGGTATCTCATTTCTGCGCAAACGCTTTTCATACGCGCTGCGGGTATTGATGGGCCTTGTGGGCGCGGTGCTCCTGATTGCCTGCCTGAACCTGGCGAATTTGACTCTGGCGCGGGCGGCGGCACGAAAACATGAACTGGGCGTGCGGAGGGCATTGGGCGCAAGCGCGTGGGATCTAATGCGGCAACCGCTGATGGAGAGTTTTCTGTTGTCGGTTGTGGGCGCGCTGCTGGGCTTGGTGTTAGCGTATTGGGCCAGTCACGCGTTGTTGCGCATTGCCTGGACAGGACTGATCACAACGCCGTTGAGTACAGCGCCCGATGCGCGAGTGCTGCTGTTTACGGCCGCCGTCGCGACGATCAGCGGCCTGTTGTTCGCGCTCGCTCCGGGGTGGCACGCCGCAAGCATCGATCCGCTGGAAGCATTGCGGCAGCAGACGCGATCGGTGCGCGGGGGATCGAGCGCAGCACGCAAGATTCTTCTGGTGGCGCAAATGGCCTTGTCGCTCATGCTGGTGGCTGGTGCATTGCTGTTCGGGCGAACGTTGAACCGGCTGCACACGGTAGACGTGGGATACCGGCGCGATCATCTGTTGTCGATGATGCTGTTCCCGCAGGCAGGACATGGATCGACTCCGAACTCGACTGCCTATTATCGGCAACTTGTCGAGCGAGTGAAGCGCGTGCCGGGCGTCGAGAGTGCTAGCTTTTCCGCTAACGGGCCAGCCAATGAGTTGGAGAGGTTCGAAGAAGTCTATGGTTCGTTGAGCGGAGCGCCGGTCGAAGCGGTGCCGGATTTTATAGGGCCGGACTTTTTTCATGTTGCGGGAATGCACTTACTAAGCGGACGCGAGTTTAGCTGGCATGACGATGAGAAGGGGCCCGAGATTGCGATTATCAGCCGCAGTCTGGAGGAAAAACTTTTCGGGCATGGCGATGCGGTGGGCCGCACGATTTACCTGGGTCCGCACACGTACGCGCTTGCGTTGAAGATTGTTGGGGTGGTGAATAGCGCGAGCTTGTGGAAGGTGGAGAGTGTTCATCCGCTGGCAATCTATCGACCGCTCGCAGCAGATTTCCCGTTTTCCCAGCCGCTGATGGATGTGCGCACAACGGTCGATCCGCGCAGCATCAAGACGGAGGCAGAGCGCGCGGTTCGTTCTTTGGGCCGCCAGTACTCGCTGCGAACGACGACGGTAGAGGAGCGGCTGGACAGTTACCTGAGTGTGCAACGGTTGACGGCTCTGCTGGCCGGTTTTTTTGGAGGCGTCGCGTTATTGATTGCGTCGATCGGGCTTTATGGATTGATGTCGTTCCATGTGGCACGGCGCACAGCGGAGTTGGGGGTGAGGCTGGCGCTGGGAGCGCAACGCAAGCAGGTGTTGTCAATGGTGATGCGCGAGGCGCTGCTGCTGGCGAGTGCCGGCTGCGTGCTGGGACTCATAGCCAGCTTGGGGGCGGCGAAGTTGATCACGAATATTTTGTTTGGAGTCTCGGGTACGGACCCGGTGATTTTGGCGTCCGCTGTTGTCACATTGCTCGGAGTGGCGGCGATGGCGGGTTTTGTGCCGGCTCGACGAGCGTCGAATGTGGATCCGGTGGTGGCGTTGCGAGTGGAATGAATAACGAAGCATCAAATAGTGACAAGTAAGCTTGACACGTGGCCAGCCCGCAGTGTAAAGTTTAGTTGTCATTTGGAGGCGTGCTTGAATTTATTCTGTCGAAAAAGTCTTTCTCCGTTGCAACGGCGCTCGCTGCGGCTCTTGGCCGGTGCGATCGGCTTTACCGCGGCGGTTAACATCCTGGATCGTACGTTCCAACACGGGCATGCCCCGGAGTTCGCGGTTCCGGTTCTGGCGGTTTTGTCCGTGCTCCCAGTTGTTTTTGCGATTTGGGTAATCGGTCGCTACTTAGCTGCAGAGCAGGACGAGTTTATACGTGTACTCGCCGTGCGCGCCCTGCTCTGGGGGTTGGCTATCACGATGGCGGGGGATGCGCTCGCCGGCGTGCTGATGGAGTATTACTCGACTGCTCTGCCGCTCTCTATGCTGAACGCCGATCTGCTTTTTGCGTCGACAGGGATTGCATTTCGTCTGCTGCAATGGAGCTACCAGTGAACAATTGCCTGCGCGCGCTGCGGGCAGAAAAGCACTGGAGCCAAGCCGATCTGGCGGACCGGCTGAAAGTGTCGAGGCAGTCTGTGAATGCGATCGAAACGGGCCGATTCGATCCGAGTCTTCCGTTGGCGTTCAAACTAGCCAAGCTGTTTGAGCTTCCGGTAGAGTCCATCTTCTTTGACCAGCCGCACCTGATGAGTGTGCCGTCGGGGCATAAGTAGGACGCCGCGTTGTGGCTGAACAGATCACATCGGTAAGCGTTTCCGGCACGAACAATTCAATGAATGCCTGGAGGCGCATTGGTTTATGGTTCGGTTCCTTATTGCTTGGCGTCATGCTGTTCAGCCTTCTCTACGGCCTGTTCACGAGCCAAGTCGATGCGTTTTTTCTCATCGCTCGAATCACGATGATGCTGGCGCTTCCGGTGTGGTTTCTGTATCTGCCGTTTGTCTTGGCGATCAAGGATGCAGAGGGGCGGCGAATGTGGACGGTGCTGGTCAGTGGGACGCTGATCGGACCCGCATATCTAGGTCTCTGGGGTCTTGTGCTTCAGCTGAAGGGCGGCGATGCCCATGAGATCTGGATTGGCAACGGGATCGACGGGGGCTACGGGCCGGACATGATTTCTGCGTTGGTTGTGGGCTTGCTGACGACTGGCTTTTATGTGATCGGGTTGAAAGTCGCGTGCCGACGGCAGGTGAGCGCGCGAGGTGTTGCGCCTCGCCGGGATATCAGCTGAGAGTTCAACGGCAAACGACCGACGCTCGGGCAGCGGGTGCGAGTCGAAACCGGGCGCAGAGCGGGTCTTATGCGCGATACGCAGGTCGCCTGGTTAAAGAATTGCGGTAGAGCGTAGCGACGATACCGACAATGAGCCACAGCGAGGCTCCGTAAAGTCCGTACCACATTACTTCTTGTGCAGCTGTGACGCGCGTGGCGCTGAAAATAACGAGAGAGCCTGTGGAGCTCACGTGCATCAGTTGGGCCAGCAAAACGCTAGCGGTGTTGGCATACATCCAGCAGATCAGTACTCGCATGGCGGTCATAGCAACAGTGAACACGAGGAAAAACGATAGCCAATAGGAGCCGTGAGGCGTGGCGGTTCCGAGGTAATTGACGACCGGCAAGTGCCACGCGGCCCACAGCAGCCCTAAGACGACACTTGCGGCCAAGGCGTTGGGCCGCGAACGCATTCTGGGGAACGCGTACCCGGTCCAGCCGATTTCTTCGAGGAACCCGGCAGGAACACCAAAGAAGATGCCGATCAGGAACGAGTTGGGGGCGTAGGCGGGAGACACGAATCTTTCTAAACAGAAGAGAACTGCGAGAACCAGAGTTGGGGGAATGAGAAGTGCCGCATACCAGTGCAGCGGAACGCGTTGGCGAAAGGTGCGACGAAAGAGGTCCCGTAAACCGCTGTTACCGTCTACCATCTTCGTCATAAAGACACCTGTGAGACACGGTCCGAGGAGCATCGCCGGAAACATCAGGATGCCGGTGAGTTTAGAAAGAGGTGCGTGGTGCAGAAGGCGGGGCGCAGCGACGAGAAGGGCACACGTCCAAGAGATCGCAAACGTCAGCGCAAAGTAGCTGAGGACAGGATGTCTGCGGATGAAGTTTTCGGGCGGCCCGCGCACTTCTGGAATATAGCGGAGCGGCGGAGACAAGCCTTTTGGCCAAGCCTGTTATTTGGGCTGCCAGGGATCGTAGGTGCCGATGTTCCAGATGTGCCCTTCGAGGTCGCGGCAGGTGAAGGCGCGGCCGCCGTAGGGTTTGTCTTCGATGTCGAACAGGATTTCGGCACCGGCTGTTTTGGCGCGTGAGTAGACGGCATCGGCATCGGTGACCGTCAGGTTGACGCTGCGGGTTTCGGCTCCGCCTATTTCGTCCGGCTGCTTGTTGAAGCGGCGGTGCTCGGAGGCTGGCAAGGAGCCGAGCATGATCATGCCGCCGCCGAGAGTTAATTCGGCATGGGCGATGGTGTTATCGGGTCCGGGATAGACGGCGTGTTTTTCGAATCCGAAGACGCGGCAGAGCCATTCGATGGCTTCGGGCGCGTTTCGATAGCTCATACCGGGCACGATGGAGCTGCCGGTTGATGTTTTTTCAGGCATGCTCACAGGCTCTCAAAGCCAGGCCAGGGTGTCTTGTAAAAATGTGAAGCGCAGGGTCAGACGAGCGGTACGTGATTCAAGAAGGGCCGTTCGGCCGAGAGATAGGCACCCGGAGAGATGCCGGAGAAATCGCGGAACTCGTGCGCCAGATGCGCTTGATCAGAATAGCCGCCGGCGAGTGCCACGTCGGCCCAGTTCACCAGCGCTCCCGAGGCGATTTGTTTTAGGACCTGTTGAAAGCGACCGACGCGGCAATAAAGCTTGGGCGTGAGGCCGACTTGCTCGCGGAACAACTGGCTGAAGCGGCGACGGCTGAGGCCAGTATCTTTGGTGACATCGAGCACGGCGCGAATGTGCGGAGCCCGGTGGAATTCTCGCAGTGCATATCGCACGGCAGTATGCAATGGAAACCGGGTTTGGGCACGCTGCAGAAGGACTGCTTCCAGCACGCGGAACTTGGCCTCAGGTGTTGGCGCTTCCCGCAGGTGATCGCGTATTTCAGAGGCATGTGAGCCCCACACGAGATCGAGCGGAACTTCACGGTTGTAAAACTCGCCGGCTGAAACAGCAAGGAACGGACGGGTCCCTCCGGGCCAAAAGAGGACGCCCATGATCGACTGGAGTGCGGCCGTATCGATTACGGCGTACTGCGACCGCATGCCGACGACGAGTGGAGTCGCGATGTGAGACTGTTCCGCGAGGTCAATGACTAACTGAAACGCGCCGTTCGGCAGCACGCGTTCGAGGCGATGCGGTGCCCGGTATCCTTCGCAATACCAGAGCTTCTGTATATAGGATGCCAGCGGTGGGGCTGGCGTATGTTCCAGAAGCACTCCGTTTATCAAACCACGGCGGCGGCCGGAATATGCGAGGAGTTAATAACGTGAGGCGATCGTCTATGACAAAAAATTCCGGCAGCCTTCGAGAGTTAGGCTGCCGGCCCTCCGAGAACCGAAGCCGGAATCGGCATGGTGGGTTGCCGGTCCCAGTGAAGCTGCGAAAAAGCTCCCAGCTTCCGCTCTCTCGGGCCTCGGCTATGATCGCCTCTACTTGATAACGCACGAACAGGCGCCGATTCGGGTCACCGTAAAATTACCAGGTCGGGCCGGGTGGCGCAAGGGTGTGGGTGACGGGACGGGGCAGCGTGGATCTATGCTTGTGGGAGTTGGCCTTGTGGGAGTTGGTTAAACTTTGGGCTTAAGCAATGTCCGAGCAGAATGACGCACCGCGGAGCGTCGAGCTAGGGAAAGCGGATCGGCCAGCATTGGATGCGGCCATGCCCGCTCTGTACCAGGAGCTGCGCCGGCTAGCTAGGGAGTACCTGTCGCGTGAGCGCAGGGACCACACGCTGCAACCGACGGCGCTGGTGCACGAGGCTTACTTGCGGCTGGTTCAGCAACATAAGATCGACTGGTCGTCACGCGCGCAGGTGCTGGGAGTGGCGGCGCGCATGATGCGGCGCATACTGGTGAACTATGCGGTGGCCCGCAACGCCGAGAAGCGCGGGGCCTCTCTTCTGGTTACGTCCGCCGAGATGGATGTGGCGGACATGCGTGCGTTCGAGCTGGAGGACCTGGATTTGGCTTTGAACCGCCTGGAAGAGATCGACGCGCGACAGGCGCAGATTGTAGAACTACGTTTCTTCAGCGGCTTGACGGTCGAAGAGACCGCAACCGTGGTGGAAGTGTCGGCGGAAACGGTAAAGCGAGAATGGAAGACAGCGCGATTATGGCTAGCGCGGGAGTTAGACCGTGGAAAGAGCGGAGCTGCACAGCCGGCATAAATTGAATAGCGAACCACAAACGAATTCGGCGCGGTGGCAACAGGTCAAGACCATTCTGGACCAAGCTCTGGAGGTGGGTTCGGAGGAGCGCGAGCAGTTCGTGACGCAGATGTGTGGTGGGGATTCCGAACTCGATCATGAGGTGAAAGAATTTCTGACCTTCAGCGAGCGGGCAGACGATTTGCTGCCGGAGGACGGGCTGGAGCGGTTGATTTTCTTATCGGACGTCGAGAGCGGGTGCGATCTGCCGACGCGCGTGGGGCCATACCGGATCATTCGCGAAATCGGGCGCGGCGGAATGGGCGTAGTTTGCCTGGCCAAGCGCGACGACGGCCAGTATGAGCGGCTGGTGGCGGTGAAGCTGATCGGGAGTGGAGTTCATCGGGCGAAATTCGCGAAGCTGTTCTGGCGCGAGCGGCAGATTCTGGCACAACTCGATCATGCGAATATCGCCAGGCTGTTGGACGGCGGGACGACGGAGACGGGGCAGCCATACTACGCGATGGAATTTGTGGAAGGCGAGCCGCTTGATCGATACTGCCGGCGGCACTCGCTGAGCGTACGCCAAAAGCTTGAGTTGTTTATTTCCATCTGCTCGGCGGTGAGTTACGCGCATGGGAAACTGATCATTCACCGAGATCTGAAGCCGACGAATGTGCTGGTCACCCGAGAGGGGGTGCCCAAGCTGCTGGATTTCGGCGTGGCGAAAATCCTGGTGGATGAAGCGAAGTTGGAGACGACGACAGGGATGCCGCTCACGCCGCGGTATGCCAGTCCGGAGCAGATCCGTGGCGAGCCTCTGACGGTAGCGGCCGATGTCTATGCGCTCGGCGTGCTGCTATATGAGTTACTAAGTGGGAAGCATCCTTACGGACATCATGAAGGTACGGCGGCAACTTTCCGGGCGATTCTCGAGGATCCTCCGATTCCGTTGAGGCAACAAACGACGGAGGTTCCGGGCGATCTCGAAAACATAGTAATGACGGCAATACGGAAAGAACCGGAACGAAGATACGCGACGGTGGACGCATGCTGCCAGGACGTGCGAGCGTTTCTGGACGGTTTTCCCGTGCACGCTGCGCCGGATACGTTCTTTTATCGATTCAGTAAATTCACGAAGCGAAACCGCTGGACGGTGATGGCGGCGAGTATTGCGCTGCTGGCGACGACGATCTCGGGGATGATGATCTGGCGCGAAAAGCAGCAAGCCGAGATGCGTTTCCAGCAGGTTCGGCAACTGGCGCACTCGGTGGTATTCGAATTAGACGATGCGATCGAGGATCTGCCGGGCTCGAGCCGGGCGCGCGAGCTGCTGATCACGCGCGGTCTCGAATATCTGAATGCACTCGCGAAGAATCGTGGACACGATCCGGGTCTGACGTACGAGCTGGCGCAAACTTACATGAAGATCGGAGCCGCTCAGGGAGATTTGGAGCAGGCGAATGTGGGGAATCACGAAGGCGCGCTGGCGAGTTACAACGAAGCGCGCGCACTGCTGATCGATTTACGCCGGCAAGAACCCACCAACCGGGACGTGGAACGGTCGCTGGCGCTGGTGGATAGCGATATTGCGGTACTTTCGCCACGAGGCCACGTTGAGCGGGTGCTCGACATACGGCGGGAAGCGGTTTCGCTGTTTGAAGACATCGCGCACACGAGTTCCGGAATTCAGGGATTAAAGGATTTGGCGCTGGCTCATTTCTATCTGGCGTTTGCGGAGACTGAGCAGCAGAGGTACAGCGAGGCGCTGCCGATTTGGAAGGAAGCGCTGGCGGATTACGCGAAGATCGAGCAGCGGGAGAACCATTCGCCGCAAGCGAGAAGAAACGTGGCACTGATCGAGAAGCGCATTGCGGGGGTGTACTACGCGCTCGGCGATTATGCGAGTTCCATCGCGCATGATGACAAGGCGGCGCAGATCGATGAGGGGAGAGTAGCGGCGGACCCACAGAGTCCCACGGCACGGATGGATCTGTCGTTTGACTTGGTGCAGCTGGGCTGGTCGCTGCACGAGTTGCGAGATGAAAAACGGGCAGCGGAGGCGTTGAATCGCGCGATTGCGCTGCGCCGGCAGGTTGCGACGGAGGATCCGGACGATTTTCGCGCGGAATCCGAACTTGAAACGGCACTCCGCATTACGGGCGTGGCGAGATCTCAGGCCGGATTCCTTGGGAGAGGCGCTGAAATTCGCACAGCAAGCCGCGGCGGCAGGAGCGTCGCTTCACAAACGCGATGCAGGAAACATGGATGAGAACGTGAATTTCGCGCTCGATTATTTTGAGCTCGGCGAGGTGTACCGCGCGATCGCCTTGAAAGGCGGTGCGACAGGCCGGAAGGACTGGCGCGCGGCGCTGGATAATTTCGAAGCATCGAAGGGGATCGTAGCGAGTATTCCGAGTCCGGCCTTCGACGATCCGAACGATCGAGAAAAGTTGGCAGAGCTTCCCGGCAGGATTGCGGAGTGTCTGCAGCACAGCGGCGATGAGGAAGCGCGGCGCTGAGTAGACGATCGCGCAATGGCGGAGCGCGTTGACCGGGAGAGTGTGTGCGCAAATTGCTGATGCTGGGCTTTCTTGGCGGGCTGCCGGGAATGCTGCTACTCGGCGCAAGTGGAACAGCGTGCCCCGATCTGGCGCGGGTCACACTTCCAGACACGAAAATCGTGCTGGCGCAATCTGTCGCGGCGGGTGCGTTTACTCCCGCATCGAGCCAGACACCCGCGGCCGCCCAGGCTACCCGGTTCTATAAAGGGCTGCCCTCTTTTTGCAGAGTCGTGGCTGAGGTGAGGCCGACGGCTGATTCCGATATTAAAGTCGAAGTCTGGATGCCATCGAGCGGCTGGAATGGCAAATACAGAGGGCAAGGCAATGGAGGATTCGCCGGACAGATTGAGTATTTCCAGATGGGAACGGCGATCAGTCACGGGTACTCGACAGCGAGTACAGATACCGGGCACTCGGGGACAGCGGTCGATGCGGCGTGGGCGTTAGGACATCCGGAGAAGGTGATCGATTTCGGATACAGAGGCATTCACGAGATGAGTGTGAAGGCGAAGGCGATCATCCAGGCATTTTATGGACGAAGCGCTGAACATTCGTATTTCGGCAGTTGCTCGAATGGAGGGCGGGAAGCGCTGATGGAAGCGCAACGGTTCCCAGAAGATTATGACGGGATCGTGGCGGGCGCGCCGGCGAATTTCTGGACGCACCTAATGACTAACGCGGTGTGGGATGCGCAGGCGACCACGCTCGACGCGGCGAGTTACATACCTTCCTCGAAAGTTCCTGTGATTAGCAGCGCCGTGCTTGCGGCCTGCGATGCTCAGGATGGCGTGGCGGACGGGATTCTAAATGATCCGCGAAAGTGTCGTTTCGATCCGGCGACATTGCGTTGCAAGGGCGCGGAATCGGAGGCGTGCCTGACGGGCGCGCAAGTCGGCACTCTGAAGGAGCTCTATGCGGGAGCTCACAATGCGGCGGGCGCGCAAGTGTTTCCCGGATTTCTTCCGGGCGCGGAACTGGGACCGGGAGGGTGGGGCCTCTGGATCACGGGGCCGGCGCCGGGCAAGAGCTTGCTGTTTGCTTTTGGCCTTGGATATTTTGCAAATTTTGTTTACCAGAGGGCTGATTGGAATTACAAGACGTTTCAAGTGGATGATGGGCTGAAAGCGGCGGATGAAAAGACAGCCGGTGCCTTGAATGCGACGGATCCTAATCTCAAACGGTTCAGTTCACGAGGCGGGAAGCTGATTCTCTATCACGGCTGGAACGATCCTGCGATTTCGGCGCTGAACAGTATCAATTACTACGAGAGCGTGTCTACTGCAGCGGGTGCGCAAGGTGCAGATTCGTTCCTACGGCTCTACCTGGTGCCGGGAATGCAGCACTGCGAAGGAGGCCCGGGAGCGGATAGCTTTGGCCAATTCATGAGCGCGAAGCCGTACGACGCGCAGCACGACATTTATCTTGCGCTCGAGCGATGGGTGGAGAAGGGCTCCGCGCCGGGCAGCATTATTGCGAGTAAGTACGCGGGGGACGCCGGGACACCGCGAGTCGAGATGACGCGGCCCTTGTGTCCGTATCCGCAGGTCGCGAAATATAAAGGCTCGGGAGACACGAACGATGCGGGCAGCTTCGAGTGTGTCGCGGGAGGTAAGTGACATGGCGATGCGTGGTGCGGCGATTGCGTTTTTTTCGATAGCTCTGGCAGGAGCCGCGGCTGTGGTTACGGATTGGGACGCGGCCGGCCGGGCGTGGTGGAAACACGTTCAGTATCTGGCAAGCGACGAACTCGAGGGCCGTAATGTCGGTTCTCCGGGATACGAGAAAGCGGCGGCTTATGTGGCGGATCAGTTCGAGAAAGCCGGATTGAAGCCTGCCGGCACGGGCGGTTACTTTCAGGCGGTTGAATTCACGGAAACGTCGTTAGACGCTGCGAAGTCGAGTTTAGCGCTGGTTCGCGGAGGGCGATCTAACGACGTGGCAGTTCCGGATGAAGCGCAACTGTCGTATTCGGCGGATTCTGCGGCATCGATAGAAGCTCCGGTGGTGTTTGCCGGTTATGGGCTGGTAATTCCGGAGGCGCATTACGACGATGTGCAGGCTTTGCCGGTGAAAGGAGCGATTGTTGCGTTCCTAACGGGAGGACCGGATAAGATCGACGGCAATCTGCGTTCCCACTACTCGTCGACGGAAGAGCGGTGGAAGGCGCTGCGGGCCGCTGGCGCAGTGGGAATGATCTCTATCCCTAATCCGAAGAGCATGGAGATTCCATGGGCGCGACAAGCTGCGGCGTGGGGAAGGCCGAGGATGAGTCTCGCCGATCCAGCATTGGTTACAACGGCGGGTTTGAAGTTCAACGCATCGTGGAATCCGGCGAAAGCAGACGACCTGCTGGCGGGATCTGGACATACGTTTGCTGAAATCCTGGATGCGGCGAATGGCAAGCGAGAGCTGCCGCATTTTGCATTGCCAGCTTCGATCAAGGCGACGGTCGCGATTTCTACTAAGCGCGTTGCGTCGAAGAACGTTGCGGGAGTGCGGCCCGGGAGCGATGCGAAGTTAAAGGAAGAGTATGTGGTGATCTCCGCTCATCTTGACCACCTCGGCACGGGTAAACCGGTGAACGGCGATGGAATTTATAACGGCGCGATGGACGATGCGTCGGGTGTGGCTTCGCTGATCGAGATCGCGAAAGCTCTGCAGCGCGAACGGGTGATGAGCCATCGCTCGATTTTGTTTCTGGCAGTAACGGGCGAGGAAAAGGGCGAACTGGGGTCGATCTACTTCGCCGCTCATCCGACAGTGATTGGCCGCATTGTGGCGGATCTAAATATGGATATGTTTCTGCCGCTGTTTCCGCTGAAGTGGCTGGAAGTGCAGGGACTGAACGAATCGACACTCGGCGATGACATACGGGCGGTTGCGGAGGCGGCGGGCGTGAAGGTGCAGGCTGATAAGGAGCCGAATCGGAATCGATTTATTCGCAGCGACCAATACAGCTTCATCAAGAGAGGTATTCCGGCACTCGCGTTCAAGTTCGGTTACATTCCGGGCGGACCGGAGGAAAAGATTTTTCAGGGTTGGTACACGGAGCGGTATCACGGCGTGACGGACGATGTGAAGCAGCCGGTCGATTTGGCGGCTGCGGCGCAGTTCAATGCGATTTTGAAGAACTTGGCTTTGCGGGTGGCGAATGCGGCGGAAGCGCCGAGCTGGAAGTCCGATAGTTTCTTTCGCCGGTTTGCGACACGCGGCGAGTGAGCGGAATGGACTTTCCGGCCGGTTGTTTACGCGGCGTCGGGCTTCAGTAGCGAAGCTTCAAATTCCTTTACGAGTTGCAAATGATCCGCCGTGCGAAGGGGAGCGTTAGAGAAGTATGTGTTTTCTGAAAACGGTTCTTCGGCGCGTCGCTCGATCGAGAATTGGGCTGGGGCTACTTTTATTTGCGATGTATCCACATTGAATAGAATCGCCGTCGGTTCAACCGTGAACGTGTGCTTCAAATCACGCGAAACGTTTGCTGTAAGCTCATCAGCAACCCGCTGCAGAACGGGGTTCAGTACGGCCATATGCATGGCACTGTGAAAGACGATCTGACTTACGAAGTGTTGCCGGTTTGCCTGAACCGTGGCGCCCAAAGATTCTCGTGTCCAATTCAGGATGTCCTCGAGAACTCTCTCGGCGTCGTCCGTTGAGGATCTAGTATCGACAACGATTCCTTTCGGATATATGGTTACTTTGTCAATGACAACATTGCCGAATCGTCCATCGATACACTCAGCGCCTTTCTGGAAGTCCATCTCTGAAAGGGTCTGAGGAACCTTGTTGAAGGAATATCGGGTCTTTAATTCCGAGAACATCTCTCGCGTTGAGATTTTTCCGAAGGGTCCAGCGCCTGCAACTCAACCACTGCGACAACCCTGGCAACCAGAATAGAAACCAGCTCCATGACCTAGGCCGCCGCCTGGATTGGACGGTGGCTTAGGGGGTTTTCAGGAGAATCGGCCTGACGGTTTCCCGCAATCATGCGAGCGAGGCTCTCCGTTGGTGAAGATTCCCTCCCTGAGGACGTCACGAACGCTCTCTCTAGCTGCCGATATGGCTCCCAATGGCTAGGCTGTGGATCTACCCGACTCCACCACTTTGCCCCACCCTTAAGCCAACACAGCGGAGTTCGAAAATAGTGGCATTGACATCGTGATATCCGAACTCAGTTCCACATGAGGGACAAATATTGTAATCACGGGGCGGGTCTTCCATTTCATAGCCACAAACCGGGCAGATGTTCTCAATTACCATTTCGTACACTCCGAGTGAAAATATGCCAGATTGCTGGGTTTAGAATGGCAGCGGCCGGCCTGCTTGGTGGCTTGTCGCTGAGCAGCGGGTACAGAAGCGCATGGCAACGGTTTGTAATATGTTCTAATAATCCCATTTTTATCCAGAACTCCATAGGATTGATTGCTTGGATCGAATCGTATAAGTCTCCCCGTTTTCTCCTACACTCAAACACACTTGGAGGCTTTACTCCCCCTAGGAACTGATCGGCCAGATGCTCAAGTCTCTGACGGTTTGGGCCCCGAAATCTGATCCGTGTTCCTGAAAATGCCTTAGCAATTGAGTATTAAGGAATCCACGGGTGTGAGCCAAGGCTAAGACGTGAAATGTACCACAATCGAGCTCATCAATCAGTCGAGGTACCTTGTTGCTTATTTTGTGATGCCGAGCTTGGCTGAGGAGCCAGGCGTACTCGAAGGCGCGATCTTTCAAGCGGTCGTAACGACCGGAGGCTCCGCCGTGGCCGGCGGGTTCCATTTTGATCTTCAGCAGCAGCGGGTTTGAGTCGGTCTTTAGAGTTCGCAAGCGGGCCACATACTTGGCGGGCTCCCAGTACATGACCTGGCTGTCGTTCAGGCTGGTGGTGACCAGCATGGCGGGATAGGCGCGCTTTTCCAGGTTGTCGTACGGGCTGTAGGTCTTCATGTAGTCGTACGCGGCTTGTTCGTTGGGGTTGCCCCACTCCAGATATTCGCCGACGGTGAGCGGCAGCGAGGCATCCATCATCGTATTCATCACGTCGACGAATGGAACTCCGAGATGGGCGGCGCGAAAGAGGTCCGGGCGCATGTTGATGACTGCGCCAATCAGCAGGCCGCCGGCGCTGGCGCCTTCGATGACGAGTCGATCTTTCGAGGTCCACTTTTGCTGAATGAGGTATTCGGCGGAATCGATGAAATCGTTGAAGGTGTTTTTCTTCTTCATCAACATGCCGTCCTCGCGCCAGCCCTCGCCCATTTCATTGCCGCCGCGAATGTGAGCGATGGCATAGGCCACCCCGCGGTCGAGCAAAGATAAGCGGCTACTGTCGAAAGTTACCGGCGTGCCATATCCGTATGAGCCGTACGCGTAGAGGAACAGGGGACCTTTGCCATCGCGCTCGAAACCTTTCTTGTAGACGATGGAGACCGGGACTTTGACGCCATCGCGAGCAGTCGCCCAGAGGCGTTCGGATGCATATTGCGAAGGATCGTAGCCGCCGAGGACCTCTTGCCGCTTCAAGAGAATCGATTTGCCGGTGTGGGTGTCGTAATCGTACACGCTTTGCGGAGTAACGAAGCTTTGATAGTTGTAGCGGTATGTGGTCGAGTCGTAATCGCGCGTGCCGCCGGGAAAGGCGGAATAGACAGGTTCCGGAAACTCGATAGGGGTCCAGTTGTTGGTCTGAAAGTTATATACGCGCAGATGATTGACCGCTTCCGTTTTTTCCGCCACGACTGCGAACGTTTTGAAGAGGTCGATGTCTTCGATGAGAATGTTCTCGCTGATGCGGCAGGAAGACGGTCCAGTTCCTGGGCGCCGGATTGTTTTCGGGCGCGGTCATTACCTCGAAGTTTCGGCCGCCTTTATTGGTGCGGATGTAAAAGAGACCTTCGCGGTGATCGACGTAGTAGCGATGTTTCTTTTCACGCGGAAGGAACACGGCGAAATTGTCCTGAGGGCGGTCTGAGCGAAGATAACGGATTCGGTGGTATCTTTGCTCTCGCTATCGACCAGGAGGTATTTCTTGTCGCGTGTTTTTTCGATGCCGATGTCGTAGAGTTCGTCCTTTTCTTCGTAGAGGGGGTCGAAACCGGGGCGAACCGAGGACGTGCCGCCAGAGTTTGTCGGGCCGCTTGGTGACTGCGTCCTCAGTGGTAAGAAAAAGAGTTTTGTTGTCGGCGGCCCATTCGACTCCGGTGACTCGTTCGGTCGAGTCGGGGAGAGTTTGTCCGGTGCGCAGATCTTTAACGCGAAGCGTGTACTGGCGGAAGCCGCTGTAATCGATCGTGTAGGCGAGCAGATTCTGGTCATCACTGACGGAAAACGACGCCGAGGCCGACGAATTTGTGTTCTTTCGCGAGCTCGTTTAAGTCGAGCAGGATCTCTTCGGGAGAATCCTCCTGCCAAGGCGGCGGCATCGGATGGGATACTGCTTTCCCTCTTCGGTGCGGGAGTAATAAAAGTAGCGGCCTTCGCGGAGGGGAACGCTGAGATCGGTCTGCTTGATGTGCCCCAGCATCTCTTTATAGAGTTCGTCCTGTCAGCGGCTGCAGCCCCTTGGTCATCGCCTCGGTGTAGGCGTTTTCCGCTTTGAGGTACTTGGTGACTTCGGGTTCGATTTTTCGCGAAGCCAGTAGTAGTTGTCGACGATGGTGGCTCCGTGCCGCACTTCATCGTGCCCGATGCGCGGGGCGACCGGGGCGGCGCCGTTGACGGAGGGGTTTGCGCGAGCAGGCTCACTGGCGAAACAAGTCCCAAGAAAAGTAGTGTGGAAATCGGAAATTTCGTGGCATTCAGGCGATTGATCAAGATGGTCCTCTTGATTATCACTCGGTGCGGAGGGCTCGCATGGGATCGATGGAGGCGGCGCGCGTGGCGGGAATGAAGGCAGCGAGGAAGGCGCAGGCGGCGAGCGAACCCATGGCAATGGATAAGCGCGACGCGGGTCCCAATTGACGACTCCGAAGAGCTGGGATGACATAAGGCGGCCGGCGCCGATGGCGAGAGGGATACCGAGCACTAAGCCGAACGCCACCTTCGTGAATGCACCGCTCAAAATGAGTTGTATGACGTTGGTGCGGCCGGCACCGAGAGCCATACGGACGCCGATTTCGCTGGTGCGCTGTTCGACGGTATAGGCGGTGACGCCATAGAGTCCGACGGCAGCGAGAATCAGGGCCACGATACCGAATAGGCCGGCGAGATCGGCCACCGCGCGCTGTTGATCGAAGTTCATGTCGACCTGCTGCTGCATGGAGCGAACGCTGATGATGGTGAGATTCGGATCGGCTTGCGGCGAAGGTTTTTCTGAGCAGAGGTTCGAGCGCGCCGGGATCCATACGGGTCAACAGCAGAGCGTGGCCGATGAAATGAGAGCGCAACTCGAGCGTCTGCATGAGCTCTTGTGGTACGGGACGTATTGCGCCAAGCGGCACGAAGAACATCGGGTAAGCGGGTTTCTCCGGCTCATGGTACTTGGCGTTGCCCGCAACCCCGATGATGCGAAACGTGCGAGCATACTCAGGCAGATCGAGCCCGAACTGTTTATCCAGGGGATCTTCATGCGGGAGGAATCTGCGTGCGAAGGCCTCATTGACGATCGCGACGAGCGGGGCTTTCTCGTTATCCCTCTCATTAAAAGACCTTCCGCGAAGAATTGGCTGGCCCAGTGTTTGGAGGTAGCCGGGGCTGACGCGATCCCATGCCGCATCGGAGTTCTCGGCAAATTTGGGAGCGGGGTGACCAGCGACGTAGATGAGCTCGCTCCAGTTATTAGTTAAGGGATTGTAAAGAGAGAGGCTGGCGCGTTCGATGCCGGGCAGGTGATTGAGACGATCCTCCAAATTGCGATAGAGGGCGTTGAGACGTTGCGGGGGTATAGGTAGCGGGCGGCGAATTTAGCGCGACGGTGATGCGGTTGGCGATTTGGAAACCGAAATCCTGGTGCTCGAGGTTGTTGAGGCTGCGTGTCAGCATTCCGGCTCCGGCAACGAGAACGACAGACAAGGTGGCCTGAAATACGAGCAGAGCCTTGCGGGAGAACGACGAGCTATCGCGCGTGCTGCGGTTGACGCCGCGAAGCGCCTCGACTGGATCCGTGCGGGTGGCAAACCAGGCGGGAGCGGTGCCAAAGAGGGCGCCGGTGAAGAGGGATAGCGCAAACGCAAAGGACAAGACGGGGAGAGACGGGCTGATGTCGATGGGGAGAAAATGGGCGCTATGAAAGGCGAGGGCAAGAATGAGCCGCTCGGCGCCGTAGGCAACTATCAGGCCAGCGAGACCGCCTCCTATGGAGAGCAAGACGCTTTCGATAGTGATTGACGAATGATTTGCGCGCGGGAAGCTCCGATGGCGAGGCGAAGGGAAGTCTGGCTGCGGCGCGCCATGCCGCGGACCAGCAGCAAATTGGCGACATTGGCGCAGGCAATGAGGAGGACGAGACCACAAACCGAAAAAAGAATCTGGAGACTGCGGCCGTAATCTTCTTTCATCTCTGCGACGCCCGCGCCCGCAGGCACGACGTTGATGTACTGTTTGGGAACTAAGCGGATAACCTCGGGGATCCAATTGGCGGGATAGCCGGCGTCGTTTGGCAGCCACTGGCGGAGAACACCGGTAAGGCGCGGAGACATGCCGGCGACAGTGGCACCGGGCCGGAGTCTGCCGATGACGCGGAGCCAAGCGGACACAGATTGGTAAAGAAGCGATCCCTGACCGTTGACCAGCGGCTCCTGGTGCAAGGGGAGCCAGATATCGGGCGGATCGCTTCGCAATGTTTCGCCGAAGAAGCCGGGCGGAGCGATGCCAATGATTGTGAACGGATGGCCTTCAACCACGTAGCTGGAGCCGACGACGGACGGGTCCGCTCCATAGGCACCCTTCCAAACTCGATAGCTCAGCACAGCAACGGGCGCGGCGGCGGCGCGATCATCGGACGAGGTAAAGAGGCGACCGGCAAAGGAGCGAATGCCGAAGGTGGAGAAATAATTTCCGGTGACAAACTCGCTGTGGAGAGGGCGGGGATACGCTCGATGGTTGCGCGACGGACGCTGAATCGCGCAAAGACCCGCTTGAAAGGCGGCGAGCTGTTCGAATTCGGGTGCAGCGGACTTCAGGCGTTCATATAGAGGAAATGAAAACATGCCCCAGCGGTCCTGCGGGCCGCCTTGGACACAGCAATTGTTGCCATCGCCGATGCGGTAGAGCGTGGCGGGATCGGCAACAGGCAGGGAGCGCAGCATGACGGTGTGGATGAGAGAAAAGATGGCGGTCGTGCCGCCGATACCGAGAGCGAGCGTGAAGATGGCGGTGAGTGTGAAAACGGGCGAGAGACGAAACTGTCGCAGCGCGTAGCGTATGTCAGTCGAACATGTTCATCGTTAATCTTTTTTAAATACGAGCACGCGCTGGAGCCGAGTTCCGAAGTTGCTGTTTATTAACGGAACGGCCGATAAATGTTGGCGTTGCTGAAGTATAAGTGTCCGCAGGCAAGCCATTGAAGACGTTCGTGTGTCCCGGAACCGAACACTGCTTTTCTAAAGTTGGCAACCTGCAATCGGAAAATCCATCTAAACTGGTATCTATGAGGACGTCGCAGTACAAACGGCCTTCCCTCCCGATTACCCATAATCACGTCAGCATCTGCCGTTCGGCGATCTGACGAGCGATTCCATCCACCGTTCCTCTTACAACAAGAAAGGTCCTAATGACAAAAGCACTGAAGCAATATCTATTTGTAAGCGATTTCGACCAGACGTTGAGCTTTAACGATTCCGGCCTGGTTCTCAGCAAACTGATTGGCGTGAATGGCTTCGATGAGCGGGTGGCGGGACTTTCGCACATACATCTGGTTCAACAGGGAGGAGAACTAGCGTATCTGCTGCTGCACGACCCGGAATTCCGGCGCGTTCGCAAAGAGCATTTGGCAGCGGTCGGGAAGCAGATCCGGCTGAAGGAAAACATTGCGCTGCTGTCCGATATTCTGCGGGACCTGGAGGGTCATAGTTTTTCGTTTCATGTCGTGTCGGCGGCGCCGGAAGAGGTGATTCAGTCGGCGCTTGAAGGGATCGTTCCGGCGGATCACATTCATGGGACACGTTTCCGCTATCACGCCGATTCCGGTGAAATCGAATCCATCGTGCGGCTTCCGGCAGGATATGGAAAAGTTGCGGTGCTCGATGACTTGAGAGCGCAAATGCGAATCGGTCACGATAATTTGGTTTATGTGGGCGATGGCAGCTCCGACGTTCACGTCATGCTTCACGTGAATCGGCTGGACGGGCTGACGATCGCGGTTTCGGAGAACAAGTACCTGACGCCCATTGCGAGACGCACGATTCTGAGCGATGACGCGACGAGTGTTCTTGTGCCGGTGCTCGAGGATCTTTTCGGATGGAATTCGATGAAGATCCGCGCGTTCTTCGAATCGCATGGCTTGGCGATTCAGGAGTGGGACAAGATTCGGACGGACTCGATCCGGCTGTGCAAGACCTCGCCTCTCACGCAATCTCCGGTGAATTAGGAAAAGGAGAAGACTTGTCGGTCTAATACAGCGCAGCGTTCACCCGGCGCTTCGTCGAACTGCCCGGCTTCATTCTCCGTTTGGACTAGCGGGCACGCGAATTCGGGGCATTCCGTTTCGCTAATTCCGCGGCGTGCGCCTGTTGCAGGCAAAAAAGCTCTTTTGGCCGGAGGGAGTTTCCCAGAGAAATAGCTCGCACAGGAGATGCTATTGCCTCACAAGTCGCGGAGCGACACAATAGATGCAAACAGAGGAGGCTAAAGGACCCGATGCGTTTGCGAACGATCTCTACCGCGATCGCCTTGTTACTGCTGGTACAACTTGCCACGTTAGGGCGGCAGGCGCAAGGGTTGCAGGCGCCACAACTCCTTACGCCCTCAGAGCACGCCACGATTCCACAGAATGTCGAGAGCACTCTCTGCTCGAAAATCAGCGTCGGTGGTTTCGGCTATTCGATCGAGTTTGCCTGGTCGTCGGTCTTGGGCGCTGCGCGTTATGAACTTGTTTTCGAACACAACGGATCACCCGCTCCGGCGCTCGACCGTGTGACGAAACAGCTTTCCTACGAACACCAGCAATGTGGTGCGTTCGTCGCAGACGCAAATGTCACCCAGTGGGAGTGGCGAGTGCGGGCGTTGCCGGAATCCGGCGAACCGGGTCCATGGAGTGAAACTCGGCACTTTGAGTTTGCACCCTGCCGTTTGCTGGACGGAACGCCATGCAGAGCACCCGCAGCGGTTAACTCGGATGCGGCGAACAACGGAGCCCCAGGGGAACCCGATTCAAATGGCGTCTATCGAATTGGTGGTGATGTGTCAGCACCAAACCTGGTCCAGAAGGTCGAGCCCGAGTACACCGAGGAAGCGAGAAAAGCATGCTTGTCGGGATCTGTGTTGGTGTCACTTGTGATCGATGAGCACGGCGTGCCCCGAGACATCCGCGTCGTGCGACCGCTAGGCCTGGGGCTCGACGAGAAAGCTATGGAGGCGGTCTCAACGTGGCGCTTCAAACCAGCGCTCAGGAACGGCCAACCCGTCGCGATCCGAGCGCGTGTAGAAGTGAACTTCCGAATTCTGTGCAAAAAGACTTGACCGATCGCCCCCTTTGAAACCCGCGCGGGGCAGGCGCAGCCCTAGGCCGGAAACCCCGGCGGCGGCCGTGCTAGTACGATCCTCACTTGAATAGCTCCGCAGGGTAACTTGGGAGAGAGATAGAGCGTCGGTTCCGAATGCTTATCGCCGCGGCAATTTAACAAATATCTATGAACCGTTTTGTTTCGATTGTGGCCTGTCTAGTGGCCTCAGCGGGGATCGCTGCAGCGCAGAACCAGCCAACCGTGCTGCGGGTGAGCACCCTTTTCGATGGCAAAGGTCACATTCTGCACGACACCGCCGTGGTCATTGAAAATGGCAAAATCGTGCGGCTGGATCCCCATGTCACTGGCCGGGTGTATGACCTGCGAGGGCTAACTGTGATGCCCGGCTGGATCGATTGTCACGTCCACATCAGTTGGCATTTCGGTTCCGACGGCAAGAACGCCGGGCAGGGCGTCGGGAAGGACGAATCTCCCGAGCATGCTTACCTCGCCGACGCGGGGAACGCGTGGGACACCCTCATGGGCGGGTTCACGACCGTGCAAAGCGTTGGCGCAGAAGCGGACGCGCCGCTGCGCGATGTCATCAACCACGGCGACATTCCCGGGCCGCGGATTCTGACCGCCATCCGCCCGCTCAGCGGTGGCGGCAGAGTGAACAGGACACCGGAGGAGATTCGCGCCTACGTTGATCAGGACAAAGCCATGGGCGCGGACTTGATCAAAATTTTCGCTTCGCAAAGTATCCGTCAGGGAGGCGGACCCACGCTGACGCAAGAGCAACTCAACGCCGCCTGCGACCAAGCTCACAAAGACGGCTTGCGAACTTTGGTTCATGCCTATGGCGTTGCGGTGCGGATGTCGGTGATAGCCGGCTGCACCGAAGTGGAGCACGGCATGCTGATGGACCTCGGCGATTTGAAGCTTATGGCCGAACACGGCACGTATTTTGATCCGCAGGCGGGGTTGGTGCAGCAGAACTACTTCGATCATGCCAGCCAGTATCTCGGCACTCCCGGCTATACCGAAGAGGGTTTCGAGGCGATGAAGAAAGCCTTGCCGGGCGAGATCGCGATGTTCAAGCAAGCGCTCGCCACGCCGGGGCTGAAGGTCGTTTTCGGTACCGATGCCGTAGCCGGCGCTCATGGTCACAACGCCGAAGAATTCATTTATCGGGTACAGCAAGCGGGCGAGGATCCGATGCGGGCGTTGGTTTCTGCCAACTGGCTAGCGGCGGAGTCGATGAATCTGCAAGACCAGATCGGTTCGATTGCTCCCGGCATGCAAGCCGACATCATCGCGGTCGATGGGAACCCGCTCAGCGACATCACTGCGGTCCGGCGAGTGGTGTTCGTGATGAGAAACGGCACGATTTACAAGAACACGGTGAGCGGACGTTCGCGATAGGTCGTTTCGTCGCTCTCCCCCTACGGTTCAGCAGTGAGTGACGGCTCGCTATAGAGCAATTCACTTGGTTCTACTCAGCATTGCTGACGTGGTCGGCTAGGGCGTTACGCGTCAATACGGCTTGTCTCGAAACATCGACGGTGAAAAAGCGGAGTTATCGGGAGTAGTCGCCCCAAAGCCTAGGAATTCAGGATGCAGCGCTCCGGATGAAGTCAAGCTTTTCCGGTCAAGACGAGCGAACCGCCTTTCGCTGCAAACGAGCCACGTTCGCAATTGGATATAGAAAACATATAGAAGCTGTATACTATAGAAATGAAGCTCAAGGCGCAAAAGCGTGAGAAGGGGCTCATGCTCTCGCTGTCCGAAATTGAAATGAGAGCGCTGGCGCGACTTGCAGAGCGTAAGGGACAAACAAAGTCGGCCATCCTCCGCCAAGCTCTTCGACTGTATGAATCTCTCGATACGAAGCTTTCGGAGGGTAACCGGTTGGTGCTAGAGGCGCCGGACAAGACGGATAAAACGGAGGTGCTGCTGCTTTGAGCGGAGTACTAACGACCTTAGATGTCGTCCGGCATGACAACGGAGAGCGTCGTCGCCTGGACCTGGTGGATGGTTTTACTCCGGAGCATCTCGAATGCGTTGAGCGTAAGTGGAAACCTCTACTTGAGGCAGCAAGGGATCGTGCGACCGTAGCTTTCGCCAGCCTGCCCGAAACGAAACGGAGCGAAGATGTGTGGCAAGAGAAACAGCGGATCTACGGGGCGCCCGATGCTCACTGGAAGTGGGCCGAGAAATGGCGCCACATGGGTTCGATGCATCGCATGTTGGTACTCGCGGACGGCGATATCGTTGAGGCGCTGATGCGGCTCGACATATCGAAACCCTCTCGTTTAGAGACGGCGTCTTACACGCCCATCGTCTACATCGAGAACTTGGCAATCGGACCCTGGAACCGGCCTCAGGTTGAGTCTCGGCCGCGGTTTAAGGGGCTGGGGAGCCTTATGCTCGGTGTCGCAGTTGCAGTCAGTACCAGTGAGGGGATGAAGGGCCGTTGCGGCCTTCATTCACTTATACAGTCGGAAGGATTCTATCGTCGCGCTGGAATGCAGGACTTAGGCATCAATCCTGCGGAGCGTTTGACGTACTTCGAGTTTTCGCCCGATGGGGCTAAAAAGTTTCTGGAGAGCTAATGGAGAGGAACATCAAACTGCCACAAAGCTGGGTTACGGGGATCACATCGGGCGCGCTCGGAGATGACATCTTCGCCGTTGGTCATGATGTTGGCGAAGTACCCTCAGACGAAGCTATTCTTGCCGTTCTGTGGAAGGCCGCAGCGGCGACCGCTGTCCGCGAGATGATTCGCCGCAAATGGTTCTTGCCGGAGCCTGGTGAGGACAAGCAACTAAGCCGTGGGAAAGGCCTGAGAGATTTCCTATTCGGACATAGTTCTCATCGGGCCCTATTTGCGGCGGCGTCAATGTATCGACGCCAAATTCGCGAACGAGACTTGGTCGATGAACTAGCGGCTTCTGCGTGGCTTTGCAGAGTTATGGACAGAGCTATGGAGCGTCCCTCATCTAATTTCGACACCGACAGGCTGAGTGATTCGGCAATTACGCACCTAGTCCGCTTGAGTACGGACTCGTCCGGTCCGGCCCGAGCAATTCGCTACTTGGCGAAACTCGGAGTTACCGTCGTGCTTGAGAATGGATTGCCTGGCATGCGAACGGACGGGGCATCCTTCATGGCGAAAAGTATCGGGCCAGTGATCGCAATGACTCTCCGTCACGATCGACTCGATAGCTTTTGGTTTACGCTGCTCCACGAGATTGGCCATGTCCTCCTTCATCTCAGACAGCGACCGGATGAAGTCTTTGTTGATTCGTTGGAAGAAGATGAAACGGACGAGTTCGAGCTCGAGGCTGAAGCGAACGCCTTCGCGAAAGATGCATTTGTGCCCCGTGATACTTGGTTGAGAAGCGATGCATTCCGTTTCGGCACGGAACCCGCGGTCCTTGAGCTAGCTGTCAAGTGTTCCATTCATCCAGCTATCGTGGCCGGCCGCCTCCGGTTCGAAAAAAGGAAGTACACCGCACTCACGCATCTACTCGGCGCCGGTGAGGTTCGTAGCGTGTTGATGGCTGGATAGATTTCATGTACACGCCAATTCTTCGTTGCAGACAAAATGAGCTCCTAGCAATCGCAGAAATCTCCACCGAGACAAAGCAGCTCTGCACGCCACTTTTAGATCTTCCAGCACCATCCAGAAACGAAGATAAAGCGGAGCCCGAAGCCTTCACGGAGCGAAGCATCGGACGAACAAAAAAAGCTGCGGCCGGATTCGCGCGGGTGTTCATCGATTCGAGTGAGCTTGATCCAGCGCTACGGATTGGCGGCGGTGCGCACCCCCTGCTCGAAGCAGCCAAATCGATAGCGCTCTCCGACGTGTTGCCAGTTCCGGTTTCAGGTCTCCATCGGGATGCGGCGCATAAGAAGGCTGCGGCCAAAGTGACCAAAGAACTGGCGGATGGCTCCCTATGTATTCGCCTTGATTCTACAGATATCAGCACCCCCACCCTCACCCATAAGCGCATAGTAGGACTGCTATCCGACTATGCACTCGATACGTCGGGAGCGTTTCTTTTGATGGACCTGAAGTCCGTCTTTCAGCACGACCCAAGCCACTTGGCAAACTCCGTAGGCCACTTCGTAGCGCAGGCGTCGAAATCGCAGTGGGCCGGCCTAGTAGTTGCCGGCTACGGAGTCCCCGATGAGCTTCGAGACGCAATTGCAGTTCGTGAACAAGGCTATATTCCGCGGACCGAACAGCTGGTTTATCGGTCAGTGGTGGGTGCCAATCAATTGCCCAATCTTTGGTTCGGCGATTACGCGACTTTGTCTCCGGTCCACGTGGAATTAGATTGGCGATATATGAATAAAGTGATGGGTCCAAAAGCGCTGTATGCGCTTGAAGACAGTTGGTTTGTTGTGAGAGGAGGGCCGTTCTCAACGCACGAGGACGGCTATGAACAGTATTATGATCTCGCCGCCGAGATCATCGCATTAGAGGAATTCTGCGGGGCGGACTTCAGCAGGGGCGATAGCTACATTCAAGCGCGCGCTAACCGCATTCCAAAGCCGGGAAGCCCGGGAACATGGATAAGAGCGTGCGTAAATCATCACATCAGCTTTACCGCCCTGTCCCATAGCTGACGGAAATAATTCAGCAAATTGGGGACGAACGCCAGTTCCGCCGGCTCCTGAGTAGATCGATAACCGCCGTTTTCAATCGCCGCGCGGGCGCACGGGAGAGCAATTCACTTCGCAGCTCCTTTTTCGACGCGCGTGATGGGGAACGCTCTCAAGTAATGTGGTCCACAAACATCCAATCTCGTCCTTCCACAGCAGAGCCAGCAACGCGTCAAGCTCGGCGTGCTTGTTCCTTGTTGGACGCCTCTTTAGCGTGTAAGTATACAAGCCTGACACATCGGAACCCGTGACTACGCCCCACCAGGAGGGGATCAATTCAAGCGCATCGACCGCAAGTTCCTCATGCACCACCAGAACCACGATGTCGAAGCACTTTGAATAGTGGTCCACTTGCCCCGGAAGCCGATAAAGGTCGTCCTTGGGTCCCTTGATTTCTATTCCTATCAAGCGGTCACAGACGATCGCCATGTCGATGCGCGCCCTACCAGCACATACCTCCATTTCTTCGACGACCAGCGTACCTGCCCGACTGGCGAATAGCCGGGCTAGCTGCGTACGAATATCCGATCTGATCCGATCCTCTGTTATGACTTCATTCTGAACAAGTTGGACGGTTGCCGCGGGGATCGTTGCTTTCCGCTCGTGCATCTTCGTTGCTATTGTATGCCGCCGACCTCATCACGCCCGGTATGTGCAAGTTGCAGCTCGATCGCGTCTCCGGGGGCATCTCTTTGACGCACGTGCTCGCGTTACTGCGAAATCCGTACGAGGTCATGTCATTTTCGAGAAATCTAAGCCGGCGCGGCGGTGCACTGTTTCCAGCACCTCACGTCACCTGCAACCGCTAACCTAGGCATTTGCAGTATACGCGTCTATGCCGATAAGTTGCTCTGACGATCGGGAACTCACGCGTAATCCATACAATCCAGGCTTGCGATCTGATGACGACCGCTAACGCCCTGCCTTCAATTTTCGCAACGTACATTGCGCGGCCAAGTGGCTGGCCCGGAGATGCCACTGAGGCGAAGAGTTCGAAAGAGCGATAACCTGTGATACCCTATCGCCCATGTCAGCATCCGCACAAGCAACACTTGCCCAGATTAGGGCCGCGATGGCAGTGACAAACGAACTCTTCAATACCCAGGTGTTCGGCAAGCGAAATTTCGACGCACTGGACAAGGTTTACACGGCGGAGGCCCGGATTCTTCCACCAGGAGCACCGATGATTTCAGGGCGGACAGCCATTAAAGAGTTTTGGTCCAATCTGATCGAATCGGCAAATGCAAGATCTGCAGTGCTTACATCAGTGGATGTCATCCAGACAGGGGATGGTGTTGTCGAGATTGGCCGCGCGGCGCTTACTGTTCACCCCGCGGACGGCGCGCCTGCCGAGATGGACGTGAAATACGTTGTGTATTGGAAAGAGGAAGATGGCCTCTGGAAGTGGCACATCGATATTTGGAATCAAAACTCTTGACCGCCTCGGGGGATGTATTGCATTGGGTCCGTTGCGCGTAAATCGCAGTACCGAGCGGCCGCTGTCCGTCTGACGCGCCATGGTCTGACGCAGCATCGTCTCAGGCCCGTCCTACCGCGCCGGCCAATTCCATTTCGGTCTGTTGAATAGCGTCGAGCCTTCCAGCTTCGTCTCTCCAAATTCCTTTAATAGATGGAGGCGAGTGCAAACGGGCGCAGTCGTCAGTTCCCCGATGAGTTGCGGTGAGTGCGAAACCACAATGATCTGCGTGTTTTTCGCCGCGGCGAGGATCAGCCTGGCAAGCGCCGGAAGTAGATCCGGATGCAAGCTGGTTTCCGGCTCATTCAGCACCATCAGTTCCGGTGGGCGGGGAGTAAGCAAAGCGGCAGCCAATAAGAGGTAGCGCAGCGTTCCATCCGACAACTCCGCTGCGGAAAGTGTCCGAAGCAGTCCGTGTTGCTGCAACAGCAGTTCGAAGCGCCCATTCTGGGCTTCCACTGAAAGCCGGCTGCCTGGAAAGGCATCCTCAAGAGTCTTGGCCAGCGCTTCGTCTGACCGAATCTCGAGAATCGTCTGAAGCGCAGCGGCGAGATTACTGCCGTCATGGTGAAGTACAGGCGTAAAAGTGCCAATTTGCGCAGCTACGTGCGGGCGCGTCAGAGTCGGTTCGGAAATGGTCATAGAATCGCCAGCCGCGAACAGCTTCGCGAACTGCCAGCATCTCCGGAGCTCGCTGCGGGTCGGCGACACTGGCGAGCATACTGTCTGTGTCAGAGAGGTGCTGCGTTAGCATCACCGGCTCTTCATCGCGCGTCGTGGCGAGCCAGACGAAGTTGTTTCTGCGATCGACAAGGGCAGAAGCTTTACGGTAGACCGGCCCATGCCAGATGCACTCGCGCTTCACATGGGGATCAAGCCCAAACATAGTCGCCGGCGGAGGCGGTGGGGGGTAGCCCAAATCGATGCTGTAACTGTAGGCATCGCTTCCAAAGCCGAGCTTGAGACTCGCAACCTTCCGCTTCGCGAGGGGTTCCACCGCGTAAGTCCCTTCGCGAACACCGCGCGCGATAGTCTCCGGACCCGCCCAGAAAGTCGAGGGCAAGCCGCCCTCGCGGGCGAGGGAAGCGACAACCGAATTTAGCGCGGCATCTGCGAGCAACCGTAGCGAGCGATAGACGCTTGATTTGCCGCTCCCGTTCGCTCCAGTGATCACGCTTAGTTGTCCAAGGGGCAGCAATAAGTCGCGCAATGATCGATAACCCTGAACAGCGACAGCGCGGATCATGAGATACAGCTTAACGTCGGTCCCGCCCGCTCACCCGACGCGCGAATCGCGTTCACCGAAGCCGCCAAACTTCCATCTCTCCCACTCTCAGCCACTTACTGCCAATAATTTCCTTTCGTCGTTCACCCCCGTGCTAACAAGTGATTGAATTCTGTCGCGCACGGCGCCGTCCTGACCGCGCCACTTCCGCTCGGAAGCCCGTTGCGTCCGCTCTCTCGAAGCTCGCTGCATTCCGCCGTCGCGCGGAGTCGCCGTTTCGCTTACTTCGCACCCCGAAAGGAACTCTTATGGCAACCCAAGCACAAATCACAGCCAACCAAGCCAACGCGCAACACTCCACCGGTCCCAAAACACACCACGGCCGAGCCGCCATCGCGCAAAACAATTTCCGCCACGGCTTCACCGGCGCCTTCCGCATCCTGCCCGGCGAAAAGCAGGCCGAGTTCGATGCGCTCCTCTTGAGTTTCCGCACCCACCACCAGCCCGCCACCGAACTCGAAGGCGCGCTAATCGAGAAAATGGCCCAGCACTTCTGGCTCGCTCAACGCGCGCTTTCCCTTCAGGACACCTGCTTCGACCGCGCCACTGTCGAACCAAGCGACAACTCCACTGGATCCGCGGCGCCGGTTCTCTGCAACAACGCCGAAAAGCAGCTCGCGCTCTACTTGCGCTACCACAGCACGCACGACCGCGCCTTCTACAAGTGCGCCAACGAGCTGCGAAGCCTAAGAAACGAAAAGCGCAAAGCCGAAATTGGCTTTGAATCGCAAAAGCGCAAAGAAGTCGCCGAAGCCCGCAAGGAAGCCGCCGAAGCGCGCCGCGAATTGAACGAAAATCGCAAGCAACAGCTGCATGACTGGGCCCTTTTGCTCGCCGAAGCCAAGTTCCAACACCAGCAAGTGCTCACCAGACGCGCCGAATTGTCGCAGCGCCCTGCCGCGAGCGCCAAAAAGAAGGCGTTGGCAGCCCAAACAGCCGCCTAAAACTGCGCCGATCGCTCGCAATCCCACCGGATGTTGCGATTCGCACTCGAACCTTGGCCGGAGGCGCACGGAAGTCGTGCTGGACTCGCTCTGTTTCTGCATGACTCGATGGCTGCCCTTCTGTCGCACAGTCCTGAAGCCGTGTTTCTCCAGAATTCGGCAAATCTCCTCGCCAGAGAGGACACGCAGCTTACCCAACGGGAATCTCAACCTGCGTCACAAAGACCTCATTGTGGAGACGGCGCGAGATCTCGGACTCATCGGCTACCTCAAAAAACAGCGTAAGAGCCTCGACAAGGTTGGCGCGAGCTTCCTCGATGGATGCGCCTTGGCTCGCTATATCCAACTCAGGACAGAGCGCGACGAACCCGTCGTCCTCACGCTCGATCACCGCGGTCATTCGCTGCAGCTTCTGCATGCTCTCAGTCTACTTTGCCTAACTTAGATGCAACCACCGGGCGCGGAACCGCTCCCGTTCGGCATTTCTCGCAACTTTAAGAGCGCAGCGGCGCAGGAGTCGGGTTCGGCGGCATCGTCGGATGATTTCGCAGCCGCTGCAATCCGTCCGCTGGACTTCGCGGCACGGTAACGAGCAGAGCCACCAGCAGCAGACCGAGTACAGGAAGCACGAGAATGCTGCCCTCCGGGCCGACGTTGCCGCCGGAAAGCCAAGTGGGTCCGGCGGCGACGCCGGATAGGAAATGGCGCATCGACGGATGACCGCTGTCGGGAACGCCGTAGAAAAAGGTCTGCGCCCAGTCCCAGGAGAAGTGATAGCCGATGGCCCACCACAAGGAGCCGCTCCATTTCAGGCTGAAGGCCAAAATAACTCCGACGAACACCGCTGCACCGACGCCGATGTAATCCTCGCCTTTGTTTCCGGTGTGGGCGGCACCGAAGAGTAGTGATGTGAGAATGGCGGCGGGCCAGAATCCGATGCCTTGCGAGAGAGCGAATAATGGATAGCCGCGAGTGACCAGCTCTTCGGTGACGCCGACACAGATAAACACGACTATCCAGAACAGGGCGCCAGGGCGAGGGCGGGGCCGTGCAGCGAGACAGGACCCAGACGAAAGCCGCCCGTGGCGATCAGAAGACCGATCAACAGGCTGAGGGATAAGAATCCGGCGGCGATTCCGAGGACGAGATTGCGGCCGCGATGTACGCGAGTAAGACCAAAGCTCAAGAGCGGCTTGCCATCGATACGAGCCATGACCCAGGTCGCACCGAGGACACACAGGACGGATATTCCGCCATTGAGGAGACTCGTGATTTCAGGTGAAAAAGGTCCGAACCTTTTCTGTATGCCTATTTGGATGGCGACCAACGGACAGAGGGCGATGAGGAGAAAGAGCAGAAATCGCCAGCCCGAACGCAAGCCGAAGGGACCGATGAAGACTTTGACAAAGGGCGACCGGGGGCGAGGGGGCGCGAGGTTCACCGCGAGGGGCGCCGTTGTCGTCCTGAGTGCTTCCGTTTTCTAGCTGCATGAGATCTCGTAGATAAGAACGTGCCAAGACGGAAGTTTGTTCGCGATTACTGGTACGCGCCCGACTACCCGAGGCCTGCGAAATCGGTGGTATCCTCACACTGCGTTCAGCATAAGGGAAAGGGAGTGATACAGGCGATGTCGAAGTACTTGTCGATTGTGTTTGCGTTGGTTCTTGCGGGGGTGCTCGTCAGAGGATCGCAAGAGGCCGCGAAGCCGGAAGGAAAAACGCTGGCCAAGCGAACACTAAAGGTGACTGTGCATTACAAGGGCAGCGGCGATGTGGACGAGAAGCACAAAATTTTCGTGGTTCTGTTCGACTCGCAGGATTTTGTGCGCGGCGGCGCGATGCCAATAGCGATGCAGGCGACGAAGAGTAAGGATGGGACGGTCACGTTCGCGGATTTCACGGCCTCGCCGGTTTATGTGGCGACGTCTTACGATCCGAATGGGGTGTACGACGGGCAATCGGGACCACCGCCCTCGGGCAGTTCCATGGGGATGTACAGCAAGACGGCTGGTAAACCCGATCCGATCAATGTGGAGGCGGGGAAGACTGGGGAAGTGGAAGTGACGTTCGACGATTCAGTGAAGATGCCGTGAATCGCGAGTAAGGTTGGAGGGGATCAGGCGCTCGACGATGACGACGTCTTTCCAGATGCCATCGAGGCAGCCGTGTTTTTCGTAGGTGCCGACCTCGCGAAAGCCGAGCGTGGAGATGAGCGCGCGGCTGGCATGATTTTCGGGGAAAACGCGCGAGAGTAGTTTCCAAAAACCGGCGGCTTCGGCCAGCATAATCAGGTGTGTGAGCGCGAGGCGGCCGGCGCCGTGGCGGCGACGAGGGGCGCTCCACATAGACCGAGACCTCCGCGATGCCCTGATAACAGGCCCGGGGACGATAGGCGGACGTGGCGGCAAAGGCGACAACGCGGCCGTCTGATTCGACGACGGCGATGGGATAACGGCCATCCGATGACGGCGGAAACCAGGCGCGGATTTCGTCTGGTGTTCGAAGCCGTGTTTCAAACGTCGCGATACGGTCTTCGATGCCTTGGTTGTAGATGGCGGCGATAGCTTCCGCATCCGCTTGCCGTGGCGGGGCGCGCTGTCATTTTTTCACTTTCGCACGCATGATTTCGTGAGGTGTGGGCGCCGGAAATTGGTGCTATACTCAGTCGTGCGGACCCGGATACTGGGTATAATCCCGGCCCGATTTGCCTCCTCTCGATTTCCCGGAAAAGCTCTCGCCCCTTTAGCTCAAAAACCGATGTTGCAGCACGTGTATGAGCGTGCGCAACAGGCTCGATACCTGAGCGATCTGCTGGTTGCCACAGACGATGAACGTATCGCTGCGGCAGTTCGACGATTCGGGGGACGGGTGCGCATGACGCGCGAAGATCATCCTTCCGGCACGGATCGGCTGGCGGAAGTCGCGGCCTCGGAAGCGGCCACTCTCTACGTGAATATTCAGGGCGATGAGCCGCTGATCGATCCGGAAGCGATAGATGCCGCGATTCTTTCCGTACTTGGCGATGAAGACGTATCCATGGGCACTCTGAAGAAGCGCATCATCGATCCCACCGATATCGTGAACACGAACGTGGTGAAGGTGGTCACGAATCTTTTAGGCGATGCGATCTACTTTTCGCGCTGCCCGATTCCCTACGAGCGCGATGGCAGGAGTGGTGAACCTCTTTTTTTCAAACATATTGGACTGTACGTGTATCGGAGCGATTTTCTGGCGCACTATCCGGTACTGACCGTGGGTCCGCTGGAGCGGGCGGAGCGGTTGGAGCAATTACGCGCGCTTGAAAACGGATATCGCATTCGCGTGGTCGAGACCGATTATGAATCGCTGGGGGTGGATACGCCGGAAGATTTGGAGCGCGTGAACGAACTGTTTTCAGCGACCGCGGACACATTGACAAAGCATGGCTAAGTACATCTTCATCACGGGCGGCGTAGTTTCTTCTTTGGGGAAAGGAATCGCGGCCGCGTCGATCGGCTGCCTGCTCGAAAGCCGTGGGTTGCGCGTCACTCTACAGAAATTCGATCCGTACCTGAATATCGATCCCGGAACGATGAGCCCGTTCCAGCATGGCGAAGTGTTTGTGACGGACGACGGGGCGGAAACAGATCTCGATTTGGGACATTACGAGCGCTTCACGCATGCAGCCCTGACGCAGAGCAACAACCTGACCTCCGGCCGAATTTACGAGAACATCATTACGCGCGAGCGGCGGGGTGATTATCTGGGGAAGACGGTGCAGGTGATTCCGCACGTCACGAACGAGATCAAAGCGGCGTGCCGCAAGGTTGCCGCGGACGTGGATATCGCGATCGTGGAGATTGGCGGGACGGTGGGCGACATCGAGTCTCTGCCTTTTCTCGAGGCGATCCGGCAGATGCGCCACGAGGAAGGGCGCGAGAACACGTTGTTTGTGCATCTGACGCTGGTGCCGTGGATCGCGGCGGCGCAAGAGCTGAAGACGAAGCCGACGCAGCACAGCGTAAAAGAGCTGAGGGCGATCGGTATTCAGCCGGATATGCTGCTATGCCGCTCGGAACGGCCGCTGCCGGACGAAGTGAAGGAAAAGATCGCGCTGTTCTGCGACGTGGATGTGAAAGGTGTTGTGACGGCGAAAGACGTGGGATCCGTTTATGAGATTCCGCTGGTGTTTGCCGAACAAGGCGTAGACGAAAGTATTTTGCGGATGCTGCACGTGCAGCGGGGCCGCGCAATCTGTCGCGCTGGATTGACATGTTGAATCGCATGCAAAATCCGTTGCGCGAGGTCAGCATCGCGCTGGTCGGCAAGTACGTGGAGTACGAGGATTCGTACAAGAGCTTGAAAGAGGCGCTATTGCACGCGGGAATTGCCCATCAAGCGCGGGTGGATATCGAATGGATCGACGCGGAACAGATGGAGTGGCCGCAATGTCGCGAATATCTGCGGCGGTTCGATGGGATCCTGGTGCCGGGCGGCTTCGGCAAGCGCGGAATTCAGGGCATGTTGAACGCGATCCGGTGCGCGCGCGAAGACAAGATTCCGTACTTCGGCATCTGCCTGGGGATGCAGACCATGGTGATCGAGTTTGCGCGTAATGCTTGCGGACTCGCAGAGGCGGATTCGACCGAATTCAACCCGACTACGCCCTATCGCGTGATTTACAAGTTGCGGGAGTTGAGGGGTGTGGACGAGCTGGGAGGAACGATGCGGCTCGGCGCGTATCCATGCCAGCTGGCCGAGCCCAGTTTCGCGGAGCAAGCGTATGGCGTGACGGAGATCAGCGAACGTCACCGGCATCGCTACGAATTCAATCGGGAGTTCGAGGCGACTCTCACAGAGCACGGCATGCGACTGACGGGGCAGACGCCGGATGGCGTGTACGTCGAAATTTGCGAAGTGGGCGATCATCCGTGGTATCTCGGATGCCAGTTTCACCCCGAGTTCAAATCGAAGCCGCTAGAACCGCATCCGTTGTTCAGCGCTTTTATGGGCGCCGCGCTGAAGTATAAAGAGGGCAAATCGCGCGCGTTGAGGACTGCGGCGACGACCGAACTCTCGCACGCGTGATGACGGTCACGGTCGGCGCGCAAGAAAACCAGATCACATTTTCGAACACCGGACCGATTGCGCTGATTGCCGGGCCTTGTGTGATCGAATCAGAAGGCCATACGCTTTGGATGGCGGAAGCGATACGAGCGTTAGTAGGGCCGTACGTTTTCAAGGCATCGTTCGATAAAGCGAATCGGAGCAGCGTCGCGTCTTACCGCGGGCCGGGTTTAGAGGAAGGCGTGCGGATTTTAAAAAAGGTGCGCGAGTCGGGATTGCCGGTGTTGACGGACATTCACGAAGCGGTGCAAGCGGATGTGGCGGCGGAAGCGGCGGACATTTTGCAGATCCCGGCGTTCTTGTGCCGCCAGACGGACTTGCTGACCGCAGCAGGGAAGACCGGGCGCGCAGTGAACATCAAGAAGGGACAGTTTGTTTCGCCCGCGGACATCGTGCATGCAGCGGAGAAGGTTGCGAGCACGGGCAACGACAACATTATTCTGACGGAGCGCGGGTCTTCCTTCGGCTACAACAACCTGGTGGTGGATATGCGCGGTTTGCGCATTATGGCGGGGACGGGGTATCCGGTTGTTTTCGATGCAACGCACAGTGTGCAGCTTCCGGGCGCGGCGGGAAATGCTTCAGGTGGTGAACCTCAATATATTGAGCCGCTGGCGCGCGCGGCCGCTGCGGTGGGAATCGCGGGCGTGTTTGTGGAAGTGCATGAGCAGCCGGAGCGCGCCTTGTCGGACGGGGCGAATGCGCTGCGGATGGAGTTGTTGCGTGGAGTATGGGAACGGATTCGGGCGATTGACAAGCTGGTGAAGGGATTTGGGGGTAGTTGATGGCCTATTTACGAGAGTGTCTAGGTTAGCTAAACCAGATTAGCTAAGTCATGAAAACGACTGTTGTGATCCCTTCGACCGCATGCTGATTGCGCAGGCCCAAGCGGAAAATATACCGATTATCAGTAATGACGCCGCATTCGACAGGTATGGAGTGCGTCGCCTGTGGTGAATGGCGGTAGTGGGAACGGATTGACAGCGGAAGTTGTATTTTCGCTGGCCGCCCGGCTGGACGTGTTATTGAAGCTCTCACCGCTCGGGTTGGGCATTTTTCGGTAGCACGATCCCATACCGATGATTGCCGATAAGTAAACGGCATTGCGCTTACGTTCTCGCTCAGTGTCGAGGGCCTAGGAAATTCGCAGATGATGCTTGTCTACGACGGCGGCGATGGTTGATTCGTCTTGCAGGATGGTGCTGTAGATCCAGGTGTAATTGCCCTTGGCTTTGACTGCCGCTATCGTGCGCTCGGGCCCAATCAGGCCTCGGAGGGCTTCGATTTCCAGGTAGCAATCGACGAGATGGCCGTAGGTGCTGTAGGCAGTCTCGGCGCCTTCGGGCAATCCAACGGGAGCATCGGGATACATACGGCGCAATTCCGCGACGGCGGCCCTCTGCTCAGAATCGTGCTCGCGGAGATACCAATGCAGTTGCTCGTGAATGTAGGAAGAGAGCAGTTCGTCAGGGGCATCGGCGAAGCGCGCATTGAGCGTCAGAACAGGAAAGGCGTGATTCATCGCCTGTCCCTGAATGATGACCTTGTGCGTGAACGTATACTTGCCGAGGTCGTAGGAGGCGAGGAGTTGCTCCAGCGTCGCCTTGGTGCGGCGCTCACGGGGTGAATTATTCGCCAAATCGACGGAGACCCCTTCGGCCGCGAGCAAAGTTGCTGCCGTTAGTAGGAGGGCCAATAGTTTGTTGTTCATGAGTGGTTTTTGCATAGGCTCTACGCGCTCTTAAGTTACTTCGTGACGGTGCACGTGCGGGTGCGGGTGGATGGAATCGGCGTTGTGGACGTGATGGTGGGGGCGAATCAGTTTGGTCCGCTCGAGCAAGGCGACGTCATGCAAGATCGCGAGCGGCGTGCCTCGAGCGGCGAGAGAGCCGTTTTCGAGCAGATAGCAGCGATCGGCGATATTCTCGAGCGCATCGAGGTCGTGAGTGGCGGTGATGACGGTCTTTGATCCGCCTGTCCAGGAGGCGAGCAGCTCGGTGATTTGAGTTTGGCTGCCGGGGTCGAGCGCGGCGGTGGGTTCATCGAGTAAAAGCACTTCGGGATCGATGACGAGGACGGATGCGAGCGCGACACGTTTCTTTTCTCCTACGGAAAGGCGATGAGGGGCGCGATTGCGCAAGTCCGCGATGCCCATGGCGCAGAGCGTCTCTTCGACTCGTTGACGTATTTCGTCTTTTGGCCAGCGAAGTTGCAGAGGGGCGAAGGCGACTTCGTCGAACACGCTGGCATTGAAGAGTTGCACGTCGGGATTTTGAAACAGGACGCCCACCCTACGACGAAAGCGGTAGAAGAATTCTTGTTCGGCTAATCGAGAGGGAGTGAGGGTTTCATCAAAGAATGCGATGCCGCCTTGGTCCGGGAAGGCGAGTGCGGCGAGCAAGCGGAGTAAGGTGGATTTTCCCGATCCGTTGGCGCCGAGGAGCGCCACACGCTCGCCTCGTTTGACCTGCAGCGAGACGTTGTGCAAAGCGGCGATTTTATCGTAGGAATAGGAGACCTCGCGAATATCGAAGGCGATTTCAGAGTCGGGCGGCATCTCTTTTCAGCGACCAAGCCACATGGCGATACAAGCGACGGCGGCAAAGGCAGAGAGTTGCAGCCAGTCTCGGAGTGTCATTTGCAAATCGTCCAATAAGCGCACATCTCCACGAAAGCCTCTGGCTTGCATGGCGCTGTGCACATCGGTGCTCAACTGAAGAGTTTTATCGAGAAGGACGCCCACGGTGCCGGCGGCCAAGCGCCGCTGCTCGGAGGGGGGTAGATATCCGACCAGGCGCATTTGACGCGACTCGAACATATCCTGCGCGGTTCGCAACAACAGAAATATGTAGCGATAGGTCATCTGGAGAATGACGATCAGGACAGTTGGAATTCGAAAGAAGCGGAGCGCTCGCAATAAATGGTTCCAGGGTGTGCAGAGGACCAGCAGGAACGAGAGAGTTGCCGCGGTCTCGGCACGCATGACGAGGAACGCAGCACTGGTCAGGCCTTGGGATGTGACTGACCATTGAAGGAGTGGGATGCGGAAAAGAGTTTGCCCCGGCACAAGGAAAACGGCCGGTAAGGCAATCAAGCCGGTGAAGGCGAGAACTGCCATCCAGACGCGCCTGGCAAGGAATTTCAGAGAAACACGTGAAATGAGAGCCAGCAAAACGGCTGACGGCGAAGAGCGCGAGCAAGGGCCAGATTCGATGGACAGCGATGGCTCCGAGGACGAGAGCGCCGATGCCGGCTAATTTCACGCGAGCGTCGATGCTTTGCAAAAGGCCGGGCGACCGCGCTGTGTCTTCTGCGAGCAGGGGTTCCTGTGTGGCGCGCAGTAAGCTTTGCATGGTTCTTTCAATAAAGCCTTTTTGGCGACGTGCGGTACGGGATCGAGAGAGCAGGTAGGTGAGCAGGAGCGTCATAACGACGACCAGTCCGGCTCCTATGGTTGCCGACAGGAAGTAGCCAAAGTATGGGCTGCGGATGAAAGCGGGTTCGTAAGCAGGAAGCGGCGCTTTCCAGAGCCCCGATAGGTGTTGCAGACCGATGGGGACGCGCTCGGGGGGAGCATGGTCGCGAGAGACGGCGGCGATTTTGGCGCGAACTGCTGCATCGGAGAAATCTTTGGCGCTCCATTCTCCCCAGGCGCTTCCGACCGCCAAGACGCCCAACGGCGTGAGAATCAACACGAGAGCGCACGCGATCCAGAGTGTTTTCGAAGCCGGTCGAAAGCGAAGAGGGTTTGCGATGTGGCGCGGCTCCGCAGTGATGGGGGCGTGAGGCGCGGTGAGGCGGAGGAGGTGCGGGTCGGCGCGCTGGAGGTAGGCGACAACACCAGCGGAGATGACGAGTTCTGCCAGACCGGCAAAGGTGAGATGGCCAATCATCATGGCGGGGATGGAGACACTGAGTGGGTAGGGCGCATACAACGGCGCGCCAGAAGCGTTATGGAAGAGGATTGGCTGAATGCCAAATTCCACAGCGGCGCAAAGGGCGGCAACATTGATGGCGGCATAGCCAGCGAGTCCGGCAGCTAGGATGCGGCGCGTGGATTGGATTTCGGCGCGACCGCTGAGGAGGCGGTAGACTCCCGAAGCGATGAGCGAGCCGACGATCGCCATATTGAAGCAATTGGCGCCAAAGGCGGTCACGCCTCCGTCCGCGAAAAAGAGCGCCTGAATGGCAAGTGCCATCGAGATCGCAAGCATCGATACCCAGGGGCCGAGGACAATGGCGGCCATGCCCATGCCGACCGCGTGACCCGTGGTTCCGCCCGGGAGCGGCAAGTTGAACATCATGACGACGAAACAGAGCGCGGCGAATACGGAGAGCAGCGGGATGGCTCGGGTATAGAGAACTTTTTTGGCGCGTTGGAGAGCCACGTACCAAAAGGGCACGGCGGCAGCATAGAAGGTTGCGCAGGTGGAGGGGCTCAGATATCCGTCGGGAATGTGCACGTGCTACTCAGCCGGCTCCATTCTATAGGGCAGAGCAACGTGGGGCGGCGGTAGGGGCGGAATGGCGTGAGGGATTTATTCCGCGCAGGGAGCGGGATTAAGGCGTTTGACCCGCATGGAACAGCCTAATCCAGCCGATAGATTACATAGTCTGAGACAACGGTCCGGCTTGCCGGCACGTCGTATTATGTGAATCGTATGATGTTCCGTTTACGCCAGCGTCGCCGAGGCGAGCGCGGCTTTTCATTGATTGAGCTGCTGATCGTCATCGCGATCATTCTGATTATTTTGTCGATTGCATTGCCGCAGATGGGCAAATCGCGGATGCACGCGCAGGAGATGGCCGCGATCGCCACGATAAACACGATCAAGACCATGGAGACGCAGTATTACACCGAGTTTGGTCACTACGCGACTGCGCTGAGCCAACTGGGGCCGCCCAGTTCATCGGGCGGGCAAGAGGGAGCGGATGCGGCCGGGCTGATTCCGGCGAACCTGGCCAGCGGTTCGACGGGTGGCTACAACTATACGATCACTCCGACGGCGACCGGGTTTGCGCTTAGCGCGGTTCCGAAGGCCTTCGGGAGCACGGGAAGACGCACGTTCTACTGCGATGAGAGCGGTGTGGTTCGCGAGAACCGAACGCAAGATCCGGCAACGGCAAATAGTCCGGTCATTCAGTAAGATCTGTATTTGGGGAAATTACTTCGGGCGAGTTACTGCGCGCTACTTTTGCTTGCGCCCGCTCGTGCGGCAAACGGACCCAGCGCGGCGGATACTTTGGCTGCGTTGCGCCAGATAACGCTTGATCCAGACCAGACCTATCGGGTTCGCGATCTAACACTTACACGCGGCGATATAAAGATCTACTTTACAGAGGGGATCTTGTCGTTTGTGACGCAGGTGGCGGGTCGGAGCGTGGCGGCGGTTTTCACCACAGAGGGGGTCGAGGCCGGGGACGCTGAAATTCTCGTGCTGCCGCCGCAGCGCAGTGAGCGAGCGTCGCTGGCATCTTTCATCAAGAGCCCGAATCTGGATGAGCATTACACGTCGGCGGTGTTTTTCTTTTCTGACGATACGTCCAACGAGCTGTTGAATCAGATCGGGGCCAGAGCAGTTCACAAGGCACCCGAGCTGGCAGCACAGCTCGCGGCGCGATTCGATTCTTTATTGCGCAATTCGGGCGAACAGATCGATGTGCGCCGGGTGGAAGCGCTTCTCGACAACCATCAACCGGCACAGGGATTGTTCTACGCGCTGATTGGCGGACGCAACCTCGGCACTTTTGAGGCGATGTACGATCCGAACGAGTTCGAACCGGTTTCCGTCGGGAGTCAATCGTTAGTCGATGGGGAGTCGAAATTCCAGCTTTGGACATCGTTCCGTCCGCGGCATGCGCCGCCATACACCGAAGCCGCGCCTGCAGTGAGCGATTACCACATCGACACGACGATTCATCCGGATTTGAGCATGTCCAACGCGGCGGCGTTCAGTGTGATAGCACGAGAAGGCGACGGGCGTGTAATTCCGCTGAACTTGTCCGAACGTTTGCGGGTTGAGTCGGCAACGATTGATGGCAAACCCGCCGAGGTGTTTCAGAGAAACTCGGTTGAACGAATTGATTGGAGGCGGGGCGGAACATTTCTGCTGGTGGCAGATGCGCCACTGACGCCGGGCACGGTACACAAAATCGAGCTGCGCTACGGCGGATCCGTGATCCGGCAGACGAGTGAGGGCACGTATTTCGTCGATGAACGTAACGCCTGGTTTCCTTATCGCGATCCGACCCTCGCGCAGTTCGATCTGACGTTTCGCTGTCCGGCGCGTTTGCGGCTGGTTGCGACGGGCGAGCTAGTGAGTGAAGAAGTTTCAGGCGACGAACGCGTGGTACATCGCAAGACGCAGGTGCCCGAAGCTCTGGCCGGTTTCAATCTTGGTGATTACAAACTAGCGCCCGAAGCGGGCGGACCGTATCGGGTGGAGTGTTATGCAAACAGCTCGTCAGCGGAAGCGATGGCCGATATCCCGAAGCAGACGGAAGACGTTCTCAATTACTACACCGAGGAGTGGATGAAACTTCCGATCCACAGCATTGCGGTTTCGCCGGTGCCGGGTTATTTCGGACAAGGATTTCCAGGGCTGATTTACTTATCGAGCATGTCTTATATGCGCGAGGAAGACCGGCCGGTGGCCATGCGCAATGCGCGACTGGACACTTTTTTTTCCGAGCTGCTGTTGCCCCATGAGGTAGCGCATCAGTGGTGGGGCAACGTGGTCACTGCGGGCAATTACCGCGCAGCGTGGATTTTGGAAGCCATGGCGAACGATTCAGCACTGCAGTTTTTGGGGCACGTGAAAGGCGCAGCGGCAGTTCAGGCGGTGCTCGACACGTACCGCGAAGACCTGACTGCTGAACGGAATGGCAAAACAGTTGACGGAGCGGGGCCGGTCGATTTTGGACTGCGCTTGCGGGATATCGCGAACAACCTGACGTGGCACATTATCACTTACGAAAAAGGCGCGTGGATTCTGCACATGTTGCGGCGGCGGTTAGGGGATGACGGGTTCGTGAAGATGCAAATGCGCCTATTCGAAGAGTTTGGGGCAAAGCCGATTACCAACGACGATTTGCGCAAGGTGGCGGCTGAGTTTCTGCCTGAGCGTGCGCCGGATAAGACGCTGTCGCTGTTTTTCGATACGTGGATTTACGGGACCGGAATTCCGAAGCTGACGCTGGCGGGCACCGGACCGACGATGACGCTCAAGGTTTCGGGCGTGGATGAAGACTTCGCGGCCGATGTACCCCTACGATGTTCATCGAAAGATGGAAAAGATGAGGTGCGCTGGGTGCGAGCGAGCGCAGGAAACAATGATTTGGAGCTACCCGCGGGGTCGGGAACGTGCAGTTTGCCCGCCGCCAGCGAGTTTCTTTATTCACCATAGCTTCGCCTGTAAACCTTTTGCCGGGCACTCACGTTCGAGTAAGTGGGCAGCCGTATGATAGGCGCGGTGGCGGACCAATTGGAGGGTGAAGTCCAGGTTGGCGCCGAGGTGCGGGAGTTCGGAAGCTGGATGGCGTCCGAGCAGAGGCGTATTTTTCTTTTGTGCCGGCGCTTGCTGCAAGACGCGGACGAAGCGGATTCGGCCACGCAGGATGTGTTCCTGAAAGCTTACAAGGCGCTGAGCAAGGGAGGGGCCGATGCGGGCGATTTGGACACGCAACTGGATAACCCAGGCAAGTGGGTGACCCGAATCGCCGTGAACACATGCCTGGACCGGTTGCGATCGAAAGCCTGGAAGATATGGAAGCGGCGTGTTCCGGCGGCGGACGAGCAAGTGATATTGGAAATGGCTTCCGCCAAGGAAGCGGATGCGGAGCGGCAATTGTTTGCGAAACAGATCCAGCAGAGACTGGAGGCAGCGCTGGCGAAATTGTCGGGGCGGCAGCGCGCGGTGTTTTCATTGCGACATTATGAGGCGATGACGCTCGAGGAGATCGCCGAAGTGTTGAAGCTGGACGTGGGAACGGTGAAGGCGCACCTGTTCCGGGCGGTGGGGAAGATGAGAGAGGAGCTGAAGGACCTATATGGAATGCGCACAACGGGAGTCAATCACCCGGTGCGCTAGATGGAGACGCAATGTCAGTACATTTGAGCGATGAACAACTGATAGCGCACTTGTACGGCGTCGAGCCCGAAGACACTCACCTCGAGAGCTGCGAGGAATGTCACGCGCGTTTGTTTCAGATGCAGGCGAATCGCGCTACGGCAGAAGCGGGTTTGGAAGAGGCAGTCGGCTTCGATTTTCTGGCCGCGCAACGGCGGAAGATTTATGCGAGGCTTAGCGATCGGTCGGGTTGGTGGTCGGGTGCACACGTTCGCCGCTGGGCGTCAGCGGGCGCGACGGTGCTGGTCCTAGGCGGCGGTTTGCTGCTGTATGAGGAACGGCGGCAGCAGGCGACCGAGAATCGGGTTTCCGATGCGCAGCTCGCCCAACAGGTGAGCAGCATGGCTCAAGATTTCGAACCGCAGCCGACAGCGCCGTTGCAAGCGCTTTTTGAAGAGTGATGCGCAGACGCCTTCGCATTCTGTTGCTGTGCATAGCTGTCTCTGCTTTGGGCGCCGCGCAGAATCGCGCGAATTTTCCCTGGTGGAACAGCCCCGTGGTGTCGGATCTGGGGCTAAGCGATGGTCAGACGCAAAGAATCCGGCAGATTGTGCGATCGTATCGCGCGCGATTGCTGGATGCGCGGAACAACGTGCAGAAAGCAGAGGGCGATCTGGAAGATGTGCTGAACGATCCGGAAGCTAACCCGCAAGCAGCGCAAGCGGTGATCGATCGGGTGGCGACGGCGCGCGCGAATTCTAGCCGGGTTTTTCTGCAAATGAGCGTTGAGCTGCGCAGCGTGTTGACGCTCGACCAGTGGCGAAAACTGGTTCGACGCTGGGACGAAGTGCAGCGCAAGAAGCCGAACGACACGCAGGTGCCGCCGGAGTAGACTTGCGGAGGAGTCTACCGCAGACGCAGACGACGCAAACGCGATCGCTCCGCGCCATCTTTTGCGGAGTTAGGCTGTTGCTTCGATTTGCTCTGTGACTTCTTCCCACTGGGCCATGGCGCTCTGCAACTCTGCGCGCTGGGCGTCGAGCGAAGCGGCGAGGCGAGTGGCCTGTTCGGGACCGACGAAGTCGGAGAGGTTGAGCTCCGACTGCTGAATTGCGGCCTCGAGCTCAGCGATCCTCCGTTCGAGCTCTTTGGCGTGGTCCTGCATTTGTTTCATCTTAATGGGATTGATGCGTTTGGCGCCGGTGGCGCGCGACGGCATGGGTATGGGCTCGGCAGGCGGCACGCCGATGAGTAAATCGTTCAGAGTGGGGGTTTGCTCCGCGCCGCCTTCTTTGCGCCAGAGGTAATCGGCGTAATTGCCCGGATAGACGCGGACCTCGCCGTCGGCGATCTCGAATACGCGCGTCGCCAGGTGTTCGATGAAATAGCGATCATGCGAGACGAACACGATAGTTCCGGTGAATTTCTCGAGAGCCTCGAGCAGCACATCCTTGGCGCGGATGTCCAGATGATTGGTGGGCTCATCGAGCAGAAGGAAATTGGATGGATGAAGCAGCATGCGCGCGAGAGCATAGCGGTTGCGTTCGCCGCCGGACAGAACGGCAATGCGCTTGAACACGTCGTCCTCGCTGAAGAGGAAGCAGCCGAGCAAATTGCGCAATTCGGTTTGGGGCGTGCGCGGCGCGGCTTCGCTCAAATCGTCCAGTACGCGGGCATTCGTGTCGAGTTCTTTGTATTGATCTTGCGCGAAATAGTCGGGCTCGACGTTATGTCCCAGCGTGTATTCACCGGCGCTCAGTGGCTCGATTCCTGCGAGCAATTTAATTAGGGTGGATTTTCCGGCGCCGTTGACGCCGACGAGCGCAATGCGGTCACCACGCTCGACGATGAAGTCAACGCCGCTGAAGACCTGCTTCGTGCCGTAGCTTTTCGCGACGTTCTGGAATTGCACGACGACGCGGCCACTTGGCTTGGGTTGCGGAAAAGAGAAGTGAATAGTTTTCTCTTCGGGAGGGAGCTCGATGCGCTCGATCTTGTCGAGTTCCTTGATGCGGCTTTGCACCTGTTTGGCCTTCGTGGCTTGATAGCGAAATCGATTGATGAAAGCTTCGAGCTGTTGAATTCGATCCTGCTGGTTCTTGTAGGCGGCTTCGAGCTGGGAAAGGCGCTCGGCCTTTTGCTGCCGGTATTTTTCATAGCCGCCGGTGTAGAAAAAGACCCTCTTGTTCCAGATCTCGACGATTTTCTTTACCGTGACATCGAGGAAATAGCGGTCGTGCGAGATGAGGACGTACGCAAATTCGTAATTGGCGAGATACTGCTCGAGCCAATTACGCGCTTCGAGGTCCAAGTGATTCGTCGGCTCGTCAAGCAGCAGAAGATTTGGTTTTTCGAGGAGCAATTTTGAGAGCGCGATGCGCATTTGCCATCCGCCCGAGAACTCTTCGGTCTGGCGAAGCCAATCTTCTTTTCGGAAACCAAGGCCGGCGAGCACGGCGCCGACTTGCGCTTCAATGGCGTAGCCATCGCGAGTGCGAAACTCGCTGTCGGCGCGTTCAAAGCGGTTGGCGACCTGCTGGTATTCGGCGCTGTCGGGATCCAGCTCGCTCATGCTGGCGGTCAAAGCTTCGAGTTCCTGCTCGAGCTCTTTCACGCCGGCGAAAACGCTCATGCACTCGGCGAAGACGGTGCGGCCGCTCACTTCAAGACCGTCTTGCGGCAAATAACCGGCGCGAATCCCTTTCATGGAAGATAGCGAGCCGTAGTCCAGCGGCTCGAGACCCGCGAGGATCTTCAGCAGAGTGGATTTTCCAGTCCCGTTTGCGCCGACAAGACCAGCCCGCTCTTTCGGCGTGACGAGCCAGTCGAGGTCTTGGAACAGGAGTTTGTGTCCGAAGCGCTTACCGGCTCCGGTGAGTTGCAGCATTCACAACCATTTTCGCTAAGAGAGGAAAAACTCAAGTGCGCCGGCGATGTAGGGCTTGAGGTCGGTGCGCTTGACGACAGCGTCGAGGAAGCCGTGCTCGAGTAGGAATTCGCTGCGCTGGAATCCTTCGGGGAGTTTCTGGCGGATGGTCTGTTCGATGACGCGCGGACCAGCGAAGCCGATCAGCGCACCTGGTTCGGCAATGTTCAGATCGCCGAGCATGGCGAAGCTGGCGGTGACGCCTCCGGTGGTGGGGTCGGTGAGGACGCTGATGTAGGGCAAACGTGCTTCATCGAGGCGCATGAGGGCGGCGGACAATTTGGCCAGCTGCATGAGGCTGATGGCGCCTTCCTGCATGCGTGCTCCGCCGGAGGCCGAGACAATGATGAGAGGAGTCTTTTCGTTGAGAGACCGCTCGATCGAGCGCGTAATTTTTTCTCCCACCACGGCCCCCATACTGCCGCCGATGAACTTGAGCTCGAGCGCGGAAATTTGTACGGGGCGGCCGTTCAATAACCCGCTCGCGCAGATAACGGCATCGGGTAATTGTGTAGCGTTACGCATCTCCTCCAGCCGCTGCGAGTAAGGTTTGGAATCGACGAAGTGCAGTGGATCGGAAGAGTGCAGGCCTGAATCGTGCGTGACATAGGCGCCGTCATCGAAAAGCTGCTGGAGCCGCTCGGCTGCACCGATGCGGAAATGGTGGCCGCACTTGGGGCACGTCTGCAGGGTTTCGTCGACCGTCTTGCGCCAGATAATTTGGCCACAGGCCTCGCACTTTTGCCACAATCCTTCGGTGCGGACGTTTTTTTCGCCGTCTTTGAGCGGCTCGCCCTCGAGCGACGGCTTTTGGCGGGTGAACCAGGCCATGAAATTTCAGCCACTAACGTAACACGCGGCGGAATTCGGACCTAAAACGAGTTAGCATGGAGAGAGACGGCGATGGAGTTCGCCAAAACCGCCTGCAAAGGCTGATGACTCCTACCACCTTAACGGCTGGAGTCTTCCTTGCAAAAAGTTCTGCTGATTTCCTTGGGCGCAGTAGCGGGCGCAAATCTGCGCTATTTCGTAGCGCAATATGTCTCCAAGCTCATCCCGTCGAGCTTTCCTTTCGGCACGTTGATCATCAACATCACCGCCAGTTTCATTCTGGGGTTCTTCCTGATCTGGACCACCGAACGCGTCCTGGCGGACCCGCGGTGGCGGCTTCTTATCGCAGTAGGATTCTGTGGAAGCTATTCGACGTATTCGAGCTATGCGTTTGAAACGTTCGCACTGTTCGAACAGGGTCAGTGGTCAGTCGCCGCGTTGAATGTTTTTGCAACCAATGTGGTCTGCTTCATTGCGGTGATACTTGGCGCGGTGCTGGCCCGCAGCATCTAGGAGGGTTTGGGCATGACTGCGGTGCAGGTGACGATGTACCTGAATGAATCGGACAAATGGAAACAGATTCTTCAGGTGCTGAGACGTGAGAACGTCGCGGGCGCCAGTGCGTTTCATGCTGTGGCGGGATTCAACGGCAGGAACCGGGTGCATACGTCGAGCCTGGTGGAAGCGGGCGGCGATCTGCCGGTGATCATCATCTTTGTGGATTACGAAGAGCATGTGACACGGGTGCTTCCTAAGCTGTGTGATCTGGCGCCGCACCGGCTGATCGTTCGCGAAAACGTGGTGATCGAACAGGGAACGCTCGATTAGATTACGGCAAGAAAAAAACGGGATCGCGTAGACGATCCCGTGTGTGTGCGAACGGAGCAGTGGAAGAATATGCCGTCGCTAAGCCGTGCGTCTACGTGCCAGTTTGCGCCCGCACCCAAGTAGAGTGAGCGCGCCTCCGCCGCTGAGCAGGAAAGTGGCGGCTTCGGGGGCGGGAGTCGGCGGCGGGAGCGGGTCCGTACCAGAGATCGGCCAGAGGCCAACGTATGCCGGAGGTGCCGGTGAACTGTCAGTGAGGTGATGGGAGTGGTTGAGGCGAACCATACCATCCCAGCGGAATCAGCTGAAACGATCTCTTGATCTGACAACAGTGAGCGTGAAGATGATGTCGCTCGTCAGCGCCGGATAGTGACTGTCACGTCGAAAAAGTAGAACGCGGTTTCGCCCCCGGTGGTGCAGTGGCGGTGATCGACGACCCTACAGAATTCGTTGTGCATCCTCTTGCAGGGCCGTGCCAGTAAAGGTAAAAACGCCTAATGGCACGCTTGTGACCGGATGTCGGAACTGGAACTCAGAGTGGAAAGTTGCAGATCGGTAGTGGACTTCCAGACAGTGAACTCTGCCATGCAGGCAGCCAGGTAGAGTTGTGCACTGCCGTGAGTGATGGTGGCTGCGCGCGCAGCGGCGGCGAGACAGCAATGCCGCGCCCGACAGCGACCGCGCGCAGACGCACTCGTTTGTACAGACATAGAACCCCTCCGACGAATTAGTGTGGTTACTGAAGGAGAGTGGGGGCGGACGGGAAGGGCATCTATGTCAGAAATGCCCGTACGCGGCGGACCAAAAAGGAACGCGTTCAGGGCTTCAGAAAGGATGCGTCGAAGGCGCGGGGGAAAATTTGCCGAAGCTGAGAGCGTTTCCTGCTGGCCGGAGAGATTGGCGAGGATCAGTTCCGCATCGGGGCAAAATTCCCACAGGATCTGACGGCAAGCACCGCAGGGCGGCGTGAGTGCGCCGGTATCGGCGACAATGGCGATGCGTTTCAGTTTGGCGGCGCCTTCGGAGATCGCTTTGAAGACGGCGAGGCGCTCGGCGCAGATGGTGAGTCCGTAAGTGGCGTTCTCGACATTGCAGCCGGTGAAGATGCGACCGTTCTCGTCTTCGATGGCGGCGCCCACCTGGAAATGCGAGAAAGGTGCATGCGCGCGTTCGCGTGCGGCGCGGGCGGCTTGGATGAGGGGATCGGGAGAAGACACGTTCTTTCTACATTAACTGCGACACATTGCTGCTAACGCGAGCGAACGGAGTGCCACTTCTGGCTGGCCCATAACGGCAGGAATCGCGGCGTGATCAACAGGTAGCGCTTCCAAAGCCGGCCGGGTTCGCTGGACAAACGGAAGAGCCACTCGAATCCGTGTCGCTGCATCCACGCGGGGGCCTGAGGCGTTTCCCCGGCGTGAAAGTCGAAAGCTGCGCCTACGCCGATCAATGTTACGCCAGGAAAAGAGCGGCGATGTTCGTACATCCACTTCTCCTGTTTGGGCGTGCTGATTCCAACGAAGACGATGTCGGCGTCGGACTCACAAATTTTCTGCTGGACCTGGCGGTCTTCGGTCGCGGTCAAGGGACGAAACGGGGGAGCGTACGAGCCGGCGATTTGAAGGCGCGGGAAACGCATGTGAAGTCTGTCGATTAAAAGCGCGAGCGTTTCTTCACGACTGCCATAGAGGAAAACGCGGTGTCCATTCTCGGCCGCGTCTTGGCAGATTTCAAGCATTAACGTGGGACCGTACACACGCTCCTGATTGGGGCATCCGAAAGAACGGAGGGCCCACACGATCGGCATGCCGTCGGGTGTTGCGATGTCGGCGGCATTGAGCGCTTCGGCGACTTCGGGATCATCATGGGCGAGGATGATGCCGTGGACCGAGGTGACGCAGATGTATCGGGCGAGTGAGTGGGTGGATGTTTTGCGTTCGGAAGCCCAGGCGTGACAGAGCGCGACAACCTCGTTATAGCTGGTTTTGCTGATGCCGACGCTAACGACGCGCTGCTTTTCTGGAAGGGCGATGGCCACTGCTTCTTTACCATATTGCGCCAGCATTGGAGCGGAACGTTAAAAGACGGTGGTCCAGGAGTATGTGTCGTGAGCCGATTTGCTGCAGACCTGAAGATGGTCGGGGGCTGCCTGGTGGACTCCGCACAAACCAAAATGTTCCGCGTGTCGAAGCGGAGCACGGAGGTTTGGAGCCGAGAGCAGTGAGTTGCATTTCGGGAGCGCGAAAAGGGCCGGTGACTTGGCCGCCGATTCCGTAGTTCGAAGACCAGATGGCTTTGTTCGATCCTCCGTTTCCCAACAAATACCAGCCGACCGAGGTATCGGAAATTTTGGTGCCGGTCATGCCATCGCTGAGAAGAGTGGTGCATCCGGTGCAGGAGATACCAAGAATGGTCAGGTTTTGATTGTTGACGTGGGACGCGGACGCGATGGCGAGACCGGTAGTGACATCCGGCCCGAAGCTGCCGTCCGCGAAGATGAGCCCGTCGGCGGAGTTCGCTCGATTTCCCAGTGTGACGGCAGTACCAAAGTGTTCCACGTGAATGTCCTGGTAGATGCCGGTTCCATCGAGGGCGAGAGCGACGGCGGGGCGGGAGGCGTAGTGGCTTCCACCGTTGCAGGTAAGCCCGTGGATTCCGCGAAACGCGCCGACTGAAGTCACCTCGACGCACACTGTGTTGGTGTTGACGGTAGGGCCGGCACCTTCATCAATTTCGAGATTCTCGAAAGGCCCGGAGTTTTGCCCGACGTTCGACACCACGAGCCCGCGAGCACCGCAGTTGATCAGCAGCAGATTCCGTCCAAAGCTCAGTTCTTGCGCGTAGTGGTTGGCGAGACAAGTTCCGGCGATGGAAGCTCCATCGATGGTGAGATTTTCTACCTCGATTCCGAAGTTGGGCCCAGGTGCGGGCCCCATCTCGATGACGGCTGCTCCCGGCGGAAAGCCAGGCAAGGCTTTGATGACGGTGTTTACGCCTCCCGCGTCCCCGCGGCCCACCCCATAGATTTGTGTTTTGTTGGGAATGACGACCGTTCCGCTGACAGCGTAGGTACCGGCCGGAAACAGCAAACGTTGTCCTTTGCCGGCGACGGCGGCGAACGCTTTTTTGATGGCGGGAAGATCGTCGGTCGTGCCGTTGCCAGCTGCGCCGAAATCTTTGACGCTCGAAATGGCGGACACATTGAGTTCCTGTTGTGCAGCCCTCGGCACAACCGTTACGATCAGTAAACTGAGAAGGAGTCTCATCCCGTGAAAAGAATACTTCTTTCCTTTTCTGCACTGATGATTTTTGCGGCCGTTGGTCTCGGTCAAGAGGCGAATGGTTTTCGGAAAGCGCCCGAGCTGGCGTTCACTGTTCCGGGTCAGGGGGAGCAGTTGCTGAGCCAGTACAGGGGGAAGGTGGTGGCGCTCGAGTTCATTGCGACGACGTGTCCGCACTGCCAAGCAGCTTCGCGGCTAATGACGCGACTGGAGCAAGAGTATGGCAGCCGGGGCTTTCAGGCGGTGGATGTCGCGATCAACGCTCTGGATGAGGGCCGCAATGCGCAACAGGCCAATTTCGTGGTCATGCTCTTCGCCAGAAATTTCGAGGTTGGATTTCCGGTGGGCTGGACTCCTCGAGAGCAGTTCATGAACTTCATGGGATTCAGCTTCGCGGAGTTGACCGTAGTGCCGCAACTGGTGCTGATCGATCGAAAGGGTTACATCCACTACCAGACGACAGCAAAAGGTGATGAGAACTCGACCAAAGAGGCGACTATCCGGCAACGCATAGAGGAGTTGCTGGCGCTAGGGAATGGAGCTTCGACGCGGACCCGGGCGAAGACGCACACGGCGATGGCGCGCTAGAAGATTTTGAAACTGGCTAGAATTGCGCTCTCGATCTGCTGAGTCTTCTCCGACGGAGATTTGCTGTGCCCATCAAAAGGTCCGTCGAACACAATCCTGAGCGTCCGGTTGTGCAGATTGAAATAGTAGATGTCGTCATAGGCTACACCCCCGCCACCCGGCCCGTAGTAAAAGAAGGTCAAAGCGCCAAAACGCACCGGGCTAGGCGGTCTCTCAACACCGGTCGGTGCGTCGCTGATGAAGTTTTGTAAGTTGAAGCTCACCTTCGAGAACGATAAAAAGATTGCGGCTCGGGCACGGTCTTCTTCGGTTGCTCTGCGCAACTCTGCGCTCTCAAACTGGGCGATCACCTTGGCGTCTGGATGAAATCGGTCCGGTTCGAAAGGGGGCCTGAGTTGCTCATATGTGGAAGGATACTGAAAGCAGAAACGGTGTACTGGATCAACGAATACGGTCCAGCCTTTCTCCAAGTTAGAGATTGGACAACGACTTGCGGACTTGTTCTCGGTTCCTAGAGCAAGAGAGTTGCCCCGCACGAGGAAGAGGAATGCGAGGAAAACTGATATCGCGGTCATACCTTATCGCGTTCCACATAGTGAGGTTCGCGCCACGCACGGATGTATGCAGATCGCCAGGGAACCGCGACCGGATTCCCTGACGAGGAAAAAGAGAGGTTAACTACCGACGCTTGCGGTTTTATACTGCGCCATCATGTGGTTCATTTCGTCTTTAAGGCGCAGTTTCTGCTTTTTGAGGCGCTGTTCCTCGAGCTCATCGGTCGAGGTTACATGAGGCTTGGACTCGATCGCCTCAATCTGCCGCTTCAATTGCGCATGCTGCTCGGCAAGCGATCGGAATTGTTCATTCGAGGCGAGCAGATGCGCTTTCAAGTCTTCTTGCGTGTGATTCTCCATTAAGGGTTCTCCTTTATCGAGCGACCACGGCCGAGTCTGGTTCTGGATGAATGAGGGAAGAATCTGGCCCGGTAGGTGGGAGTGCATGTATTCACTCGCGTAGGGTCACCAGTGGCCCTACGCATTCCAAAAATTAGCACCATTTCATCTGCATGACAATAGCTCTTTCTGCGGGGGACTGGTAATAGTCGGGCCGGCGGGCAATCTCGACGAAGCCGAATTTGCGGTAGAGCTGTTGTGCGGCGAGGTTGGATTCGCGGACTTCGAGGAAGCGCACGGCCTTGCGGGTAAGTTCATGATTCAGCAAGGCGGTAGCGACGCCTATGCGGCGGAAAGGGGGTGCCACGGCGAGGTTGAGAATCTCGCGTTCGGGCGGGTCGGAGGGGTCGCCGGGCGCGGACGCCTCGCCGGCATAGATATCCCGAGCGACGAGGAGGCCAGCGACTTGGCCGTCCAATTCGGCGACGATGCAATCGGCGTGGCGGAAATCGCGCGAGGTCCAGTGGGGATGAGAAAACGATTGCTGTTCGATATCGAGAAGGGCGGGGAGGTCGTCGGAGGTGGCGGGTCGGATGAGAGGTGTCACTGGAGATGGATGCTGACGACGGTGCCGGAGGTGTGGAAGCGATCGTCGGGATCAGCCGCGTAAGTGAGCGCGACGCGGCGAGCGGGACGTTGGGTGCCGCACGTCAGGCCGGTTTGCGAGGGATCTTTGAGAAGCAGTTGGACGGTGTTGCCGGTGCGGTCCTTTATAGAGAGGCGGGCGGGGGCGGGCGAATTAGATGCCGGCGCCGGCGCACCGAGGCAGTCGACTTCGATCAAGGTGCCGCTGATTTTCTTAGGTGGTGAGGCAACCTCACTCCAGGGAACGACGTTAACGGGTTTCTGATCGCCCGCGGCAGCGTCTTTCGCCCCATTGGCTTTCTGCTCGGCCGCACGGATGCGATCCGCCTCGGACTGTTGGGCGCGTTCATCGGCGAGATGCACGGATTCGCGTTCGTGCTGGCGGGCGTTTTCGGCGGCGTCCAGGCGTTCCTGCTCGGCGTCGAGGCGAAGCTGATGGACACGGTTACGCTCTGCCGTATCGGCGGCGGAATCTTCGGCGCGGAGCCAAGTGCCTTGCGCGGCGGTGCCCTCGCCCTGAGTGATTTGAAGCTGGGCGAGATCGATCCAATACTCGGTGGCGCGCGGATCGAGGTGGACGGCTTTTTTGAGCAGCGCCTCCTTTTCGGCGGGATCGGCAGAAAACTGCGCCTGACGGAAGATGGGTTCCGCCCACAAGGGATTCAGTTGAGCGGCCTTTTTGAGAAGCGGCAGAGCTTGGATGCGTCGAGGCCGTCGGCTGCCGTGACGTACACTGTTGCGTTTCTGCTACCCGCTCGGATGGCGCTGTCGAGGAACGGCTTTGGATTGTCGTGAGCGAGTTCAGCGATCGCGGCCAGCCCTTCGTAACCGAGCGCGCGGGCGGCGCCCCCGGCCTCGATCGCGGATTTGAAGGCTGCTTCGCCGGAATCGTTTTCGCGGGCAGCTGCTGACGTTTTAGAAGGTGAAGCGAGTTGAGTCCAGGCGAGGTAGACGGCGGCGATCGTGTCGTCGAGCGAGTGCTCGCCGAAATCGCGCTTCGGATCAAGCGGACGACCTGAGACGGAGGCCGACGGCCAGTTATGCGAAGCGAGATTGGCGGCCGCTTCCTGCTCGAGCGTGGCGGAATCTTTTCCAAAAGCGTTTTGTTCGGCGGCGCGAAGCGTGCTGCCGCCTTTGAGAGCGGTAAAGAAAATATGGAAACTGGAGGAGTATTCGAACTTGGTGGCGAAGAGTTGCATGCGAGCCCAGGCCAGATCGGGATGGGGGGCCGGACCGCCCCAAGTGACGCGGCTGCCTTTCGCTTCAAGGGTTGAGAAGAGCTGGCGGACGCCTGATTCGACCTCCGGCGGGAGACGCGGTGTATTGGCATCGAGCAAAATTCCGGCGACTTGATCGAGCGGGAGGCGAGTGCCGGGCGGGCAGGCGAGGAGGTACGTGCCGTTTTGCAAAACGAACTGTGGCGCGGCGATTGCGTTTGTGCTTTCGGACGGAGTGAGCAGAAGCCGGAAAGGCCACACGCTCGGAAGATCTTTGGATTCGAGCAAGCCGCCCAGAACCCAACGCAGCTGCTCGAGTTGAGTGAGCGCGTCGCGAGCGGCCGCGATGTCGCTGTCCGTGTCGACGTAGAAGGGTCCGATGTTGAGGTCGGTCCAACGCCCGTGTTGACTATGGATAACGGAGAGAGGGCGCTTTAGACGCTGGCTTGCGGAGGCGGGGTGGCCGGAAATCAGACCGCAAGCGAGCCCGATCAGGCAAACAGAAGAGATGAGGCCGTAGTTAGTGCGCACGGGGCTCTGAGGTTAGGATCGCAAAGTGGAGGACGCCGTGCCATGAAATCGGAGACGATACCGATGAGATGGATAAGCGGATGAGAATCACTTTGAAGATCGATGAGGATCTACTCAAACGGGCACGAAGCCTCACAGGTATTGAGGAAGACGTTGATCTAATCCGTGCCGGTCTGGAGGCCTTGATTGCCAGAGAAGCTGCACGAAGGCTGGCTGCCCTCGGCGGCAGCCAGCCTCAGCTGCGTGCGGCGCCGAGGAGCCGAACCAAGTCCGATGTCTGATGTTGTCAAGCCTAGCGGCTCCGTGTTTCGCCGCACCTGAGTGCCGCAATGTACAATCCGAAGCGTGCCGGAAGCTGTCCGATCCAAAGCGCTGGAGTTTGAAGAGGCGCGACGCATTGTTGTTGAAGTGGTGCGCGGGCTGGGAATCGGGCGAGAGGCGGAACGGGTCTCTTTAGAAGAAGCGCACGGGCGGGTGCTGGGGGAAGATGTACGGGCGGATCGCGATTATCCGGCACTGCGGCGGTCCCTGCGAGATGGATTCGCGGTGAAATCTGCGGACGTGCCAGGGACGTTGCGCATTCGCGGGGAAGTTCGCGCGGGTGAAGGCGAACAGCCACCGCTCGAACGGGGCGAGGCTCTGGAGATTATGACGGGTGCGCCGGTACCCCATGGCGCCGATGCGGTGGTGATGATCGAACACGTCACGCGCAGCGGCAATGAAGTGAGCATCGAGCAGCGCGCCGAAACGGGGCAGTTCGTCAACGAGCGCGGTGCGGAAGTGAGAAGTGGCTCCGTACTTATTCCTGAAGGTACGGTTCTCGACGCGAGCCATGTCGCCACTCTGGCGATGACTGGCTACACAACGGTTGCAGTGAAGCAGCGGCCTAAAGTCGCGATTCTTGCGACGGGCGATGAAATCGTCGAAGTAGGCGAGAAGCCGGCTGCTCACCAGATCCGCAACTCGAACTCGTACATGCTGGCTGCTCTGGTGCGCGCCGCGGGCGCACATGCAACGATTCTGCCGATTGCCCGTGACACGAGAGAAGCTCTGCGGCCGCTTGTAGAGCGAGGCTTGGAGCATGACATGCTGCTGGTCACCGGCGGCGTATCGGCGGGAAAATACGATCTGGTGAAGCCTGCGCTGCGCGAGCTGGGGGTCGAATTTCACTTCGAGCGAGTGCGGGTGCAGCCCGGGCAACCGACGGCGTTTGGCACGGCTGGAAAAAAGCCGGTATTTGGGCTGCCGGGTAATCCGGGATCGACGCTCGTGACATTTCAACTTTTCGCGCGCGCAGCGCTGGATTTGATCGGGGGGCAAAGCGAGCCGATCCTGCCGCTTCTGTCAGCGCGATTCGAAGCTCCATTTCGCCATAAGCTTGGGTTGACGCGCTTCTTGCCCGCGCGGTTGAGCGCGGACGGCCAGCATCTACGCCACATTTCCTGGCAAGGATCGAGCGACGTTCCGGCGCTGGCGAAAGCCAACGCGTTTCTTGTGGCGGATCATGATCGCGAACGTTGGGAGATTGGCGATTCTATTCGGGTGATGCCGAAACCATGAAGAAGGCGCTTTCGCATTACGATTCGGCGGGCCGGGTCTCGATGGTCGATGTCGGCGGAAAGGCAGTGACGGAGCGCACCGCGACGGCGTGCGCTTTTGTCGCGATGTCGCAAGAGGTGATTCGAGCGCTGCCCCATAACGCGAAGGGCGATCCGCTCGAGGTCGCCCGAATTGCCGGTATCAGCGCAGCGAAAAAGACCTCCGACCTGATTCCGTTGTGTCACCAGATTCCGCTGACGCATGTCAGTTTGGAGTTCGACGTTCGAGAGGACGGAATCGAGATTACGGCGCAGGCCGCAACTGCGGCGCGAACGGGCGTAGAAATGGAAGCGATGACGGCGGCTTCGGTTGCAGCGCTAACGATCTACGACATGACGAAAGCTCTGGACAAAGCGATAGAAATTCGCGGGGTGTATCTGGTCGAGAAGACGGGCGGGAAATCGGGAACGTATCGGCGCAGCAAGGCACTGAAGTGATCACGGTTGCGATTCTCACAATCAGCGATTCGGCCGCGACGGGCAAGAGAGAGGATCGGTCCGGACCTGCGATTCGAGAGCGGTGCGGAGAGTTGAACTGGCGAGTCGTGGAGGTGGCGACCGTCGGTGATGACGAAAGCGCCATAGCAGAGCAGTTACGAGAGTGGGCCGATAGCGGGGCCGTTTCGTTGATACTGACGACGGGCGGGACAGGCGTTTCCGCGCGGGATGTGACGCCCGAAGGCACACGCAGCATTCTCGATCGTGAAGTTCCGGGATTGGGTGAGCTCATGCGGACCAAGGGATTGGAACAGACGAAATTTTCCGCGCTCTCACGTGCCGTTGCGGGAACGCGCAAACATTTTCTGATCGTGAACCTTCCCGGGTCGCCTCGCGGAGCATTGCACTCGCTTCGGGCGATTGAAGAGCTTATACCGCATGTGGTCGATTTGCTGGAGGGCCGTACAGAGCATGCAGGTGGATGAGAAACTAAGTACAGTACAGGAAACTCAGTAGCAACCGAAGACATCTCAGGACTTATGAGGCATTTACCTTTGCTGGCCTTGCTATTGGCAATGGGCACCACGGCCGTGGCGCAGACGTTGCCGCCGGGACAACTTCCGCCGGGTCCTCCACCACAGCCGGGGCAGCTGGGACCTGCGCCCAAAAAACTTCCGCCGAGTACGCCAGAATCTCCCGGCGCGACTGTGGAACCAGCGGACAGCGATGGGAGCACGACTCCGGGCAATCCAGCGTTTACAACAACGATTCGATACGTACTGGTGCCCACGTCCGTGCTTGATCCTGACGGGCATGGATACGTAAACGGACTGGCGGCTAGCGATTTCGAAGTTTACGACAACAACAAGCTGCAAAAGATCCATGCTGAGTACACGGAGCAACCGGTTTCCGTCGTGCTGGTCGTGCAGGCGAATGCGGAAATTGAGGCGGTGCTGCCGCAACTGAAGAGAACGGGTGTTTTATTTCAGGGACTGGTTACCGGGCAGGACGGCGACGTCGCTGTGCTGGCCTTCGATCACCGGCTGCAACTGCTGCAGGACTTCACGAACGATCCGGACAAGCTGGATGACGCGATGCACAGACTTACGGCAGGATCGAACAGCGCGCGTCTAATCGATGCAGTGCAGGATGCGGACCGCATGCTGAAGCGTCACGATCCACGCGGTGTACGGCGTCGTGTGGTCGTTTTGATCAGCCGGAATATCGATAAGGGCAGCGAATCGCATCTAGAGGAGACGGTTCACGCCATACAATTCGACAATGTCATCATCTACTCGATCGATATCTCGCGAGTGCTGACGGCGCTGATGAAACAGCCTGGCTATCCGCGTCCGCAGAATGGGGGAGTTCCTCCTGAAGCGCTGCCGAACGTCGCCGGCGGTAGAGGCCCGCGAAGTGAAACGAGTGTGGTGCAGCAGGAAAATGGAAATGCTCTGAACGCGATTCCTCCGGTGGCGCGTGCCATTCATGATTTGTTCAAGAGAACTCCCGCGGAAGCCTTCTCCTATTTCACGGGGGGACGCGTGTATGGCTTTGCCAGCGAACGGACGCTCGAGACGGCGATTACCGATATCGGCGCGGATCTGAACAGCCAGTACCTTCTCAGTTACAGCCCCAATGATCAAAACGAGCCCGGATTTCACAACATCAAGGTGGTGGTGGATCGGCCAGGGCTGAAGATTCGCACGCGGCCCGGCTACTGGTGGGGCGGCGGGGCGCAGTGATTACTGTTGTGCAGAATTAGTTGGGTGCTCGAACAGCAGTGCGCCGAACGTAACAACACTGTGCGGATCGATTTGCCACTGCTGATAATGGGCCAGTTGTGCGCGTAGGCCGGGCATCACTTTCATAAAAGTGTAGAAGGGTGACGAGCCGCACCACTTGAGATCGTCGTGCCGCTCTTGCACTAAGGACCAGTAGCCGCGCAAATCGCCGGCACCGATCTGGGCGATACGGGCACGATCGCGTTGTTCGATTGCAAGCATCTCGCCAAGATTGGCTGTGGCTCGTAGCTGGTCGCCATAGCGTCGCCCGATGTGGGCCATGTCGACGCCTAAAATCCAGAACAGGCGCTGGGCTTCCCGTGCCGCGATGTTGGCGAGAGCATCGAAGAAACGCGCCACGTTCTCGTTGCTTTCGGGCGCGCCGCCTTCGTAAATACTTTTGACAAAGGGGCCGCAGAGAATTGGCAGGATGCGCACGCCCGGGCCGTACAGATGTTGCAGAAAAACGATTTGGAATTCGATCGAGTGCTCGACGGAATGGCAGTAGTCCTCCATTCGGATCGCGTCGGGGGCGGCGTTTTCGAGCTCGTTTACCAAATCAATGGCTGTTTGCGCCTCACCGAACGGAGTGATGAACTGTTTGCGAGTAAGTCCGAAGCGGTCCGGCGCGCCGTAGTGCGAGGTTCCGAGAATCACGAAGGTGCGCTCACGGGCATCTTCTAACGAAGGTAGTGCGCGATAGGCTGCGCGGTACGTATCCCAGGCACCTTCGGGGCTGGCGTGTGGAGCGGCGATGCCGACGCTCGCGGCTGTGCCATTCAATGCGCCGATACGCGTGGCCAGGAGGTCGGCGAGCTTCAAGCGATCTTTGGGATAAGCGGAGCCCGCAAAGATTGCTTCGCGTGTGAGCTCCGTGGCGAAATCGCTTTCGCGCTGTGTTTTCAGCTCGCGATAGCGGTCATTGTCGAGAAAACCAGCGTCATTCAGCGATTCGAAGAGATGCCTCTCGAGTTCGCCGACCTGAATTTCACCAGTGATACGAACCAGCTCGGAACGGAGATCAAGCGTCGATTGCTGGCCATCGAAGCACTCGAGCGCTTGCACGAGAGCGGGCGGAACGAGCAAGGTGGCGTCCGAGTAATGATAAGGATCGCGAATGAAGAGCCCGGGCCGCTTCGGATCGGGCGAGGGCATGAAATCGAGATTGAAGCGGAGTCTGGGGAGAACGTCCGACACGCCTCATTGTAAGGGGCGCCCACAAAACCCGTAAACTGAAGGTGTGTCCAAATGGCTCACTTAACAACGAAAGCCCCGTCTACCAAAGCCGAACTGAAAGCAGAACTCGAATTGCTCGAACAGCGGCTACAGCAACGCTTCGAGCAGCGCCTCGACGTTGTTCAAGAGAAGCTCATCGAGACGATGCGCGATATGCAGACCGAATTGCTGCGCGGATTCGCCGCCCATAACACCGGGCTCACACTTCGAATGCGCAAAGTCGAAGCCGACCAGGGCAACCTGGATGCATCCGTGTCCCCGCGCCTGGCGCTCGTCGAGCAGCAGGTCACCGACATGAACGTAAGGCTGATGAAACTCGAAACACGCTGATTACAGCGCGCTGGAGTGGCTAACTGTCGCAAGACGCCTCATTGTACTTGCCGCATTCGATCGAGAAATTCGCGCGGGATGCGCAGATTGCCGTGCATGCCGGTGCCGAGTTCGATGTTCGGTTTGGGCGAGCCATGGAAGTCGGAGCCACCGGTCGGAATCAGGTCGAGTTCCTCGGCGAGCTGCCGGTAGTGGGCTTGCAGTTCGGGCGGGTGCTCGGAATGATAGACCTCAAGCGCAAGCAGGCCCGCTTCTTTCAGCCGCAGGAGAAGCTCCCGCTCGCGATCGCGAGGGAGCGCGAGCCGGACGGGATGAGCCAGGGCCGGAATGCCGTGTGCATCGCGGATTTTGCGAATCGCCTCCTCGGTGCTTTGGCTCTGGCGCTCTACGTAAGTGGGAGCGTTTTGGCCGAGATATCTGCGAAAGGCGTCTTCGTTATCGAGCGCGTATCCTTTTTCGACCAAAGCGCGCGCGAAATGGGCGCGACCCGTTAAGCTATGGCCGCGTGCTTCGACCTCTTCAAGAGTGATATTGACGCCGCGATCGCGCAGAGTGGCGGCGAGCTTGCGATTACGGTCGCGCCGCTCTTGGCGCTCGCCTTCGAGCCAGGCACGGAATTCCGCTGAAGGGGGTTGCGAGGGCCAGTAGCCGAGAAGATGCACAAAGCGATATTCGCCTTGACTGGAAACCCTCAAACGCGAATTCAGCTCGATGCCGCGCACCAGATCGAGTGCAGCCTCGCGGGCAAATGGAACGGCTTCTTCGTACCCATCGAAAGTATCGTGATCGGTGATGGCGAGCGCAGCCAAGCCGACGCGCTTGGCGAGCGATATTAGATCGGCCGCCGATAAGGTGCCGTCGGACGCGCTGGTATGAGCGTGGAGATCGATGAGTGCAGCTTGGGAACGTTCGGGGGGTTCTGACACTAGCGGAGCTTGGTCTCAGGATAAACGATGAACTCGAATATTTCACCGCAGGTGTGCGCAACCAGGCGGCCGGGTCCGAGTATTTTGTCTTTGCTACGGTTCTCGAAGAAGACGGCTCCGTCCGTGCTGTCGCCGGATTTGAGCCTGGTGGGCACAAGAGTAATGGCGGAAGCCGCAGCGGCGGCTTTGAAGCCCGGCTTTACGAACTGTGCCATAGCTGCTTCGCGGCGCTTTTCATACCCGTTCGTGGAGCGGAAATTCGAAAGCGCATAAATGGTGTCTTCGTAGAGAAGCTGCAGCTTGATGACGTCGCTGTGGCTGGCCTTTTCAAGCAGCGACTCCACCACATCGTCAGCCGAGACGGGCTGAAGCACGCTTCCATCCTGACGCACAAAGCTAAAATCAGCGGCCTTCACGGTCCACGACACGAGGGATCCGTTGGTGACGGTTACTTGGACGATGTTGTAGTCCTTTATATGCGGCGGCAAGGGAGCAAACATGACCGTAATGCCGTTTTTCGTGAGCGCCTCATACTCGATGCCGTGCGATTCGAATTGAATGGGCGACTGCGGCACTCCCGATTGACTCTGTTGAGGGATGGACGCCGGTATGGACGGGTTCTGTGGACTGATTGCGGCGGGGTCGGCCTGCCCAGGAGCGATTTTCTTGCTTGAATTCGTAGGAGGAGGGGTGGTGTTGGAGGGTGCCTGGGTGAAAGCGAGCCCAGCTAGTAACGCGAGCGTGAGAGAAATGTTGCACGCGCGTACAAAACGACTGCGCGCGTTGCGATAGAGCCATCGAAAGACCCATTTACATCATAGACGCTGAGAGTGGAATGGCTTTATACGCGATCAGCCGCCAGTTTCGCGGTTAAATACCAGCGCAGTCGACCGTTGGGATGTGCAGGAAAGTTGTCCAGATCCACTCGCAAAAGAGCGCCTTTTTTAAAATCGATTTGAATTTCCTTTGATCCGAGGAGATACGCCGCGAGTTCTGTAAAAAGCGGGTTGTGGCCGACCAGCATCAGAGAAGGTTCGTCGCGATGATCGCGAATCTCATCCCAGACCTGCTCAACCGTTGCACCCGGAACCAGAGCCTCAGTGCGAAGCAGGTCGTTTTTGCATTTCAGAACGCTTTGAACAATTTCGGCGGTCTGAATGGCGCGTTTGAGAGGACTGGTCAAAATGAGAGTGGGTTCAACGCGGGCTTCCGCCGCTGCTTCGAGCACCTGCCGGAGCTTCCGGCGGCCTTCGGGAGTGAGTGCGCGATCTGCGTCGCTGACGCTCTTCGACGCATCTTCGGCAATTCCATGCCGAAGCAGATACAGCTGCATAAACTCGCGTGGTTTCGCCTTTCATTCTGTCATACTGGGGCGGCATGCGCCTCGGCGAGGAGACCCAAGATCGCATTTTGCTGGTGATTGCGATCGCGGCAGCGGGGTTGATTCACGTCTCCATCGCGGCGAGCCAGACGCTGTTAGGCGTGGGCATTGGGCTGCTGCTTGTGTTTCGGCAAAAGCTGGAATTCCCGCGCATCTGGATACCGCTGGCGGCGCTATTTCTTTGGACAGTACTCGCCGACGCAGTGTCACCTGACCCGTGGGGCGGTCGTGCGCAGATCCGGAAATTTTTTGTGTTTCTGTTCATTCCGTTGGTGTATGGGGTATTTGTTCGTCAATTCCCGAAGGTGTTCTATTTGATGATGGCGTGGACCGCTGCCGCGACGGCCTCCGGTGCTTGGGGCTTAGCGCAATTTGTTCTTAAGTACGAGCGCGCGCGGCACACGGGCGAAAACTTTTATCTAGCTTATTTGCCTCGGCGTATTACGGGATTCGAGAGTCATTGGCTGACATTCGGCGCACTGCAACTGAGCGTGCTGTCGCTTCTGCTGGCGCAATGGTTTTTTTCGAGCCGCAGAATGCCGGGGTGGGTGTACGGCGCGATAGCGATTTTGGCAGCGGCAATTTTGCTGAGCTGGGATCGAAGTATCTGGGTAGCGGCAATGGTTGCGGTGGTTTACCTGGTTTGGTTTTGGCGCCGCAAAATGACCTTAGCTGTGCCTGTGATTGCGGCGCTCGCCTTCTGGATCGCGCCGGGGGAGACGCGCGACCGACTGAGCTCGCTCATCACCCCGCACGGCGACACGGATTCGAATCGCTTTCGCGTGATCACTTTTCGCACAGGAGTTGCAATGATCGAGGCGCATCCGTGGTTCGGAGTGGGACCGGAAGAAATCAAGCGCAACTTCGAGCGATATGTTCCTAGCGATGTCGTAAGGCCGCTGCCCTCCGGATATTACGGACATTTGCACAACGTGTACGTGCAGTACGCGGCAGAGCGCGGCGTTCCGGGATTGCTCTTGCTGCTGTGGTTCATCGGGATGACCATGTGGGACTGTTCGGCGGCGCTTTCGCGTGCGGAGAGGGGCCGCTCGGAGGAGCGCTTTGTGCTGCAGGGCACGATTGCGGTGATGATTGGCGTGCTGGTAGAGGGGTTCGCGGAATATGATCTGGGCGACAGCGAAGTGCTAATGATGTTTGTGAGTGTGGTGGCTCTCGGATATGCGGCGGTTTGGAACGTGAAGACGAGGACGCAGGCCTTGACGGCACCCAATACTACAGAATTAAATGCGACGCCTGCCCGATATGATGAATAGGAATGGGAACAGGAACTCTTAATCAAACTGCGGCAGAGTACAAAGTCGCCGACATGGGCTTGGCCGAATGGGGTCGAAAGGAAATCTCCATTGCCGAGCACGAGATGCCGGGACTGATGGCGATCCGCGAGAAGTACGCGCGGGAGAAGCCGCTTAAGGGTGTACGCGTAACCGGCTCGCTGCACATGACGATCCAGACCGCCGTTCTGATTGAGACGCTGGCGGAGTTGGGAGCGGATGTTCGCTGGGCGAGCTGCAATATTTTTTCGACGCAGGATCACGCTGCTGCCGCGATTGCCGCCGCTGGTACTCCTGTATTTGCCTGGAAGGGCGAGAGCCTCGAGGAGTATTGGTGGTGCACGTATCAGGCTCTCAGCCATCCCGATGGCAAGGGACCGCAGCTCGTTATTGACGATGGCGGCGATGCGACGCTGCTGATCCATAAGGGCTACGAACTCGAGGATGGCGACGGTTGGGTTAACACGCCGTCGGGTAGTCACGAAGAAACTGTTATCAAGAATCTGCTCAAAGAAATTCACCAGGAAGATCCGCAGCGCTGGCATCGCATCGCCAAAGAATGGCGTGGAGTTTCGGAAGAGACGACCACCGGTGTTCACCGCCTGTACAAAATGCAGGAAGCGGGCAAGCTGTTAGTTCCTGCGATCAATGTGAACGACTCGGTAACGAAGTCGAAATTCGACAACTTATACGGGTGCCGTGAGTCGCTGGCCGATGGAATCAAACGCGCGACCGATGTGATGATGGCGGGCAAGGTAGCGGTGATTTGCGGCTACGGCGATGTAGGGAAGGGTTCGGCGCAGTCGTTGAGCGGCATGGGGGCGCGTGTAGTTGTCACGGAGATCGATCCCATCAATGCGCTACAGGCAGCGATGGAAGGTTTCGAAGTGACGACGGTCGAAGACACGCTCGGCCGCGGCGACATTTACGTCACCTGCACGGGCAACCTGGACGTGCTGACGCTCGAGCACATGCGCTACATGAAGGATCAGGCGATCATCTGCAACATTGGGCACTTCGACAATGAGATTCAGGTGGACCGGTTGAACTCGGAGAAGGGAGTGAAGCGCACCAACATCAAGCCGCAGGTAGACATGTACACGTTTCCCGATGGGCACAGTGTCTTTTTGCTGGCCGAAGGACGGCTGGTGAATCTCGGCTGTGCGACGGGGCATCCGAGCTTCGTCATGAGCAACAGCTTTTCGAATCAAACGCTCGCGCAGATCGACCTGTGGAAGAACCGGGATACCTATCAAGTTGGCGTGTACACGCTGCCCAAGAAGCTTGATGAGGAAGTGGCGCGGCTGCATCTGGAGAAGATTGGCGTGAAACTCACCACGTTAACGCCGAAGCAGGCTGAGTATCTGGGCGTGCCGCCGGAAGGGCCGTTCAAAGCCGATCATTATCGATACTAGCGACGAAGGGCGGCTCGGCCAAGCGAGGGTTTTCTACCGCCCTGCCGATAATACATACGAGGGGTTGTTGCGATGCGAATCTGTGTTCTGCTTCTTTTGAGTTGCCTGGTGTTTCCAGCGGTGACGCCGGCGCGGTGGAGTTCACCGCCGGACGGGTCTACTCACCCGAAACCACATAAGGTGAAGAAGCACAAGGCCCACAAACACACGAGCTGAAGCTGTAATAGCAGACGTGCGGGTGGCGCGAAGCGCTATTTGCCGCCGGGCTTGATTTGACTTTGTTCGGCAGGCGCGCTGGTGGACGTTGCCGGTGAGGCCTTCTTTCAGACGCATCTGTGCGAACGAGTAAGCCGAGAGCGCGGAATTGCTGTCGGGCTTTTTAACGCGCTTATAGTATTCCGCCGCCACGTCGCGGATGTCCAACTGTTCGGCGATACGGCCGAAAATGGTCAATAGTTCATCCGCATCGCCGGATCTCTCCAGGAGCTGATAACCGTTGGCGCGCGCGTCTTTCAGCCGGCCTGTACTGGCCTGGACAACGGCCAAGGTATGCACGACGGCGAAACTGCGGGCGCCAGTCAACTCCACTGCTTTGTCGGCGGCTTCCTCCATAGACTTGGCGTCGGCGTGCGCAAACAGATCGACCCACGCGAGATCATTCCAATCAAATCCTGAAGCTTTGGGATTGGCGCAGATCTGAGTTTCAAGCGCAGCGGCTTCGGGGAATTTTTTCTGTTCGGCGAGAGAGCGCTCCCGAAGACGCATGGCACCGAGATTTCCCGGCGCGGTCCGCTCGATGGTTTCGATAACGGCCGACGCTTCAGGGAAGCGGTCGGTCGATATGAACGCCTGCGCGAGAAGCTCCGGCAGCACTTTCGAATTGGGCAATTCGGTTTGAAGCCGCTGGAGCACGGGGATCGCTTCGGCGTACTTGTCATGCGCCAGCAGACCTTCAGCAAGTGCCTGATCGATGGCCCTCTGCAACTCGGGATCGGTTATTTGCGGGCGGAGTTCGTTGAGAGCCTTAATGCCTGGTTCGTAGGCGGGAGCACGGGCTGCGATACTCGCCGCTGCAGCTTTGACGATGTGCGGGTCGGTCGACTTGGGCGGCCAGAGTAGCTGAAACGCTGGTCCGGCCATAGGATCAGCCGGTCGCGCCGCCGGCATTTCGTCGTTTGCCCATGCGAGCCATTGGCGCGCGCCGGGCAAGTCGCCGGCGTCTACCCTGGTGAGCGCTTCTGCGGTCTCAGATGCGCTGCCAATCAGACCGAGCACGAGATACGTATTGCCGCGTTTCACGACATATGCGATGGTTTTTCGCGCCGCTTTGCGAGTTTGATCGGGAGTGCGGATTCGAAAACCAGTCTGCTCGCTTCCTTCGGCGTCGAAATCGATGGCGGTTGCAAGCAGGTCGGAAGCAAAGGGCCAGCTCACCGGTTGACGTGCTACTTGCTCGGTGGCACTGGAGAGCTGCAGCAGCGCGAGGCGCCCAGAGGCTACGTTCATTCCGCGCGATTCGGGAACGACCGAGTTCTTCCAAGCGTCGGGATCCGGCGGATTGAGAAGGGCTGCAATAAAACGCTGGAAAGCTGCTATGGCGGGCTGTGGCGACGCGGCGCTCTCATCGAACGGTCGCGCTCTTTTTAGCATGGCGAAATCTGCAGGGGAGATGGCGGGAGTGGGGTGGCCTGCCATTTCGAAGAGCATCGCTGCGGGCTGAAACTCGCGTGAGTTCAGCAGATATCGCGCGGCCTCGATAAGGACGATTCTCCTCTTGGCAGGATCGGGGAACGCATAAACTGCCTCGTCTTTGACTACGCTCGCGTCGCCGCCCGCTGCAATGCCCGCCATCTTGATGGCTTGATCGGCGCGATCCGCCTGCGGATAAAGAAAAAACGCGCGCAGCTCGCTGTACTTATGGGCAAACAAGAGCGTGAGGGCATAATCGTTGATCAATCCGGTTCGCGCCAACGTGTCGAGTCCGACCTGGTTATAGAGGTGCAGCGCCTCATCGAGCCGCGCCGAATTTCCGAAACGAATGCCGGCGGAGTTGTAGGTGTAGAGCGTCGCCAGCTCGATCGCGTAGGCTGGCGTGGACTGGAGATCGAGAGCTTTCAAATACGCTTTTTCCGCTTCGGGCATGTTCATGCCGGAGCCGAATGGCCGTCCGAACTCATCGTGTGTATAAATCCAGCCGAGTCTCGCGTAGGCAGCAGCGTTGTTGCCGTCCTTCGCAAGTACATCCTGGCAGATTTTCACGGCAGCAGACCGCGCGCCCACCGTTGCGTAGGCACTCGCCAGTCGCAGCTGCGTGCTGGAAGAGGCGTCGCGGGCTGTGGTCTGCTGGCGCAACAACTTAAACCCTTCCTTGAAGTCGCCGTTGGCGAGTTTCTCTTCCGCGATGTTGAAGAAGGCCAGGCGAGTTATTCGTTTGTCGGCGAGTTTCGGAAGGTCGCGACGCATCGCGGCGACTTCCTGAGGCGTATAGCGCGCTTTGGGATTGATGAGCGTGTAGCTGATCGACAAACTGCCATCCGTCTCGAGCTTCGCTGTCGCAGAGAATTGCAGTGGACCAAGAGTGAAAGAAGAAACCGAAGGCGCTTGCTTGAATTGATACGCCGGGCGGAGGGATCACGTGATAACTGCTCTGTTCGGTAAAGGCAGGAGGAAGGTAATAATCGTATTTGCGCGGAGGGCCCGGGGCTGCGCTCGCATCATTCGTCAATCGCAATGCGGCGCCGAGGCGTTGAAGACTGTTCGAGATCTGACCGGGCAAATCGAGAACTCCTCCTTCATCTGTGATCTGACTTGCCGTGTAACCTTCCGCAATCACTTGCACGCGCGCGGGGCTGAGCAGTTTGCGCGGATCTCCGGTGTCGACGCTGGTGATGGTTTGGACTCCCGCAGCCCGCTGAAGCTGTGTTTCCGCGTTCTGTTTTTGATCCGACATCCGGGCTGTTGAGAGAGGTTGCAAGCGATCGAAGCAGATCCTCGAATACGCCGCGGCTTTCGAGCGTTTGGATTACGTGGGCGGGAGCTCCATCCTTCAGGCGAATCTCGCTTGTGTCGATCTGGCGATTATCAGACGCGGTCGTTTCGGGAGTGCGAACGAGGTCGCTAGTGGTTGGATCGACGATTAACGCCGACCGGCCTTGATCGGGCACCGGCAGGCGTGAGACAGGCGTGAACTCACTAGAGGGATCGATCCACAGCGGATGCTCGCCTCCGACGTAAACGAGTACACGGTTGAACGCCTCCAAGCCCGGCAAGCTGCGAACGACGTCCGGATAAGGGTCTGCGCTTACTAGCGCGACTTTTGCAGCGATTCCTACTTCGGCCAGTCTGCTGATGAGCAGAGCTGCCAGATCCTTCTCGTCGGCTGATCCCTTCTGCAAAATCTCAGTGGGATTGCGAGGCGTGTAGGCAGAGGCGCCGAAAGGAATTGCGTCGCGATGCACTTTCTTTCGCACGTCCTCGACGATGTTTTCTACCGTGGTGAGCTGATCCTGGTTGGGTGTGGGATGGGTGCTGGCCTGTGGCGCTGCGACTTTGGCGATGGTGGCTGCGTACCACTGCGCGACGGCTTGCCAATTAGCCACATTCGTGAATGCGACCATCGGGCGGGGCGCGATTTCGGGTGGCAGCAGCGTGCCATTCGAGCCGGCGAAGAAATTGGAAGCCTCGACGGTGGCGAGGTGTGCTCTCCATCGATTGGGACGTGACGAGCGGTTGTGGGTCAGGAAAACCGCGCGCTTCGATGCGCAGCGGAGATGACGAAGAAGTCACCGCGAGCTTGAAATGTGCTATCGCGAAGGGCGCTTCCACGACGACTTGCTCAAATCGACCTCCGGGGAATGCTGCTTCGCGATCGCTCTGTTGCATTTCGACTTCGACAACACTATCCAGGTCAACCTCGGGAAGAATCGCAGCCAGAAGCTTGATGCCGGTCGCGTCTGCCGGGTCTGAGCCAGCAGGAGAAGTTTCGTCGATGGCTGATTCATCGAGGACGTGAGGGCGACCGTCGGAGGTGATGACGCGGGCCTTGATTTTTGGACGATTCTCGCGCCACTCGATCCATCCGACCGCCACTCGGCGAGCAGCCTCGATGCCTTGCACGCGCAGAACACGGGTGACAGTGCGCGTCGTTTTCGTGATCTTGCCGGTTTCGTCAATGTGCACCTGGACGGAATAATCCAACGTGATGAGCGTTCAGATCGCCGGAGACGGAATATCTGGATGCGGCAGCGAGGACAGTGCGGGGATCAGTTGTAAAGAGAGGTAATGTCCATGGCTCCGCTGCGCTGAGTGGCCATGTCAGGAGGGAAAGCAGGCAGAGATACTTAACGGACAAACATGTCAAGCATAGCTAATGAGCGTAGTGCCGCCTTGGTTTTCAAAGTCAAATTTGAAGCCAATATAGCCGTGCTTCTTGCATTCGTCAACCAGAGCAGCGATGAAGTGGCGCTCCGGCTCGATATGGGTCGCGAGTTTGTGAAAGGTGTCCTGAACAACGGTACCGAAGGGAAGGACGGAGCGTCGGCGGGTGAAGGTGCATGGTGCTGGAGGTGGGGGTCGAACCCACATGGAGAGTGAACTCCGCGGGATTTTGAGTCCCGTGCGTCTGCCAGTTCCGCCACTCCAGCGACGGCAAGAAAACAACCCGAGTATAACAATCAAACAGCGTTTTCAGTTCGTGTTCGCCCGGCGCGATTTTTCCAGCCGGACCGCCTCTCGTCAAGATCCAGCGCCCATCCGAATATGAAGCGCGTTAGTCCGGAGAAGCAGGAGCACACTCAAGCGGGTCAGGACCCGTGGGACAGTTAGCAAGACGTGTTCTGGCCGGTCGCTGTTCGCTGCATCAGTTCGTCGAACTTCTTTACGATGAGATTCTCGATATCAAACTTGCCACGCGCCAGATCATGACCGGCCGCGCTGATGCTGATGAGTTCCGTGCGTGCCGGGATCAATGGCAGGGCAGCGCCGAATTCATCAATCGATCCGAAGGGATCCTTTGTGCCGTGGACAAAAAGAGAAGGCGTTCGCAGATTTGGGAAATGGGCAGTGCGCAACTGATTCGCCTTGTTGGGCGGATGGAGCGGATAGGAGAGTAGCAGTAAACCATCACAGCATTCGGGCTCATCGGCGGCGAGCATAGAAGCTTGGCGCCCACCATAAGAATGGCCACCGAGAAAGACCGTACCGGCGTTCAAACGGCGCATAACAGCAACTGCAGCTTTCAAACCGGCGCGATCTTCAGAGGACGTGTTGGGCGAGGGAGGCCCAAAAGATCGGCGTTGCCGGAAGGGGAGATCGCAACGCAAGACTGAATAGCCGGCGCTACAGAACGCAGTTGCGACAGTGACCAGCAGCGGTGCGCGACAGTTACCGCCAGCGCCATGAGTGAGCACGAGATTCGTCCCGTTAGCGTGCCGCTCGCGATGAAGAAAGCCGCGAACAGGCCCCTCTTCGAAAGGCGAAACCGTGGCGGTCGTCATTCAGGCGATTATTGCGTATCGCGTGGCGTCGTGGTTGCGCAAAGGCGTGATATACTCCCGCGCTAGGTACACGAAATGCGAACAGTTCAGCGGGCACTGCTTGCGGCGGTACTTCCAGCCGCGTTTTTCTCTATGGCCGGGTGTAGCGGTTCAGCGCACAGCCCGACGGAAAAATATATTCTTATTACAACCAACACGAAGATCCCGTATTGGCAAGCTGCGTCGGCGGGGCTCATCCATGCGGCAAACGAGATGAAGGTGAAAGCCGAGATGGACGGCCCCGATGGCTACGACACGAAAGCCGAGCACGATGCATTTCAGAGCGCACTTGGGCAAAAACCTTCCGGCATTTTAATTTCGGCGGCGGATGCGAGCATCATGACGCCCGATATCGATTCAGCTTTGCAGCGAAATATTCCTGTGATCACGATCGACTCCGACGCGCCTGATAGTAAAAGACTGTTTTTTATCGGCACCGACAATTACAATGCCGGAACGTTGGGCGGCAAATTGGTAGCGAAGCTGATAAACGGGAGGGGCAATGTGGTTGTTTACACGTTGCCGGCACAACCAAACTTAAAAGACCGGCTTCATGGATATGAAGATGCCTTCGCGGAGCATCCGGACATCAAGATTACTCAGATTGTCGATATGAAGGGCGATCCGACCGTTGTATTCGATAACACGCGAAAGCTGCTGGAGAGCAAAGCGAAGGTGGATGCGTTCGTTTGCCTGGAAGCGATCAGTTGTCCCGAAGTCGGCGAGGTCGTCAACCGGGCAAATATGGGCGGCAAGGTGGCGGTGGTTGCGATGGATACCGATCAGAGGACGATCGACTGGGTTCAGAAGGGCGTCATTTCGGCGACGATTGCTCAGAAGCCGTTCACGATGGCGTATTACGGGACAAAGCTGCTGGCCGATCTGCACCTTCACCCGCCCTCGCCTCTCAGCAACAATTGGATGCAGAATCCTACGTCTCCTGTGCCGACCTTTGTGGATACCGGCGCATTCATCATCGATAAAGGTGGCGTGGATGCGTTCCAGCAGGCAAACAAGAGCCTGGCGGGCACGCAAGCGTCCGGTCAGTAGCGCGGCCGGCCCGAAAGGCAGTCCGTTCTTCAATCCGGTTCAGGTATCGGCACAATTGGGCCGAGTAGGATCACGTAACCCGCGATTCCGATGAAGATTGCTACGGCCGCTGCAAGGAAAGCATGCGCATAGTTGTTGGACGCACCGATTAAATAGCCGCTAACGATGGGCGCTGCGAGAGCGGCCAGTTGGTTGGCGAAGTTCATGATGCCTCCGACTTTCCCAACGCTGTCGGTTGGTGCGATGAGCGCAGGTATGGACCAGGCGACGGGCGCGGATGCAGCGAGGCCACCGATGGAGAGCGTGATCCACCACATCGCGACGACGGGATTGCGGGTGAAATTGGCGCCCAAAATTGCGAGGCCCAGCACCATTCCACTCACTAGAACTGTCTGGCGTACCAGGCTGTCGTTATATTTTCGTCGAACAAGAGCGTCGACCAGCCAACCGCCTGCGATGAGATCGGTCGCGGTTGCGAAGAGCCAGGGAACGGCACTGAACAGGACCGATCGACTCAACTGGATATGAAGAGAACCAGTGAAGTAACTGGGAAGCCACGTCAAGAGCAGATAGAAACAGTAGTTATAGGCAGCAAATCCGAGCGCGAGGCCTAACACTTTCCGCTGCTGGAGCAGATAACCTAAGCTCGCGGCGTTTTTCGTCGAGGATGGTGCAGGGACCGCGCCGGCATTTTTCAAACAGGCGCGCTGGACATCGGAGAGGTGCTTGTCATCCTTTGGGTCGCGATAGACGAGATAAAAAACGAAGAAGAAAACGAGGCTCGCGATGCCGGTGATTTCGAAAGCAACTCGCCAGCCGAAGCGGATGAGTAGTAATCCGATTATGGGTGTTCCGATTCCTGTTGCAAATTTAGCGGCCGAATCGAAAATTGCGGTGGCGAGGCTCCGCTCCTGGCGCGGGAACCAGTTGCCCGTCGCCTTTGCATAGGCGGGGAAGGTGGGCGCTTCTCCGACGCCGAGTAAAAGGCGCGAGGAGAAAAAACTTTTGATTCCAGGAGCGAGCGCTGCACCGAAAGTGGCCACGCTCCACAGCAGAGCGCTGACCCTGCCGACGGCCTGAACGCCGAAGCGGTCGAGCAAGACCCCCGTGGGGAGTTGCAGTGCGGCGTATGTCCAGTTGTAGGCGCTGAGGACATATCCCCAGGCGACGGTTGATAATCCGAATTCGTTGTGCAATGCATCTTTAGCGACGGATAGATTGACACGATCGAAATAGTTGATGAGTACACCAAAGCCGAGCAGAGCTGCAATGAGCCAGCGGCGACGCGGAAGCGGTTCGGGAGCGCAGGAATCGTGATCGCGCAGAGCGGTCATTTGTGAACGCGCGGGTTAGCGGCCCTGCCCGGTAAATTCGTTCATCGCATCACCATCAGGTAGGCCGAAATGCCGATTCCGATAAGTGCGAGCGTGATGGCCAAGGCGATGGCGAGTGAGGAGGGCTGACCCGTAGGATCACGACCGCTGTTCAGATCGCGAATGATGTGCGTGTATCGGAAACTCGATACGACATCGATGATGACGCCGACGAGCACAAGCGCAGTTCCAGCCCAGAGTGAGACTCCGGGCGATTCATTGGCAGGGGCAGTAGTGACTCTAAGCTCGCGAAGAAAGAGGCCAAAACGAGCAACGACGAATCCGAAGCCCATCAGAGCAAGTCCCGTGCGGATCCAAGCCAGAAAGGTACGTTCAGCCGCAAAGTAAACGCGCGGATCTTTTTCCTGAACACTCAATCGTTTTGGCTCCATCCCATCGACTGTAACGCTTCACGGGAGTTTTCTCCGCGTACAGCGCGGCCTCGATGGTCATTGAATTGTTGCAAGTGCGTGCCACGATGACTAGATGGTCTTCGTTGGCGCGCTAGTCCTGAGCCTCGCGCTGGTGTGCTCTGCGCAGCAGACGCCAGATCAGACTCAAGATCAGGCGCAGAAGCCGCCGGAAAATCCTCCGCCTGAAGGCGGGAAAGTGCCTCGGCAGGAGGAGAATAAGAGCCCACAACAGCGCGAACTATCGCAGCGCTGGAACATCTTCTGGCAGGCAACTTCGATTGGGCAATATCACGGCACGTTTCACTCTCCGTATCAGGGGCCGAACAGTTTGCAGGATGTCAGCGAGCGCAGCGTGTCCGTCACGAGCACGTTGTTCCTCGGATTGCGGCTGGACGAGAACACGGTGATTTATGTGAATCCGGAACTGGCGGGCGGCCGTGGTTTCAGCAATGTGACAGGTATCGCGAATTTTACGAATGGGGAACTGCCGCGCGTATCCGGCGCAACGCCGAAGCCCTATTTGGCGCGGGCCTACATTCAGCATGACTTCGGATGGGGATCGGAGCGCGAGTCGTTCGGCAGCGAAGAGAACCAGCTTTCAGGCAGCCGCCCTGTGAACCGCTACACAGTTGTAGTGGGGCGCTTCACGGTCACAGATTTCCTCGACAATAACCGTTACAGTCACGATCCACGGACGCAGTTCATGGGATGGGCCATCATGTACAACGGAGCGTGGGATTATCCGGCAGACACGCGCGGATACACGTGGGGCTGGTATCACGAGCTACACACTGCGCACTGGTCTTTGCGGTATGCGAGCGCGCTCGAGCCGAAGGTGGCGAATGGGTTACGCTTCGACCGCCGGATTTTTCGCGATCGAGGAGATATGTTCGAGCAGGAGCGGCGCTATACCATCGGGCAGCATGTGGGAGTTGTTCGTGTGCTCGAGTCGCTGTTGCACACCGACTCGGGGAGCTATCGAGAGGCTCTGAACCTGGCGCAACAAACGGGCACGCGACCGGATGTGACCGCAACGCGGCAAATTGGCCGGCTGAAGTATGGAGTGGGCGTAAATGCGGAACAGGAGATTACTTCGGATCTCGGCGTTTTCGCGAGGCTGGGATGGAACGACGGAAAGACAGAGTCATTTGTATTCACCGCGATGGACCGCTTGGCGGAAGGCGGTGTGTCGGTCACCGGCACGCGTTGGCACCGCCACTTCGATACCGCAGCGACGGCGCTGACCGTCGGAGGGCTCTCTGCGGTACATGCCGAATACCTCGCAGCCGGCGGGCTGGATTTCATCATCGGAGATGGGCGGTTAAACTACGGACCGGAGTACGTGTGGGAGAGCTACTACAGTGCGCGCGTAATTCCGGGTTTTTTCACGTCATTCGATCTGCAACGAATTGCGAATCCGGCTTACAACCAGGATCGCGGCCCGGTTTGGGCTGCGAGCATACGATTGCACATTGAGGTCGGGAAGTAGGAACTGTATGCGCAAAATTAAACTCTCGATAGCGAACAGTCTCGACAATTACATCGCGCGGCCGGATGACGCCTTCGATTGGATATTGCACGACCAGGATTACGGCATTGCAGACTTTTTCCAATCGGTGGATGTCGCACTGATCGGACGCAAGACGCACGATTTGATGGTGAAGTTCGGGTCGCCATCGTTTACCGGCATGAAGAATTACGTGTTTTCCCGAACGAAATCGGGAAAAGGCGAGGGCGGGGTCGAATTTGTTTCGGGCGAGGTGACGAGCTTCGTTCAAAGCCTGCGCGCGGAAAACGGGAAAGACATATGGCTGGTGGGCGGTGGCGAACTGGTGCATTCTTTTCTGCAGCAGCGCCTAGTAGATGAAATCAGGTTGGCTGTGCAGCCTCTGCTGCTAGGAGAAGGGCGGCCGCTGTTCTATAGTGGTTTTCCGCAAACGCAATTGCGGCTGACGGCATGCAAGGAGTTCTCGAGCGGTTTGGTTCTGTTGACCTATGAAGTAGTGCGGGATTAAAGCGATTGCACATTTGCGATGCGCGAATTCGAGGTTCGATTTTAGTTGCGGCAATCTCAATTCGCGCGCTGATTGCAGCCCCATCAACACAGAAGCGTATCGGTGAAATTGAGTTCTTCGGCTACGGCAGCGTTGATCTGAAGAAGCTGAGAAGTGCGCTGCCGGTTAGAGAAGGAGATCTTTTTCCGGAGAAACCGGAGCAGGGTGCCGCATTGTTGGATGGTGCGGCACGCACGGTACAACAGAGGGTCGGTCGTTCTCCCTCCGATGTGGCCCCAGTCTGTTGCGATGAGCGCGGAAATTGGATTGTTTTCATCGGAGTGGGAGGCAAGCACATTGCCTATAGTCCTAAGCCCAGCAGCCCGGCACAGCTCCCACCAGAGGCGACCGCTCTGTACGAGAAATTCACGACCGCTTTAGAAGTGGCCGTTCGAAAAGGAGACACCGAAGAAGACCATTCCCGAGGCTATGCTTTAGCAAAGAAGGACGCAAACTTGCGCGCGGCCGAGCTTGCAATGCGAGCGTACGCAGTTGCGCATGGGCCACTCATTGAACATGTCCTCGCTTCCGCGGCAAAAGACCAGCAGCGTGTCATCGCCGCAGAGATGCTTGGATTCGAACGACAGTCGAGGAGTCAGATTGACGCACTCTTGAGAGCGACTCGCGACAGCAACGTTACCGTGCGGAACAACGCAATTCGAGCGTTGCTAGTGCTGGCCGATTCGAGTGAGCAAATTGCGAAGGAGATTCCGGCGGACCCGTTCATTGACTTGCTCTGTTCGGGTAAATGGACCGATGTGAACAAGGCAAGTTCTGTGCTGTTGTTTCTCACGAAGACAAGGGAACCCAAGCTGTTAAACGAACTGAAGGAGCGGGCGCTAGATCGGCTCATCGAAATTGCTCGCTGGAAGACTCAGCACTCCTGGCCGGGAAAAATTATTCTGGGGCGAATCGCAGGCATTGATGAGGCACGCCTCACAAAGCTCGCAGAAAGCGGGCAGGTGGACACGATCATCGCTGCGCTTCACAGGAAGCGCTAGCACGTTATTCGGCCGCGGCGGCCTTGTGAACGTATTTCCCGTGATCGGGCACGGCAAAGTGGTCGAAATTCAGGGCGAGGCGTTGCAGCTGATCCGGCACTTCGTCGCCGCACATGGCGAGGCCATGGCCGGGCGCAATCGTTCGGGGGCACAGCTTCGCCAACTCCAGAACGGAAGCGCGCGCGGCGTCCCAGTCGGGCGTGTAGTAAGCGGGAGGACCGTGCAACTCCGGCTTCTGCTTAGCGACGGCAAGAAACGATTCCTGCTTTGTCGTACAGAACGCGTCACCCGGGAGGAGAACCTTGTCCTCGGTGCGAAACAGGGAGATGTGCCCGGGCGCATGGCCCGGCGTGTGGAGATAACGCCAGTTCGGCAAAGTCGGAACGGAGCCGTCCGCCGGAAGCGACTGAACGCGTCCGCTGAGGTCCGCAGAAGTACGCGGATAGAGTGGCGACATAACGGCCATCAGGCCACCTCCGACGCTCGCATCCGGCGGCGGGTATTTCGCATGGCCGGTCAGGTACGGAAACTCGTCAGGATGCGCGTACACGGGCACGTTCCAATCCGTGAGCAGATCCTTGACCGCGCCGACGTGGTCAAAGTGGCCATGCGTGAGGATGATGGCTTCAGGCTTGGTGCCTTTTCCGAAGTGGGTCTCAGCCCAATGCTTGATCTTTCCTGCGGAGAGATAGAGGCCGGTGTCTACCAGCGTCCAGCCGCCGCCAGGAGTTGCGAGTGCGAACACATTGACGAAGAGAATGCGCAAGCCTTTCACGCCGGGAGCGATGTCATCCAGCGGCACGACTTCGTAGAAAGGGAGGGGGATGGCGTCCATAAAATACTCCTTACTGCAGACGGACCCTAAGACAGGAGCGCATGCATGAAAATAGACGCGACTTAACTGAAAAATTGGTCGATTGAGGCGAGGCGATGAGTCAGCGAATCGGGCCGTTCCAGCGGAGGCCGACGCGCCAGAGCCGCGGTTCGCCGGTATTGGGCGAGGGCGTGAGAGCGACGAGGAAAGTGCGATCAAGTAAGTTTTCGATGGCGGCTACGGCGGACAGGCTCTTGGTGAGGTGCTGCTCGGCCGTGAACTGGAGGGCGGCGTAGCCGGGCAGTTTGAATTGGTTTAGATCGTCGTCGAATTGCAGGCCGAAGGCACGGATACCAGCGGAGAGGAGAGTCGCCTTCGCGGTGTAGGTAATCTCTGCGGTGCCTTGCTGCTTCGGAATCTGGGGTATGCGCTGGCCGGTCGCAAGGCGCGCATCAGCGTAGAGGTATCCGGCTTCAGCGGTCCAGCGACGCCAGCGGCGCATCGCGTTCACCTCAATGCCGCGGGAGAATGCGGTCGGGAAATTTTCGCGTCGGCGCAGGATCAGCGTGGGCGAGGTGGAAACGGTGGCATTATCGATCAGGTTTTCGAGATCGTTGTGGAATATGGTCAGCGAAACGCGGCTGGCTTCACCGTTCCAATCGACACCCGTCTCGACTCCGATCAGGCTTTCGGGAACTAAGGCCGGGTTCGCGAGCGTAAGAACATTGCCTACACGAAACTGGCGGTAGAGCTCATTCAGCGTGGGGGCGCGAAAGCTGCGGTACCCGGATGCGCGAAAGCGGAAGTTCTTGAGGCCGACGGCCACCCCGCCGTTAGGGCTGACAAAAGTCTCGCCGTGCTCGCCCGTGAACTGGTGACGAATGCCCGCGAAAAAACGTACTGGGCCGATATTCAAATCTCCTTGGGCGAAGGCGCCATGTTCGAGGAGCGTACCGCCGCTGGGCGTCAGCACGCGGGTGCTGTACGAATAATCGTAGCTGGTGCCGTGAATATCGTCGACGTCCGCGCCGAAAATGGTGTTCCACTTGAACGAGTGAGCATCGCGGTGATGCTGCCAATAAGCTGCGCCGCCGATGTCTTCCTCGGGAACTGTCTGGCGGGAGGTTAGCGTTTCGGAGTTTCGATTGGCAGATACGCTTGAAAAAGTGCTGTGGAATTGCTCTTGGGTGTGGAAGCCAAGAAACGAGATTTGGTCGTTTGTCCAAGAGTGGGTGTAATTTCCGCCGATGGTGCCAAGCCCAGTTGAGTTATGCGTCAGCTCGGTGCCGTTGTGCCGCTCTTCGGCGAGGGCGTCCAAGTGAAGCGAGAGACGATCTGCCGCGCCGAGGTAGTCGAGATGGAGATCGCCCGTGGCGAATCGAACGTTGGCTTTGTCATCGACAGCACCGCGCACGGGCTGAGGGGTGATGTAGTAGCCGTCTGTCGTGAAGGCGCGTGAGTGAAGGCTCAACCCCCAAGCACCCCAGAGATTCGAATAGCCGGCTGAGACATCTTGCGTGCCTTCGTTGCCGGCCAGATAGTCGGCGAACAGATGTTCGCGCTGTTCCGGAGGAGAGAAGAGCGCGATGGTGCCGCCCATGGCGCGGTCTCCGAAGATGCTGGTCGAGGCGCCGCGATTGATTTCGACATCGCTGATGAAGTTTGGATCGACGCGGTCCCAATAAACCCAGCCGCCGAACGGATCATTGATCGGAATGCTGTCCCAGAGCACGAGCGTGCGGCTTGCGCCGGACGAGCCCGTGCCACGCAGCGAGACACCTTGCGTGGTGGGATTGGCGACAAGGCTTGAAGAGCGACGAAAGAGGCTGAAGCCGGCAACCTGACGCAGACGGTCGTCCAGGTTAACGCCGGGAATTTGTTGAAGCTGCTGGTCGGTGAGGACGGTGATGAAGGCGGGCGATTCGCTTGCCAAGGTCGCGGTCACACTGACTGTGGTTTTGAGCGGCGGAGCGGTTGCATTCGCCGGAGCGGGGGGTTGGATCTGTGAGGGTGGAGGGTTTCCCTGGGCGACGGCGCAAGTGGCGCACACGAAAAGGAATAAAAAGAACCCAAAGAAGGCGGGCATTCTGGTCGGGAACGAAAGACGCTCTCGGTTCGTATCCTAAAGGTACATGACCAGCGAGTACGCGATTGAAACGGTAGGTCTCGAGAAGATCTATCGATCGCGTTTCCGAGGCCGTGAAATCAAAGCGGTTTCCAACTTAACGCTGCGCGTACCGACTGGGGTGAAGTTCGGATTGCTTGGTCCGAACGGGGCAGGGAAGACAACTTTCGTGAAGATGCTGTTGGCAGCGGTGAATCCGAGCGGAGGGTCTGCCCAACTGTTCGGAAAGAATGCGCGAGATGCGGAAGCGCGCAGGCCGGTCGGGTATCTGCCGGAGAACCATCGCTTCCCCACGTATCTCACTGGACGCGGCATGCTGGATTTCTACGCAGCGCTTTCCGGAGTTACGGCGGCACATCGGAAGAGGCGCATTCCGGAGCTGCTGGAACTGGTTGGGCTGAGGGATTGGGGCGACGTTCGACTCAAAAAATATTCGAAGGGCATGTTGCAGCGTTTGGGTTTGGCGCAGGCGCTTATTCACCAGCCGCAGCTTCTCGTTTTGGATGAGCCAACAGATGGCGTCGACCCCGTTGGCCGGCGGGACATACGTGAAATCCTCAACCGGCTGATCGGAACAGGCGTAACGGTCTTCATCAATTCTCATTTGCTCAGTGAAGTGGAGTCGTTTTGCGATCACGTCGCAATTTTGAATCGAGGCAACCTCGTACTCGAAGGCAAGGTGAGCGCCTTGATAGCTGGGCGGGGATATCGCGTCATTGCGACGCAATTGCCGGAGCAGGTGCTGGCGAGCTTCCGACGCTCCGGGGCCGTCATCGTACCGATGCGAGATGCGGTAGAGATTCAGGTCGTGACGCGCGAAGAATCGAATCGAGTCATCGATGAGGTGCGCGCGGCCGGCGGCCTCATTGAAAGTGTTTCTACTTCGACCAGCAGCCTGGAAGACGTATTCATTCGGGCGACAGAATCCGAGAAGGCTGCATGACCGATTCGCTGGAACGCTCCAAATTACGCGTGCTGATGGCGCTGATCAGCGATACGTTTCAAGAAGCACGGGCGCGCTGGCTCTTCGGGGGCCTGTTCGCGCTCTCCACGCTGTTGATCGCAATATTTCTTTTCGTTTTGAAGATCGATCTGGTGGAAGGCGCCATATCAATTCTCGGAATTGAGTCCACCAGCAGAGTCCTCGATGTGCGGAAGTTCGTCAATACCTCATACGCGTTCATCTCCATTTTTCTGTACATCTGGGGGACGCTTCTGGCGGTCTTTGCGTCCTCCGGTTTGATTCCGAGCGTGCTTGAGGCAGGGCGCATTTCGCTTTTGCTTTCGAAACCGATTACGAGGCCCATGCTGCTGTTAGGAAGATATGCCGGCAACGTACTCGTGGTGGCGACGAATCACATTTATCTGATCGTTAGCATCTGGATCATCATCGGCCTGAAAACGCATATCTGGGAGACGCGTTTTCTGCTGGCCATACCCGCGAGCTTATTCATCTTCGCGGTTCTGCTTTGCGTGGTCGTGCTGATCGGAGTTCGCTCGGAAAGCGCAGCGTTATCGGTGATGGTATCGGTGGCACTTATGTTGATCAGTGCGGTGCTGGCGCAAACGGCTTTCATGCTCAGAGTGCTGAATCCCGGTTGGCCGCGCCAGCTTTGGATGGGTCTGTATTGGTGCATTCCGAAGGTCTACGATCTGGCGAACGCGATGAGGCAGATCATCGTTTTGGACAGGCACGCTGACTGGTGGACCCCGGTGTGGACGTCGGCGGCGTTTGGCGTGTTAGTGCTTTCGAGCGCGATATATATCTTTCAGAAGCGGGATTTCTAGGTGCGTTACGTTTTCACGTTCCTTCTGCTGGTCGGGGTGCTTGCTGCGCTAGTTGGTGGAGTGGGCTGCCGGCCGCAAGCCGGGACCGGCGTCTCCGTGGATCCGGCCTTGCGCTCCCTCATTCCGGCGGATACGAGAGTGCTCGTGGGGGCAGACGTGGACAAGCTGAAAGCTGCCGCTCTTTACCGGCGGCATGAGAGCAGTTTGAATTTTCCGCTGCTCGATGCTTCGTCGGAACGGATCGGCTTAGATCCGCGACGCGATGTGTCCAGTCTCCTAATTGCCTGGACGGGGGAGCGTCCGCTGTTTATGATACGCGGGCGATTCACGCCCAACGTCGTGGAGCAGAAACTCATCGCGATGGGAGCAGAGCGAAAGCCCTACCGACGATATACGCTCCTTGGTAGCGACGAGAACTCGCTGGTGTTTTTGAAACCCGCCATCGCGGTGGAGGGATCTGTTGCATCGTTGCACGCAGCCCTTGATCTCAGAGATCGGGATGGCGGAACAGTGCCGCGGGAATTGGAAGCGCAGCTAGGCTCGGTGCCCAGAAACGATCAGATCTGGGCGGTAAGTCGCGGCGGGCTGCCCTTTACGGACTTGCCCCTACGATCCGACTACGAATCGGCGCTCTCCAATATCGTTGGTTACGTGCGCGCCACGAGTATTGGATTGGGCGTCGACACGGGAGCGCACTTAGCGGCGGACCTGACCTGCGTATCGCCGCAAGGGGCTCAGCGAGTCGGCGACGGCCTGCGCGCGGGAGTAGCGCTCGGGCGTCTGACCACCAAAGACGACCAGCAAGACCTTCTCCAGATGTACGATGCGATTCATGTTGATCAAGACAAAGAAGTGGTTCACGTGCGCGCGGATATTTCCGGCGACCTTGTTGACAAGCTGCTGGCCTATTTGCCTGCGCTCAGAAGCAACGCGGCGGAGACGTTGAAAAGCCGGTAAGCCTGTTACGGCGAGACGCTAGAGCGTCGATACTCCACCTTCGCTGATGTAGTTACGATTCCACGCAGGGATTTCGACGCGCACATCGCCTTTTACGACGGCTTGGCACCCCAAGCGGGAACGAAGGGTCAGGCCGGCGGCCATATCCAGCCGGTCCAGTTCGTCGTCATCTGCTTCCGACAAATTCTTGTCGCCTTCGACGACGATGACGTGACAGGTGGTACAGGCACAACTGCCGCCGCAGGCGTGTTCCAGATGAATGTTGAAGTTGAGCGCGATGTCCAGGATGGAGCCCGGCTTGCCATGATCCGCGTACGGAAGCTTGCCCGGTTCGAATTCAACCGTCTTATCCTCGGGCAAGAACGTCACTTTGGGCACACCCTCATTGTACGAGTCGGGTTTCTCTACGGATGGACGATGAACTTCGGCATACTGAGAACTAATGTTCCAGGACATCGAAGCTAGGCTTTCCAGCGGCCGTCGAGGAGTACGTTCAGTCCAAATTCGCCGCGACAGTTAAAGTATTACTTGAGCAGCCGCGGCAAAGTTCGTTCGGAGAACTGGCCATACCGGTCGCGTTTCAGTTGGCCCGTGAGCTGAAGCGCTCACCCAAACAGATCGCGGAGGAGTTGGCGCGCGGACTTCCGGACGATGCCCGGCGTAGCGTCACTTGAGAGTGCCGGAAACGGCTACATCAATGTGCGACTGGACAGGGGAATGTACACAGGTCAGCTCCTGCGCAAGGCCGACCTGATTGAAGAGAGTCGCGTCAATGCGGAAAAGATTATCGTCGAGCACACGAATATCAATCCGAATAAGGCGGCACACATCGGACACCTTCGCAACGCCGTCTTAGGCGATACGTTCGCACGAATGCTGCGAAGGCGCGGACGGACGGTCGAGGTGCAGAATTATATCGACAACACGGGCGTGCAGGTTGCAGATGTTGTCGCTGGATTCCACTTCCTGGAACGGAAAACACCAGCCGATGTTCAAGTCCTCATCGATGATTCGAACGTGCGCTTCGACTATCTCTGTTGGGATCTGTACGCTCGTGTTTCGGCCCACTACAAAGAGGAGCCGTCGTCGCTCGCTTGGCGGAGTGAAACTCTCCACGCCATCGAGGCGGGGACGGGAGAGCTCGCGACTCTCGGCCACCAGGTAGGTGACGCGATTGTCGGACTGCACCTCCGCACGATGTACCGATTATCGGTGCGTTATGAGCTACTTCCACGTGAAAGCGAGATCATTCACCTGCAGTTCTGGGCAATCGCATTTGAATTGTTAAAGCGAAGGAATGCTGTGTACCTGGAAACCGTTGGAAAGAATAAAGGTTGTTGGGTAATGCCGGCATCCGCGTTCAAGGTAGGCGAGACTGCCACCAATGCTGAGGACGGGAAGACGAGCGAGGACGACAACAAAATTATTGTGCGATCGAACGGAACCGTTACGTACGTGGGCAAGGACATCGCTTACCAACTCTGGAAATTCGGGCTGCTGGGAAAAGACTTCTTGTATCGCCCCTGGTCAGCTTATCCGGATGGCCAACAAGTTTGGGTGACGACCGACCAGCGTGGGGATGACTCTGCGCCGAAATTTGGCCATGCTTCAAAGGTGTTCAACGTGATCGATTCGCGGCAGTCCTATCTTCAAGACGTCGTAGTGGCGGGACTCCGAGCGCTGGATTTCAAGGAGCAGGCGGACGCCTCGATTCACTTTTCGTATGAAATGGTCGCCCTCTCACCGCGGACGTGCGTTGAGCTCGGAATCGAACTGTCGGACGACGACAAGCGGCGCGCCTACGTCGAGGTATCGGGGCGCAAGGGGCTGGGGGTTAAGGCTGACGATCTGATCGACAAATTGACGGAGACGGCGTTGGCGGAGGTGGAGCACCGGCATCCGGAGACGAATCCAGAAGACCGGCAGCACGTCGCGACCCAAATTGCGGTAGGCGCACTGCGGTACTTCATGCTGAAGTTCACGAGAAATTCGGTGATTGCCTTCGATTTTCAGGAAGCGCTCAGCTTTGAAGGAGAGACCGGGCCGTATGTGCAATATGCGGCTGTGCGAGCGCAGAACATTCTTCGTAAATTCGTCGCTATGGGAGAGACACTTCCGGAATTCGAGCGAGTGCTGACTCCGGAGATCCTGAAGCGCTACTTCGAAAACGAAAATCTTTGGCAGCTGCTGTTGCTTGCTTCGAAATCCGACAGTGTGGTGGAAAGGTCGATTGCCTCCGGCGAGCCCGCGCATGTAGCGAAATACGCGTTTCAGCTCGCGCAGGCGTTCAACATCTTCTATCAGGAGCAACCCGTCATCACGGAACCAGACCTGGAGAAACGCACTGTTTTGCTGTGGTTGACGGAATATGTGCGTAAGCAATTACTCGGCACTCTCAGTGTTCTGGGCATTGAGCAGCCGGAATATATGTAGAGATCTAAACTAAAATGAGACGCGCATAGCGGAGACCACGCGAGAGGGTAGCCGATTATCCGCTGAGAATCAAATGGCCAGTAAAAACTCGTTCGGTGCTGCTGCGACGCTGCGCGTCAACGACAGCGATTACCAGATCTTTCGTCTCGATGCGCTCGAGAAAGGCGTGAGTGGTGTAAAGACGGCACGAATTCCCTATTCCATCAAGGTCCTGCTCGAAAATTTATTGCGTTTCGAGGACGACCGCACGGTGAAAGCGGCCGACATCGAGTATGTTGCCAAGTGGGATTCGAAAACGGCAGCGCAGGAGATACAGTTCCGGCCGGCGCGGATTCTGCTGCAGGATTTTACGGGCGTGCCGTGCATCGTCGATCTAGCCGCGATGCGGGATGCTTTAAAGACAACTTGGGGCGAATCCCGAGCTTGCCAACCCGCTAATCCCGGCGGATCTTGTGATCGACCACTCGGTACAGGTGGATGAGTTCGGCTCCAATGCGGCTTTCCAGCAGAACGCAATTCTCGAATTCTCGCGAAATCAAGAGCGGTATGGATTTTTGCGCTGGGGACAGAAGGCATTTGGCAACTTTCGCGTAGTCCCCCCCGACACGGGCATCGTTCATCAGGTGAATCTCGAATACCTCGCCAGCGTAGTCTTTAGCGACTCATCCAAGGGCGTTTTGCAGGCCTATCCGGACACGTTGATGGGCACCGACTCGCATACAACAATGATCAATGGCGTGGGCGTGGTGGGCTGGGGTGTCGGCGGCATCGAAGCAGAAGCTTGCATGCTGGGGCAGCCCATTTCGATGTTGCTGCCTCAAGTGGTTGGATTCAAATTGACCGGCAAGTTGCCCGAAGGCGCCACCGCTACCGATTTGGTCCTCACAGTTACACAGATGCTTCGGAAGAAAGGCGTGGTGGGCAAGTTCGTAGAGTTCTTCGGGACGGGCGTGGCTGCGCTGTCGCTCGCCGATCGCGCCACGATCAGTAACATGGCTCCGGAATATGGCGCGACGATCGGCTTTTTCCCTATAGACGCGGTGACTCTCGAGTATCTGCGACTAACCAACCGCACAGAAGAACACGTGAACTTAGTGGAAGCATACGCTAAGGAGCAGGGCTTATTTTTAACAGCGGATTCGCCCGAGCCGACTTACTCTGATACGCTCTCGCTTGACTTATCGAAGGTTGTTCCTTCGTTAGCGGGTCCGCGCCGTCCGCAAGACCGCATCGACTTACCGGACGTGAAGGAGAATTTCCTGTCTTCGCTGGGAGGGTCCCCTAAAACGGCGGAAGTCCAAGTGAACAGCCATAAAGAAAAGATTCACGACGGCGCGGTAGTAATCGCCGCGATTACCAGCTGTACCAATACGTCGAATCCGTCCGTAATGGTCGCCGCCGGGTTACTGGCCAAGAAGGCCGTTGAAAAGGGGCTGACATCAAAACCGTGGGTGAAGACCTCTTTAGCTCCAGGCTCGAAAGTGGTTTTCGATTATTTGAACGATGCCGGCTTGATGCCCTACCTGGAGAAGCTCAACTTTCACCTGGTTGGTTACGGCTGTACGACCTGCATTGGGAACAGCGGCCCGTTACCGGAGAATGTTGCCGCCGCAGTGACGGAAGGAAAGCTGAACGTGGCGGCAGTACTGAGCGGCAACCGAAATTTCGAAGGCCGCGTGAATGCGTTGGTGCGCTCTAACTACCTGGCGTCGCCGCCGCTGGTGGTGGCATACGCGCTTGCGGGACGAGTGGATATCGATATCACGAAAGAGCCGCTTGGGAAGGATGCCAAAGGGAAGAATATATGTCTGAAAGACATTTGGCCTACCTCAGCGGAAGTCGACGAGGTCGTTACGCACTCGGCGCGCACTGAATTTTTCCGGAAAGAGTATGCGGAGGTATTCGAAGGCGATCATAACTGGAACTCATTGAAAGTACCGACGGGCAGTATTTACGAGTGGAGCGCCGATTCCACTTACATCAAACAACCGCCTTACTTTGAGACTTTAGTAGATCCGAGCACGTTCGTTCAAGACATGGATGGCTTGCGGGCCTTGGCGGTGCTGGGGGATTCAGTTACGACCGACCATATATCACCGGCGGGTTCCATTGCGATAGACAGCCCGGCAGGGAAATATCTAATCAGCCTCGGTGTGAAACCGGGCGATTTCAATAGTTACGGCGCACGCCGCGGAAATCACGAAGTTATGGTGCGCGGAACTTTCGGGAACATTCGCCTGAGGAATCAGATGGTGCCGGGCGTGGAAGGCAGTTGGACGCGGCACATGCCGGACGGCGAAAAGATGTTCATCTACGATGCGGCGGTGAAATACAAAGCGGAAGGCGTACCGCTGGTCGTGATTGCCGGGAAAGAGTACGGGTCGGGCTCATCACGGGATTGGGCGGCGAAAGGCACGCTGTTGCTCGGCATACGAGCAGTGATTGCGGAAGGGTTCGAACGCATACATCGATCGAACCTGGTGCAGATGGGTGTGTTGCCGGTGCAGTTTCAGAGCGGCGACACTCATGAATCTCTGGGGTTGACGGGAGAGGAGAGCTATTCAATCTCCGGTGTTGCGGCTGCTATTGCTTCATCGACGAACGTTCGGGTAGCTGCCACGCGTAGCAACGGCAAGAAGGTGGAGTTTGAAGCGAAGGTGCGCATCGACACGCCGCAGGAAGCCGAATACTATCGAAACGGCGGCATTCTGCCTTACGTGTTGCGGCAATTGATCGCCTCTGGCGGCGCCGCATAGCACGATCGAGTAGCGGCCCGGACGTTCTCCGATCTAAGCTTAATTCGTCGGGCTGAATCGATCGAAATGAAAACGCGTGCGCCACTCCTTGTTTCGGCGGGAATTATCCACCGCGACGGGCATGTGCTGGTGGGGCAGCGGCGCCGAAGCGACCGGCATCCTTTTAAGTGGGAGTTTCCAGGCGGGAAAGTGGAGCAAGGGGAGTCGCCGCAGGAAGCGCTGGTTCGGGAGCTTCGAGAAGAGCTGCAAATCGATGCAAAGGTCGGCCGCGAACTGGCGCGCTATGAGCACGACTATCCGAGCGGCAGCCGCGTGCACCTGTTGTTCTTCGCGGTCCCGGAGTTCGCGGGCGAACCGAAAGGCCGCGTGTTTGAACAGATCTGCTGGACGGATCTGCGTGAGCTGCCCGCACTCGACTTCCTCGACGGCGATCTGGATTTCGTGAGGCGACTCGCGCGCGGAGATTTCTCCGAACAGCTAGACCAATCGTGAGCAGCTAGTCGAGGTCGAACGGGCGCTTGGGCGGCGCGCCCGATTTGTCTTCTTTGGCCTGCTTCAGCAGTTCTTCGAACTTCTTGTCGCGGACCTTTTCACTGCTGAGATGCGATGCGAAGCTCTTTTCGAAAACGTCGGCCCGACGGTCTGCTTCTCCTTTGAGCTGCTGAACGGCAGTATGCAAATCTTCAATAGCCGGTTTTTTTTCCGCCTCGCGATGATGAATGACAATCTGCATTTCGGGGTCGATGTGCAGCGTCGCTTCACAGCAGGGACACTTTACTTCGAAGCTCGAGCTTGCAGGATTCGCCATAGGGAAATCGTATCGCAAAAGAGTGGATTGTGAGTTGCCGTAGAGCGTTAAAGCAGGTAACACCCTGTTATCCTCTGACTACCCGAAGCATGGACGCGCTGCTCGCATGGCTGTCGCATTACGGCTACGCCGGCTTATTCACTCTGCTGGTTCTGGGCATTGTCGGCCTGCCGATACCGGACGAGACCCTGCTGGTCTTCTCGGGATATCTGATTTCGAAAGGACGATTGCATCCGGTGCTTACGTTTGCGGCTGGATTTGCAGGCAGCGCATGCGGGATATCGATCAGTTACCTGATTGGACGGACACTCGGAATCGAGGTGGTGAACCGCTACGGACGCTGGCTTCACCTGACGCACGAGCGCTTAGATCGGATACACGGCTGGTTTCAGCGCGCGGGAGAATGGCTTCTTGCGATCGGGTACTTCATACCGGGCGTGCGTCATTTTACGGCATTGGCAGCAGGCACATCGGATCTCGAATACAAAACATTTGCGCTGTTCGCCTATGCGGGAGCAGCCGTTTGGGTCGCGACCTTTCTTTCTATTGGATACTTCGTCGGGGAAAACTGGCAGGCGACGATGCGGCTAGTTCAACGCTATACGTTCATCGCCACGCTCGTTCTCACCTTGGCTGCGATAGCGGCCTGGATGATGCGAAGGAAGCTGTCCCGCTGACCGGGGAAGTCGCTGCTGCGCCGCCGATAACCGGTCAGCACGTGATATACTCCGCCGAAAGTTTGGCGCAAGCTGCGAGGCGCACGTAACAAGGAGTTGTCGGATACATGAAACGAAGTCGTCGGGAAATTTTGAAGGGCGGTAGTTTGGCGGTCGTTGGTGGCGGATTCCTGTCGCGCGTTGACAAAGTTGCGGCGATGCAGTCCACCCCGACGAACCTGTCCTGGACGCAAAACTTGAAAGCGCAAAGCTCCGGGACCAGCGAGAAGTTGCTGCTGGCATCGAAGCCGGGCGAGGAAGGGCCGCCGCAACCTGCTACGACGGACCGGCTTCCACTGGAGTGGAACAAGCAGGCCGTGCGACGCCTCAAAGATACGCTCGGGCAACGCGGGATCGAAGCATTCCTCTTACGCGATCCACTGAACGTGATTTATTTAACTGGATACTGGCACACCACCACCGAGCGGCCACAAGCCACTTTCATGAACAAAAACGATGCCGATCCGTGGTACTTCTATCCGGCGTTGGATCGAGACCTGGTCAAGAGTTGGTGGTACGGCGATGGATTGATGTACTTCGATTTCAAGCATTCCGAAGGCGGATTCCCCAACGAAGGAACGGTGACGCAGGGGAAGACTGTGGATTTGTTCAAGTTCATGCTGCAAGGCATCAAAAAGCGAGGTATTCAGGGGAAAAAAATCGGTCTTGATGGCGAATTCTATCCAAAAGATCTCGCGAAAGCGAAAGAAGTACTGCCGGGAATCGAGTGGGTAGACATTTCCGAAACTGTTTTGAAGATGCGTCAGATGAAAACGCCGGAAGAGCTGGCCTTGTGCCGCCGGGCTTACATCTACTTCGACCGCGCGCATGCGTTCGCACGCGATTACATGCTGACCCATGGAACGGACGTGACCGATTATGAGGTCGGGGCGGCGACTACGCTGTGGATCAACGATCAACTGCTTTCGGAACTGAATTTGGCGAACGGAGCTTCGCACCATGGGGTGTCCAGCGAGGTGTCGCTGCAGGTGCGGGTTGGACCGCTCACAGGCTATCCGCACCCCAACCAGCCGATTTACCAGCGGATCGGACGCAACATGGCGTTCCAGATTGAAGGAGACGCTTACATCGGCGGATGCGGCGGAGAGAATTACCGGGCGGGTATCATTGCCGATTCCGCCGGCAATTTCGATTCGCACATGCAGAAGCTTTGGGAGGTGAGCCAGCACACCTGCGATATGCAAGTAGAGCTACAAGTGGAGGGCGCGACCTGTTCGAGCGTGGCGTACAAGATTCACAAATACCAAGTGGACAACGGAGTTCAAAACTACATTTATCACCGGCCGGCGCACGGGGAAGGATCGGAGGGCCACCAAGCTCCGTATCTGGCGTTGGGCGATAACACGGTGCTACATCGCGGTATGTGCTTCTCGGAGGAGCCGGGCTTGTACGATGCCGAGAAGGGTTGCGGTTTCAACTGGAGCGACAACGTAGTCACGGGATTGAAATCCGGATATCGCATGAGCCGGGTGCCGTACTCAAAGGAGTGGTGCTGGATCAAGCTGTAGCGAAGATTCAGGCCGACTTGTCGGGCACGATGATCTTCGGGTTGGCTTGCGGTGTAGTTTCGGAAGCGAGCGTTACGATGTGCTCGGGCTTCTCGGCCGGATCGGAACCATAGCGTTCGGCGAAGGTTCTGGTGAACTCCGCACCCAGGAAAAAAATCTGCCCTGAATAGTAGACCCAAACGATCAGTATGACGATCGAAGCGGCGGCTCCATAGGTAGAGCTGTAGCTGGCGCGGCCGAGGTAGAAGCCGAGCGCCAGTTTTCCGATGGAAAACAGCAGCGAAGTGACGGCGCCGCCGAGCACGACATCGCGCCATTCGACATGTACATCGGGGATGATTTTGTAGATCGCGCCGAAAAGTGCCGCGATGACGACGAAGGAGACGACTGAATTCAGGACGTGCAGGAACGCCGCTTCCGCGCCCGAAACGGAAGAGGGGAGCGCTGCTAAGGCAGTGATCCAGGTGGTAACAGCAAGCGAGACGATGAGCAGGAATCCGATTCCGAGGACGATCCCGAAGGAGAACAGCCGCTGCTTCACGAAGCTTGCGATCATTTCGAGTCCGCTCAAATCCCGGTCGGGCGCGTCCCAGATCAGGTTCAAGGCCGATCGCAGCTCAATCACCACACCCGATGCGCTAAACAAAAGCGTGATCACGCCCAGGATGGTGGCGATAATGCCGTGGGTGGTGTTTTGCGATCCCTGCAGGAAGGCAGCCATTGCTTTTCCGGCAGCAGGCCCGACCAGCGCTTCTACCTGTTGCACAGTTTGGCGCTGCGCGGTGGAATGGCCGAAGGCGAGGCCCACAATCGAAACCGACAGAAGCAGGAGGGGAGCGAGCGACAGGAGGGAATAGAACGCTAGCGAGGCTCCGAGTCGAGTGGCGTTGTGTTTGTTCCAGCGCCTGAAGCTATCGACCAGCAGCGCCTTTATATCGCACCAGCGGAAAGCAGTCAAAGGTTTTCGATAGCGCCGCGCCCCGCCGGCACGGGTACTTATCTCGTTGCCATTCGGTTCCAGCACGATCTTACTATTGTCGTCAGGGCTCATCGGTGCAGGCCCACCGTCGGCCGAAGTCCTACTCTATTTTGCTACCACACCCCGCGCTGATAACGAGAGGATCAGAAGATCACTTCGAAATCGCCGCGGTAACGCCGATGGTAATTACCAAAAAACACTCCATATTGAGGATCGGCAACATTGGCGTGGACGGCGAGCGGGTTGAAGTGGTTGGTTAGATTGAAGGCGCTCAACGAGAGTCGCACCGTATATTTTGGGGTGACTTTAAAATCCTTGATGAGCCGAGCATCCGCAGAAAAGAAATTTCGGAAGCGCGTCTGATCGCTATATGGTGTGCCGACGTAGTTTTGAAAGGAATCGAATTGCGCATACGGGAATCCGTTGCGATATTCGACGATCGGCAGAAGCTCTAGTTTCCATACCGGAAGCTTGGTGTGACCCCAGAGCAGGAAGCGGTTCGGCAGATCGGCCGGCAGGTTCGAATAGAGGTCGGGTCGCACTAGCGCAGTGGAGAAATTGCCGAGATAGGAATCGAACTCGTTGAGGTTGCCTTGAGCGCGACTGCGCGTATACGAGAAGACCAGCTGCTGCGCATTGCTCCAGGCGAGTTTGGCGGTGACTTCGGCCTGCCTGTACCTGGAACTACCGTCGCCATTTAACACAATTTCATTTGTTGTTCCGAGGAGTTCGGGTTCGAGCGCAATTAATCCGACGGAACGGTTGTCGGTGTAAACTCCGCGAATCCGAAACAGGCGTGAAAAGCTGTGCTCAATTTGGGCGTTCCAGGTGGAGCCTCGTGGGGAGAAGGCGCCGGCGACGCGCTGGCCGTGGACCAAGAATGAACGGGGCCCGCTGACACTGCCGATGACGTTGACGAAATCGATCGGCGAACCTACGATGCTGCCGTCCGGGGCGTAATAGGTCACGGTCCTCGATGGATAGCGACCAAAGGTATAGACGTCGAGCGGAATGTGATCGTAGAACTCGCCGTAACCGGCTCGGATGACGGTTCGTTCGTTGGCAAAAGGAGTCCAGGCGAAGCCCGCGCGAGGCGCCACTCGAAAGCTGGAGGCAAGTCTCTGGTGTTCGACGCGCAATCCGTAATCGAGAGCGATTTTGGGAGTGAGCGACCAGTGATCCTGTCCGTACGCTGTGAGTTCCAGATCGGTGCGATTATAGGGGGCCGGATTGGTGAAATCGATGCGCTCCAACTGCTGACCGGCGGTGTTGAGGATGTCGACGGGGTAATAAGTGAACTGTCCTTGATCGGTTGAACGGCTGAGCGATGTACCAGTCTTCACGAGATGAGTTCCGGCGAGTTTGACTGGGGAAGGCGACCAGATTTCAAGCCACTCGATGCGTCCGGCCTCGCGATTCTGTCGACTAAAGTAGTTGCCCCGGTTTCCTTCGGGCGTCAGGACCATGTCGGCATCGCCCTGTGCCCCAATGAACGCCTCGAAACGCTGGATGGAAAGGCTGCTGTCGAGCGTGCCACCCCAGATTCCGAAGTGATCGCTGACGGTTCCGATGTAATTATGCTGCGCGTAAGTAGGTGTTACCGGTTGCGGGTTGAAGTACTCGGGATTGACGAAGTTGATGTGCTGAGGTGTAACGTGCAGCGTGGCAGTGACGATCTCCCGGGGAGAGGCAATGTAATCCAATTGTGTGAACGAATTTAGCGATTCCTGCTTCGATTCGTTGTAGGGGAAACCGAGCGTGCGGTTGGGCACCTTGTCGAGGAAGTACTGGAGTGCGCTGATGAAGAACAGGCGATCGGCGATCAAGGGACCGCCCAACACTGCTCGCGGAGTTTCATTGCGAATTCCGCGCATGTGGTAGCTTCTGATCCGGAAGTCAGGAAACGGATCGTTGAGATCGGCATGCCACTTCTCGCCGCCCCGACGGGTCTCGACGGCCACCACGCTTTGAGTGAAGCGACCATATTGCGCAAGAAATGGAGTGTTCAAGACATTCACCGTTTCGACGCTGTCGATCGGTACGGTTTGGCCGAACTTGCCTGTGGCAGGATCGGTGACGTCGCTTTGGTTCACAACGAGCGCGCTGCGCTGTTCACCCGAGCCGTCGAGTTTCAGCTCGCCGTCGGGTGAACGCACAACGCCGGGCACGAGCGGGAGCACATCGGCGACGGTGGGCGGATTTCCGGGAAGAGGCTTCACTTCGCTGGTATGCAGTTCGTTGCTCTCGGAAGAACTTTGTTCCACGATGGCGGGCTTTTCGGTTACGTCGATGCTGGAGTGCACGACGCTCGGATTGAGTGTGAGACTCACGTCGGTGTTGATGCCGCTTGTGATCTGTACGGTGATGACGCTTTCTTCGAATCCCTGCTTGAGGGCCTGGATGGTCCATGACCCACAGGGTATGTTTTCGAAGTCGGCGATGCCCATGGCCCCCGTTGTTCGCCTGGCGCTTCCTGTGGCGGTAGACGCGGCTCTAATCTGCACGTCGAACACCGGGCTCTCCTGCGAATCTTTGACGTAGACGCGCAGTTCGCCCGATTTACAGGGAGGATCGGAGGCCTGGCCGAGCGGAGCAACCCAGAGGGTGGCTGCAATGGCTATGAAGAAAACCACAGAAATCCTGGGTACAGACATCCCATGGAGCGTGTCAGCGATGAACGCACGTCGAAGGCATTGACCCCAGCACCCCATGTAATCAGCCATTCATTAGAAAAGCGGAAAACTTCACACCCCAAGGTAAAGTCCGCAAGAGTTGGACACAATTGAGAACTGTATTAACGATATGGGACACCTTTTGAAAGATGTTGCGCAAGAGGACCGGGATTTGGGTGGGGGAAGAGAGTACTTGGTACTGAGAGGCGGCGCGGGAGGAGCGGGGGCATGGAGCCACGGACTCAACCGCGCGTGACGGCGATGGCGCGGGTCGGGCAGGACTCAGCGGCCTCCTCGGCCATCTCGAGCTCTACATCAGTTGCATCAAAGGTGTATACGGTTCCTTGCGAGATGCCGCTCCCGTCGACGATCTCCACGTGCGATTCCCCGCCGATCTGAAACAACTTCGGTTCTACACCCACGCAGTTGGCCGCCAGGATGCAGCTTGAGGGGTCAATTTGTATGGTGAGCTTCGGCATAGCCCCTATGTTGTCACTACTCGTGAACCGGACCTGAGAGCAAGCGTCGGGGAAGCTGTCCCGAAGTTTCAGCAAGAACCGATGGGCGTGGGAAGCTGAAGCAAGTGCCGTCCTTTCGCTCGCTGATTCTGCTCCATGGCTATCTGTTCTTGTTCTGTTATGTGTTCGCAGTGCAGGCCGGTGTTCCCATTCCGGCAGATCCGGTTCTGCTCGTGATGGGCGCTGCGGTGGGCGATGGACATTACTCGTTTGGGCTTGCTGTCGTCATTAGCGTCGCTGCCGCTCTGCTGGGGGACTTTTTCTGGTACGAGTTGGGCCGCTGGCGAGGCCGTTCCGTTCTCAAACTGCTGTGTAAATTTTCGCTCGAACCCGATACCTGCGTCCGCAAAACGGAAGTTGACTATATGAGGCGTGGAGCGTGGACGTTGCTCTTTACGAAATTCGTTCCAGGCACGAGTCTGATCGCGAACCCGCTGGCTGGAGCAATCAAACTGCCGAGGTGGCGTTTCTTTCTGGCGGATGCGGCGGGATCGGCGCTTTGGTCGACAGCTTATCTGGTTGCCGGAGTTCTATTTCATCGCCAGATTGACAGGGTGGTCATTTTGCTTGGCCTGTTTGGGCGCCGCGCCGGGTTCGTCTTAGCTCTTCTGATCGGCGCGTTCATTAGCTGGCGTTATTTTCAGCGAGTGCGGTTCCGCCGGCAATTGCGCATTGACCGAATGAGCGCAAAGGAAGCGTACGCAACGATGGGCAGCGATCCGCCGCCCGTTATCGTCGATCTGCGCGCCCCGTCAGAGGTGGAGAGAACAGGCCAGAAGATAATGGGTGCGCAGGTACTGCGTCCGGCGGAACTCCGCGCGCATTTTCGAGAGATTCCGCGTGATCGCGAAGTAATCCTCTACTGCACTTGACCAAACGAGGCGACCAGCGCCCGTGCGGCGCTGCAACTGAGGCGAGCCGGAGTGCGCAGAGTTCATCCACTCGAGGGCGGATTCGAAAGCTGGCTGAAGCTAGGTCTCCCCGTCGAACCTATTTCGCCGGCGGCCTGATACTTAGCCGCGGGCGACATTTGGGCCTCGAAAAATCAAGACGGTACTAATATCAGTTACACTGCGGGAGGGAGTAGGTTGGCTCGGGCAGCGATGTCTCGGGAAAGGAATTTATGCGCAAGGTACAGACCTATGTAGTAGCCGCTGGGTTACTGCTGGGTTCCGTCATGCCAGTGGTAGGCCAACGTGACCGTAATGGAAGCAACTACGGCGGTAGAAACTACTACAGCGGCATGCAAAGCAGCGTTCGAGAAGGAGACTACGGGCGTTATGCCAGCGAGGATGAGCGCCGGCATCATCACGACACGGGGATTGGGCCGGGCAAGGGTGCTCTGATCGGCGCGGCGGGCGGCGCTGCTTTAGGAGCCGTGTTCGGCCGCAGTTTAAAAGGTACTCTGATCGGTGGAGCAGCGGGGGCCGGCATGGGCGCGATTGCGGGCAAGGTCGCGCAGAATGATCGCGATCGACACCGGTAAGCGAAAGGAATCCAAAATCATGAAAAAAGTAACTATGCTGGCGGCGTCTGTTATGGCTGCCGTCCTTGCGTTGTCAGGGCAATCCGTGTACGCCAAGTCGCAGCAGACGGCTGCTCCGCAATCGGCGACCGATACGCCGACTGCACACTCATGGACGATGGAGCAGGCGGTGACCAGCTCCGTGCGCGAGGCATGGGCGTTGGGCGGGAAAACCGAAGATGGTTTCTTCGAAATCGTGAAGGCGCTCGCTGAGTTGTCGGCGCAGAAGCGCGGCCTCACGGTGCCGGATACGGCGGAGGCGGGGACGAAAGCCGGCAATTGGATCAAAACAGAGGCCAAGAAGGACCCCGACCAGCTTCTTTACGTGATCGTCGACCACGCGGTGCAATACACGGCCGCTCATCGAAATAGCGGCGCTCAGCACTAAGACGAGACCCTCAAGCGAACACCTTCTGGCGATTCGGGCGGATTCCGAGAACCACGGGCAGCACGCGGCTATTGGAATCGGTATCCGGGTTTGAGTTCACAGCGGTATAGCTTCGAGCCATTCGCGCCGGCCTTGAGAGTACAGCCGGCCCAGGACAAAAAGATTTCGGGCCCAAGAGGGAAGACGATGTCGGATCCGTTCAGATCGGCTTCGATGCTGGGCCCCTCCGCTGTTCCCGGCAGGGTGAAATCCATGCCGTTTCCGAAAATCACGGGGATCGAGTACCGGACCGTGTCACTGGCCAGCGTACGACTCACCTCCGCTTCGACGAGAAAGGTGGCTGTATCGGACCAATCGAGTGCAGACACTTTCACGATTCGGCCCTGGTTGGAAAGATCAGTGGGACTGATGTTTGTGAAAGGGCAAGGGCCGGCGATGCAAGAAACACGGACATTGCGGAACTGATTGTCTTCTCCGGCATCGTAAGAGTCAGACCCGATTGCCGCTTTCCATTTACCGTCTGGGGAGCAAGGAGCGTGGCCATCGCACGGAACTCCGCCGGTGTTAGAAACTTCAAAAGTTCTCGCGATGCTTCCCACATTTACAGTTGCCATGTCCTTGACGGAATACCTCACGCGTAGATTGCCGATCGTGATCTCAGCACCGTGCGCCTCTGCGCTCGATTCGGTATGGATGGGCACCAGGCGGGCGATGTAAAGGCGGTCGGTCGCGCGCATCGTAACCGCGAGCGGTTGATAACCCGAATGGCGAAAGCTCAGGCTCACTGCTTGGCCCGGCTTTACATCCGGAGGCAAAGTCAATTGGAAAAAACCGGAAACATCGGAGTGGGTTGCGGCGCTCGCGAGACCGCTACTGGCGGTGATCTCTGTATCGGCGATGGGCGTCTGCATTCTGGGGTCGCTGGCCTGCTGGAGGACGGCACCTGTCAACGAAATGCTCTCCTTTCTAGAGGTGCGAGAGACGATTACTCCAGCTAGGATGGCGGCGAAGATAACGATAGCTGCCCCAAGCACGACCTTCCGCCCACGCGTCATCTCGTTGTCCCTGTCAGATTCTAAGACGTGCGATCGAGGAGATCCACGGATGCGCGAACCGTGACGATCGTCTAAAGTAAGTTGATTGGCAGCCGGAGAGATCGAAGAGAGCGGACTTTCGCGGCGTCAACTCTTAGCGATGCTGGCTGGGACGACGGCATCCGCGGCGATCTTCAGACAAGGCCTCGCCCCGCTGCTCTTAGCCGCAGAGCCGCCGCCCCCGCAGCCGATAGACGCAAGCAGCCAGGCGATCTCAGCAGAGGACGACGCGTTCCTGGAGGAGATCGAGAAGGCGAATTTCCTGTTTTTTCTGGATCAGGCCGATGCCGAGACCGGGCTTGTTAAGGACAGGTGCAATGTACGGGCAACCGATAAGACGACGGTGGCAAGCATCGCAGCGACCGGCTTCGGATTGACGGCCGTGTGCATTGGACACAAGCGAGGATATCTGTCGCTCGGCGATGCGCATCGGCGTGTGATCACCGCTTTGCACTTCTTATATGAGAAGATGCCGACGCACCGCGGGTTCTTTTATCATTTCGCGAATTTGAAGAGCGGCGAACGGATGTGGGAGTCGGAGGTCTCCTCGATAGATACGGCGATTTTGCTGTGCGGCGTGATGACCTGCCGTCAATACTTCCGGCACTCCGAAATCACGCGCTTGGCAGCCGCCATTTTTGCACGCGTCGAGTGGACATGGTTGTCGGAAGATACTCATCTGCTCCCGCATGGGTGGTCGCCTGAAACTGGTTTTCTGCCCTATCGATGGGATTACTACAGCGAACTGATGATGATGTACCTTTTCGGCCTGGGCTCTTCATCACATCCGCTGCCGGGTGAGGTCTGGAACGCCTGGAAACGGACAACTTTCGAATACGATGGGCTCCGCTATATCGGTTCGTACGCGCCTCTGTTCGTACATCAGTATTCGCAGGCCTGGTTCGACTTCCGCGGCAAACGAGATGCGCATGCGGATTATTTCCTGAACTCGATGACAGCAACGGAGGTCCATCGCCTGTTCTGCTTGGAACTGGGCAAGCAGTTTCCCGATTACAGCAATGATTTGTGGGGCATTACGGCTTCCGATTCCGAGAATGGCTATGTTGTGTGGGGTGGTCCTCCCGCCATTGGACCGATCGATGGAACTGTGGTGCCCAGTGCCGCGGGAGGCTCGTTGGCATTTCTCCCATCGGCTACATTGCGCGTACTGAAAACAATCAAAAACAGCTATGGAGCGCGTGCCTGGAGCCGTTATGGATTCGTCAATGCCTTCAACCCCCTGAAGAACTGGTATGACACCGACGTGATTGGAATTGATACGGGCATCACGATGGTGATGGCAGAGAATCTACGCACGGGTTTCGTTTGGAACACGTTTATGAAGAACCCGGAAGTTATTCGTGGATTTCAGCGGGCCGGATTCCACGCTTATGCGGTTGATTACAGAATCATGCGGGGCGAATTGGAAGCGCGCGCGCGGTGATGTACGCGGAGCGCCTTCTCTACGGGAAGTTGCGGCCCGAAGGAGAAGGCTTTTGAAGAGATATCTAAGGCTGTAACCCCGAACGGGGTTACCGTCAGCCCGTCGTCTCGACAGTAAAAACCGGTGTACTCGCGAACGCCGGAAAAGGCGTCGAAACTCAAGAGTTATGTGCAGGCGATCTGTTTTCTTGCAAGGAATAGTTGTTAGCTCGATCCTGACGGCGGGCGTTGCGCTCGCGGCGGCTTCGTGGCAGAAGGACGATCCGGCGCAGTGGACCAGCGAGGACGTGTATCAAATACTGAACAATTCGCCCTGGTCTAAATCAGTGAAGGTGACGGTGGCGAGAGGTTCAGGTTACGACCAGAGCGGTGGTCGCGGCGGAAACGGCGGGACCTGGGGCGAGGGCATGCCCGGCGGCGGCATGGGTCGTGGCGGGGGCGGCTGGGGCGGCGGCGGAATGGGCGGTGGTATGGGCCGAGGGCGCAGGGGCGGCGGATATCCGCCTGCGGAACAGGGTCCCACGGTGACCGTGCAATGGGAAAGCGCGTTGCCCGTGCGGCTGGCCGAAGCAAAGACGAACGGCGCCGCTGCGGATCCAGCTGCAATGAAGCCGCTGAATGAATACGTGATTGCAGTAATTGGGCTGCCGAAATCCGGATTCGGGTCGCAGGAATCGACCAGCAACCCCGGTGACGATTCGGACGACGCCAGGTTTGCCGATCATTTGAAGGTCCTCACGGTTTTGTCGCTCGGACATGAGCGGCTGAATCCCACGAAGGTTGAGTTGAATCAGGGCCGCGACGCGCGAACGATTTTTCATTTCGACAAGTCAGAACCGATCACGCTGCACGACAAAGATCCGGAGTTTCGGATCGCGTCAAACCGTATGGAGATAAAAAAGAAGTTCGCGCTAAAGGAGATGGAGTATCAAGGCAAACTGGAACTCTGAGGTCGGCGGTCTGTTGCTGCTGTAAACGAGAAACTTTCCGGGATGGCGAAGGTCTGGTTTACAGGAGGATTGGTGCCGAACGCGATTACGCCCTATGCCGGTCCAAGATATCGGGCCGATGCGCTGACGCCCGAGATCGTCGACCCGCGCATTGCGGATGTGGAAGCGCTGGCGCGCTGGCTCGATTATGCGTTCGAACTGCCGGGGCATTTCCGGTTTGGGCTGGCGGGAATTATCGGACTGATTCCCGGGATCGGTGACGTCATCGATGCGCTGGTCTCGTTTTACATCGTGTACCGCGCTATACAACTTGGCATCCCACGCGTGGCGATCGCGCGCATGCTGGTGAATATCGGGATAGAGTCTCTCGCGGGCGCGGTTCCGTTTATTGGAGATCTGTTCGATATTGCATTCAAAGCGAATCGCCGCAATTATCAACTGCTGAAGAAGAACCTGCTACAGCCTAAGCAGCAACGGGTTCACGATTGGCTTTTCCTAGTCTTGACGATTGTGATCGTCGCGGCGAGCATTGCGCTGCCTGTGATCGGCCTGATCGAATTCGCCAAGCATGTTTGAAAGCTCATTTGGCCCTGCTTGCGTGCACAACACTGCGACAGGTTCAGAGATGATGCTGAGGTACTATAGCGCAGGTACCGAGGGCGGTTACAAATGCAGCGACTCTTGAGCTACTTGTTATGCCTGTTCCTGCTCGTCGCCTCGCTCGACAGAGTACCCGATCCTCCAGTGGTGCAGCCGCACCCTGACAAGGCTGCCGCGTTTTGCTTTACCGCGTTGCACCAGGTCGCTGCCGACCGGGACCATGCGTGGTTTCGAGTTCTGTTCGATCCGCGATCGCACGCGCGCTGCTTTGAGAAGAGCTTGTTAGCCGAGCATAAGCCGGCCAGCCTTTTGGCCGCTTATGTCATTGAAGCTTCGGACTCCTCACCTCCTACCGTTTAAACTCCGCTCATTCCGTTAACAGTTGTGGCCTGCGGTGATGGCATCGCGGGACTGTGTACTGGGCGCAGCGGGGGCATTCGTATGCGCGGATGCTGTATCGCGTATTCGACGTTCCTTGCGTTCTCCGGTCACCGTCCCAGTTTGCGAATTGAAGTAAGGAGGTGCGTATGCGCACGTCAGAAGTTGTTCGAGCCTGGGGCAAAATCCTACGCGGGGAAGCCCCTTCGCTTTCGATTGAAATTACAAGAGAATGCCCGCTGCGCTGTCCTGGATGTTACGCCTACGATGCTGCCCATCTGGGCGGTGGGTTGACTCTGAGGCAGTTGAGGGACCTGAAAGGACAGGCTCTGGTTGACGGAGTTTTGAACGTAGTCGATTCTCTAAAACCGTTGCACTTGTCACTGGTGGGCGGGGATCCGCTGGTCCGATATCGAGAACTGGAGCAGCTGGTTCCATTACTTACCGCGCGTGGGATCCATGTGCAAATCGTGACCAGTGCGTTCCGGCCGTTTCCTGAGGAATGGACTCGCGAGCCGCACGTAAACATGGTTGTTTCCGTTGACGGGCTGCGACCGGAGCACGACGCGCGACGGACACCGGCTACATACGACCGAATTCTGGCAAACATCGCCCACCAGCAAATCACGATTCACTGCACGATCACCGGCCAGATGATGAAACGCCCGGGATATCTGGCGGACTTCCTGGAATTCTGGACGGCCCAGGACGAAGTCAGGAAGGTCTGGTTCAGTATTTTCACTCCACAGATCGGAGACGACCTTCCGGAGATGCTGGCCGAACATGAGCGACACCAGGCTATCTCCGAAATGATGGAACTCCGCAAGCAATACCCAAAGCTCGACATGCCCGAAGCTCTGATCCGGCAATTCACGTGCCCTCCCGAGAGCCCCAGTGACTGTGTCTTCGCACTTACGACCAAGACAATTTCGGCAGACCTGAAAACAGTAGTGTCGCCGTGCCAGTTCGGCGGGAATCCGGACTGCGGCTCGTGTGGCTGTATCGCGTCGATGGGACTAGCGGCCGTCGCCGAACATAAGCTGGCGGGCTTTATTCCAGTGAATGCGATCTTCAGGACGTCGCTTAAAATAGGGCGCGCCCGATCCAAAAGGCTCCCTGCAAGCTTGCCGGTCGAGAATCAATTTCGAATCTTGTAATGACGAGGAGGAGCGGCAGATGAAGGCAAAGTTCCCCAGGAGGAAGAAGCTGATGAAAGGTATCGCGGGGCTCAGGGATGCAATCCAAAGCCGCGCGAGCGAGATCGAGGCTCTGCTCGAATTCTCCAGCCGGATTGGCAAGGATCCATCGCTGGTACAGGCGAGTAGCGGCAATACTTCGGTGAAAATTGACGAGACGCTTTGGATCAAGGCATCCGGTAAGTGGCTTGCCGATGCAAATCGACAGCAAATTTTAGTGCCCGTTCAGCTTGCCAAGGCGCGAGAACGTTTTAGAGAAGGCGCGCCCCTCACACAGCACGATGCGAGCTCGAAGCGAGCGCATTTGCGCCCTTCGGTGGAGACGTTCATGCATGCAGTGTTGCCGCAGCGAGTTGTTGTTCACGTCCACTCCGTGAACACCATTGCATGGGCGGTACGGTCGGATGCGCCTCTGCAACTCGCGGAAAGACTCTGCGGGTTGCCATGGGAATGGATTCCGTATGCCACGTCGGGACTGTCTCTTGCGCGAGAAATTCAAAGCGCTCGTGAGCGTTCTCCGGGTGCGGACGTGTTTGTGCTCGGGAATCATGGGCTGGTGGTTTGCGGCGAGGATTGCGACAGTGTGGAAGACCTTCTGTTTGAGGTGGAGTGGCGGCTGACAGTAACGCCGCGTTTTGCTCCACCTCCTCGGCGGGATCTCCGGCAAAACCTGCAAGCTCTTTCAGGTTGGCGGCTGGCGCAATCAGAATCCTTGCAGGCACTGGGGACGGACGTTACCTCGCGACGGATCATGCAACGCGGCGTTCTATATCCATGTCAGGGGCTCTTTCTGGGCAGAACTTTGCCCCACATACGGTGCTCTCGATGCGGGTCTGAAATGCGGGATCAAATCCGCAAGATGGGAGAGTCGCATCCCTTCGTGATCGTCGAAGGAGGCGGTGTCTTAATCAGTGACAGGATTACTGCCGCCGAGTGGGCGACGCTCGACGGTTTCGCACGAGTGCTGCGACGCATCGACGAATCGGCTTCCCTTCGTTATCTCACTGACGAAGAAGTCGACAGTATGCTCGCTGCCGATGGTCATCACTATCGAACGCTGGCAGAAACTCGCGCAAGCCTTGGGCGCAAGGACACCGTGAGAAGAGGCGACGGCGCGAACGCGGTTGTTAGAATCTGACCAGCGCGAGGTGCTTATGCTGGGAAACCGCAGCTGGGACGATTGGATTTCGCAGTACGAGGGCAGTCACCAGAATCCGGTGAACCGCGCGTGCCATACGGTGGGCATTCCGGCGATTGCACTTTCTATCGCGCTGTTGCCGGGCGTACTCGTTTCGCGGAGGTGGTGGCGGGTGCCCGCGGCGCTTTTTGTGGGCGGCTGGGCGCTTCAGTTCATCGGTCATGCCGCCGAGGGCAAACGACCCGAATTCATGAACGACTACCGATTCCTGTTTGTCGGCGCGCGCTGGTGGATGAAGCACGTGCAGGGTCTGAGGGAGCCGTCTCGATAGCGTCTACGAGCAGCGTCGACGCGGCGCGCCTCCGACACAATACTGCGACGCTATACTGCGTGCCATGCATAGACGATTGTTGGCGCTGGTTCTGCTGGTAGTACCTGCTGCCTTTCCACAGCAAAGTGCGCGCGATGAACTAAAGCGAATGCTAGATGATCAAACGGCGGCGTGGAACCGTGGCGATCTGAAAGGCTTCATGCGCGGATACGACAACTCGCCGGAGCTGACATTTTTCTCGGGGGACACGATCGCGAAGGGGTGGGAGGCGACGCTCGCGCGATATCGCCAGAGGTATCAAGGCGCAGGCAAGCAGATGGGGCAGCTCAACTTCACTGAGACGCGGATTGAGATGCTCGGTGGGGACGCGGCCGTGTTTACGGCCAGATGGCATCTGGCGCTCGAGAGCGGCGAAAAACGAGAAGGACTCACCACAGTAATCTGCAAACGCACAAAGAACGGCTGGAAAATTGTGCACGATCATTCGTCATGAGAGTTAGTGGGTGAGAGGGCGGTGACTGGGATGACGTTAGCTCCGGGAACGTTTTTTCAAGACCTGCGGTACGGGTGGCGCATGCTACTCAAGAATCCTGGGTTTACGGCGGTAGCTTTAGTGACGCTGGCGATCGGGATTGGCGCAAATGCCGCGATCTTCAGCGTGGTGAATGCGGTTCTACTGCGACCGCTGCCGTTTCACGACCCAAGGTCGCTGTGCCTGCTGACGGAGCGATTACGAGATCTTCCGGTCGTGGGACCTTCGTATCAGAACTTTGTCGACTGGCGCGCGCAGAACCGCTCGTTCGAGGCGGTGGTCGGAGCTCATACCCAGACATTCACATTCACGGGGGCAGGGGAACCGGAGCGCGTGCAGGGACAGATGGCATCGGCAAGGCTCTTTTCGGTGCTGGGGGTGAGCGCGGTAGAAGGTCATACATTTCTGCCCCAAGAGGATCGCGTGGGTGCTGCGCCGGTAGCGCTCATCAGCTACGGATTTTGGAAGCGGCGTTTTGCCGGTGCGCAGGTGCTGGGCAACAGCATCACGCTCGATAACCAGCCGTATACAGTCGTCGGCATTCTTCCCGCTGGATTTCAATTGGTGCAACCGGTGGATGTGATGGTTCCGTTCGAGCCGTGGACGAAGACGCTGCCGGATGATCGCTCCTGGCATCCGGGAATTATCGCCATCGGAAGGCTGAAGCCCGGAGTTTCGATAGAGAGTGCACGTGCCGAGATGGATATGATCGCGAAACGCCTGGAGCGGCAATACCCGGTGTACGACACCGATGTGCGCGCGAATGTATCGCGTGTGCAGGAATCGCTGGTCGAGAATGTTCGTCCGGCGCTGTTGGTACTGCTGGGCGCGGTAGGCCTGGTACTGCTAATTGCGTGCGCGAACGTGGCGAATCTGCTGCTGGCGCGGGCGACCTCGCGTCGAAGGGAAATTGCCGTACGGACAGCCCTGGGTGCAGGGCATTTCCGCATCGTGCGTCAACTACTGACTGAAAGTGTGCTGCTGGCCTTTACGGGCGGGCTGCTTGGATTCGGACTCGCCTGGGCATGCATGCCGTTGCTCGAGCGATTGGCCTCACAAAATATTCGTAATTTGGGCACAATCCAACTCGACAGCCGGGTGCTGTTCTTTGGGATGGCGGTGGTGCTGCTCTCGGGGATTTTGTTTGGACTGGCTCCGGCTTTACAAACGGTGACGCTCGATTTACGCGCAATGCTGAACGAAGCCGCGCGGGGGTCGACGGGCGGAGGACGGCAGAGTGGTATGCGAAGCGCCTTGGTGGTTGCAGAAATTGGGCTGGCGCTGATGCTGCTGGTCGGGGCAACGCTTCTGCTGCGCAGCTTCGCACATCTCCAAGATGTAGAGCCGGGATTTCAAGCGAACAATCTGCTGGTTGCAGATGTGCCGGTGTCGCCGCGGGCGCACAAACAATCAGCCGAACGCATGGCATTTTTTGATCGTCTTGCTCGAGAGCGCGCGCGTAATACCAGGCGTGCAAGCAGCGGGCGCAGCAGCGACACTACCGGTCAGCGGCGGCGGCGCGCTCATTCATTTCAACATCGAAGGCCGGGCTCCGAAGACGGGCCATGACTACATTGTGGTTGGTTATCGTCCGGTGAGTCCGCGGTATCTGGGGACGTTGCGGGTGCCGCTGATCGAAGGCCGTTTGTTGTCGGATGCGGACACGGAGCGCAGTGCGTTTGTGGTGGTTGTGAATCGAGCCATGGCGCGTCGATTTTTTCCGCATGAATCCGCGCTGGGGAGACATGTGCAGCTGGGGGCGCTACCGAATCACGAAGTGCCGCTGATGGAGATCGTCGGAGTTGTAGGTGACATGAAGCAGAATCTTGCGACCGATGCGCAGGCCGAGATGTATCTTCCGTATCGCCAAGCCGACACAATGCTTCCAATTTTCGCGCTATCGCTGGTCTTGCGCACTGCAGACGATCCGAGGGCGGAGATTTCGGCACTGCGCAGCGTAGTACGGCAACTCGATCCCGAACAACCGCTAGTAAAGATTCGCACGATGCAAGAGAATATCTCGATTTCGGAGGCTGAGCCGCGATTCCGCACGATTTTACTGGGGATTTTCGCGGGTGCTGCGCTGCTGCTTTCCATCGTGGGTTTGTACGGCGTAATGACGTACTCGGTCACGCAACGCGTGCAGGAGATTGGCATTCGCATGACGTTGGGAGCCGGCAAGGCAGAGGTGCTGAGAATGATTACCGGGCAGGGGCTGCGGCTGGCACTTGCGGGAGCGGTGGCGGGACTCTGTGGAGCATTCCTGCTGAGCCGCGTGCTGACAAAGTTTCTTTATGGGATCAGCGCAACGGATCCTCTGACCTACTGTGCAGTCGCAGTGCTTTTGATCGCGATTGCAGTCGCGGCCTGTTACATTCCCGCATGGCGAGCGACCAAGGTTGATCCGATGACGGCGCTGCGCTACGAGTGATTTTTAGCGCCTGTTCGCGAGATCGAGCCAGGCCATACCATCCGGCCCGGTCCCGGTATGAAGACGGTTCTCGATGGCCAGCGTTTTCAGGTTCACGACGGCGACATTATTTTCGCCTGTGATGGCGACGTAGGCACGCGAACCGTCAGGCGCGATCAGGACGCCGGCAGCATCGCGTCCCACACTCATCCGTTTGCGCTCGGCTCCGGTGTGAGCATCCAGAACGACTAAGTCGCCGGCGCCGAGGTCGGAGATGAGTACGAGAGTTCCATCCGGAGTAAATTTCAAGCGGTTTGAACGTTTGGTGTGAACGTCGATGGTGCGGACGACCTTCTTACTGGCAACGTCAATCACCGAAACAGTGCCGTCGCGCGAATTAGCAGCCCACACTTGACTTTCATCCGGAGAAAGGTCGAATCCCTCAGGTCCTTTGCCCACCGGCACAACAGTCTGATTCCAGCTATTTGGTCCGTCGGTTCGCTGGAAAATGCTGATCGAGTCCGAACCAATATTGGACGTGAAAATCATTTTGCGATCTTTGCTGAGAAGAACCATGTGGGTCGTATTCTGACCCGTACCTAGAACCCAATCAACGACGTTTGCCGCCGGGTCGTAGCGGCCAATTGCTTTGTTCGCCTCGACAGTGAAGTAAAGTTTTCCGTCAGCGAAGAATAACCCGTGAGGGCGGCTCAAGGGCGCCAGGTCCACACGATGGATTTCTTTTTGAGCAGCAATGTCGATGACGGAGATGGTGTGGCCTTCACCTCCGGGGCGACCCGAACCATAATTACTGGTGAACGCGAGTCTTCCATCGCTCGATGCAGCGGTCTCATGGGGATCCGCACCGGTGGGTACACGGCCAATGACTTGCCCAGTGGCGGGGTTCACAATAGCGAGGGAGCCTTCCTTGTTCAGAACGAGCAAGGCGGGCGATGGAATCTCAGTTTGTGCGCCACATGCTGCAGCGAAAGCGAGGGCGAGGGTACTCGTTAAAAGGCGGTTCATGTGACCTTTTCGTAAACCTCTTCGCCCGCGACGGGGTGTCCCTTGGCGTTAGTGCCTTTCACGGTGCTGCGCATCGTTTTGCCTTGGTCTGAAAGGACGGTGCGGCGCGACATCGTTTCTTTTCCGTCCTTCAGGTAAGTTGTCTGGCGCACCTCAACACTGATGTACTCGGAGCGGACCGAATCGAAGAAGCCGTGCTGGACCTGTCCGTTTCCTCCCTTTGCCGGGAGTGAGTACGTGACGGAAAGCGGCGAACCATCTTCGTCGCTGCCGTGAGCCTCGATGCGGAGATTGTCCCCTTCCGGCGCGATCTGGATGGTCATGTCGCGCGGCGGTGCACCACTTGAGTATTTAGATTTGTTCGGATCTAATTTCCACGTGCCGATGAATGGATCAGAAGAAGAAGCAGCACTTGCCATGCTCGAGTTACCTCCCAGGCTAGGATTTTAGCCGATGTATGACTTCGTCAAGTCAGGAGCCCTCGAACGTTCTTCTCGATGACAGCGCGCGCTTGCTTCATCGGCAGAAGTTTCTCGAAGAAGCCGAGATCGGCGTCGACAGTCAGATCCTTGTCTGTGACCTCAACCGTGCCTTTGATGGGTGCATTTACGATGCCCATCTTTGCGGTGAACGAAAAGTTTAACGTTGAGCCTTGCCAGCTTCTTTGCTCATTCACGATTTGGAATGGAGCGATGCCGAGCCCACCGAAGAGGTCGTCAAACGAGCGATCGACAGCGCGGACCAGGTCCTGTTTCGATTTGTTGTGGGAGACAGTGATCCGCATGGTCGGACTCTTTCTTCTTTAAGCGTGACACACGAGGCGCACACGAAGCTATTCTCGCGGTCGGCTGTTTTGGGCAGCAGGCCGGGGATCCGAAAAAGAAGGTGAAGAGCGAAAGCCACCAGCCGCGCTTCACCTATCCGATCGATGAGAAGCGATCAATAGAACTGTTGCGGCAAAGAGCTCAGCGCGAGTAGCTTTCGCGACGCGAACGATCAGCCGCAGGGAGTAAGGCGCAGGGTGTGAGCTAATCTGAAATTAAGGTCTGTCGATTCTCGGCAAGACACATATATAAAGGATGCCGCCTCACTTGCGTCTGCAAATGACGAAGGCGCCTACTCTCTCGCGCCTATAAGGCTAGGAAAATCAATATGGCTACAACCGTAATTGGTGCTCGCGAAGTTCGGCCTGCGCGTTTCTGGGCTTCGACAAACGGAAAAAAGATCGTAATGGCGATCACCGGCGCAATCCTGTTTCTGTTCGTCATTTTTCATATGCTCGGCAACTTGCAGGTATTTGAAGGGCCCGAGCAGATGAACTATTACGGGAGCGCGCTGCGACGCTTTCCGGAAGCGTTGTGGGCCGTCCGCGCGATTCTTCTGGTATCTGTGATTCTCCACATTTGGGCATCAGTGGAGCTGGCGATGCGAAAAAAGAGGGCGCGTCCGGTGGGATACGCGAAGAAGGAGAACGTAGCATCAACCTATGCGTCGCGCACGATGTATTGGAGTGGGCCGATTCTTCTGGCGTTCATTATTTATCATTTGCTTGATTTGACCGCCGGCACGGCACATCGCGGTGGCGCTTTCGTCGCCGGCGATCCGTATCACAACCTGGTCAGCGGATTTCAGGTTTGGTGGGTGTCAGCCTGGTACATCTTTTCCATGATCCTGTTGGCGTTTCACATTCGGCACGGCGCGTGGAGCATGTTTCAATCACTGGGGATTAATCACCCGCGTCACACTCCCATATTAAAGAACGCCGCGACCGATTGCGGCTATTCTGATCGCCGCGGGTTACATTTCAATTCCAGTTAGCATTCTGCTGGGGCTGGTGGAATAAATGGAGCTCGACTCGCGAATTCCTTCGGGCCCGATCGAGCAGGCCTGGGACAAGCTGCGCTTCGATATGAAGCTGGTGAACCCGGCGAATAAGCGGCGGCACTCGATCATCGTGGTGGGATCGGGTCTGGCCGGGGCCTCGGCGGCAGCGACGCTCGGCGAGCTCGGTTACAAGGTGAGCTGCTTTTGTTTTCAGGATTCGCCGCGGCGTGCGCACTCGATCGCCGCGCAGGGTGGGATCAACGCCGCCAAGAATTATCAGAACGATGGCGACAGCGTCTACCGGCTGTTCTACGACACGGTCAAAGGCGGAGATTTTCGTGCCCGCGAGGCGAATGTTTACCGGCTGGCGCAGATTAGCGTGCTGATTATCGACCAGTGCGTCGCGCAAGGAGTGCCGTTTGCACGCGAATACGGTGGCACGTTGACGAACCGCTCGTTTGGCGGCGCTCAAGTTTCACGTACCTTCTATGCACGTGGGCAGACGGGACAGCAGTTGTTGCTCGGGGCATATCAGGCGCTAGAGCGGCAGGTCGATGCCGGCAGCGTGACGATGTATCCGCGTACCGAGATGCTGGATCTGATTGTGATCGATGGGCGCGCGCGGGGAATTGTCACTCGGAATCTGGTGACCGGTGAAATCGATACCCATATCGCGGATGCAGTCATTCTTGGGACGGGCGGATACGGGAATGTTTTTTATTTGTCCACCAACGCGAAGGGATCGAATGTGACCGCAAGCTGGCGCGCGCACAAACGTGGCGCGCTATTTGCAAATCCGTGCTTCACTCAAATTCACCCGACGTGCATCCCGGTTTCTGGGGATTATCAATCGAAGCTTACGCTGATGAGCGAATCGCTGCGCAACGACGGGCGTATCTGGGTGCCTAAAGAGAAAGGCGATAAACGTCGACCCGATCAGATTCCCGAAGGGGAGCGCGATTACTACCTGGAGCGGCGGTATCCGAGCTTCGGAAATCTGGTGCCGCGCGATGTGGCCTCTCGGAATGCGAAGTATGTGTGCGATGAGGGGCGTGGTGTCGGTGAGACAGGCCTCGGTGTGTATCTCGATTTCTCCGATGCCATCACACGGCTTGGCCGCAAAACCATCGAGGAACGCTACGGAAACCTCTTCGACATGTACCAGCGGATCACCGGCGAAGATCCGTACCAGGTTCCGATGCGCATTTATCCGGCGATCCATTACACAATGGGCGGCCTGTGGGTCGATTATCACCTGATGAGCACGATTCCGGGGTTATTCGTCATCGGGGAAGCAAACTTTTCAGACCATGGTGCGAATCGTCTAGGCGCCAGTGCCCTAATGCAGGGCCTGTCGGATGGATATTTCATCGTGCCCTACACGGTGGGCGATTATATTGCCAATAACAAGTTCGAAGCGGTAAGTGAGGCTCATCCGGAAATAAGAAATGCCGTGTCTTGCGTGCAGCAGATGGTGCAAAAGCTGCTTGCGATCAATGGCAAACGTACGGTCGATTCGTTCCACCGGCAACTCGGGAAAATCGTTTGGGACTACTGCGGCATGTCACGCAACGCGCAAGGTCTCGAGACCGCGATCGAGCAGATTCGGGAGCTGCGGGATGAGTATTGGCGGAACCTAAAGGTGCCCGGGAGCGGCGACGATTTCAATCAGAGTTTGGAAAAGGCGGGGCGAGTGGCGGATTTCTTCGAGCTGGCGGAGTTAATGTGCGTAGACGCGCTGGAGCGAAACGAATCGTGCGGCGGCCACTTCCGCGAGGAGTATCAAACAGCAGAAGGCGAGGCGCAGCGAGACGACGAAACTTATTCGTACGTGGCGGCGTGGGACTACCGGGGTTATGGGAACCGCGAGGAACTATTGAAAGAGCCGCTTGAATTCCACTACGTGCATCCGAGCCAAAGGAGCTATAAATAATGCGCCTGACGCTGAAGATCTGGCGCCAGAAAGCGCGAGGTGAGTCCGGTAAGTTTGTCACTTATCAGATGGACGACGCCAATCCGGACATGTCGATGCTCGAATGCCTGGACGTGCTGAACGAAGGCCTGATCGAGCGCGGCGAAGATCCGGTGGCGTTCGAACATGATTGCCGCGAGGGAATCTGCGGATCGTGCGGATTCATGATCAACGGCATTGCGCATGGGCCACTCCCGGCGACCACGGTTTGCCAGCTCACCATGCGCCACTTCAAAGACGGCGAAGAGCTGATGCTCGAGCCTTGGCGTGCGCGAGCATTCCCGATGATTAAAGATCTGGTCGTGGACCGGCGTTCGTTCGACCGGATCATCGCTGCGGGCGGCTATATTTCGGTATCGACGGGCAGCGCCCCCGATGGGAATGCGATTTTGGTGCCGAAAGAAGCTTCCGACCGCGCCATGGACGCTGCCGCGTGCATCGGATGCGGGGCTTGCGTCGCGGCTTGCCCAAACGCTTCGGCCGCTCTGTTCACGGGCGCAAAAATCGCTCACCTCGGGACCTTGCCGCAAGGCAAACCGGAGCGTGATTTGCGCGCCATCCGCATGGTGACGCAAATGAACGCGGAAGGATTCGGCGGCTGCACGAATATCGGCGAGTGTACGGGCGTGTGCCCGAAAGAAATACCGCTCGAAGTCATTGCTGCGATGAACCGCGACTATTTTCGCGGAAGCTGGCGCGAGCGCGACAACGTTGTCACGACTCTGACGCCATTCACGGAATGGAGCTACGGCTCGAAGCTGCAGAACGATCCGACACGGTAGAGCGGTCGTCAGCTAGTCGGCCACAGTTATCGTCGGACGCTGACGCTGCTTGCTTTCGTTGGCTTTTTCAATGATCGTGCGCGCGAGTTTCTCGAAGAGAGTCACTTGCTTATTCGGCTCTTTGACTGTGGCGATCGGGTGGCCAGTGTCTCCCCCCTCGCGTGTCTTGGGATCGAGTGGAATCTCGGCTAAGAGCGGCACTTTCATCAACTCCGCTGTTCTTGCTCCGCCACCCTTTCCGAAGACGTATAATTTTTCGCCTTTGTGTTCGAGATAGCTCATGTTCTCGACAATGCCGAGCACCGGCTCCCGCACTTGCTCGAACATGTGCACCGCTTTGCGAGCATCTTCGAGAGATACGTCCGACGGCGTGGTGACGACGACGGCTCCGGTGAGTGGTGTGGTCTGAATGAGGGTGAGCTGCACGTCGCCAGTGCCGGGCGGCAGATCGATGATCAAGTAATCGAGCTCGCCCCAATCGACATTGCGCAGAAATTGTTGGATGACGCTGTTGAGCATGGGGCCCCGCCACACCAGCGGTTTATCGCCGGGATTGAGAAATCCCATCGACATGAGCTTCAGGCCGTGCGCCTCAAGCGGCTGAATGCGTTGACCCAAGGCTTGCGGCGTGGCGCGAACACCCATCATGAGCGGCACGTTGGGGCCATAGACGTCAGCATCCAGCAGCCCAACAACGTAGCCAAGTTTGCTCAGGCTGATCGCCAGGTTGACGGCAACTGTGCTTTTTCCCACTCCGCCCTTGCCGGAACCGATCGCGATGACGTTTTGAACACCAGGAATCGGCAGTTTCGGCTGTTCACCCGGAGCGTGAGGACCCATGTCTCAAGCTAACATCACGTACGGCTTGAACTTCACTCCCGTGTCGCATCGGTAGGTCACGCTAAAACCAGGTTGGCTTGCGCCTTCAAATCAAATCCGGCGAACTGATTGCGCTGAAACTTTGGAAATGCGGCTGCGGCGATCATCGCGGCGTTGTCGGTGGATAGCCCGGCTGACGGAAAGTAAAAAGCGAGCGCACCGGTTTCCATGGCCTGCTTGCGCAGACCGGCGTTCGAGGCGACACCACCGGCGACGATCACCGCTTCGGCTCCGATTTGATCGGCCGCGGTATGGACGTGGCGCAGCAGCTCTTCAATGACGGTGTGTTGAAAACTGGCGAGCAGATCGAGAGTGGGCTGCGGCGTAACGGCGAGCCAATCTTCGATCGTAGCGTTCGTGAGCTGCTTACGCCGCGCTATTTCTTCGGTCAAGTCGTGTGATTCAGTCCAACGCAAAACAGCGGTTTTCAATCCGCTGAAACTGAAATCCAATTCGTTGCCTTTCATCCTGGTGAGCGTGAACTTCACAGCGCGAGGGTTTCCGTAGGGTGCGAGCCCGTCGACAATAGGGCCGCCCGGATAGGCGAATCCGAGCAATTTAGCGACCTTATCGTAGGCTTCCCCGGCGGCGTCATCGCGCGTTTTACCAAGAAGACGATAGTCGCCCCATTCGCGAACTTCAAACAGATGCGTGTGCCCACCGCTCACGACGAGCGCAACGGCGGGGAAGACAATAGCGTGAGCTTTGATGGCAACGGAATGGATGTGACCTTCAACGTGATTGACCGCGATGAGCGGGATGTGGCGCGCAAAGCACAGTGCCTTCGCGTACGTGACGCCGACCAGCAACGAACCGACGAGCCCCGGGCCGGACGTAACAGCAACGGCATGTAAATCCCCGAGGTGAACCTGTGCATCTTCGAGTGCCTGGCGCACCACCGGAACGATGGCCCGCAAGTGTTCGCGTGAAGCCAACTCCGGCACTACGCCGCCGTATTTGGCATGCGTATCCAGTTGAGAGGCGATTACGCTCGAGCGAATACAGCGGCCATCTTCGACGACGGCAGCAGCCGTTTCATCGCAAGAACTTTCAATTCCTAAAATGACAGTTTGACCCAAGTTTCCGATTTCTATTATGAGCTTCCGGAAGAACTGATCGCCCAGGAGCCGCTCGCTGAGCGCGGAGCTTCGCGCATGCTGGTTGTTTCGCGTGAGAAGCGGGCGTTTGAGGACGATGAATTTGCGAACTTTCCGAGGTATGTGCGTGAGGGAGATTGCCTGGTGCTGAACAACACACGCGTCTTTCCAGCACGCCTGCATGGACGCCGCAACACCGAAACGGGTGGGCAGGTACAAGTTTTTCTCGTACACGCGCTCACTCCGGACGAGACGCTGTGGAAGGTTCTGGTAAAACCCGGCAAGCGGGTACGAACGGGAGACCGGATCTTCTTCGGCGAGCAACTGCGCGCGGAAGTTCTATCGCAAGGGGATTTCGGCGAACGAACGATTCGGTTTTCAGCCCATCGGGAGCTGCGCGAAGTCTTGGAGGAGCTGGGCGAAACGCCGCTGCCCCCCTATATTCATCGCTCGCCGGCGAGAGCGGATCGCGAACGATACCAGACCGTGTACGCGCAGGAGCGGGGGTCGATTGCGGCGCCCACGGCGGGCCTGCATTTTACGCCGGAGATGCTAGACGCGTGTCGCGGAGCTGGAGCAGAAGTCGCGTACGTCACCTTGCATGTAGGTCTCGGTACGTTTGCGCCTCTCCGGCAAGAGAACGTGAGCGACATCCGCTTGCATGAAGAGTATTTCGAAATCACAGAATCGAATGCGGCGATTTTGCGGCGCGCAAAACGGTTATTCTGCGTGGGCACGACCAGCGTGCGAACGATTGAAACCGCGCTGCTGCGCGGCGGAATGAAAGCGATGAACGGCGAAACCACCCTGTTTATCTATCCAGGATTTCAATTTCGGGGCACGGGCGCATTGCTGACAAACTTTCATTTACCGCAGTCAAGTCTTTTGATGCTGGCGTGCGCCTTTGGAGGGCGCGAACTGACACTCGAGGCCTACCGGCACGCCGTCGCTAGCAGATACCGTTTCTTTTCGTACGGCGACTGCATGCTTATGTTGTAGCGCAAAATTGCCGGTACGAATTGATGCCATCGGCAACGTAGGATTCGAGAGCGCGGAAGCCGTCCAGCGCAGCGCGAGGATCGTATAGCAAGCGGCGCCCCACGCGCGCAATTTCGACCACGTTATCGACGTTAGCTTTCCAATCGTCAGGCGCCCAGTCAATGGCTGGCGAGACGACAGAAGGCACGCCCTCGGCTACGCCATCGGCTGTGACCATGTTGAAGGATTCCGTGTAGCTCGGTTGTAGCAGGAGATGCATATGGCTTACGGTGCGTCTAAATTTCGGCCACGATTGCCAGCCATTATGAATTAGCTTCACGTCGGGTAAGCCTTGCAGCATTTCTGAGACGGCTGCCAGGACGCCTTCGCCGCCCTCGACACGTCCGGCGGAAAGCCAGAGATGGAGCTCAGCACGCAGGCTGCGAGAAATTTCAAGTGCTGCGCCCGCGGCACTCATGAGGTTTTTGAGAGGGCGTGTTGCACCAAAGATGCCGATGCGGAGCGTGCCTCCGCTGAATGGCTGCGGGTGACGAACGGGATGGCGATCAAGGTAATAGAGGTTCGGCAGATAAGCGCAGGGTGCCCCGAATGCGGCGTTGATCCAATCGCAGAAGCGTCTGCTGTTTGCGGCCAGATGAACGTTGAAGGTGCCTAGCTCGATTTCGATAACTTCGCGGAGCAGCCTGACGCCGTTGCGATCTGCCTGGAGGAACCCTACGTTTGAGTGGCAAGTCACCGTGAAATGGGTTTCAGGGAAATCGTTGGAGAGCACCTGCAACTCGGACGCGGGAATCCAAGGCGCGGAAATGATGACGTGTTTTGCCGGCGCGACCTGAAGACGCGTGCGCAGATCGGCCGCGCTGATGATCGGCCAGACTGCGGCTGCGATGCCGGCACGGCGCAACACTTTGGCTGTGTTAATAGCCGCAACTCCCAACCCGATGTGGCTGATATTGCGGTTCGCCGCGAAATTCTTATAAGCAAGGACAACGCTCAATGGGCACTCCTCGGGTCGAAAAGTTTTCGATCGCCGGACCAAGGATTGATCGTGTGCGTGCTGCTGAATGGAAATTCGGGCGCTAAGCGGCTGATTCGCTTCAGAAAACATTCTTTGGGGAGCTCGTGACGAGGTCCCGCCGGATAGAATAAGACCGTGCGGCGATTGCTCGCGATCATTCTTCTGAGCGTGACGAGCTTTTTGTTCGTCGCTCCCCTGATGGCCGGGCGCAGCGAGCTGCAACTGCCGGCGTGCTGCCGCACCAATGGGAAACACAAGTGCTTGCTGCACACTGCACGCTCGACGGAAGGCACTTCCGGTGCGTCGATGGCGAGCCCGGGTGAGCGGTGCCCCTTCTCTTCAGCGTCTATCAGTACTGCGGCTGGCAACTCGCTCGCGGTACTTAGCGGCGCGATTCGGGTTTGCTCGGCAACGCTCCAAGGCGATGCGCGAGTGCCGGCCGAATGCAAGTTTCGACGCCAGAGCGCGTTCAGCCGTACGCGGCAGAAGCGCGGCCCCCCTTCTTTGCTCTCCTAAATAGCCCTCATTTGAAGATTCGTGTTTGGGTGCGGCACGGCGTCGCCGTATGCGTGCTGCAACAGGGGAGTCATGAAGTTTCTAACCGCTTTTGCGGGTGTGGCGCTGGTAGGGCTGTCCGCTTGGGCGACGGTCTTCAGCACGGTACGCGGCATGGTGCACGATCCAAGTCACCGGCCCATAGCGGGCGCACAGGTGACGCTGCATGCGACCTACTCCGAATACATGCAAACGGCCGTGACCGGAAACGACGGAACGTTCGAGTTCCCCTCGGTTCCGGCGGGTGAGTACACAGTCGATGTGAGGCGTGCCGGGTTTGCCCAACAGGAACAGCCCTTGGTGCTTGTCTCAAGCACCGCGCCAGTGCTGCATTTTCAGCTCGAGCTAGCAATGCGCAAGGAATCCGTGGTGGTGGCGGAAACACCCGAAGGAGTGAACCCGGAATCGACGACACCGGCGACGCTGATCAACCGTCAGGAGATTGCGCGCACGCCCGGCGCCGATCTGACAAACAGTCTCGCGATGATTACCGATTACGTCCCCGGGGCGTACATGACACACGATCAACTGCACGTTCGCGGTGGCCACCAGGTGACGTGGGCGATCGATGGCGTTCCCATCCCGAATACGAGCATCGCTAGCAGCGTGGGACCGCAGATCGATCCGAAGAACATCGACACGCTCGAAGTGCAGCGGGGCGGATATTCCTCCGAATATGGCGACCGGACGTACGGCGTATTCAATGTGGTTCCGCGAACGGGCTTTGAGAGCAACCGGCAGATCGAAGTGAATACGACCGCGGGTAACTTCTATCAAACCAACGATCAGATCAACATTGGCGATCATACCCAGCGCTTTGCGTATTTCGCCAGCCTGGACGGAAACCGGAGTGATTATGGACTCGAGACGCCGGGCTCTCAGGTTCTGCACAACAGAGTCTGGGGCCTGGGCGGCTTTGGTTCGCTCATCTTCAACGTCGCTCCGTCGGACCAGCTTCGTTTCGTCGCTTCTTCGCGAGGTGACAACTACCAAATACCGGATACGCTCGACCAGAATGCGGCGGGCATTCGCGATGTGGAGCGCGAACGCGATGCATTGGCAACCTTCACCTGGATGCACACGTTCTCGCCCAGCGTGCTATTGACCGTGGCGCCGTTTACGCACTTTAATCGCGCCGATTACGATGGAGCGCCGAACGACACGCCGATTAGCACGACACAGCATCTCGATTCCACTTACGCAGGAGCGCAGCTGATGCTCAATGCCGTAACGGCGAAGCACGATGCGCGGGTCGGGTCTTACGGATTTGCCGAACACGACGACGAATATGTACATCTGATCGCGAACGATGGGTCCGGAGACAACGTGATTACAGAGAAGCCGACGAGCGGTCATCTGGAAGCGGCTTTTCTCGAAGACCAGTTTAAATTGACGCCGTGGCTGACACTCACAGGAGGTGTGCGGCTCACTCATTTTTCGGGAGGCGTTTCGGAGAATGCAGCCGATCCGCGGGTGGGTGCTGCGATCCGCATTCCGCACCTGAACTGGGTATTGCGCGGATTTTATGGGGCGTACTATCAGGCGCCTCCGCTTTCGACCGTTGCAGGTCCGCTGCTGGATTTCGCGGTGGCGCAAGGGTTGGGAATTATTCCGCTGAAAGGCGAGCGCGACGAAGAGAATCAGGTAGGTTTGACGATTCCGCTGCATGGCTGGACGGTGGACATGAATAGCTTCCGGCTCCGGGCAAAGAACTATTTCGATCACAATGCAATCGGGAGTTCGAACATCTTTTTTCCGTTGTCCATTGCGGGAGCGCGGATCTGGGGCGAGGAGTTGACCGTGCGTTCGCCGCGCCTGTTTCGACGTGGTAATGTTTCGATCGCCTATTCGCATCAGCATGCGGAAGGAGAAGGCGCGGTGACGGGGGGATTGACGGACTTCTCTTCGCCGGCCAATGGCTATTTTTTCCTCGATCATGACCAGCGCGATACGCTGCATGGGAATTTCGAATGGAATCTACCCTGGCGTGCCTGGGCGGCGACGAGCGTGTATCACGGGTCGGGATTCACCGACGGCAGTGTGCCGTATCCCGCGCACCTGCAGCCGCACACCACTTTCGATTTGTCGCTGGGGAAAGAGATCGGCGAGAACTGGTCTGTTTCGCTGAATGGATTGAATGTAGCGAACCGGCGATTCTTGCTCGACAACAGCCAGACGTTTGGGGGAACGCATTATGCGGATCCGCGGCAGATCTGGGTGCAGGTGCGCTACCGGTTTCGGTTCTAAGTTCGTAAGTGGTGCGATTGGGCGTGCTGTCGCTCGTAGCTACCAATTGTAGCTACAATAGAGAAATGGAAGTCGGGATCAAAAAAGCCAAAAACGAGCTGTCGAAGCTGGTGGCGGCAGCGCGGTCTGGCGAGGAGGTATTTCTCATAAATCGTGGCGAGCGAGTGGCGCGGATCGTGCCAGTAGTCAAGCCTAAGGCCAAGAATCGGGGGTTTGGAATGTATAAAGACGTAATTCACCTCCCGGATGATTGGGACTCGCCGGAAGCACGAAAGAAAGAGGAAGAAGAATTCCTAGCGCTATTCGAGGGGTTGGAGTGAATCTTCTGTTCGACACTCAAGCGCTGATCGCTTGGATAATGGGCAAGCGCTTCAGACCCTCCGTCAAGAGGGTAATCGAGAAGCCAAACACCAATTTGTTTCTCAGCGTAGTCACCCCGTGGGAAATGGCCTTGAAACCGCAGCTCCGTAGATTTGGGATCACAGCTGAAAGGATTTGGAACGCACTGGATACACTCGGTGGAACCATTCTCCCCGTTACAAAGGCACACGTCGAGATGCACGTCCAATTGCCGTTTCATGAGGACCATCGAGATCCATTTGACCGGATGCTGATCGCGCAGGCGCTTGTTGAGAATCTGACCATTGTGGGTGCAGATACGCGATTTGAACTTTACCCCGAGCTGAAGGTGCTCTGGTAGATTCCGTTATTCGTATCGCAGAGCGACCGTGGGATCCACGCGGCCGGCGCGGCGCGCCGGGATGTAGCTTGCTGCGAGTCCGACGGCGATGAGCAAAAGAGTCACTCCCACAAACGTGAGCGGATCGTTAGGGCTGATTCCCGTGAGCAGGCCGCCCATCAGTCTCGTTAGGGCGATGGCTCCGAAGAGGCCGACGGCTGCACCGGCGAAAATCAGGAGGCCTCCTTTTCCGAGCACAAGCTTGAGCAGGTCGGCCTTTCCGGCGCCGAGCGCGATTCTGATTCCGATCTCGCGCATCCTCTGGCCGACGGTGTAGGAGATCACGCCATAAATTCCGACTGCCGCGAGCAGCAGCGCAAGCGCAGCGAAAAAGCCGAGCAGAAGGGTGGCTATGCGTGCAGGAGCGTTGCCGTTGTGGCGGGCTTCACTGAGCGTCTGGATCTGAAACGGCGGCTGATCAGGATCGATTGCGGCGATTGCACCGCGCACGGGTTCGATCAGGGTCGTGGGATCGGTTTGCGTTGAAAGGACGAGCGAGACTTCCGATTTCGGCACTTGAGCGAACGGAACGTAGATTTGAGCGATTCGGCCTTTGAGGAACCTGACGATGAGGCTCTGCTGTACGTTGCCAACGACGCCGACAATCGTTCGCAGCGGCTCTTTACTGCCGAGCTTGATGAGCTTACCGACGGGATTCTCATTGGGCCAATATCTTCTAGCGGCCTCCGTATCAACGATCGCTGTGAGTGGTGCATTAACGCGATCGGTCTCGTCGAAACTGCGGCCGCGAAGAACGGGAATGCGCATTGTGCGAAAGTAATCGGGCGTCACGGAACCGTGCAGCACTATGGGAGCCTCACCCGATTTTGGATCCGGACGGCCGCCGAAGAAAAGTGCCGACGCGTGAACGTTGTCACCTTCGGGAAGAAGATTGGTGGCACCGACGCTCTCGACGCCTGGCAAGCTCTTCAAGCGCGCTAGAACATTCGTGTAGAAAGCAGCTTGTTTATCGGGTGTGTCGTAGTGTGACCCGGAGAGCGCCATCTGCAGCGCGAGCACGTGCTTGAGATCGTACCCGGGATCGCTGGTCCGCAGATGAATGAAGCTACGGAGCATGAGGCCGGCTCCGGCAAGGAGAATGACCGTGACAGCGACTTCCGCAGCGACAAAAATATTGCTCAATCTGCGCTGCGGGCCTGCCGTATTGGATCTTTGCGCTTCTTTGAGCGGCTCGTTTGTGTCCGATCTCCAGAGTTGCCACGCCGGTGCGAGACCGAAGAGAACCCCGGTGATGATCGCCAGAATGAAAGTGAATGCGAGAACCCTGGCGTTCAAAGTGACGAGTTCGGGACGAGGCAGATCCTCTAGCTTAAAATTCGCGATCAGGCGAATGCCGCCCCAGGCAGGGAGTATGCCCGCGGCGCCTCCGATCACAGCCAGGAGAACACTTTCAGAAATCAATTGACAAGCGAGCCGGGAGCGGCTGGCACCGAGCGCGGCGCGCACCGCCATTTCTTTGCGCCGGGCAGTACCACGCACAAGCAATAAGTTCGCTATGTTCGCGCAGGCGACGAGCAACACGAAGCTGACGGCACACAGCAGCAGGAGAACGAGAGCCTGAATATCTTCTACATAAGCTTCTTTGATCGGTTGAAGGCGAGCGCTCGAACCGGCATCTGATTGGTACTGCTTTGCCATACGAGCGCTCAGATCGGACATCCTCTGGCGAGCCGCGGCGAGGCTGAGCCCGTCACGAAGACGGCCGACGACCAAATCGGAGCGGGTGCCCCGATCGAGATCCGCGGCGCTGTTGAAAACCAGCGGCGCATAGAAAACCTCTTTGTCGACCCTCAAGGCGTGTTTGGGAAGAACGCCGATGATGGTAAATGGCTCGCCATTAACGATAACGTTTTTTCCGACTATTTGTGGGTCACTGGCGAATCGGGAAGTCCACAGATCGTACGTTACAATGCCCACGCGGTCGTGCCCGGCGCGCATGTCGAAAGAATTCAACACGCGACCGAGATAGGGTTTTACCTGCTGGATGTCGAACCAATCGGAAGTAACACGCAGGCCCGCCACTCGCTCCGTTTTGTCAGCGATGCGGACATTGAAATTCGCGTCATGGAAAGCAGCCAAGTTTTTGAAGATGCCGCTCGCTTTCCAATCGGAATAGTCGAGGGCGGAGGCGGGAAGCTCGTGCCAGCCACGAAGCGCGTTGTCAGTCCAGACCATCACGACACGGTCGGGCGAGGGTACCGGTACGGGAGCGAGAAGGCTGGCATTCATGACGCTGAAAATGGCGCTGTTCGCCCCAATGCCAAGAGCCAATGTGACCACCGCAACAGCGGTAAAACCCGGCCGTTTATAGAGCATTCTTGCGCCGTAGCGCAGATCCTGCCATAAAGCTTCGATCTTTGCGCCGCGCCTGGCACTGCGGACTTCTTCCTTCACCTGTTCCACGCCGCCTATCTCGATGCGAGTGGCCCGCTGGGCGTCTTGAGGCTTCATACCTCGTGCGATCTTTTCGTCCGCGAGCATTTCGGCGTAAGAGCGGACCTCGTCGTCGAGCTCTCTATCGCCGCGTGCCGGACGAAAGAGGTTTTGTGCGACCAGGCGTGTACGTTTGAACCAGTTCATAAGAATCGCTCGGGTTTCTATGTTGCTTCGAGCGCGCGCGTCATGGCGAGCGAGATGCGTTGCCATCGCTGAGTTTCGGTCTCAAGCTGGCGACGGCCGGCACGCGTCAATTCGTAGTATTTTGCGCGGCGGTTGTTTTCCGACTCACCCCAGGAAGAGGTGAGCCAGCCTTGCTCTTCCATACGATGCAGCGCGGGAAAAAGGGAGCCGGGCTTGACTTGAAAGGTTCCCGCCGTTACCTGCTCAATACGCCGGGAGATGGCGAGGCCATGCAAAGCCTCGGGATTCAGCGCTTTCAAAATGAGCAGGTCTAGCGTGCCTTGTAAGAGCTCAAGCTGCGGACTGGACACAGAAGCACACTCCTATCGACATTCTGTATCAGTGTAGCGCACTCCTACAGAATGTCAATACGAGCAGGACCGATGTAAAGTGGTAAGGCCTGCCGGGAACGCGAACGCCATTCCGCTCGTCAGGTAATTTAAAATACTGATCATAAATTCGGAGCATTGATCGATGTGGAGCGACCGCAAGCACGACAATTTTTCATCGGGAAGACCTTCTGAGGCAGAGCGCGGAGAGCTGATGTCCGAATCAGCAGGGAAAGTCTCGCTCGTGACGGTGATCGGCAAAGGGATGACCATCAGAGGCACGATCAAGAGCGATGAAAGTCTACACGTGGATGGTGAAGTGGACGGGAAGCTCGATTTGCCGGAGCATCGCTTGACGATCGGATCGAATGGACGAGTGGGCGCGGATACAACGGCGCGCGAGGTGGAAATCCTGGGAACGCTCAACGGCGATATCGACGCCTCGAAGAAGATAACGATCCGCAAAGGCGGCCGCTTGGTCGGAGACTTGAGAACCCCTGCGATTGTGATAGAAGATGGCGCTTACTTTAAGGGCCGGATCGAGATCGTGAATCCCGAGCAACGTCCGCAGATTGTGCGCCCGCAAACAAACACAAAAATCAGTGTCGCCGGCGCGTAGATATAGACGGGCCACAACTACTCGCCCTACTGAGAAAGCTTCAGCATAATCAAACGCAGCGGATCTTCTTCCGCCGTGGTCACGTCTCCGCAGACTTTAAGGCGTGATTGCCAGATCTGTTGCGCCAGCGTGAGCACGCGCTCAGCCATTTCGTTTGTGACCTGTGCCGGAACTCGATCGGGAATGGAATCCACTGACGCGGAGAGCAACTGCTCGAGTGTTGCCGAATCGGCTGCCGGCTTTTCGGTGAGGCATTGCTGAAGATCGAAGCTCGCCAACTGTAAGATGCGCAGGCTCCGTTCATACTTCTCTGCCGACGGCAGTTCTCTGAGGGTCGGGTCAAGGGACGCCAGCGTACTTGCGAGTTCAAAGCGCGAACGGATGCGGGCGTCGTGAGGATCGTGATACATGGCCTGGAGGAAGTTTGCATGCGCGGAGCGGTACTCACCGCGCTGTAAATCGGCTTCGCCCAAGCCGGCAAAGGCGCTCGCATCGTCTGGGTTCTTTTGAAGGAGCGAGCGGTACAAATCCGCGGAGCGCGACGGGGAACCAGCGACCAGAAAGAGATGTGCGAGCTGATGTTCGAGCTGGGGATTGTTACCGGCCTCCTCCTCTACAGGAAGCAGTTCGGCGAGCAAATCCTGCTGATTACCTTTGCTCTCGAGCAGTTCGATCAGCTCCATGCGCGCCGCCATCCGGTGTTGAGAGGCACTGCTCGGCCACTCTCCGTAAATCGCACGATGGTAGTACGCTTCGGCGTCGCGAGTGTTGCCTTTCTTGATCATCAGCCGCGCTGCGATCAGATTGGCGCGTCCGTCGTTTGGCTCGTCCTGTAAGACTTCGTTCATGAGCGGCTCCGCCTCGCCAATTTTGCCCGCAGCCAAAAGCGCTTCGGTGAGCCCGAGCTCATATTCTTCGTTCTGACGTTCGAGCGCGTGCGCCTGACGCAAGGAATCGACAGCCTCGCTAGTCTTCCCCTGTTTGACGAGCACCAAACCATTGCGATAAGCGCGGGCCGCCGAATTCTGCACTTCGCTTTCTTCGGTCCGCGCTAATGACCAGTCGAGCGCCGCGAGCATGGCGATCACCATAGCAACGATTACGATTAGGCCCAGGTGTGCCGTACGAAAGCGCACACCCGTTGCCGTGCTGTTGGTGCTACTCATTTCGCTTCTTAGAGGATGGCGTGCCCGAAAGTCCGTAAGTCGCCAGGATGTCGGACAAAGTCACGATGCCGTACAACTGGTGGATGTTCGCACGACTAACAACTGGTATGACATCCACACCGGATTGGCCCATGCGCTCGAGTGCGTGACTTAGCGGGTGATCCTGATAGACGTATGGATAATTACCGTTGTTCTTGATCACGTCACGGACAGTTGCGGGAGCAGGTTCCGCCGTCTCGATTTGATGGCGGCTGACCATGCCGAGAAGATAAGTAGGACTGCCGACCGGCCATGAATTGGCGTTCTCCTGACCGAAACGCGATTTGGCACCATCAATGTCGGCTTCGATCGGGAGCGGCTCAATGTCCCGGTGCATCACTTGGCTGACTCGGATGCCGGCAAGCTCTTCACGCGACTCGCCGGTCGGAAGATACACGCCCTCTTGCAGCGCAAGCGCTTCGTAGATGGGCTCGTGCTGAAGCTGCTGGGAAATGAAGAAGCTGATCAGATTGGAAATCATGAGCGGCACGATGATGGAATAGTCGCGCGTCATTTCGAAGATCATGATCACGGAGGTGAGGGGCGTGCGAACGATGCCTGCAAAGGCGGCCCCCATCCCGACCAAGGCGTAGGCCCCCGGGTTGGCCGTCACCGCAGGAAGAAGGGAATGAGCTACGCTGCCGACAGTTCCGCCGATCATGGCGCCGATAAAGAGGCTTGGGCCGAAGATGCCGCCGGCGTTTCCGGATGAGTAGCAGGTAGGCGTCGCGATGATCTTCATGACCGCGAGCAGGGCGACAGTTTTCACCGGGAAATCGCCTCCGAGTACACGATCGACGTAGTTGTAACCAACGCCGAGAACTTCTGGCATGAATAAACCGAAGACGCCCATCAGCACCCCTCCGGCGACGGGTTGAAGCCACGTCGTCGATGCGGGGAGCTGTTTAAACCACACGCGCAGCGCCAGAAGCAGCTTCACAAAACACACCGAACCGAGCCCACCTACGACACCGAGGATGGCGTAAATACCGAATTCCAACGGGTGCACGAGTTGATAGGCGGGAACATGGAACAACGGTTCATCGCCGAGGATCAGATGCAACACCATCCACGATGTGGCAGAACTCAAAACGACAGAACCAAGGACGGGCGCGTTTAAGTCCCCCAAGATTTCTTCGAGCGAAAAGAGCACGGCCGCAATCGGCGTGTTGAATGCCGCGGCCAACGCAGCGGAGCAGCCGACGGGCACGAGGGCTTTCACTTTCTCTTTACTCAGTCCGAATCGCCGGCCCAGCACCGAGGCAATGCCGGCGCCAATTTGTACGGAGGGTCCTTCGCGTCCGAGCGCTATTCCGCTGGCCAGGGTGATAGAGCAGCACAAAAACTTCCCAAGCACTGTGCGCAGCGATATATATCCGTCCTGAAGAAACAACGCAAACTTCGCCTGCGGGATACCGCTTCCACGGGCGTTAGGAAAATACCGGAAAAGCAAATATCCACTGACCAGCGTTCCGGTGATGGGAATCAGAAAACGGCGCCACGCCGCACTTTCCGGTGGATACATCCGGGTGGCGAGGCGGCCTGTAAGCAATATAAAGGCCGTTACCGTAAGCCCGACCAGCACCCCGATGACCAGGCTCAGAACGATTACGATCTGGTCTTCGCGATTGCGGAAGCCGGTCCAGTTCCACAACTTTCCGCGAAGTGAGAGCCTCGGCATCTCTATTTATATTCACAGACGTGGGTTACCCGTCAGGCGAGTGTAAACGGGGGCACGCTAATCCGCCTATGCCAAACGGACTAAGCGTCAGGGCTGGGTCTAAACGGCCTTTGGACGTCTAGAAAAGCTGAGACGAGTGCCGAAGAGGTAACTAGTCCCAGGAGATACCCCTCTCTGGCGAACAGCGAGTCCCGTTAGGCCGCCGCTTATGACCAACACCCATATCGATCCGCTCATGGCAGAAGAGACGCGCCAGCGGGAGGACGACGTCCGCGTTCCGGACCTCCGCCGGTCCGTCGGCCTTGTGGAACGGCGGTGGAGTGAATCAGAAATGCTGCAGTACGTGCTCGAGACAGAATTTTGCCGGCAGGACATGGAACGATCGGCCAACGAATTGAGTCGGCTGATGGATCAAAACGCGAAAGCGACCCGCGCGGCGGAGCTGGCAGCGCAGAGCAAGAGCGATTTCCTGGCGATGATGAGCCACGAAATACGAACTCCTCTGAACGGCATTATCGGAATGACATCGATTCTGTTGTCGCAAGAATTGGGCAGCACGGAGCGGGATTGTGTGGACACGATCCGGAATTCGGGCGAGGCGCTGCTGGCGATTCTCGACGAGATTCTGGATTTTTCGAAGATCGAGGCGGGGCGTCTGGAGCTGGAGTGCGCCGAATTCGAGATTGCGCAGGCGGTAGAAAGCGCGGCTCAAATCATCCGCGGTATGGCGGAGCGCAAGCCCGTTCGCCTGTCCATCGAGATTGACAAGGCGGTGCCGAAAACGGTTCGGGGCGATCTGGTGAGGCTGCGCCAAGTGCTGCTGAACCTGCTGAGCAATGCGGTCAAGTTCACAGAACAAGGAACGATCGAACTGAAAGTGGAGCTGGTTGACTTCCGACACGGAGAATACGAGCTGCGTTTTGCGGTCACCGATCAAGGGATCGGACTGACGCCGCAGCAACAGGCGAAGCTTTTCCAGCCGTTCAGCCAAGCCGATGCATCGACGGCCCGCAGATTCGGCGGAACGGGATTGGGTCTGGCAATCTGCAAGCGCCTCACGGAGCTGATGGCCGGGCAAATCGGAGTGAACAGCCGGCCGGGCGAAGGATCTTGTTTCTGGTTCACGATTAAAGCTTTGGCGTCGGAGCGTGCAGCAGTGAAGGTTCAGGCCCCGGCCCAAGCGACTTCGAATGAGGACGCCCGGAAGAAAGATTTCCACATTCTGCTGGTCGAGGACAACACCATCAATCAGAAGGTGGCTCGTCTCATGCTGAAGAACATGGGATACGGCGCCGACATGGCGAAGAATGGGATCGAAGCCGTTGCCGCGATCTCAGCCAAGCACTACGATCTGATTCTGATGGACTGCCTGATGCCGGAGATGGACGGATTCGAAGCAACTCGCCGCATCCGGTCGCAAACCGGCTACGGATCGCAAGTGCCGATCATCGCGATGACGGCGAATGCGTTCGCGCAGGATCGAGAGGCATGCCTGGCTTCCGGCATGACAGACTACCTGTCTAAACCGGTGCGGGAAGTGGAGCTGCGGAACAAGCTCGATTTCTGGCTGGCCGGCAAAGGCGAACCGTTGGGCCAGAGAGCTACTCAAGCAGCGGTTTAGCGGCGCTCGCAGCAGCTAAACACTTGCAAGTACAACGTATGCAAACCGCCTAAACCCCTACTGTATCTTCCGGGATGGAGAGTAGTTTCTCGCCGGCGAGTTGCCTTATCTTGGAATCCTAGGGATCGCGACAAGACTGCTGAGAGTTGGATCGGGCGGTCCCCACTATTGCGGAGGAGAAAAACTTTGAACCAAGAATTTTCACGCTGGATCCCATTAGCCGTCGCGCTCGCCGCGTCACTGGCCGTTTTAATCCGTAATGTACAAATGAGCAAGGAACGCCGCTCCTGGGGGCAGTTGCTGATTTTCACTCTGTACCGCGGATTGCGGGTCGTCTGGGCTATTCTCCGAGGCATCGATGTAGGCTTTCTGGAATATCGCCGTGTTCTGCAGCAGACCGCCATAGACATTCAGAACGAGAGATCGTTAGGCAAGCTGATCAAGCGCCGCGCAGCAGAAAAGACGGCGCTGTACGACTGGCAACACGAGGCCTAGCGAAAACGGGGCGTGCTCGCTTGGTTACGCCGGTGCGCCTGTTAAAATCGGCGGGTGCCTGCTCACGCCTCAACAGCGGCGCCCCGTGCGAATCACTTGAAGGAACTGATTCGGGAGATTGCCGATTTTCCGAAACCTGGCATCAAGTTCTACGACATCACCACGCTGCTGAAAGACAAGCAGGGCTTCCGCGAGACGATCGACGCGCTGCAGAAGCATTATGAGAATGCAGAAGTGGACGTGGTGGTAGGGATCGAGGCGCGTGGGTATTTTTTTGCGCCTGCCATGGCACACGCCCTGGGGGCCGGCTTCGTTCCCGTGCGCAAGCCCAAGAAGTTGCCTTCGCGGGTTCACAGCGTCGATTACGAGCTCGAGTACGGAACGGATCAACTCGAAATGCACGCCGATGCCATTGACCCTGGGCAGCGCGTGCTGATTATCGACGACGTGCTTGCGACGGGTGGAACTGCTGCGGCAGTGGCCCGGCTGGTCGAAATGGCGGATGCGAGAGTCGCGGGCCTTGGGTTTGTGATTGAGCTCTCATTCTTGAACGGGCGGTCGAAGCTCGCCGGCCGCGACGTCTTCAGCCTCCTGCAGTACTAGTTGTGCAGGTCACGGTTCCCTCGTTCGCAAAGCTCAATCTCCTTTTGCGCGTTCTCCACAAGCGGCCCGATGGTTATCACGAGCTGCGAACCGTTTTCCAGACCATCAGCTTGAAGGACACGCTCCAGATTGAGTTCGATTTTGCGAAACGAACCCAAATCGACCTGAGCAGTTCCGTCGAGATTGAAGACAACCTGGTCATTCGCGCGGCCAAGACGGTTTTAGATTTTCTGAAAGTGAGTGCGCGGGTTCGTTTCGTTTTAGACAAGCGCATTCCGTTGGGCGCTGGGTTGGGAGGTGGGTCAAGCAATGCAGCCGCCGTTGTCATGGCGCTCCCGGCGTTGGCTGGCAGACGAATGGCGCCGGCGGATTTGGTTCCGTTGGCAGAATCGCTGGGCAGCGACGTTCCGTTTTTTCTGTATGGCGGAACGGCGCTCGGTTGCGGGCGGGGAACGGAGCTTTATCCTTTACCGGAGCAGCCGGCGCGTGACGTAGTGGTGGTCGGGACGGGCATTCACGTCTCGACGGCGGAGGCCTATCGCGCGCTGAATCGGAATGTTACAGACGCGTTGACTTCACCGGCCGAGTCTCCTATTCTGAGAGAGTTTCAGACGATAGCGTGGGCTCTGGACGGCTCGAGTCTGGAGCAACTTCCGTTAACAAACGACTTTGAAGGACCGGTTTTCGACATGCATCGGGAACTTGCGCAGGTAGCGCGCAAGTTGCGGCGGCTGGGCGCGAGCCCCGCGCTGATGACCGGGAGCGGTTCGGCCGTGTTCGGATTATTTGGCGGAGCGCCAGAGGCGAAGGCGGCGGCGGCGCGGTTTCCCGCCGATCACGCGTGGGCGGTTCATTTCGTACCAAGACGGCAGTACCGCAATTTGTGGCGCCGCGCTTTGGGATCTGCGGCCGAAGCAAGCTGTTTTACCCAGTGATAAACCAGTCATAAAAGGAAAGTCATTCGCATGTCCGCTCCCAAACCGGCTCGAGCGCTCTTCACAGACTTCAAAGTATTTAGCGGGACCGCGAACCACGCCTTGACTCAGGAGATCTGTCACGCTTTGGGCTGTCCATTGGGCACGGCCATGATCCGGCGATTTGCGGACGGCGAAACGCACCTGCAAATTCAGGAAAACGTTCGTGGAGCGGACGTGTTCGTGGTGCAGCCGACCTGCACGCCGGTGGATCATCACCTGATGGAACTGCTTCTGATGATCGATGCATTCAAGCGCGCTAGCGCCGAGCGCATCACCGCAGTGTTACCCTATTATGGGTATGCGCGGCAGGATCGAAAAGACCGGCCGCGGATGCCGATTTCCGCAAAACTGGTGGCCAGTCTCCTTGAGACCGCGGGCGCCAGCCGGATTTTGGCGCTCGATCTGCACGCCGCTCAGATTCAGGGCTTTTTCGATATTCCTGTCGATCACCTGTTTGCCGCACCCGTGATGGTGGAGTATTTTCAGGGTCGTTATGACCGGCGGGAATTGATCGTTGTTTCGCCGGATGCGGGCGGTGTCGAGCGCGCCCGGGCCTTCGCTAAGAAGATGAATGTGCCGCTGGCGATTATCGATAAGCGGCGGACGGATGCGAATGTGGCGGAAGTGATGAATATCATCGGCGATGTTCGCGGGAAGCATTGTTTGATGGTGGACGATTTGGTGGATACGGCCGGTACTCTGGTGAAAGGCGTAGAGGCGTTGCTTGAACAAGGAGCGATCAGTGTGGTGGCAAGCGCGACCCATGCAGTTTTGTCTGATGGCGCGGTAGAGCGTATCAGCGCATCGATGCTGCAGGAGCTCGTGGTTTCCAACTCCATTCCTGTTTCAGAGGAGGCGAGCAACTGCGGGAAAATTCGAAGGCTTTCGGTGGCGCCATTGCTGGCCCGCGCGATTCAATCGATTCACGAGGGCGGATCGGTCAGCACGTTATTCATTTAGTTGTGGAGTTCGGTCGCGGTGAAACGGTGGCCGGGCTGGAGAAGGTGAAAGATGAGGAAGGAAATTACGATTGCGGCGGAGTCGCGGGACTCTCGCGGGAAGAATGAAGCGCGACGTTTGCGTGCCAAGGGCTCCATGCCGGCCGTGCTGTACGGTGGTGCCGACGGACCGACCCCGGTAGCTATCAACCCGAAAGAGCTCACCAGGATTCTGCACAGCAAGACCGGTCACAACACGATTTTCAATCTGAGCGTTGGCGACGGGAATACGCCCGTGATGATTGTCGACTGGCAATATGACCCGATCAAGGATTCGCTGCTGCACGTAGATCTCAAGCGCATCGATTTGAGCCAGCGCATTAGCGTGAAAGTTCCAGTCGTGACGCAAGGCGATCCCAAGGGTGTGAAGATTCAGGGCGGTATTCACGAAGTGGTGACGCGCGAAATCGAGATCGAGTGCTTGCCGAACGATATCCCCGAAAATTTCGTTGTGGATGTGTCGGAGCTGATGATTGGACAGAGCATCCGAGCTGGGGAAATCCAGATGGGCGGCTCGACGAAGCTGTTGAGTCCCGGCCGATGCAGTTATTTCTCACGTGGTCGCGTTACGAGCAGAAGAGGCGCCGGCTGCCGAGGCGGGTGTTGCTGCTACTCCGGCCGCTGAGCCTGAAGTAATCAAGAAGGGCAAGAAGGAAGAAGAGGGCGGCGCGGGCGAACCGGCAGCTGCTCCTCCGGCGAAGAAGAAGTAGGAAGCTAACGTGTAGTGGTGGATGTCTGAAGACCCGGTTGTGCTCGACGGGCCCGAGAGCGGGCGGAGCGAACCTGCCGGGGAAACAGAGCGCCGCATGTACTGCATCGCAGGACTCGGCAATCCGGGCACCCGGTATGAGGCGACGCCTCACAACTTGGGTTTCTGGGTCGTCGATGAGCTTGCGAAACGTCACTTCATTCGCGTATCGAAGAACGAACGCGGCGCGGCGACGGGCGCGGGCAAGATCCGGAATAAAGATGTTGTTCTGGTGAAGCCGCAGACATTCATGAATAATTCAGGGAGCGGCTTGAGCGCAGTGCTGAAGTTTCGCAACCTGACGACAGAGGACCTGATCGTGGTGCATGACGAGCTGGATCTTCCTTGGACCGCGCTGCGGATCAAGAAGAACGGTTCAGCGGCGGGGCACAATGGTATCAAGTCGATCATTGCCGCTCTGAAGACGGATGTCTTCGCTCGGGTGCGGGTGGGTATAGGCCCGAATCACGAGATCGAGGATGCGGCGGAATATGTTCTCGCTCCCCTGGAGCGAGAGATGAGGGAAGATGTGGACGAGGTGGTTTCGTATAGCGCCGACGCTGTCGAGGCCATCGTTGCCGAAGGCGCCGTTAGGGCCATGGCGAAATATAATCGCCGCGCTCGAGGCACACAAGAGGATAAATGAGGATCTACGAAGAGTTGTTTATCGTTCGTCCGGATGCCACCGATGAAGAGGTGGATCCGCTGGTCGAACAATTGAAGAACGTGATTACGCATGCGGAGGGCACGGTCGAAAAAACGGAGAAGTGGGGTGTTCGCAAACTCGCCTACCGCGTTCAGAAGTACAACGAAGGCCAGTACATCCTGCTGCAGTTTTCGGCTAAGCCGGAAACAGTGAAAGAGCTCGAGCGACGGCTGCGTGTTTCCGACATGGTGATGAAACACCTGACCGTCCGCATCGACGAGAAGCTGAAGCGGATTGAGAAGCGGAAGAAAGCGCGCGAGAAGCGGGCCGCCCGCAAGCCGGCCCCACCGCCGAGCGCACCGGCAGTGGCATCCCCATTGTTGCCGTCCGACGGTCCAGCTCCGGTGCCGGGAGCTCCGGGAACGCCTGGTTCTCCAAGTAATGCTGCTCCGGGTAATGCTGCTCCGAGCAATGCCGCTCCGGCCGCAGCGCCGGCGCCGCCGCGACCTGCGCCGGAACGGGTCGAGCAAGGTTAAGCAACACGCTCGAGAAGACCCGGGGAGAATAAGAGAGAGTCATCATGCCAGATCAAAGAGGCGGCCGTCCTATTGCGGCCTCGCAACGCCCCACCGGCGGCGACAAAGCGATTGCAACGGGCAAGAAGCAGTATTTCCGGCGAAAGAAAGTTTGCCGGTTTTGTGTGGACAAGGTGGACGACATTAATTACAAAGACTCGAAATTGCTCATGAGCTTTATCTCGGAACGGGGGAAGATCACCCCCCGGCGCATATCGGGGGTCTGCACGCCGCACCAGAAGCGTTTGAGTGAAGCGATCAAGCAGGCACGCAACATAGCCTTGGTTCCATTCGCTTCGCGGATGTAGAGACGGGACACGACATGGAAGTCATTCTCAGAGAAGACGTCGAGAAAGTCGGCTCGCGCGGGGCTGTCGTCAAAGTAGCCGACGGATACGCGCGCAATTTCCTTTTGCCGAAGCGCCTGGCGGTTCTCGCAACCGATGCGAACAAGAAAATCGTCGAGCAGGAACGCGAGGCCTATTTGCGTCGCGAGGCGAAGGTGAAGGTCGATGCCGAAGGACTTGGCCAATTAATGTCGAATGTCACCGTCACATTTCATCAGAAAGTTGGCGAGAACAATCAGTTATTCGGCTCCGTCACCGCCAAAGATATTGCTGACGCGCTCGAAGCCCAAAATTTCCACATCGAGCGCCGTAAAATTCAGCTGGATGAGCCGATTCGCACGCTAGGCGAGCATCAGGTCTTGCTGCGGCTGCATCGCGACGTCGCTACTCCCATCAAAGTTGTAGTCGAAGCCGAGCAGTAAACAACTGCTTTGTTCCTCGATCCCGACAAACTCTCTGAATCAACGCCGGCCGAGGTGTTGGATGCCGCTCGACGCGGTCATCTGGGGCTCGATCACCGTTTTCTTCACGCGCTCATAGACCGGCGGCAGGACGCAGTGCCCGCCGTTGTGGCGCTTGCAGAAAGTTATCGTGAGGGTGATGCGGTCGATCTTACGCCGGAGTTGCTCGCTCTCTTCCGGCACTGGAAGGCTCCCGAATCCGTTCCGTTCCTGATCAAGTACATCAAGGAGGACCCGGAGGAGGTTCCCGACGAGGCCGTCGAGACGCTGGTCGAGATCGGTGAACCAGCCTTGGAACCGCTGCTTTCTCTCTATGAGGAGCTCGAGGAATCTGAAAGTGCGGAAGTGGCTTTCGTCTTGGCGAATCTGCGCGTCCGCGACGAACGCATTTTGAAAATTCTGCTCGATCGTTTGGAGTACGACCTGTCCGATGCGGCGCTGCTGCTTGGGATGTATGGAGACGCGGCTGCCAAGCCAGCTCTCAACGCGGCGGCAGCCGAACTGAAGGAAACCGACGGAGAGCTGAAGAAAGAGATCGCAGATGCAGTCGAGGCGATCGACGAAGCGTCCGCGTCCCGTCCGCACGAGGCTGAGAATCGCGCTTTCGACATTTGGGCCTTGTATCCCGAATGGGCCGATCTGCCGCTGGAGCTGCTCGATGAAGATGAGCGCTCGGAGTTACTGAATCATCCGGCAGCCGCTGTGCGCGCAGCGGCTGCCAACTCATTTTTCAATCGCGAGTTGCCTCCCGAGCAGAGAAAAAAGCTTCTCAGTTTGGCGCAGCACGATTCCTCGCCTGCGGTTCGGGCGCGCGCCTGGGAAGCGCTGATGGACGCGACCGAAGACGCCGAAGTCATAGAAGCAATGCTCAAGGCCCTAAGAAATCCAGCGCTCCCCGTCGAAGAGCGGGGAGGGTTGCTGGTTGGAATGGCGCCGGAGGCGGACCGGAATGAGGTGCGCAACGCGATCACTCAGCTGTACGAAGTTCCGGAAGGCCGAGCAAAGGCGCTCGAAGCAATGTGGCGTTCAGTGCATCCCAGTTTTCGCGATTACTTTGCGAAACATCTGGAGGATTCCGACCTGGAAGTCCGTCGCGGCGCAGTGTGGGGCGTAGGCTACTACGGATTACGAGGCGAACTCGATCGAGTACGAAAGCTATTCGAGCATGAAGAGTTGCGATCAGATGCGCTGTTTGCCTATGCACTCGCGCTTCCGACGGACGTTTCGCGCGGCCGCATGAAGGGATTGCTGACGCGTGTTGAGAAAGACGCGCACGGGCTGTCCGAGATGGAAGAACAGCTTGTGAAGACGGCGCTCGATGAGCGTTTAATGCTGGCGGGCAAAGAGCCGATATTTGTTCAGCAGGAAGACTGACCTTTTCCGATTCGCTGCACGTCTCCTGCTTAGTTGGTGTGTAACACTTCTGTCGAGGAGGCACCGCGCCCATGATCCGAGACATCCGGTACGCATGGCGGACATTGCGCCGCAGCCCTATTTTTCTAATTATGGCGGTGGTGACACTCGGCTTGGGAGTGGGAGCGACGACTGCGATCTTTTCTCTTTTTTATCAGGTGCTATTGCGCGAACTGCCCGTGCCGAAGCCGGAGCAGCTGGTCGTGCTTCATGCAACCAACCGCCTCTCAGGCCGTATCGATAACGACAACTTCGAATCGGCATTCTCTTATCCGATGTATTTACGTCTGCGCGATGGGGCAGGGTCGGTTTGGACAGGAGTGATCGCCAGGTCGGGCACGTCGGTTAGCGTCACGCGCAACGCCCACACGGAGCTCGCGCAGACCGAGCTGGTTTCAGGAAATTTCTTTCAGGTGTTGGGTGTACAGGCATTCGCTGGACGCCTTCTGGCCCCGCAGGACGATACCGTTCGAGGTGGAAATGACGTGGCGGTACTGGGGTATGCGTACTGGAAGAAGAATTTCGGGAATGCGAATGCGATTGGCGAAAGAATTCTGGTCAATGGCCATCCATTCGTGATCGTCGGAATCGCGCCGCCGGAGTTTCGCAGTGTGCTTTCCGGGCAAACTCCCGAGCTATATTTGCCGCTTTCGATGACGGCAGTAGCCAATCCGTTTTTCAACGCATTCGATGATCCGAGCTGGCACTATCTGACGATTATTGGGCGGATTCGTTCCGAAGTCTCGATCAGCCAGGCACAAGCGGAGATCAATCCGTTCTTCACGTCCATTCTGCGCGATGAACTTCCCGCAATGAAAATTCGCAGCGCACACAGCCGGCAGCGTATTCTTGCAGTTCATCTGCAGTTGCATCCTGCAGCTGCGGCATTGAACGATCTGGAACGCACGTGGAAGAAGCCGCTGATGGTGCTGATTGGCGCAGCGGCCGGATTGCTCCTGATCGCCTGTTCGAATTTGGCCAGTTTACTAATGGTTCGGGCGTCGGCACGGCAACGCGAGATTGCTATTCGACGTTCAGTGGGCGCCACACGCCTGCAGGTCGTTTCACAGCTATTTTCCGAAAGCATCTTGCTCGCATTATTCGGAGGCTTGCTCGGCGCCCTATTGTCACTGGCGCTTACGCGAGGAATCCTGCACATGGTGCCGCCGAATGTAGCGGGTGGATGGGTGGGGATGAGCTTTGATTGGAGAATTTTTGCGTTTACGCTCGCGGTCTCCGTCGTTTCAGGTCTCGTGTTCGGTGTGCTGCCGGCTTGGCAAGTCAGCGGAGAGACCGCAGCATCGGCGCTCAGAGACCAGACGCGCAGTGTGGCTTCCGGATCCAGCCAGACGCGCTGGCGGAAAGCGCTGGTCATTTTGCAAATCGCGATGTGCGTGGTGCTGCTCGCCGGCGCTGGTTTATTTACGAAGAGCCTCGGAAAGCTTCTTCATCATAATCCCGGATTTCACCCCGAAAACGTGTGGATGTTCACCCTCGACCCGGGTTTGAATCGTTACACCACGGGACAAGCAACCAATCTGTATGCGCAAGTCCACGACCGGCTCTCGCAGTTGCCGGGCGTGACGGCCGTCTCTTTTTGCGAGTGGGGACCTTATTCGAACTCCGATTCTTCAACAAATGTCAGCGTGCAGGGATACACGCCGACTGAGGACGAGAACATGGACAGCGGGTTGAACGTGGTTGCACCTGTTTTTTTTCAAACGCTAGGCATTCCGCTGAGGGAGGGGCGCGAATTCACGAGTGCAGATCGACTGAACGCGCAGAAGACGGCCGTAGTGAACGAAGCGTTCGTGAAGCGTTTTGTGCGCGGTAGAGATCCCGTCGGCCTTCATATGGCGCGCGGCTCGGGAGTACCACTCGATGTTCAGATCGTCGGCGTAGTGTCGAACGCTCAACTGGGCAGTCTGCGAGAGACAGCAAAGCCGTTCTACTGGTTGCCGTTCCTCCAAAGCGCGCAACCGAACGATCCGGCCCTGCAGGCAGTATTTCTGATCCGAACGCGCAGTGACGACGCCGCGCTGCCATCGGCTATCCGTCGAGTCGTGGGCTCGCTCGACGGCACCTTACCGATCACCGCGATGGAAAGAATGCAGGTGCAGATTCAGAACTCGGTATATCAAGATCGCGCGGTCGCGGTGCTCACCAGTGCCTCCGGATTATTAGCCTTGCTGCTGGCGAGTTTGGGATTGTATGGAGTCATCGCCTATGCGGTCAGCCGGCGCACGGCAGAGATCGGCCTGCGTATGGCACTCGGCGCGAGTAAGCGCTCGATTGTATCGTTGGTTTTGAGAGAAGTCCTGTGGATGGTCGCGGCTGGAGCCGTAATCGGCGTTGTGGTCGGATTGGCGCTGAGCCGCGCAATCGCCTCACAACTGTTTGGCGTGCAGGCCATGGATGCCGCGATCTTCGCCAGCGCAGTAGGAGTGCTCGTTCTGGTGGCGGTTGGTGCTGGCGCAGCACCCACGCTGCGCGCGGCGCGTATAGATCCGATGAACGCGCTGCGATACGACTAACGCTATACCGTCGCGCGGGTCTCGACAGAGAGGAGGCGTATCCACTCTTCGGCGCGGCGTCTCAGCGCTTTGCGATCGCAAATTTCAGGCAGAACGCCCGCAATCACCGCGACAGAATCTGCTCCTGCCTCCAAAACGTCGCGCGCGTTGAGTTGATCGATCCCACCGATTGCTACGAGCGGCTTCTGAGTTAAGGGCCGCAGCGAGCGGAGTCCTTCCACTCCCACTACCGCGTCTGGTCGCTCCTTGGAATTGGTCGAAAAAATGGGCCCGAGCGAGAGATATTCGACTGGCTCTTCGTCACCTCGTATCAGTTGCTGGCGATTGTGCGTCGAGAAGCCCATGACTTCGTCACTGATGATGCGGCGGACAGCGATGGGTGGCAGATCTTCCTGCCCGACGTGGAGAGCCGCACCGAGGAGCCGCGCAAAATCGGCTCGATCATTCATCACGAACAGGACGCCCGCTTCATGACATAGTTTGGCGATCTGGGCCGCCTCATCGAAGTGAGATTGCGTCCAATAATCCTTATGCCGGTACTGCAAGATTCTCACGCCCGCTTCGAGCAGCGCTTGCGCCGCGAGTAGAACCGAGAGGCCGTACTCGGAAAGGGCAATTGTGTCGAGGATGGGATAGAAACGCGGAAGCTTGAATGGGATTGGCATTCAGTTTCGCCATCTAGCGCGTGGCAAGACTGGCCTGATCTTCTTTGAGATAGCGGTCGAAGAACCGGGCAGTCCGGCCGAACGCATCTTTCAAGCTTTCCTCGCGAATGTAGGCGTGACTCTCCTCCGGATAGAAGGATTCTTCGAATTGCTTGCCCTCGTGAATCAGCTTTTCCGAAAGCTGGACAGCGTCCTGAAAAAGAACGTTGTTATCGACAATCCCGTGCAAGATCAGCAGATGATTCTGCAGTTGATTTGAGAAATGAATGGGCGAGCTGCGCTCGTACGCTTCGGGGTTTTCGCTCGGTGAAGTAAGGCGCTCATCCGTATACCCGGCGTTGTAATTCGCCCAATCATAGACGCCCGAAAACGCCGCACCTGCTTTGAAAACGCTGGGTGCGCGGAACATCGCCATGGCGGTCATGAAGCCTCCATAGCTCCAGCCCCAAATCCCGATGCGAGACATGTCGATGTTCTTCAGGTTCCGCAGGTACTCGACTCCGCCGAGAACATCTTCCAGATCGGGACCACCCATGTTGAGATACACGCCGCTGCGCCAATCCCGACCATAGTTGGTGCTGCCGCGATAATCCATTTCCAGCACTGGGTAACCCTGACGGACCAGATAATTATTAAAGACGAACCGAAGCTCCTGATAGCTTCCCCATTGCTTGAGAACGCTGGTGGCGTATCCGGAGCCATGAATGTAAACGACCGCCGGCCGGGGTTTCTGGTTGGGATCGTCGGGGTTGTAGCCCGGCGGAAGCAACAGGCGAGCGGAAACCGGCTTGTGATCTTTCAATGACGGATAGGTGAAGAACCGGCTCTCCGCCCAGGGTGTTTTATAAAACTCGGGCAGAGGAGACTTCGTAACGCGATTGCCGTTTACGTATAGATCAAACGGGTTTTGGACGTCTGCCTGGAGAATCGCGCGACCTTTGCCGTCTTCTGAGATCCAGGCGATGTTCAGACCTTCGTGCTCGGACAGACGCTCTGGGGTGGACGAGCCGTCCGCCTTCACACGATAGAGCTGCCGCTCGGTCGTACTGTTCGCCGTCGAAGAATAGTAAATGGAATCTCCAATCCACTGCGGATTATTCGAAAACGGATCCGTATGAATTTCCCAGGAGCCTTTCGTAATCTGTTTAAGATTGCTGCCGTCGAGTGACACCGTGTAGAGGTGTTGAAAGCCGGATTGATCGCTGGTGAACCAAATGCTTTTGGAGCTTTGATCCCAACCGGCCTCGGACACTTCGATCCAGCGATCATCGGTTTGATGGAAGACGACCTTCGATTTTCCGGTATTTGCATCGATAACGCGAATATCTTCGCTTTTGTAGTTGGTGGATTGCGAAACGAGGACCAGGTGTTTGGAATCCTTCGACCATTGAGCAGGACGAAATCCGAAGCCGTGCCCGGTTTCAAGCAGGCGCGGAGGATTGTCTCCGCTGCTTTCGACAACGTAGTATTGCCAAGATGTGGGCACGTCGCCGGCAACAGTGCGCGGGAAAGCTGGAGCTGCGACAAACTCGCCTGAATAGATGGGGAGGGGCATGGTGCGACCAGGCGTGGGCTGCACCGCGTACGAGAAATATTTTCCGTCCGGCGACCAGTCATAAGCAGTGAGAGAGGCAGGCGCGTGCACATCGGTTCGCTGCTCGAGAGTTCCACGACCGAGGTTCAGAACACCGAGGTTCAGAACATAGATCTGACCGGATTGCGTGAATGCGATTTTCGTTGCATCGGGTGAAAAGCGCGGATTGACCTCGGGCGCTTTGGTTTTCGTGATGCGCAAGAGCGGGCCACCGTTGGTATGGACGAGGAACAGATCGCCGCGATAAGAGAAGATCGCTTTCGTGCCGTCCTCTGCGAGATCGAACGAGGTCAAGCCGGCGGGCGGCGGCAGATACTGTTTCCGGTGTTCGTCTTTTTCAGCCTCTGTTTCGTTGATGGGATCCTTTAAGTTTTCTAGATCCGTGAGGCGCGTCAGCTTTTTGGTATCCGCGTTGTAGACGTACAAGTCCTTGAAACGTTTCTCCCTTCGCGTTCCATAGAAACCCGAGCACGTGGGCATGCCGGGCCCAACGAATTTGGGAGGGCCAGGTGCCCCAAATGAAAGGTCGAGTGAACAGGTGATCGAGAGAGAAATCTTGCGAAAAAACGAGAAAGGAACAGGCAATGAATGCGGTGACAAGCCGGAGCATGAAGCGACTATTGTACGTGCTTGGTCTCGGCTTACTTGGTGATGGCACTCAGTTCGGCGGGCACGCCGACAGCGAACGGAATTTGCCTGGTGATTTGAATACCAAAACCCTCGAGGCCGACTACCTTGCGGGGATGATTTGTCAGAAGGTGGATGGTAGAAAGGCCAAGGTCGGACAAGATCTGAGCACCGACGCCCGATTCGTGCTGCAGCGGTTGGTGGCGCTCGGAAGGTAAGAAAGTCGATTGCGCACGGCCGTGGGTGAGAAGCTCACGGCGGCCATCGCGCACAACAGCCTGCACACCAGGACCGGTCTGGTGCAGGTAAATGAGGACGCCGCAGTCGGCGCGCGAAATGGACTCTAGCGCTGCGGCAACCAGCCGGTGGCAATCGCAATCTACGGAGTGAAACACATCGCCATAAATGCAGTGCGAGTGGACACGCACGAGGACGTTGGTTTTTCCAGCGATATCTCCGTGAACCAGGGCCAGATGCGTTTCCTGGTCGAGCCGGCTAACGTATCGAATGGTCTGAAACTCGCCGAATTCGGTGCGGATATGGCCGGTGGCCTCGCGCTCGACCAGCTTTTCAGTCTGCATACGGTAGCGGATGAGATCGGCGACGGAGATTATCTTGAAGCCGTACTGGCTGCAGAATTCGATAAGCTGCGGTACGCGCGCCATGGAGCCGTCTTCATTCATGATTTCGCAGATCACGCCAGCCGGCGAGAGGCCGGCCAAACGGGCCAAGTCGACAGCAGCTTCGGTTTGTCCCGTACGAACCAGCACGCCGCCGGGCCGCGCGCGCAACGGAAAGACATGGCCGGGGCGGGCGAGATCTTGGGGGCGCGTCTGCGGATCGACGGCGACGCGGATCGTGTGTGCGCGGTCGTAAACCGAGATCCCGGTGGTTACGCCTTCCGCGGCATCGACAGCTTCGCAAAACGCAGTGCCGAACCGTGCGGTGTTGACCTGCGACATGGGCTGAAGATCGAGCCGCGTACATGTCTCGGCATCTAAAGCGAGGCAGATGAGCCCACGCCCACGTGTAGCCATGAAGTTGATGGCTTCGGGCGTGATTTTGTCCGCGGCGATGGTGAGGTCGCCTTCGTTCTCGCGGTCTTCGTCGTCTACAACGACGACGATTTTGCCTTGGCGAACATCTTCAATGGCGTCGGGAATGGGCGCAAAGTGCATGAAATCGTTTAGAGGCGCGACAGGCGCATCGTGCGCGCACCACAGGCGCGCGGTTTACGCTGCGAACTGCTATACCATAGCGGCGACGCCGTACTTGGCATACCAGGGCTTGGCCGATTGAATCGCGTCGTTCACCGCGTCAATATTCTTGACGCCCTGATTGGACAGCCAGTCTTCAAGCGCTTTCAGCCCTTGTTTGGCGTAAACCGGTATGCCGTCTTTCCAAGTGGCGCGACCGCAGAGGACACCCGAATAGTCCGTGCCGGCTTCGCTCGCCATATGCAAAGACTCGACAAACTGCGCGTTGCCAACACCGGCGCTTAAATAGATGAACGGCTTTTGCGCAATTTCCGCGGCTCTGCGGTAGAAATCGAGCGCTTCTTTGCGGCCGTACGCGGCTTTGCCCTTGTAAACGCTGCTGTTCTCGACGAACTCCGCATTCACCGGTACTTCGACCTTGAGCACGTCCACCTTGTACTGCGGTTTGCCGAACTCCTGCATCGACTTGATGACGATTTCAGGTTTCCTCTTGGCGAATTCAAGCCCTTTCTCGTCACCGCCTTCGGGATCGTAGCCGACGAATTCGAGAAAGAACGGAATCTCATGGGCCTCGCATTCGGCACCGATGCGTTCGATGAACGCGTGCTTGATGTCGTTGATGTCTTGCTTGTCGAACGGCGTGTAGTAGATCAGAATCTTAACGGCGTCCGCTCCGAATTCTTTGATGCGATGTACGGAAAGATGCGGAAGCAAATCCGGAAGTCGGCCGGGCTTAGTGTTGTCGTAGCCACTTTCTTCGTAGGCGAGCAGGAGACCGGCGTTTTGAGAGCGAGCTTTCGTCGCGGGAATGCCGAATTCAGGATCGAGAAGAATGGCGCTGGCGTGAGGGGTGAGAACTCTCGTCACCGCGATCTTGAACTCGGACATCATGTCGTCGTTGATCTGATTCTCGGGAACGCCTTTGGCCGACGCGATGGCTTTGCGCAGACTACCGCGCTGGTCCATCGCCGCTGCAGCGATGACACCGTTGCGGTTAGAGAGAGCGTTTAGATGCTTAATCTTGCCTTGCGAAAGCTGCATGAAGAGTTCTCCGGAAACGAGGTGGGATTCGCGTCACGTAATCGATCTCATTGTATCGAAGGCGTGAGCTTTGCGAGGCGCCGCCAATAGGCTTGCGCCCGCGCTACATCTTTGAAGATTTGCGCTTTGAGTGCGTCTGGGGACGGGAACTGGTGCTCGGCACGGAGAAATCGGCAAAAGCGGACGCTGATGTGTTCAGGCGTATGCCCAATCAGGGGTCCAAGCAGGAAAGTTTCAATGGTGAGTTCGTCGCCGCCAAAGGTCGGCCGGACTCCGGCATTAGTAATCGATGGCCAGCGGCGATGCGTCGCAAGTTCGAGAGTTTCGGTGACGTAAACGCCACGCGGAACGAGTTGGCCAGAAGGAGGAGCCAAATTGAGGGTCGGGACAGTCTGCTTGGAACCGATGCCTTGGCCGGGGACAACCCCTCCTTCGAGAGCGAATGAACGGCCGAGAAGCCGGGCGGCTCGCGTCACTTGGCCGCCGGCGAGATAGGCGCGGACGGCGGAGCTGGAGACAATTTCTCCCCGATAGGCGATCGGGTTGACGAATTGCGAAACGAACCCAAATTGTTTGCCCAGCGTTCGCAACATATCCGGTGTGCCCGCCTGCTTGTATCCGAACCGGAAGTTGTCCCCAACGAAGACGGCTTTGGTATCGAGTGCTTCCGCAAGAACCTGCGTAACGAACTCTTCCGGTGAGAGACGCGCAACCGCTTGAGTGAACGGCAGCACGATAATCCGAAGGGCCCCGGCGAGTTGGAGGAGTCGGATGCGCTCTTCGAGAGAACAGATGAGAAGTGGTGTGCGATCCGGTGCCACCACGGCTGTCGGGTGCGGGTGAAAGGTGAGGACGGCGGGTATCAGGCCTTTACCAGAAGCGAATCGCACCAGTTGCGCTAAGAGCGCTTGATGACCGATGTGAACTCCATCGAAATTGCCGATAGCAAGTGCGCAAGGTCCGAACCGACCGCGAGCCTCTTCGAGTGAACGGTACAGGGCGGGCGTCATGGATGGTCGCCCCGTCCTATCGGGATCTCGAGGCCATCGTAGGCGATGTGCACGTGTGGCGGCAGTCTCGCTTCAACCATTGCATGAAGAAGATCGTGCGAAATATGGGTGAAATATGCGCGCTTCGGACGCAAAGCCTCGACAGTCTTGAGCGATTCTTCGACCGTCGAGTGCGTCGGGTGCGGATTATGCCGCAAAGCATCCAGGAAAAGAACATCAAGACCGGTTAGCTGTTCGAGACTCTCGGGTGGGATCTCGCTGTGATCGGTGAGATAGACACAATCGCCGAAGCGGAAGCCGTGAACGGTTCCCTTTCCGTGTGAGGCGCGGATGGGCTGGAAAACCACGTCAGCGGCGCAAATCGGATCGCTTTCAAACAAGAATGGAGTCAGGTGAGGTCGGCTGGACTCGCTGGGGTTGGTATCGAACACATACCGGAAAGTGCGTTCGATGACCTGCCAAGCTGCGGCAGAGGCATAGATCGGAATATCCTTTCGTTGTAAGAAGTTGAACGGGCGAACGTCATCTAACCCTAGAATGTGATCAGCGTGCGAGTGAGTGTAGAGAATGGCGTCTATACGATCGATTCCGAAGCGAAGCGCTTGATACCGAAAATCGGGCGAGGTGTCGATCAGGACGCGTTTGTCTCCGAGCTTCAAGAGGACCGAGGGGCGGAGGCGTTTGTCACGAGGGTCCACAGAGGTGCAAACCTTGCAGCGGCACCCGATCATGGGTACGCCCACGCTGGTTCCGGAGCCGAGCACTAGGATGGAGGCATGCTCGAAGTCGTCGAGCATCTAGTCGGTCTTGCTTCCTTTGCCACCGTCCGCCGTGATGATCAGTGGGCCGTCATCCTGTTTCGCATCCGTAGCGGCGGAGGGCTCGTTTTTACGTTTGAGCTGGTCAGCGATTTGAACGTAACGAAAACGGAGTTCGGTGAGACCGTTCTCGACAAGACGCTGTTCCTCGATGCTGAGATTGCCTCTGGTTTTTTCCTGCAACATGGCCAGGAGATCGATGGAATGGCGCGCCAAGGGGAGATTGGGTTCCGGTTTATCCTCCGTTTCGTCGACTCCGCCGAAATTCAGCAGCCCAAGTTGCATCTGCGCCTGCATCAAGATGGACTCGACCAGGAAGAGGAAATTTGCCGGCGGGATGGGGAGATCGGTTGTATCTGCCATACAAATCTCAATGTTATCGCTATAGTCGGAGCGAGGTATATCGGTGGCGGACCGGTTCGAGGAAGCTGGAAAGAAGTTCGCGGAATTAGTGCGAGTGATGGCGCGATTGCGCGCACCGGGCGGCTGTCCGTGGGATCGCAAACAGACCTTCGAGACGATCAAATCGTACACGCTCGAGGAGACTTACGAGGTGATGGACGCGATTGATCGGCGAGACTGGCCGGGCGTGGCGGAAGAGTTGGGCGATCTGCTGCTGCAGCCGGTCTTCTTCGGCGAGATGGCAGCCGAAGCGGGACTGTTTACTATTTCCGATTCGCTCGATGCGATCAACGAAAAGCTGGTGCGCCGGCATCCGCATGTATTTGGTGACGCGGTGGCGCACACGGCGGAGGACGTGAAGGAGCGCTGGGACGAAATCAAGAGACAAGAGAAACCGGGCAGCGAAAATCCGGCGGAACAATCGGCGCTGGGCAGTGTGCCGCAGAATTTGCCCGCATTGATGGAAGCCGAGAAGATCAGCAAGAACGCCGCGGACGTAGGATTCGAATGGCCCGATGTAAGCGGTGTCGTCGACAAGCTGCAGGAAGAAGCGGCCGAACTGGCACGCGCGAGGCAGTCGGGCGACCAGGAGCATATCAACGACGAGATTGGAGATTTGCTGTTTACGCTGGTGAATCTGGCACGCTTTTTGAAGGTAGATCCCGAGCAGGCGCTGCGCAAAACGAATGCACGATTCCGAAAACGGTTCGCGTATGTTGAGCGCGAGATAGGCGCTGCGGGAGGAAGTCTGCGGGAGACGCCTCTCGAGCGCATGGAAGAGCTGTGGCAGGGCGCGAAGCGTTCTGAGGAGTGAGGCTCTACGGCGTCGACCGTTGTGAGTTGCCGGCTAACTTTTCGACCTGACGCATGACGCGAAGGGTATTCCCGCCGTAAATCTTTTTGATCTCGGTTGCTGAATAACCTTTCTCCAGAAGAGCGCGGGTGAGGTTCGGAAACTTCGAAACGTCATCGAGTCCCTCGGGCGTGCAGGTGATGCCGTCGAAATCGGTGCCGATGCCGATGGTGTCGATGCCCGCAATCTGCTTCACGTGCTCGATATGAGCAACGACATCGGCGAGGGTGGCACGCACAGGCGCGGATTTCGGAGCGTCGGCAGATTTCTGGGAGATGAAGCCGCAGTTGATGTTGATCTGGATGACGCCGCCCTTTTTGGCCAAGGCCCTGATCATGTCGTCCGTCATGTTGCGAGGCACGTTTGTGAGAGCGCGGCACGAGGAGTGGGACGCAATTATGGGCGCCTGACTCGTTTCAAGCGCATCGTAAAACGTTTTATCGGCGGTGTGGGAGATGTCGACGATCATGCCGAGCCGATTCATCTCGCGAACAATCTCTTTACCTTGCGACGTGAGGCCGTTGTGATGCTGGACGTCGGGGTTGTTGATATCTCCAGAGGAGTCGGCCCAGCTGTTCGTGTTCCAGTGGGTCAACGTCATGTAACGCACCCCGAGCCGGTAGTAATCGCGCAGCAACCGCGGACTGTCTTCGATGGCATGCCCGCCTTCGATGCCCAGCAGAGCGGCGATTTTGTGTTTGCGGTGCGCTCTTTCGATGTCTTCTGCTGTCAGCGCCAGCATGAAATCGCCCGGATAGCGATTGACGATGTCCTGATAGACAGTGTCGATCATTTGTAGAGTGCGATTGGCAGAGTGGTTGCCGTTTACGTAAGTTGCGGCGACATAGACCGAGAAGAAGATCGCGCCCACGCCGCCTTGGCGCAATCGCGGAATGTCGGTGTGGTTTTTGGGCGCATTGCCGATATCCGTGCCGTCGACAGTGAAACTCGGAATGTCGTTATGGGTATCGATCAGGATCGCTGAGTTGGTGATGTGTCTCACCTGCGCCTCAATCTTCGAGTTGCTGGGGTCAGCGGCCATGGCATTCATCAACGAAAACAGAGGCGCTGTTGCTAAAACCGAGATTACGCGTAAGGTGGATGGGCGCATTTTATAGGATCTTTGACGCACGTTGACGCACAAACGCTCGTACATCCTTGCGCTTGATGTCCAACAAAAGATATCCGATCAGGCCAAATACGGTGATGGTCAGAACGTTGACGAAGAACGCGCTGAGGCGCGTAGTTATTACGTGCGAATCGGGAAATCCCTGCAGCAGGCAAAAGCCGAGCCAGACAGGATAGATGCCGTACTGAACGGCAGCGGCTACGCCGATGAGGTAACGGCGGCCGGCGTCATCGGCAGTAATGAAACCGGCTGTGACGCCGATCACGGCTGAAAGCAGAAAACTGGGCAGCGGAGGCGTAAAGGTGTGGTACAGCATAGGCGGGCCATGCAAAAGCGTGACGATTACTCCGCCCAGAACAGAAGCGACGCTACTGACGGCGAGCGCCTTCAGACCCTGCATCGCGAGGCTGACGTCGCCGGCCCAGGCGCCAAAGCTGAGAGCGAGAACCTGCGAAAGAAAAGGAAGGAACAGGGCGGCAACCACGATGGTGATGGGATCGTTCTCGAGCATTCCGTACGCGAGAAGAACGGCTCCCCCGAAAGAGCGCGCCACGTAACTAATTGTGACGTGATTCAGCTGCCACAGATCTTCGAAAACATTGATAGGCGGCTCCAGCATGGGCTGTGTAATTTCGCGCGGGTGCGATTGGCTGACAACCGCCCGCAGCTCACGCGAGCTGACGGACGATTCGGCAGAATCAAACCAGGGGGACGTCAGAACGCTATCGGCGAACTTCTTTGCGAGTGGGGTGGACGTTTCGGCACTGACGATTTCCTTAGTCCGATTCGGCCCGTGAGCGAAGACTGGATAAATGGTTACCTGGGAAATGCCGGCTTGCATGGCGAGCTCCGCCACATCTTGAGCGCGACCTTGGGGCACGGTTACGCGAATCTCATGCATAGGTTGGGGCAGGAGCGCCGAGTGGTTTGCTCAACCCGGGGTAGCCTTGTAACGGAAACGTAACAATTCAGAATACAATTGTTTTCAGAGCCATGACAGAGCAAGACGTGCGGTGGAGACGAACGGCGGCGACACTTGCGGCGATTTTGCTGGGCCTCGTGTTCGTTGTCTCGGGTGGGTGGAAAGTGCTGCGGCCTTTTCAGAGTGGCGAGTTGCTGGAGCAAGCGCAGGTGCCCGCCGGAATGGGCGTTGTGGCGGCTGCGGCGCTGGGCACAGTCGAACTGTTCGCGGCACTGCTGTTGTTTGTGCCCCGATTCCGGCGCTGGGGCGGATTACTCGGATCAGCGTTGATGATCTTCTTTATTTGCTGGATCGCGTACTACTACCGCGTGCTGGTTGGACATGAGTGCAACTGTTTTCCGATCATCAAGCGCACCGTGGGACCGGGATTTTTTATCGGCGACGCGGTGATGCTGGTCCTCGGGCTGCTGGCGTATGCCTGGTCATCGCGGGTGAAGACCTTCCGCGGACCGGCGGTGGCGTTTGTCACGCTGGTCGTCTTGGCGGGCGTGAGCTTCGGCGTGAACGCAGCGGAACGGCACAACGTGCAGGTTCCAACGCCGGTGATGGTCGACGGGAAGGCGCAGGATTTGTCGCAAGGCAGAGTGTTCCTGTTCTTTTACGATCCTGAGTGCTCGCATTGCATCGCTGCGGCGAGATTCATGTCCGGACTGAAGTGGGGAAACACGCGAGTGATCGGGGTGCCGACACACGACCCGCAGTTCGCGAAGGAGTTCATGGACGATACCCGTTTTCATGTGAGCACTAGTCTCGAAGCTGCGAAGCTGCGAAAAGCGTTCACCTTCGTCGATCCGCCGTTTGGTGTTGCGCTCGACGGAGGAGAAGTGAAGGCGACTTTCGGGCAAGCACAGTTCAACGAGCCATCGCCAGGACCCGATTTGAAGAAATTGGGTTTTGTGGAATGACTAGCGCGTGTCAACTATCCTAACTGCATGGAACTGATTTTCGAAGTTCGCGATGCCGAGGAAGGCGGGTTCACAGCGCGGGCTCTAGGACATTCCATTTTCACCCAGGCGGATACGTGGGAAGAGCTTCGTTCAAATGTTCTTGAAGCGGCGACGCTGCACTTCGAAGATCAAATCGCCCAACCGCGTCTGATTCAGTTGCACTATGTAAAGGACGAGCTGATCCCAGTCGAGGCGGCGTGAAGCTGCCCCGCGATGTCTCCGGGGATCAACTAGTGCGCGTTTTGGAAAAGCTCGGCTATGAAGCGGTTCGGCAAAAGGGCAGTCACGTACGGCTCAGACATGCAGGCCCGCCAGAACACATGGTTACCGTGCCAAGGCATGTATCGCTGAAGGTGGGTACTCTACGCGCGCTCCTTGCAGATGTAGCTCAGGCACGTTCGCTTACGGTCAGTGCGATCGCAGAGATGCTCTGATCTCGGAACGAGATCTACTGCGAGGAGCCGATGCCTAAGCGTGCGAAGATCTGATTCACATCGTCGGCCGAGATGATTGGCAGTTGAATCTGCTTTCGATCATTCTCTTTCAGTTCGACTTCAGTGCCCCTACTCTCGAGCTGCTTTACAAGATCCGGATTCTGCAGGTCATTCGTGTTGATCTCTTCAAACGCGTAGGCGCGGTAATGACCGGGAGGAACATTCTTCAGCGTGAACGCAGCGTTTTGATCGGTGTTGGCAAACCGCATGCCGGACCCATCCGCATTGAGAACGTCGGGCAGTAACACGATGGAAGCTGTTGACGATGCGGGCTGCGCGGTGGATGAAGCGCCCGCCGGCGCAGCGGTATTTTCCGCAGCTTGCACTGTGCCGTCGAGCTCAGCGGGGCCATAACGGAGGACAATCTCCACATCGCCGGCAGCGCCCTCGCTAAGATCCAGCTCTTTACCAAGAATTTCCTGCTGTCCAAAACGAATAGATTTTAGATAAGTTCCAGCGGGCGTATTGGCTTGGACGTAGTACTTGCCGGGAAAGACATTTTCGAGCTTGAATGTGCCGTCGGCGTTCGGTTTCCCGTTCGGCATAGCGCCCACCATGACACCGAGTTCGGCAGGTGACAGAGTCACGTTGACATTGGTGAGGTTCACGGCAGCAGTGCCGGCTGGAGGAGTGCCGTCAACTCGAATGCCGCCGTGCAGAGAACCGGGAGGGACGATGGTTACTACGAGGTCGTTCACATCGCCCGCGCTGACATCAACCGGCTGCTGCGCGAGACCTTGAAACTCGCCACGCATAATGAAGACATTCAGAGTGTAAGAGCCGGGCGCAACGCCGGCGATATCGAAGGTTTGATTCTTACTTACCGTGGTTTGATTGCCGAAGAAAAACGCTTGCTCGTCGCGGGGATGAAGGTTGATACTGAAACGCTGCGAATCTGTAGGCGGAACGTTACCCGCAAGTTTGCCGCGCACGTGATAAGTTTGCGCGCTGTGAAGACGGATGTCCACGCCTGAAAGGTCCTGACCGGCTTTCACGTCCATGGGCGTAGCGGCCTCAAAGGTGACCGCATCCGGATAGCAGGTGCGAATGGGACGTATATCGGGTTTACCGGGTGCGGGGGGTGGTTCCTCCATGCGGCCGAAACCCATTCTTTGCGCACACACATAGTACTTGCCGGGCGACAAATTGGCTGAACGAAACTCGCCCAGGTCATTGGTAGCCGCACTTCCGCGAGGGAAATAGCGGAGCTTGCCACGCTGCCACATCTGACCGAGCACCTGAACCATAACGCCTGGGATGGGATCACCGTCTTCATCGACTACTTTTCCGGCGATCACGGCTTGGGGATTCAGCGCGAGATTGATGTCCGTCATCTGTTGACCAGGACGCATGCTGAGAATGGTTCCGGATCGCATAGGGCCTTTTGCTCCGTATTGAGTGTTTAAGTAGCCGGACCGCTGGCCGGAAAGGTTGTAATCGCCGGGCTCGATATTTTCGATACGAAAGCTGCCGTCGGCCTCAGAGGTGGCCGAATAACCTTGCGGCCCGGAGGTGGGCGCGGCACCCATCGAACCTGCGCCGGATCCGTGTCGCGTGAGGCGAATGCTGACTTTCTTGAGTGCTTCGCCAGTTTGGGAATTCGTCACACGCCCTTGGAGCACGCATCTTTGGTCTGGCGGAGTGGTGCTTGGGGGCGGTGTAAGCTGAGGGCCTTGCACAGGGCCGCCTGAGCTGAAGACGACTTGGGCGGAGAGCAGATTTGCGAATAGCAGGGCAGGGAGGCAAGCGCCGAGGCGGACGTTCAACATAGGATGAACCTGCGAATTAGTATAGGGACGAACCACCGAACCGGCAAGTTGCGACGCTTTACCGATTAAACCAGCGGGCGAGGTGTTTCGGAAGCGCTTTCACTTGAGGGTGACGAGGCTTTGCGGTAATAGGCGACGCCATCGCGCTCTTCGACGAAGACAACACGATCTCCAATACCGGCTCGCTCATGCGGCTCTTTACCGAGAACGCGTACCGTCAAACGGCCGCCACGATCGAGATCGATAATCGCGAGCTGGTATGGCGCATCGGAGGCGTACTGTTCGGGCGGCGAATGAACGATGGTTTCGGTGTAGACGGAGCCGTCGCTCCGTTCAGCGGAGGACATTTCAAGCGGCTCCTAAAATGGTCACGACGCAGGTGGCGCCCGACCCACCGAGATTCTCGGTGAGGCCGATCCGATGTCGTGGCACCTGACGTTCGCCCGCATCACCGCGCAACTGCATGACAACATCGCAAATCTGGCCGACGCCGGTTGCGCCAACCGGATGGCCCTTGGATTTGAGACCACCACTTGTATTGATGGGGAGCGGACCGTTGATGGCGGAGCAGCCCGCGGCAGCATACGGACCGCCTTTTCCTTTTTCGACGAATCCCAGATCTTCGCTGGCAACGATTTCCGCGATCGTAAAACAGTCGTGCAGTTCCGCCACTTCGATTTCCTTAGGACCAATGCTCGCCATTGCGTAGGCCTTCGCGCCGGCGGATTTCACTGAGGGAAACATAGTGATATCGGATTTCGAGTCGAGCGCGACGTGATCGGAAGTTTGCGCCACCCCGAGCACGCGTGCATGGCGGGTCGTGTAACGGTGTGCCTTGTAGGCCGGAACAATAACGACTGCGGCGGCGCCGTCGCTGATCAGTGAGCAATCGTAAACGGTCAACGGCTCAGCGATGGGTTTTCCGGCAAGCGCCTGTTCCATAGTGATGACTTTGCGCATGTGCGCCTGGGGATTCTTGGCGCCGTTGGCATGATTCTTTACCGCGACCGCGGCGAGCTGCTCGCGCGTGGTGCCGTATTGGTGCATGTGACGGCGAGCGATCATGGCGAAGAGAGCAGGGAAGGTGGCGCCCGCGCGTCCTTCGCCGGACATGTCGCCGGCACCTGCGAGAATCTCGGTGACGCGAGGCGTGCTCTGCGAAGTCATCTTCTCGACACCGGCGGCAACGACCATGTCGTAGACGCCGGCTGCGACACTCAGCCAAGCATGAAAAAATGCGGAGCCACTGGAGGCGCAGGCGTCTTCGAAGCGGGTGCACGGTATGCCCTCAAAGCCGGCGGCGGTACCGATGTAAGGTGCGAGATGGTTCTGGCCAACAAAAGACGGGCCGGCAAAGTTGCCCAAATAGAACGCTTCGACCGCACCGGCGGGGACATTGGCGTCCGACAGCGAATGGCCCACGGCTTCCACTGCGAGGGAGCGAAGGTCGCGATCCGGGAATGCGCCAAAGCCGGTTTTCCCGATACCGATGATGGCAACAGGCCTCATATACACTTAAGGATAGCCTTGATGGCCCCGCCGTCCTGCACGTTTGAGAGCCCTTCTCGTCTTTCCTTAATAGAGGAATGCAACAGTTGGCGAGCGAGTGGCTGGCGGAAACCGCAGGCGTGGGGCTTTTGGACCTGGCCGCTCGAGAGGACGCCATGAGCGAGCCCCTACCTCCCATTTCCGATTCGCAGGTTCAAGCTGAGTCGGATGTTCAAACGCAGTTTGTACAGCAGAATTTGCGACGGATATTCTTGCTGATTTATCGCATCGTCGGAAACGTGGACGATGCTCAGGATCTGACGCAAGAGACGTTCATCAAAGCGCTGCAGCGGCGGTCGCAGCTGAAGGATTTGGACAAGGCAGCGGGTTGGCTTTCACGAATCGCAGCGAACACGGCGATCGACTTCTTGCGCCGGAATAAGAAATTCGCGTTTACGGATGTGAATGAGCTGGCGGAAACGCGCACCTCGGGAACAGACACTCCCGAGCAGCTGGTGTTGCGAGGCGAGCGTAAGTTGCATCTCGATGGCGGGCTGGCCGCGCTCACCGAACGGGAACGAACAGCACTGTTGCTGCGCGACATAGAGGACATGCCCGCCGAACAAGTGGCGGCGCAGATGAACTGCTCGATGGCCACAGTGCGCTCGCATATTGCGAACGCGCGTATTAAGTTCAAACGGTATTTGCAAGCGAGGAAGCTGTCATGAGATCGCCCGATGCGGGAAAGAGTTTGCATCCGAGCTCGGGGACTCTGGCGCTTTATTCGAGTGACGACTTGCCGTGGGCGAGCCGCTTGCGATTGCGCTATCACATCGCGCGCTGCGCTGAGTGCGAGCAACAGGTGGCGACATTCCGCTCCGCGAAGGACGCGCTGAGGCGGGAAGCAAAGGCGCAGACGCTCACGGGCTTCGAGGCCATTGCGGATTGGAGCCGGCTCGAGCGCGAGATGCTCGGCAATATCGGCGTCGGCGTGGCGGCGGCGCGATGCGTCGATACTGTTCGGCGAGGGCGCGTGCTGCTTGGGCGCGCAGCGCTGATCGCGGGCTTAGTTGCACTGTTCGTTGGCGGCTGGGTCACCCACATTCCGAGAGAGCAGACCGATCATTTAGCCACGTCACTCCGCCGGTTGGTGGGCCTCGAACGGCATCAAGTGACGGGCACAATTCTGCGAGCGACGGCGGATGGCGTGGCAGTGCGCGCGCAGGGCGCGACGCTGACGATCATGCATCCACCTTCGGCGGTGATTTCATTGTCGGGCAGCTCTGCAGTTTCGGCGCGCTATGTCGACGAAGAAACCGGAGAAGTGACGATCACGAAAGTATATGGGCAATAGCGTAAAGCAATCCGGCGTTATTGTTCTCGCGATACTGCTGACGTCAATTTGCGCGCCGGCACAGAATGACAGCGGGCGCTGGCTGGCCTTTGAGTTTCCGCATGACTCACCAGTGTTGCCAGTGTCGTTCAGCTTAGGGCCGACGACGGCGCATGTGCGCGGGGTTTCGATGGCGCTCGATCTGCATGCGTCACTGCTGCTGCGCAACACGGGAACTAAGCCCATTTCGGGATTGACGCTGCGCGTGGAAGCGCAAGACCTGACACCCTCGGGCAAAGGATCAGTGACAGTTCCGAGCCTCGACGTGCAAGCGGGAGAAGTGTTTCCGGTGCGCATCGATATGGAGCTGTTGCGACCGTTCAACGTGGCGAAGAGCGACCGAGCGATCGTGCAGGTATCGCTCGATTGTGCGCTGTTCACGGACTTTTCCTCTTATGGGCCGGACAAGCTGAATTCGCGGCGGGCATTGCTGGTCTACGAGTTGGAAGCGCGCCGGGACAGGCGCTACATGGCGAAACTGCTGCAGACCGGGCGATGGGCGGAATTGCGCGAGGAACTGAATTTCGGTCTGCAGGATTTGAATCCGCAGCAGCTTGGCTTGGAATTGCTGCGCGATCCGCGCACAGCGACACGACACGAACAGGCCATGAGCGTCGGTGCGGTCTCGTTTCCGAGCGCTCCGGTACAGCCGTTGAGCGGCGCTGCACAGATAGCAGGCAATGAGGTACGGGCCCCCCAGATTGAAGTAAAGAACACCTCGCAGAAGATGGTGCGCAGCATCGAGATGGGGTGGATCGTGCGCGATGAACGCGGGAGAGATTTCGTGGCGGGATCGATTCCGTCCGCCCTGCAACTCGGTCCAGTGCAAACGGGCACGATGACGGAGTCTGCGACGCTGCGATTCTCACACCCGACGGGTATGCCTATGGTGATCGGAGCGCTGATGGCGTTTGTCAACGATGTCGAGTTCGCCGATGGCACGTTGTGGATTCCGACCCGTGCGGACATCAATTTAGCCACGAGCGATCCGGTGCTGCGGCGTGCGCTGGCGACTTCGCCGGAACAGCAAAGGCTGGCGGACATTTATCGGCGCAAAGGCGTGAGTGGACTGGCCGAAGAGCTGAAGAAGTTGAATTAAGCCGGTGCGAACGGGCGCGACATTCGCTCGAAAGCCTTGCTAGACTGAGGGAGTTCGGGGCGTGGCTCAGCCTGGCTAGAGCGCCTGGTTCGGGACCAGGAGGTCGGTGGTTCGAATCCACTCGCCCCGACCAAATCCCTTTCCAAGATCCAACAACTTGCGGGTTTCCGTCTGGGGCCGCAGCTGTCGGCGCGAAGATTGCAGGCTACGGGCTTCAGCGCTTGATGAAGGTGCCGCCCTGAAGCTCGGCCATTGCTTGCCTCAGTTGTGCTTGCGTGTTCATCACGATGGGGCCGTACCACGCCACCGGCTCCTCGATTGGTTTGCCCGATACCAGCAGGAAGCGAATCCCCTCGGGTCCCGCCTGCACTTCGATCTCATCACCACGGTCGAACAGTACGAGCGAGTGATTGCTGACATCGTACACGGGCGCCGCTTCGGGTTGAGCGACCTGGTCCGTTAGAACCGCGCGCGGATCCGAGGCGTCGCGGAATGTGCCGGAACCTGCGAAGACGTAAGCAAACGCATTGCGTGTCGTTTCGATTTTCAGTCGTTTGCGCTTGTTCGGCGGGACAGAGACATCGAGATAGCTGGGATCAGCTGCCACACCTTCGACCGGCCCTTTCTTGCCCCAGAACTCGCCGCAGATGATACGCACGTGAGTGCCGTCATCGTCGGTGACCTCAGGGATCGCGCTCGATGGAATGTCCTGATAACGCGGGTCGGTCATTTTGAGCGAAGAGGGAAGGTTCGCCCACAGCTGGAAACCGTGCATGCGGCCCTTTGCATCCCCTTTGGGCATCTCCTGATGCAGAATGCCGCTGCCGGCCGTCATCCATTGCACATCGCCAGCCGTCATTTCGCCCCGATTACCGAGACTGTCGCCGTGCTCCACCGAGCCGGCGAGCACGTACGTAATCGTCTCGATGCCGCGGTGCGGATGCCAGGGAAAGCCAGCCAGGTAATCGTCCGGGTTGTCGTTACGAAAGTCGTCCAACAGCAGGAACGGATCGAAGTCTTTCGTTTTGCCGAATCCAAACGCGCGCTGCAGCTTCACCCCGGCGCCTTCGAGCGTGGGTTTGGTCTGAATAATCTCTCTGACGGGACGTAACGACATAGCTTCTCCTGTTTTACAAGGCGCTAGGCAGGGCGGTCGACTGGGACCGAATCACTGACATATCGCAGCCAGGTTGCGGCCGGACCGTGTCCTAACTACCTTGATATCAAGATAGATGCAAGCCAGGCTGGAAAGGATTCAGGGCCCGCGCCTCACAGGATGGAACCACGCGACGGAACGACATTTCAACAGAGATTATCGAGAAAGAGCGCTGGTCAGGCTGCTTTGTTCTCTTTCGAGTCGAAATCGCCGAAGAGATCGGGAGAGATGTTCATGGCGCGCATCTGGATTTGTTCGATTGAAAATTCGAACCCAATTGCGGTGAGGAGAAACTTGTCCTTGCGGCCTTCGCGAATGGCGCGGATGTAGTCGCGAGCCAAGCTGTCGAGCAGTTTCGTGCGGCGCTTGCGATCGTCCTGAAGCGCGCGGAGCGAGGCGCTGTCTTTTTCGCGCTGGCGGCGCAGGCGGGTTTCCTGAAGACTGAGGTTGCTAAGGTCACGCCGATAGACCAGAAGGATTTTCGCTTCGATCATGTGCTTGCGGACAGCCTCGTCCTCATTCGCGAACAATTCGGCGAATTCGAGACGACCGATGGCGTAAATGCCCATTTCGAGAGAGGGAATGCGCAGCAGTCGCCACTCGGTATCGGCCAGTGACTGAACCAGGTTGCGCTCATCAGCGCCGGCGGGGTCATAGCGTTTGAAGAACTCGGCGATGTGGGTTTCGTAGAGAGCGGCATCGTCGGCCGGAAGCAGGACAGTGCGGCCGGTGAGTCCGGTTTTGACAGCGTTGAGAGAGGATTTGGCTTTCCCGGTTTCGGACGTGGGGCCGGTAGATAGCTCAGCGTTCTTTTGATTCGCGGCGATTTGGGCATGCGTCGGCATGAGAACAGCTCCTGAAAAAAGAGTTGGCTCGCTGAACCACATGTTCCGGGTGCCGCGAGCGGCCACGTTCGGACAACCAGTGGTGTATTGAGCCTGGCTGAAGCTAGCACGAGGAAAGCGAAAAACGGATCGGGGTGAGGGGCGGAAATGAAGGTAAGTTGAGACGGGTCAGGGGGATGGGATTATTTTCCAGTGTTGTGACTGGGAATTGCAGTAGGCTCCAGTCGCTATACATAGTCGTATACGACGTAAATCGGAACGAAACGGTTCGACGCACGGTCGAGACTTTACTTTTTCCTTACATTCTAATTTGCGCTGAACTTTGCGCGCGAATGCGCACCGTTCGCATTCGAAGACCGCGTTGCGCAGAATCGAACAGTTTCTCGCGAAAGCAATAAAACAAAATCGGTCATCTTCGTGGAGAGCATTGTTTGTAAGTGCAAGGTTGCTCAGGTTTCGTAGGACCGTTGCGCATTGGAATCGTGCAACGGAATACGACGTGCACTTAGACGAGTGGACTTCAACACAAAGGAGAAACGTCCATGGTTAACAAACTTGTGATTACTTTTCTGTCTGCTGCGGTGATGACACTCAGTGCCGCTGGGTCATTGCGCTTCGTCGTTTCGAGAGACGCGAATATTGGTGGACAGCAAGTTAAAGCCGGTGATTACAAAATCGAAATGAAGGGCGACACCGCTGTTCTGAAACATAAGGGTCAGACCGTCGAGATTCCCGCACACGTCGAGACAGCACCTGGTAAGTTCGCGGCCACCAGCGTGATGTACATGAACGATACCGAGATCAAGCAAGTTGTTTTCGGGGGTACGCACACCAGAATCGTATTTTCTGCGCCGGATTCGGCCACCGCGGCACAGTAGCCGAAGTGCGCTCTACTGCCGTTTCGCGCCGTCTTTCAGGCCGGTGTGCACATCTCTCCTGCTTTATCGTCGCCGGGCTGGCCATGGTCCTTTGAGCTAGCGCTCTTTTCTGGTTGTGCTTGCGGGTTACCTTGCTGCTGGTCTGTATCGCTAGGGGCTGTGGGACGGCCACAGCCCGACAGCAGTGCGGCTGCCAATAGAGTTGTGAATAGAAGGGTGCGCATGCGGTTTACGTTCCGATAAGCTGGACACGGCGGAGCGGCTCGACAGGACACCGAAAAAATGCGAGTCTCGCGTCAGCCCAGCGGACCGAATTCGGCCCACACGACGGTGTGATCGGACGCATCCTTGCTTTCCCGGGGAAGCAGATCCACGTCGCACTCGCGGCACACCGCCGCGAGCGGTGCGGTCGCGAGAATATGATCTATGCGCCAGCCCCAGTTGTGCTCGAAGGCGTTTCTGAAGTAGTCCCAGTATGTATATTGGACCCGGTCAGGATAGAGCTTTCTAAACACATCCACAAACCCCCAGGCGGTGGTCTCTTTGTAAGCGTTGCGGGCATCGATGTGGAAATCCACGTCATTGATGCGGCGGTCGGGATGATAGACATCGATCGGTTCAGGAGCGACGTTCAGATCGCCCAGCCATATTGCGGGCCGGTGCGAATCCAAATGCTTTTCGAAGTAGTCGCGCATGCGCTTGAACCACTGCAGCTTGAACGCGTACTTCTCTGAGTTGATGCGGTACCCTTGCGGGACGTAAGTATTGATGATGGGGATACCATCGACGACCGTTTGAAGAATACGACAATCCTCGCTATCTGGTCCCTCGTGCAGCCCGTAAATCACATTTTCGGGTTTCTGCCGGGTTATGGTGGCGACGCCGTTGTAGCCCTTCATTCCGCGGAATGAGACGTGATAGCCGGCCTGTTCGAACGCTTCGACGGGGAAGTCCTGATCTTGCACTTTGGTTTCCTGAAGAGACAGGACGTCGGGCTGATGCCGAGTGAGGCAGTCGAGAACCAATGGCAACCGCCGGCGGATAGAGTTTACGTTATACGTCGCAATTTTCATCGAAGGGGACTCTTCAAAAGACTCTAAGCTATGGCCTACTTAGTGGGGTGCTGTGGCTGGGGTGAGGCAAAGGACAAATACTTTTCCCATTTTCCCGTTGTCGAAGTACAGCACACGTTTTATGAGCCTCCGGCGGTGGAGCTGGCGAGTAAATGGCGTGCGCTTGCTCCCGAGTCATTTCAGTTCTGCGTGAAAGCATGGCAGCTCATCACGCATACGGCACGCAGTCCCACGTATCGAAAATTGAAGTCGCGCTTGAGTCCGGCGGAACACGAGCTGGTCGGGTCGTTTCGTCCGACGGAACAGGTATGGCTGGCGTGGGAACGAACCGCGGCGATTGCGCGCGTGCTGCGAGCCCGAGTGGTGCTCTTTCAGTGTCCGTCGTCATTCCTCCCGAATACCGAGAATATCCAGAACCTTCGGACATTTTTTTCGCAGGTGAAACGCGAGGAATTCTTATTCGCCTGGGAGCCGCGAGGGAACTGGCCACCGGAAATTGTAAGGCAGCTTTGCAGTGACTTGGATCTGTTGCATTGCGTAGATCCTTTCAAAGCAGAATCGACATATGGACGGTCGAGTTACTGGCGCCTGCACGGAAAGACGGGCTATTCATATCGATACTCGGATGAGGAATTGCGGCAGCTCAGTCGAATGCTGCTTGGATCAGCGCAAGGGGGCAGCCATTGTTACGTGTTCTTCAACAATATATGGATGAAGGATGACGCGTTACGATTGCAGCAGTTGATATGGCCGACAGCGGGCGTTTGATCGTAGTTTCGAATCGTCTTCCGGTGGCATTAGTCCGCGAAGGCGAGGGCTGGAAAACGGAGCGCAGTGCGGGTGGGCTCGCGACGGCGATGGACCCGATTCTGAGGCGCGAGGGAGGCGTGTGGATCGGCTGGTCGGGAGCAGAAGGCGACCCGTCGCCGGAGCAGCTCGAGCTGCTTCGAAAGGAGGAGTCGTGCATTGCCGTCGATTTACCCGCCGACCTTCTGGAGAAGTTCTACGAGGGGTATGCGAATCAGGCGCTGTGGCCTTTGTTTCACAGTTTCACCTCGAGGCTGCAATTCGATGCGGAGAATTGGGAAGCGTATATCGAAGCAAATCGCAGGTTCTGCGCGGCGGTTGTCGAGGAGTTCCAGCCGGGCGATCGGATTTGGGTGCACGATTATCATCTGATGCTGCTGCCGAGCATGCTTCGCGAGAGTATTCCCGACGCTCCGATTGGATTCTTCCTCCACATACCGTTTCCAGGGTCGGATATTTTTGCAATTCTGCCGCGCGGGGAAGAATTGCTGGCGGGACTGCTGGGGGCGGATCTTATCGCGTTCCATACGCACCTGCACCTGCAGCATTTCCGCATGTCGCTGCGGCGTTTATCGGGAATCGAGAGCACCATCGATGGCGTGGACGTGCGCGGGCGACAGGTGCGGCTGCAAGCACTTCCGATCGGCATCGCTCCGGACGATTTTCTCGGGTATCGCGACAAGCCGGAGACGAAAGAGCAGCTGCAGAAACTCCAGGCGCAATATAGCGGGCGGAAGGTGATCGTAGCGGTTGACCGGCTTGACTATACGAAGGGCATTCCTGACCGCTTGCGCACCTTTCGCCGGATGTTGAACAGCACGCCGGAACTGATCGGCAATGTGGTGCTGCTGCAGATCGCGGTGCCCTCGCGGGAAAACATCGAGAGTTACCAGCAACTGCGCAGCGAAGTGCACGAACTGATTTCAGAAATCAACGGGAAGTTCGGCACGCCCGACTGGGTCCCGGTGGTCTACATACATCGCGGTATTTCGCGCGCCGAACTAGTGGCCGTCTACGAGTTCGCCGATGTGGCGTGGGTTTCGCCATTGCGCGACGGCATGAACCTGGTGGCGAAGGAATATGTCGCCTGCCGGCCGGACGGCAAAGGCGTGCTGGTGTTGAGTTCGTTCGCCGGCGCTGCGGCCGAAATGGGGGAAGCGCTGCTGGTGAATCCATTCGATGAAGAGCGAACGGCGCTCACGGTGGCGCGCGCACTGGCGATGAGCGATGACGAGAAGCGTGACCGCATGGGGGCGCTGCACGAGCGCGTGCTTCGCAACAACGTATTTGTGTGGGGTGACCGGTTCCTGGCGATCCTCGATGAGGCAGCGAAAGGACGTCAGGAACGGGGGCCGGAAAGTCCGCCATCGCTTCCGGTGCGCGATCTCGTGAGTGCGTATCGGGCGTGCTGCCAAGCGCCTGTTATTACTCGACTACGACGGGACGCTGGTGCCGCTGGCGGCGCGACCGCATGAGGCAGCACCCACGGACGGTCTGCGGAACGTGCTGACGGAACTGACCAGCGATGCCGCTAACAGCGTCATCATTCTCTCCGGGCGGCGTGCCTGGGACCTGGAGCGCTGGCTCGGTGAAGTGCCGCGGCTTGGCTTCGCGCCCGAACACGGCGCGAGGTGGCGGTTGCCCGACGACCCGACTTGGCACGGACGTTCTGCGGACACCGAATGGAAGGAAACCGTCCGCCCTATCCTTGAACATTTCGTAGATCGTACGCCCGGCAGCTTTATCGAGGAGAAGGAGTTCGCGCTGGTGTGGCACTACCGTACGGCGGAAGCGGAGTTCGGGGATTGGCTCGCGACCGAGTTGGTCGCGATGCTCGAGGGAATGCTTGCCGAGACGGAGTTGCGAGCGTATCGCGGCAAAAAGATCGTCGAGGTGAAACCGATGTGGGCGAATAAGGGCGCGTTTGCGAACGAGTTGCTGCCCGCGTACGCGGACGCGGAGTTTATTCTCGCGATTGGCGACGACAGAACCGATGAAGACTTGTTCGCACGTCTTCCCGCAAACGCTTGGACTGTTCATGTGGGAGGCAGCCCCAGCAAGGCGCGATACAGCATCGCCGATACGGCACGTGTGCGCGATTTTTTTCAACAGCTCACGCGGAAGGACCGCGAGGCGGCAGTGTGACACCCACGCCGAAACATGGAAAGCTGAGCGTTCAGCAGACTCGCGATTGGTTGAGCGGAGTGCCGTTCAACGCACTACTCGGCATGCGGCTTCGGCGGGTGCACGGCGACGGAATAACGATTGAGTGCGAGCTGCGCGAGGACTTGCGGAACGGTGCGGGAGTGGCGCATGGCGGCATTACAGCTGCGCTGGCGGACGCGAGCGTAGGCATTGCCCTGGCGCGTCACTTTGGCGCCCAGCGTCGCGCGACGACGGTCGAGTTAAAGATCAATTATTTCCGCGCTGTCACGCAGGGACGGATGCTGGCTCGCTCGCACCTGCTTCGCATCGGCTCGACGCTGTGTGTCGGAAGTGTGGACCTGACAGATGAGCAGGGACAGGCGATTGGAACGGCCATCGTGACGTATATGTTTCTGGATGGGCGCGAGAAGGCTCGAAACAAGTGAGCCGCCGGCGCTGACGCCAGGAGGCAATTCCATTAGCCGCTATTCGGCGGGTCGTAAATCCTTAATACTGATGCACCAGGAACCGTAGCCCCGTTTGCGGCCGAGCGTGTCGTCCTCGATCTGGAACAAGACGTCGAGCTTCGTGCCTGAATTGAAGAGGGCGGCCCGATCTCCGAAATTCCAAGCCTTGCAAAACAGCATGCGTCCGTTGTGCCGGAGGGGGACGTTGAAGTGCTTGCCGTCTTTGAGCGGTTTGGGAGGGCCGGCGACCTCGGCGGCTGCGGCATAGAAGATTGGGGCAGGGTTTCCAAAACCGAACGGGCCGAGTGTCATGATCTGCTGGACACAGGCGTCGGTTAGATCCGCGAGCGACGCTGGGGCGTCGGCGACATAGCGGGGGCGCAGATCTTCGGGCTCGAGCTTGGTTGCGGCAAAGTCGCTGAAGCGGCGGCGAAAGTGCTCGAGCTGGGCGGCGGGCAAGGTCAATCCCGCTGCTTGCCGGTGGCCGCCGAACTTTTGGAACAGATCCGGCATGCTTTCGAGCGCCTCGAGCAAATGGAAGGCGGGAATGCTGCGGCCGGATCCGGAAAGACATGGCTCAGCGGCGCCCTCGGCCAGAGCATCGCTCAAGACAAACACGGGGCGGCAGAAGCGCTCGACTAAGCGGCTGGCGACAATTCCCAAGACGCCGAGGTGCCAACCTGCTCCGGCGAAGACCATGGCCGATTGATCGAATGGCGGAGCGTCTTCGCACTGCTTCAATATTGTTTCGACGATCTCGGTTTCGACTTGCTGGCGTTCGCGATTGAACGCGTCCAGTTGTTCGGCGAGCTCACGTGCGCGGTTGGCGTCGTCGGTGAGAAACAGTTCAATCACGTCTCGCGCCGTTGACATGCGTCCGGCAGCGTTGATGCGCGGAGCGAGCCGAAAGGCGACCTGATGGGCGGAAGGGCATTCGCCCGGATCGAAGCCCGCCACGGCCAAAAGTGCCCGCAGGCCCTGATTTCGCACCTCTCGCAAACCGGAAAGACCGCGCCGGACGATCACACGATTCTCGCCAGTGAGCGGAACGATGTCGGCGACGGTCGCGATGGCGACGGGCTTCAGGAATGAATCGAGCAGCAACGCTTGGCGCGCGGGCGGCATGCTGCTTCGCGCAAGCAAGGCTTGAACGAGCTTCAACGTCACACCGGCACCGGAAAGATTCTTATCCGGATAATCGCAGTCGCGCCGGTTTGGATTGAGGACTGCGAGCGCGGGCGGCAGCTGGGCATCGGGCAAGTGATGATCTGTCACGACCACATCGATGCCCATCTCGTTCGCGCGCTTTACAACCTCGTGCGAGCGGATGCCGGTGTCGACGCTAATTATCAGCCGTATGCCGGCCGCGGCGGCACGGTCGATGACTTCGCTGCGCATCCCGTAACCTTCGTTTAGCCGGTGCGGGATGTGAAAATCGGCGCGGCCGCCCAGAATCTCGATGGCTTTCTTGAGGACCACGATGGAGGCGGTGCCATCCACGTCGTAGTCGCCATATAGAAGGATAGGATGTTGGGCTTCGATGGCAGCGGCGATGCGCACGACGGCGCGATCCATGTCGCGCATCAGGAAGGGATCATGCAGTGCGTCGAGTTTCGGGGCGAGGAACTCGGCCGCGCTAGCCGGATCGGTGAAGCCGCGATTCGCCAGAACAGCGGCAACGATCGGGTGCAAGCCGTGAGCTTTTTGCAGTGCAGCAACTGCGTCTGGTGGAACGCTCGGAAGCACCCAGCGGGCAGCCGGACGCGCCCAGACGGACGGGGCAGCGGCGTTACTCATCAATTATTCGAAAAATATCCACCGAGCGTGCCGTTGTCTTGCTGTTCTTCTTCAGCTGCGGCATCGAGCTCGGCGAGGATGTCATTCAGCGCCTCATACCATTCGGTGTGCAGCTCGAAGACATAGATGCGGGCATCGACGCAAAAGGAAAGCTCGACGGCACAGGTGAAACCCTCGTAGGCCTGCAGTTGCCGCAGACGAGTCTCGTAGTTGCGTTTTTCTTCGCGCGTGAAGTCGCTGTCTTCCAGCCGGTCGAGCGCCTCATCGATCTGATCTAACGAAAAAGCCTGATGATTGAAGACGATCAGCTTCGATCCGGCTTTCGTCGCGGCGCCAAGAAATTGCTTGAAGTCAGAATGTCCTTCGGTATCCCAGGAGACTTGGTTCAGGGTATCCGCCATGCGATGGTAGCCGTAGAAAACAGCTAATCCCGAGTCGTCGAGATAAGCCTGTATTTCTGCGCGCAACGTTTCCAGGTCGAGAGCCATCCGCTTCAACCGTATCAAATTCGGAATTATTTGGCGCTTGCTGACGCGCGCGGTTCTTGTGGACAGCTTGCCAGTAACCTTAAGGCTGCTGGCCACATCGTTTAGGGCAAGCTTTCATTTGCGAATGCGGCTCAAGCTTGTTCTATATCTATATCTTTTCTGCCTGTGCGGAGGCGCGTTCGCACAGAGCGGTTTCGTGAAGTCGGGTGATCAGCCCATTCCTGGGGCCACCCTTACGGTGACGCAGGGGGACCAAACATTCACGACGGTCAGCGACGCGGACGGACATTATGCTCTTCCTCCGCTGTCCCCTGGAACCTGGACGGTGAGCATTGAGATGTTTGGTTTCGAGACGCTGAAGAAGGACGTAAATTATGCGACGGCGCCGGGGCCCGTCAATTTCGACCTCCAATTGAAGCCTTCACGTGTTCTGCAACGACTGCAGGAGTTTGCGGCACGGCGCAGTGCGGCCGCAGGGAACGGGAATGGGCCGAGTGCCGGGGGAGGCCGTGGCGGTTTCGGCCGGCCTGACGGGTTCGCGGGACCGGCAGGAGCAAACAGCAGAACGAGTGGGGCGGCGGTAGCGGGAAATCGCGGTGCTGGGACTGGCGGCGAGAACGGAGAGCAACTCGATCAGGAACTGCAAAACGAGCTGAATTCGCAGCAGCAAAATGGCGGGGGACCGACCGGCGGAGGAGCCGCCGCGGGAACTGCTACGGCAACTGCTGCGGGCGCAGGTGCAGCCGCGGGAGGCGAGAGCGGCAACGAAGCCTTTTTGATCTCTGGAAGCTTGAGTCCCGGGATGGCGCAAGGCAATCAAGCCGATTCCGGGCCGGACATGCGCATGGGCAGGGGAGCGGAGGGTTTCGGCGGGCCAGGTGGGATGGACGGCGGTCCCGGTGCGCCGAGCTTTGGTGGGAATCCGGGAGGCGGAGCGGGCGGGTTTGGCGGGAGAGGCGGGGGTGGATTTGGTGGTGGACGCGGCGGATTCGGCGGACCGGACCGACGACGGCCCGGGCAGACTGCCGGCGCAACGTTCGGGAACCGGAGGCGGCGAAATCAGCAAATTCACGGGCAGGCGTCTTTCACGCTCACGAATTCCGCGCTAAACGCAAAACCATTTTCGATTAACGGTCTCGACCTCCCGCAAGCGGCGTATGCGCAGAGCCGGTTCAGCTTCATTGTGGGCGGGCCGCTCGTGCTCGGGAAGATCATCAAGGATCCGAAGACGCAATTTTTCATCACGTATTTCGGGACGCGGGCGCGTACGCCGCAGTTGTTTACGGAGACCGTCCCAACGTTGGCACAGAGAAATGGAGACTTCTCGCAAGCCACGCAGTCGCTCGGCCGGTCGGCGACAAACGCGCCGGTGGTTATCACCGATCCGACTACGCGCATTCCGTTCACGAACAGCGTGATTCCGCCCAGTATGCTGGATCCAATTGCGCAGCGTCTATTGAGTTTTTACCCGCTTCCCAACGAGCCAAGGAACACGAACAATTATCAATTCGAGACGGCACAGGCCAACAACGCGGACAACCTCGGCGTCCGGATCCAGCGCAACGTGACAAGTCGCGACCGGCTCTCTTTGAATTTCCAGTATCAGGATCGCAACGGTACGCGAGCGCAGCCATTCGGGTACTCCGATAGCACCAACGGCTACGGTTTAACGGCAACGCTGCAATGGACACGAAACCTTTCGTCTACGGCAATCAGCAACGCGCAGCTGCGCTTCAATCGCAACTACAACCGGGTGGTGCCCTACTTCTCGCTATTGCCGAGTGTCGAGACACAGCTGCACATTCCGGGCGTGTCGTCCAATCCGCTCGACTTCGGTCCGCCCACACTGAACTTCACGAACTTCGCGACACTGAGCGATGCTACGCCGACCCTGAACCGCAACCAATCGCAGGGCGTGAGTGAGAGCATCAGCATCTTGAAGGGCCTGCACAGTATCTCGATCGGTGGCGGATATACGCGAGCAGACTTGAACGCGCGCACCGATCCGAACGCACGCGGGACGTTCAACTTCACGGGTGTTGCGACCAGCGCTTTCAACTCGAGTGGACAGCCGCTGACGGGAACCGGGTACGATCTCGCTGATTTTCTATTGGGCTACACACAATCGAGTTCGATCACGTTCAGCCAACTCACTGATTATTTCCGGCAGAATCAATTCAACGGGTATGCGCAAGACGAGTGGAAGGCGCGCCCGAATTTTACTTTGACTGTGGGTGTTCGTTATGAATACTTTTCGCCTTTTTCTGAGAAGTATGGGCACATGGCGAACCTGGACATTGCGCCGGGCTTCAGCAACGTAGCGTTGGTTACGCCGAGTCAGGCGGGATTGTATACGGGGATTTATCCGAACGGCTTGATCGATCCCGATCACAACAATTTTTCTCCGCGTCTGGGGCTCGCGTGGAAGTTAACGCGATTCAAGAAGTCGACGGTCGTGCGTGCGGGTTATGGAATTTACTACAACGGGCAAGCTTACGTTCAGTTCGCGAATCTTTTGGCGAACCAACCGCCGTTTGCGCAATCCAGCAGCGTGAATACCAGTACCTCGGACGTTTTGACGCTGGAGAAAGGATTTCAGACGGTTCCGAGTCAGATTACGAACACGTTCGCCGTCGCTCGCAATTACCGCACGCCCTATGCGGGTACCTGGAATGCGTCTATTCAACGCGATCTGGGCGGCGGGTTCTTCACTGAAATTTTGTATATGGGTACCAAGGGCACCGGGCTCGACGTGCGAACGGCGCCGAATCAGCCACCCCCGGGAAGTCCGGAAGCGTTGACGCAGCGAAACCAGCTCGGCAATGCGGTTGGGTTCATCTATGACCAGTCGGTGGGCAACTCGATCTTCAACGCGCTGCACGTTCGCGTGATGCGGCGATTCAATCACGGAATTTCGCTGAACGTGCTGTATCAGTTTGCGAAGTCGATCGACGATTCGTCCACACTAGGCGGAGGTGTTGCGACCGTCGCGCAAAACTGGCTTGATATAGCCGCCGAGCGCGGGCTTTCGAGTTTCGATGTGCGTCACGAACTCAGCGCGAGTTTCGTGTGGACTTCTCCGGTTGCGGCGCCTGGATCGCGGATCGCAGCGGATCGTTGGGTGGGTAGGTTATTAAAGGATTGGCAGCTGAGCGGCGCGGTCACTGCCCAGACGGGTAATCCGTTAACGGCCCGCGTGCTGGGAAACACCACGCAACTTGCACAGACGAACGGAGCGGGCAGTGCGCGCGCGCAAGCAACGGGAGAGCCGATCGGATCGAGCACTGGATTTTTCAATTTGAATGCATTCGACGTTCCGCTGCCGGGAACATACGGAGACGCGGGCAGAAATACGATTCCGGGTCCGGGTCTGTTTAACCTGAATGCCGCCTTCGCGCGCTCGTTTACTTTCGGCGAGCGGAGGCGTCTCGAGTTTCGCGTGGAATCGAACAATGTTTTGAACCATGTGAATTACACGAGCTTTTATACGATCGTGAATTCGGTCAACTATGGGCTGCCGAGCGCAGCCGGTTCGATGCGCACGTTAGATGCTGTAGTGAGGTTTCGGTTTTGAGAGCAATTGCCATTTTGATAGCTGCTTCGCTGCTGGTTTCGCCAATTCTTTCGCAACAGCGAGCGACCTTTTCGGCGACAACGAACGTGGTGATCGTGAATGTGACGGTGCTCGATCGCAATGGGAATCCGATTGAGAACCTGACGAAGGACGATTTTCAGCTTTACGAAGACGGGAAAGTGCAGAAGCTGCAGGCGGTGGATCTGCAACGGTTGAACACGCGCGTCCTGCCGCCTGTCGACTCAGCCGAGGCGCAGCCACCGCCCGCCTCGAAAGGCTACAATCCTGAGGCTGAGAAAGCGGCGCTTACGAATAGCATGCTCACGAAATATCAGGACCGGCGTTTGATGATTCTCTTGTTCGACTTCTCGTCCATGCAACCGGCCGAGCAGATCCGCGCCAAGCAAGCGGCGATTCATTTCTTGAGCACACAGATGACGGCGAGCGATACGGTCGCGATCATGACGTTCGGAGCGGCACTGCAGACGGTGCAGGATTTCACCTCAGACCGGGACCTGTTGATCGCAACCATTAACAAATTCCGAATCGGCGAATCGAGTGAAAATGCCACGTTTGCAGACGAGGGCGCGGACGCCCAGGATCAGAGCGGCCAATTCGTCGCGGATGAAACCGAGTTCAACATCTTTAACGCCGATCTAAAGCTGGCCGCGCTCGAAGACGCGGCGCGAACGCTCGGGCAGTATCCCGAAAAGAAAGCGCTGATCTACATCTCGAGCGGAATACAGAAGAACGGAGTCGATAACCAGTCGCAGCTGCGCGCCACAGTGAACACAGCAGTTCGCGCGAACGTCGCGTTTTATCCTATCGATGCTCGCGGGTTATCGGCATTGATTCCAGGGGGAGATGCGACGCAGGCCGGAGCGGCCGGCAACAACCTATATAGTGGGGCGGGGCAGCGGGCGCTCAAAGAAAACTTCAACAATCAGCAAGAGACGCTGGCGACCTTGGCGTTGGACACGGGCGGCAAGGCGCTGCTCGATTCGAACGATCTCACCGAGGGCATGCGGCAGGTCCAGAAGGACTTCACCAGCTATTACGTTCTCTCGTACGTGAGTAGCAATACCGCGATAGACGGGCGCTATCGGCGCATTCAGGTGAAACTGGCGCCGAAGGACGCCGGGCTGCGAGCCAAACTCGATTTCCGGCAGGGGTATTACGGGCCGACGACTTTTGCGCGAATGCGGGATGTAGACAAGGAGGCGCAGCTTTCACAGGCGCTTCTGTCCGACAACCCGGTTACCGACCTGCCCATTGCGGTCGAGATCGACTATTTCCGCCTGGATAAAGACAAGTATTTCGCACCCATTTCGGTCAAAATTCCGGGTTCCTCTCTTGCGTTTCACAGCAAAGGGGCGAAACAAGCAACGGAACTGGACTTTATTGCGGAGGTGTTCGACATCCGAAACCGGCCGGCGGCGACCGTGCGCGACACCATTCCCATGAAGGTCGACGAAAGCACGGCGGGGCAGCTGGTGCGGAAGAGCATTCAATATGACACGGGTGTGACGCTGACGCCGGGCAGTTACAAGCTGCGGTTTGTCGTTCGAGAAAACGGGGAGGGGAAGATGGGGACGTTCGAGACGCCTTTCACCATTCCGGACCTGACGGTCGGCAAGGCTCTAAAAGTCAGTTCCTTAGTCTTAAGTAACCAGCGGGAGCCCGTTAGCCAGCAAGTAGCGGGCGTAAAGAACGATAAGAAACTGGTGGCGAACAATCCTCTAGTCGATAACGGGCAGAAGCTTATGCCCAACGTAACTAAGGTGTTCCGGCCCGGGCAAAACCTGGTCGCTTATCTCGAAGTCTACGATCCGACAATTCCGGCGAGCTTGCCCGAAAACTTCCGGCGAGCCGACGTGGAGGCCACTCTGGCCCTATATCAAAACAACAAAAAGGTCTTTGAAAGCCAGCCTGTGCGGGCAAACCGGCTAAGTGAAAAGCGCGAAGGCACGCTGCCCGTATGGCTGCAAATGCCGGTGGCCAGCGTGCCGGCGGGCAAGTACGATTGCCAGGTGAACTTGATCGACGAGTTCGGGCGCAAATTCGCCTTCCCCCGTACGGCAATGGCGGTCTTGGGGGCCGTACGGTAGCATCTACATACCTGCTGGCATTAATTGCATAAATACGGTAATATATGTCTATGCGATTTGGTTATGGATTGGTTGCCAAAACGGTGTCTGGTTACTCCAAACAGCTGACGGTCGCTCTCGGCTTGCTGGTCTTGCCGCTCACGATGCGGCTTGAAAAGGTTGCTCATGCGAAGCCCGCGCCTCCGGCGAAGCGCCCGGAGCCTATCAAACCCGATCCAAGGACCATACGCCTCAAGAAGTTCTTTTCCCGCCTGCATTGCCCGGTTACCTACCTGGCCGAAGATTTCATCCATGCCGCTGATGAGAACCAACTGGACTGGCGCCTGCTTCCCAGCATTTCCGTAATTGAGTCGGGGGGCGGGAAAGCGTATCGAAATAACAATATTTTCGGCTGGAATAATGGGCAGGACCCATTTCCGACAATTCGTGCCGGTTTAAACGAAGTCGCATTTAAACTCGGCCATAGCCCGCTTTACAGAAATCGCGATATAGCCGGCAAGCTGCACGTCTACAACCCGGATGAAGCGTACGCCGATTCAGTCATGACCGTGATGAATCGAATCAGCCCGGCGGCAACCCTGAAGCCGGTGCGCAGGCCCGTTTGGCGGCAAAACCAATTTGTTTACGCGACAGATTGAGCGGAATCGCCAGGTTCCTGGGCGATCACTCACTGCGCTCGATAGGCCACCACTTCCGAAGTTGTGGACGCGGCAGAGACGTACGAAGTCTTAACGAGCAACTCCAGATGCTGAATGGCGGCTGCCTTGTCGATTCCAAGCTTTCGTAAGGTGTCCGAGAGGCGGTTGAAATTAGTGACGAGTTCACCTGCGGCTTCCGTGCCTTCCGTACTCGTGCCCGCAATGATCAGAACGGGAGCCCTTGCTGCAAGGTTTGGCTCCAAAGCGACGATCGCATAACCCTCCGAAAATCCGTTATGAATCCGGCTCGGAACATAGACCGGCAACTCACCGGGTTTGGGTTGACGGTTGATGCAAACATCCATGCCCGAATCGAAGCGGTGAACGACCCGGAAGTTGAGCTGGTTGTAAAGCAATTCCACCCAAGGATTCGACATGGGGCTTCCAAAGAGCACAAGCGGCTCATCCCCCTTCAGTTCCGAAACGTCGAAGCGGCTGCAATATCTTACGCGGGCACCGTTGCCTGCCTGCGCTGCCAGCGCGGCGATGCGTGCGGCCAACATGGCGTCGGAGACGGTTGTTAAGGGAATCTCATTGAGGAACGCGCCGAACGGACCCGAGAGGTTCCCCGCATAGTCGACGCTATGATTTGCGTAGGTTTCGACGGGCACATCCTGACCCGATCTCACCTTCTTTACTACAAGATTGGCGTCCGCCACTACTACGTTGATTTCTCTACCGCCCTTCAGCAAGTTGCGCCACGGCAGCACCATGCTTAACGCGGGAGATCCTGACGGGTATCGGTGAGAATGAATTTCGAGAGCTGTGGCCCAGGAGATACCCAGCGCCGCGAGCAAAAGCAGAGCAGCATTCCATTTCCACCGATACGTTAAATCCTTCGATGGATAGCCGTGCTCAAAGTGGGGCCGAGGCAACTCCTCCGGCGATATCTCGATTTCCGGAATGTACACGCCCGACGGAATGCTGATCCGAACGCCGCTTGGAGGCCTCTCGCGGTAATACTCCCGCAGTCGCTTGCGAACATCGTTGGCGGCTACTCGCACTACGGAATCGTGATCGGTATCGAATGACGTGTCGCGACCGAATAGCTCAACTCCGACGATGCGCTCCTTCAAGGAATCGAAATTACCATTGAGGGCCTTCTGGACAACGTATCGGAGGAACGCGCAACTCCGCTGGCTGGTTCGGAACTGCTCGCTCGAGAGAATCGACTTCAGTTCCCGCTGTACGCGGTCGATGTCATCGGGGCGCGAGAGTTCTCGAATGTGGCTGCAGAGTTGTGCGACCTGGTCAACCCGCGACAGCAAGACCGAACCTCCGGTTTAGAGTATCACGGGGTAAATTGCATGACTGACCGCTACGTTTGCGGCGGAAACGTAACGGGCTGAGCTGAAAAGTAAACAAATTCAGCAACATGCAGGCACGTTACGAAACGGCAGTAACGCTTACAGGCGGCGAGCGCCGGACTCATACTAGATCACTGCGTGTCTCCCCGGACATCAGGAGGGTCTTGAAGATGTTTAGAGTTGTGAAGATTTCGGTGGCGGCGCTGGTCGGCATCTTTGCCGTGACGTTACACGGTCAAGTGGAAAGAGCGTCGATATCGGGCGTCATCAGCGATAAGACCGGCGCGCCACTTGCCAAAGCGCAGGTCACTGCTGAAAATCTCGGCACGTCTGTAAAAACGTCGACGGTGACGAACGGCAGCGGAAACTTCTATCTCACGCTGCTCCCGGGCGATTACCGGGTGGATGTGTCACAGCCCGGGTTCGCAACTACAACGGTTCCGAAACTGACGCTGTCCGTCGCGCAGGCTACCACTCTCAATTTATCTTTGGATGTCGCTTCCCTCCGGCAGGCGGTCACGGTAAAAGACGTTTCGGCGCTGCTCGAGCAGGAAACTGCCAGTCTGGGCGCGACGATTCAGTCACAGCAGATCTCGCAGCTGCCATTGGCGTCCCGCAATCCGTACTCACTCGTGGTGCTCGCGCCGGCTGTCAACCCGAAGGGAAATCCAGGTACAGGGCCGCTGATCAATGGGGGGCGCTCGAATGCCAATGCACTCTTGCTCGACGGCCAGGAAGAGCTGAATTCCACGACCAATGACGCAGCCTACACTCCGCCGCTGGATTCAATTGAGCAATTCAAAGTACAGACGAGCAGTTTCCAGGCCGAATACGGGCGCACGGCAGGTGGAGCGATCAACGTGATTACGAAGATGGGAAGCAACCAGTTTCATGGCGCGTTGTACGAGTTTTTCCAAAACGACGCGTTGAACGCAAACACGTACACCAATAATTTGGCGGGTTTGCCGCGATCGGTGGTGCGTCACAACGATTTCGGTGGCGATCTCGGCGGCCCGGTTTGGCTGCCTAAGCTTTATAACGGCCACGACCGGCTGTTTTTTTTCGTGGCCGAGGAAGCTGTTCCTGCCCGGACTCCGCAACCGCTCATCGCGACCGTGCCAACGCTGTTACAACGCTCGGGTGATTTCAGCCAGACCTTCGGAGCGAACGGAAAGCCAATTGTCATTTACGATCCGAACTCCACTAGACCCGACCCAGCCCATCCGGGGCAGTACATCCGGACTGCGTTCCTGAACAACAAAATACCAGCAACCCGTATTGACCAGGTGGCGGCTAACATTTTGCAGTCTTTCCCGCTGCCGAATGCGCCGGGCGTCGGCAATACAGGCGTGAACAACTTTGTCGAGAGCGGCAATAGCTCGAGCACCAACCACCTGACGCTCGCGCGCATTGATTATGCGTTGAGCGATAGCCAACGGCTGTTTGTGCGCGTTGGCGTGAACATGAGCAACACTACTTCGAACGGTCTGGTGAACGCGGCGTTCCCTCAGCAGACATCGACAACTTATGAGCCGATCAATGGGCTAAACTCCAGCACGGTCGTGGGCGATACGGTTACGTTCCGCCCGAACTTGATCGGCGAATTCCGCATCGGATACACGCGCGACACCAAGAACAGCGTGCCGACCAGCATGGGATTCGATCTTACGCAGCTCGGCTTCTCACCATCCGTCGCTTCTATCGTGCGCGCGGGCCTGTTCCCGGGCATCAACATTACGGGTCAGGCCCCGCTAGGCACCGCGACGACGGCCTTGCGACTTAGCGTGCAAGAGAACCGCCAGGCGCAGGGCGTTCTCACGTGGGTGAGCGGTCGACATACGGTGAAAATGGGGGGCGACTTTGAGGTTTTCCATAACAACACTTACTCGCCCAGCAGCCCGGCGGGGACTTATTCTTTTGGCGCCAGTTACACGCAGGGACCTAATCCGACGACGGCTTCCGCAAATGTGGGCCTGGGACTAGCGACTTTCCTGCTTGGCTTACCCACCAGCGGCTCCCTTACACTCGATCCTTCGCTGGCGACACAGCAGATATATACTGCCGGTTTCGTCCAGGACACTTTCAAAGTAAAGCCAAACTTCACGATAGATCTGGGGCTTCGGTACGATTTCACCTCGCCATGGCAGGACCGCTTCAATCAGCTGGCGTATTTTAGCCCTGGGACGCCCGATGCCGTCACGGGACTTCCGGGTGCTTTGCTCTTTGTAGGTGGTAACCATCGGGGGCAGACGAATGCCAATACGAACAACTGGGGACCGCGCGCCGGTATCGCGTGGCAGTTCGCGCCCCGTACGGTGTTCCGCGCAGGTTACGGCGTGTTTTATGCACAAGGCAATCGCGGCATTGGCGCGGTTTCGAGTGAACTCGGCCAGGGCTTTCAAACAAGCACGTCTGTTTTTCTCGGGTCGCCCAGCCCAATACCATTCGCACCGCCGATCGGCGCCTCATTTTCCAATCCGTTCGTGACCGGCTTCAATATTCCGCCGTCCAATCTGGTCGGACAAGGTATCAGCACGATTGTGCCGACGACTCCGACTCCTATGCAGCAGCAATGGACCGGGAGCTTTCAGCATCAGTTGACGACAAATTTTATGGTTGAAGTGGCGTATACCGGAAGTCGCGGCGAGCACATTTGGCAAGATTTCCCGTTGAACGCCGCCAATCCATCGTATTTGTCGCTGGGGACGGCACTAGCGCAACAGGTAACCAATCCTTTTCATGGGAAAATCACGACCGGATCTCTCAGCGCGACCACCGTGGCTCGCAGCCAGTTGCTGCTTCCGTTCCCGCAGTACACATCCATCAACCTGCACGATTATCCGGTAGGCGACTCCAGTTACAACGCCTTTACGGCTCGTGTGGATAAGCGCTTCGCGCATGGTTTCACCATTGAGGGGTCGTTCACCGCAAGCAAGGAGATCGACGACGTGGGCGAGCACTTTTCGGGGAGGAGCGGCATCACGAATCCTTACAATATGCGTTTAGACCGCTCGGTAGCCGATTATGATGTTCCGCAGCGATTGGTAGTCAGCTACATCTGGCAGTTGCCGTTTGGTCCAGGGCAGTCGCATTTCAGCTCTGGCCTGCTGGCCACCGTGGTAGGCAATTGGCAGATCAACGGAATAACATCTTTACAAAAAGGAATGCCTATAGTCATCACCGCTCCGAACGTTTCGGGGTTGCCGGGTTTAACATCGGGAGCGGACCGCGTGGGCACCGGCGCGTTGCCGGGAGGACCTACTGCGGACAAATGGTTCGACACGAGCTCGTTCATCGCCGCGCAACCATATACCCTCGGCACGGACTCCCGTACGGAACCGAACCTGCGTGCGCCCGGGATTACCAACTTTGATTTCTCTCTCATGCGCAATCAGCTCGTTCGAGAGAGATTCAATATCCAGTTCCGCGCCGAAGCGTTCAACATCTTCAACACGCCTCAATGGGACCCCCCGGACAGCAGCGTAAACTCGCCGACCTTCGGGCGCATTCTGGGCGGCGGCAACGATCGTGTCCTCCAACTTGGTTTGAGGCTGTCTTTTTGACGCTTTCCCGAAGAGCGTACCTGAGCGTAGCCCTCGGCTTTCCCGCTGCTCTTCTATCGCGTGCCGAGCGTGTTGACGCTTCCTCGCTCGACAAAAAGGTCCTGCTCGGTTATCAAGGTTGGTTCAACTGCCCGGGCGACGGCTCAAATCGAGGCTGGCGAACTTGGGCGCGAGGAGACATCGCTCCGGCGTCGTTGACTGTCGATCTGTACCCGGATCTATCAGAGTTCGAGGCCACTGACCTGCATCGGATGCCCGGCTTTACGCTCGGCGGACAACCCGCTTATTTGTATTCGGCTTGGAATCCGCACATCGTGAGCCGGCATTTTCAATGGATGAAGGATTATGGTCTGGACGGCGTTTTGGTCCAGCGTTTCGTCTCCGATATCGGCGCGAAGCGATCGTCCGGCGACGTCGTCCTGAAGAACATCATTGCTGGGGCGCTTGAGCACGGGCGCGTGTTCGCCATCGAGTACGACGTCACGGGTTCCGATCCGGAAGAATTCTTCGAGGTGATGCGCGATGACTGGAAATACCTAATTGATGATTTGAAAATTACTTCTTTGCCGGTTTACCTTCGCCACAATGGCAAACCGGTGCTGTCGGTGTGGGGCATGGGGTTTTCAGAGGATCGCAATCCACCGCGAGATCCGGAAGAAGCGCGCCGTGTAGTGCGGTGGTTCAAGTCCGAAGCGCCGGAGCGACTCCGCGTTACTTACGTGGGTGGTGTTCCCTCCCGCTGGAGAATGCGTATGGCGGACGCGCGCACAGACCAAGGCTGGACCGATGTTTACGCAATGATGGACGTAGTTCAGCCTTGGACAGTGGGTCGTTATGGCAATGAAGCGGAGGCAGACCGCTGGAGGGACGAGTACGTAATTCCCGATCTTACGAGGGCGAGGCAGAACGGACAGCTTTACATGCCCGTGATCTTTCCCGGCTTCTCCTGGTCAAACCTGAAGAAAAGTTCAACGCTCAATCAGATACCGCGAAATGCCGGGCGTTTTCTGTGGCGGCAGAGCTTTAATGCGAGATCCGCCGGAGCCCGCATGCTCAAGATTGCAATGTTCGACGAGGTGAACGAAGGGACTGCGGTGTTTAAAATCGCTTCCTCGCGCGCTTTAGCACCCGACCAAGGGTCTTGGCTTACGCTCGATGCCGACGGTTTCCGCTTGCCCAGCAGTTGGTATTTGCGACTCTCTGGTGACATCACCCGTATCTTTCACGGCGTCAGTGAGAACACTGCGAATCCTCCTGCTGCGTACCATGCAAATTAAGAGGCAGTAGACCAGAGTTCCGTATGCGATTTACTGTGCTCTGTTGCCTGTTCCTGTTATCGGTTTCGAAAGGTGCTGGCCAGGCGCCCTGGTTCTTTGCGGTGATGTCCGACCCTCAGTTCGGGATGTACGAGAAAAACCAGGGCTTCACTCAGGAAAGCGCCAACTTCGAATTTGCGATCGCGAACGTTAATCGGCTGCATCCTCGTTTCATCGTGGTCTGCGGCGATCTGACAAACCGTCGCGGCGATCTCAGTCAGATCGCCGAGTACAAGCGCATTTTGAAGCAAGTCGCCCCTGACATTCCGGTATATAGCGTGCCGGGTAACCATGATGTTGGGGACGTGCCTACGCCCGAAACGCTCCAGGCTTTCCACGACAACATAGGGCCCGACTACTATACATTCACGGCGGAAAATATCTTAGGCGTGGTGCTCGATTCGAACCTGATTCGCGGTCCCGAACGTGCGCCCGAAGCCGCGGACAGACAGAAGAAGTGGCTCATAAAAACTTTGCAAGATGCGAGGGCGAATCCCGAGGTGCAGATCGTGGTGTTTCAGCACGTCCCCTACTTCTTAGACAATCCAGATGAGGACGACGGATACTTCAACATTCCCAAAGCGACTCGCCGGGAATACCTCGATTTGCTGAAAGACGCTGGCGTTCACTATGTGTTCGCCGGGCATTACCATCGGAACGCTGGTGGTACAGATGGCCGCCTGGTCGAGGTCGTCACCGGGGCAGTGGGAATGCCTCTCGGCCATTCAGTCTCTGGATTCCGGATTGTCACCGTCGAGCGGGAGACGCTGAAAGCCCCTTGGTTCTGTTTCGGCGGTATACCGAACAAAATAGAACTGCAAAACCCGTTTACTACACCGTGTACGCAGTAGCTGTTGTTTACGCGCGATGGACCGAGACGAATCACGACCCTCTGCTGTTGAGCGCACTCTCAATTGCGGTCTGAAGGGCCGTCTGTTTGAAGGGCTTTGTGACACGCGGAAATAGCGCGTCGTTGCCGTTAGCACTCAGGTCGCCGCCGGACTGGGCTGTCAAATAAATCACTGGAATCTCGCGCGCTGCTCGGATCTGGCGCGCCGCTTCGATGCCGTCCATCGCGCCTCGCAGCCGGATATCCATCAGCACCAAATCGGGTTGTAATTGGGCTGCTTTGGTGATCGCTTCCTCTCCCGAAGAAGCGGTCCCCACCACTACGTATCCCAGCTGTTTTAAATGCCCGCGCAAATCCAACTGAATGATCTGGTCGTCTTCGACCACGAGAATACGCGCTTTCAACCGGCGTCAGCTCCTGATCTAGTGGGCGGAAAGCGGGAAGGAGATCTCGAAGCGCGTTCCCGAGCTGCGATCCAGATGAACGGCGCCATCCAGCTGATTCGTTAAAACCTGTATCAGCTGCAGCCCGAGTGAGTCGGCGCGCTCCCAATCAAACTCTTCCGGCAGTCCCACTCCGTTATCGTCCACTATCAGCTTACATTCTTCTCGAGCGCACTCCAATGACACTCTTACGGTGCCCTGGCGCCCTCCGGGAAAGGCGTGTTTTAAAGAGTTCGTGACCAGCTCATTGACCAGTAGTCCACACGGGATCGCCTGGCTCATCTCTAACTCGGCGTGGTTAACCTCGATCGAAACATGCACCCGGTCCGGGTTTATGGCGTAAAACGAAAACAGATCTCGCGTCAATCGATTCAGGTAAGCGCCGAAGTCGATGCTGGCCAGATCCGGCGACCGGTAAAGCAGTTCGTGAATGGCCCCGATCGCGTGGACGCGGTTGCGTGCTTCTTCAAACATGGCTCTCGTTTGCTCGTCGGCGATGTGCTCGGATTGCAAGCGAAGCAGGCTGGTAATGACCTGCAGGTTGTTCTTGACGCGATGATGGATCTCCTGCAGAAGAACTTCTTTCTCTTTCAGCGACGCTCGCAACTGCTCGTCCGCCGCGCCGGCGATCGGTCTCATCGCGCATCACCTTGGCGAATCCGCGCAGCCGGCCTTTTTCGTCGGACATGGATGTGAGCACACCGCTGGCCCAAAACCGGGTGCCGTCCTTTCGCACGTGCCAGCGCTCGTCGATTGAGCGGCCGCTCGTGAGAGCTCTCTGCATCTCTTTCTGCGACTCGCCTTGTGCGATGTCTTCCGGTGTAAAGAGGACAGTCACCGATTGGCCCAGAATCTCGGGTTCGGAGTAGCCCAGCACCCGCTCGGCACCCGTATTCCAAGCCACAATCCTGCCCTCCGGATCCAACTGCAAGAGCGCATAATCGCGCACGTTAGCTGCGTACTCCCGGAAACGCGCCTGGTGCTCGCGTAGCGACTCCTGCGCTTGTTTCCGTTCGGTGATATCGACGCACGCTCCAGTCAGATACGCTGGTTTGCCATCTCCGTCGTGCGCCACCTCGCCCTGGTCCAGCAGCCAATGCTCACTGCCATCCGGCCAAACTACGCGGAACTCCGTGTCCAGATGTATGCCTTCGTGAAGTGTGCGTTGAAAGGCATCCATAACCTGCGCACGCTCTTCGGGATGCACAATAGCGTAAAAATCATCGATGATCTCGAGCTTCTGATCCGGACGCAGACCAAACAGCTTGTGCAGGCTGTCGTCTATGACGTCAATGTTGGTACGAAGATCCCAGCGCCAGGTGCCCATGCGGGCCGCATGCAAAGCCACGCGCAGGCGCTCCTCGCGTTCCTTAAGTGCTTCCTGCATGCGCCAGCGCTCGGTGGTATCGCGGCTCACTTTGGTGAAACCGGTGATCGTTCCGTTCCCATCATGGATCGCGGTAAGCACCCCTTCGGCCCAATACTGCTCACCATTCTGGCGGACCAGCCAACGCGTGTCGTCGGCTGAACCGTCCCGGCGTGCTCCCTCCAGTTCCTCAGCCGGAACGTTGCGCCGGCGGTCGTCGGCCGAGAAAAACACGTCGTAGTAACGGCCGATAATCTGGTCGGCACTATACCCCAGAATCCGTTCGGCTCCGGTGTTCCAGCTGCTGACGTGCCCGGACGTATCCAGCGCGAAGATGGAGTAGTCGGTTACTTGCTCAACCACACTCCGGAAACGCTCCTCGGATTCGCGCAGCGCCCGGGCTTGCGTTTGTCTCTCGTTTTCTCGGGCTATTTCCCGATCGCGCTTGAACAGGGCCAATTGAATGACACGATTCAGCTCATTCAGCTGTAGCGGCTTCATGAGATACGCAAGCGGCTCGGTATGGCGTGCGCGATCGAACAGGCCATCATCCGCGTAACCTGTGATGTAAACGACCGGGATGTTCAGATGCTGCAGCTGTTCGGCCGCAGCTATGCCGTCTATCGCTCCGGGCAACATAATGTCCAGCAGCACCAGATTCGGTACCGTGGCTTTGGCCTGTTCAATCGCTTTTTCGCCATCGGCGGCGATTGAAACTTCGTAGCCTTGCGCCTGCAGCGTGCGTTGCAGCTCGTGTGCGACGACCTGTTCGTCGTCGACGACTAGAATTCTGCTTTTTGCCACGTACTCTCCTTACTGCCTTTGCCGAAGCGAGTAAGGTGGATCGGGGCGAGCCGATGGACGCCGAGTCTCCGGCTGAAGTTCTACTGGGAAACCCGTCTGGCTAATACAAGAGTTGCACACCCCACGCACGACTACAACTCTGATCGCTCCGCAAGTAATTGTTCGCAGTACCGGGCTGGTTGCGTTATTGCGGTGGTTTCGTCGCGGAAGCGGTCCCCGGCAACGAGCAGGCGATCTTCACAGCTTGCACGAAGGCATCGAAACTGGATGGTTTTGTCACGTAATTTTCCGCTCCGAGCGCCAAACTGTCACGTCTGTCGGTTACAGATGGCGATGTGCTGAACATCACAACGGGGATGGAACGAAGAGGTTCGCTGGTTTTCAGATCGCTAAGCACCTCGAATCCATTCTTCCCGGGCAAGTTCAAGTCCAGAAGGATGAGATCCGGCCTTGGCGCGTGTTGATAAGAGCCCGACCTACGCAGGAAGGCGAGCGCCTGCTCCCCATTAGAGGCACGCAGTAGCTGTATCTGCGGTTCCTCCTCCTCGAGGACGATCCTGGCGAGTGAAAACGCCGCGTCGTCATCCTCCACATACAAAACGATGCGCCGACTCATTCCCGACATGTGACGCCTAGGAAAAGCAATAGGTGTCTTAGGGAAAAATTCAGCGCCGCGGCCTATCTGGGCATTCGATTTGCTCATCTCCGTATTAGGTTCGCGGTCTGAATTCTTACGACTTGCTGAATGGTGCCGAAAAGCGGGTAAGATGAGCTATGGGTGGCCAGCATCGCAACATCCTGATTGTTGAAGATGAAATGATCACGGCCGTCGATCTCCGCAATCAGCTTCGTCACTTGGGTTACGAAGTCAGCGGTTTGGCCAAGTCCGGCGAGGAGGCAGTGCGCCTGTCCCAAGAATTGGACCCGGATTTAGTGCTCATGGATGTGAATCTGTCAGGGGCCATGGACGGTGTAGAGGCGTCGCGGCGCATCCAGGAAACCAGGCGCATACCAATTGTTTATCTCACTGCTTATCCTAACGTCTTCGTTCGCACTCCCACTGACATGCAAGAGCCGTGTCTGTGCCTTTCGAAGCCGTTTTCAGTGCCGACCTTGCAAGCGGTCATCGAGATTGCGCTAGCAGCGTAACGCTATCCTGAATTCGGTCGCGGATCGCTTTTCCCGTCCGGCGATCGAACAGAAGGGCTGCCCGATTCATGGGAGAAATCATCGAAGAGCAAGCAGCGAGAGATCGCGATGGAATCTCACTTGCCGAACACAGGGCTGTCATTCGGGAGATTCACCATCGCCTCAAAAACCATCTTCAGGTGATCGTCAGCCTGTTCAGCCTGCAGGCGGACCGAACGACGGAACCGAAGGTCATCGACATGCTCGGGGAGATGCAAAACCGGGTTCGCGCGATCACACACGTGTATGAGCCCCTATATAGCGTCGGTGATTTCTCCTCTATTCATTTCGGAGAGTACCTCAACAGTTTCATCCGCGAGCTGGAAACCTTTTTCAATTTGGGATCGCGTGTACACCTGCAGGTCTCGTTAGCGGATCTGGCCTTGGACATCGAACGTGCGGTGCCGCTCGCGCTCATCACGAACGAGCTGTTGTCGAATGCGTTCAAGCATGCCTTCCCGGATGAACGCAGCGGCAGCATTTCCGTCACGCTACGGTACGCCGGCAATGGGATGCAGAAGCGAGAGTCACCGTTCGGCGAACTGCGGATTGTGGATGACGGGGTTGGCTTGCCGCAGGGCGTCGATGTCTCGACAGCCGATTCCATGGGGCTTCATGTGGTCGCGATACTGACACAGCAATTGGAAGGAACGATTGAGGTGCAGAGTCGCGGGGGCACGTCGATGCGGGTGTTGTTTCCGCTGCCGAAGGAAGAAGTGTGAAGACGTGCGGCTGGCCTCGGCGTTAGCGGTCCTCACCGCGCGACCGACGCTATCGATTCGTTTATGACGTTCGGTGGGTGGCCGGCACCCTCGCTTCAGGCAGATCGCCTGGCCTGACTTCTTTCTTTATCCAGACCTCGTACACTGTCAGCTCTAAGTCTGCCCGGCCGTCATGCCGAATCCGAAAGACATTCTTTTCATTGTTCGTAAGCAGATTTATTCGTTCCGCCTCCGCCAATAGCTGATTTGCGTCCGGGAAATGGTCGTTCAAAGCCGTCTCAAGGGCCGGTCCACCGTCCCACTATGCAGATTGCGTATACTCGGCAACGCGCGCGAAGGATCAGTAGGCAAACTGTTTGCTACGGTGCGGGAGCGTTCTCTGCGATCTCGTGCGCAGAAATCCTATGGCGGGCCGCCACCGCGCCCTTATCCTCCGAAGTTGGCGGATCGGCGGTCGGGTGGTCCGGGGAGGTTGTTCGCATTGAAGCGAGATGGCAGGTGGCACTCTGGTCGCGCGACGGCTTTTTACAGTTGAGCCTGCGCAGGACGGTCTTCTCGCCCAACGGAAGCGGGAAGCCCTCGTTGGCGGCGGGTGTCATTGCTGCGATAGCCAACCAATCATGGCGGCATTTCCGAGTCGTTTCTGCAGCGCAATAAACTGCTCTTGCGATTCGAGCGTGACCCCCCTGTATTTGGGTCTATGGTCGCACGGGCGAGATCGACGCGTATCGGAGCTGTCTAGCGTTGACGTACACTCTAGCGTCTAGACCCATAGGAGCTCGCTGGCGCTATTACCGCCCGAAGCTGGCGGATCGGCGGCCCTGGGGCCCGGGTGGTGGGGGTGGCGGTGGCTCTTCGACGACGACCTTCTTCGGGCGAGCATCGAGGCGCGTGGCGATCATCTTCTGGTAGAGCTTCGCGAACTTGGGCGTGCCGGGCTCGACGCCCTGTTGCACGACGTCCTTTTCGGTCACTTCCTGGGCGGCCGGAAGATATTTCTGCAAGTAGTTCTTGATGCGGTCGAGCACCAGTCGCTGTCCGGAGCGCATCAGCAGGAAGAGCATAATTTCACCGGGCACTTTGGACAGCAGCGCGTACAGCGCCGAAGGTTTCGGCAGCTTGGCGGTGGCGAGTTCTTTTTCGACTTTGGCCGCCTTGCCTTCCAATTTTGTGGCGGCATCCAGATCCGCTTTGGGAATTCCGACGGTCTTCACCAGTTGCGCGCGTTCTTTGGCGTTGAGTTTTTCGAGCAGCAAGAACAAGAAAAGCGCGTATCCGTTCACTGCGATATCGATGCCGAAGGGCAGAGATTGCCGCGCCTTCTGTAATTTCTGAAAACCCTGCAGATTGAGTTTGGGCCCCGACAAGACGGGCGACATCAGATACAGCAGATTCTCGTCTTCGAGAGCTTTTAGAATGTCGCCGCCCAAGGGATCGTGAGCAATTTGGTGTAGCTCATGTTCGAGCGCGGAAGGCGGAATTTTCGTCTCGAGCTTGGCTTCACGCACGTTGCGATATTGGCTCATGGTGCGCTCATCCACCGTAAAGCCAAGTCGGGTACGAAAACGGATCAGCCGCACGATGCGGGAGGGATCGTCGTAGAGTGCGTAATTATTGGTGGCGCGCAGTTCCTTGTGGCTAAGATCGCCGAGGCCGTTAGTAGGATCGAGCAGCAGGCCGCGCGACGCCTTTCCGAGCGAGAGTGCGATGGCGTTGATGGTGAAATCGCGCCCACGCAGATCTTCATGAATGGTGGCAGGCAGCACTTGCGGCTTGCCGCCGGGCTTACCATATTTTTCCTGCCGCGCCATGGAGATGCTGGCGGTGGTGTTGCCGGAAAAACGCAACTCGACGGATTTGCGAGTTTCGTCGACGCTCAAAACTTCTGCTTTGGTCTTCTGCGCCAAAGTCCTGGCAAATTTGACCGCGGCCCCTTCGAGCGTGAAATCGAGATCGCGGATGGCGAAACCGGCCATCATGTCGCGCATCGCGCCGCCGGTGAGGAATAGATTCAGATTGGCTTGTTCGGCAGCTTCACGAACCTGGGCCAGTACTTTGCTCTGCTCGGCGCTTAGATGGCTGTCGAGCATGAACATGTAGTCGCTCATCGGGTGCCTCCCTTTCGCGCAGCCCGCGGATGGTGCTGGTCAATGGTTTGCCGCAATCGAGAGCGCATGACGTGCGTGTAGATCTGGGTCGTGCCGATGTCGGCGTGGCCGAGCATGGTTTGGACGCTCCGAAGATCGGCTCCGCCTTCGAGCAGATGAGTCGCGAAGGTATGCCGCAGAACGTGTGGACTCAGCTTTCTGAAGACACCGGCAGACTTGCCGTGCATGCGAAGCAGCTTCCAAAAACCTTGGCGCGTCATGCGCGTGCCGCGCGCAGTGACGAACAGGTACGGACTGATACGGCCTTTCAACAGCAGAGCCCGGTGCTCGGTGCGATAGAGCTCAACCGATTGCAACGCTTCTCTGCCGACTGGAACGAGACGCTGCTTGTTACCCTTGCCGATCACGCGAACGACGCCGGATAGTCCGTCGAGGTCGGCGACACGAAGCTGGATCAATTCACTGACGCGCAGCCCTGTGGCATAGAGAAGATCGAGCATGGCGCGATCGCGCAGGCCCGTGGCAGAACTCTCCGCGGGCGAATGCAGAACGCGGTCGACAGTCGAGTAGTCCAGGTACTTGGGGAGCGAGGAGCCGATTTTGGGAGCGACTAGAAGGTCAGCCGGGTTGCCGCCAATTTCGCCCTCGTCCACCAAAAAGCCGAAGAAACCGCGAAGCACCGTTACTTGCCTGGCTATGGAGCGATTCGACAGGCCGCGAGTGCGCAGCCGGTCCAGATAGGAACGCAGAGTTTCGAGCGTAACTCGTTCAACAGCAGTCGTTTGGAGGAAGGCGCTGAGTTGAGAAAGATCGCGGCGATAGGCGTCCAAAGTGTTCTGCGCCAAGCCCTTCTCTGTCCGGCAGAGGTGGAGATAAGCTCGAATTCGTTGATCCAAGGTGCTCATCCCCGCCATTCTGACAATGATACAATATCGCCGAAATTGTTTTAAGGTCCAGTTAGTTCTTTATTTCCCCTTGCCATCCAGCACCGCCAAGCGAATCGTTCTCTACCGGTTTGACCGACAGCCGGTCGAAGGCATCGTAAACCCGGGCAACTATCTGTTGGAAGATCACGTTGAGTTGATTACTCTTGCGGGCAGTCTACAGAACGCCCGGTATACGGAGTTCAAGGCCCTATGCTTCATTTCCGAGAGCGGCGCGGCGGATTTATTTACAGAGCATCCGCTGTTTGAGAGGAGGCCGAAGGTGGCCGGTCTATGGACCCGCTTCACTTTCCGCGACGGAGACCGACTCGATGGCATCCTCTCTCACAACTTGCTCGAATGGCCGCCGGCGGGTTACTTCATCACTCCTCCCAAAGCGGGAGTGACACGACAGCGCGTGTTCGTACCGCGGGCGGCGCTGGTCGGAACCGAGTTGCGAGGCGTAGTAGGACGCTCCGCCGTCGCGAGCGGAACTCGCGACAAGCTGGATGCAGAGCACCCCGGCCGCCAGCTCACTATGTTCGAGCCGTGACGCCTGCTCCCGCAGCGCGCGTGTGAATTGTCTCCTTGGTGCTCAGCTTATGCGACCACAGCCTCTGCCATTCGCCTTGCGCGATGTGCGGATTGAGCCACAAGAAAGTGACTTCATCGAGCGTGAACCGGCGTGGGCAATCGGACGCATACCAGGCGCTTTCCATTCTCTGGCGCACGGGCTGCAGGTCTTGGCTGGACACGGGACCGCCCAACGTGAGGTGAGGGCGGAAGTCGAATTTTTCACGGTGATCGAGATCGCCTGCGTTCAGGGCGGCGTGAAGCTCGTGCAGCGCATTGTTACCTTCGCCCACGTCCAGATAGAGCATGTTCGTTCCAGGGAAGGAACGAACTTTGGACAACTCCACCTCAAACGCCGGAACCTGGAGCAAAATTTTCTGGGCCTGCTGCGAGGCGGCTTCCGCGGGGAGCTTCAACGGCCGCGGCGGAAGAATGGTTATGTGAGGTTGCGGGTTATCTTCACCGGGCAAAGTTTGCCGAAGCCCGTGAAGAAAGGATCCGAGCGGATCCGGTATGTAACTCACCAACGCGAAAGAACCCCACTGAGTCGTTTCCGTGATGTCAATCATCGTGTGGATTGGGTTCGGGAAGCACCGCCTTATGAGGAATGCAAAACAGATTCTGCGGACGCGGATAATTCGCCGCCGAGCGACACAGTCTCGGGCTTCGCTTCCGGCACATACCACTGGGCCGGTTCGAAGCCGATGTATTTAGCAATCTGTAACTCACCGGATGCATTGTCGCCCGAGATAAGTTCGAGTAAGTCGCCGGGACGGAGCGCGCGCCGTTCAGTCGTAAGCAATTTCCAAGCAGCGTACGGCGTGGCGCACTCAACCTCGCCGGCCGGCAAGTAATCCTTGGCTTTAACGATACAAAGTCCGCTCGTATGCGCGGCCCAACGGAAGTTCTCGCGAGGCGCGTCCTTCATGCGATGAATCCGGAACCGCGGCATAAGGATTCAGTCTAGCGCGTCATTATCGAAACGCCTAGCGGTAACCGCTGGAGGGGTTTGTCACAATGTTGAGGGACTTTTGAGATACGGAGAGAAATGAGAAAGTACTGGCTCTTCCTGGTCTTGCCGGTGCTGCTGCTGCTGTGGTGGGGTTTGGATCATCGCGATTCGGCGCCGCAGATCCATTTCGCGACGGCGCAACATACACGCATTGAAAGCACGGTTTCGACCAACGGCAAGGTGGAGCCGAGCGAGTGGGCGGCGGCGCGCGCCGAGACTGCTGGGATGGTGCGCAGTATCTCCGTTCAACGCGGACAAACGATACGCGCCGGGCAGACGCTGGTGACGCTCGATACGACCGGCGCGCAATCCGAGTTGGCAGGAGCGCAGGCCAGGGAACAGGAAGCGCGCGCTGAGAGCACAACGGTGGGGCAGGGCGGCAAGGCATCGCAACTGGCGACAATCAACGGCTCCATTCGAACCCAACAAGCAGCCGTAGAGATGGCGCAGCGTAACTATGATTCGCTGCGCCGATTGGCGGGAGCACAGGCCGCCACCAAGCTCCAAGTGCAGGATGCGAAGGACATGCTTGATCGGGCGAAGCTGCAACTGGGAGCGCTTGAAGATCAGAGGCGGACGCTTGTGACGACCAGCGACAAGGCTGTTGCGCAGGCAAAACTCTACGACGCGCAGGCGGCCGTTGCAGCCGCGAGACATACGGTAGGTCTGGGCGATATCAGGGCGCCGATTTCGGGCACCGTGTATCAGTTTGACTTGAAGGTCGGCGCATACATGCAGCCCGGCGATCTGGTGGCGCTCATCGGCGATTTGGATCAAGTCAAAGTGACGGTTTATGTCGACGAGCCCGATCTGGGACGAGTCGCCGAGGGTGAGCCAGTCAGCATCACCTGGGATGCGCGGCCAGGACAGAAATGGTGGGGACGGGTGAATAAACTGCCCACGGAAGTAGTTGCGCTCGGAACGCGCACGGTGGGTGAGGTGACGACGATCGTCGACAATCCGGGACACGATCTCCTGCCGGGCGTGACTGTGAACGCAACCATCGTTTCAAAAGTCGTAGACGACGCCCTCACCATTCCAAAAGCGGCATTGCGGATCATCCGCGGTAGCAGTGGCGTATACAAACTGAAGGGCGATTCCGTTACCTGGGTACCGGTACACACCGGCATCAGCGACGTCAACAATGTCCAGATACTTTCGGGACTTGGGCAGGGGGATCGAGTCGCGGATCGCGTAGTTGAACCGAGTGATGCGGAAATCAAGAACGGAATGCGCGTACGGGCCGTGAGCGATTGAAATCGAGCTGCCCAGCTGAGCGGGTTGAACTGTTGCTTGATGGCCCGCTACGGAATATTTACGAGCGATTCGGCACTCGCAGCGGCGAGAACGGCGGCCGCATCGGCGTCGGTGAATTCCTGCGTCTTCGAAGAATGATTCATCGAGCAGAATTTCGGGCCGCACATAGAGCAGAACGCGACGTCCTTGAACCCTTCCTCCGGCAGCGTTTCGTCGTGCATGGCTTCCGCAGTTTCGGGATCGAGTGACAGCGCGAATTGCTTACGCCAGTCGAAAGCGAAGCGCGCGCGTGAGAGTTCGTCGTCACGGTCGCGTGCACCCTTGCGATGGCGGGCCACGTCCGCTGCGTGAGCGGCGATCTTGTACGCAATAATGCCCTGTTTGACATCTTCGCGGTTGGGCAGACCCAGGTGCTCTTTGGGCGTCACGTAACACAGCATCGACGCACCATGCCAGCCGATCATCGCGGCGCCGATGGCAGACGTGATGTGGTCATAGCCCGGAGCAATATCGGTGACTAGCGGACCCAAAGTGTAAAACGGAGCTTCGTAGCACATATCCCGCTCTTTTTCGACCTGTAAGCCTATTTGATCGAGCGGAATGTGTCCCGGGCCTTCAATCATGACTTGAACATCGTATTCCCAGGCTTTTTTGGTCAGTTCGCCAAGCGTTTTCAGCTCAGCAAATTGGGCTGCATCGCTGGCATCGGCCAGACAGCCCGGACGCAGACCATCGCCTAAAGAGAAGCTGACGTCATGCTTTTGAAAAATCTTGCAGATCTCGTCGAAGTGTTCGTACAAAAAGTTTTGCTTGTGATTTTTCACCATCCATTCGGCCAGGATCGCACCGCCGCGGCTGACGATTCCGGTAATGCGCTTCGTGGTAAGTGGCACATATTGGACCAGCACGCCGGCATGGATGGTCATGTAGTCGACGCCTTGCTCGGCCTGCTCTTCAATTACTTCGAGCATCACGTTCAGGTTGAGATCGTCCACGCGCCGGACGCGATTTAGTGCCTCATAGATAGGCACGGTGCCGATGGGAACAGGAGACGCGTCGATGATGGCTTGCCGTATGCGGGGGATGTCGCCACCCGTCGACAGATCCATCACGGTGTCGGCGCCGAACTTCACTGCATAAGCGAGTTTCTCGAGCTCCTGATCGATGTTCGATGACGTCGAGGAATTGCCGATGTTGGCGTTGATTTTGCAAAGAGAGGCAACGCCGATGCACATGGGCTCGAGGCGGTGGTGGTGAATGTTGGCCGGGATAATCATGCGACCGCGTGCTACTTCGTCGCGGATCAGTTCGGGAGAGAGGTTTTCGCGGTGCGCGACATGCTGCATTTCGCCAGTGATGAGGCCCTTGCGGGCGTAATGGATCTGGGTGCGAATCGGGTCACTTTCGCGAGACGCTATCCACGCGCTGCGGTTCATGTCTTGATTATAGGTGTGGAACACCCGGGGCCCGGCCCAGCAGAGATTCGATAGTATTTTAATGGCCTAAAGCAGCTATATGAAACCGATACCTTTGATTCTTTTCGCGACCGCGGTCTCTGCCTTTGCGTCTCCCGATGCCAAGTATCTTCTCCAGCGTCCGGCTATGAATGCGAGCCAGATCGTCTTCGAATTTGCGGACGACCTGTGGACCGTGAACCGGAACGGCGGGACGGCCACGCGGCTGACGACGGGCGTCGGCGTGGAAACGGACCCGGTCTTTTCGCCCGATGGAAGCAGGATCGCCTTCACCGGTGAATACGACGGCAATACCGACGTGTTTGTCGTTTCGGCAGGCGGCGGTGTGCCGAAGCGCATCACCTATCATCCTGGCGCCGATTACGCAGTGGGGTGGACCACGGACGGAAACAACGTGATCTTCCGTTCCACGCGCGAGAGCAATTCTCCTCGATACACGCAGCTCTTCAGTGTTTCCGCCGAAGGCGGATTGCCGCACGCGCTTCCTTTACCGATGGCATACTCGGGCGAGTATTCGCCGGACGGCAGGCGCTTCGCCTATTCACCAACAGGCGGCGGGTTCTCATTCAATTACACGAGTTTCACGTCGTGGAGAAGATACCGCGGAGGCCTTGCCAGCTCCATTTCAATCACGGATTTGTCGAGCCTGAATACGGTGAAGATTCCGCGCCAGGGTTCAAGCGACTTCAACCCGGTGTGGGAGGGCGATAAACTGTATTTCCTTTCGGATCGAAGCGGGCCGGTGACGCTCTTTCGCTATGACCCGGCATCGAACAACGTAACCGAGGCCCTAAAGAACAACGGATACGATATCCGGTCCGCGAGCGCCGGACCGGGCGGCATCGTTTATGACCAGTTCGGCGATCTGTTCGTCTACGACACGAAGAGCGGCAAGAGCAAGAGAGTTTCGATTGAGATCGCGGCTGATTTTTCCGAGGTGCGCCCGCATTTAGCGGATGTGAGCCGCGAGATTCGCGATTCTCGCATTTCTCCGACAGGCATGCGCGGGTTATTTGAAGCACATGGCGAGATATTGACGGTCCCGGCGGCGAAGGGCGATTATCGGGACGTCACGAATACGCCAGGCGTTATGGAACGGCAGCCGGCCTGGGCGCCGGACGGCGAGCATATCGCGTACTTCTCGGATGAGTCGGGCCAGTATGCGCTGCACGTCGCGAAGCAGAACGGCGCGGGCGAAGTGAAGAAGTTTCCGCTGTTCGATAGCGCCACTTATTACTTCGAGCCGCATTGGTCGCCCGACAGCAAGTTGATCGCGTTTACCGACAACAAGCTCGACGTTCTCTTTGTGAATACCGAGACAGGGAAGCTGACGAAGGTGGATACGGATTACAACTGGACTTCGTCTTCCGATACCGCCTGGTCTCCGGATTCGAAATGGTTGGCGTATACGCGGTCGCTCCCGAATCGCTTACACGCGATGTTTCTTTACTCGGTGGCATCGGGCAAGAGCACGCAGGTGACGGACGGGATGAGCGACGCGCGTTATCCGGCCTTCGACAAAGACGGGCAGTACCTTTATTTCACTGCGAGCACGAATTATGGGCCGACAACCTCGCATCTGGACATGAGCAGCGATGAGCATGAGGTGACGCGACACGTTTACGCGGCGGTGTTGAGCAATGAAGGAGTATCGCCGGTTACGCCGGAGAGCGATGAAGAGAAGCCCGAGGACGCGGCGGCGAACGCGGAGAAACGTGGCAAGGGCGGAGAGGGCAAAGCTAAGGCTGCCCCGAAGCCGACGCGTGTCGATCTTGCCGGCTTGGAGCTGCGCATCGTTTCGCTGCCACTTCCGCCGCGCAATTACCAGGATCTGCGCGCGGGCAAGGTCGGAGTGATCTATGTGTTGGAGGGTGCAGCGCCCGAAGAACAGACCCGCGGCCGCACGCTGCAGAAATTCGACTTGAAGACGCGTAAAGAAGAGAAGCTCGCGGACAACATCGCCTCGTTCGATCTTTCCGAAGATGGCGAGAAAATGCTGATTGAGACCGCTCCGCCTCCTACGCCTCCAGGCGCCGGAGCACCGCCGCAGCGGCCCGTCCCGCAGATCGCCATTGTGTCGGCGAATGCGCCTGTGAAACCCGGCGAAGGAATGTTGCGCCTCGCTGGTATGCAGGTTCATGTGGACCCCAAGGCCGAATGGAAGCAGATGTATCACGAGGTCTGGCGGATTGAGCGTAGCTTTTTCTACGATCCGCATTTCCATGGCGTGAATACGGTCGCGGAAGAGAAGCAGTTCGAGCCGTATTTGGATCAGCTGGAAGCGCGCTCCGATTTGAACTACATCTTTCAGGAGATGTTGGGAAGCTTTCACCGTCGGTCACCTGCGCGGCGGAGGTGGGACCATGCCGACGCCGACCCGAGTGCAAGGCGGACTGCTGGGCGCCGATTACGAGATCAGCGATGGACGCTATCGCATTAAAGAGATCTATCCGGGTGGGCCGTGGGATCCGCAGCTGCGCGCCCCGCTTGTGCAGCCGGGCGTGAAGGTTGCAAGAGGCGATTACATCCTCGCCATCAATGGTCAGGAACTCAGGGCCAACGATGACATCCATCGCCTTCTGGAAGGGACGGCAGGAAGAAGCGTGGTGTTGAAGGTCGCATCCGATGCGGCGGGCGCGAATTCAAGAGACGTGAACGTGGTGCCGACGGGGAATGAGGGCGGGCTGAGAACGCTCGCATGGATCGAGGCGAATCGCAAGAAAGTGGACGAGATGAGCGGAGGCAAGCTCGCTTACGTCTATCTGCCCGATACGGCGATGGGAGGGTTGACGAACTTCAATCGTTACTTCTTCGCGCAAACGGACAAACAAGGCGCTGTGATCGACGAGCGTTTTAACAGCGGGGGGCAAGTCGCGGACTACATCATCCAGGTACTCGGCCGCCAGCTGCTGGCCTATTGGGCGCCGCGATATGGCGCCATCTATCGAACGCCGCAAGGTTCCATTCTTGGGCCGAAGGTGATGATGATCAACGAATTTTCGGGCTCCGGAGGCGATGCCATGCCGTGGTGTTTCCGGTACGCCAAATTGGGTCCGCTGGTTGGCAAGCGCACCTGGGGTGGTCTGGTGGGCATTTCGCAATATCCGACGCTGATGGATGGCGGGACGGTCACGTCGCCGAGCTTCGGATTCTTCAGTCCTTCGGGCCAGTGGGAGATAGAGAATCACGGCGTGGCGCCGGATGTGGAAGTGGAGATGGATCCGAAGTCGGTGCACGAAGGACACGATCCGCAGTTAGAACGCGCGGTGAGTGTCGCCATGACGGAGCTGAAGAAGAACCCGCCGCCGCAGCCACATAAACCGCCCTATCCGGATTACAACCGCGAAGTGAGCGCTGCAAATCAGACGGTCACGGGAGGCGACGGGCATCAGTGATTTCCCCGATGCGTCTGCGAAACGAAAACACGCCTACGTCGTTCTGATAAGCATGCAGGAAATCGCGAAGGATGTCGCGGTAGTCACGATGCCGATGGCGAACGCCTACCTGGTAGGTAACCGGCAATCGTGGGTGCTGGTCGACTCAGGGACGCCTGGAAATGCGGCAAAAATCAAGAAAGCTGCGGAGGAGCGATTCGGGCCAGGTGCACGGCCGCGCGCGATCGTTCTGACCCATGGCCACTTCGATCACGCCGGAAGCGCGCGTGAATTGGCAGAGATCTGGGGCGTGCGCGTTTATGTACATCGGCTGGAATGGCCGTATCTCAGCGGGAAATCTTCGTATCCGCCGATCGACCCCACCGCTCCGGGTTTTTTTTCGAGCTTGAGCCGGCTGTTTCCGTCGCGAAGTTTGAATCTGGGCGATTTGCTGGAGGAGATCGGCAACCAACTGCCGGAACTGGGCTTGGAGGGATGGGAAGCGGTTAATACGCCGGGACACACGCCCGGACACGTATGCTTCTTCCGGCCAAGTGACGGTGTTCTTCTTGCTGGCGACGCCCTGACCACCATGAACATCGACAGTATTGCCGGAATGCTCACCAAACGTAAGCAGGTATGCCGTCCACCGGCGCCCGCCACGACGGATTGGCCAGAGGCACGCAGATCCGTGCACGTGCTCGCCGATTTGCGCCCACGTGTCATTGCGGCGGGTCATGGGGTGCCCATGTCAGGTGCGGCAAACGAATTACGCGAATTGGCGGATCACTTTCCGATTCCGAAGCATGGGCGTTACGTTCACGAGCCGGCGCGCGCGGATGAGGACGGGGTGACGTACCTGCCGCCGAAACCGCTCGATGTCGTTCCGAAGATTGCCGCCGCTGTGACTGCGGTTGCCGCCATCGCCGGAGTTCTGGCCTTCAGGAAAACGCGGAAGCAGGCTTGAGGCTCGCGCCAAGGCACTGGAGCAACACTGCCGTTTGGGTGCAACTTTTCGTTACGGGTTCGTTCTTTCATTGCCGGAGCGAGTACTTCGATCGCTAGGCGCAGTGTCCGGTGGATTGCTGCGTGAGATCGGCGCAGTGGTTCTACCCGCGCGCGTCCGGCGCACGGCGCTTTATCGCACGATGGTCGAAGTCACCCTGCGGTTTCTGATCCAGGAGGTTGGACAGGTGCCCGGAATCTATCCAACCGAAGGGCGGCTCGCAGAAAACTTTTTGCTGAAACGCGGCGCAAGCCACGGCATTGAACTGCTGGGCTTGGCAACCATGCATGTGTCGCCAATATGGATACTCGCGGCGCTGGCAGATGCGAGCGGGGCAGGGCACGCGCTTTTACAGCAGATCGCGCAGGCGCTGAAAGACGAGGGATTGCTCGATCGAAACTCGACGATCACGACGGTCGATCATCTTTTAGATGGACTCGAAAAAACGAGCGGGCATTTAGCGAACACACTGAACGTTCCACCGCTCGATATGGCGAGCCTTCGGAGCGAATGGGCGCAACTGAAAGAAGAGTTGCCGCGGATTCCTCGCGGCAGTCTCCCGAGCGCGGGAACTCTCGAGCGCATGTGGGCAGAATTAGTGCGATCGGCTGAGCAACAGCAAAGGTCGGTCTTCGCGGTGTGCTCGCTGCTGGCGGTATCGACATTCAAAGAGCTGCCCACAAATGTGGGTCGTTTGTCGCGGGCGGCAAGTGCGGGAGCAAGACGTACGGGCGAGGTAATCGGCGGAGTGTTGCTGACCCACTACCAGCAAGCGCTCGAAGAAATGTCGCGGATTGGCTTTCTCGAATTTTGGCGACGGCAGTTTCGCCCATACCTGCGCGCCGCCGCAGAGCAATTTGCATTCACGAAGAAATCGTCGACGGAACGCCTGCTCGACAGGCGCCGCACGCGCAGCGATACGTAAACGACAGCTCGCTGTCCGCGCATTCCTGCTGTCTCCGGCGTCCCGTCATAGAATCATACGAAGGAGGATGTAACGAATGAACAAATATCTGGGATGTATCTTGCTTGCGCTGGCGATTCCATTGGCGCTGATGGGCCAGACGTCATCGACCGATCGTAGCGTTGGAACGTGGAAACTCGTTCTCGCCAAATCGAAGTTCAGCGCTGGAGATGCTCCAAAGAGCAGAACGGTCACGATCGCGGAGGACCATAAAATTACCGTCGACGAAGTAGGTCCCGACGGAAAGGACCTTCACTATTCGTTTACTCCCGCAGAAGGAACGGCGGTCCCGGTCGATGGCATAGACGGTATGACCATCACTGAAAAGCGGATCGACGATAACACTGTGGAGCACACCTGGACGACGGGTAGCACCACGATGCACGGCAAAGCGGTCATTTCAGCCGATGGGAAGACCATGCGGTACACAATGACAGGAACAACGCCGGACGGGAAACCGGTGCGCAGTTCCGAGGTTTACGACAAGCAATAACGGACGGCATTAGGTCGGCTCGCGCAGCAGAGTTTTCCAGCGATCCCAACCGTCAGTGCGCGCCTTTTTGTTCGCATCGCTGGCATCCGGTGCTTCGCCGGCGCGCATGAAACCGTGCCCGGCTCCGTCATACGTAACGGGCTGGTACGCCTTGCCCAGTTGTTTCATGGCGTCGGTGGTCGCCGGGATAGTCGCACCGATGCGCGCATCATTGCCGCCGTAGAAACCGTACACGGGCGCCGTGATCCGCGCCAACGCGTCGCGGTCTAGTACATTCGGCTCACCGGGCTTCATGGGAGCGGAACCGTAGAATACGAACGCGGCAGCCAAATCGGGACGATTCGTCGCGAAGCGGAACGTTTGGCTTCCACCCCAACAAAATCCCCCAACGAACAGCTTGCCGTTTGAGGCGGGTAACTTTAGTGCATAGTCCGCGGCGGCATTGAGATCGGCAGTGACCTGATCGGGATTAAGGTGGCTCACCGCCTGGGTCGCTTCTGTTTGCGCAAAGCTGGTTGTACGCCCACCGTTAGGGCCCATCCCGGACAGTAGGTCGGGCGCGACCGCGATGTATCCCGCTGCGGCAACCTGATCGGCCAAATCCTCCACCCAATCCGTCAGCCCGAAGATTTCGTGGATGATGAGAACAACGGGCGTCTTCTTCTTCGATTCGGGATACACAACGAAGGTCTCGACGGAGCGGTTGTCATGCTTGACCGTGATCCATTCGTGGTGGCGCGGTGATTTTTCGAGTTGCTGGCGCGCCCAGTCTTGAGCCGAAAGGCCCGTAGCCGCTATCGCGAGGAGTGCAAGCGTACGTGTCATGTCACTGTTGTACTACTCCGCGGCTACGCTGTCGCATTGAGGTGTTTGTGAGCGCGGACTCGCTAGAAAATCAATCCCAAATCGACTGAAGTTTTGAGCAACGTATCCCGATGAGTTCACTAGTTGGATAGCCCTTCATGACCTACCGCTCACTGTTCCGCATCTTCTCATCGGATTTAGCCATTGACCTAGGTACTGCGAACACGCTGGTGTACATCGCGGGAAAGGGCATCGTTGTAAACGAGCCCTCGATTGTGGCAGTGAACAGGACTACGGGTGAGATTGTGGGGTGCGGCGCGGAAGCGAAAGAGATGCTTGGCCGGACGCCCGCCAATGTGGTTGCGATTCGACCTTTGCGCGACGGAGTGATCGCCGATTTCAAAATGGCCGAACGGATGCTGAATTATTTCATCCAGAAGGCACACAAGCGGAAGAGCCTGGTGCATCCACGCATCGTGATCGGTGTTCCCAGCGAGACCACAGAAGTAGAGAAGCGCGCCGTTTTGGATTCGACCTATCGTGCCAAAGCAAGTGAGGTTCATTTGGTCGAACAAGCCATGGTCGCGGCGTTGGGCGCCGGGCTTCCCGTTACCGAACCGAGCGGCAACATGGTTGTCGATATTGGTGGGGGCACGACGGACATCGCAGTGATATCACTCTCCGGGATCGTCTACTCGCGCTCGCTGCGCGTGGCGGGCAATCAAATGGACGAAGCGATCATGAGCTACGTCAAAAAGAAATACAATCTTCTGATCGGCGAGCGAACCGCGGAAAACGTCAAGATCGAGATCGGGTCCGCCTTTCCCTTGGACAAACCCGTGAGCGTCGAAGTGAAAGGGCGCGACCTCATTTATGGACTGCCGAAGGCCATCGCTTTGAAAGATGAAGAGATCCGCGAAGCAGTAGCCGAATGTGTCACTGCCATTGTGGGAGCCATTCGAGGCGCCCTCGAGCGCACGCCCCCGGAACTCAGCGCCGATATCAGCGAGCGCGGCATCATTCTTACCGGCGGCGGGTCATTGCTCAGAAACTTAGACGAGCGTATCCGCAGCGAGACAGGAATGCCGGTGCTCCTGGCAGACCAACCTCTCGCATCCGTTGTTCTCGGCACCGGCAAGATGCTCGAAAACTTCAAACTGCTTCGCAAAATGTCGCTCAACTAACTTAGTTATCACCTAGCCGAGCCGCATCACGTCAGCCGTTCCCAGTGCGTGGGGTCGCGGCTGGCATGGAAACACGCTATAACAAGCAGGCCGTCGTCACCAACGACGAAAAACAGCGAGTACGGAAACCGCCGCAACAGGGCGCGGCGCACATTCTTGAACATAACGGGAAACTGCCGAGGATTGGCTCTCATGCGTTCGGTCAAGCCGTCAACCGCGGCACGGAAACGCCGGCCCAGTCCTTCGGCCTCGCTTTCGTACCAGACCTGCGCTTCGATCAGCTCCACACGAGCCGCTTGCGTGAAAATGACCCTGAACACTAGGGGCAACGCTGCTCTAGCTCCGCCTTCAGTGCCTCCCACGTTAGGCCGTCCGTCCGGTCCTGATCGAGTGAGGCAAGGCGGCGATCAAGTTCCGCCTGTTGCGCAGTGCTCAAGGGAAGCTGCTCTTGCTCGAGACTGTCCCAAAGCTGCGCGATAAGCGCAAGACGCTCGGGCGGCGACAAACGGACAATCTCATCAGGTGTAAGCAGTTCCATAGCTTTGAGAATACGCAAGGCGCGAGGGCATAGCAATAGTGGCGGCGAGCGGCGAGAGAAAATGGGGAGCGATGTTCTCATCTCACTTTGCGATTTGCGCGCTGGCCTGCACCTCGGCACTGCTTGCTGAATCACCTTTACCGCGTGCACCCGGCGCAATCGTAGTGGATGTTTCGAAACCGGGTGGCCGATTCAGTGAGCCGGGTATCGCCATAAATCCAAAAGATCCGCGGCAAATCGTGGTCGTGTATCAGGGCGGCCTTAGAGTTCAGGGCTCGGCTAATGCCGCATATTCCACTGACTCGGGAAAGACCTTCGCCATCGCTGCAGGAACTAAGCCCGATGACTGGCGCGTCGCGGGCGATGTGACCACCACCTTCGACAACAAGGGCCACGCTTTTCTCTGTTATTTAACGTTCGATCAGCTCGGTACAACCTCTTACTGGGCGCACAATGCGGGGCGCAATGGCATCTTCGTTCGCCGCTCGGGGGATGGCGGCAAAACCTGGGAAAAACACGCCGTTGCGGTGAAGTCGTTTGCTACCGGTCACGAACCGAACCTCGCGTTCGAAGATGAGCCGCGCATTTTTGCCGATAATGGGCCGAACAGCCGGTTTGCCGGAAATCTATACGTCGGTTGGGTGGAATGGCAGATTGAGAAGTCTGTGATGCTCTTCTCGCGCTCGCGCGATGACGGCAACACATGGTCTCCCCCGATCGAAATCAGCACACATCCCGGCTTGCCGCGTGATGATAACGGATCGCTCGGCGGTTTCGTTCAAGCCATCGCTGCCGATGGGACGATCTACGCGATTTGGAACGATGGGAACTTCATCACGCTCACTGAATCGCACGATGGCGGCGCCAGCTTTACTCATCCAAAGCCCGTGATCGAAACCGGGCCGCCCTACTTCGGCGAAGTTCCAGGCGTGAGCCGTGTCGAGGGATTCGCTCAGATCGGAATAGATCCAAGCGCTGGTAGTAAGGGGGGCAAGCTCTACATCAGCTGGAGCGATTACCGCAACGGCGATGTGGACGTGTTCCTTGCCTCATCTTCAGACCACGGCCGCAAGTGGTCTACGCCCGTGCGTGTGAACGGCGGTTCGGTGCACGACGGAAAGGATCAGTTCTATCAATGGATGTCGGTCGACGCGGCAAGCGGAGCGGTGTACGTGTTGTTTTACGACCGGCGCGACGATCCCAAAAATCGAAGCATGCGGCTCACGCTCGCACGCTCAACCGACGGCGGGCGCACATTTGCGAATTACGCCTGGAGCGAGAATGCGTTCGACGCTCATGGCGCATTTCTGGGTGACTATACGTGGCTCGCCGCCTACAATGACCGCGTATATGGCGCCTGGACAGAGACGGTTCCACAGCGCGATCAAACGCCGCCCGCACGGTCGGCCACCACGCCACAGACCATCATCCGAGTGGGTAGCGCGGACTTCTCATCCATGCGCAATAAGTGATCTGTCTTTAGCAAGACGTTCGATACCGTTGAGTATTGAACGCAAGCCGAGCCGCACCCAAAACTGTCCATCGCTTGCTGCTCTTCGCGGCTGCGATTTTATTCTCGACGGGCGGCGCCGCGATCAAGGGCTGTTCGCTCACGAGCTGGCAGATCGCCTGCTTTCGATCCGGAATTGCGGCAGTGACGCTGCTCGTGTTTCTGCCTGAGGCCCGGCGCGGTTGGCACCGGCGAACGTGGCTGGTAGGACTTACCTATGCGGCCACGCTCGTCCTCTTTGTGCTGGCAACGAAGCTGACCACCGCAGCCAACGCCATTTTTTTGCAATCGACCGCGCCGCTGTACCTCCTGCTGCTCGGACCCATTGTGTTGCGTGAACCCATTCGACGAGTGGACGTGTTTGTCATCTCGGCCGTAGCGGCCGGCGCGATCTTATTATTGTTGGGTTCGCAGCGCGTGGTTGCGACCGCTCCCGATCCGCTGCACGGCAATCTCCTCGGATTAGCGACCGGATTTACGTGGGCCCTGACCCTGACCGGTTTGCGTTGGGTCGCCAAACGACCGGAGCGCGCCGAATCGCCACCCGCGATCGTGGCGGCAGGTAATTTCATAGCGTTCGTCGTGTCTCTTCCCATGGCCTTGCCCGTTGCGCACGCCGCGACCAGGGATATTGTCGTCCTGCTGTATCTGGGTATTTTCCAGATTGGGCTCGCGTATGCGCTTCTCACGCGTTCTATTCGCCACGTGCCTGGACTCGAAGCTGCCACTCTGCTGCTGATCGAGCCCGTCCTAAATCCCGTTTGGACGTGGCTCATCCAGGGTGAGCAGCCCAGCAGGCTGGCGCTTGCCGGCGGCGCGCTGATTATTCTTGCGACATTCGCGGCGACCTGGTGGCAAGCTCGTCACGCGACGTTCCAGATAACAGCTGCGTGATGCGCCCGCGCAGTCGACAATAGAGTACGATCTGGTGCAGGGATGCCTTACGCCCTCAAAGTCGAATACGCACACGAACGCAAAATCCGCGCGCGCAACAAACTTTTGTATCGCTTGGCGCATTGGCCGATTTGGATCTGGGTCTTTTTCCTCGCACCCGGTCCGCTCACCTTCGATCTGTTCGCACATGGTCCCAGCTCGCGTAACGGCATTTGGCTCGCGTTCGTGCTGATGTCAACCGGCGTTGCCGCTCTGTTCGGAAAGCTTCCGGGTGTCGAAGCGCGGCCTTACATTCTTCGTTTCTGCGAAGACCGGCCCAATCCGTTCTATCGCCGCCTGTGCTACACGTTCGCTTGGAACGCTCTGCTCAATTTCGCGCTGCTAAATCTAATCGGGTTGATTAGTGCCGTGGCGACGCACACTTGGCGGCTCAAGCAGATTTACGCTTACGGCTATTTCCCTTTGCTGTTCGCAATGCTGGCCCTCGGCGGCTTTGGCATGTTGCCGCGGGCGGGAGTTTCGACTAAGCGCGAGGGCGTCGAACGGCGTTACTTCTACGGAGCACTGTGGGCCGTGTCGCTCGCGCAGGCACTGCTGCTCTCCTTGTGGAAAGTACTCCCGCGCTCCCACTCCGGCGACGTCTGGAAATTGGTTGCTTTTGTCCTTGCTCTCGCTGGAATCGGCACGGCTGCCGCTTTTGGTGTGCTTCCACGCACTCGGCCGATTGTGGCGGGTGAGGTGATTGTCGCAGACTGAATTCAACACGCCGTGATCGTTCTGCTTGCCCTAGCTGCTTTGATCGTAGCTGGCATTCTGTACCAGGGCGTCGCTAGCTTGGAGGACGACCGTCGCAATCGAGCTCCCGGACGCCTGATTGAAGCCGGTGGCGTGCGCCTTCACCTCTACGAGCAGGGAAGTGGACGACCGGCCGTGGTCCTCGAATCCGGTATTGCCGCGAGTTCTCTGAGTTGGGCACTGGTTCAGCCCAGGATCGCCGCCTTCAGCCGGGTGTGCAGTTACGACCGCGCAGGGCTGGGCTGGAGCGCGGCATGCTCGACGCCCAGGACCATCGAACAGATGGTATCGGAATTGGACGCGGTTCTTTCGCGTGCAGCGCTTCCCCCTCCATACATTCTGGTTGGACACTCCTTCGGCGGCCTTCTCGTTCGCGCTTACGCACACCTGAAACCGGAGGAGGTCAGCGGACTTCTGCTGGTGGATCCCGTTTCGTCAGCGTACTGGGCGGATTGCCCGAACGATGAACTGCATCGTCTCGAGCTTGGCGCAAAGCTGGCGCGCCGTGGTGCCTGGCTCGCCCGTCTCGGTATCGTTCGATTTGCGTTGTGGGCCTTGGCTGCCGGTGGAAGACGGTTTCCGAAACTAGTGGCGCACGCGACGGCAAAGCAGGGCGCTGAGACGCTGCAAAGTCTGCTGGGTGAGGTGCAAAAGCTTCCGCCTGAAGTCTGGCCGCTGGTGCGCGCCCATTGGAGCCGTCCAAAGTGCTTTCGGGCTTTAGCCTTGTATCTGGAGTGCTTACCGAACAATGCCCGCGCGGCGCTCTCCATGCCGACCTCAGGCGAGATTCCGGTCACTATTTTGTCGGCAGCGACTGCAACTGAGCTCGAAACTCGCGAGCGCGATTCCTGGGCGGGCCAGAGCGCCTGGGGACGCCACATCCGTGTGGCAGACTGCGGGCACTGGGTGCAATTGGAGCGGCCCGATGTCGTCGTCGAAGCCGTGCGCGAGCTGATCGAAACTGTGTCGCGACGAAAAAACCCCTCAACAGCTTGTGGCTGCTGAGGGGCGTAGAGTTACTTTCAACCCAGCGTGTCGTTTGTTAGCTCTGCTTGGCCAAACGGCGCCGGCGCGCCAGCCCGAGCAGTGCGAGGCCGCCGCCCAGAAGACCCATGCTCATGGGCTCCGGTACGGCGATTTGGGAGAAGGTATCGTCAACCAGGCTTAAGGTCGCAAATCCGCTCGTTCCACCCGAGACAGCGATATCCTTCATAACCGCCAGCGAACCTACCGGCGTGAAGTAGGTGTCAAGTACGGTCTGACTGGTCGGGCCTCCATTATCAAAGGTCAGAACCGAAATCGTATTCGGCGTGCAAGGCGCGGGTCCGCATCCCCGTTCTGCGACGCTTGCCGATCCGTTCGGACTGACACCAGAAATCTGCGCCAGACCTGTATCGTCGATCAGCATTGCCCCGCCACCGTTCACGGTCACGGTGAAGCCGATGTTGGAATCGGTCACCTGGCCAGCCGTGGCGGACCAGTTTGCATTGAACTGCAGTCCGATATCGTTATTGACGATGCTCGCCCCGCTACCCAGCGGTCCGAGCGTGTCAACCGTGATGCCGGCAGGAGTGATTGCAACCGCTCCCCCTTGGGCCGAGCTTACGTAGTTGAAATTAGAGAACGTTTTGTCCCCGATTTGGCAGCTGTATCCAGATACCAAATAAGTGGACAGGGGAGTGTTATCCCCGCACACCGGCGCAGCCCACGCATGGGCGGCCGCCAGTCCAAAAGCGAGAAGTAGTGATAATTTTTTCATTCGAACCTCCGAGGTAGTTTTTTACATCCCATATCGCTGGGCTGTGAGCGATTATGGAATGCCGCTGCCAGGAGGAACAATGAGCCCACAGGGGCTACCCCGTACCGGCGGAAGCCCGGTACGAAGGCAGGCGGGAGGTCACGGGGACATCAGTCAGAACGGTTGTAAGGGGGAGAACGTAACGGAGTACTGCGGAGCCTTTTCAAACGGAAGGTGCCACAAACAAAAACCCCTCAACAGCTTCTTCAGCTGCTGAGGGGTTTTGAGACTTGCGTCTAACCCAGCTGGATACTTTCCTAGCTTTTCTTTCCTGTCTTGCGCCAGCGCGCGATACCCAGCAGCGCCAGACCGCCGCCGAGCAGACCCATGCTCATCGGCTCAGGAACAGTCGTGGGCTGGAAGCCGACGCCGTTGCCCGCCGTACCATCCTGAGCAGAAAGAGTACCGGTCGTGTAGTTGAGTGCATTCGTCTCAATTATCAGCAGGTCACTGCTTTGACCGGCGTTAATTTCGACGGCACCCGGGAAATTCCAGGTAATGACGGGGCCAGACGTTCCAAAGCCGCTTCGCCCCACTGTCGTGGGCAACACACCAGTGCCGGGCTGATAACCGACATCGGTGATAAAAGAGTCAAATGCAGACGCTGTAATGCTTTCGACGACGCTCGGGCCGTTGTTAGTAACCATGTAAACGAAATCGAGGCATCCACCCGTTGGGCAAGCTAGGTTTGCAACTGGATCTCTGTATACAGACGTCGTGTAGGTTCCGCTGAAAGTTGCCGGGGGTGGAGTACCGAACGTGAGAGCTCCAGAATTCGTGGCCAACAGTACAGACCCAGCGCCAATTCCGGTGGCGAATATGTCTGGGGGTGCCGTCGCGCCGGGTGCAAGGGGGGTTGCGAACGATGGCAGCGTAACTGCCAGTCCGAAAGCGAGAGTTGTAAGAATTTTTTTGGTCATCAATTCCTCCGAAGGGTGTCTATAGGAAAGTCCTGTATTGCTGGGTTCTCTAGGATTATAAGTAGCTCTCCCCCCGGAATACAAGAGCTTCAAACATTAACAAAGTACTAGCCAGCCGCCGTTAGTACTTCCACCAACCCGGGTTCTCCCCAGTTTGAATCTTCCATGGGGGGAAACTCATATCCTGCCGTACAGAAGCTTCTGACCCGGTTCCTCTGGGTAATTCCGCGCGCCTGAATACCGTCAACTGCCATCAAATCTTGTGGAGGTTGCCCTTTGGAAACAAGAGAGCTTGGCGGTTCGGGACTTAAAGTCTCGCCCATCTGCTTTGGCGGGAATGTACTCGGATGGACTGCCGATGAGCCTACCTCTTTCCGCTTACTAGACGCATTCATTGACGCCGGGTTTAATTTCATCGATACCGCCGACGTTTACTCCAAATGGGCCCCTGGAAATAAGGGCGGGGAATCGGAAACGGTTCTCGGTAAATGGCTAAAAAGGCGTGGAGAACGGAACCGGGTTATCGTCGCGACTAAGGTCGGGATGGAGATGGGGCCTGACCAGAAAGGCCTTGCCGGGGCGTACATTCTGCGTGAGGTCGAAGCCTCGCTGAAACGCCTTCAGACCGACTATATCGATTTGTATCAATCGCATAAAGACGATCCCGGCACACCTGTCGAGGAAACCCTGGAAGCCTACACGCAATTAGTGCAGCAAGGGAAAGTGCGGGCGATTGGGGCGTCCAACTATAGCCCCGAGCGGCTCTCCGAATCCCTCCAGACGAGCCAGCAACATGGCTACGCGCGCTACCAATGCTTGCAACCTTTATATAACCTGTACGACCGAGCCGATTATGAGACGAAACTCGAGCCCCTGTGCGAAGCGAACGGCCTCGGCGTTATCCCTTACTTTTCACTGGCTGCGGGCTTCCTAACCGGCAAATACAGGGCGGGGGCGGACGTAGAGGGGAAAGCACGCGGAAGCATGGTCAAGAAGTATCTGAATGAGCGTGGATTCCGCATTCTGGGGGCACTCGATCGTGTCGCCCACGCCTACGGGTCGACACCGGGCAAGGTTTCCCTCGCTTGGATGCTGGCGCGGCCGAGCATAACGGCCCCCATCGCCAGCGCCACCAGCTTGGACCAACTGAACGATTTAATCGACGCGACCAAACTGAAGCTGGACGACTCCTCGATCCGGGAATTGGATGAAGCGAGCGCGTACGAGCAGAACGCGGCGGCTTCTTAAGCTAGGGCCTATAATCTGGTTTGGCCAAAGCTGGTTTAACCAGGACCCCGTTTGTCCTAGCTCTAGCTGTAGTGCTAGTAGCTCCGTTTGCGGCGGACGGGCAATCGTTCGATGTCGTTATCCGGAACGGACACATCGTCGACGGAACCGGCTCACCCTGGTACTCAGGCGACGTCGGCATCTCGGATGGCCGCATCGTCCGCATTGGCTCGCTCGCCACAGCGCACGCGCAGAAGACGATTGACGCGACGGGCTTGGTCGTCGCGCCCGGGTTCATCGACATGCTCGGCCAGTCGGAGCTTTCGATGCTGGTGAACCCGCACCTTCCATCGAAGATTTTCCAAGGCATTACCACCGAGATTACGGGTGAAGGCAGTTCGATCGCGCCGCTGGACGAGCGTCTTTTGGCGGCAGACCGGCCCGGCTTCACGCATTACCACGTCAATCCCGACTGGAGAACGTTCGCCGAGTACTTCGTGCGCCTGAAAAAACAAGGACTCGGAATCAATCTCGCCAGTTATGTGGGTGCCACGCAGGTTCGCCGCATCGTGCTCGGCGACGGCGATCGAGCCCCGAGCGCCGATGAACTCGAGCGCATGAAAACACTGGTTCGGCAGGCGATGCAGGACGGCGCGGTAGGTGTTTCGACATCGCTCCAGTACGCGCCCGCCCCGTACGCCAGGACCGAGGAATTGATTGCGCTGGCCAGTGTTGCGGCCGGGTACGGCGGGATTTATGCAACGCACATGCGCAGCGAAGGAGATTCCATCGACCAGGCTCTCGATGAGGCCTTTCGTATTGGACGCGAAGCACACATACCCGTAGAGATTTGGCATTTGAAAGCGGCCGGCAAACGAAACTGGGGACGTATGCCCGAGATCGTGAAACGGATTGATGCGGCGCGCGCCTCCGGTGTCGACGTCGAAGCCGACACGTATGCGTACCCCGCCTGGTTCAACACTTTTTCTGCATTTGTTCCGCCCTGGGTGCACGATGGCGGCGACGCCAAGATGGTGGAGCGTCTCAAAGATGCCGCCATGCGGGCGCGCATCTCGAACGAGATGAAGACCCAAACCACAGGTTGGGACAACGAGTGGCTGGAGGTCCCGGGACCAGACGCCATTCTGGTGAGCGTGGTTCAGAATCGCGCTCTATTGCCGCTGCAGGGCAAAACGATCGCGCAGATTGCACAAGCACGGAAAAAAGATCCAATCGATACGATCTTCGATTTGCTGATACAAGATCCTGAGATGTCGGTTGCGGTTTTCGGCATGTCGGAAGAGGACATCGCTTATGCGCTGAAGCAGCCTTGGGTTTCCGTTGACAATGACTCGCAGGGAACCGCGCCCGACGGGCTGCTCGGTGAACAACATCCGCACCCCAGAGCTTATGGCACTTTTCCCCGCATCCTGCGCAAATACGTACGGGAAGAAAAGCTGCTGACGTTGCAAGAAGCCATTCGCAAATTCAGTGCGCTTCCGGCGCAGCGCATGCGGCTGGCCGACCGTGGTGTCCTGAAGCAGGGAATGTGGGCCGATATTGTCGTCTTCGATCCGACCACAATCCGCGATGTAGCGACATTTGAGAATCCGAACCAGCTATCGATGGGGATGAAATATGTGCTCGTGAACGGAGTACCGGTCATTGAAGATGGAAAGATGACGAACGCGCTACCCGGAAGAGTTCTGCGCGGGCAGGGAGCGGCTAGCGTTCGATGACGTTCGAGATGTTCCGCCGACGCACCGTCTTCGCCGCGGTTCTCGTCTCGATTCTTGCGGCGCTTCCCGGCGCAGCGCAGTCGCACCGTGCCGCCTCCGCATCGGCGCAAATCGAGCGCCGGTTTCGGGAGCTTCGTAATAGTCCCCCGGAGCTTTACGCATTTCTTTACCGCATGCCTAAAGGCGGGGACTTGCACAACCATCTTGCCGGTGCTGTCTACGCGGAGAACTTTTTGCGTGAAGCGGCGGAGGATCACTTATGCATCGATCGAACCGCATTGGCGATCATTCCGCGCACCGCCGCAACCTGTGTAGCTGGGCAGGTAGACGCGGCGTTGACGCAGACCGACAATGCCCTCGAAAACGCGATGATCGATAGTCTTTCGATGCGCGACTTTGTGCCAGGTGCGCAGTCGGCACACGATCACTTTTTTGCGGCGTTCGACAAATTCAGCGCGGTCGGCGGAGCGCACACGGGTGAATCCGTGGCCGAAGTGGTCAGCCGTGCGGCGGACCAGAACGAGTCGTATCTGGAATTGATGGCGCTTGCCGGCGGCGGCCCGATTTCCGACCTCGGTCAGCGTGTCGGCCTCAAAGGCGATTTCGATTCCACTCGCAAGCAGCTCGATGAAGCTGGAATGCCTGAGCTCGTTTCCGGGCTGCGTGTGCGCCTTGACGAGATTGAATCCGTCCGAGTGCGCCGCCTAGGGTGCGTGCAGAATCCCGATTCGTCGCCGTGCCGCGTTCAGGTTCGTTATATCTTTCAGGTCCTGCGCGAGTTTCCGAAAGCGGCGGTCTTCGCCCAAGTCATGACCGGCTTCGCGCTGGCCGCTTCGGATCCGCGCGTGGTCGCCGTTAACTTCGTTCAACCTGAAGATGGACTCACATCCATGCGTGATTATCATCTGCACATGCAAATGGTGGATTACGCCAAGCACATTTATCCACGCGTGCATATCACACTTCACGCGGGCGAACTCGCATCGGGGCTGGTGCCGCCCGCTGGTTTGAGATTTCATATTCGAGAAGCCGTGGAGCTCGGTCACGCGGAGCGCATCGGCCACGGTGTAGACGTCATGTATGAGACGAACGCGGACGGCCTCTTGGCTGAAATGCGCGAGCGGCACATAGCTGTAGAAATCAATCTGACGAGTAACGACCAGATTCTCGGAGTCAGCGGTAACCGCCACCCGTTCCCGGTTTATCGCGCGTACGGCGTGCCTGTCGTGCTATCCACCGATGATGAAGGTGTCGCTCGAACGCACCTTACGCAGGAATTCCAGCGTGCTGTTACGACTTACAACCTGGGTTACGCAGACCTTAAACGCATCGTGCGTAACAGTCTCGAGTATTCGTTCGCTCCAGGCGCCAGTTATTGGACAAGTCACGACTACGCGGCACGTGTTCCCGCCTGCGCAGCAGGAGATCACAGCTCGTCGTGCGGCGAATTCCTTCGCGGCAACGAAAAAGCACGCTTGCAGGCTGATCTGGAACAACGCTTCGCCGACTTCGAACGTACGGCGGCCGGAGCGGAAGCCGAGCGGCACTAACGCCCATTCGAATCGTATGAAGTTCAGTGCGGGCAATAGAGCGCTATACCGCATTGCGGTATACTGCTGAGTGGTGAACGATGCGCCCGAGATCACGGTCCTGCAACTGCCGAAGTTCAAGGCCGAGGCTACAGAGCTGATCGGAGCCCACGGCATTGAGGCGGTCGCCGTTTACCTCATTGACCATCCCGATGCCGGTGTCGTAATACCGGGCTCGGGCGGAGTGCGGAAGCTGAGATGGCCAGCAAAGGCGAAGGGAAAGCGTGGCGGCGCGCGGATTATTTACCTGTACCTTGTGATCTCCGAACGGATCTATCTGCTCCGCTGCTACGCGAAGAACGTGAGGACGGATCTGAGCGAGGACGAAAAGAAAGAGCTGGGCCAAATCGTGGCTCATCTAAAAGGAGCGCAATAGAATGCGAACGAAAGCGGCTGCGAATAAAACCAGAATCGGACCGGACCTGATCGAAGACATGAAGCTGGTGTTGGCACATCAGCGCGCCAAGGTCGAACTGGAGCAGGTCTGGCCGAAGCCGATCGACGTTAGGGCAATTCGCAAACGGGTGAAGATGTCACAAGCAGAATTTTCTCGGGCCTACGGCATCAGCAAGCGCGCATTGCAGGAATGGGAACAGGGCGGACGTCAGCCAGACTCGGCCGCGCGCGCATATCTAACCGTCATCGCGAAAGAGCCGGCCGTAGTGCGCCGGGCGCTGCGCAGCGAATAAAGTGGTGGGCGCGACAGGACTCGAACCTGTGACCTCCTGCGTGTGAAGCAGGCGCTCTAACCAACTGAGCTACGCGCCCGATGCTGGCTTGCTGCGCGGGCTGTCTTGATTCTAAACCAGGGTTAAACTCTAATCCGATCATGTTTGCTACGGTAGTCCCATGACGAGATCGTCGCTACGCATTCGGCTGTTGCCGTTGGCCGCGGCGCTATGCGCAGCCCTCTCGCTCGCCTGTTTTGCCGTGCCGTTGTACGTCATCCAGCCTTTTCGACATCAGGGCGCCACGGAGTTGGCAATCGCTTTATTCGTGACGCGCGTCGGGCCGTGGCTATCTTTGTTCTTTACGGCGGCCGCTCTCGTTCTCGCCGTTTTCACCTGGTCGCGTATGCGTGGATGGATAGCTCGCGTTGCCGTAGTCTTGGCCGTCGTCGCAGCTGCTTCGGGAGCGTGGTTATCGCGCTTTAATGTGTACGAGCAGATGTTCCATCCTCTCGGCGTGCCAAGATTCGAAGTCGCCGATCGCGCAACCCTCGCGCCGGACGATATGGTCATCGCCATACGCGTCGACGGCACCCGGCGAGCTTACCCGATTCGCGAAATCGCCTACCATCACGTGGTAAACGACACGGTCGCAGGCCAACCCGTAGTCGCCACCTATTGAACGCTCTGTCACACCGGTCTGGTGTGGAAGCGCACCGCGAACGGGCTCGCGCTCACCTTCCATTTAGCCGGCATCAACAATCAAAATTTCTTGATGCGCGATGACCAGACGGGCACCTATTGGCAGCAGATTAGCGGTCGCGCGATTTCCGGTTCTCTCGCCGGCTCGCAACTCGAACTCGTACCAAGCGATGAATTAACGTTCGCCCTCTGGCGCGCAGAGGCGAGCGGTGGATCGGTTTTGAAGCCTCTCGATCGGGACGCAAATCAATACGCCGCTAAAGATTGGGATGTTCACATGAGGAACGCCCGAACAGTCCTCAATTTCCCCAATAGTGGCTTGCAATCGCGTGATCTCGTGTTGGGAATCGATGCATTCGGCGCCAGCCGAGCGTACCCGGTCGAGCGAATCCTATCGGAGAAACTGATTGAGGACCGACTGGGCAGCGAACGCATCATCGTTGTTGTCGGCCCGGACGGCAAATCAATTCGCGTGTTTCAAGCACGCCTCCATTCGGGCGAGCCGGCACCCGATTACTATCGCAAAACCGAGCCCACGGACCCGCACAACCTGAACTCGACGCCGCCGAACCAACCTTTATACATGGATTCGGCAACAGGGAGCGAATGGAGTTTCACCGGCTGTGCCGTGAACGGAAAACTAAAAGGCGCTTGCCTCGAGCCTGTTTCCGCGATTAGAGACTACTGGTTCGATTGGCGGAATTATCACCCGCAGACGACCATCTTCCGGCGCTGAGCTTGTGCGACGCTAGAGCTTCATGCCTTCCAGATTCCGTGTGCTCTACAGCGACATTGGCGGAGTACTCGGGACAAACGGCTGGGATACCAATCTGCGGATGAAGATCGCCGCACGCTACGGAATTGAGTTCGAATCCGTGGAAAAACGCCATCAGTTGATGTTCGATAGCTACGAGCGCGGGTACATGAGTTTCGAAGACTACCTGAAGCACGTCTACTTCGCGTCACCCCGGGACTTCACGCTCGAGGAACTTCGCGACTACACCTACGACGCGTCGACCGCCTGGCCGGAAAACATTGCATTCTTAAAGCGAGTAAAGATCGCAAACGAGTTAAAGCTTGGCCTGATCAGCAATGAGGGGCGGGGAATCACGGAACATCGGATCCGCAAATTTGGATTGCGGGAAGTCGCCGATTTTATGGTGATCTCCCACTTCGTTCACCTGCGAAAACCGGACCATGAGATCTGGAACTTAGCGTTGAACTTGGCTCAGGCCACGCCCGCGGAGTCGATCTACATTGACGACCGCGAAATGTTCGTCAACGTGGCGGCAGAAATCGGATTCACCGCGGTACACCACGTTTCGCTCGAGACAACTAAACAGCGCTTACTCGAACTCGGCATAGCCGCCGAGTAGCTAGCGGCAGTTCTAGGCTTCGGCCACGTTGCCGCGCTCGCTCAGTTGCTTATTCACTGCGTCCCAGTTCACGACGTTCCACCAGGCCGCAATATATTCAGGCCGGCGATTCTGATACTTCAGGTAATAAGCGTGCTCCCACACGTCGAGGCCGAGCACTGGTTTTTTGCCTTCCATCAGAGGACTGTCTTGATTCGCGGTGGAGGTGATTTCAAACTTTCCCGACTTGTCCTGCACGAGCCAAGCCCAGCCCGAACCGAAACGGCTGGTCGCTGCAGCGTTGAACTTCTCCTTGAAAGAATCGAAGCTGCCGAAATTCGAACTGATCACGCTCTCGATTTGCCCTTTCGGTGGGCCACCGGCACTTCGCGCCAGCAGATTCCAGAACAACGAATGGTTTGCGTGACCGCCGCCATTATTGCGGACAGCCGTTTTGATTGACTCCGGCACGGCCGCGAGATTATTCGCGAGCAGTTCCTCGATGGATTTGTTTTGTAGCTCCGGCGCCGATTCAAGAGCTTTGTTCAAATTCGTCACATACGCAGCGTGGTGCTTGTCGTGATGAATTTCCATCGTGGTTTTATCAATGTGCGGCTCTAGAGCGTCCGAAGGGTAGGGAAGTGGCGGAAGTGTGAATGCCATATTGTTCTCCAGATCAGATGTTTTTCAGGGTTAAAGTGGTTCAACTCTACTTCTGTACTTAGTCTCTCTTACTGTAAACAGTGGTTCCGGCAACAATCGTTTCGACAACTGTCAGCGAAGTCGACGCCTCGTCCCACGTGAACCGCACGACATCGGCTTTCTCGCCGACCGAAAGGCCGCGCTGCCGTCCCGCTATTCTGGCCACTCGCGCCGGGTTCACGGTAGCCATGACGATCGCGTCGCGCAGCGAAATTCGCCCCAGCCGCACAGCGTTTCCAATCGCCTGATCCATGCGCAAAGCCGATCCGGCGAGTCGCGTTTCTCCTCGTAGCACCACGCTGCCATCTGGGCGGAGTTCCACATCCACTTGTCCCAGCTTGTATGGCCCAGGCTTGCACATGGCCGGCATGACGGCGTCCGTCACAAGAACGGCGCGCTCCACGCCCTTGGCGCGAACGGCCCCGCGGAAAAATGCGCTGGGAATATGAATTCCATCGACGATAAAGCTGGCGGCGAGGCGATCTTCAGCCAGCTGTTCCCAGATGTAGTTCTGTGTCTTGGGCAGCGTTGGATGCGCGGCATTCCCTAGGTGCGTTGACATCGTCGCGCCTGCATCGACCGCTGCTTGAATCTGCTCCGCAGTTGCCTTGGTGTGACCGATGCTGGCGACCACGCCCGATCGTACAAGCTGCCGGACGTACCCCGGCGTCTCTTCCCATTCGGGAGAAATAGTGACCAGCCGTACGCCGCCGTCCGCTACCTGCTGCCAGCGCTGGAATTCTTCGAAATTCGGTGGGCGAATATGCTCGAGCGGATGCGCGCCGCGCGGTCCGCTCTCGGGTGACAGGTGCGGACCTTCGATATGAAACGCTTCCATGGCCTCACCCTCCGCCATGGCGCTTCGGATAAACTCGCGTTTCGCTGCCGCCAAGTTCCGAACAGCGCCTGTCATGCGCTCCTCCGAGCCGGTGATGATGGTGGGGAAAAATCGCGTGACTCCGGTGCTGAACATGGCGCGCACCGATTCCGCAATCGATTCATGTGATGCTGCGGGATCGTTATAGTCCACCCCTGCGAACCCGTTCACTTGAACGTCAATGAAACCCGAAGCGATGAATTCGGGAAGCTCGGGCGGCCGGATAAGCTCGTCGACGCCAGTTATCGTGCGGTCATAATTGATCTCAATTACTGACGATGAACCCGCGATTTTCCCAATCGAAATTTTCTTCCCCGCGCTCTCAGCCGCAGAGTGTGACATAAAATCTCATCCTTGTTTTTTTCACAGTTTACGCACAGTCACTGTCGCGTAACCTCATTGCACGCTGAAAGATAAAACATGTGAATAACGAGTTTTCAAATCGTGAAAGCTACTAGGCAATCGACTGCATTTGGTGTACAACTCTTCATAGATCCGGCGTGAGTGCTTGATCGGCAGGTAATCTCGGGGGAGGTGGCTGCGGATTGGCAAGCGCGCTGGGACAGACCATCGAAATTGGGCAGGCCAGAAATGGTCAGCTCAAGGTTCAGGGCAGAAACCAACGCTTCTGGGCAGCAATGTCCGGTTAAGAAGGGCTTCTGCCCTGAAGGTGTTTTATGGGGTCGTGTGCCCGCGCCGATACTCTACGCGCTAACCGGTTCGGTTTCACGCACGCCTGTCACGAAAGTCAGCCAGTTGAATTCGTCGGCGGCTTCACCTTTCACAATTTCAAAATAGCGGCGCTGTATGCGCTCAGTTATCGGTCCGCGCCGCCCTTCGCCGATGACGATCCGGTCTACCGAACGTACGGGCGTGACTTCCGCCGCTGTACCCGTGAAGAAAACTTCGTCGGCGATGTAAAGCATTTCCCGGGGAATGATCGTCTCGATCACCGGGATACCAAGCTGGCCGGCTATTTTGACGATCGTGTCGCGCGTGATACCCGGTAGCACCGAAGCTCCCAGCGGCGGGGTCACGATCTTTCCGTTCCGCACCAGAAAGATGTTTTCGCCCGAGCCTTCGCTCACGTATCCGGCTTCATCGAGCGCAATCCCCTCCGCGTACCCATTAATCGCAGCTTCCATGCGAATGAGTTGGGAGTTCATATAGTTCGCACCAGCTTTTGCCAGCGCCGGCAAGGTGTTGGGTGCGATGCGGCTCCACGACGAAACACAAACGTCGACTCCCTCATTCACAGCTTCTTCGCCCAGATAGCGACCCCACGGGTAGCATGCGATGTATGTTTCTATCGGATTGTTTCTCGGCAACACACCAACGTCACCATAACCACGCAAAACAATCGGCCTGATATAGCAAACATTCAGCTTGCTTTCACGGACTGTTTCGACCATTGCCGCCGTCAGCTCTTCGAGCGAGTAGGGCAGTTCGATGCGATAGATCTTGGCGGAATCGAGCAGCCGCCGTGCGTGGTCCCCGGCGCGGAAGATAGCTGGACCGTGAAGCGTCTCGTAACAGCGAACGCCCTCAAAAACCGAGCTGCCGTAACTCACCACGTGTGAAAGAACGTGAATTTTCGCTTCGTCCCACGGAATCAGTTTGCCGTTGTGCCAGATCTTTTCGGTAGGCTGAACCACGCCTGCGATTATAGCGGAGCAGAGGGCGTTTTACGCCGAGCGTGGGGCCCGCTAGTGCCGTCGATCAGAGTGCGAACTGTGGGAACTCCGCTCCTCGTGCTCAACGTCGTGCAGCCAGGCTCGATTCGCGTCGATTTTTGAGGCCAGATGAGAAGGCATATAGAAGCGGCTCTGGCACTCGCGGCAGCGGTACGGTTTCATGCCGCAAAGACGCATGAAGAAATCCGCAAGTCGTCGTTTTTTCGAGCGGCTGATTTGATCGGACTGACAACGCGGGCACATAGGTAAGCGGCAACCTCGCGCAGCAACTCACCGGAGTTCAAGAACATTGTGGCAGATCGTTCATGGAACGTTCATGTTACGCGTGCTATGTTCACCTTTCTATAGTCGATTGTTGCGCCCACACGCAGTCTCGAGTTTGACTTAGGCACATGACGTCGCGCGAAAACCCCAGCCGCAGAGCCCCCAGTCGGAGAGCAAAGATCGCCGCGGTGGTCAGAGTTTCCAGCGGCAACTTTCTGGAAATGTATGACTTCATGGTGTTCGGTTATTACGCTGCCGCCATCGGGCGTACCTTTTTCCCGAAGAATAGCGACTTCGCTTCATTGATGCTGTCGCTCGCGACCTTTGGCGTGGGCTTTCTCATGCGCCCGCTGGGAGCGATTGTGCTCGGTGCCTATATCGACCGGAACGGACGGCGGGCCGGTTTGATTTTGACGCTCGCTCTCATGTCGGTCGGCACCTTATCCATCGCCTGCCTTCCCGGTTATGCGGCGATCGGTATTTTGGCCCCCTTGCTGGTTGTGATCGGCCGCTTGCTCCAGGGCTTTTCAGCTGGCGTGGAATTAGGAGGCGTGTCGGTCTATCTATCCGAAATTGCGACGCCCGGCCACAAGGGCTTTTATGTAAGCTGGCAATCCGGAAGCCAGCAGTGCGCCGTGATCTTCGCCGCGCTGGTGGGAGTCATCCTCAGCTCGAATCTCACATCGGCTCAAATGTCCAGCTGGGGATGGCGCGTTCCGCTGTGGCTCGGCTGCCTGATTATCCCGGTTCTTTTCGTGATCCGGCGATCGCTCCCGGAAACAGAGGAATTCCTCGCTCGCAAACGGCGCCCTGAGACACGGGAGATCTTCCGCTCCCTCGCCGATAACTGGCGGCTGGTTGTACTCGGAACCATGTTAGTGACGATGACCACGGTTTGCTTTTACCTGATCACCGCGTACACGCCAACGTTTGGGAGTACCGTTCTTCACCTGGCCAGCCGAGACAATTTGATCGTTACGCTTTGCGTCGGTATATCCAATCTCTTCTGGCTACCCGTGATGGGAGCACTGTCAGATCGCATCGGCCGCACTCCGCTATTGATCGGCTGCACGTTTCTCGCACTCGTCACCGCCTATCCCGCGCTTCTATGGCTAGTCACTGCTCCCTCATTTGGAAGACTGTTGGGAGTAGAGCTCTGGCTTTCATTCATCTTCGGCAGTTACAACGGGGCGATGGTGGTTTTTTTGACCGAGTTGATGCCGGCTCAAGTGCGCGCGTCGGGATTTTCCATCGCCTACAGCCTCGCCACCGCACTTTTCGGCGGCTTCACCGCGTTTATCTGCACTTACCTCATCCACGCGACCGGAAACCGGGCGATGCCAGGCGTCTGGTTATCTTTCGCGGCGGCGTGTGGTCTGATCGCGGCGCTCATTACGCGGACAAAAAAGACCGACATCCCTCGTTTGGATGGTTCGACCGAACCCACTTATGTACTGCCGCAGCGCCGCTAGTATTCCTATGACCAACTCTCTGCCGCAGAAGCGCCTATTCTAATCCCATGAGGGTCTTGCTGGCGGAAGACGAAGTAGAAATGGCGCGCTTCATCGCCCGAGGCTTGCGAGAACATAGCTATGCCGTCGACGTAGCCGGCGATGGCGAGCAAGCCTTGTATCACGCCGAAGTGAATAGCTACGATGTCGCCATTTTGGACGTACGGCTCCCGGCTAAAAGATGGCTTTACAGTCTGCCGTGAACTCAGAAGGATCCCGTTCAATGCGCCAATCCTGATGCTCACCGCTCTCGACGACCCCGAAGATGTGATCTGCGGCTTCGCGTGTGGAGCTGATGATTATCTATCGAAACCATTCGATTTCGGTGAGCTTCTGGCGCGCGTGCATGCTTTGCTCCGGCGCGTTCAACAAGCCACCCCGCTCAATGTTCGTACCGGCGAGCTGACGCTTAACAAGCGGGATCATACGGCGATACGCTCCGGTCGAGTGATCCGATTGACCTCCAAGGAATATGGATTACTCGAACTGTTCATCTCTCACGCCGGAGATGTGCTGACGCGCGAAATGATCGCAGAGCAGGTGTGGGAAGAGCATTTCGATGCGTCGTCGAATGTGATCGACGTCTACGTGAATCGCCTGCGAAAGAAGATTGATGACGGCTTTCATCATCACTTCATCCATACGCGACGCAATCAGGGTTACGTTTTCTCTACCGAGCCGCGTTCAGCCAATTAGTGGCTACGGCAGTTACTTAAGTTGAGGCTCAACATTTGATCAGGGTGCTGATTGCCGAAGACGAGCCGCAGATGGCCGGGTTCATCGCCAGGGGATTGGGCGAGCACGGCTATTCCGTCGCAGTGGCAGGCGACGGGGAAACAGCGCTCAAACTGATAACCCGTCATGAGTGCGATCTCGTGCTTCTGGATATTCAATTGCCTGGGCTGGACGGATTCGCCGTTTGCCGCGAACTACGTGCGCGCGGTCTTCAGGTACCGGTGCTGATGCTCACCGCGCGCGCCGCCGTTTCCGACGTAGTAAGTGGCTTGAATTGCGGCGCCGATGACTATTTATCTAAGCCTTTCGATTTCGGCGTACTGCTTGCGCGTATGCAAGCGCTGCTGCGCAGAGCGGGGCAGGTACGAGGGAATGTGCTCAGTATCGCAGATCTCTCACTGAACACCCTGGACCATACGGCCAAGCGCGGCGGACGCCAGATCCGGCTCACAGCCAAAGAATATGCACTCCTCGAGCTATTTATGCTTCACCCGGGCGAGATCCTCGGGCGCGCTCGCATAGCAGAGCACGTGTGGGATGAGGAGTTCGATGCCTTTTCTAACGTCATCGATGTCTACATGAACCGGCTGCGCAGAAAGATCGATCAAAGTGGCGAACTGCGGCTCATTCAAACTCGCCGCAGTGAGGGATACATGCTCTCCGCTGACTTGTCGGAGTCCGCCTATGTTTAGCAGCATACGTGCACGCCTCACGCTGTGGTACGTGCTCGTATTCGGCACATTGCTGATATGCTTCAGCGCTTACCTGTATTCATTTCTTTCGAGTGACTTGCGAAGCCAGTTCGACTTATCCCTGACGCGAACTGCGGAAACAATGGCAAACTATTTCACGGAATTCGCGGAGCGGAAAAATGTTGTCGCGGGTGCTCAAGAGACCGTCCGCGAATTGAAGCTCGGAAAACAGAGTACGGCGATCCTCCGGTCCGGGAAGGTGCTCGCCTCCAATGGGCAAGACATCCTTTCGGCTTTGGCAGCCGCTGGCGTATCGAAGCAGTTAAGAGATGTACGCGAACCGATCCTGATTACAAACTCCGCTCCAGATAAGTGCTTGGCGATTGTCCCGTTTGAGGTGCAGGGGACAAAGTATACTGTCGCCGTGCTGGAGCCCATGGACGACCTGTCGGCGCAATTAGCTCGCGTCAGGCGCGTGATCGTTTTTGCGTTGCCTGCCGCGCTGCTGCTCGCCGCCGCCAGCGGGTTCCTTCTCGCTCGGCAAAGTCTGAAGCCGGTAGTCACGATATCGGAGCAGGCCGCGCAAATCAGCGCCAACAACCTAGATCAGCGACTGAAAATCACAGCGAACGATGAGTTGGGCCGGCTTGCGGCTGTCTTCAACGCTCTACTTTCGCGCCTCGAAAGTTCCTTCCGGGTCATGCGTGAATTCATAGCCGATGCTTCGCATGAACTGAGAACTCCACTCGCCATCATCAACGGAGAAGCCGATGTTTCTCTCTCGCGTGAGCGCACCCCGGAAGAATATCGCGACTCGCTCGGTGTCATCCGCGATAACTGCAAACGAATGGCGCTTATCGTCACAGACATGCTGGCGTTGGCGCGCGCCGATAGTGGCGAGCGCAAGCTTCGCCTGGAAGAATTGTATTTGAATGACCTGATAGAAGGCTGTTGCCGCAGCTCTCAGGCGCTCGCCGCGATCAAAGGAGTTAACCTCGCCTACGACACGGGCGAGGACATCTCGTTTCGCGGCGACGAAGAGTTGCTGAAGAGGATGGCTGTCAACCTGCTCGACAATGCGATCCGATACACGCCCGCAGGCGGCGCTGTATCCGTTAAGGTGCTGCGGGAGGATTCCTGCGCCCGCTTGATCGTTTCCGATAGCGGCATCGGCATACCGCCGGAATGCGTGAGTCGCGTGTTCGATCGCTTTTATCGGGTGGTTAAATCACGTTCGCGCGCCGATGGCGGAAGCGGCCTCGGCCTCTCGATCGTAAAGCTCGCGGCCGAATCGCACGGTGGATCGGTTAAGCTCGTCAGCGAACCGGGGTCGGGAAGCACCTTTACCGTCAATCTTCCGTTGCATTCATAGTCTATTAATCCGTCACTTACTAAGATCCCTGCATGGAGAAAAACGGATGAAGAGACTTAGCCTGGCACTTTTATTGGGCGTCGCCGGTTTGTTGCAGGCTCAGACGCACGGAACGGCTGATCAGCCCAAGACCTACGCCCAGCAACTGATCAATCAAGAGATCGCCAAGCACCCGGAAATAGTGATCATGGCGATGCATGTTACTCCGCCAAACTCTGCCGACAACCAGATCATCGCTTCCAACATCGGGCGTATAGGCAAGAAGGCCGACGACGATGATATGCGCGTCGTTCGAACCGGCAAACCAAATCTCGAAGTGAACAAGGCAGGGAATCATTTCGAAGTCGAAATGGCATTACTGGACAAATCCGGAACCACCATTGGCGCGGTCGCAGTTGTTTACAACTACAAGGCAGGTGATGACAAGGCGAAGCTTGAGAGAAAAGCGGAGCAGGTGAGAGACGATCTGCGAAACCAGATCCCCGATTTGAAAAGCCTTTTCAATCCGGCTGAATAAGTGACCATATGAAACGCTGGTTACTGCTGCTTTTGCCCACGCTGCCTGTACTGCTCGTACTCGCCAGGACGCCGGACCGGCCTGTGTTAGAGCTCATAGGCAGTACGGATTTGCCGGATATCTCTGGCGATATGGATCATCTGGCCATAGATACAGCCGGACGGCGACTCTTCGTGTGCGCCGAAGACAACGGAACCTTGCGAGTCATTAATTTAGCAACCGGTAAGCTGGATCGCACCGTGAAAGGATTTGAGACTCCCCACAGCATTCTCTACTTACCGGAAGCCCGCGAGTTGTATGTGACGGACGGCTCGAAATCGGTGAAAGTGTTAGACAGCGGGAGCTTTCAGGTAAAAAGGACGGTCTCAACCACGCCCGGCGCGGATTCGATCGGCGTGGATCGAAAAGCTCACTTACTATATGCGGTAACCGGCGGTAAAGACGTTTCGATGACGCGCTCCGCTATCTCGGAAATAGATTTCACGACCGCGAAGCTCATCAAAGAGATCCCCGTCGATGCCGCGCACGTGGAAGCCATCGCATTGGAAACTTCCGGACCCAATCTATTTGTGAATGTCACGGACAAAAACTACCTGGCGGTCATCGATAAGCAGGCCGGCAAAATCATCGCGCAATGGCCCATAAAAGAAGCGCGTCAGAATGCTCCGCTGGCGTTCGACGAAGCTAACAGACGGCTGTTTGTGGTCTGCCGCGACCCAGGCAAGCTGGTCGTACTGGATAGTGCGAGTGGCCGCGCCATTGCCACGTTTCCGACTGGCGCGCGCGCCGATGAAGTCATCTTCGATAAGGCGCACAGCCGCGTTTATGTCACTGCCGGCGAGGGGAAAATCTATCCCTACCTGGAGAAAGATGCGGACCACTACATGCCCCTGACGCCGGTAACCAGCGCTCCAGGCGCAAAAACGGCAGTCCTCACGCCCGACTCCACGCACCTCTACGTCAGTGTTTCTCCCGGCGAGGGGAAAACCGGAGCCAAAGTGTTGTCATTCGCTGTGAACTGACCCGGATTGCCCGCGCAGATCGCCGGCGGCGGCGTTAATAGTTCGTTTAACGAAATCGTGCTATATACACTGCGAGTTTTCCATTCGCAAAAGCTTTAACTGGCCGCCGCCCGGTAGGTGAAGTTAAGGTTCGCTGTGCCCAGAAGGAGGGCAAAGACATGAGATGGCATTTAGCTACTTGCCTGGCGGCCGTGATTTGGTTGCTTCCGTTCGGTGGCGTGCTGAGGGCCCAGGTCGAGGGCGGCTCGGTTTCAGGAACCGTAACGGATGTTTCCGGAGGAGGGGTTGGCAACGCGACGGTCACCGTCACGAATACGCAAACCCAGGTTCAGAGAACCGTGCCGACCAATGACCGCGGCTTCTACAGCGTTCCAAATCTGCTGCCCGGCAAGTACGAGGTCTCAACTTCCGCGAAAGGCTTCAAGACGCTCGTCAGGTCGGGCATTACACTCGATGTCGGCGAGGAAGTCGTCGTCGACCTCCAGTTGGAAGTCGGACAAGTGACCGAGAGCGTTCGCGTCACCGCCGATGTGCCCGATGTTGAACAGAGCAGCTCGACTCTCGATTACACAGTCAATTCGACGACCGTCCGCGAATTACCTTTAAACGGGCGCGATTGGACTCAGTTATCGCTGCTGCAACCCGGTGTGAACGCGAACGACCAAAGCAACTTGGTGGTCAACAATCAGCGCGCCAATCGGGGCTTGGGAACACAGCTGGCCATCGGCGGAAACAGGCCGCAGCAGAACAACTATCGCTTGGATGGAATCAGCATCAACGATTACTCGAACGGGGGTCCCGGCAGTGTCCTGGGCGTGGTGCTCGGCGTTGAAGCCGTGCAGGAATTTTCGGTGATCACGAGCGATGCCCCGGCCAACTACGGCCGCACCGGCGGCGGCGTCATCAACGCTGCAACACGCTCCGGCACCGATCAGTTCCACGGCTCGGCATATGAGTTTCTCCGTAACAGCGATCTCGATGCCCGAAACTTTTTCGATCCCGCCACCATCCCGGCTTTCCGCCGCAATCAGTTCGGAGCCGATGCGGGCGGACCAATCATTCACAATCGCACCTTTATCTTTGGCGACTATGAAGGCATCCGGCAAACGCTCGGAGCGACGCAGGTAGACACGGTGCCCTCGCTGGCGGCGCGCAATGGGCAACTCACGTCCGGACCTGTGACGGTCAACCCGAAAGTGCAGCCATTCCTCGCGTTGTACCCCAGTCCGAACGGCGCGATGTCCGGCGACATCGGCGTGTTTACTTTGCCAACCGCGACCGTGACTCGCGAGGATTTCTTCACCACCCGCGTGGACAACAAGTTTTCTGATCGCGACAGTCTCTTCGGGACCTACATGTTCGATGACGGCAAGACGACCTCTCCCGACGCCTTCAACAACGTGCTGCTCGCAACTCTCTCGCGACGTCAAGCCGTGATTCTCGAAGAGACGCACATCGTGAGCCCTTCGTTTGTGCTCACCACCCGTGGCGGGTTTAGCCGTGTCGTCTCGGAAGCGCCGAGAAGCCTCAGCGCCATCAACCCGGCCGCCGCGGACACCTCGTTGGGGTTTATTCCCGGTCAGCCGGTCGGCTTGATCAATGTGACTGGATTGACGAATTTCCCGGGCGGCGTCGGCGCAGTAGGGGAATACGATTTCCACTACAACTCTTTCCAGCTTTATGAGGATGCTTTTCTGACGAAAGGAACGCATGCCATGAGTTTCGGCGCGGCGCTGGAACGTATACGCGACAACCAGCTCGGAAAATCGAACCCGATCGGCCAGTACATCTTTGGATCCCTAGCAGCCTTTCTCACCGATAATCCCACCACCTTCAACGCTCCTCTGGGCGACATCATCTCTCCACGCGATATGCGGCAAACCATCGCCGCGGGATATTTTCTCGACAACTGGCGCATCGCCAGCAATCTCACGCTGAACCTCGGCCTCCGCTACGAAGCCTCCACCGTGCCGAGCGAGGCAACCGGCAAGCTCAGCAATCTGCCTTCGTTGACCGCCACCTCGCCGCATCTGGGTTCTCCTTACTTCGCCAATCCAACCAAGCTCAATTTTGAACCGCGCGTCGGCTTCGCGTGGGATCCGTTCCGCACGGGCAAGACTTCCGTGCACGGCGCCTTCGGTATCTTCGACAATCTGCCCCTTCCTTATCTGTTCGAACTGTCGTCCATTCTCTCGGCCCCCTACTTTGCAAACGGCACCATCGCGAACCCCGGCGTCGGTACGTTCCCCTCAGGAGCTTTTGCGCTGCTGACGCCCGCCACGTTCCGCTATGCGTACATCCAGCCCAACCCGCCTCGCAGCTACGTCATGCAGTGGAACTTTAATATTCAACGCCAAGTCTCTTCAACCACTACAGTTCTGGTCGCTTACAATGGCTCACGCGGCGTTCATCTGCCGTACTTCATCAATGACTTTAACGGTGTGTTGCCGGCTGCGTCGCCGCAGGGCTGGCTGTGGCCTTCCACGCGGGGAAGAGTCTTGAATCCGAGCGTCGGACAAATATCCGGCACCCTCTGGGACTCCGATTCCGAATACGAAGCGTTCCAAGCCCAGTTGACCCGCCGCCTGCTGCACGGGCTGCAAGGCACTGTTTCGTATACCCTCGGGAAGAGCATCGATTCCGGCACTAGTTCGCTGGCAAGCGACACCTTCACCAATAGTGCGCAGCGCTTGTGGTTCGATCCTTCGGAAGGACGAGGGCTGTCGGATTTCGACATTCGCCACAACTTGGCCGTGAACTTCATCTGGGAAGTGCCCGGCCTCGCATCGGGTCCCGCGCCTGCGCGCTGGCTCCTCAACGGCTGGCAATTCGGTGGATTGCTGCGTGCAAGCACGGGCACGCCCTTCACCCCTCAAATCGGCGGCGACCCGCTCGGCATGGCAAATTCGTCGGCGTTCGACCGTCCGGACGTGGTGGTCGGCTCCGGCTGCTCTGGATCGCTGGTCAACCCCGGCAATCCCAGCCACTATATCCAAACGCAGTGCTTTGTTTTTCCGACGCCTACCACGCGTCTGGGCGACGCCGGGCGCAATATCCTGACCGCGCCAGGATTGCTCGATCTCGATACCTCACTGTTCAAGAACATGCAGATCAGGGAATATTTGCGCGCGCAGTTTCGTGCGGAATTCTTTAACGTGCTAAACCACCCGAACTTCGCGCCGCCCACGCAGAACAGCAGCCTCTTCGCCGCCAACGGCAGCCGCGTAGCCTCAGCGGGACTGATTACGTCGACTCTCACCAGCTCACGGCAACTGCAGTTCGCGCTGAAGTTGATTTGGTAGAGAACGCGAAAATGACGCACGGCGCCTACGGACGATTCTGTCGGACCGTAGCCATGAGGTGCAACGCAGTCCCAATACTTCTGAGTTCCGCCAATACCGCCCACGCCCAACGCCAAAACGCGATCACCAGGATGACGGGTACAGAGACGTACAGGAATATCGCCACGAATGTGAACAGGAATCGCATGGGTGACATGATATCGCTGATCGAGGGGGTGTGCGGACACACAAGTGATCACAAGAGAGTTTAGAGTCAGGTGTCCGATAACGGATATTATGTAAACTTTTAGGGTATAAATATACTTGACTGACGCCGCTCTTTCCTGTAAAGTTGAAGCATGAAGGACGCGCCCAAGACTTTACAGGAAGCGATGGTGTACTTCGCCGATCCCGAGCACTGCCACGAGTTCATGGTAAAGCTCCGCTGGCCGGACGGCAAAGTGCGCTGCCCTCGTTGCAACTCCGAAGACGTCGCGTACCTTCCGAACGCCAAAGTGTTCAAGTGCTACGTGAACCATCCGAAGCAGAAGTTTTCACTGAAGGTCGGAACCATCTTCGAGGATTCGGCCATCGGCTTAGACAAGTGGCTTCCCGTGATGTGGCTGATCGTCAACTCGAAGAACGGCATTTCGTCCTGGGAGATTCACCGCGCTATCGGTGTTACCCAGAAGACCGCGTGGTTCATGCTGCAACGCGCCCGTCTTGCCATGCAGGACGACCGCAAAGGCGGAAAGCTAGGCGGTGAAGTCGAAGTGGACGAATCATACATCGGCGGCAAAGCTCGTAACATGCACAAATCTGCGAAAGCTAAGAAGCTCGAAGGTAAGGGCGGCGGATGCGCTGGAAGATTGCCGTGCAAGGCATTCTAGAACGTGGTGGACAGATCCGCGCCCGTGTGATCGACAACAGCCATCGCGAACGTCGTTCCCGCCGTTCATGAAAACGTGGAAGCGGGCTCGCATGTATACACCGATCAATTCCGGTCTTACTTCGGCCTTCAGTCAGATTACGAGCACGACGTTATCAATCACGCTGAGATGTACGTCAATGGCCAGATCCACACCAATGGTCTGGAGAACTTCTGGAGCTTGTTTAAACGCGGTCTGGGCGGCACCTATGTTTCGGTCGAGCCGTTCCATCTTTTCCGGTACGTCGATGAGCAGTGCTTTCGGTACAACCATCGGAAGGATGCCGACGACGGCGAAAGATTCGTCGCAGCCATGCAGCAAATCGTTGGTCGGAGACTGACCTACAAGCAACTGACCGGGAAGGAGGGAGAAACGGCGGAAGCTTTCTGAAAAGGAAGCGAGACGACAGGGACGCGGGCAAAGAAAACTGCGGGCGGTTTACTTCGCCGAAAAGCCAAGCCGGATTTTAGCCAAGAGTCCTGGAGGCTTCGGGACGCTCGTCAGCGGCCTTGAGGATGGTTCAAAGACTGGCGTATAATCGAGCCGTTCTCTGCTGTACGCGACGATGTCACTACGCACTCCGTCAGCGATACCGTTGATCCACGCTGCGAGTTCCACGGCCTTATCGGGATGACTCCTGATTTGGTCGGCAAGTTCGGCGACTCGATACCACTGGTTATAAGAGGCTTGCGCCTTGGCACGCAACGCGTTCCCCGTGACGTACCCGATAATCCACTGAACCAAGTTGATTACTCCCAGGATCGCAGAAAGAACAGCTAAGAACATGCCCACTTGAGAATGCTAACGCATACCTTAAGCGCTGAAATGACGCAGACTTGGGCATCTCTGCCTTTGAGCATCGCACAGGCACGCGCCGCTCTCAGTACCCGAATCCGACCGAAACCTAAGACTGCGCTGGAGAAAAATTTATTTGCATGAGTGGTGATCGCACGTTGGCGGATTTGTTTTATGGCTTACCCGTCAAGCAACTGGTAAGGACAAGCACGATTTCTGCTAGTGTTCGATTGACATTGTTAACGACATAAAACACTGACTCACGATAGACACGCAGGACAATTTCGCCTCGGTTTTCGTAGGGATCGCAGCACTGCCACCTGATCTTCGGAACGTGAGGATCAAAACGCAGATATAGCACCTTGGGAGTCCACGAACCCTCTATGCGCTTCACGGTGAGTGCATCGTCGGATTCTTCAATTTTTAGGCAGATAGTTGTCATGCGCGCACAGGCGTCCTTCAGAGCGCTTTTGAGGTCTTGCCATTTAGCAGGCGCAGTAAATTCGATGAGGCTGCGAGCTGTATCTTCCGACATTCTTCACCGTCAGGATAGCCGGTCACCGAAAGTCCACAATCCGTTCACCTCTCTGTAATCTTGGAGTTACCACAAGACACAACATGATCACGTCCGGCGCAATGGGCAATACTCTTGCGTGGAGGGCTTACCCCTCGCAAGGAGAAGATAATGACAACATCCGACTTCGATGCGCAGAAGCGAGGACTGGAAGCGATTCGGCCCCGTTCGCATGCAGAGCGGACTGAGATCCAAAAGTTTCTTCGCCTCAATTGTGACGGGCGAGAGAGATTCGCCGAAAACGCCGCTGAGCTGTCAGCGAAACTCCAGTTCGCTCTAATAGAGATGGCGAGTGAAGAAATACACAAGGACTCTTACGACAATTTCAGGACGCTTGTGAATTTTAGCGTCGCGTGTGCCGACGCGTGGGCCGCAGAACCGTAAGTATTGCTGCGGGTTAATCAAGTCTGCTTCTTGGTATTGGAAGCCTTCGTTTTCGGACCGCGCTTGTTCGGGTTGAGCGCCGCTTCCTTGCGATGTTCCTCGATTCTCTTCTGAATCTCGGAATGGGGAACCGCAATGACCTTCTTCATGGCGTTCTCGAAGCGCGTGAACGCTTGCGTGCCTTCGATCATCTCCGGTGCAGGTTTCATGCTCCTTATCGTAGCTATTTCGGCAATCCTTCCGCTAGATGCCGCATGAAACTCCGGCACGCAATAATGACCTCTTCCGCGGAAACATCCGTGAACCCGGTCCTCTCGACGATAAGCCGACCAGCAGCATGATTAACCTTGTTGCGCCATGCCAGTTTCATACTGTCAAGACGTGCTTTCGTTTGTTCTAGAAAGTTGAACGTCAGAGTGGCTGGAATCACGCTTCTATCGTTCAGGAGTTTATCTACTCTCTTGTAGGTTGCGTCCCATCCAGGTTTCTGATCGGTGACGCCGATGTGATGGCCTAGTTTGATAAGCCCATGCTCCACAACGAGAAGAGAATGAAAAACCGCCGCTGTGTAGCGGGACAGCGCGAAACACTTGTTCATTTCCTCGATGTCTTCCTGTGCATCCGGGAAGGTCTTGATGATCTCCGGCCATTTTTTAGTTGGCTCGGCAAAATAGGAACATCTGTCTGACGCGACGACCAAAAAGATGCGGGTACCAAGCTCTCGGATGAGAGTTTCCTGGAGACTGAATATCTCCTCTCCTGTGAGGAAGCGGGACTTCAATGTTTGTAGTAAGTCTTCCGCCTGTTTAGTACAGACTTTCAGGTCTAATGCCGCAAGATCGTGCCGTACATCTTCCAGGCTTTCGGCGATCTGTTCGCGCGTCTCGGGTGTCAGTTCAAGGCGCACCGGGCTGAGTTGGCTGAGATCGGCCAAATAGCGATTTAGCCTGGCAAAGTGATCGGCGTAGAAGCGTAGCAGTTCCAAGAGGCTAATCAGTCCTCCGGTACGCCTATCACCTTCTGTCAGTGAAGTATATTTATACCACTTTTAGGGTATAAATATACTTGACTAATACGCGGTCCTAGCGCATACTTGAAGTATGGAAGCCGGACCGAAGACGCTGCTGGAAGCCGTCGAGCATTTCAAAAACGAAGACAATTGCATCCGCTACCTTGCCGCGAAACGCTGGCCCGACGGCGTTGTGAAGTGTCCGCGTTGTGGAAGCGATCACGTCGGCTATCTAGCAAATCAGAAGCGCTGGCAGTGCTCTAATCGGCACCCGAAACGCCAGTTCTCTATCAAGGTCGGAACGATCATGGAAGACTCTCCCATCAGCTTGGACAAGTGGCTTCCAGTTCTGTGGCTGATCGCGAATTGCCGGAATGGAATTAGCTCTTGGGAGATTCACCGCGATGTAGGCGTGACCCAAAAGACGGCATGGTTTCTTCTCCACCGTGTGCGCCTCGCCATGCAAGATAACAAAAAAGGCGGCAAACTCTCCGGCGAAGTCGAAGTTGATGAATCGTTCATCGGCGGAAAAGCGCGGAACATGCACCGATCCGCCAAAGCGAAGAAACTCCAGGGCGCTGGTGGCGGATCGGTCGGTAAGATCGGCGTACAGGGCTTGCTGGAGCGTGGTGGAAACATTCGCGTCCACGTCATCAACGACAACACCATCGGTACTCTTGTTCCGAACGTACATGAGAACGTCGAGAAAGGCGCTCATGTTTACACCGACGAATTAAAGTCCTACTTCCAACTTCAGGGCGACTACGCGCACGACGTCCTCAATCACTCCGAGATGTACGTCAACGGCCAGATTCATCTGAACGGCTTGGAGAACTTCTGGAGCTTGCTGAAACGCGGTCTAGGAGGCACCTACGTAAGTGTTGAGCCTTTCCACCTGTTCCGCTACGTCGATGAGCAAGCGTTTCGTTATAACCATCGCAAACATTCGGACGGATCAAAGATCAGCGAGGAAGAACGCTTTAGCAGTCTGTGCGATCAGATTGTGGGCCGTCGGTTGACCTACAAGCAACTGACCGGCAAGGAGAGCGAAAGGCCGGAAGATTTCTGAGAAGGAAGCTAAGCGCGAAGGTCGCGGGAAGCGCCATTCTTCGGCTTAGGGCCACGCCTATTGGGGTTTGATGCGACCTGCTTTTTGTGCTGTTTTTCGCGCCTTATGATCTCAACGTGCGGTACAGCCAGCACGCTCCCTACCAGTGCATCGAAATTGTTGAATTGATTCGGCGCATCGCATTTTGCAGCGACCTCTTCCGAAATGTTGATGCGCTTGGGTGTATGGCTCCTACTCACAACCCACCCGCTCCAAGACGTCCTCTTTACGAAATCCCACGCCCATAGGATTGCGGTTTTCGAGCTTAGCGCTTTCAAACTCCGAGGGCTTGCAGACCAATACTACTTCTCCGAGGTCTTGAACAACGGTCACACAGGGGCGTTTTCCGCCGTAAGCATTAACCCTAACTTGTTGACCCACCTCGAGATGCGCCTGCATAACCCGATATTATGTGGGTTCCCCATTGTGCCGCAAGCACTAATCGCCCAAGATTTTATTGCGGTATATACCGCTATACCGTTACAATTGCCTTATACCGAATTTGTGTACGGAGATGATATGCCTGAGATAGACAAACAATCTGCTGCGGTCTACGTATCGTGGAAGACTTTTCAGAATTCAATCGAGCAGCTTTCAAAAGCAGAGCTTCCAAACGTAATTGACAAAACCGTATTTCCTGGGATGGCTTTCTCGGTGCAAAACCAGCTATTTACCGGAATGCGCTTCTTGGGTCTCATCGATGACAAGAATAAGCCGATGGCGGAGTTGGAATCACTAGCGGTCAACGACGAAGCCACACGCAAGAACCGTCTGAAGGAAATTCTTCAGCGTCGCTACTCCGATCTATTTGCGCTGAACCTAAAAAAGACGACGCCGGACGAACTAGACAAAAAGATGCTGGATGTCTACGGAATGAAGGGTGACACCCGCGAGAAGGCAGTCCGGTTCTTTATTGGCGCGGCCAAGTATCTGGGCCTTGAAATGTCTCCGCTCTTCGATTCATCGAAGACACCCTCGTCGCCTCGACCTAGCAATGGCGCGAAGAAGAAAGTCACTCGAAAAACACCCGATCCAAACACTGGCCGAACATCCGCTGCGGGCACATCCAAGACTGTGCGTCTTCAGAGCGGTGGAACGTTGATGTTATCCGCGACCTTGGATTTGTTCTCGCTCAACGCCGATGATCGCAAGTTCGTGTTTGAGTTGATCGACAAATTGGAAGCGTACCAGCAACCGCCAGAGCAAGGTACGACGGAGCCTCCCACGTAAAGGGGACTGGCGGGCCACAAAATGATCAGGAGAACTCTAGCCTCTACCGCCCAAGTTCACCGACGGCGGGGGCAATAACCGAGACCAGGGCGCTGCTTTCAGAGGGCCACGCCCTAGCCTCCAAGGTGAACGCTGTAACTTCACGGCGCGGCGGCTTGCGACGCCGCGCACTTCTGTTTCTATCTTATCGGAATTGTCAGCCTCACCAGCGGTCAGCCTGTCACCGCGACCGTCTGATTAATAGTGTGCAGCCGATACCCAGCCCTATATCTGCCTTGGACCCATACCTTAGTGATTTTGCCTCCACTCAGTGAAAGTCGTCCTCTCGTCACACTGACAACCAACTCCACAGCGGAATGCGCCGGTACGTCGCAACGCACCCGCTGAAAAGTGGCAAGATGTACGTCGGGAATGCTCGAACTCTGTTCAACCTTATCGCCTTTCTCATTCATGGGAAGCGCAGGTAGTGGGTCAGGAAAGAAGACGGCCGTAGTTTTGGGTGATCTCGATTCTATCGACGCGATGACGCCGTCTGGGAATTCGGGTCTAATCTTCACGTCCAAACTCGTATAGTCGTCGTCGCTGAAGTTACTGAGAAAAATATGGACCTTGTCCACGTCCGGCCTACTGTCGGACATGTGGTACACAGCCACAAACACAGGGTCATTACGCATCACTATGCCTTTCGTAAACAGCGTTGCCAACCCAGCTATCACCAGCAGACCGACCATGCGCGACTTTCGAGAAAGGGCGGAGTACCTATACAGATCGAAGGCAACTGCTGCGAATCCTGCGTATGAGAAAACAACGAAGACCCAGAAGTATTCGGACATTAGAGAGCCACCGATTCCGAACAACAATGAAGGCAGGCCAAGCCCTGATGCCCAAGATCCAAACCCGCGAGAAGGCAACACTGGACTGGCTGGTGATAGCGGTGACTGCTGCGGTTTCTGGCTCTCCAACGGCAATAATCGTCGCCCCCACTTGCCTCTGGATTTTTTACCCAACGTGGCAGTTTAGCACGTTGGATTAGTCAAGTATATTTATACCACTTTTAGATGCTAGCATGTTTCGAAGTGGAGCTATAGCTGCCACGCTCTCACTACGCTCGAGTTGGGCAGCATCTTTGTTTTTACCAGAATTATCAGCACTACATCGTTGACATGTTCCTCATCCCTTCTGGGAACTAAAAGTCGGTCAGTAGTGATTGTGACTTCCGTTATCAGGGCATCATCTTGCATCAGGCAGAAGAATGGATCCTCCCAAGTGTCCGGTACTTGGCCCGCTAGTTCATCGCCCGTGCTGGGAACCCTCAGGCCATCAAATAGCACCTTCATGCGATTGTCTATGTCCCCACCGGTCCTTATTAGGCATCCTGGCTTGTCGCGCCTCAAAAACAGAATGTCTAATGAGCATGTGAGCGTATCTTCTCGAATCAGTGGAACGAATCGAAACCATTCATTCGTGGATGTTGATTTCTGATTTCCGCATCGTTTGAACTTATTTGCGATTGCCTCAGCGCCGCCGTCCTGGGCTTGCCGTTGGAAATAGGGCTGTTCGTCCCAGAGCGCCTTAAGTTGGTTGTGCAGTTGTTTGCGAATCTGATGCTTTTCTCGTATTCGCGAGTCGGACTTGCCAGCACTGGGCAATTTGCCTTGATAAAGCAGTCTGAATTCCACGGAGTCCTCTAGGTCTTTTCGTTCTTCAAAGACCCAGCGGTCAGTATACGGAGAAGCTCGAGATCTGTGCGCACCACGGTGACGGAATCCACGCTCCGATATGGAAAAGTCGCGGCAGTTCGAGCGCCTACATTGATTTGCGCCAAGCACAACTCACAAGAAGTAAGATGATGCCGTGCACGCGCAATTCCCTTTCGTTGAGAATTACGCTCAATAACTGAGGAGTGTTCTTTATGAAAGCCAGAAGCTTCACCACACCCGAAATCGTATTGATCGGCGGCACGCGGGCCGCTCTCGGCGCGGGCTTGGGTTTATTGATTGCCGATAAGCTCAGTCGCGATGCGCGGAGAGGTGCTGGATGCGCCCTGCTGGCAATCGGCGCGTTGAGCACCATCCCTTTGGTGGTCCATATACTCGGCAAGCCGCAGCGTGACCAAGACGTTTGAAAAAAGGCGCGCGAAATCGACACTTTTTGCAACAGGGGCGTCGGAACCTGCAATCCGTCGCTTGCTACTCAACGAAGAAACTGCATCGCGCCCCTATCTGAGGTTGCGTCCTTAAGGCGTTCCCGGAACCCCGGGCGTGAGATACGGCGAACAATACGGAGCGGCTACTTGATTGCAATCGTCCGTATCTAAAGTCGGAGGAGGTAGCGTACCACCCGGCACGTCCATCTGCGGCGTAGACGGCACAGTTGTCCGCGAAATACCCACGTTAGCCTCTACGATGATGTCGACGCGCTGCACTCCGTCAACGCCCATTCCTTCCTCATTCCAGACCAACTGGCCTTCGAGCGGTTGAACATTGCCGTATGAGTCTGTCGCCCGGCACCGCAAAAAGTAAGTGCCGAGTCGCCGCCGTCCACTGCGTCGACCACGTCACCCAGGCATACGGGCTATCGGGGAACGGATAATGTAATTGCGTCGGCTGCCACGTCACGCCGTCATCGAAGCTGAAGTCGACTTCCGTGATGTGACCGGTTCCGGTCCAGGCCTTGCCCGTAACCGTGTACGTCCCCGGCGCAATGAACCGCCACCGGCTGATCAAATCCGGAATACCTGGCGGTTTCATAACGGAGTTCACGTGTTTCTCGCGCACCGGCAGCCCAGGGTCTGCAGGCGTTGCCTTGTAACGATATTCGTAGAACTGCTCCATCCCCTGAAACGGCTCGTCGATGACGGTGATGGCGCGCAGCCATTTCACGCTGGCCATGCCATACCAGCTCGGGACGATCAGACGGACGGGGAAACCGTGCTGCGGTAACAGCGGCTGACCGTTATGCAGCCACGCCAGCATGACTTCCGGTCGCAACGCATCCGCAAGCGGCAGGCTCCGCTCGAAAGCGTGCTCAATCCCGAGATCCACGCCAATGTCCCAGCCTGTGAACAGTACTTCCACGGCGTCGGGCAGTATGCCGGCCTGCTCTAAAAGCGGGGCGAGCGGAGTGCCCGTCCAGACATAGTTCCCGATCGGGTTCTTGAACCAGGGGACATACACCGGACGCGGCGTCAACTCAGAACGGCCGGTTCCTGCGCATTCCAGTACCACGGCCTGATTCACGATTTCCCGCGTCAACAATTCCGAAAGAGGAATTAATCGCGGGTGCTGCACACGCCCGCCGAGTGCAATCGAGTAATTGAACGGACTCAGCTCCTGCACGTCAAAGTGCACCAGCAGGTAGTGTGCGCCCAACGGAGTCACATCCATATCTGCCAATTCGTACAAAAATCCGTGATTGCGGAATGCCAGAGCTACCTCAGGCTGGCTGTAAACGTAATTATTCGGCTGCGGGGCCGGCCTGGTCGGTGTCGGGCACGAAGGAACCGTAGTGCACGAGGGGTCGGGCGACGAGATGCACGTGTTTGGTTTCTGGGCTTCGGCGAGTTGCGGGTCGGCAATGGCAGCGGCAAGCGCCGTGGCAGCGCTCGCGCCTAATAAACCGCGCCGGGTGAGTCGTCGGGAAGTTGCTGGTTGCGGAACGAACTCCGCAGGTACGCGGGTTAGATTTGTACCTGGAATTTCCTCCGGAGAATGTGGTTGTTTCATTTATCCTCCTGATTGCCTTTGCCGTGCGCTTTTTACTCGATACGGGTTTTCCCTGGCAGGATTTTGCGCACTTCAAAAGCGCGACTGTCGGAACTATAGGCGATACTTCTCTCGCTGCCTACGCGAACTAATACCTAACTGAAGCCAATTGTGCAAAATGCAAACGAAATAGCCCGCGATAATTCAGCTTTTTAAGAAAAAAAGAGCCGCTCCAGCTCAGTCATGCGAGCCGGAGCGGCTGAGGGAAGGATCATGACCTTCATCGGCCATGGTGGCCGCCTGAAGAGGAATGCCCGCCACCACCGCCACCGCTGTGTCCGCCGCCACGCGATTCCCCGCCCCCACCTCGATTAGAAGGCGCGTTGGAGTGTGGCGCTGAAGGCGCACTGTAATGTTGCGTCGAAGGTACGCTGTAGCGCGGTATGCTGCCGGTGGATCGTCCGCCACTGTAAGCTCCGCCGTATGCGCCCGTGTAACTCTGGCGCGGCGAAGCGGTCTGCGGACTTATGCCCTGCGGGCGAGATTGATAACTTGTGCCGTAATTCGGGGTAGCGTACGAGCGCCCGTAATTCGGCTGCGCTTGACCGTTGTAACGACTGCCGCCATTGGAAGCCGGCGCCGATTGCTGCGGCTGACCGAAACTATGCCACCCGCTCTGCTCTTGCGCTCCGGTGAACCCTTGGCGGTACGCGTTTGTTCTTCCGGGATCGCCGAACCTCTGCCATCCACCGGCAGATGCTCCATTAGACACCCCAGGCGAGGCCGTCCTCGGCGCGGCCGCGTAGTTTCCTCGAGCCGCGTACGAGCCTGACGTGTACGGAGTGGCCACACGCCCATTTTGCTGCGCCGAGTTAAAGCGGGAACCATTCGCTATTCCGCCGAATCCCGCCTGCGATCGAGGTTGCTGATGTTGGAAGAACTGGCGATTCGCTGCCGACGCTAACCGCGGATTGACCGCAGCCTGCCGGTTTGAAAAGTGGTAGCTCCCGCGCGTGGGCCCGATAGGCATTTGCCCGCGGAACAGATTCGCGTTCGACAGCTGCGCGCGAGTGGCCGGACTAAATCTCCCGTTGGGACCGCCGAAACCGTCATATCCAGCAGTCATGGCGCCGCCGCGGATTCCGGCGTTCCGATACGTGCGCGCAATGTTTTCTCCCCGACCTATTCCGAAACCACCACGCCCATACCCGCCGAAACCGAATCCAAACCCGTGTCTCCACCAGGGATGAAACAACTCGAAGGGCGCCAGTGCCACCCAACCTAATCCGGCACCCCAACCAAAGAAGCCCACGAGAGCCGGGCTCCACAACACTGACGCCGCAATCGCTCCGGGCCACCAGCACCATCCATGGCCGCCATTCCAGAACCAGCGTCCATAGTGATACGGCGCCCATCCCCACGGCGCTGAATCGACCCAGGTCCAACCGTAATAACCTTCCCAGGTCCACTGGCCGTAACTGTAAGGCGACCAGTCGGCGGTGGGTGGCCGCGGCGCCCACACCTGCCCATATTGAGAAGGCACCCAGTCGCCGTATGCGTCCAGATCCTCGGTCCCGTAAATGTCGGGGCTGACGTAGCGATAACTCTGCGAGGCAAGCAGCTCATGATCGCGATTCGTACTCCAGTCATCCAGCTGGTCACGCACGATTTCATATCCCTGCTGGAATTCAGGGTCGGCTGGATTTCCGCGAACCAGAACGCTATGTCCCGCAGTGAGCATCTGCGAGCCGCGCTGGCTATACATCTGCGCCTGTCCGGATCGCACCGTGATCTGCGTTGTGCCATCCTCGAGCACCGAAATGCGGTACTCGCCCTGCCCTTCCAGAGTGACCGCAATGTTCGGCGTGTCGATTTCGGCTTGCGCCTTCGAGTCGCGCAATACGCGATAAATAATTGTGCCCGCTCCAAGCTGAACCTGGTAACGGTGATATTCCAAATCGGCGAAACCCAAATCGGTATTGGGCGCGACCCGAATCAGATTGCCATAATCCAGTTCCACCTCCGCGCGCGAACCGGGTGAAGTCTGCAAATGATCCTGGCTCATCAGCGGCGCATTCATCACTGCCGCGACGAACTCTCCGTTGTCACCCCGCCGCACATTCACGTCACCTTGCACAACGCTGATGCGCGCTACCCCGTGCAGCTGATCCTGCGCCGCGTCTTGAGCATTCGGATCGGGCGATCCTTGCGGGTATGGCTGCTGTTGCGGATACTGCCCAGCTTGCGGATTCTGCGGATAAGGCTGCCCTTGCGCATATGGATTCTGAGGATACGGGCCCTGCGGATAACCTCCGGCCGGTGGATACTGTGCCTGCGGGTACTGTGGAGGATACTGCTGACCCGAATACTGCGGATCTGGCGAGGATGCCGGGCCGTACTGGCCATAAACGGCGGGCTCTGTTGCGAACAGAGCCACCGCGAAAGCCAGAACCAGCGTAAAAAGATTGCGGCACATATGGTCGCCGCTGATCTTATTTACACGTTGCAGTCCAAACCGCAACCTACTGCAGATGCGGGGTTTATGCCTGGGAATAAGGAGCGGTCAAATGGTTGAAAAGCACCAGCGTGAGCGCATTGCACCGCAGCAAACGCGACCCACAACCGTGGCCCTAAAAAGGCAAGGTAAACCGAAATGCTGACCCTTGCTGCCCATCACTTTCCACCCAAATTCGCCCCCCGTGCGCGCGCACAATTCTTTGGCAAATCGCCAGGCCAAGCCCGCTTCCCGGTACTTCCTTCCCGTGCAGCCGTTTGAAAGGCGCGAAAATAGCCTCGCGATATTTCGCGTCAATTCCGACGCCGTTATCGCGCACTGAAATGAGATAAGCATCGGAATCTTCTTCGGCCGATACTTGAATTTTTGGCGCTTCGCTGCTCCGAAATTTCAAAGCATTGGCGAATAACTGTTCGAAAAGCTGAACGAATTGCGACTCGTTGACGGCGACTTCCGGCAAATCGCCGCATGTGATCTCCGCGCCCATTTCGCGAATCTTGCTGTGCATGTTGGCCGCAGCCCACTGCACGACCGAACCCAAGCCGATCGTTGTGCGCTCGGATGAGGTCTTGAGGCGCGAGTACTTCAACACATCTTCCATGAGAGTTTTCATCTCATTCGCGCCCTTGACGATGAAGGCGGTCATTTCGCTCGCATCCTCGTTGAGCGCGAATTGCCGCTCCAGAAGCTGCGCATAGCTCGACATCGTCCGCAACAGCTGCCGGAAATCGTGGCTGAGTGCGTAGAGCAGATGATCCGTCTCTTCGACCGCCGCCTTGGCGGTGGCCATGCTCTGTTCAAGCTCGCGAAGAGTTTCCTTGAGTTCTTGGTTCTCGCGCACAGCTTCGGCGAGCTGTTGGTCCGTCGAATTTGGGCTCGCGTTCACTTCCCGCTCATAATGCCTGACCTAAGCAGCCTCGAGCAGACCCAGGCGCTCCAGCAGAGCGTTGGCGTCCGGATCGCGGCCCATGAACTCGCGGTAGAGTTGTCCCGGATCTTCGCTGTCCCCGCGCTCGAGTATGCGCCGTCGGTACTCTTCGCCGGTTGCCGTATTGAAGATACCTTCGCGCCGGAATCTGGTGAACGCATCCGCATCCAACACTTCTGCCCATTTGTAGGAGTAGTAACCTGCCCCATACGCCACCGGACTCGCAAACAAATGCGTGAAGCTCGCGATCATGCCGTAATCCGGCGGCAGCTCTGCGGGTGCGAACGGTGCGAGCATTTCGCGAGCATACGCCATGACATCCCCATCGTGTCCCGCGTCATACTCGCGATGCAGCTTTAAATCAACCATGCCGAACCCGAGCTGGCGCATTTGCGCGTTCGCGCTGCGAAACGTGCGCGCCCGCTTCATTTTTTCGAACAGCTCGTCTGGAATCGGTTCACCCGTCTGGTAATGACGCGCAAACAGATTCAAGGCCTCGCGCTCCATGCACCAGTTCTCCATGATCTGCGACGGCAGCTCGACAAAATCCCACGGCACGTTCGTGCCGGCAAGTGTCCGCACCGGCACCAGGCTCAAGACGTGATGCAACAGATGCCCGAACTCGTGAAAGATGGTCTCCACTTCCCGATGCGTCAGCAGCGAGGGCGTATCGCCCACCGGCGGAGTCAGGTTTCCGCAAATCAGGCCCAAGTGGCCTCGCGCGGCTTCCGGATTGCCAGTGATCAGCGCATCCATCCACGCGCCGCCGCGCTTGTTCTCACGTGGAAACCAATCGGTATAGAAGCCACCCAGAAGCTTACCCGAGAGCGCGTCTTCGACGCGATAGTACTTCACCGCCAGATCCCAACCCGGGATGTCCGGCTCCTCAATCACCTTGATGCTGAGGATGCGGCTGAAAATATCGAACATTCCCGCCACCACTCTGTCTAGCTCGAAATACGGCCGCAGTTCCTCTTCATCGAACTCGTACAAAGCCTGCCGCTGCTTCTCGGCCACATACGCCACGTCCCACGGCCGCATCTCGGTGTATCCCAGCGTTCGCCCCATCTCGGCCAGGCTGCGATTCTCTCGCTGAAAAAACCCCTCGGTCTTACCATGCAGACTTTCAATGAAGGATTGCGCTTGTTCCCCCGCGTGCGCCATGCGTTCTTCCAGCACCAAATCGGCGAAATCCTTGTATCCGAGCAGTTGCGCTTTTTCGCGCCGCAGACGAAGAATCTCCCCAATCAGCGCGCGATTGTCGTAATCACCCGAAGTTGCGCGCGTGTTCGCAGCATGCCAAAGCTCTTGCCGGATGGGTCTGTCGTCCAGATACGTCATCGCCGCCGTATAGCTCGGCGCCTGCAAAGTGAGCCGCCAGCCGTCCCTGCCCTTCGACTTCGCGCTTTCACGCGCCGCCATGCGCGCCGATTCGGGCAGTCCGGCTAATTTCTGCTCATCGGTAATCAACAGCTCAAAAGCGTTCGTCGCATCCAAAACGTTTTCGGCAAACTTCGTGGTTGCCTTCGTCAGTGCTACGTCGAGTTCTTCGAGTTTTTTCTTTCCCGCCGCATCGAGATCCGCCCCTTCGCGTCGGAATCGAATCACCGTTTTTTCGAGGAAGCGCTGGTGCACGGGCGCCAGGCGCTCCGCTTCGCCGCTCTCTTTCACCGCCTTTACCGCAGCCCATAGATCCGCGTTCAACGGAATCGAAGTGTAAAACATGCTGACCGGTTCCTGCACGGCGTTGTACGCAGCACGCAGCTCCGGCGTAGTCGCCACAGATTCGAGATGGCGCACCACCGCCATCGCAAAATCGAGCGGCTCCGTCATCTTGTCCAGAGTCAGCAGGACGTCTTCATAGGTTCGCGGCAATTCCGCTTTTCCCAAATCCGCGAGCCGCCGATTCGCCTGTTCGAGCAGCATCTGAATCGCAGGCTCAACGTGCTCCGCCTTGATGGCCTCGAACTGAATCGGAAAGCGCTCCACCACGAGCGGGTTGTCAGCTAAATTTTGTTCAGGCATGCAGAAGTGAATGGAAACGATGCGCCCCGGCTCACCAGACGCGGCATCCCGCGCGGTGTCCTGCTGACGACGAGTTTCGCGCAGCCGCTTCCGGCGCCACGTACAACTTATCGCCGGGTTTGCAGCCGAAGGCCTTGCTGAATTGCGATACGTTTGACACCACTCCGTTCACCCGAAACTCGCCAGGTGAGTGCGGATCGACTTGTGCCCATACGCGTGCCTGCTCGGGCCTGACGTTCTGGCACCACACCTGCGCAAATCCTAAAAAGAACTGCTGCGCCTGCGTGTACCCGTCTTCCTTCTGCGAAACCGGGATACTCTTTCTCGCAAGGTCCTCCATCAACGCGAAATATGCCAGCCGAATGCCTCCGTTGTCCGCTGTATTCTCCCCCAGCGTCAATCTGCCGTTCAGCTCAACGCCCTTAACAGGACTGAAGCCGCCATATTCGTTCACGAAACAATCGGCCAGTTTCTTGAATTGCTCTTCATCGCTCTTCTGCCACCAATCCTTCAGATTCCCATCCGCGTCGAATTGCCGGCCGGCATCGTCGAACCCGTGCGTCAGTTCGTGTCCAATCACCACGCCGACGCTGCCATAATTCACCGCATCATTGGCTTGATTGGAATAAAACGGCGGCTGCAGAATACCGGCCGGAAAATTGATGTTGTTCTCGGTCGGATTGTAATAGGCGTTCACCGTAGGCGGCGTCATGCCCCATTCGGTACGATCCACCGGTTTGCCTATCTTGTCGCGCTCCCGCTTGCTCTCAAACTCGTTGGCGCGATACCAGTTCCCGAAGTAATCGTCGTCTACGACGTTTACCGCCGAGTAGTCTCGCCATTTGTCCGGATAGCCGATTTTGTTTGCAACTGCGTGCAGTTTCACAAGCGCTTCTTTTTTAGTCTCGGCGCTCATCCACGTGATCGACTCGATATCGTTCCCCATCGCATGTTCGATTTCATGCACCATCTCGAGCGTCCGCTGTTTTCCCTCTTCGCCGAAAGTTTTTTCGACGAATTTCCGCCCTAATGCCTCCCCCAATTCCTCATCCGTCGCCGAAACGCAGCGCTTCCAGCGCGGCCTCAGCTGCTTGGTTCCCGACAGGGTTCGTCCATAAAAATCAAAATTTTCATCGACGAAATTCTTTGGCAAAAGCGCTGCACTCGCCGTCAGATAGTGCCACGTCAGGTAATCCTTCAAGTCGCTCATGTTCTCCTGCGTTACCAGGCTGTTGAAGTCCTTAAAGAAAGCAGGAACCGTGACGTTCAGTTTGGAGAAATCGGGCGTCTTGAGGTCCACGAAAAATTCATCGAAGTTGAAGTTTGGGGCAAGCTGGTTCAAATCCCCCTTCGGCATCTCGTGCAGAAGTTTTTGTGGATCGCGGCGTGACGTCACGTCCAACGACCCTTTCGCGAGATCCGTTTCTATTGACATGACAGACGCTGCCTTCTTCGCTGCGTCGTCCGGCGCCACGCCGATTAACTCGAACATTTTTGAGATGTGCGCGACATACTTCTGCCGAATCTCCTGGGATGTGGCATCGGTCCGCAAATAGTAATCGCGCTCCGGCAATCCCAGACCGCCTTGATCCAGCTCGGCGATGGTCATCTTGGCATTGGTCGGATCGGGGTGACGAGCCGAACTCGAAAAACACGGCGACCTGGCGCTCCTGCAGCCGCGCCACCTCGTCCACCAGTTCGCGTGCGTTCGTGATGCGCGAGATTCTCTCGAGTTCCGATTGAAGAGGAGTGATTCCCCGCTTCTCGATCACCGGCTCATCCATGCACGACTGGTAGAACCCGCCGATTTTTTGATCGACCGCCGACCGATCCTGGTGTTGCGCCGAGTCCTCCAGAATCGTGCGGAGACTTGTCTGGTTCCGCTCAAACAACTCGTCGAATCGCCCCCACCTGCTCTGGTCCGGCGGAATGGGATTGTTCTTGATCCAGGTGCCGCAAGCGTATTGATAGAAGTCCTTGCAGGGGTCAGCCGATTTGTCGATCGCGCCTAAATCGAGCCCGCTACGCGTCGATGGTTGTCCCTGCGATTGCGCCAGCGCCGCGGCCGTTACCCCAAATCCACACACCACCGCTAGCGCGAGTTTCGCGTTGTTCATTACCCCCAGTGTAATCAGCCGCTACCAAACGCGGCAGCCGTTCGCCGCAACCATTGGCTGTCCTTCCGAACAGCCGAACGCAGTGGCAAACTCCGGTATATTCTGAACCACGCCAATCACTCGAAACTCGCCCGGCGAATGCGGGTTGGTGCGAACACTGGTGCGCAGAGCTTCGGGCCGTTCGTTCGCACACCAAATCTGTGCGTAACCCAGGAAAAAACGTTGCTGCGGAGTGTATCCGTCGAGCTTCTCTTTATTCACAGTGCCGTTCTCGAGGCCACCCATCAGCGCCATGTAAGCCAGCCGGATGCCGGCATTATCCGCGCCATTTTCACCCAGCGTGAGCCTCCCGTTCACGGTCGCGCCTTCCACTGGACTGAATTTCGAGTACTCGTTGACCAGGCAGTCCACCCGCTTCTTGAATTCGGCCGCGTCTTGCTGCGTCCACCAATCGCGTAGATTCCCGTCCGCATCGTAGCGGCGTCCCTGATCGTCGAAGCCGTGCGTCAATTCGTGCCCGATGACCGCGCCTACGCCACCGAAGTTCACCGCCATATCCGCCGAATTCGTATAGAACGGCGGCTGCAAAATACCTGCCGGGAAATTAATGTTATTTTCAAGCGGGCTGTAATAAGCGTTCACCGTCGAGGGAGTCATTCGGAATTCCATGCGGTCCACCGGCTTTCCGATCTTACTCAGGTTGCGGTGAATTTCGTAGGCCGTCGCGCGCCGGTCGTCGCCCACCAGGTCTCCGGCCGTAATCTTCACGCTTGCATAGTCTTTCCACTTCTCCGGATATCCAATTTTGTTCGTGACCCCTTTTAACTTCGCAATCGCTTGCTCCTTGGTCGCGTTGCTCATCCAGGTCAGCGAGTCGATATCGGTCTCCATCTCTTTTTCGATCGTGCTGACCAGTTGCTGGGTCCGCTCCTTCGCGTTGCCCGCGAATGCCTTTTCCACATACTTCCGGCCGAGCGCATCTCCGAGTTCTCGATCCGTCATCTGCGTGCACCGCTTCCAGCGTGGCTGCAATTCCTTCGTGCCGCTCAACGTACGGCTGTAGAAATCGAAGTTTTCATCGACAAACGCCTTACTCAGCAGAGGTGCATTGCCGGAGACGTAGTGCCAGATCATGTAACTTTTCAAATCGTCCAAGCTCGTCGAGTCAAGCACGCCGTTCAGAGTTTTGAAATAGTCGGGCACCGCGACGTTCAACGATTCAAAGCTCGGCGTGCCCCGATCCTTAAAGTATTGGTTGAAGTTGAAGTCGGGCGTCAGCGCCTCGAATTGCGCCGTGGTCATTTTGTGGTGCGTCACGTCCGGATCGCGCCGCAGAACCCGGTCCAGCGACCCTTTTGCCAGCGCGGTCTCGACGTTCATGATCGCCTTCGCCTTGGCATCCGCCTCCGCGGGTTTATCGCCGATCAGCTGCAACATACGCGAGATGTGTTCCACGTACTGCTGCCGCGTTTTCTCGTCCTTCGGCTCCAGATAATAGCTCTTGTCCGGCAATCCGAGCCCGCCTTGATCCGCCTGCGCGATGGTCATGGTCGATTTATCGGGATCCGGTCCTGCGCCGAGCCGGAAGAAAACGCCGACACCGACGTCGTGCAGCCGGGCCACCTCCGGCGCCAGGTCCGCTTTATCCTTGATCTTTCGAATCGCTTCAATTTCGGGTTTGATGGGAGCGTCGCCCGCCTTCTCAACCGCCGCCTCATCCATGCACGACGCATAGAACGTGCCGATCTTCTGGTCCACCGGCGAACGGTCTTCATGCTTCGCCGAATCGTCGAGAATCTCGTGCAAGACCTGCTGGTTTCGATCGGCTAGTTCCTGGAAGCGGCCCCAAACCGCGTACTGCGGCGGTATCGGATTCGCTTTCACCCAGTTTCCACACGCGTATCTATAAAAGTCTTGACAGGGATCGACGCTCTTATCGATGGCCTGAACGTCGACACCGCTCTGAGAAGAGGGCGTCTGGGCGAAGCCGAGCCAGCAAACCGCGGTCATTCCGCAGAGAAGGCGGACAACAGGTAAGGTCTTCATAAGTTTCTGTATGTCACAAATAGCAGATTTGAGATGAAACATCACAGCTTGATCAGCTTCGCGCGGCCGTCCTCGCTGAGATACATTTAGAATTCTTCCCCGCCGTAAGGAGGCAAAATGCGGATCTCAATTCGCGGAATTCTTCAACTCTTCCCCACGCTGCTTCTCACACTCGACTTCTGCGCAACTGCACAAGCAGCAGACGTCACCGTAGGGACAGCAACCGCGCGATCGGGACAAAAAGCCACCGGCTTTATCCAAGTTCCCGCCGGCGTCGATGCCGCCACCGACATCCCGGTGATCGTCATCAACGGCAACAAACCTGGTCCGAAGCTTGCGCTCGTCGCCGGCTCCCACGGCACCGAATATGCCTCCATCATCGCCTTAGAAAGACTGGCTCAATCGGTCGATCCCGCCAGCCTGTCCGGGACCGTCATCATCGTGCCCCTGATAAACATTGCTTCCTTCCGCCAGAAAGTTCCGCATCTCAATCCGGTCGACGGCAAAAACATGAACCGGCTCTATCCCGGCAAGCCCGATGGCACTCAAACCGAGCGTGCCTCCTGGGCCATAGCTAAACAAGTGGTCGAAAAATCCGACTACCTCATCGATTTGCACGGAGGAGATCTGGACGAAAACCTCCGCCGCTATTCCTATTGGCCGAAAACCGGCAACGCAACCCTCGACGCAACTTCCCGAGCTATGGTGCTCGCCTTCGGTCTCGACCACATCATTATTCAAAGCAATCAATCCGCCTCGCCCGTCCGTCTCCATCTCTCGTTACGCGGAGGATAGCGGAAAGCCGACTATCATCGCCGAAGCAGGTCATGCCGGTACCACTGCCGACGAGGATATCGACGCCCTCGTTCACGGTTCTGTCAGCGTCATGCGTGAGTTGAAGATGCTGCCCGGCTCTGTAAAGCCCATCGAACAGCCTCTCTGGATCGGCCGCATCTCCATCGTGAAAAGCGAGCAGGACGGCATCTTCTATCCGCTCGTCGTTCCTGAAGCCTACGTCCGCCAAGGCATGCGAATCGGCTACGTGACAGACTATCTCGGCAACAAAATAGCCGACATCACCGCTCCCGTAAGCGGAGTAATCACCTTGGTCGGCGCCGTCCCATCCATGAAGAAAGGAGACACGGCAGCTTACGTCGCCGAACTTGCCGAGGCTCCTTGATCGTAAACCGATATACTGATTATCGATACCAATGCCCAAACGCAAGCTCGACCCTCTCCCCTCGGCCGCATTCCAAATCCTGCTCTCTTTGGCCGACGCAGACCTGCATGGCTACGGCATTATGCAGCAGGTCGCCGAACAGACCGAAGGTCGCATGCGGCTCGGCCCCGGCACCTTATACAGCTCCATCCAAAGTCTGCTCGAAGAAAAATTGATCGACGAAGTCGACCTGCGCGAGGACGTAAAGCTCGGCCATGAGCGTCGGCGATATTACCGCTTGACCTCCGCAGGACGCAAACTGGCCCGGGCGGAAGCCGACCGTCTTGCCGACCTATTGCGCCTCGCACGCGCCAAAAAGATTTTCCGAGGGGATTATGTCTGAGCACCTGTACGCCTGCCTGTTGCGCCTCTTTCCCGCCCGTTTCCGCGACGCCTATGGAGATGCGGCCCTGCAACTTTTCCGCGACCGCTCGCGCCACGAGCAAGGCTTCATTCTCCGCCTGCGGCTCTGGCTCGATCTGCTTGCCGATCTGGCTATCTCTCTCCCGCATCAGTACCGCCAGGCCCCATCCGCGCTCATCGGTGCCTCCGCACAGCCCGGCCTCGACGGCGTGCCCTCTTTCTACGCCCTCCAGACCGGATCGCCCCGCGTGATCGCACTTTTCTTGGGAGCCGTACTGTCGCTGCTTTCACTCGGGCCGTTTTCGGTTTTGATGATCCGTGTCTTAAAGCAAGGGCCATCAGCCCCCGGCGATCCCAAGCCCGCCGCTTTTCAGTCCAATTCGCCGTTGCCACAGAATCGCTCCGGCGCAACGCAGGTCGAGATTCCCGATACTCCGGCGGGCAAGGTGCTTCGGGCCTGGCTCGACGCTTTCAACAGTGCGGATCCCGCCAAGATCGAACAGTTTCAAAAGACGTTCGATCCCACCAGGACCGTCATTTTTCAAGCCGACTTTCGCACGCGAACGGGTGGCTTCGATCTGCTCTCGGTAACAAGCAAGGAACCCTGGCTGGTGACCTTCCGCGTCAAGGAGAAGAACAGCGCGACCCAGGGAATAGGGACAATTCGAGTGACCCAGGCGCAGCCTCTGACCGTGTCCAGCTTCGCCGTGCACGCACTTCCTCCTGGCGCGGCACTTGACGACGTGAAACTCGATGCTTCGGAACGAAAGCGCGTCATCGATGGAGTGATCTCGAACTTGAAGGAGTATTACGTCTACCCCGAGGTTGCCGAAAAGATGGCCGCTGCCCTAGCCGAGCATGAAAGGGCCGGCGATGACAAAGACCAGACCGATGGAGCGGCGTTCGCCGAGTTGCTGACCAAACAACTGCAGGATGTAAGCCACGATCGACATCTCCACGTCGTTTACACGCCATTCAAAACGCCTGATCATCCGCGCGGCGCGCCCGAAGACGATCCGCAATTTCGAAGGCAGCTGGAACAGGAAAATTGCGCGTTTCAGAAAGTCGAAATTCTGCCGCACAATATCGGCTACTTGAAGTTCAATGCCTTCCCTCCCCCGGCGTTGTGCCGCGGCTACCGCGGAGGCCGCCATGGGATTTCTGGCCCACGTAGATGCCATCATCTTCGATCTGCGCGACAACCATGGCGGCGATCCGAACATGGTTGCCTTCATCGCCAGTTATCTCTTCGATCGCCCCACACACCTGAACGACCTTTACAATCGCCGCGAAAATTCAACCCAGCAGTACTGGACGCTCGCCGATGTGCCCGGCAAGAGACTCGCCGACAAGCCCGCCTACGTCCTCACTTCCACGGAGACGTTTTCGGGCGCAGAGGAGTTCAGCTACGACCTGAAGAATCTGAAACGCGCCACGCTTGTCGGTGAGCCAACGGGCGGTGGCGCGCACCTGGTAGGCGGGCATCGCATCGATGATCACTTCATGATCGGTGTCCCGTTTGCTCGAGCCATCAATCCCGTTTCCAAGACCGATTGGGAAGGAAAAGGCGTCGAGCCGGACGTGAAAGTAAAGGCGGCGGATGCACTGGCCAAGGCCCAAGCGCTGGCAGACAGTAAGCTGCAACAGCAAGCTTCCGGCGCGCCAAATCGCTAGCCCTCGTTTTTTACAACGCCCCTCGCAATCGAAAGCGAGACAATCCGTTCTGCCCGTTACACTAATTACGAGGCTTATGTACTGAATCTGCCGGCGTTATGAACAAGCTTGGGCAATTATTTCCGGCCGAGGACATCGTTCACGAGCATCTGGCGGCCATTATCGAATCTTCCGATGACGCCATCATTAGCAAGGACCTGGATGGCATTATCCGGAGCTGGAATCGGGGCGCTCAGCGGATCTTCGGCTATACCGCGGATGAAGTGATAGGACGGCACGTATCCATGCTCGCCGCTCCGGAGCGCGTCAATGAGATCCCGAATATCCTCGAACGCATCTCTCGCGGCGAGCGCATCGACCACTACCATACGAAGCGGAAGGCGAAAGACGGTCGCATTCTGAACATCTCTTTAACCGTCTCGCCCATTCGCGATTCCACCGGCCGTATCGTCGGCGCTTCAAAAATCGCGCGCGACATCACACACGAGAATCACTACTCCGAGCTTCAGGAACATCTGGCTGCCATTATCGAGTCCTCTGACGACGCCATTATCAGCAAGGACCTGAATGGCATCATCCGGACCTGGAATCGCAGCGCTGAGCGGATATTTGGTTATACCGCGGAGGAGGCCGTCGGCCGGCACATATCGATGCTCGCCGTTCCCGAGCGCATCGATGAGATCCCGAATATCCTCGAACGCATCTCTCGCGGCGACCGCATCGACCACTACCAAACGAAGCGAAAAACCAAGGATGGTCGGGTCCTGTCCATCTCTTTGACTGTGTCGCCGATCCGCGATGCCGCCGGCCACGTCATTGGCGCTTCAAAGGTCGCCCGCGATATCACCGAGCAGCAGCAATATCAACACGCTCTGCGAACTGCAAATGAGTCTCTCACCCGCTCAAACGGTGACCTCGAGCAGTTTGCCTACTCCGCCTCCCACGATCTCCAGGAACCACTTCGAATGGTTTCCAGCTACAGCGAAATGCTGCAGAAAAAATTCGGCGGCAAGCTCGGCCCCAGCGGCGACCAATACATCTCCTACATCGTCGGCGGCGCTCTCCGCATGCAACAACTTTTGAGGGATCTCCAAGCCTTTACCCAAGCTTCCGCACTCGACCAGCAGCCGGCGCACGACATCGATGCGAACCAAGCCCTTCGTTCCGCTCTCGGAAACCTGGCCACCGCCATCGATGGCAGTGGCGCCTCCATTACCCATGGAGAGCTCCCTCACGTCCACCTCCACGAATTTCAACTGCAGCAGTTGTTTCAGAACCTCATCGGAAACGCGATCCGCTATCGCAGCCCGCAGCCTCCGCAAATTCACGTGGCCGCCGAACGGTACGGTGATCAGTCCAAGTTTTCGGTTCGAGATAACGGCATCGGTATTGATCCACAGTATAAGGAGCAGATCTTTGGAATGTTCAAGCGTCTTCACAGCGCCGCCGAATATCCAGGCACCGGCATGGGCCTCGCCATTTGTCAAAGAATTGTTGAACGCGTCGGCGGCCGGATTTGGGTGGAGTCTGAGCCCGGGCGAGGTTCAACGTTTTTATTTACTGTCCCAGCCGCGATCGGCCAATGAGCCGGAATCCGGCGCGAGGCTACCCTGCGTTCTCTTGGTCGAAGATAACCCGGCCGATACGGACTTGGTCCGGGAAGCTCTGGAGGACCATGCCGTTCAATGTGAACTCGTCCTCAGCACCGACGGGGAGCACGCCATTGAGTTCATTCGGGGCGTAGACGCTGGCCAGACACCTTGTCCCGACCTCGTCATACTCGATTTGAATCTGCCCAGAAAACCTGGCCGCGAGGTTCTCAGACATCTCCGCGCGAGCCTCAAGTGCAGTCACGTTCCCGTCGTCGTTCTGACCTCGTCGGATAGCCAGAAGGACAAAGACGATGTTGCCGGCTTGGGCGCATCGAAGTATGTTAAAAAGCCTGCTCGGCTCGCAGATTTCCTCAAGCTCGGCGCTGTGTTCAAAGAGATGCTCGCCCGCGTCTGAACCCGACCCACGCCACCGTGACCGCCACCGCCACACCGGCGCCCAGCCCCGCCATGCGCGCCACGCTGCTTCCCCTCCGCCGTCTGTGCGTCAGCCCTGTAGAAACATGTTCCGAAATCACTCCCACCCCTACCACGCGCAGAAGAATTGGCTGCATGACATGTGCTCGCATCGCCAGTTTGAAGGGCCATGGCGCGCGAAGTTTTCCTTGTCTCCGAAACACGTACTGAAACCCGGCATGTGCAATCACCTGCAAACGTTGCGTGAGGCGTGTCCGAAATTCCCGCCGTCGCTGCACTTTCTGTAGCAGGTTATCCGCATTCTGCCCGTCGCGCAGCGCTCGCATCAATATATTTGCCGCGGCCACCGCGTCCTGAATCGCCAGATTGATCCCAACCCCGAAAACGGGCGACATCGCATGCGCTGCATCCCCAATACACAACAATCCCGGCCTGTGCCAGCATTTCAGCCGATTGATTTGCACCGATAGCAGCTTAATGTCTTCCCAATTCTGCAATTCGTGCACGCGGTCACTCAGAAAAGGCGCAATCTGGGCGATATCCCGCCGGAACGCTTCCAGCCCTCTTTGCTTCACCTGTTCGGCGGAATTTTTTCGAATGATCAATCCTGCCTGATAGTAGTCGCCCCGGTTGATCAAGACCAGCATCTTCCCGTAATCGACATGCCCCAGCGTCTCCTCGCGATCGTCTTTCTCGCGGCTGATTCGGAACCAAAGCACGTCGATGGGAACGCCAAGCTCACGCACCTTGAATCGCCCGGCAGTTCGCATGATCGAATGGCGGCCATCGCACGCGATCACCAGGTCGGCGCCGATCCGCTCCGTTGCACCAGGCGTACGGGCCAGCACGCCCGCCACCCGTTTTCCGTCGTACAACACGTCAAGCGCTTCGTGTTCCATCCGCAGGTCGAAAGTTTGATACTTCTTGCCCTGCTCTGCTAAGAAGTTCAGGAAATCCCATTGCGGCATGATTGCCGCAAACCGGCAATGCAAGTGAAGCCGCCCGAAGTTCGCCGCTTCGAAAGCAAACCCGCCCACCGTCACCCCCACGGACGTGACCTTCTGATGCGGTAGTTTCAGGAACTCCTCGAGCAAGCCCAATTCGTACAGCAGTTCCAGGGTCGATGGATGAACGGTGTCGCCGCGGAAGTCGCGGAAGAAATCGCGGTGCTTCTCCAATATCGTGACCGGCACGCCTGCACGCGCTAAAAGGAAGCCCAGCATCACTCCCGCTGGACCGCCTCCCACAACACAGCATCTGGTGTGAAATGATTCTGCTGGCATAGTGAACCTCCATTTTCATACCGTCATTGAACCCGCGCGATGAAAAGACATGCAGCATAAGCCCTTCAGTCTGATGCTGCAGGGCGGAGATCGCAGATCCATCGGACGTTCCGATCAGGTAGTTGCTCGAATTCTGCAGCACCCTGACAGCTTTCCTGAACTCATCGAGTGCTTATGGAGTGACGATCCTGTCGTTCGAATGCGCGCTGCCGACGCGGCAGAGAAGGTATCCGCACAAAGGCCCGATCTTCTGAAGCCCTTCAAGGCCGAATTGTTAGGTCTTGCGGATGAGACGATCCAACCTGAACTCCGCTGGCATCTCGCGCTCATGATCCCCCGCTTGCCCCTGGCGCATCGCGAGCGCGAACGGGCCATCGGCACCTTGCGATCTTTCTTGGACGATCGCAGTTCCATCGTGAAGACGTTTGCGATCCAGGCTCTCGTGGAATTAACAGAAAACCATCCAACCTTACAACCCGAGATGGTTGATTTACTGGAACAATTCTGTTCGGCAGGAACGCCCGCCATGAAGGCGCGCAGCCGAAAGCTGCTCAAGACACTCAAGAAAACGAAGTGACGTGCCTGAGCCGTCCTCTACTCCGCCCGCATGGACTCGAGCGGATCGATTGCTGCTGCACGCCTCGCCGGAACCAGCGCCGCGAGTGTAGACACGGCAGCCAATATCGCCGCCGCTCCCGCTACGCTCCAAGCATCCAACCGGCTCATCCCGAACAGCACTGCTCGCAAAGCGGGCTGCAGCGCAATTGTAAGCGCGAGCCCAACCGCAATGCCAATGGCGATCAGTCGCACCGCGCTCCCCACCACTGACCCAACGATTTGGCTCGGAGCCGCGCCCAACGCCATACGCACGCCCATCTCGCGACGGCGCGAATTGACAACCTGAGTCATCAGTCCGTAGAGTCCCACCGCCGCCAGCGCCATCGCGGCAAGCGCGAAAAGAGAAAGCAAGTGAGCATTGGAGCGTGGGCGGTCAAGCGTCGCATCAAGTGCCTCTTCAAGGCTCTGCACTCCGAATATGGCCCGCCCCGGTGCAACATTCCGCACCACCTGGCGCACAGAAGCCATGATGGCGTGAGTATCGCCCGCGCGGACGATATAGTCCGGATCTGGCCAGCTCCCGCCTGTCGCGCAATTGTAAACGTACGGGTAAAAAGAAGCAGCCAGCGAATCTTCCTTTATGTCGCCGATCACGCCGATAATCTCTGTCTGCGACATGTCCGCGCCGTACCCGGTGAAACCAACGTGCCGCCCGATCACATTCTTGTTTCCGCCGTACACTTCGACGAAGCGGCGGTTCACCATCATCTTCGCCCCGCCAAGTGGATTCAGCGCCAGTTCCGGGCACCAGCTCCCCGCCAACAGCGGTACCCGAAGTGCCTGCAAATAACCCGGACTCACCAGGCGATAACCAACCGGCATGTTGCCGGTTTCGTCCGTGCCCGTCGTGCCTTCGAGCGTAATATTGTTCCGCAGCGTGGCGCCCGAGGCCGGCAGAAAATTCGTCATGCCCGCCGCCTGAACACCCGGCATCCGTTTCAGATCTGCGATGAGCCGTTCCTGCATCCGCCCGATCATCCCGCGGTCTTCGTCCCAAGCCGCGCCGACGTGGAACAAAACCGTATTCGATGGATCGAAGCCCATCTGCACGTGGCTCAAATTGTAGAAGCTGCGCAACAGCAGGCCGGCACTAGCCAGCAGCAGCATCGTCAGCGCAACTTGCCCGCCGATCAATGCGCGCTGTACCCATTGCCGCCGTCCGGCCACTTCACGGGCCGCGCGAATCAGCGTGCCCGCATTCCGGACGCTCGTTGCGTGTAACGCAGGCAGCAGGCCAAAAGCTATCGCCCCCGCAGTGCTCGCCCCGATCGCAAACGCCAGAGCGCGCCAGTTCATCGCCAGTTCCGTCATGCGCGGTGTATCCGCGAACAATTTCACTAGCAGATTCAACGAGAGACGAGCGCCCGCGTACCCGCAAACAGCGCCTGCTGCCGACAGCAGCGCAATCTCCCGCATCACGGAAGCCACCACCTGCATCCGCGTCGCCCCGATCGAAGTGCGAATCGCCAGTTCGCGCTCGCGCTCGTTCAGCTGCGCCAGCACGATGCTCGCTACGTTGCTGATGCGTGATCAGCAACAGCAGCGCCACCGCGCCGAATAGCAGCTCGAAAGCCTTACTGGATTCGCCGACGCGGTACTGTTTCAAATCGCCAACTACCGCCGACCACCCCTTATCGGTTTTCGGATATTCCTCGCCGAGCGCCCTTTGCACGCTCGCCAGATCGCTCTGCGCCTGTTTGATGGTGACGCCCGGCTTCATTCGCCCCACACCCGAATAAAACCGCGCATCCCGAAATTGCATCATTGAAGCCGGGAGCTGTGCAGGAATCCAAACGTCGATCGCGGCGCTACTGAACGCCTTCGGCATCACTCCCACAATCGTGTAGCCTTTGCGATCGACGATTAACCGCCGCCTCGTGATTTGAGGATCCATCCCGTATCGGCGCGCCCATAAGCCGTAGCTGATCACCGCTGCCAAAGGACCGCCCGCTACCTCCTCCTGAGGCGTAAACGTGCGACCGACCAGTGCTCGCATTTCGAAAACTTCGAAATAGTGCGGAGCTACGCGGCGTCCCGCCAAGCGCTCGGGTGACGACATGCTTGCATCGGTCACGTTTTCCGAATAGATTCCGCTGATGGCCTGAAACGTGCGGCTCAACCGGCCCCATTCTTCAATGCGTACGGGCGCCATCAAGCTTGCTTTCTGGCTCTTGGCCGCGCTCGCCTCCATCACCGTCACGAGCTCCGCTGGATGCGGAAATGGCAGCGGCTGCAGCAGCACCGTATTGACAACGGAAAACAAGGCGGTGTTGACACCGATCCCGAGCGTCAACAGAACCAGCACCGTGAGCGCAAACCCAGGTCGTCGACTCAGTGAGCGAACCGCAAATTTCCAGTGCTTCATCCGCACCTCTGCAAGCCAGTTTAGACGCTTTGAGAGTCGGCGCGGTTAGTTGCAGCTTCGTCTTTTGTAAATGGCCGTTCCAGCTCCTCGCGATTCCAGTGCGCGAGTCTCGCGCCCGCTTCGTAAGTACTTTGGCAGAAATCTAGAATCGCCTCATCCGGCGACGCAGCCGCGCGCGCATCCTCATATTTGAGAATGAACTCACCCAGCTGCGTATCCCAATACGCCGCGCTCGGAGAAACGCTCTGCTCCTTCAACTCCGCCGGAGCCGGTATGGTGTACGAATAAAAAGCCGCCTGACTGAACCGGCGATCCCCCGGCCAGAATCCGCAGCTGATCACTTCGTGAGAATAGGCCTCGCGCGTCATCGCATCTGCATCCTTCGGCAGAGCGGCACGCCGCCCGGAAAACCGCGTCACTGCCAGATCGAAAGAGCCCCAAAAGAAATGCACCGGGCTGCATTTGCCAAGAAATCGCCCGCGGAATTCTTTGAATATTTGATCGGTATTGATCAGAATGCGCCGGAAGCGCTCAACGTACTTCGCATCGTAGGACGCGTGATGCTGATCCTCATCGAACGGGGTTTTATCGTCGAATTCATCCGGCGTCCGATGGATATTCACCTCGATTCCCAGCGAGCGTAAACGCGCCATGTACTCCCGGTAGAAATCGGCAACCGAGCGAGGGAACAATGCGACGCTCTCTTGTTTGCCCTCGCTGGTTCGAAGCAGAAGCTCGTGCGCAACGAAGTCAAACTGCACGTCAAACGTCTTCTGTCGGAATGGAATCGCCGACGTGGTCAGTCCCCGCGGCGTCACATACAGCGTTACGTTCCAAAAATGATTTTCCGGAGGCGCCAGCGCCATCCGCGTCTTGCCCACAATTTGCGTCCACATGTGGACCGTATCGCAGGTCTTCTCCCAGTCTGTGAACCGCAGCTCCGGCCATTCACGCGAAGTCAAGCTCTACCTCGTCGATGTAGCACCAGCCCCACTCTTCGCCGGGCTCGTTCGACTTGATGATCGGGTGCTTGCTGGAATGAAAATGCTTCGTCGCGTGCTTGTTCTTCGAGGAATCGCAGCAGCCCACGTGACCGCAGCTCATGCAAAGACGCAGATGAACCCAACTGTCACCCGACTTCAGACATTCTTCACAGCCCCGCGTGTGCGGCTTAACGTCCCGAATCTCACCCATGTGCGTGCATTCTTGCATCTCTTCCCTCCCTCAGGCCGCCGCTGCCGATTCCGATCGAATAGCGGAAACCTCCAGTTCGATTTTCAGCTCATCGCTTATCAGCACGCCCCCGGTTTCAACCGCCGCATTCCACGTCAACCCGAAATCGCTGCGCTTAATTTTCGTTGTCGCCGATGCCCCAACCCGCGTGTTCCCAAACGGATCCTTCCCTTCCGGCGTCGGCGCTTCCGCATTCAAAACCACTTCTTTCGTGACGCCGTGGATCGTCAAATCGCCGGTAATCTTCCATTCGCCATCCCCCGCTCGCGCTATCTTTTTGCTCTTGAAGGTCATCGTCGGATGTTGCTCGACGTGCAGAAACTCCGGGCTCTTTAGATGCGCGTCCCTTTGCTCGTCCAGGGTATTGATCTTGCTCGCGTCGATCGTAACCTCGATGCGCGAGTCGGTGGGATTATCGGGATCGTACTCGATGCGTGCCTTCCACGCCGCTAAACCCGCCGCGAACGTTCGTAATCATCATATGCCGGATGCTGAACTGCGCGCTCGAGTGCTTCGGGTCGATCTTGTAGGTTGTCTTCATTCTGTCTCCTTTTCTTCTCTACCCGCTTGTCTTAAGCGGTGTCTTGATGTCAAGATAGATGCCAGGAACGGCAAAAGGATTCATGTCAATGCAGCGCAAGCTGAACCCGCCCGCAAACTCCGGCGCAACCGGAATGCACGTGTGGCTCATCCTTTGGAAAGCAGCGCGCGCACTCGAGCAAAACGCCCTCAACAGCGTCTCTGCCCTGGGCCTTGGCCTGTCCGATTTCGCCGTGCTGGAGGTGCTTCTCCACAAAGGCCCCCAACCGGTGAATGTCATCGGCAAAAAGATCTTGCTGACCAGCGGCTCCATTACCACCGCCATAGACCGGCTGGAATCAAGAAAGCTGGTTTACAGAAAAGCTCATCCCGAAGACCAGCGCGCCCGCCTCGTTGATCTCACCCCCGCCGGTAAGCGCCTGATCGAATGCGCCTTCCGCCAGCATGAACTCGATATGGAAGAAGTAATGACGGTTTTGAGCTGTAGTGAACGTCTAGAACTCATGCGCCTGCTGAAAAAGCTCGGCATATTCGCCGCTGCACGGCTGGACGTTCAAAAGCCCACAGACAAACGCCGCTCCACCACCATCTAACAGCTGATTCCCTCTCCTTGACAATCTAGGAGTGCAGATTGTACACTCCTAGAGGATCTAGGAAAGAGCTACTTCGTGGGCAAACAACTCGACCTCTTGCAAGGTACGCTCGAAATGCTGATCCTCAAAGCCGTTTCTCTGGGTCCACTCCACGGCTACGGCATTCTGCTGCGCATCCAGCAGATTTCAAAAGACCGCCTCGAAATACAGCAAGGTTCCCTATACCCGGCGCTTTACCGCCTCGAGCACCAGGGCTGGATCAGCAGCGAATGGGGTGAATCGGAAAACAACCGCAAAGCCAAGTACTATCGGCTCACTGCTCCAGGGAAGCGCAGGCTCCAAACCGAAACCGAAAAGTGGAACCGCATGGCCGACGTCATCGCCGGAATTCTGGAAACCACGCCGGAGCAAGTATGACTTTCTGGAGTCGCCTCCGCTCCTTCGTGACTGCAACTGCTCGCAAGGCTCGTACCGAAACCGAAATGGATGCGGAGCTACGTTTCCACATTGCGGCTCAAGCCGACGATCTAGTGCGCAGCGGCGTGCCTCCTGCAGAAGCGATGCGCCGCGCACGCCTGGAGTTTGGCGGCATCGAGTGCGCCAAAGAGGAATGCCGCGATGCCCGCGGCGCGAACATCGTCGAAAATTTGTTCCAGGATCTGCGCTTTGGCCTGCGCATGTTGCGCAAAAATCCAGGCTTCAGCGCCATCGCCGTCCTCACCCTTGGATTAGGCATTGGAGCGAGCGCCGGCATCTTCTCCGTCGTAAACGGTGTGCTGCTGAACCCGCTTCCCTACCCCCATCCCGAACAGCTCGTCGCTCTCCATGAAAGCAAACCCAATTTTCCAACCGGCTCCATCTCTTTTCTGAATTTCAAAGATTGGAAAAGGAACAACCGCACCTTCTCGGATATGGCCCTTTCGCGTCGCTACAGCTTCACTCTGACCGGCACGGGCGAACCGGAAAGGCTGAAAGCCAGATTCGTCTCTTCCGACTTCTTCTCCGTGTTCGGCGTCAATCCGATGCTGGGCCGCAGTTTCGCTCCCGGCGAGGACGAAATCGGCGCTGCCCCGCTCGCCATAATTAGCGCCTCGTTGTGGCAGCGAAAGTTTGGCGGCGCGCCAACCGTCATCGGAGCGTGCGCTCAGACTTGACGACCGCGACTACACCGTCATCGGCGTTGTGCCCGCCACGTTCGATCTGCTCACTGAGAGCTTCAGCACCGCAGATGTTTACGTGCCGATTGGCCAATGGATCAACAATGGCCTGCTCTATCGAAGCGCAGGACTCGCCTTCCATGGATTCGGTCGGCTGAAACCCGGCGTCAGTATCGATGCAGGCGCGCGCCGATATGGCGAGCGTCACCCACGCACTTACGCTCGAGTACCCCAACGACGACAAAGGTATTGGCGCTACGCTCATTCCGCTTCGAGACGAAATGCTCGGCAGCATTCGCCCGGTTTTATGGATGCTTCTAGGAGCCGTGGCGTTCGTTCTGCTCATCGCCTGCGTAAATGTGGCCAACCTGTTGCTCGCGCGGGCCGGCGGCCGCACACGTGAAATAGCAATACGTTCCGCGGCGGGCGCGAGCGCCGGCCGTCTCATTCGGCAACTGCTCGCCGAAAGCATTCTCCTCGCTGTCATCGGCGGAGGCTTGGGACTCGCGCTGGCGTATCGGGGTATACGCGCGGCGCTCGCCATTATGCCCAGCGCCTTGCCGCGCGCCGGCGAAATTGGCCTCGATGATCGCGTGCTCGCGTTCACGTTTTTGATCTCGCTGCTCGCCGGAATTTTCTTTGGTCTCGCGCCCGCGTTGAAGGTTTCGCGTGCGGATTTGCAGCAAACACTCAAAGAAGGTGGCCGCGGTACAACGGGCGCGAAAGCAGCGTGCGCAAGGCGTTTTCGTCATGCTCGAAATGGCTATGGCGCTGGTCCTGCTCGCCGGTGCAGGCCTCATGATTCGCAGTCTCGCGGCGGTATGGAGCGTAGACCCCGGTTTTCAGCCCGATGGTGTCCTGACGTTCGGCCTCTCGTTTCCGCCTGCTATGGCCAAGTCGCCGCCCGAAACCATTCGCGCCACATTGCGTGAAACCCAATCGCGCCTTGCCGCTACTCCCGGCGTCAGCGCCGTTTCACTTTCCTGGGGAGCTTTGCCTATGCTCGGCGACGACGAAGGGCTCTTCTGGATGCCGGGACAGCCCAAACCCTCGAGCGAGAACGACATGAACTGGTCGCTCCGCTACATCGTCGGACCCGATTACCTGAAAGTCATGCGCATCCCGCTGCTCAGGGGCCGTTTTTTTACGAACCACGACGACAATCACTCTCCGCTGGTAATGGTCGTCGACGAGGAGTTCGCGCACAAATTCTTTGCGAATGAAAATCCCCTTGGCAAGCGCCTGGAACTGCAGGATCCGCCCGGTGAGGCGGAGGTCATCGGTGTTGTCGGCCACATCAAGCAATGGGGACTCGATACCGATGACAAGCAGCAACTCCGCGCCGAAATGTACGTGTCTCTCCTTCAACAGCACCCGGTGGCAATTTCAAAAATGGTTCCGGGCGTGGACGTCGTCGTGCGTTGCACTGCCCCTCCGACAGCGGTCTTCGACGCGCTTCGCCACACCAGTGCCGAGATGAACGCCGAACAAGTCATCTATGGCGCGCAAACGATGAACGAGGTCATTGCCGGAACCATCGCCGCACGCCGCTTCTCGATGATTCTCCTCGGCGACGTTTGCAGCGCTCGCCCTGATGCTCGCCATGATTGGCGTCTACGGCGTCATTTCTTACTCGGTCGGACGACGCACAAATGAAATCGGCATTCGCATGGCGCTCGGAGCACGAAGAACCCAGGTCTTCAGCCTGGTGCTCGCCGAAGGAATGAAACTCGCCTCGCTCGGAACGCTGGCAGGCATCGTCGCCGCGCTGGCCTTAACTCGACTGCTCTCCGGGCTGCTCTACGGCGTGAGCGCGCACGATCCGCTCACCTTTGCCGGCGTAGCAATTGTCTTGGCCGCCATAGCAGCTATCGCCTGCTGGATTCCCGCTCGCCGCGCCATGCACGTCGATCCCATGGTCGCGCTGCGCCATGAGTAACTCCGTCCTCTCTCACGTCAACCTTCGAGCGTTTAGCCCCGCGCTAAAGTCCCTATGGCCGCGCTTCGAACACCAGATTAAACGGCGTTTCACTCGCGCGTCGAAAGCGCGTGAATCCGCCTGCCGTCACCACCTCGCGAATCCGCGGTTCGCCGGCCTGCGCGCCCAACCCGAGAGCCACCTCCTGCGACAAAGACGCGGGCACGCACACCACGGTCGATGCCGAGTAGTAAATCCGCCCCACGGGATTGAGATTTGCCGCTACGTCATCACCCGCGAACGGCTCCACGATCATCCATGTTCCATCCGCGGCCAGCGCTTGCAGCACATGCTTCGCCGCGCCCGCCGGATCACCCATATCGTGCAGGCAATCGAAGAACGCCACCAGATCGTAACCGGTCCCCGGAAAACTCTTCGCCGGCGCCACTTCGAACGTAACCCGATCCGCAACACCCGCTTTCTCGGCCTGCTGGCGAGCATGCTCAATCGACGCCGCATGATAGTCGAATCCCTTGAACTCAGCCGCCGGATAAGCTTTCGCCATCAGAATGGTGGATGCGCCGTGCCCGCAGCCTACGTCCGCCACGCGCGCGCCGCGTCGCAGTTTCTCTTCTACGCCCTCGAGCGCAGGAATCCAATTCGTCGTCAGGTTCGCCAGATAATTCGGCCGGAAAAAACGTTCGCACCCTTCGAACAGTCCCTTCTCGTGTTCATGCCAGCCGAAACCTTTGCCCGTACGAAAAATCTCCGCCAGCTTGTCCTCGTCTTTCATGCACGAAGCAACCATGTGGAAGAACCCGGGCAAGTGAACCGGCGTGTCGTCCATCCCTAAAATAAAGGCCTGCTCCGGCGTCATGGAATAAGTTTCCGAATCCGCGTGGTACTCCACGTACTTGCTCGCGGCATTCGCATTCAACCATTCGCGAACATACCGCTCGGATGTACCCGTGCGTTCAGCCAGTTCCGCCGAAGTCACTTGTTTGCCGTCCGCCATCGCACGATACAGACCTAACTTGTCGCCAATGACGATCAGCGTGGCGTGTAAGGCCGCGCCCATATCTTGAACAGCTTGACCGAGAAGCGCATTCAACTTTTCCCCGTCAATCGCTCTCGCCTGTGATGCAGTTGACACATGTACCTCCTGCGCCGCGCATACCCTGCGCGGCTTTGGTGTGTCTTTCTTCTACAAGAAACTCACCGGCGTGTCAAATCGCCGGCGTACTGTACGCAAAGCTACTCCGCTTTCGGCCGCCATATCGCATCGGGCTTCCATTGCGGACGCCCTTCTTCTTGCGCCACCTCGTACCCGACTTCCAGCAGGATCTGCAGATCCTCCACCGCGCCGCGCAAGTCCCAGTCGGGTTTTACTACATCCGACGGCTGGTGATAATCCTTGCTGATATATTCACGCCTCTTTTGCACGCCGTAATCGCTCGGCTTTCCTACGTAATCGATCCCCGGAGTCGTCTCAATCGACGGAACCCCTCCGCGCGCAAACTCATAATGATCGGAGCGGAAGTAAAACCCTTGCTCCGGAGCCGTATCGCCGGTCAGCACCCGCCCTTGCCGCCGCACAGCTGCAGCCGTCAAATCGTCGAGCGTCGAATTGCCGATACCCACAATACTGAAGTCGCGCGTCCGCCCCCATCCCCAATTGCTGAAGTAATCGAGATTGATATCCGCAACCGTCTGCTGCAACGGATAAAGCGGATGTTCGACGTAGTATCGCGCGCCCAGCAACCCTTTCTCCTCGGCCGTCGGCCAAAGAAACACCACCGTGCGTCTCGGTGCAGGATGCAAGCTTCGAAACGCCCGCGCCAGCTCCAGCACACCGGCCGTTCCGGCTGCGTTATCGCTTGCTCCGTGAAAAATCTGGCTACCTACCTGGCCGTGATGATCCCAATGTCCGCTGTAAATCACGTACTCGTTCTTCAACCGCGAGTCGCTGCCTGCAATCTTCGCGATCACGTTCGCCGAATCGACCCGTCGCACCCGGTTTGCAATATCGAATGACGCTTCGCCCTCGAGCATCACCGCCCGGAAGCCCGGTTTCGCCGCGGCAGCCCGCAAAGCGTCGAAGTCCTGTCCACCTGCTGCAAATAGCTCTTTCGCGCGCTCCATACTCAGTAGCGCCTGGGCTTTCACTCGCTCCCGCTCATCGCGCCCGCGCAGAATCATGTTTTCGCGGCTGTAGTTCTGGAACAGGTTCGCACCCGCCTGTCGCGTCGAGTAGAGCAGATATCACCGCCGCAGCTCCATGCTTGTACGCCGTCTCCAATTTCGTTCCCGTGCGTCCGTACACCGTCAACGCCCGGCCCAGGAACATTTTTTCGTCGAGCTTCGAAGGGTCCTTTGCATCCGCTACCGGAGGGTCCCCGCTCATCATCACGACCGTTTTTCCGCGCACATCCGCGCCGGCGTAGTCGTCCCAACCGTACTCCGGCGCAACCACTCCATATCCGACGAATGCCAGCGCCGTATGCGGCACATCGACTCGTTCCTCCGGCAGCGCGGACCAGGCCACATAATCCTTACCCGCCGCCAGAGCAACCTCTTTCCCGCCCGCCCTCACCTGCAACGTGCCTTGCGAAAGCATCCCCCACAGCGGCACCGTCTGTGTCCAGCCGCCATTCGGGTTCCCCGGGTCGAGGCCGATCTCCTTACACTGCGCAATCAGGTAAGCAACCGTCTTGCCCTCGCCCTCCGTGCCCGGTGCGCGCCCCGCGTACGCATCGGAGGAAAGCTCCTTGATATGCCGCAGTAAATTCTCCGGCGTGATTAACGCCTCCGCACTCTTCAGCTGGGGCGAAGAGGCCGCCCCCACCCGCATCAACATCGCCGCGGCAACACCGAAAAGAATGATCCGTAATTTCACGCGATGACCCCCCGTCCGCAATAAAAATTGTAAGTCCCGACAATCCACCGCCGGGCCGTAACACATGCATCAGTGATGCTCCGCCCAAACCTGCTGTACCCGATACCGTGCGCTTCTATGCTTTGCCTGCTTAGAATACATATAGAAGGTCGAGGCATCAATGGCAGCGCAGAGATCTGATCTCCCCCAAGGCACCTTGGATCTCTTAATCCTCAAAGCGATCGCTGTTCAACCGGTCCACGGATACGCAATTGCCCAGCGGCTCGAACAGGTGTCGCGCGGTGTCGTTCAAGTTCCGGAAGGTTCCCTCTACCCTGCGCTGCACCGGCTCGAGAACCGCGGGTTTCTGATTGCTGACTGGAAGAAGACGGACACCGGGCGCGAAGCAAAGTTCTATCGCCTGACCAGGAAAGGTCGCAAGCAGCTTGCCGCCGAAGCCGCCAGTTGGCAGCGACTCACCGAAGCGATCGGCCTCATCGTCGCCATGGCGGACGGGCGGGCGCAATGAACTGGTGGGCTCGCTTCTGGCGTCGAAACGCCATGGAAGAGCAGCTCGAAAAGGAACTGCGCTTCCATTTGGAACAACACACCACCGACTTGATCGCTGCCGGCCACTCTCCCACCGACGCGACACGCCAGGCACGACTCGCTCTCGGCGGTCCCGAGCAGGTGAAGGAGAACTGCCGCCAAGCACGTGGCACGCGCTGGGCGGAAGACTTGATCCAGGACGCTCGCTATGCTCTGCGCATGTTCCGCCAGAAGCCAGGCTTCACCGCGGTCACTCTGCTGACATTAGTCATCGGAATCGGCGCCACAACCATCATGTTTGCTGTCGTGAACAGCGTCCTCCTCAAGCCCCTCTCTTTCCGAGATGCAAACCGATTGGTCGTTCTGGATGGATTTGGCCAGCTGGGCGAGTTCTGGGGATTTTCGGAGCCCGATTTTCTGGACATCAAGAACGAAAGCCGCTCCCTCGATATAGCCGCCTGGACTTATGGAGGAGGCACCATCAGCGCGCCAGGAGAACCGGAATACGTGGATGGACGCCAGATCTCCGCAGAATTATTGCCAACCCTGGGAGTGGATCCCGCCTACGGGCGCGCCTTCCGATCCGATGAAGACCGCCCGGGCGCTGCGCCCGTAGCAATCATCAGCTATCGTCTGTGGCAACGCCGCTTCGGGGGCAATCGATCTTCACTGGGCCAACGATTAGTTTATGACGGTAAAGCCTACCTCGTAATCGGGATCGCTCCGCCGGGCTTTCAATTGGCTGGCGAGTGCGACGTGTTTACCGCCCTCGGCCAGAGCACCGACCCGCGACTGCAGAACCGCCAAGCGCGTTTTCTTCATGTCGTGGCGCGCCTGTGCCCCCGCATTACATTCACCCAGGCCCACTCGGAAATCGCACTCATCGGCCGTCATTTGGCCGAAGAGTACCCCAAATCGAATGCCGACGTGAGTATGCGCGTCCATCCGCTTCTCGAAGAGTTGGTGAGCGATGTCCGCGGCACGCTTTTGTTGCTCCTATCGGCAGTCGCGCTGGTGCTGTTAATCGGCTGCGTGAATATCGCCAGTTTGCTTCTGACCCGCGCCATCTCACGCGAGCGGGAACTTGCCATGCGTGTGGCGCTGGGCGCCCGCCGCAGTCGATTGGTCCGCCAATGCATCACCGAGAGCGCCGTGTTAGGACTATGCGGCGGTCTTCTGGGCATCCTCGCTGCGCGCCTGAGTATACGTCCGTTTCTTGCTCTCTGGCCGGGTGACCTGCCGCGGGCCGAAGAGATCCAAATCGATTGGCACGTGCTTGCCTTTGCAATCGGTGTCTCACTCCTCAGCGCTCTCCTCTTCGGCCTCGCGCCCGCGTTACGCGTTCCCATGCATGGGCTCGAACGAGCACTTCGCGCTGGTGGGCGAAGCGTGACGGGAGCGTCGCGTCATCTGCATAGCCCATTCGTCATCACTCAGATCGCGCTTGCGTTTGTGCTCCTGGTCTCGGCGGGAATGCTCGCCCGGACGCTGTTGAAGCTCTCCTCGCTAAGCCCGAATGTGAAAGTGGATCACCTGCTAACCGCCCGCTTCGCACTTTCGCCCGCGGGCGCTCGCAGATCCCTTGCAGATACGCGCAGCTTGGCAGGACGTGCTCGATCGCGCTCGCCAACTGCCCGGCGTAGAATCCGTGGCGCTTACCGACATCGTCCCCATGCGCGAAGGAGAGAACTCGCTGCCGTATCAGACCTCTCCCGCCGCGCCCCCGCCCAACCAGCAGCCGTTCGCGCTCGCATCATCTGTGTCCCCCGAGTACTTAAAGGTGATGGGCATCCCGCTGCTTCAGGGCCGCTTCATTGATGAACACGATCGAATCGGCAGTGCACCCGTCGCTGTCATCGACGAGCATTTTGCTCAACACGCTTTCGGCCGAATTGATGTAGTCGGAAAGCATCTCTGGATTCCACCCATGGGGCGAGGACCCATTCAGATCATTGGTGTGGTCGGGCATGTGCGGCACTGGGGTCTCGCCGGAGACGATCGGTCGCGCGTACGCGATCAGATGTACTCTCCATTCGCTCAGGTCCCGGATCGCGTCCTGCATTTCTTCTCATCCGTCATGTCTATCGCGGTGCGAACGACAACTCCTCCGTTGAAAGTTGTTCAACCGCTAAGATCAGCGCTACAAGGCGCCGGCAAGGATCAGGACCTCTACGAAGTCCGCACAATGGAGCAGCTTGTAAACGCCTCTCTTGCCCGCCAACGTTTCCTCTCATTTCTATTCAGCATGTTCGCCGCCGCGGCCTTGCTGCTGGCGTGTCTTGGAGTCTACGGTGTACTGGCCTACTTGACCGGACAGCGCATACCTGAAATCGGTGTACGCATGGCAATTGGAGCAACGGTTCGCGATATTGTGCGGCTGGTGTTGTCCCAAAGCCTCGTAATGATCGTTGTCGGACTTAGTGTGGGAATCATCGCTGCCTTGGCGGCAGCGCATCTCTTACAGCATCTCGTCGAGGGAATGCAACCGATCGACGGCGCAACTGTGGTCACGATGATTCTGCTGATGACGTTAGCCGTGCTCTTGGCCAGTCTTGTTCCCGCGCGTCGCGCCAGCCTCGTCGACCCTGTGAAAGCATTGCGTCAAGAGTAGGTAGGCTAAAGGTGCCGCATGCGCGTCGCCATCGTCTCCGATCTTCATGGCAACCGAACCGCCTTCAATGCGGTGTTGGCTGACCTGCGCCAAACTTCTCCCGACTTGATCCTCCACGGCGGCGACTTGGCTGACGGCGGCGCGAGTCCCGCGGAAATCGTCGATCACATCCGCGATCTCGGCTGGAAAGGCGTCCTCGGCAACACCGATGAGATGCATACCAGGCCCGAGTCATTGGAGGAGTTTGCGGCCCAATCATCGGCGCCCCGTTCCATCTGGGATGCCACCCGCGAGATGGCAGTCGCGACCCGCGCAGCGCTTGGAGAAGATCGGGTGGCGTGGTTGCGCGCACTCCCGCAAGTTCTGATTGACGACACAATCGCGTTGGTTCACGCGAGTCCTCTGAGCCCCTGGCGCTCGCCCGGTCCCGAAGCAAGCGATGTCCAATTGGCCTCCGTGTATGAGCCGCTCGATCGACCAGTTGCCGTGTACGGCCACATTCATCGTTCGTTTACGCGGACCGTCTCATGTTCTAACTCGGGAGAAATGCTCATCGCGAACACGGGCAGCGTGAGTCTTTCCTATGATGGAGACCGCCGCGCTTCCTACCTTTTGCTCGATGACTTGAAGCCCACCATCCGGCGAGTAGAATACGACGTGGAAGCCGAGATTAAAGCTCTTTCCACCTGCGGTCTGCCCCACTCAGATTGGATGGCCAAGATCCTTCGCAGCGGCTCTCCTCAAATGCCCTAACTCCGCTGACCGCTCGTGCGCGCGGATGCTCGTGCGCGCGGATGACCCGCTGCGAAAATAAACGGCTATCATGACGACGATGACGCAGTGGCTCCGCCGCAGAACTGTCTTTCAACGCGTCGCGCTCGCTCTCATGCTTTTGGCAGCGCTCGGCGCCATCCTCTCCTATGTCTCCGGCGGCAGTTCGGCCTCCGGGTTCCTGATTCTCGCGTTCATCCTCTGCTTCATCGCCTTCCGCAAGGAATTGCTGTGGCGTGTTCGCAATCGGCTGCTTGTCACCTACCTTCTGTTTGGCGTCGTCCCCATCTTCCTCATCGCATTTCTGCTGATGCTCTCGACCGAGTTGCTGTTGGGGCAATTCGCCACACAGCGCGTCCGCCAGAACCTGCAAGCGCGAATCGAAAGCGTTCGCTCCACCGCGCAGAATCTGATGCTCGCTGCCTCTCACGGCGCGAAGCCGGATCTCTTGGATGCAATCCGTCAACGGGTGCCGAACCTGGCAGCCGTCGTCCGCGCGAATGGCGCTGTGCTCAGCTTGCCTCCGGACGGCCAGTTCCAGACCGCGCCCACTTGGATCGCTCCTGGATTCAACGACTTGTTTGAGGCGGGCGGGCACTACTACATCGGCGCAAATGCCCGCAATGCGAATGCCGAGGTGTTCGCTTACCTTCCTTTGGATAAGCAGACTCTCGCGTCGCTCGCGCCAGGAGTTGTGTCTGTCGGCCACCTGCAACCCGAGAAAGACCGCATGTTCGTTCAATTCGGTCCGTCTGGTAGCGGAATCGCCGTGCTCGACAACGGTGTGCGGAGATACATCGTGCCCCCCGGATCGGGGCTGCCTCCGCGATGGTGGGATGTGCCGATCGCCGGCATCCTAATTTGGAGCGTGCAAGCTTCGTCCGGAAGGGAGGACGTTTCATTACCCCTGGTATCGAGGCCGTCTTTGCTGGTCGCCGGCGGCCTGACTGGCGAGCTGGCGACGGGTGCCCTCGTGCTGCTGGCGATGGCCGGCGTGTTCTTTTTAATCGTCGAAGCTGTCTCTCTGTTCTCCAGCTTGAAACTAACGCGAGCCATTACGCGCTCTGTCGACGACCTTTATCGTGGAACCCTGCAAGTAGCGCAAGGAGATTTTTCGCATCCGATTCCCGTGCGCGGCCAACATCAGCTGAGTGCCTTGGCCACCTCCTTCAACGGCATGACGACGCAAATTCGCCACTTGATCGGCGAGGTCAAGAAGAAAGAGAAGCTGGAGGCTGAGCTGGAGATCGCGCGACAGGTCCAGTTGCGACTCTTCCCCAAAGCTGTGCCGAAACTCAAGACCTTGGAGATGACCGCCGTCTGCCTTCCCGGGCGCGTTGTGAGCGGCGATTATTACGACTATGTGCGTCTCGATGACCGCTGGACAGCCATCGCGCTCGGCGACGTCTCGGGAAAAGGAGTTTCGGCCGCACTCCTGATGGCCAGCGTTCAATCCGCGCTGCACGCGCAACTGCGGTTCAGCGGAGCTTCCTCTCAACCTGTGTTATCCATTGCGGTGTTGATGGGGCTGATCAGCCAGCAACTCTACGAAAACACCCCGCCGGAAAAATACGCAACGTTCTTCTGTTCCTTGTACGACGACGAAACGGGGCGCCTCACCTATACCAATGCCGGCCACCCCAAGCCCATTCTCGTGCGCGACGGACAGGCAACTACGCTCCCGGGCGACGGTTTGGTGGTAGGCTTACTGCCCGACGTGAAGTACGAACAGCAAGACGTCCTCTTGCGGACAGGCGATCTTCTCGCCGTCTTCTCCGACGGAATTCCTGAAGCCCAGGACGTCGCGGAGCAGGAGTTCGGCGAAGCTCGTCTCGCAGAACTATTGGTGAGCGAGGTCGATAAACCGCTCCACAATATCGTCACGGCCGTTACCGGCGCCATCCAGAAGTGGATTTATGACCCGGAGGGTCGCGACGATCTCACGCTCCTGCTTCTGCGAAAGTTGTAACGAAGTCACTGAAGCGCGTCCACTATGCGCTTCGTAAAATTCTCAACACATGAGAGCCTTGATCCTGTTCCTAATATTTGCTTCTGGCAGCCTCTTCGCCCAGAAGCCCGTCTGGCAGCCATCGCCGGGCCACACGCAAGTGCCGCTATGGCCAGGCACCCCACCCGACGCGCAGTTTGGCCCGCCCGCGAACACGGAAACAATGCCGGAACCGGGAGCCATCGACAACGTCTCACGACCCACCATGACGATCTATTCGCCGAAGGGAAAAAATACCGGCGCTGCGGTGATCGTGTTTCCTGGCGGAGGCTATCAGATGCTCGCCATCGATATCGAAGGCACGGAGGTCTGTGATTGGCTGACCTCAAAGGGAATCACGTGTGTGCTCTTGAAGTATCGCGTTCCGAACACGGGGCCGCATTGGGATAACCACTGCGACTGTCAGCTGAATCCAAAAGCCCCGATGGCACTCGAAGATGCGCAGAGGACACTGGGGTTGCTCCGCTTGCACGCCGCCGAGTACCATATCGATCCACACAAGATTGGCGTGCTTGGATTCTCAGCAGGCGGCCACCTCGTCACAGACATCAGCACGCATTTTTCCAAACGTTCGTATGCGGCCATAGATGCCGCCGACACACTAAGCTGCCGCGCCGATTTCGCCGTAGCCCTTTATCCGGGACATCTCTGGCTGTCCTCGTACAAAAACTTTGCGTTGAATCCGGATGTTCCTGTCACTCGCCAGACCCCTCCTACCCTTTTGGTGCAGGCCGAGAATGATCCCGTCGACAGCATCAACAACTCGCTGGTTTACTACATGGCGCTGAAGAACGCCGGCGTCCCGGTAGAAATGCATTTATACGCCGAAGGCCAGCACGCCTTCGGACTGCGGCGTACAAAATTTCCGATCACGCGCTGGCCTGAGCTCGCTGAAACGTGGCTGGGGACGATCGGGATGATTCCAAAGTAGGCTTCAGCGCTTGTCGACGGCGAGCCAACGCATGCCGCGGTAGGAATCTGCCACGACCCAGGCGCCGGCGGTCAACGCCCAAGACAGGACCGTTTCGCTCCATTGGAACGGGTGTTTGGGGCCTGCTGCCGCCACGATCGGTACCCACACCAGCACCGTGAACATCCCGATCTGCAACGCCGAGAGCGCGGCTGCCAGCCGTGCATACACGCCGATGAGCACTGCCACGCCCGCGGCGATGAATGCACCACCGGTGAAATACGCCCAGGCCACATGCGACGGCAACCAGCCGGGCACCAACGCAGCGGTCTCTTTCAAATAGGTGAAATGGGCCACGCCGAAAGGAATCAAGGCCAGCCCGTAGAGCACCCTCGCCGATGCGCACACCTTTGTCGCCGGTCGCGAAAGCGACGTGCTGCCTATCCCAGTCAGCGGCGAACCAGGCATACAGTACCCAGGCACCCGCCACCATCACCGCCGTCTCACCACAGCCTGACCAGGAATCTTGCACAGTGGACGCGAGCAAGACGTCGCGCACTCTCAACAGCAGGAACCAAAGCAGCAGATAGCCGAGCAGTACACGTGCCGCGGAAGCGCCTGCGCGCTCGCAGAGCAGACCAATGCCACATGCCAGCGAAATGAAAGCGCAGAGATAGACGAGTACTTCGCGTGCGGGCACACCTTTCGGTACGGGCTGCCATACCGCAGTGAAATCGCCTTTGATCAGGCCCAGAATTCCGAGGCCAATCATGGTCGCCGCAAACACCGCATGACCCACGCTCGCAATGCGCATCACACTATGGTCCGGCAGTGTTCCAATTCATCGTGTACAGCATCTCTTATATGTCACACGCGGACACGCAGACACATGGAAGATAGCGGGCTCTTGAACCAGCAGATAGATTACTACCGCGCGCGGGCAAATGAGTGTGGCCCAAAGATCCCGCCGACCTCGCCATCTGCGAAGGCCCCTTCCGGGATTATTTAAGAGTCGAGGTGGTGAGGGCCAACTTGGCCAAGGCTAAGGAAGAGAGTCGCGCCGGTCGTCCGCTACGGTCGGATTCGGATTAGGTCCGGGCTGATCGGCATGTTCGTTGTTCGTGATATCCGCCGTCAGCGGATCGTCGGTTGGGATAGGAGGCTCCGCGTCAGCTTGTGATCCCACCGAATGTGGTCCGACTGTTCGCCCTTGACGGCGATCGATCTTTTGCTGTCGCTTTTCTTTGCGAGCCTGTTCTTTTTTATGTTTCTGAAACGATCCACGGCTAGCCATGGAACCTCCTAGTCAACAAACTACTGCGGCGTTTACGCGCCGCGCACGGCCAAGTCGAGCTTCACGTTAGCTGCTGGGCCGTATGAATCTGACTACCAGCGGGACTTCTTGAAACCGCCACCGCCCCCGCTGCCACGTCCACCGCCGCCGCCGCTCCGGCTGTATCCGTTACCGCCGCCGCGCGGCCCATCCGTCTTCGGACGTGCTTCGTTCACGCTCAGCGTTCTGCCGTGCAGATCGCTTCCGTTTAACCCGGACATGGCGCTTTCCGCCTCGTTGCGGTTCGACATTTCGACAAAGGCGAAGCCTCGTGGCTGCCCGGTCATGCGATCGGTGACGACGTTGACACGTTCTACCGCGCCGTACTGAGAGAAAATCTGCGTCAGATCTTCTTGCGTTGTCTGGAAACTCAGGTTCCCAACGTAAATGTTTGTCATGAAAAACTCCTGTTGCTTGAATTGTTCTAAAAGCAGCCAGGAACGAGGAAGGTCATTTCAACGAAAACAGAGCCGCAGCTTTAGGACAATTTAAGAGTATCACGATTGTAGATCCCCACCTGCGCAATTCGAAAGGGCAAATTTCGTCGCGTTCCACATGAATTCTTCAAAACCGCACGCCTCGAACAGCAATGCGAAAGTCCTCTCCGAGGTGCCGCTCACAACGGAACCCATGCGCGTCCTATCCGTGAACGTCGGTGCGCCCCGCCAGGTCCCGGCCGGCAATCGCATCGTGCTGACCAGCATCTATAAGGTGCCGGTTCACGGCCGAGTCGCCTTGCGCGGCTACAACTTGGAAGGCGACCGCCAGTCCGACCTCAGAGTTCATGGCGGCCCTTATAAGGCTGTCTACCTCTACGCCTCCGAACATTATGCATATTGGGCAGAGCAGTTGCCCGGTATCGATTTGCCGTTCGGCATGTTCGGTGAGAACCTGACCACCCAAGGCATCCGTGAAGACACCGTCCACATAGGTGATCGCTTTCTGATGGGCTCGGCAATTTTGCAAATCGCACAGCCCAGAATGCCCTGCTTCAAACTGGCGCTCCGCTTCAATCGCGGCGATATGGTGAAGAGGTTCTGGAACAGTGGACGCTCCGGCATTTATCTGTCCGTCGTTCAAGAGGGCGAGCTCGGGAGCGGCGACCCGATCGAGCAAGTGGCTGCCGATCCGGAACGAGTGAGTGTTGCCGATGTCGTCCGGCTCTATAAGGGCGAAGCGACCGATCAGGATCTGTTTGAGCGCGCCCTGCGATCACCGCTTTTCGGAAGTTGGAAACAAGAAATTCAGTCGCGCAGACTCGCCGGCCAGAATGGGTCGTTGTTCGAGTAGAATACGACATAGCCCCGCACTTCCGGGACCTCTCGGCGCTGCTCATGCTGAATACGACTCGCTTAGCAAAGGCTGCACTGACACTTTTGCCTCCCGCCGCTCTCAACGTTGCATTTGTCGTGATCGGTTGGGGTATTGACGACCTCGCCGGGCTGTTCTCGAACCGCGCGCGCGACGCGTTAATCGGCGCCGTCGCTTTTGCCTTCATCTTCGGCACCTTGCTCGCAGTTGAGTTCAAACCCTTTCGCAAGGGTGATCGAAAAGGACGAGGGTGGCCCATCATCGCTGGCATGTTCACCGTTCCGCTTCTGTGGGGCGCCGCTGCCTTTTGCGATCGGCGAAATATCTGGACTTTGCCGCCGTCGAGCTTCATCCGCTTCGTTGGCGTTGCTACTTATCTAATTGGGGATTGCGTCCGCCTGCTCGCCTTACATGAACTCGGGCGCTATTACAGCGCGTACCTCACGGTTCAGCCGGAGCACGCGCTCATCCGCCGCGGTCTGTACCGCTGGATCCGGCATCCGTTTTATCTCGGACAACTGTTAACTGTTCCGGGCGCTTTGCTTGCCTTCCGAAATGATCTTGCTGTCGTCATCTTCGTTCTCAGCGTCGCGTTCGTCGTCACAAGAATCGGCCGTGAAGAACAGCTTCTGCTCGGACACTTCGCCGGCGCCTACGCTGAATATCAACGGCACTCCTGGCGTCTTCTGCCCTTCGTTTACTGAAACTCGCCAGTCAACTACATCTAATAGCGGCCGTTTCGAAGCCGATGAGACAGGTGAGGAGTGGGCTTATACCCGAACTGGTCCGAAGGTCGCCGTCCAGCGCAAATCTGCCGGCACCGTATTCAACTCAGGCAGCACCGTACACCAGCCCACGAGAACGCCGGCTGTACATCGCGCTTTCCATCGTCCTCGGCCTCAATTTCCTCGTCATCTTCAGCGCCCTAACCTTCTTCGCACTCGCCTTCCAGAAATAGCCGCCACTCAACCGCCATCGGTGCGAGAGAATGGCGACGTGACATCGAAGTCCCCGCGCGCGCTGTACATCCTTCTATTCCTGTACGCTGCCGCGAGCATGACCTATTACATCGCCGGCGCTACCGCACTATTCGAGAAACTCTCTCACGGTGCGGAACATGTCAAGTCCCCTTTCGAGACCGGGGACGACGGCGAGAGCCTTGCGGAACTCGCCCCGGAAGCGACCGCAGCGGGTCTTAAGCAAGGTGATGTTCTTCAAACGCTGGACGGTAGCTCGTTTACCGGAGAAGCGCAGCTTGAAAATCTGGTGAGGCGCTCCCGGCCCGGCGACGTAATGCGCGTGAGTGTCCGCACCCCCGATGGACGGACGAAAGACGTTGGTATTCGTCTGCACGGATGGACGCATGAAAATCCCACTCTGATCAATTACGTTGCGTTCCTGACAGTGCTCCTGGTGCCATTACTCAGCTTGGTCATCGGCTACTGGACGGTTGCGGCGCGGCCCCGCGACATAAATGCCTGGCTGGTTTTGACTCTGCTTGACCACTCCCGAGGTCTTCTTCGGAAATCTCGACTGGAAGTTCTGGGCCGGCGTCGGCACTCTTCTGTTAGGGATTTGGTACCTGGCCTGGCAACATCTCGTTTTCCCCGCGCTGCTGTGGTTCGGTATCTACTTCCCCGAGCGCTGGCGCATCGATGTGCGCTGGCCTTGGATCAAATGGCTTCTTACCGCAGTCACACTCGCGGGATTCGCTCTGAGCTTCTGGATCGATGACGTGGCGTTTTTCCGTGTCAGCCGGATGCCGCGTCTCATCCCGTTAGAGCATTGGACGGACCGGATCACAGGCTGGTCGGGCCTGATCTGTATCGTCGTCTTCCTGGTCGCCATTTTCGATAAGCTGCGCTCGGCCTCAACACCCGACGCGCGCAGGCGCTTGCGAGTACTCGCGGTCGGAAGCAGCATATCGCTGGGCGGAATGGTCATACTCTTTGGCCTGCTCCCTCACCTCGACTATTCACTTCCACAATGGCTACTCTCTGCAGTAGAAATTCCAGTGTTCGTCCTCTTCCCGCTGACGCTCGCCTATGTCGTAGTTGTCCAGCGCGCCATGGATCTTCGCATCCTGCTGCGCATGGGCACCAAGTATCTGCTGGCAAAAGCCACGCTCATCGTCCTGCAGATTGCGCTCGCTGCGTGGGTCTTCTTTCACACCCTTCTTCCGATGGTGAAACGCCACCCACGTGATGGAATTTACTTTGCCGTCGCGATTGTGGTTCTTCTCATACTGCTTCGCAGGTCCGCCGTCGGCCGCAGGATTAGTGTCGGTAGTCAATTGCACCAATGGCTCGATCGCCGCTTCTTCCGCGAAGCTTACAATGCCGAACTTCTTCTCAGCGATCTCTCCGACCAGACCCGGCGCTTTACTGAGCGCCAGCCGCTCATCGAAATGGTGTCGCGCCGCATTTCCGAAGTGCTGCACGTTAAGCAAGTGGCGGTTTGGCTACGCGGCAGCAATGTGTTCCATCTCCAACAAGCACTACGGATTCGACACGATCGGTCCGTTGCTGCTCCCCGCCGCATCCGCCACCGTACAGCATCTGGTCCGCACCAATCGTCCAGCGACTCTCTATCGAGACCGCCCTGAAGAATGGTTTGAGCACGCCGGCGCGGAGGAGCGGCACGCGTTAGACACAGTCAATGCCGAACTGCTGCTGGCACTCCCCGGGCGCGACCATCTGATGGGCGTAATGGCCCTGGGGCCGAAGCTTTCCGAAGAACCTTACACGCCGACCGACCTCCGCGTCCTGCAATCGGTCGCCACGCAGACCGGCCTGGCGCTCTTGAAGTCACTGAACTGGCGCACTCACTCGCCGAAGAAGCCGCGCAGCGCGAGCGCATCAACCGCGAAATGGAGATCGCGCGTGAAGTGCAGCAGCGCTTCTTTCCCCAGCACATTCCCCAGATTCCAGGCGTCAGCCTCGCCGGAATGTGCCGCCCCGCTTTCGAAGTCGGTGGCGATTACTACGATTTAATCGAATTGGACGACGGACGCATTGGGATCGCCATCGGAGACATTTCGGGCAAAGGCATTTCCGCAGCATTGCTGATGGCCGGCCTGCGAGCCTCCCTGCGAGGCATGACCCTCGACAGCCCTAGTGACCTGGCGAAAACTATTAGTAAGGTCAACCGCCTGGTGTATGAAGCTTCCGTCCAACAACCGCTATGCAACATTTTTCTTCGCCACCTATAATCCGGCAACCTGCGATTTGTGGTACGTGAACGCCGGCCACAATCCCCCCTTTTTAATGCGCGCCCAACCCAACGGCGCGAGTAATCCGCTTCGCTTGGAAACAGGCGGGTTGGTTATTGGATTGCTTCCGAACGCGCAGTACCAGGAGCAATGCGTCTCCATGCGACCAGGTGACGTCTTGCTTACCTACACAGATGGAATCAGCGAAGCCATGACCGCCGATGACGAGGAATGGGGCGAAGACCGAATGTTCGAAGCCGCCCGAGCCGCGGGCGACGGCTCGGCGGACGATATTTTGCGGGCTATCTTTCAGGCAGCCGATCAATTTACCGCCGGAGCTCCGCAACATGACGACATGACCCTGCTAATCATGAAACTGGAGCCCTCTCGTGAGTGTCGTAGTTAATGGGACTGGTGAACCCTCAATGATCTCCCTACGATCCGTTGCTTTACTTCTGCCCGTTTTATGTTTTCTACCCGCTGCCCTGCCGCAATCGCCCCAGCCGGCCGATCCTAACAAGCTCGTCACCATCGAAGGCTTCGATGTAAAAGGTACGCGTCTCCCTAAGGAATCCATCATTCGGTTATCGACGCTTAAAGTGGGACAGCAGGTCAATTACACAATTCTCAACGCGGCCTGCCACAGAATCACCTCCACCGGCCTCGTCAAGATGATCAATTATGCGTATGACAAATTTCCCGGAAAACCAGGTGTGATGCTGTCGCTGACCCTGCAGGATGAAATGCCTTTGCTTCCGGCCAAGATCGCCCCGTCAGAGGATGAAGACCGGATATGGCACTGCCTCGAGACTGCCGATCCTATCTTCACTCGCGAATTGCCGAACACCGAGAATGCGCTGAGTTTTTATGCTGCGAATATTGAACGCTGCCTTCGAAATCAGGGCCGTACCGGCGAGTCGGTGGCGAAGAATGTCGCCTGCGATGGCAATGGAAACTCAACTCAGATCGTTTTCAACATCCGCCAGCACAGGCAAACCGCGCTACGCCAGTAAACATGTCGGCATTTAGGTGGCGCGAACGATCTCGTCGTCTGCGACCCTCCATATTGCTCGGCTTTGCTGCGGTGCTTTTGTTTGCGCAGCTGAACACGAAGCGCGGCGATGGACCGTTCGGCGTTCCGCAGTTGACCTTTTTCGCACATCGGCTCGGGACCGATCACGCCGAGGGCATAACTGCCATCGATATGAATGGCGATGGCCGTCCGGATCTCCTCAGCGGCGCGTATTGGTACGAGAATCCGGGCCCCGCGGGCGGCGAGTGGAAGCGGCATCAATATCGCACCATCCAATATGTAGACGAGTTTGTCTCCGACTGCGGTGAATGGGCTGTCGACGTGAATCACGACGGACGCCCCGACGTGGTTACCGTCGGATGGCAAACCGACGGCCTTTGGTGGTACGAGAACCCGAACAAGGCGGACGCCATGTGGCAGCGTCATCTCATCACGCACACTATCCACACGGAAGGCGGTGCGATGGCAGACCTGAACGGTGACGGAAAACCCGATCTGGCGCTCGCGCATTATGACCGTACAGGCATTATTTGGATCGATTTCGCCGGACCCGAACCGCGTGTGCATCACGTCGGCGGCCACGATCAGGACGGCCACGGAATTGGCATGGCCGACATCGATGGCGATGGAAAAGTCGACCTGCTGACCCCATTCGGCTGGTACCAGAACATCGATGCGAATCAACGACAAATGGCAATGGCACCCCGATTGGGATTTAGGCGAGACTGGATTTCCCATCATCGGCTACGACGTGAATGGCGATGGGAAGATGGACCTCATTTTCGGTCGTGGCCATAGCTATGGGCTGTATTGGCTCGAGCAGAAGGGCGATTCCGCGCATCGCACCTGGGTGAAGCATGTCATTGATGAATCGTTCTCGCAGGTGCATGCGCTGAAGCTGGTCGACCTCGATGGCGATGGTCAGCCCGAATTGCTCGCCGGCAAGCGTTATCGTGGCCACAGCGGCAACGATCCCGGATCTTATGACCCGCTGGTCATTTACTACTACAAAATCGATCGCAGAACTGCTGCGTTCACCCGCTATGCCGTTTCAGTCAACGGAACGGCTGGCGCGGGCACCCAATTTGTCGTTCAGGATCTGGATGGAGACGGCGACCTCGACATCGCAGTGGCAGGCAAAACAGGTGTGCACTTTTTCGAAAATTTGAAAATCGATCGCGTGCCCAAAGCGCAGCGCGAAAACGAGCTCTTGCTCGACAAGCACTGGCCCTTCCCCAACGAAGGTGTGGAATTCCATCCGCCGGGAAAGTGACGAGCGTCTCTCATGACGAATAAACGGCCACTCGACCCCGGCATCATTACGGATTTCGCCGATCGGATGAGCTACGCCGGTTACCTATGTCTCGATAACCTGCTCGCGCAACAAAGGCCGTTGTCGAGCCCGCCGCATCACGATGAAGTGCTGTTCATCGTCCAGCATCAGATCGCTGAGCTATGGATGAAGCTGCTGATTCATGAGCTGACCGCGGCGATACATCACATACAGAATGACCAGCTCGACCCGTGCTTCAAAATTCTCTCGCGCGTCAAGCTGATTCAGATGCAGCTGTTCGAGCAATGGGCCGTGCTCGAAACGCTGACTCCTTCCGAATACCTGGAATTTCGAACCGTCCTCGGCAATGCGTCCGGCTTTCAGTCGTATCAATACCGCAAGATCGAATTTCTCCTCGGCAACAAAAACCGCGATTCTCTCGCGGTCTTCGCGCACAACCCGGAAATCTATGCCGATTTGAAAACAGCCCTCGAGTCTCCCAGCCTCTACGAAGAGTTTCTGTTGCATTTGTCCAGGCGAGGTCTGCCCGTCCCCGCAGCTACCATCGAACGTGACTGGTCTGAGCCGCATCGCAAAGACGACGCGCTCACGGATGTGTTCCGCCAGATCTATGCGGACCCGCGGCGCTACTGGGATGCGTATGAAATGTGCGAGAAGCTGATGGACATCGAGGAGTACTTCCAGCTCTGGCGCTTTCGTCACGTCAAAACGGTCGAGCGCATCATCGGCTTCAAGACCGGAACCGGCGGATCCTCGGGCGCCGCGTTCCTCCGGCAAGCTTTGGATCTCACATTCTTCACAGAGCTGCTTGCGCTGCGCACGGGCATGACTAAAAAAGAATAAAGCGCCGTTCACAAGACCCGTAAGTTTTCTTGCTTTTGTTCTTGACAAGCCCTCGCATTGGCAATACGATAGCCGAAACACATAGCGGCTAAGCTTACCTGACGCCGCAAAGGGGCTCTAATGCACAACATTCGCAGTTCGCGTTATGTGCGTCTCTTTTCTTTCCTCCTCTGCGTATCGATACTGTCGCTGGGCGTTTTGGTCTTCGCGCCAACGCCGGCCTCAGCGCAAAACGTCAGCGGGGGCGGTGTGTCTGGCCAGGTCACAGACCAGCAGGGCGCCGCCGTACCGGGTGCCGACGTCCGCCTTATGGATGTAACCACCAACACGCCACGCGTGGTGAGCACCAATAGCGACGGGCGTTATACGTTTAACAACATTCCTCCAGGCAATTACAATCTCGAGGTGCGCAAGCAAGGCTTCGCGATGTCTCGAGTGGAGAAACAGGCTGTCGAAGTCGGCTTAGTCCTCACGCTCAACGTGACGTTGCAAATTGGCACCGCGGCGACCACCATCGAAGTGCAGGCCCAGGCTGGCGCCGAGTTGCAGACCAGCAACGCGACCGTTGGCAGTACGGTTACGGGTGACGCGATTATGTCGTTGCCCAATCTGGGCCGCGACGCGAATGCCTTCACCGTGTTGCAACCCGGCGTGTCGCCGACCGGCGAAGTCGCAGGCCTGCCTTCCGATACCAGCATGTTTCAGCTCGACGGCGGCAACAACAGCAATGACATGGACGGCAGCATGACTAGTTACACCCCGGCCAGTGGCTACATCGGTCCGAGTACGACCGGCGGCGTCCCGTCCGGCGTGATTCCTACGCCGGCCGAGAGCATCGAAGAGTTCAAGGTCACAACCAGCAATCAAACCGCCGATTTCAACCAAGCCGGCGGCTCACAGGTCCAAATGGTGACGAAGCGTGGAACTAACAGCTTCCATGGCTCGCTTTACGAGTACTACCTGAGCAGCGCCGTTGGAGCGAATTTCTGGTTGAACAACCACACTCCCGATACCGCGAAAGGCCTCCCCTACACACCGCTGCCTTCGAGCCACCAAAACCGCTTTGGCACTTCTTTTGGCGGTCCACTGCTGCCTAAGTTCTTAGGTGGCAAGACATACTTCTTCGTCAATTACGAAGGCCGCCGTTTCCCTCAAGCGACAACTATTGAGAAGCTTGTCCCAACCCCGTCACTGCGCGCGGGCATTATCACGCTTCGCGATGTGAATGGCAACGAAGTCGGTTACAACATCAACCCGTATCCCGTAACCGTCGGTGGCGTGTCTTACCCCGCTTGCGGGGGCGCGAATTATTGCGACCCGCGTGGAATTGGCATGAACTCGTTGGTCAGCACGGTCTGGAGTAAGTACATGCCCTTGCCGAACGACCCAACGCAGGGCGACCGTTTCAATACTCAGGGTTATCTCTCCGCCATCTCATTGCCTCAGAGTTCCGACTTTGGAGTGGCCCGCGTCGACCATGATTTTGGCGACAAGTGGCATTTCATGGCCACTTACCGCTACTACAAATTCGTGCAAACCTCAAACGCCCAGATCGATATCGGAGGCATACTCTGCGGCAGTCTCGGCCAAGCGTGCGCCGTTTCAACACGCCCGCAACAACCCTGGTATCTGGTTTTCGGTTTGACGGGTAGCCTCACTCCGAACACGACTATGGATATCCACGTGAGTTATCTGCGGAACTTCTGGCAATGGGGCGACGACGCTTCTCCGGCGCAGCTTCCCGGTCTCGGTGGTGCGCTCGAAATGGGTGGTGAAAGCAAGCTGAACTCTCTAGTGCCGTACAACGTCGATACCCAGGACACGCGCCAGCGCTTCTGGGACGGCAAAGACAAGATGATCCGCGACGACATCAGCAGCCTGCATGGCAATCACCTGATTCAGTTCGGCGGCTCTTACCAGCGCAACTACGATTTCCATCAGCGCAATGACAACGGCGTTGGAATCGACACTTCGCCCGTCTATCAACTCGGCACTACCAGCAGCGCTGGATCTGGCCTGGTGATGACAGCCAACACTCCGGGCAGTCTTGCTTCCAGCTCCGTCAGCCCGTGGGCTCGGTATTACTCCATGCTGCTCGGCATCGTTACTCAATCTCAAGTAATGTACTCGCGCGCCGGTTCCACCCTCGCGCTCCAGCCACTCGGGACGCCCCTGTTCGATCAGAGCATCATCCCGACCTATGACATGTATCTCAGCGACACGTGGCACATGCGGAAGGACTTCACGCTCACCTATGGCTTGAGCTACTCGATTGAGATGCCGCCCTACGAGGTGAATGGCAAACAGGTGCAAGTGGTCGATTCGTCGGGCAATCTTGTCAGTGTGAACAACTATCTCGCACAAGATCAAGCGGCTAATCTCGCCGGCCAGTCCTACGATCCAACCATCGGATTCGAAACCATCCGGAACGTCAACAAGAACAGCAAGTATCCATACAATCCGTTCTACGGCGGCATCAGCCCGCGCGTATCGGCAGCGTGGAACCCGAACTTCACGAGCGGCATTCTAGGCACGTTGTTTGGGAACGGACAGACCGTAATTCGAGGCGGGTATAGCCGCATCTACGGCCGCCTCAACGGAGTCGACCTGGTTTTGATTCCGCTGCTCGGGACTGGTTTAGCGCAGGCTGTCTCCTGTATTGGGGCTACTAGTAGCGGCGTTTGTGCGGGCGCAGCGGGCGCGAATCCTGCTACCGCGTTCCGCATCGGGACTGACGGGCTTACTGCTCCCCTTCCCGCGGTTTCACAGACTCTTCCGCAGCCCTACTTCCCAGGTGTCGGCGGTAACGCGCCCGCCGGCGATGGATCTGCGCTCGACCCGAACTTTAAGCCGGATCGTTCCGATCAATTCATGTTCAGCATCCAACGCGCTTTCTCGCAAAAGGTGCTGATCGAGACTGGCTATATCGGACGCATCATTCGGAATGAATGGCAGGGCATCAATCTCAACGCGGTTCCCACGATGAATACGCAAAACGGCCAAACTTTCGCCAATGCCTGGGCCAACCTGTATCTGCAGACATGCGGGAGCGGATCATCTTGTATCGGCTCTACGACACCCTCACCGCAGCCCTGGTTCGAAGCGGCTCTCGGAGGTCCAACTTCGGCCTACTGTGCCGGATATGCCAGCTGCACGGCGGCCGTGGCAGCGAAGCAAGCAAGCAATATCAGCAACGTTGCTGTTTTCGACTTCTGGAACGCTCTTTCTACCTCGCCGTCCTGGAAGTTGGGGCGCACTATTCTAGGTTCCTCTCCACAGCAGGTTTCGGGGTCGCTCAGCATGTACAACAGCCTGGGGTACGGCAATTACAATGCGGCCTTCGTGTCGCTGACCATGAGGGATTGGCACGGTGTCACCGCCCGCTCGAACTTTACGTGGAGTAAAGCACTTGGCACTGGAGATCAGGTTCAGGCCACCAGCGGCTACACCGCCGTGAATCCTTTCGATCTGCATTCCATGTACGGACCTCAGACGTTTGACGTCAAGTTCAACTACAACTTGAGTATGCTTTGGCAAACGCCATGGTTCCGCGATCAAAAGGGAATCCTCGGCCGGGCCCTTGGCGGATGGAACATCGCCCCGTTGTTTGTAGCAGCCAGCGGCTATCCCAACCAGGTAAACATAGACGGCGATTGCCAGGCGTTCGGTGAAATCAACTGCAGCTCCGGAAGCACGCTCGAGAACGCCATGCCGATATCGGCGGTCAACGCCGGTACCTCGGCGCATTACAACATCCCCGGCTCAAACGGCGTGGGCACAAACGGCGATCCTGCCGCGGGCGGCTCCGGCATCAATCAATTTGCGAATCCTGCCGCAGTGTATGCTCAGTTCCGGCCATGCATTCTTGGCTACGACACGAGTTGCGGGGGCGCCGGCGTACTGCGCGGCTTCCCGAGCTGGAATCTGGATCTCACGGTCTCAAAAGACTTCCGCGTGGCAGAGCGGATCGGAATTACGTTCTCGGCCCAGTTCTCAAACTTGTTGAACCACATGCAACCGCAGGATCCATTCCTCGACATAACGGATCCAGGTGATTGGGGCGTCGTTTCAAACCAGTCGCTCGGCGCCACCGCCAACGGCATCGGGGTTCCGCCGTACTATCCCCGCCAAATCGAATTTGGTTTGCGCATACACTTCTAAACCAGCGTCGAGTCAGCAATCGGCGATCATCTGAAATGGCTCTGCTACGGCAGAGCCATTTTTTTCGCGCGAAGATGTAATTGATGACGACCGACGCGCTCTCGAACGCGATAACGGCGCTAGGCGAGGGTGCTTTGACTGAAGAGTCGCTTACGCGGCATGTCTTTCCGCTGTTTTCGAAGGTACTCGAACGCGACGAAGTCTATCTCGCGAATCATTCCTTAGGGCGGCCTCTCGATCAAGCCGCCTGCGATGTAGCCGAAGCGATGAGCCTTTGGCACACGAAAATCGACGCTGCTTGGGACGATTGGTCTGGCCGAGCGCGAGGCATTTCGTTCCCGTATTGCACAGTTGATTGGTGCGCCGCGTTCGCGATTGCGTGGTGCCGAAGACGTCAGCCGGGCAAGGATTGCGGACCGTACTCAACGCACTTGAGGGCACGCCTCGCGTCATGAGTACGCGGGGCGAATTCGATTCCATTGACGTGATTCTGAAACAATACGCAGCGCGTAGCCGAATCGAAATGAGCTGGGTCGAACCGCGCCCGGATGGATACTTCGACATCGAAACGCTGATTGCCGGGGCGCAACGTGGTGCCGACCTGGTAATCGTCTCGCACGTGATGTTCATGACGGGTCAAGTCATTGACCGGATCGCTGATTTGGCGGCGGCCTGTCATGATGTGGGCGCGCGACTACTTCTAGACGCGTACCACTCCGTCGGTGTTTTTCCCGGTCAACGTTGAGACGCTCGGCGCGGACTTCGCAATCGGAGGCAGCTACAAGTATCTGCGTGGCGGACCGGGCGCATGTTTTCTATACATCTCACCGGACGCACTCGAAAGCGGGCTCGCTCCTCTGGATACGGGCTGGTTTGCAAAGCGCGATCCGTTTCGCTACCAGCGGCCGGATCCTCCGCAGTTTGCCTCAGGTGGGGATGCCTTTCTCGAATCCACGCCGCCGGTGCTCACGTATTATCAGGCCCGCAGTGGCCAACGATTTGCCTTGGAAGTCAATGTTTCGCGATTGCGCGACTACAATCTGGACCGGCTGATGCGCCTGAAACGATACCTGGCAGACTGCGGTGTGGATTCGTCGGGCGGCGATACGCAGCACGGCGCTTTTTTGACGGTTCGACACCCTGACTCGACTTCTATAGCGGAGCGCCTCAGCGCATTACATATCAAAACGGATGCGCGTGGGCCCTGGCTTCGCCTCTGTCCTGACTGTCTGACGACAAACGCGGAATTAATTCAAGCCGCCGAATCGCTTGCACATATGATGAGAAGCACACCCGTGTAAGATGCCGGCCACTGTAACGTTGAACTCGGGCGATAACGCCTGGATGCTCACCAGTGCGGCGCTGGTCCTGATGATGACCGGGCCTGGTCTCGCCCTATTTTATGGCGGCTTGGTGCGGCGAAAAAACGTACTGGGCACGATGATGCACAGCTTCGTTTTGATGGCCGTGGTCACGGTGTTGTGGGCTGTTTACGGGTATAGTTTGGCCTTCGCACCAGGTAATCCCGTTTATCGGCGGATTCAGCTACGCGTTCTTGGATGGGGTCGGCTCACTGCCGAATGCCGATTACGGCGCAACCATTCCGCACGCGACTTACATGATTTATCAACTGATGTTCGCCATCATCACTCCCGCGCTGATCTCGGGTGCCTTCGCGGAGCGCATGAAGTTCAGCGCGATGCTCGTATTTACCTGTCTTTGGTCGACCCTCGTCTATTTCCCCATGGCGCACATGGTGTGGGGCAAAGGCGGATTTTTGAACGCGTTTTTAGGCGGCAAGATTCCATGTTTCGATTTCGCCGGCGGCACCGTTGTTCACATCACGTCGGGCGTAAGCGCGCTCGTCTGCGCGCTGTACCTGGGCAAGCGCGTAGGATTTCCGAAAGAACCGATGAAGCCGCACAACCTTGTGCTGAGCCTGATCGGCGCGTGCATGCTTTGGGTGGGCTGGTTCGGCTTCAATGCCGGGAGTGCCGTGAACGCATCCGGACTCGCGACGAGTGCCTTCGTCGCTACGCACTTCGGAGCCGCCGCCGCCGCCCTCGGGTGGATGTTTGCAGAGTGGGTGAAGCACGGGAAGCCGAGCATGCTCGGAGGTATTTCCGGAGCTGTCGCCGGATTGGTCGCCATCACTCCCGCCTCTGGATTTGTGCAGCCTTTCCCTGCCTTGCTGATCGGATTTCTCGCGGGGATCTTCTGCTTTTTGATGGTTACCGCCGTCAAGAATCGGTTCGGTTACGACGATACTCTTGATGCTTTCGGCATTCACGGAGCTGGCGGAACTCTTGGAGCGATATTAACGGGAGTGTTCGCGACGAACGTCATCAACGACGGTCTGAAGGATGCCACTGGAAAACTCCTGCCGCTCGGGTGGGTGGACGGCAACCCGGCACAGTTGCTGAACCAAGCGATCGGGGTCGCTATCGCGTGGGGACTCGCGATCGCCGGAACTCTGATCATCTTAAAGGCAGTCGATCTGTTGCTCGGCGTTCGCATTTCAAGGGAGCAGGAACTGGAGGGACTGGATCTCAGCATGCACGGCGAGGAAGGTTATAACCTCGATGCCTAGCAGAGAGGATTGCCGCAATGAAGAAGATTGAAGCCATCATCCAGCCTCACAAGCTCGACGACGTGAAAGAGGCGCTCAAAAGCATTGGCGTGGACGGCATCACGATCAGCGAAGTTCGCGGACACGGGCGCCAAAAAGGACATAAAGAGGTCTATCGCGGCATGGAGTACGAGGTCGACCTGTTGCCGAAGATCAAGGTGGAAACGGTAGTGCCCGATTCGCGTCTCGACGAAATTACGCGCGCCCTTTCCGCGGCCGCACGCACCGGCAAAATCGGCGATGGCAAAATTTTCGTGTACGACGTGCTTGAGGCCATCCGCATCCGCAACGACGATACGGGTGACGCTGCACTCTGAATGTGACAGACCGATCATCTGCGCGAACCGGTGTAGTCCTGCAGCGGGCATTCGAAGCATTTCGCATCGATAAGTGTCCCGGACCCCTTCTCGCCGTCAGAACTGAACTGGCCGATTCACTCGTCAAGACGGCTGCTGCAGAGTGTCTTGAAACGCCTGGAAGTCCGCACGTTTCAATCGCAGCGGTAGGAGGGTATGGCCGCCGCGAGCTGTTTCCGCACTCGGATGTCGATATCCTGCTGCTCGTTGAAAACGAATCAGATCTCGGCGTCATTAAGGAAGACGTCTCGATCTTTCTGCGCCTTCTCTGGGACAGCGGCCTTCACGTGAGTCACTCCGTCAGAACCGTGGCCGAGTGCTGCCGGCTGCAGGACGAAAATGTCGAGTTACACATCAGCCTGCTGGATCTTCGTTTTTTGTGCGGTGATCACGAGCTCTTCCGCGCGCTTTCCGAGCGTCTGCCCGACATTTATCGCCGCGAGGCCGGCGCTCTGATCTTCCTGCTGAGTGAACTGGCGCGCCATCGCCATTCGAAGTTCAGCAACACCATCTATCATCTGGAACCAAACATCAAAGAAGCACCCGGCGGCATTCGCGATATCCATCTGTTGCGCTGGTTGGGGGCTCTTCTGCCGCGGGATAGCGCCATCGTACCGCTACTCGACGAGCGTAAACCGGCAGAGGAGTTTCTATATGGCTTGCGCTGTTTTCTGCACATTCAGGCAGGCCGCGACAGCAATCTGTTGAGCTTCGAATTGCAGGACCAAGCGGCGGAAGTTCTACCCACCGAGCCACTCGCCCCCGAAGAATGGATGCGGCTGTATTTTCAGCACGCGCGGCGTGTGTTTCAGTTGGGTGTACGCGCGCTCGACTATGCAGAGGCACATAATCCGTCTCTGTTGCGGCAATTCGGCGACTGGCGAAGCCGGCTTTCTACGGCTGAGTTCACCATCTCACGCGAACGCGTGTTCCTGCGCAAGGCTCGCGAAACGCTCTCCTCGGCGGAGTCGGTTCTGGCGCTCCTTACATTTGTAGCCAGACACGGAATCCGGCTTTCGTGGGACACGCACAAGCGTTTAGAAACCGACTTAGGAAATCTCGGTCGAATGTTTCGCGACCATCCACCGCCTTGGGCCGTCTGGCGCGAGCTACTGTCGCAGTTACACTCGGCCCTCGCTCTCGTTGAAATGCAAGAAACAGGTCTTCTTGAAGCCGCGCTTCCAGAGTGGCACAGTATCGACAGTCTCGTGGTTCGCGATTTCTACCACCGTTATACGGTTGACGAACACACACTCGTTGCGATCCAAGCGATCGATGACCTGCTCGCCAGAAAGCCTAGCGCGCCTGCCCGCTTTCACGATTTCGCGCTGGACAAAGACGATCAGGCGATCGTGCGTCTCGCCCTGCTTCTCCATGACATAGGCAAAGGAACCAGTCCCGGAGATCATGTACGCGGCTCCCTGCTTATCGTCCGTCAGTTCATGGGACGCATGCGTGCTCCGGACAACATTACGGAAGCGGTTCTCTTCTTGGTTGAGCACCACCTCGCTCTCTCGCTGATCATGAATACCCGCGATCTCACGGATCCCGCCACCGCACGCTTGTTGAGTGAGCAAGTCGAGACGCAAGAGGCGCTGCGCCGGCTTGTGTTGGTGACCTATGCGGATATCAGCGCAGTGAATCCGACCGCCATGACACCCTGGCGCGTCGATCAGCTGGCGCGCGTTTATTCACTCGGATTAGAGCAACTCACTCGCGAACTTGCGACCGAACGCATTCACCAGACGTCCCCTCTTACTCACCACGACGAACCCTCAGACACACTGGCCTTTTTTCTCGAAGGCCTTCCCACGAGATACTTGCGGACACACACTCAAGAACAGATCGAGCATCACTGCGCGCTCGAAGACCAGAGCAAGCGCGAAGGCGTCAGGATAGAAATATCGCGCGAATCCGGCGCCTACGTGTTGACCGTATTGGCGCGCGATAAACCCGGGCTGTTCGCGTCTCTTTGCGGAGCTCTCGCAGGTTACGGAATGAATATTGTCAAAGCCGAGGCAGCTTCGAATGCGGCCGGATCCGTCATCGATCTCATTCGCTTTACAGATCCGATGCGCACGCTCGAACTCAATCCCGAAGAGGTGAACCGACTCGCGTCGACAGTAGAGAGCGTCGTCAGAGGATCTATCGAAGTCGTAGAGCTGTTGAAACGGCGTCGCCGAGTTCCCCGCCGCGTGAGAGCGCAGCTCAAGCCAGCCTTGCGCTTTGATAATGAAGCGTCGGACAGGTCCACGCTCATTGAGTTTTCGGGCGAAGATCGTCCCGGACTGCTTTACGATCTCGCGTCGGCGATCAGCGCGTCCGACTGCAACATAGATATCGTGATGGTCGATACCCAGGCTCACAAAGCGTTCGACGTTTTCTACGTGACGCGCCATGGCGCGAAACTGGACCAGCCGACGATAGAGCGTCTAGCGAATCCATTTGCGGCAGGCGGCGGAGGGACTATCTACCCCAGCGTAGGGTGAGCCGCGTATTGGTCAGTGGACGGCTGGTCGGAAAACTGCAGAGCATGCGAGAGAATACGAGCAGCATTTCGCTTATAAGTTTGTTGTTGCGCTGCCGATTTTATGAATGGATAGGCAGTGACGATTGATAAAGGATACGGCTGAAGAGTAGGGTGTGAAGAATCCTTAACTCCAAGCGGCATCTTGAGTTGACGTTATTAGACAAACTACTTACCATATAAGTAATCTGCATTGCGATACTTCCCGGGTGGGACTTTTGCACCCATTACAGGCGGGCGCTTAATGCATTTGTCGCTTACTGGATGTTTGATGGGGACGTCAAATCTATTTGAAGGGGTTGCTCGATGAGCCTCCGGTATTTTTTCGGGATGACCCTGGCCGCCTCTGTACTGGCCATGGGAACGGTCGCAAGCGCACAAAGCGACACCCCGGTTCAAACCACGACAGTTAAGAAGCACAAACGGAAAAAGCATAAGAAGGCCGTAGCCTCGGCTGGATCGAGCGCAGTGACCGCGGAAACCGCACGCCCTGTCACGCGCACGACCACACAGGCGGCACTCATCCATACCCGACGCGGGCGCCGGCATGTGTACTTTAACCCTTGGACCGAGCCGACGTACGCCGATTCGACGGTCGGAGATTCCGTCGACGGTGAGGATCTTGTCGCGCGCAAGGCGGCGATCGATGGTCTTGGTCCGTATAACGGAACCGTTGTGATTGCCGATGCGACCACCGGCCGCATTTTGACAATCGTCAACCAGAAACTGGCATTGAAGGGCGCTTATCAGCCCTGCTCGACTGTAAAGATGGTTGTGTCGCTCGCTTCCCTCAGCGAAGGCGTTGTCAACTCGAACACAGCCGTGCACCTGACACGCCGCTATTCCATGGGCATGACCCAGGCGCTGGCGTTTTCCAACAATCTGTATTTCGCCAAGATGGGCCAACAGCTAGGGTTCGATCGGGTGGAAAAATATGCGAAGCTCTTCGGGCTCGGCGAGAAGGCCGGCTTGGATATTCCCGGCGAAGAAGCCGGTTACCTGACAACAGAACCACCCGAAACCGGCGTGGGCATGATGACCAGTTTTGGCGACGGAATCCGGCTTACACCATTGGAACTGACGAGTATCGTTGCCACGATTGCAAACGGCGGCACCATGTATTACCTGCAGTACCCCAAGACGGAAGAGCAAGTCGAGAAATTCGTTCCGCGCATAAAGCGAACACTGGATATTGGGGACTATATTCCTGAACTGAAGGCCGGAATGATGGGAGCAGTCGAATACGGCACGGCCAAGCGCGCGAACTTCGATGCCAATGAGCCTATTTTCGGGAAAACGGGCACTTGCACAGATACCGCGCAACCCGGCGTTCACCTCGGATGGTTCGGCTCATTTAACAATGTCGGCAGCAAGAAGCTGGCAGTGACCGTGTTACTCACCGGCGGTCGAGGAATTAGCGGTCCCATTGCCTCCGGTGTCGCCGGAAACGTGTACCACAATTTGGCCCAACAACATTATTTCGGCGCGGAGCAGACATCTGTTCCGGCCAGTCTTGTGTCCATGCAAAATCAGCAGTAGACTTAACTGCGGCGGAAAGGTTGGTTTCGGGTGATTACTCCGACCACTTATATCTCGGCGCTGTTGCTGCTTATTGCTTCTTTTCTTTGTTTGGGGTCGTGGCCAGCCACATTCAAGGTCGCTGGTCCGCGCTGGCGTTTCGAACTATTCTCGATCGACTTCGCGATCGGTGCGGCGCTTCTTTCGATCATTGCCGCATTCACACTGGGCAGTTTGGGTTCCGATCTGGCCTTCACGGATCGGATGCTAGTAGCGGGACACGCCGCCCAGGTGTTTGTTATCGCCGCCGGTTTCATCTTCAATTTAGGCAACATGCTGCTGTTGGCTACGGCCTCAATTCTCGGAATTGCAGGGGCCTTCCCACTCAGCGTCGGCGTTGCGCTGGTGGTCTCCTCATTCTTCAACTTTCACGGAAATAATGTGCTGTTTCTGGTTTCGGGTATTGTGCTGATGCTTCTCGCAGTTGCGCTGGACGGAGCGGCCTGCCGCATGAGAGATCGCAGGACTGGAAAAGCACATCCGGTTGGCAAACATCCAGCGTCCACGGCGGCAACCCACTCCAGCGCGACTCACGCCGCCGGCCAAGCTACCGTCTCAAAAGCTGCTGCGCACAGCAGCAGCAAGGTTGTAAAGCCGGTTGCGTCGAAGCCAAAAACCCGCAGGACGAGCAAAGGATTACTGCTGGGCGCGCTCAGTGGGGTGGCGCTGGGCTTGTTTTATCCGGTCGCATCACGAGGCATGACTGGCGAGTTCGGCCTCGGTCCGTATGCGGGCATGCTGCTGTTCTCAATTGGCATATTTATGTCGACGATCATGTTCAACTTCTACTTTTTGAACATAGCGATTGAAGGCGAACCACTCAGTTTTGGCGCGTATTTCCAGGGCACCGCGCCGAAGCACTTCTTGGGCTTTGCCGGGGGCGCGCTGTGGGCGGGCGGCATGCTTGCTGTTGCTCTCGCGATGTCTGTTCCTGAACAAGCCGGTCTCAATCGCGCACTGGCGTTTATCCTGCCTATGGCATCCGTGCTTCTGGTCATTCTGTGGGGCTCAATTGGCTGGCGGGAATTCTCCACACCTTCGTCCGAGGGCAGGCTATCACTCGGCCTAAGCGCTGCTTTTTTCGCCTGCAGCGTGATTCTGCTGGGAATCGGAGTCGTCCGCTGATTCGGAAATCGCGAAGCCAAGCGCTGCCGCAAGCGACTCTTTCACCCCCGCGTTAGGCAAACTTCCTTGCGCCAAAGTGGCGGTACCGCCGCCACGACCACCGGCCCGAGAGAGTACGTCCTTCAGGATCGCGCCGGCATTCATCCCACCATCCGCAGATGTCGCGATCAGAACTCCGGGCGGGTTTACCGAAAAAATCAATGCCAACGCCGCTCCGCCCGTTGTGAATGCCTGGGCCTTCGCACGAACCGCTTCATCGATGGCCTGAACGTTTAGCACGATACGACGCAAGCCATCTGGAGAAGGACGAGTGGCCTCGTGCAGCGCCTCCCCGTCACGCCGAGCCAGCTCAATACCGATCCTTTGCCGCTCTTTTTCGGCTTCCTGCAAGCGCTGTCGCGATGCTGCGATCTGCTCGGCAAGACGATCGATCGCGACGGCACCTTGTTTCGACAGCTCCGTCAGAATACGATAATCCTGCTTGGCGCGTCGAAGAGCCCGAATGCCGCAGACAAACTCGATTCGAACATTCCCGCGGATCTTTTCCGATTTGCGAATCTGGATGGGCCCAAGCTCCGCAGTGGACCGGACGTGCGTTCCGCCGCAGGCGCTGCGATCGAGGCCTTCCATATCGATGATTCGCAACGTTCCTGTACGGGCGCTCGGTTTGCGCAGGCCTGCTACCGCAGTCGCGTCTTCAAATCGAATCTGGACCGGCCGCGCCTCGCGAACAATTTCGTTGGCGCGCAGTTCTGTCCTTTCGATTTGCGAATCTGCCAGCTCTCTGGTTCCAAGCTCGATGGTCGACACCTCGCCACCCATGTGAAAACTGAGCGTCGGGTACGCGAACAGCTCGACGAGCACCGCCGAAAGCAGGTGCTGCCCGGTATGCTGCTGCATGTGATCATAGCGGCGCTGCCAATCAATCTCGCCTCGCACTGTGTCGGTACTCAGTGGGGCGGCTAAAAGGTGCGCGATCCTATCCTGGTCTTCGATCACGTCCAAAACGGGCACTCCGCCGAGCGTGCCGATATCGTTCGGCTGCCCTCCCGATGTGGGGTAGAACGCCGTACGATCCAGATACACGCGACGGCCGCCGTCTGCCGCCTCGACCACGCGAGCTTCGAAGCTGGATAGATAACAATCGGCGTAGTACAGCCGATCAGTACTCACGCGATCTACCATATAGCATCCTGGCGGCGAGCAGCAGCATCTCTCTTTAAGAGAGAATAAGCTAGGTGTCTCTTCGCGATCACATCCAGGCCATCAAACGCGAGGATCCGGCGGCAAAGAGCAGCCTCGAGATCCTGCTTTGCTATTCGGGTCTGCATGCGGTCATAATTCATCGGCTTGCGCACTGGTTGTACCGGCACAAACGCTATGTTCTCGCAAGGTTCATCTCCCAGGGCGCGCGCATCCTGACCGGTATTGAGATCCATCCGGGCGCCAAGATCGGCCAGCGTCTTTTTATCGATCACGGAACCGGCGTCGTGATCGGTGAAACTGCGGAAGTGGGTGACGACGTTTTGTTATATCAGGGCGTCACGCTTGGTGGTACCGGCAACGAGCGAGGCAAACGTCATCCGACGGTTGGCAATCGGGTGGTGATTGGAACGGGCGCAGCCATCCTGGGGAACATCAAACTCGGCGACGACGTAAAGGTTGGAGCCGGGTCCGTGGTCGTCCATTCCGTCCCGGACGGTTGTACGGTAGTCGGCATCCCGGCACGTGTGGTCAGAGGGCCTGCCGAGGCGCTGGGCGCGCTTGAACATGGGCGCATCGCTGCATGCGGCGAGTCGGAAGCAGCAGACTACGAGCAGCTAAATGATCGCATCCGGGAATTGGAAGCACTCTTGCGCCTTCTGCTCGAAGACCGGGTTGCTCAAGGCCGAGGCTAATGCGCGAAGCGATAACGCAGGCTGTTGGCCGCCAGTTGCTTGAGTTCATCTCTAGAAAAACCAAATAGCTCTGACGCTATTTCGTATTCATGGATGAGACTCGTCCGGAACAGCGCCGGGTCATCCGTTCCCAGCACAATCGGCACTCCTGCGTCCCACAGCCGTCGCAGCGGATGCTGAGCGAAATCGGCCACCGCACCTGTCGCCACGTTGCTCGACGGGCAAATTTCGAGAGGGATATCGCGGTCGCGCAAGGCCTTCAACAGAACCGGGTCATCGATAGCTCGAATACCATGACCGATTCGCTCGGCGCCGATATCCAGGGCTTGCCTAACGCTTTCCGCACCGGTCACCTCTCCTGCATGACAGGTCAGTCCCAGTCCGGCCTCCTTTGCCTCGCGGTATAACTCTTTAAACCAAACCGCAGGGCCGCGCTCTTCGTCTCCTCCAATTCCAATCGCCACTACACCTGCTGCCGCGACATTCCCGCGCGATACGGAACACCTCAGCCGCGGCTTCGGCACCGAACTGGCGAATAGCATCGAGTATCCACGTAACCTTGACCGTGTCGCATTTGGCTACTTCGGTGTTAATCGCTTCGAAGATGCGTTCGAAGCTCTCTTGCTTCCACAAAATCACTCCCGCCGAAACAGTGATCTCGGCGTAGCGCACATTTTGAGCAGTCAGCTTCTCCAGCAATCGCCGCGTCGCCAGCGCATAAGCTTCCGGCGCGTTCAGTTGGCGTGTGACCCACACATAAGCCTTCAAGAAACCGGCAAAGTCGCTGTAATGGAGATTCGCGCGAATTGCATCCAATGTGAGCGAAGGGTCGAGCTCCTGAATAGTTTCCGGTTCCACCGATCCTTCTAGATGAAGGTGCAGTTCCGCTTTGTCTAATCCATAGATGAACTGCTGGAGACTTGTTCGCGGTTCGATTTCTGTGCCGGAGCAGGTCAACTTCAATCCCCTTGCCATAATAAACGTGCGATGACGGACCAGGAAATCGAAGCAATAGCGGGTGGTTACCACGGGGACGCGTTCAGCGCGCTCGGACCGCATGCGGCGGGCAGTGGTGCGAAAAATGAGTGGGAAATCCGGGCATTTTTACCGCAGGCGCAGCAAGTTGAAATCGCTCTCGACGGGAAAACAGTTCCCATGGAGCGCGTTCACATGGCTGGTATTTTTGCAGCCCGTGTCGGCGCACAGCCCGCGAACTACAAATTCAGGATTGTCGATTACCAAGGCCACTCATCGGAAGCCGAGGACGCTTACAGGTTTCAGCCGCTGCTGAGTGAATTCGATTTGCATCTTCATTCGGAAGGCACGAACTATGCGGAATACAACGCATTCGGCGCTCACCTGGCGACGATTGATGGCGTCGAAGGTACGCGTTTTGCGGTTTGGGCACCCAATGCAATTGTGGTGAGCGTGGTCGGAAACTTCAACGATTGGGACACCCGGCGGAACCCAATGCGCGCGCGAACCGGCGGTGTTTGGGAGATCTTCATTCCCGGTGTCGAAGCCGGGATGCCATACAAATACGCCGTCAAATCGCGTTTCCGCGGCTATAGCCAGATGAAGTCGGATCCATTTGGATTCTCGATGGAGACCCCGCCGAAATCCGCATCCATCGTGACGGACATGGACACCTACGAATGGCAGGACCAGCAATGGATGGAGCAGCGTGGGAATTTCAAGATACTCGAGAGGCCGATTTCAACTTACGAAGTGCATCTGCAGTCCTGGCGCAAAGGCGAAAACAACCGGACGTTGACATATCGCGAGCTCGCAACCGAGCTGGTGGATTACGTGAAGCGGATGGGCTACACCCACATCGAGCTGATGCCGGTTGCCGAGCATCCATACGCGCCCTCCTGGGGATACCAGGTCACCGGATATTTCGCGCCCACTTCTCGCAACGGCAGCCCGCAGGATTTCATGTACTTCATCGATTGCTGCCATCGCCAAGGCATCGGCGTAATCATGGACTGGGTACCGGGCCATTTTCCGAAGGACGCGCACGGACTGGCATACTTCGACGGAACAGCCCTCTACGAACACGAAGACCCGCGGCTGGGCGAGCACCGCGACTGGGGCACGCTGATCTTCAACTACGGCCGCAACGAGGTGCGGTCGTTCCTAATCTCGAACGCGCTGTTCTGGTTGAAGAAGTATCACCTCGACGGCTTACGCGTCGATGCGGTCGCTTCCATGCTGTACCTCGATTACTCGCGCGAGCCGGGCGAATGGGTTCCGAACATATACGGCGGTAATGAGAATCTGGCAGCCATCGATTTTCTGCGCAAGACGAACGAGCTAGTGCATCAGGTGCCGGGCGCGATCACAGTGGCCGAGGAGTCGACCGCTTTTTCTGGCGTTTCCCGGCCCGTCTACTTGAATGGCCTGGGCTTCACCATGAAGTGGAACATGGGGTGGATGCATGACATGCTCCACTATTTTGAACGCGATCCGATCTACCGCAAATATCACCAGAACGACATCACGTTTAGCATGATGTACGCATTCACGGAAAATTTCGTGCTCCCGATCTCGCACGATGAAGTTGTCTATGGCAAACGCGCGTTACTCAACAAAATGCCAGGTGATGAATGGCAGCGTTTTGCAAATGCGCGGGCGTTTCTCGGCTACATGTACGGCCACCCCGGCAAAAAACTGCTCTTCATGGGTTCCGAGTTCGGGCAAACGGCCGAGTGGAACTCCGAGAATCAACTTGAATGGTGGCTGCTCGATCACGAAATACACCGGCAATTTCAACGCTACTGCGCGGCTCTGAACGAACTGTATCGGAACGAGCCCGCGCTGTATGAGGTCGATTTCCAGGGGCCCGGGTTCGAGTGGATCGACTTTCACGATGCGGAGAATTCGGTTATCTCGTTCGTACGGCGTGCCAAGCGACGCGACGATTATCTGGTCTTCGTCTGCAACTTCACTCCCGCTCCGCATTCGAACTATCGCATTGGGTTCCCGGAAGCGGGTTTGCACCGGGAGGTTTTCAACTCCGATGCAGAAAGTTTTGGTGGTAGCAATATGGGGAACGGCGGTTACGTGAACACAGAGGCTGTACCCTCGCACGGCCGGCCCGCTTCCGCCCGTCTGACCATTCCACCCTTAGGCGTGATTGCACTCAAACCCGACAGACCGCCGCCTCCGTCGCAGCCTGGTGGTTAGGCCAAATTTAAAGAGTGGCGGACGTCGCGGATGTGCCCGTGATATTCGCGGAGAAGGTTGCTCTTCGTCTCGATCCAGGCACGAGTCTCCGCTTGCTGAGCTTCGATATCGCTTAAAGCCGCTTCCATAGGTTCCGCCGCCGGCCCTCCCGGTACGCGGCGAATCTTGACGAACCAGTGAGGATCGAGTGCTTGCAAAAGCTCGGCTTTGGCAGTTTTTAAAGGCTGGCCCAGTTGCTCTCGAGCGAGTTCCACCACGGTATCCGCCAGCGCCTCCGGCGAATATTGACCGGCAAGCCTGCGCACGGCTTCCGAGACCAGGCGATGTGCGCTATCAAAGCTGAGACCTTCGTTTCGCGTCAAGGTGTCGGCCAGTTCCGTTGCGGTCAGAAAGTCATGGTGGGCCGCCTCGGCGAGGCGTTCGACGTTGATTTCGCAATCTGACATCAGGCCTCCAAACACTCGCAGAGCGCGGCCGGCGTCGGTCGTCATCGAGAAGACTAGCGGCTGTAGATCGTCTTCGCTGTCGACTATGTCTCCGAATGGAGTGTTGTGCAAAGCCGTGAATACGCCTTGGCTTTGCGCAAGCGCTTTGCTCGCGAGAATTCGCGCGTGCTCGAGCGCGACCGGATTGCGCTTCTGCGGCATGATGCTGCTGATCTGCACCCAGGCATCGGACAAACGAATGTAGTTCAAGGCCGGATTGCTCCAAAGCAGCAGGTCCTGCACCAGCCTGCCCAGATTAATCATGGCTGTTGCGATCGCACCTGCGGCTTCCGTCACGTAATCCGTGGCCGCAATTGCGCCGTAGGAATTGAGTTGCAGGCGTTCAAAACCCAGCAACTCGGCAGTGAAGTTGCGATCAATGGGGAAACCTGTCGTCGTGATTGCGCAGGCCCCTAACGGACTGCGATTAATGGTTGCGAAGGCCGCCTGCAGGCGTCGCTGATCGCGGCTGAAGCACTCGACTGCTGCCAGCAGATAGTGGGCGAGTGTAGTGGGCTGCGCAGGCTGTGTATGCGTGTAAGCCGGCATGATCGTGCGGATGTGTTCGCGCGAGAGGGCTATCAGCGTAGAGCAAAGCCGATGTATCTCTTCGATCAACTCGAGCACTTCGCGACGAAGGCACATGCGGTACATCGTGAGGTCGATATCGTTGCGGCTGCGTGCCGTGTGCATCCTGCCCGCCGTTTTCTTCGCCGCAAAGGCGCTCAATTTCCGCTTGAATATAGAAGAAAAGATCTTCGGAGCGGCCGTCGTAGGGAATCTCGCGAAGGTTGTTGCGGTCGAGGCAAATCCAACGTGCGGAGACATGCCCGCGCCGCCTCTGGCGGCATGATGCCCTGCTTCGCCAGCATCAACGTATGCGCGTAATGAATCTCCAGCAAAGAGTCGAGAAACAGCCGCTGCGCATCGGCTGAAATTGACCGCCAGAACTGCTTCGGCGTAAACAGGAGATGGGAACGCGCGATGGAGGTCCGCTTGGCTTACCAGTCAGCGCGCACTCCCAATTGGATGATGCGGCCCTCCAGAAGAGTCGAAACGGGTGCAAACTTCGGAGCAGTGGTGATGACACCACTCGTATTCACTACCGCAGTCGTGTTGATCGTTGTTATGTTCGGGTGATTGAAAACGTTGTTCGCTTCGGCGAAGAACCTGGGCTGGAAGCGCTCCCAAAGCCGGAAGAACGTGCGCGTATACCGAATGTCGAGTTGATACACGTTGGGAGTGCGCGCCGTATTACGCCCGATGTAGGCCGGCCGCGTCGCGCCGCTGGATGTACCCGAGATGGAACTGCTGCCCGCCAGGGCATCACCATTGAGCACCTGATTGGCGGTAATGTTCTGCTCGTCGCCCGACTGCGCAACCAGGAGGAACGTGAACTGGTTGTCGTTCGCGAGATGCCTCAGAACGGTATTGCCGATGCCGCTGAACGTAGGACTCCACACTGAGCTAAGCGAGAACGCATCAGGCCGGTTGATCGCGCTGTTCCCGCGATCGCGATTGCGATTGGTCGGATCTTCCGTGAAAACCGAGCCCTGGTCATAACTGTTCGCTTCCGGAGCATCGCTGATGGAATGCGACCACGTATAGGAGGCGTTCACTTCTAAACCCTGCGCGAATCGATGCTGATAGTTAACGATCAGCGCGTTATAAGAGCTGTTCGCGCCAATATCCTGGAGAGCAATATTGTTGAAGAGCGGAAACAGACGCGTGGATGCGCTCTGTACTCCAAAAACCGGGCGTCCGTCGGGAAGATATCGTACGGGGTTGATCAAGTTCATGTTGCGCAGGTAGGTCAGATTCCTACCGCCTGTGTTCACGTAACTGACCGTGAGTGAATCGTTCTGGAACAGTTGCCGCGTGACTTGCAGGCTGGAGTTGATGGCGTAGCCATTCTTGAAATTCGGAGTGATCGTGTAAATGGTTTGAGAGGATCGCGGCAGTGTTCCGTTCGCTACAACCAACGGAAATGGCGGAGCGCCCGGCGCATTGGACGTGATCGATGCCGTATACGAACTCGTCGCTCCGTCATTGTAAAGCGCGTTATACCAAAGGTTAGTGGGCGTCGCTTCGTAGAAAATGCCCGAATTCACTCGCACAACAGTCTTTGGGTTAATCTGCCAGGCAAGGCCTAGACGCGGGGCGAAGTCGCCCTCCGGCGTACGAAAATGCTGCGAGTAACCGAAGGCGGCTGCGGGATCGCCAGCGGGGCCGCGGAACTGATCGTAGCGGACTCCGTAAACGGCTAATAAGTGCGGCGTAATCTGCCAGCTATCTTGCGCGAAAAGATTCCAGAAGAAAGAGTGATACCAGGCGCCGGGCTCACCGACGCTCGCGTTAAAGCTGGTGTACGAAAAGGGCGTGGCTCCCGAGAGTGCCGACAAGTATGCGGGAATAGTCGGGAAAACGTATTGCGTGTAGATATCAGCCGCCTGCGTATCGAGATTCTGCTGGAACCCGAACCCGGCTTTATACGTATGCGCGCCTCTGATCACCGTGAAGTTGTCGTTCAGGTTCGGAATCTTTTCCTGAAAGCGGTCGCCCACCGCTGTGCTCCCGCCGAAATTGGCGATGCCATTGATTGTGATCTCCGAGCCTGTGCCGGTAAGTGGATTCGCAACGTGTTGCTCATTGCGATACGGCCAGCCGAAGCGTAGCTCATTCAAGACGGTTGGAGAAAACGTAGACAACAACTGAGCGCCCACCACATGCGCGCGATCCCGGAAATCGGAGGCCGCATTCAGCGCATACAGCCCGCCGTTGTTGGTATTGAACGGGTATCTATTGCGGAAGTAGTTATAACGCACGAAGAACTGATGCTTCTGCGTGATCATCCAATCGAACCTGATGTCCACCCATTGCGCATGCTGAACAGTCGGGGCTGTCGCGAGCAAGCTACTCGGAATGCCGATCAAAGCGGCATTCGCCGGGGTAATGGTCGTGGGAGTCGGCGTAGCGCGTTTGATGTGCTCATAGGATGCGAAGAAGAACAGCTTGTCTTTGATCAGCTTCCCGCCGGCGTTCGCGGAGAAATCGTTGGCAGCTGGAATCGGCGTCGTTGGAGTGGCGAGAATCGGGCGTGCGACCGCGCCGAGAGGGCGTCCGATGAACTGCACTTCTCCATGGAACTGATTGGTACCGGAACCCGAAATCACGTTGTAAATATCACCGGCGATCTTCCCAAATTCCGGAGCGAAACTGTTGGAGACCGTCTGCACCTCGTTCACGTAGCTATCCGCGATGGCGAACAGGCGCAATCCGTAGCGATCCGTTTCCGTATCGACGCTGCCATCCAGCTGATAGTTGACGCGGTCCACTAGTCCATTCGTGTTGAGTAGTCGCGGGATGCCCAACTCGGGGTTCGGATGACCGCTGACCCCCGGTTGAAACAGCACGAAATTATACGGGTTTCGGGACGTAAGGGGAAGGTTTTGCACCTCTTCATACCCAATGGTTCTCCCGATATCAACGCGCGCGGCATCGACAACGGGAGCGCCGCCTTTTACTTCGATGGAAGTACTCACGGCGCCTACTCTGAGCTGGGCATCGATGGTCGCTTCCGTACCGGCATCGAGAATCACGTCCGGGTGGCGCTCCGTGTCGAACCCGGGCTTTTGAATGCTTACGGTGTAGGAGCCCAGCGGCAGGTTCGGAAAAACGTAGTAGCCATCTTCGTTGCTCTCCATATCCCGGCTGAAGCCCGTTTGCGTATTCTCAACGGCCACCTTGGCTTGCGAAATAGGAGCACCGGCCTGATCTGTGACACGGCCGCGAATGCTTCCGTTGATTGCCTCGGTTTGCGAAAATCCCGGGATCGCAAGATACCCAAGGGCTAGTAGAACGACCAAAATCCGATTGACACGAGTCGGCATAAAGCGTGAGACCCTTTCTGGAGCGTTGTGTTTTATGACGCCCTGAGTAAACAAATGATTCAAGTATTATGTCCCAAGGCCGGTTCGAAGCATCAGTAAAAAGTAAAATGTGTCTAAATTCCGGCCGGCCCTTCGAGACTCCGCCACAAATACCAGCTGGCGACCGAACAGTAAGGATGCCATTTCTCGGCCAGCTTCGAAAGTTCGGCAGGTTTGGGCAGGTCGGCGAGGCCGTACGCTTTGCGAACCGCGTTACGGATCCCCAAATCTGCCAGCGGCATCACGTTCGGGCGCTCGAGCGCAAAGATCAAGAACATTTGCACCGTCCACACGCCTATGCCGCGGACTTCCGAGAGCATCGCAATGATTTCTTCATCGGGTAGCGCCGGAAGCTTGCGGAAATTGATCTCGCGGCGGGCCACTCTCTCGGCCAGGTCCGTCAAAGACGCGATCTTCTGTCGCGATAGGCCGCACTCACGCAACTCTTCAGGGGTGAGCCTGAGAAAGGCGGAGGCGGTGAACCTTCTGCCGGTAGCTTTTCGGAGCCGCCCGAAGATAGTGGCCGCTGCCTTGCCGCTAAGCTGCTGGAACGTGATCGAGCGGGCCAGCGTCTCGAACGTTGGCTCGCGACGCACTAACTGGCATGGGCCTACACGCTGGATGATCGCAGCCATCACCGGATCGGCATTTTGAAGATGCAGCATAGCTGATTTCATCTCGCTGGCTCTAGACGATAATCATAACCAGATGAGCAGTTTTTTTCGATCTCTTCCCTGGACGGCCGCGGCGCTCTTGATACTAAGCGGGACGCTGAGCTGGCTTGTGGCAGCGACGCCTCAGAACGTTCCGCCTCCACCGCCGCAGGACCAAACCCCGAACCAAGCCTCCACTATTAAAGTCAACGTCGACCTGGTGAACATTCTCTTCACCGTCCGCGCCAAGAAGGGTGGCCAGCTCATTCCCAATCTCGAAAAGAACGACTTTTCCGTGTATGAAGACGGCAAGCAGCAGACCATTCAGCGCTTTTCGCGCGAGACAGACCTTCCTCTCACTTTGGGACTGCTCATCGACATCAGTGCGAGCCAGGAACGGCTAGTCGACATCGAACGCCAAGCCGCGGGGGCGTTTTTCTCGAGTGTGATCCGGCAGAAGGATGAGGCCTTCCTCATTTCTTTCGGTAAAAGCACCGACCTGCTGCAGGACTACACCAACTCGCCCCGGCTACTCACGTCAGCCTTGCAGGATTTGCGAGGCGATGGTCAGACGCCGATGATGGGCCCTGTTCCCGTAAACACCGGGCCGGTTCCGACCGTCGGCGCGCCTAAAGGTACGCTGCTGTTCGATGCGGTTTATCTGGCTGCGAATGAAAAGTTGAAGCAGGAAGTAGGGCGCAAAGCTCTGATCCTGATCACCGATGGCGAAGATCAAGGCAGCACGTACGATCGCAGAGCCGCGATCGAGGCGGCGCAACGCTCCGACGCCATCATCTATAGCATTTACTACGTCGATCGCGGTTTTTACGCGGCGTACGGCATGGGCTTCGGCGGGGGTGGTGAATCGGATCTACGCAAGATGTCGGAAGAAACGGGCGGGCATGTGTTCACGGTCAGTTCCAAACATCCGCTCAACGAAATCTTCAACGAGATTCAGAACGAGTTGCGCAACCAATATTCCATCGGCTACGAACCCAGTAATCCGAACCGCAATGGGTCTTTTCGGCATATCGAAATCAAAGTGGATAATCCGAGCGACCGCGTACAGGCCCGCAACGGCTATTACGCTACGCCGAGCGATGCGCAGTAACACGCTCGCGCGCTTGTAAGTAATCCGCCACAGCTTCCCGAAGCGGCGGCATGGGAGCGACTCCAGCAGCTTCGAGCTTCGCGTTCGACAGAGCAGAAAACTTCGGACGCCGCGCAGCCGTCCGGTACTCGCGTTCGTCCGTCGCTTGAAGGGACGGCGACAGGCCTGCCAATTCGAAGATCAACCTGGCGTAGTCGTACCAAGAGATGGCTTGCCCGCCTCCCATGTGGAATAACCCCCGGGTCTTTTTCTCGAGTAGGTCGGCCGTGCGAGAGGCAATTGCGGGCGCGTAAGTAGGCGAGGCGACATGATCCTGCACCACTCGAATGGGGCTATTGCCGTTTGCCAGTCTGAGCATCAGCTCGACAAAGTTGCCACGAGGCGTGAACATGCCGCCGGGTCCGAAGACGCCGGACGTTCGAATAATCAGCGGATTATCGAGGTAAGCCTGCGCGTACAGTTCCCCCGCGAGTTTTGAAACGGCATACGCGCCCAACGGATGTGGCGTGTCGGTCTCCACGTAGGGACTGCCTTTCGTTCCGTCGAAGACGTAATCGGTTGAGTAGTGGACCAATTGCGCGTCCGTTTGGCGGCAGGCCATGGCCAGGTTGCGCACGGCAAGCGCATTCGCCTGGTATGCGGCCACCGGTTCGCGTTCCGCGATATCGACCTGGTTGTATGCGGCGGCATTGATTACCACCTGCGGATCGGAATTAGCGACGGCGTGTTCAACCAGGTGCGTGTCGGTGACATCCAGAGATTGGCGGTCGAAGCGTTGAACAGTCCATTGCCGGCGCTCAAATTCGCGGCACAGTTCCACTCCGAGTTGCCCGCCGCCTCCAAAGACGATGACCTTGCGCTGCACTCTTTGCAGAATAGCGGATCGTTAGATTTCGCGCGGTGCGCGAGAGGGTTTTTGCGGGACCGCTCTAGTTCCGGGCGCCAATGGGCATAAGCCCCAGCGGCTGCGGGGTACCTTCGCTGAGAAGACGCGCGCGGAGCGCCATCAAGCTTTGCAGGCCGGTGAGAATCTGTTCGACCTTTATGTCGAGCTTCCATCCCGGCGCAGCGCTCGTTTCGCCCGGCCCAGCTTCGGCGCAAGCGACTACTTCGCCGAGAAACAATTCGTCGTCGTATTCCACGCTTAATGCAGTTGAGACCGGAACCGCCTCGGTCGCCTCGACGCAGAGGCGCTTACCGTTCATTCCATTGAAGGTACAGGGGATGCAGCGCTTCTTACCGTCTCCTGCCGGGGATGGCACCTGAATCACTGCGGCGTGTGAATGATCGGAAGAAGACGCGGTCACACCGAACTAATCGACAGAGCCCGTTAAGAAACTTGAGGAAAATCAAAAACGCGAATCGATGAAAAGCCAGAGCGAAGCCCCGATCGCTACCGGCAGTAACAGCTCGAGCCAAGTCCGTAGCGACCCAAGCCTCCGCGGTTTCTCCGATTTCGACCGCTGCGCCGTTTCCGGCGCCCCCATCGTCTCCGCCAGACGCTGCTGAATTCGAGTTCGCTGTCCCTGTAGGGCCCGCAACAGTTCCTCTCGTCCACGCCTGTCCGCGATGAGAATCGTCCCGGAATTCATACCGCGCGTGGTCTGCTGCAGCTTCCGCCTTAGGACTGGAGGTATCTCTTCGACCGAGCGGTACACATGCGTCTGCTCGCCGCTAGCAATGAAAATGGTCGACGTTTTTTGAGTCAGGAGCGCCATTGACGATTACCTAAGATCCGAGTCCCACTGCGTAGATTATCCTAACTTGCCCGACGGACCGGCTAACCGACTTTCTTCAGCACTCTGGCACCCGGCGGCAGCTCGAAGATCTTGCCCGGTAGCGGTTGGTCGACTTGCACGCTGGTCGCGAACAGCTGATAGGCTTTGTATCCGTTCCGCTCGCGCTCGATAGTGTACGGCCACATCACGCCGCCTGCATCCCTGTACTTATCGAAATGAGTCTCCACGTCGTTGCGCTGTTTCGTATCGGGGTCCAGCCAGGTGTACGTTTCGCGAACCGGAAGCAAGGTGTTGTGATCGAAATAGACTCGCACGGTGCGATCTTGCGCATCGGTGATGTCAACTACCTCGACGTGCGTACTTAAGAAAACTTCCGATCCCACGTAGTCGAAAGTCATTCCCGGCTCGTTACGACGCACCTTGAGGATATAGAAGATATCGTTCTCGGTTGTCCTCGCGTATCGATCCCAGGTCTCGTCATCGACCGGACGTGCGCCGCGAAACGTGATATCCCAAGCTTGATCTTCCAGGAAGAGATACGAATAGTCCTGCTTTTTCCCCAACACTTCCCGCTCGCGCAGCGCGAGCCCCTTGGCTGTCTTCGCGGGTAAGTATTCGGTGTAAATCTTGGCGACATCCAAACCGCTCAGCTCATCGTGAAAAAACGAGTACACGCGGCCGCTTGCGACCCGACTTTGCATGTGCAGGAACCGCTCACCGCCCAATGCGGCGACAGCTTGGTCGATAATCTGCTTGCCCTTATCCGTACTCGTTTGCGCGGGAATGAGCCAAACGCCTGCGAGAGCGATGCCGAGAATCTTCGTAAGGGTACTTCTACGCACAGACAATCGATTGCACCCACAACGCCTCGGAGTCGAGAGAAGCGTCGTCAGCGGCATGAATGGAACCGGCGCGATCGCGTAGCAAGCCGCCCGCGCGACCGTTCAGAGTCGCTTGAATTTCTGCGATTGCTGCCAGCGCAACCTGCTCCGGGCCATCCGCGCCAATGTCCAAACCCATCGGGCTGTGCAGAGCGGGAACAAGTTTTTCAGAGTCGATGCCGGCATCATCGAGAAGCTGTAGACTGCGTTTGCGCGGGCCGAGCACGCCGACATAGCGAAGCGGCAGCCTCGTCAATTCGCGTAACGTCTCGAGATCCTGAGCGTAGCTGTGGCTCATCACAACGGCAACGGTCCATGGGTCCACCGCGCCCACGATCCCCGATTCGCCCGCAACGCGCATAAGAACTTCATCGGCCTGCGGAAATTTCTCAGGCCGGGCATAATGGGCACGTCCATCGATCACGGTCACGTTCCAACCCAGGTATTTCGCCAACGTCGAAAGCGGAACGGCGTCCTCTCCCGCCCCGAATATCAGCAGACGCACAGCGGGTGAGAGCGTTTCGATGAAGGCTTCCGCTCCGCTCAGTCCGACTGTGCGGGAGCTAATTTCAGAGAGTGCGCGTGTGGCCGACCCCGTGAGCGGCTGGACCAGTTCGGAATCGGAGAGGTTATGAGTAACATTCCCGCGCGTATCAACGATCAGCTTCTGCCCCGCCGCTGTCGATGGCTCGATCAGGTGGGCGATAATCGCGGGGCGGCGCTCGGAACGGACCTCGCAGATCAGGTCTAGAATTCGCGCGTTTCCCGGCGTGATTCGCTCGAGCAGCACGTGAATTATTCCGTTGCAGCCCAACCCAAACTCCGTCGCGATCTCCCCGTCGGGGGTCGTGTCATATCGCCGAATGACGGACCCAGTTTCGGTGAGCCACCACGCCTTCTTGATTAAGTCGTCTTCCAAACAACCACCGCTGATCGAGCCCGCACGCTCGCCAGTCGCGGTCAGCAAGAGGCGCGCTCCGGGCAGACGGTACGACGAGCCGCGAGTCTTCACGACGGTAGCCAGAACGGCGGATTCACCCGCGCGTTCCGTGCGCGTCCAAAGATCGAGGATCTGCTGCATCTCTCGCATGCCGAAAACCAGTCCTTTTTCAGCTTAACGGGTTACTCCAGATCGCATTTCAGCAGGGATGCGGAATCCTGGTCCAGAAATATGGTTGCATTCGGATGCACTCGCAATATGGAGGCGGGTGCGTCCGGAGACACTGGTCCTTCCAGGCACGCCTTTACCGCCTCGGCTTTTCGAACGTCCGGCACAATGCACAGAATTTCACGGCTCTGCAGAAGCTGTGGAATCGAAATCGTGATCGCGCGCGTAGGCACATCTTCGAGCGACCGGAACCATCCTTCGCCCACCTGCTGGCGGCGGCACGCCTCGTCTAAATCCACGACCAGATACGGGTGCTCCGCTTCAAAATCCGCCGGAGGATCGTTGAAGGCGAGATGCCCGTTTTCGCCAATTCCCGCAAACGCTAAATCGATCGGCGCTGCCGCAATCTCACGACTCATCGCGATCGCCACCACTTCGGGGTCGCGCATTCCGTCCAGCAGGTGAAAGCGGGCAATTCCGGTACGATCTACGATCCGCTCCTTGATATAACGCGCAAAACTCGCCGGGTGATCGAGCGCGATGCCGACGTATTCGTCAAGGTGGAAGAGCTCGATGCGGCTCCAGTCAACGGTGCGATCCGCCACCAGCCGGTCCAGGAAATCGAGCTGCGAAGCACCGGTGGCAGCGAGCACGCGCACTCTTTCTTGCTTCTCGAGCAGCCGCCGCACCGAATGGGCCGCGTGCGCGGCCGCCGTCAGCGCCAGTTTCTCTTTGTTTTCAAGAATTCGAATCATTTTCAGCTGGGAACAGCAGGGAACAAACACATCCCACCGGGTAACGTCTCTATCGATGTGGTCGTCTTTGTTGTCAGTAAGATGCATCCCGGGCTTCGCTTGCATCTAACCCCCAGCTAGAGAAATCAGGCGCTCTGTTCGCCTTCGCGGTTCAATTTGCTTAAAATTACGAGGAGAGAATGGCCATCAAGCCACCCGGCGCGCTAGAACCGCGTCCAACTGAACCGCACGATCCCGATGCCCGCCCCGGCGAAGCACGTCCGTCCGGCGGACTTCCGCACTACGATTTAGACGACGAGACGCCCTCGCGTAACTACTGGTGGGTTTGGCTGCTGATTTTCGCGCTCATCGGCTACGGTTGTTACCGGCTGTATCGGTACGAGAACGGCAAGAAGGCGGCTGTAGCGGCAAAGAAGGGTGCGATGCGGCCGCGCAGCATCCCCGTGGTTGCCGCCAGCGCTCACACAGGCGATATGCCGCTCTACCTGCAGGGCCTCGGTACTGTCACGGCAAACAACACGGTCACGGTGAAGACCCGCATTGATGGCCAGCTGGTCAGCGTCAACTTCAAGGAAGGACAATCCGTTCGCGCGGGCGATGTTCTAGCCGAGATCGATCCGCGGCCCTACCAGGTTGCACTCGAGCAGGCTAACGGCAATCTCGCCCAAGCTCAAGGCAATCTGGCGAAGGATCAAGCCGCACTGGGCGACGCTGAGGCTAACTACGTTCGCGACCAGCAGCTGTTTAAAGATCAGATCATCGCCAAACAGCAGCTCGACACCCAACTCGCCACGGCGAACCAACTTCGTGGCTCGATTGCAGCCGATCAGGCCGCCATTGCATCCGCGCAGGCGGCAATCGCCAGCGCCAAGCTGAATGTGACTTACACCAAGATCACTGCACCGATTAGCGGACGCATCGGTCTGCGCCTGGTCGATTCGGGCAACATGGTGCATGCCGCCGATGCGACCGGGATCGCGGTGATCACCCAGCTGCAGCCCATTGCTGTTCTCTTCAGCATTCCGGAAGACCAGCTCCCGCCTGTTCTGAAAAAACTGCGCGATGGCGCCAAGCTGCCGGCCGACGCCTACGATCGCGATAACCGCCAAAAGCTTGCATCGGGCATGCTGTTGACCGTCGATAACGAGATTGACCAGACCACCGGCACGTCTCGTCTCAAAGCCGTCTTCCCGAACACCGATTTCGCGCTTTTCCCCAATCAGTTCGTAAATGTCAGACTCTCGCTCGAGACCAAACACGACGTGACAATCATTCCGGCCGTAGCAATACAGCGCGGACCCACCGGAACTTTTGTCTATGTGGTTCAAGATGACGGCACGGTCGCGGTTCGTCCCGTCAAAATGGGCGTGACGGAGGGCAACGATGTATCCATCGACGACGGAATTCAGCCAGGCGAAAACGTTGTGGTCGACGGCGCGGAGAAGCTGACCGAAGGGATGAAAGTTACCTTGCGCCAGCCGAACGGAAATGCGCAAGGCGGCAGACGCGCCGGGCAAAGGCCGCCCGAATGAGCCCCTCTCGGCCGTTTATTCTGCGGCCGGTTGCAACGTCATTGCTGATGGCGGGCATCCTGATCGCAGGCGCCATCGCGTACAAGCAGCTTCCGGTTTCCGCTTTGCCGGAGGTGGATTACCCGACCATCCAGTGCCTGACCTTCTATCCGGGCGCCAGCCCCGACGTGATGGCGTCGTCGGTGACTGCGCCGCTTGAACGCACGTTCGGGCAAGTCCCCGGCCTGAAGCAGATGACTTCGACGAGCTCTTTCGGAAGCTCGATCATCACTCTTCAGTTCGATCTCGATCTGAATATCGATATCGCCGAGCAACAAGTGCAAGCCTCGATCAACGCGGCAGGCACATATCTGCCTCCCGATCTGCCCAACCCTCCGATCTACAGCAAGGTGAATCCTGCCGATGCGCCCGATTCTCACGCTCGCGCTGACATCCGCGACCGTGCCGCTGACCAAGGTGGAGGATCTGGCCGATACCACGCTCTCGCAAAAAATCTCGCAGCTCCCGGGCGTGGGGCTTGTGAGCATCAGCGGAGGAGAGAAGCCGGCGGTTCGCATTCGCATCAATCCAACCGCGCTCGCCGCTTACGGCCTCAGCCTGGAAGATGTTCGGACGGCACTGAACCAAACCAACCTGAATCAGGCTAAGGGAAATTTCGACGGCCTTCGCCAGGCGTACACGATCGGTGCGAACGATCAGATTCTGACCAGCTCCGGGTACAAGCCGGTCATCGTGGCGTATAAGAATGGCGCACCGGTGCGGCTCCAAGACGTCGCGACCGTGATCGATGGCGCGGAGAACACCAGGCAAGCCGCGTGGATGAATACGGTTCCGGCCGTGATCGTGAACATCCAACGGCAGCCAGGCGCGAACATCATCGCGGTCGTCGATCGCATCAAGGCGCTGCTGCCGCAACTGCGTGTCTCGATCCCGACCGCGGTAGACGTAACGATTCTCACCGACCGCACGACCACGATCCGCGCCTCTGTCAAAGACGTTCAGTTCGAGTTGATGCTGACCGTTGCGCTGGTGGTGATGGTCATCTTCCTGTTCCTGCGCAACCTTGCGGCGACGGTGATTCCGAGCGTCGCTGTGCCGTTATCGATCGTCGGCACGTTCGGCGTGATGTACCTGCTTGGCTACAGCCTGAACAATCTAACGCTGATGGCCTTGACCATCTCGACAGGATTTGTGGTCGATGATGCCATCGTCATGATCGAGAACATTTCCCGTTACCTGGAGCAAGGCGACACCCCGCTGCGAGCGGCGCTACGCGGATCGGAACAGATCGGCTTCACGATCGTGTCGTTGACCGTTTCTCTTATCGCCGTGCTGATACCGCTGCTCTTCATGGGCGATATCGTGGGTCGTCTTTTCCGCGAGTTTGCGATCACACTGGCGGTGACTATCCTCGTTTCCGCGGTGGTTTCACTGACTCTGACGCCGATGATGTCGGCAAAGATTCTGCGGCACAAAGAAGAAGCGCAGCAGGGCTGGTTCTTTCGCAAATCCGAATACGCGTTCGCCTGGGTCATCTCGAAGTACGGCAGCACTCTGCAATGGGTGCTGCGCCATCAACCACTGACGCTGCTAGTGACGTTGGCAACTCTGGTCGCGACCATCATTCTGTACGTGATCGTTCCCAAAGGCTTCTTCCCGGTCCAGGACACGGGAGTCATTTTGGGCGTGTCCGAAGCTCCGCAAGACGTTTCGTTCGCGGCCATGTCGCAGCGGCAGCAGTCGCTCGCCAAAGTTATTCTTCAGGACCCGGCGGTAGAGAGTTTGTCGTCCTTCATCGGCATCGACGGCATCAATACGACGATGAACAGCGGCCGTATCCAAATCAACCTGAAGCCGCTCGAGCAGCGGGGTCTCAGCGCGAGCGACGTCATTCGGCGACTGCAGCCCCGACTAGCGGGCGTAGAGGGGATCACGCTTTTCATGCAGCCGGTTCAAGACCTCACGGTCGAGGATCGGGTCAGCCGCACGCAGTTTCAGTACACGCTCGAAGACGCGGATGCAAACGAGCTGAATGTGTGGACGGCGCGGTTGCTGGATAAGCTCAAAACGCTTCCGTCGTTGCGGGACGTGGCGACGGACCAGCAAAACGGCGGGCTTCAGACCACGCTGGTGATCGACCGCGACACTGCGTCACGGCTCGGTATCGGCATGCAGCAGATCGACGATACACTTTACGATGCTTTCGGCCAGCGCCTCGTGTCGACCATGTTCACGCAGTTGAATCAGTACCACGTGGTGCTCGAGGTCGCGCCCGAGTTCCGCCGCAATCCGAACGCACTGGATGACATCTACATCCATTCGTCGAACGGCTCGGAAGTGCCGCTCAGCTCGTTCACTCACTTCGAGCAGAGCACGACGCCTCTGACGGTCAATCATCAAGGTCAGTTCCCGGTAGTCACGATTTCGTTCAACTTGCCGGCCGGCGAATCGCTCGGAAACGCAGTGAAGGCGATCAAGCAAGCGGAACTGGATATCGGGTTGCCTCTGAGCATCCATTCGAGCTTCCAAGGCACGGCCGCCGCGTTTCAGAATTCGCTCGCGAACGAGGCTTACCTGATCTTGGCCGCGCTGGTCGTGGTGTATATCGTGCTGGGTGTTCTCTACGAAAGCTACATTCATCCGATCACGATCCTCTCTACTCTGCCGTCCGCGGGTGTGGGCGCGATTCTGGCTCTGTTCATCTGTCATGAGGATTTCAACGTCGTGGCGCTGATCGGAATCATTCTGTTGATCGGCATCGTAAAGAAGAACGCCATCATGATGATCGACTTCGCTCTCGACGCCGAGCGCAATGAAGGCAAGCCGCCGCACGAGGCCATCTACCAGGCGTCGTTGTTGCGCTTCCGTCCGATCATGATGACCACGATGGCGGCGCTGTTCGGCGGTCTACCGCTGGCGCTCGGAAGCGGAGTCGGTTCTGAATTGCGGCGGCCTTTGGGAATCACGATTGTCGGCGGGCTGATCTTGAGCCAAGTGCTCACGCTGTACACGACGCCGGTGATTTATCTCTTCTTCGACCGGTTGGCGACGCGCCTGACCAGCGCGCGCGCCAGACGCACAGTACGGCAACCCTTGCCGGAGCCCGTGCACGCGGAGCAATTGTGAATCTTTCGGCGCCGTTCATCAAGAGACCTGTGGCGACCTCGCTGCTTACGGCCGCTTTGGGTTTGTCGGGCGTGCTCGCGTTTCGCTTGCTGCCCGTCGCCGCACTTCCAGAGGTAGACTTTCCGACCATTCAGGTTCACGCCAACCTGCCCGGAGCGAGTCCGGAGACGATGGCGTCCGCGGTTGCGACGCCGCTCGAGAGGCAATTCGGCCGCATCGCGGGCGTGACGGAGATGACGTCTTCGAGCCAGCTCAGCAGCACCTCGATTACATTGCAGTTCGATCTCGACCGCAACATCGACGCCGCTGGAAGAGATGTGCAAGCGGCGATCAACGCGGCGCGAGGTCAGCTGCCTTCGGATATGCCGGGCAATCCGGGCTACTGGAAATCCAATCCGGCTGACGCGCCGATCCTGATGCTGGCGCTGAGCTCCGATCTCTACGACCGGGCGCACATGTACGACATTGCCGACTCCATCCTGGCGCAAAAGATCTCGCAGGTTGAGGGCGTGGGCCAGGTACACGTGTGGGGAAGTTCGCGGCCGGCGGTGCGAGTGCAAGTGAATCCGACACTGCTGAACACGATGGGCATCGGGCTCACGGACGTGGCTGCAACTCTTCAGAACGCGAACGCTCATCAAGCGAAAGGATTGCTCAGCAATAACGATATTCGGTGGCAGGTGAACGCAACAGACCAGCTATTCAAGGCCTATCAATATGCGCCGCTGATCGTGAGCTATCGCAATGGCGCCGCCGTTCGCTTGGCCGATCTCGGCAACGTGATCGATTCGGTCGAAGACCTGCGCAACGACGGACTCGATAACGGGAAGCCGACTGTGATCATGGCGGTATCCCGCCAGCCCGGCGCGAATATTATCGATACGGTCGATCGCGTCCGCGCGCTTACTGCCGCAGCTGCAGGCATCGATTCCGCCTTCGGTTCATCTGAAGGTCGCGCAGGATCGCACTACGACGATTCGCGCCTCGGTTCACGACGTTGAGATTACCTTGTTGATTTCGCTGATGCTGGTGGTGCTGGTGGTGTTCGTGTTCCTGCGAAATATTTGGGCAACCATCATTCCGGGGATCGTGGTTCCGCTCTCTCTGCTGGGCACGTTCGGCGTGATGTACTTGCTTGGCTACACGCTGGACAACTTGTCGTTGATGGCACTAACGATTTCGACGGGCTTCGTCGTGGACGATGCCATTGTGGTCATCGAGAACATCTCGCGCTATCTGGAAGAAGGCATGACGGCGGTGAAGGCGGCGCTTCAGGGCGCGAAAGAGATCGGCTTCACTGTGCTCTCGATGAGCACGTCGCTCGTGGCTGTATTCATTCCGATTCTGCTGATGGGGGGTATCGTCGGACGGCTCTTCCGTGAATTCGCAGTTACATTGACGGTGGCGATCGTCATATCGCTGTTGGTTTCATTGACCACTACGCCGATGATGTGCGCGAAATTTCTGCGTCCGCAGCGCGGCAGGAAGCACAACGCCCTACACCAGCTCAGCGAAAGAGGCTTTGAGACCGTTCACCGCGGCTATGCAAAAACTCTGGCCATGGTCTTGAGGCATCCACAAGTAACGCTGATTGTCACGCTGGTGACGGTTGCGATCAACGTCTACCTGTACGTAATCGTGCCGAAAGGCTTCTTCCCGCAGCAGGATACGGGGATTATCGGCGGCGCGATCATAGCCGACCAGGACATCTCGTTTGCGGCCATGCGCGAAAAGATGCATCAGCTGGTGCAAATCGTTCAGACCGACCCCGCAGTAGAGGACGTGCAGGGCTTTACCGGCGGAGGCACGCTCAATAACGCCTCCGTGCGCGTTCAATTGAAACCGCTGAACGAACGGAAAGCATCTGCCGATCAGGTCATCAACCGGCTTCGCGGGAAACTGGCGCGCATTCCCGGCGCAACCTTATATATGCAGGCGGCCCAGGATTTCCGCGTAGGAGGCCGCGGCAGCAACTCTCAATATCAATACACGCTGCAATCGGACAATCTGCGCGATCTGAGTGAATGGGCGCCCAAACTACTCGCGCAAATGAAGACCATTCCACTCGTCCTCGATGCGAACAGCGACCAGCAGGTACACGGGTTGGAGACCGAGCTCATCATTGACCGCAGTACCGCATCGCGTCTTGGTGTCAACCCGTATGCAGTGGATACGGCGCTGTACAGCGCTTTCGGCCAGCGGCAGGTATCCACCATGTACACCGGCATCAATCAATACCACGTGGTGCTGGAAGTTCTGCCCGAGTTCCAACAGAATCCTGCCTCGCTTGAATCCATTTACGTACGCGCGAACAACGGAACACCCGTTCCGCTATCCACGTTCACCCATTTCCGCACGCTGTTGACGCCTTTGACCGTGAATCATCAAGGACAGTTCCCGTCGATCACTTTGTCCTTCGCTCTGGCACCGGGGGTGGCGCTCAGCGAAGCAGTAGCGGCAGTGGAAGGTGCCGAGCAGGACATCGGAATGCCGGCCAACGTGCATGGCGCATTCGCCGGGACCGCGCAGGCGTTCCAACAGTCGCTTCAGTCGGAGCCGCTGCTGATTTTGGCGGCGCTGGTGGCGGTGTACATCGTGCTCGGGATGCTGTATGAAAGCTACATTCATCCGATCACGATCTTGTCTACTCTGCCTTCCGCAGGTGTCGGAGCGCTTCTCGCATTGATTTTGTGCGGAACGGATCTGACTGTCATTGCATTGATCGGCATCATTCTGCTGATCGGTATTGTCAAGAAGAACGCGATTCTGATGATCGACTTCGCGCTGGAATTGGAGCGCAAGCAAGACATCTCATCGAAGCACGCCATCTATGAATCGTGCCTGCTGCGTTTCCGCCCCATCATGATGACCACGATGGCGGCGCTGCTTGGCGGCTTGCCACTCGCACTCGGTACAGGAACGGGATCCGAAATGCGGCGGCCTCTCGGCATCACGATCGTCGGGGGACTGATTGTCAGCCAATTACTCACGCTTTACACCACGCCGGTGGTTTATTTGTACCTCGCCAAGCTGCAGCTGTGGTTCGGCGGCGCGCGGCAAGTGAGCCCGCGTTTGCAAACCATGTTGACGGATACACCTTAGCGCTTTTGCGCGAACGCGGAAGCGGAGCACAATAGAAGCGTGCAGTGCACCGTTGTTCGTAATCTCCTTCTCTCGACGGTTCTAGTTTCCGCGGGTTTCAGCCAGACGCCTGAACCGGCTCCGCAGTCACCGGCTCAAGCTCCGAGACCCGTTCATGCGCAGATCACGGCACCCGATGAAAACCCACCGCCCGCTGGGCAAGCGGTTAGCGCAACAAGAATGATTGAGATTCCGTTGCTCGATTGCTCCGGATTGCCCTGCGTCGATCTGTCGACGGCGAGCGGGAAGACCGTGCGGTTGCTCATCGACACCGGCGAGGTCAATTCATATCTCGACATCAAAGTCGCTCAAGCTCTCGGCCTCAGCTTTGGACCGCTGACGGGCGGCGGAGATTCCGGGATGGCAGAAGTCCAACAGACGATCGTTCCGGGCGCGAAGCTCGGCGAGCTGCCTCTGGGCGATTTTCCCTTTATGGTGCTCGACACAACGCCGCAAGCGATCAGACCCGGCCAAAAGGTTCAGCGGTTGCCGGGCGATGGAGCGCTCGCGTACAGCGCATTCCAGAACCGCACACTCGAGATCGATTACCCACACCACCTGCTGCGAATCTCCAGTCCGGAACCCAACGCGCCCGCCTGCCCGGGGGTTTGCAGCGATCTCGTCATCAAGCATTTCGGCGGCCACTTCGGACCGGTCACTCTCACGACGAGCGGATTTGCCATCAATGGCCAGCCGATGGATGTGCAGATCGACACGCTATTCACCGGGACCATGCTCGTCTATCCCGCATCAGTCGAGAAACTCGGCTTTAAAAAAGAAGCCAAAGCGAAACATAAAGAGTTCTTTCCATTCACGCAAGGCGGCCTGAAACTTGCTCGCTTCGACGGCGCTTCCGAAACTTTCCGCGATATTCCGCTTATGACTGACGCGCCGGTCTACTTCATGACTCCAGATGATTACCCGCCCGAGGTCCAGTTTGACGCGACAGTTGGCAGCGGGCTATTGAGCCACGCGGTTGTGACATTCGACTTCAAGGGCATGCACTTCTGGATGGATGCCGCGGGTACAGCGCCGAATCGAATCCCTGCTCCGCCGGGTCTCTATTAAGGTTGCGATCCTCGAGCCGAGGGGCGCATACAGCAGCGGCGCTGCGCACGAAATTCAATCAATTTCGTAACACGCGTGCGTTACGCGAGAGGAAAGGATCGCGGTAAGTAGATGAGCGTGGGCGAGATGGACTTTTCGCTCCCGGCGTGATCGAGAGTGTCGAGGGCTGAGAAATCGATATATGCTTAGATCTCGCGGTCGCGCCATGTTGCAAAGATTATCCGGTCTGTTCATTCTGATAATCGTCAGCGCGGCTGGGCTGGGAAGTCGCGAAAGTCAGGCGGGTCCGAACGCGACGCCTTCTCCTGTAGAGACGAAGAACAGTTTGATCGTGAGCCTGCTTGAACAGAGCCACGACCTCGATCAGCAGTTTTCCCTGGCGATACGCCTTGATTTACTGCTCAGGCAAGCCAATATGGTTTGGGGTGTACCTGAAGACGCGGGTCGTGATCTCGCCCGACAATGGGCGAACGAACTGTTCACGTTGGCGGCGCAAACGAAGCAGCCAGGGCGCTCTCATCTACAAGGCTCGGCGCTGAGAATTCTGGTGCGGTTAGAGCCCGACCGCGCTTTGGAGCTACTGCGAGTTCCACAGCTCGACGAAACAGGGCTGCCTTCGCCGAAATCGGAATTGGCGCGACAGGTGTTCGACTCAATCGTTAGATCTGGCGGCGAAAGCGTGTTGCCTCTGCTAGAGCAGGAAGCGGAACAAATGGGTATGCACGGCCAATATCCTTATGCTGCGCTGGCGAGCGCCGCCAATGATGCGGTGGTGAAGGACTGGCGGGACAATCGGCAACATGCGATCGAAGTGCTGCGATCTATATTTGAACCGGCATTCGCGCGTTACAGCCAGAGTCCCCCTGACTACCCCAATGACTATGAATTCGGTGAGATGCTCCGCGTTCTGTCCGGGGGACTGCCCTTTGAAACGATTCAACCTGCTCTCCGCAAATTCGTCAAGAACTTACTGGCAACAGACACAAACAAATACCACTATCAAGCTCACGTATTTAGCCGGACTGGCGAGGACCTACAGACCAACGATGCGGCCGACGCTGCGATTATGTGGTTCGGTCAAATCATCAATCGCGATCCCGAACTGGTTCAGCAATTGGAGGCCGCAAACCGGAGCTACAAGCTGCGCTCGAGTGCTTCAGGACAAACCAGTGTCATGGAGGATCTTTCGGGCACGCCGGCCCGACGCACACGGCACGTGTGCCAAATGCCGACGCAGAAACGCGAGCGGCTGCGGTCCGTCTGGCACACACAAACCCGGACCTGGCAATCAGTAAAGTTGAAAGCCTCCCGTATGACGACCAGCGAGCGTCAATTGAGCTTGACGTAGTACGCGAGGTCGCGGGGCGTCGACCGGGCGAGGCAGCTCAGTTGATCGATAACGCTCAGAGTGCCGGCGGAAGCGAGGACAATCGGAAACAGCTTAATGTCATTTCGGCTCGAGTCTCGGTAGCTGCCGCTCAAAACCAGCAGGAGCAACTGCGGCAACTGCTTCAACGCGGGTTCGAATTGGCTGGTCCGCTGGTTGCAGAGTCACCGACGCCTGGCACCCCACCGTTTATTCCGGGTTTAGCGCCAATGGTTCAGATCGGGATGCAGAACTATCCGGACGATAACCGTTGAGTTTCTGAAGAGTCTGCCTCCGGTGCGAATGAAGGCTGAACTTCTCATTGCTGCGGCAGCTGCTTTGCAATTGCCGGCGAAACTACCGCTTGGTTCGCCCGCGGAACCGGCGAGGCTGCCTGTGAGTACCGGCAAGTAGACGGCGAGCATGCAGAAGCTGCAGCGAATGACCGCGGTAATCGAACGAGAGGACGACGGCTTTGTCGCGCTCTGTCCTGAGAATGGCCGTTGCACCCACCGCCTTTGGCGTCGACTCTGGTGAGACTGACACTGCGTCCTGCTATCGGTTCGTAAACAGCGCCACGGCGAGAGTGGGCAGGCTTGAGAAAGATCACCTGTGCAATGGGCGGCCGTTCGACGCACTGCGGGCGCAGGTTCGCGCTTGCAGTCGAGATTGAAGAGCGATTTACGAGTTTTACGCGGCGATTTCGGCCTTCAACCCGGCTTTTTCAATTGCGGCGGCGATCAGTTCCGGCCGTTGCGCGGCTCGGGTGAGCACTTTTTGGTGTTCGGCCTTGGCTTCGGCGAGCAAAACGGCGAACTGATGCAGTTCTTTCTTGCGATTTTCGGCGGCTTGCTTGCGCAATTCGTCAGCCTCGCGGCGTTCTTGCGATTCGAACCCAATTATCTCTTTCACCTTTTCGTTTCTTAGCTTTCGCAGCTCGTTCGAGCAGCGCTCAAAGGCCCGCTCGTGCGTGGTCTGGTAGCGCAGATAGAGCGCGAGCTTCTTTTCGCAGAAATCGGGGCACTGGAGGTGATCGACATCGAAGCACGTTTCCTGAAGCAGGATCGCGCGCCGGCTGAGCCAGTAGTGTTCGGCCATTTTCTTCACCAGATCGATTTCAAAATCGGTGCGCGGCCGGTGCTCAGCACTGAGCTTTTTTGTCAGTGCGTCGAACTCTTCCTGTTTTTCCCAGGGCTGGACCATGAAGTGACCGTTGAAACCAAATTTGGTGTGATTTTGAGAAGACGCGGCCTTACCCGCTTCGCTGCGGGGACCCGTAGAGTGTTGTGCGTTACTTCTGTTGGCTGCGATTTGTGCTTCGGTCGACATAGCAATTCCTTTCAAAGTGCGTGAACCGACAACGCGGGCCGCGCGAGATTCAATCAACTTCGTAGCACGGGCGTGTCACGCGAGAGGAAAGAATCGGCGGTAAGTCGGTGAGGGCGGTCGAGATGCAATTTTGGTCGCCCTCGTGACTGAGAGTCTTGGAAAGCGCGAGAAGGCGGTGCAATGCTCAGGGTTTTGCATATCATCGGAGTGCCATGAAGAAATCGATTATTGCGACGTTGCTCGTTGCGGCGGCCGCGCTCGGGCAGCAAACCCATAACCAATACGAGCCGCCGAACGGGGCGGGTGCCGGTCAGAGGCTGCTCGCGCAATTTTCGGGCGACTGGGACCTGGTCAAGAGTTTCTTCCCGATGAACGGGAAACCGATCGTCACGAAAGGCACGTGTAAGCAGTACATGATCCAGGACGGCAAGTTTCTACAGTCGGATTTCACCTTCTTCAATTCTGACGGAACCCAGAGCACCGGCACCGGAATCTCCGGCTTCGATTCCAAAACGAATCGCTTTACCACGGTGTGGTATGACTCGCGGCAGACGACCATGTCAATTCGCCAGAGCGACGGCACGTTTGACGGGAAGAACATTGTCCTGTGGGCTACGCCCCTCGATCCTGATCACCCTGGGCACAAGACCGTCGCGCGCGCGCACCTTGAGGAGGACGGCCGCCTTCTGCTTCATCGCCATTTCGCGATCGATGACCAAGGACAGGAGCGGATGATCATCGAGCTGCGGATGACCCGGAAGTAGTTTCCCGACAGGATATTTGACCGTAGACAGAGGTCACGGAGGATAGAATCGTCAGGTGCGCTCGCCCGTAACCCGAGCCTTTTTCGTACTTCTCTTCGCGCTGCCAATCTACGGAGCGGCAACAGATCACATTAGCGCTGTCGAGAACGGCCTGCTCCCGGCGGTCGTCATCAAAGGGCGACCCGTCCAGCACGCAACCATCGCTGAACGAATGAAAGCGCTGAACGTGCGAGGGGTCAGTATTGCGGTTATCAACAACTACGAGATCGAATGGGCGAAGGGGTATGGTTTTGCGGATTTCGAATCGAAGCGCCCGGTTGAGATAACAACTTTGTTCCAAGCTGGGTCGATCAGCAAGCCGGTTGCGGCGGTGGCCGCGATGAAACTCGTGGAGGAAGGAAAACTCGCTCTGGACAGGGACATCAACACGTTCCTGACGAGTTGGAAGTTACCAGATAGCGAATTCACGAAAGACAAGAAGGTGACGCTGCGCGAGATTTTGAGTCACAGCGCAGGCTTGACCGTGCACGGGTTCCCGGGTTACGCCGCAGGGGATCCGGTACCTACTTTGGTCCAGGTTTTGGATGGAGTGAAACCGGCGAATACCGGGCCGATTCGCGTGGATGTTCTGCCCGGGTCCATTTGGCGCTATTCCGGCGGTGGTTACACGGTCATGCAGCTTGCTATGACGGACGTCACCCGCAAGCCATTTCCGGAAATCATGCGGGAGACGGTTCTCGCCAAAGCAGGTATGCGCGACAGCACGTACGAAAACCCGCTGCCTTCGAGCTTGAGTGAAGTTGCGGCTACCGGCTACGGTTCGGACGGCACGGCGATTGCGGGTCGTTATCATACGTATCCGGAGATGGCGGCCGCCGGTCTGTGGACGACCGCCTCGGACTTAGCTCGGTTTGGAATTGAGATCCAGAAGTCGCGCGAGGGACGATCGAATCGAATTCTGAAACAGGCAACTGTTGAAGAGATGCTTACGGAGCAGAAGAAACCATGGGGCCTCGGTTTCTCACTCGCTCCCAATTGGTTTTCACACGGTGGAGCGGATGAGGGTTTTCAGGCTTCGTTTGGCTGTTCGCTCGACGGCAAAGGGCTTGTGGTCATGACAAATTCGGATAACGGGGGCCGTCTGGCACATGAGATTGAACTGGCGTTCGCGGCTGCGTACGGCCTGGCCGAGAAGCCTGTTGAACGCGAGATGACTCCGATGCCTGCGGAAGCGATGCAGAGATTCGCAGGGAACTATTCAGCGGACGTTCTGGGTAAGGCCAGCGTTCGGGTCGAGAGCGACCACCTGCTGGTTGTCAATGAGCGGATCGGATCCTTTCCGCTTTTTCCTTCCAAGGGAACGACGTTCTTTTCATTGGGCGTAACGCCTGATGTCACGTTCACCCTAGATGATCACGGCGTCGTGACAGGTTTCACTTCAGGGAGTCTGAAGGCGACGAAGTTGCCGGACGTGAACGGGATCCATTAAGGGTTATATGCTGGGGCGATCTCGCCCCATGACTGCGATGACTCCCGATGAGCGCAACGGTATTGCCCCACCGATGGAATTGAAGCGCCGTCTCTCGCTGGGCGATTCGATTGCGATCGTGGTCGGGATGATGATCGGCGGCGGCATCTTTCTTGTTCCGAATCTGGTGGCGCGCACCCTGCCCTCGATGCCGATGATCATTGCGGTGTGGGTACTGGCGGGCGCGATCTCATTGCTTGGAGCGCTTGCTTGTGCCGAACTCGGGGCGGCGTTTCCCGCAACGGGCGGGCAGTACGTATTTCTGCGCGAGGCGTATGGACCGGCAGCCGCCTTTCTTTGCGGTTGGTCGCTCTTCACAGTGGCCCGCACCGCGCAAGTGGCCTGGTTGTCCGTGGTGTTTTCCATATACGCCGGGTACTTCGTACCGTTGAGCCACCTTGCCTCCCAGCTGCTGAGCCTCGCGGTGCTGGGCATCTTCACGTGGGTGAATTATCGTGGCGTGAAGCTCGGCGCGGTCGTTCAGAACAGCTTTACTGTTGCGAAAGTCGCGGGGTTGCTCATTATCATCTCCGCTGCGCTACTGCTCGGCGGGCACGCAGGCCATAACCCGGTATCTACATTTCGCCAGCAGGCGATCTCCGGCGTTTCGTTCAGTAGTTTCGGAGTGGCACTCATCGCGTGCTTGCTCTCTTACGATGGCTGGGTGCAGTTGAGCTTCGTGGCAGGCGAGATGCGAAACCCGAAGCGCAACGTGCTGCGCGCGCTGGCTTTGGGCACTCTGGCCGTTGCGGCAATCTACCTGCTCGCAAATCTTGCTTATATGCGGGTGTTATCGATCAACGAGATTGCAGCCAGTCAGCATGTGGGCGCGGATGCCGCGGCACGAGTGCTTGGCGGCGCGGGTGGCACAATCGTTTCGGCCCTCATTCTGGTTTCCGTTCTGGGGAGTCTGAACGGCTGCTTCCTGACTAGCCCGCGGGTCTATTTCGCACAGGCTGCGGACGGACTTTTCTTCCGCAGATTCGCCGAAGTACATCCGGTTTACGGCACCCCGAGTTTCGCGATTTTGGCACAAGCGGTTTGGTCGGCACTGCTGCTGCTGACGGGTTCCTACGAATCACTGATCGATTACGCGTTATTCGGGATCTGGGTGTTCTACGGTCTGATGATTGCGGCGGTGATGATCTTACGGCGTACACGGCCCGAGCTGCCTCGTCCGTATCGAATGTGGGGCTACCCAGTGACACCGCTTCTGTTTCTGGGTATTACGCTGTGGTTTTTGATTAACATGCTGGTGACCAGACCGGGGGCTTCATTCGCCGGCTTGGGCCTGATGTTGACGGGTGTCCCCGCGTATTTCCTGTGGCGACGCTACGGCATGCGTGCGACGTTGCCGAAGCGAGCACCGGCGGAGGCGTAGTTTACGGTTGGACTGTGACGCGTTGAAAGGCGGAAGCTGATTGGAAGAAGCATCGACGAACTCTGAAACGCTGGTCCTTTTGCCAAATGCGTCTCAACCGATATCGCTGCCGAAGGGCTGGGTGCAGGCCGGAGATTCGACTCAGCTGACGCTGGTCGGCCCGGAAGGAGATCTACGCGTAGTGCTCTCGGTCGCCGAGGAGACGGGAAGCATGGAAGAGATCGCGGGTCGCGCATGGCAGCAGGTCGATCCGGGGTTTCGCTATCCAGTCCTGCAGCAGGCAGAGTCTCCTTCGAACGAAGGGTGGGACAGAGTGTTCCAGATCGTTTACAACATTCCTGCGGTGGAGAGCAGAACTGCCTTCGCGCTCGTCCGAACGTTGAACAGGCTGGCTTATATCACTTTGTTCGATGGCTCGAAAGCTGCGGCGAGCCGCAGAATGGCGCAGGTCAGCGAAATTCTCGAAGCATGGAAACCCGCTGGTCTGAGTTCCGTCAACCTCGCGACACGCGTTCAGCCGGCGTGGGGAGAGGAGCAGAGCCGGCAACTGAGCGAGTTCATTCGGGATGCGATGGAGCGGCTGCTGATCCCGGGCGTGTCTGTCGCCATCGTGCAAAAGGGCCGGACAGTTTACGCGGAAGGTTTCGGACTGCGCAGGCTTGGGCGCCCGGAACGTGTTACGGCTGCGACGCGCTTCATGATCGGCTCATCGACAAAGCCGCTCACGACTTTTATGATGGCGAGACTCATCGACCGGGGAGCTTTCACGTGGGATACACCGGTGCGGGACTTACTTCCAGAGTTCGAGCTTGGAGACGCGGAGATAACGAAGAAACTGCAGATGCGGCACACGGTATGCGCGTGCACGGGGATGCCGCGTCGCGATGTAGATTTTCTTTTCCGATATAAGGGAATCACTCCGGAAGAGCGGCTGGCGGAAATGAAGACGATGCGTCCGACGACCGGCTTCGGCGAGACATTTCAATATTCAAATCTTCTGGTCGCGGCAGGCGGATACGCGGCGGCCTCCACGTTCCGGCCCAACTGCGGGCTCATGGCTGCGTATGAAGAGGCGATGAGAGATTTGGTTTTTGGACCGCTCGGGATGACAAACTCCTTTCTGAAGCCAGAGGAGGCTTTGCGGGAAGACGCGGCAGAACCTCACGCTATCGATTTCGAGGAGCGGTGCTCGCCCATCGACTTGGACATTGAGCATTGTGTGGAATCCGTTGCGCCTGCCGGAGCGGCGTGGTCGACGGCAGAGAGCATGGCCAGGTATCTACTGGTTGAGCTGGGCGGCGGCAAAACTCCGGAAGGCGAGAGGCTGGTATCAGAGGAAACCCTGCGAAGTCGCTGGCGCGGCGGCATTCGGATCAATGACAAGCTTGGTTACGGGCTCGGCTTGCTGCACAGTGAAGAGCAGGGATTGGAGGTGATCAGCCACGGCGGCAATACGATGGGGTTCACGTCGGATCTATTTTTTCTGCCCGCGCAGGAGTTGGGGGTCGTGGTGCTCACCAATCTGCGTGTCGCGAATGCATTCACCAGCACTCTGCGGCAGCGAGTTTTTGAAATTCTGTTTGGAGCAGAGCAGAAATCCGAGCAGATGGTGGCGGCGACCTGTAAGTCACATGATGACGAAGCGGCGGGAAGGCGCGATCGCGTCAAGACGGATTTCGGTTCCGTAGCCTGGATTGATCAGTTTGTAGGCGAATACCGAAGCCGGGAGCTTGGTCCTGCTCGGATTATGAGGAAGGGCGACGGATTTCTTGTTGAGTTTGAAAGCTGGGGGAGCGCACTGGGCGCAGAGGTCCAACAGAATGGGGCCCGTCTCATTGCTCTGACTAGCCCGCCCTGGAGCGGCGCCTTACGGTTTCAAACGGCATCCGAAACGGGAGATCTGGTCTTGGATGCAGGACAGGACAAATATACGTTTCAGAGGCTACACCTTTCAGAGGAATCGGCGATTGACTCCTGGCAATAAGTGAACTTACTTCTGAATCTGCCCTCTGAAAAGTGGAAATTTCGGGAACTTAGTACCCTATTTGCGCCTTCTAAGTAAATAAGAAATTTACAAAGGAGTTCGCCCGTCATGCCGGCCCTTGCTTTGCGTTGGAGGTATTTTGTCTCCGCTTTCGCATTTATCTCCTTTACAACCACTTTGACACCGCTTCGTGCGGCTGAGATACCGGTGAAGCGAATCGTTTTGTATAAGCATGGAATTGGATTCTTCGAACGTCAGGGCAGCGTGCCTGAAGGAGAAGAAGCGCGCTTCGATTTCAAGACGACTGACATGAACGACATTTTGAAGTCGCTCATTATCACGGATGCAGGGGGCAATGCCGTCGCGGGAATCCGCTACGATTCGAACGAAACGCTGGATCAAAAGCTAAATCAGTTCCCTTTCAAAATCGGGGACCAGGAATCGCTCAGTGCTTTCCTCGACCGACTAAAGGGAGCCCGCATTGAGCTAACATCCGGCGAGCACGTATTGAGGGGGGCTATTCTCGGGGCTCGTGCTTTGGAGGCAGGAGACGAGGCGAACAGAGGATTGGTGCGGGAGCAGGTAAGTGTGTTACTCGATTCAGGCGAGATCGCCAGCTACGATCTGGCATCGGTCCGCTCACTAAAGTTTCTGGATTCTCAGCTCCAGCAGGAATTGAAGCAGTATCTGAGCACGATCGCGAAGTCTAAGTTTCTCAACAAACGAAGCGTGTATGTCGATTCCACACAGCATGGCAACCGCAATTTGCGCGTGTCATACATCACGTCTACGGCTGTCTGGAAGTCCTCGTACCGGCTTACCTTGCAGGATGTAAGTTCTACGCTCGAAGGCTGGGCGATTGTCGATAACACTACGGGCGAAGACTGGGACGGCGTCAATCTCTCAGTCGTATCGGGGCGGCCCATTTCTTTCGTCAGCCTTCTGGATACGCCGCGTTATGGCCAGCGGCAAGTCGCGGAGCTGCCCGAAGATCGCGCTGCCGGTCCGGAGGTGTACGGCGGCAGTATAGACGGCAACCCTGCTGCAATGGCCGCAGGAGCGTTAGGGACTGGCTCGGGGTCTGGGTCAGGAGGCGGCGGTATCGGTGGAGGCGTCTACGAGATAGGTAGATATAAGAACCCGGTAACGGTCACTAAGAGCGAGGCTGTCCAATTGGAGCAAAGCGCGCGTTTACAATCGAGCATTGTGGAAGGCGCGATGGGCGCTTCTCTGGGCGAGCTTTTCGAATACCGCTTCGCGGGGCCGGTCACCATCAAGAAAAATCAATCTGCCATGCTGCCGTTTCTGCAAAGCAAGATTGCGGCTCGAAAATTGCTGATTTACACAGAACACGATGGTGAGCATCCGGTGAATGCCGCGGAACTGACGAACAATACCTCTGAGACGTTAGACGGCGGGCCAGTCACGGTGTATGAGTCGGGCGCTTACGCCGGTGAGGCGTTATTTGAGACATTAAAGCCAAACGACAAACGCCTGGTCGGCTATGCGGTTGATTATGGAACGCGTATTACGACGGCCTTCAACACGTCGCGCCGGACGGTTCGCGAAGTGCACGTCAAAGAGGGAGTGCTGCAACTGACTTACGGAGAGCGCCAGACCAGGACTTACACTGTGAGGAACGTTGACAATAAAGCGAAGGCGTTGATCTTACAGCAGGAAGGCGTGCACGACTATGCCGTACTGTCGCCGAAACCATCGGAGCGTACCGCGAGTGCCTATCGTTTCGAAGTCACCCTGCCCGCCAACGGTTCGCAAACGTTGAAAGTTGAAGAAGAACGGAATTACTTCAACAGCACGGCTCTCAGCAGTTCCACCCCCGACTTGTTGCTGACAATCGTAGAGAATAAAGAGCTGAACGGACAAAGTCGCAGGCAACTGCAGGCGGTACTCGATCTGAAATCGCGCTTGGAAGATGCCAACAGAAGCCTGGGCATTGCGAAATCCAACATCGAGGAACTAAATGGCGACCAGACCCGCTTGCGGCAAAACATCGATAGCCTGAATCGGGTCAAAGGGCAAGAAGATCAGGTGCGCAAGTACTCCGCGGAACTTTCGGACAATGAATTGCAACTTGCCAAGCTGCGCGACCAGGTTCGCGATCTTTCTGCACGCGCGTCCGATCTGAACGCGAACGTGAAGAACGCCATCGAAAAACTGGACTTCTAAACTCGCTGCGGCGCGGGTGCGAGGGCGCTCAACTAATCGCCTCCATGTGCGAGAGAAAGTCTCCGATTCCACACATATGTGTTGGAAAGAAAGAGGAGCCTTCAATCGTGAGAATTACACCATGTTTATTTTTCTCAGCAGTCGCGTTTAGCGCCGTTGCGTGGGCCAGTCAGACGAATTGCGTCGTACCGGCGGGCGCAACGGTTCCTGATGGAAACGTCAGTGCGACGGCGGGTTTTACGACCGGCGCGGGGTTCATTACCGTGACCCTTACAGATACGCTCGCGGATCCGAGAAGTGTAGGCCAACTCTTGAGCGGTCTCGCGTTTACGGTCAGCGAAGGAGAGACGACGGGAACGCTCGGTAGCAGCTTGGCCAATTTGCGAACCGTGCAAAAGGGCGGATCATTTGTTGACTTCGGACCTTCCAGCACAGGCTGGGCTCTGGCACAAGACTTTAACAACGGGTTCGAGTTGTGCGTGCTGTGCACAGATCTGGGGGCCGCCGGACCGAGCCATCTGCTCATCGGACCTCCTGGCATCTCGGGGACGTATGACGCGGCTAATGCATCGATTGCCGGGAATCGTCCGCATAACCCATTCACTGCCAACACAGCGGTTTTCCTCGTCAATGTACCCGGTGTGACCGCGGCTTCGACAATCACCACCGCGACGTTTTATTTCAGCACGACCTCAGGCGTAAGTGTCGCCGGTGCTTGTACGTCGAATGGCGGAATCCAATTGCAGTAGAATCGCGGACGCGACCATCCGGCCGGCAGAGCACTCGAGTTTATATTGGAACAGGTGTTCTGATTTGCGGGTGACCCGAACGGCCGGATTTCAGTGAACAGACTTAGACTTCTCGAGACGATCTGGCAGGATACCGTCTATGCGCTGCGAACCATGCGCCAGAAACCTGGTTTCGCCGCGACCGCTGTTTTAACACTGGGGCTCGCGATCGGCGGGAATACGGCGATGTTTACCGTGATCCGGGCCGTGCTGCTGCAGCCGCTTCCCTACCCTGACTCCGACCGGCTGGTGGACATCTCGGGCGGCGCTACCCTGTCGCGATTTGCGGAAATGAAGGTCGCCGCGCACTCCTTTACGGACATCGGAGAATTCACGCCAGAGGAGAGCCTGACGCTTTCCGGCCGCGGGGCCGAACCCGAGGTTCTGAAAGGTGTTCGCATATCGGCCAGTTTCCTTCAGATTCTAGGAGTCAGTCCGCTGCGTGGGCGCGCCTTTCGTGCCGACGAAGATTCGGCGGGCGGTGCACCTGTGGCGATGATCAGCGCCGAATTATGGCAGCGGCGGTTCGGAGAAGATGCGGGGATTATCGGCAAGACGGCGACGCTCGCGGAGATGCCGTACACGATTGTTGGCGTTCTTCCGCCCCACTTCTCATTTCCCTACCCTGATTTAGACATATGGATGACGGCACCGTCCGAGACGCCGCTCATGCCTGCCAAATCGAGAGCCATGAGCCCGATTTTCAGCATCTTCGGGCGTTTGAAGCCGGGGATAAGCGTAGAGCAAGCGAGCGCCGAGGCGAAGGTGATCCATCGCCAATACGCGATCGCACATCCGACGATGCTCGATGCCAGGCCGCAGACGCCGGTGAAAGTGACTCCGATGAAGGACAACTTAGTCGTCGATGTGCGCTCGATGCTTTGGATGTTACTTGGCGCAGTAGGATTTGTGCTGTTGATTGCTTGCGCCAATGTCGCCGGTCTGCAGCTGGCGCGAGCGACGACGCGTGCGCGGGAAATTGCGGTGCGGTCGGCACTCGGAGCCGGTCGCATGCGTCTGGTTGTGCAACTTATCGCAGAGAGCGTGGTGTTGTCGCTTTTGGGCGGAGTACTTGGCGTGCTGCTCGCGGGTTGGAGTTTGCGCGCGATCCCGAGGATGACTGCGTTCGAACTACCGCGCGCTCAAGAGATTCACTTGGATTGGATGGTGCTTGCATTCGCCGGGGCTCTGTCGGTCGGAACGGGCGTGCTCTTCGGATTGGCACCTGCGCTGGGCGGGTCGCGACCCGATCTCATCCGCGTGTTGCGAGCGAGCGGGCCAACGGCGAGTCAAGGCGCCCCGAGAGCGATAGTCGGCCGGCTGAGCGTGCGCGGCCTGTTGCTGGTCGCGCAAGTCGCGCTTTCGATCGTGTTGCTGATCGGGACGGCGTTACTGATCGAAAGCGTGAGCCGGCTGCGTGGTGTCGCGGTGGGGTTCAATCCGGCGAATGTCTTAACGGCACGTATTTCTCTGCCGCCGTCACGCTATGAAACGAACGTGAAGAAGGCGCTCTTCTTTGAAGAGCTGGTTCAGCGCGTGGGATCGTCGCCGGGCATCAGCAGCGCTGCGGCGGCCATGTTCCTTCCCATGATGGGTTATGCAGGAACGCCGGTGCAGGACGCAGCGAAACCGCTTCTCAAATTGAACGAACGGCCGATTGTGACGATCTCGGTGATCACGCCAGGATATTTCCGCACGCTCGACATTCCCCTACGGCGCGGGAGAGATTTCACGGCGCGAGATAAAGAAGATGCGCAGCGCGTGGCGATTATCGATGAAGCTCTCGCGCGACGGTTGTGGCCGACGTATCCGGGCGGTCAGGACCCGATCGGGCAGCACATTTGGGTGGGCGGAGTGAACCCGAAGCCCGCGGAAATCGTGGGGATCGCGGCGGAGGTACATCAGAATCTTGAAAACACTGCCTGGCGCGGAACCGTATACGTGTCGTTGGCGCAGGGCCCTCCACCGTTCGCCGTTTTAGCGGCACGGACCGCGGGTAACCCACTGAGCTTCGCCGGTGCTGTGCGCCAACAAGTACGCGCGTTAGATAAGGACGAGTCTATTTCGGACGTTCGAACGATGGACGACCTGGTGGATGAGCAGGTGGGTCAACGGCGTTTACTAGTCATTCTGTTGGGATCTTTCGCGTCCATGGCACTGCTGCTGGTTTTAATGGGAATCTACGCCATCATCGCGTACTCGGTAGCGCAGAGGAATCAAGAGATCGGCGTGCGGCGTGCGCTGGGTGCGCAGAAGAGTGACATTCTGCGACTGATCGTGGGACAAAGCTTTCGCCTCGCGCTGGTGGGAGTAGCGGTCGGCATTGCCGGAGCGCTTGGCTTAACGCGCGTGTTGCAGAGCCGGCTATTTCATGTCAGCGCGACTGATCCGGCGACGTTCGCTGCAGTTGTGTTGTTGTTCTTGGGCGTGGCGCTTGCGGCGAGTTACATTCCGGCACGTCGCGCCACGCGAATCGATCCAGTAACTGTTCTGAGAACGAGCTAAAGAGAAGGCGGGCGCGAGCATTCACCCTAGCCCTGTACGAGAAGCGCCGTCGCGTGTTCGGAAGCTTGACCTTGGCCTTGAAGATCCATCCGTACAGGTCTCTTACTCGCGTCAGGTTCCGAATTCGCTTGGACCAGTGGCAATCTATCGAGCTGCTCGTAGAGATCGCGCCGGACGATGTGCAGTCGCGATTTTTGCGCGAGCATAAACTGATCCGACTGGATCGCCTCTTCAAACGTCAGCTTCTTTTCGCGCATAACCAGAACACTCGCTCCGAATGTATCGGGGCTTCGCTGCGGGATTCCAATGGATCCGATAATCTTGTCGGCGTGCTTCTGAAACACGTTCATCTGATCGAATGTTTTGCCGTCGCGCGCCACCGGACCAAAGTATTCGTTGATCCACACGACCATGTTGCGATCGGGCGTACTCCTGGCCAAGGTGTCGAAGCCCAACAGGCTGTCGCTCAACATCTCGCCGCCGCTCACGACGCAATGGACGAACAATTTGCGGCCACTCTCGCGGAGGACGCGAATGACCTCCGTCTCGACGATGTAGCTCCAGAGCGGCAGGAAGGCTGTCGCGCCGCTGTCCAACACAAAAATTCCGTCCTCGGTAGCGAACCGTTCGAGCAGCGCATCGTAACGCACGCGAACAATGATGCCTTCTTCATTGACCAGGTCGAGTTTTTCGACATTGAGGGATTTGTACTGGGCGAGGGAACGGTTGACGGGATCGCCGTCGATGCAATGCACGTTTTTGCTGCGCTTTGAGAGGTATTCGGCGAGCCAGCTGGCAACCACGCTCTTTCCGATGCCTCCCTTCCCTTGAAGCACGAGATGAACGACGGCGCCGCCGCCCGCTCCGTTCGCTGTTCCGTTCACGTCGACTATTGACATCTGTTCATGCATCCTTTCCTAAATCAAGTTGCGATCGCTCGGATCGCCGTTGTTATGAATTACGCGGACATCGAAGCGGGAGTTGGTTAAGGCTTTTCGCGCATGCTCGAAAGGATCCCAAGCTGTCGAGAGCGTGCCAGTGTCGTTTTGCCGTGCGAGAGGGGCTGATGGCGGCGTCGATTCAGTTGCAGCCTGCAGCAGTGCAAGCCCGGCGGGAGCGCTTAGGCGGCCGTTTGAAGCGAGCCCGCTGTGATCCGAACTGACATAGGATGGCTCCGCATAAGGCGACTCTATATAGGAGCACTCTATATAGGAAGGTTCTTTGGCCGGTTCGACGTGATGGCCGTTGGTGCCGGAGAGCTTGTGCGTTTCGGCGTCGGACGCGGTCACGAGCAAATACGGACTAGGTTCCGGCTGCCGAACTTCTTCGCGATCGCGAGGATCGTCCGTAGCACTGGCAGCAGTTGCAGGAATCTCCGACGCATACGACTCCCCGGGCTGTTTTTGCCCAAGGTCGTCCGGATTCTTTAGAATCGCCTTCAGCGCAAACTCGATTTCGTCGGAATCCGCGGTGGCGCCCCCGCCTTCCTCATCGCACGCTTGCGTGTCGGCGCCTGAGGCTATCTCCTGGCGCAGGTATTTCGCCGGCAGCGCGTAGTCGGCAGGCGCGGCGGCGATGGCCTTGAGCTCGGAAACCGGGACGCTGGGTGGCTTTTCCGCAACCTGCGGCGCGATGTCCGCCGCGATTTTAGGGGCAGTGCTACGCGCGCCTGGCGTTAGCTTGGATACCAGGTGCAAGAGCTCATCGACCGCGATAGGTTTGGTGAGAAAACCGTCCATTCCCGCTGCGAAGCATTGATCGCGATCGCTAGGGGCGGCATGCGCGGTAAGCGCGTAGATAGGAACACGCAAACCGGGCGCCTCGTCTTTTCGGATTGCCTGCGTCGCTTCCAAACCGTTGAGATCGGGCATTTCCATATCCATGAGGATGAGGTCAAACGCCTCGCTTTGGACGTTGTGCACAGCCTCTTTGCCACTGGCCGCTACCCACACCCGATGCCCAGCCGATTCCAAAACCTTCGTGATGAGGCGGCGATTCACGGCGTTGTCTTCCGCAACGAGAATCGACAGCTCCTTGGGCCCGACACTCTCAGGAGCAGAGGCAGAGGCCTCGAGTTCGGCGCCTTTATGCTTCTCAAATCGTGCTGTGAACTCGAACGTACTGCCGGCGCCCAATTGGCTCTGAAAATCGAGCGTTCCGCCCATCAGTTCAATGAGCCGCCGCGAGATCGCGAGTCCGAGGACGGTCGCACGCGATTTTGCGTTCGCGCCCCCTTCCACTTTCCGAAATGGTTCAAAGATCTGAGGCCGCTTGGCAGGTGGGATGCCGATGCCGGTATCGGTTACTGCCACGCGCACGAGAACGTCATCGGCGCCGTTCGATTCCGTCGTGGCGGAAAGGATGACGCTTCCGCTGGTGGTAAATCTGACTGCGTTGTCAAGAAGATTAAAAATGACGTGGCGCAGTCGTGTTGAGTCACCACAAACCATTTGCGGGAACTCCGGATCTATTTTGCAGCCGGTGACCAGTTTCTTGGCAGCCGCCTCGCGCTCCACCATTTTCATGGCAGAGAGGATGCACTCCGAGAGCGAGAACGGTGCGTTGTCAAGCTGCACTGTGCCCGCCTCTATGCGCGAAAACTCAAGAACGTCATTCACGGTGTACATTAACCAATCAGCCGAGGTGCGTACCGTATCGAGGTACTCACGCAATTCGCGACCGAGATCGGTTTTCAAGGCCAGTTCGGTAAAACCCACAATGGCGTTCAACGGCGTGCGAATCTGATGGCTCATGGTCCCCAGAAACTCGGCCTTGGCCACATTGGCAGACTCGGCCGTCTCGGCGCGGGCGACTTGCGCAGCAATCTCTTCTCGAAGTTTTCGCGTTTCGCGGCCTGTTCGAATGCGCAGCACGATGAGACAGACGAACAGCAGAAAGGCGACAGCTCCGGCGGCAGCTGCTGCAATGAGGGAGGGTCCCGAGAGCCCGCCTACAGGGCCAGCCCACGCCTGCATGGCCGAAACAAATCGTTGCCAAAGGGTAAGCGCACCCTGCCCGTAGCTCGGCAGATCGGCTAGGGGACGCCTCGTGGAGGCCAGTATTGTCAGAAGCCCACTATTCATGTTTCGTTACTTCGGCTGCACTCGGTGTGCTTTCCCTTATCGACAACTAAAAGACATTTTTCGACCGGGACATGCGGGAGGTGGTAGAGCACTAAGGCGCTGTTCGGAACGCAGGTTTTGCCGGCGAGAGGTTGGTAGCGGACGGGCCTTACGGTCAAAATGTTGCTAGACTACGGGATTCGATTCGAGCGTTTATGCGTCTCCTTTTCTATAAAAATCCATCACATTTCATATCGAGCATCGCGGTTGCAGCGTCGCTATTTTCGGCATCGCTAGCAGGTCAGCAAACCGGTTCGCACCGGCAGATCGAACAACTCGTCGATCAGAATAGTGCCGAATACGTGAAGGCTTCGAAGGCCATTTGGGGGTATGCGGAGCTGGGATATCACGAGGAAAAAAGCTCAGCCCTACTGCAGCGCGATTTGAAGGATGCGGGTTTTCGGATCGAAGCAGGCGTAGCGGACGAGCCGACTGGCTTCGTCGCAAGTTATGGCGGCGGCAAACCAGTGATCGGGATACTGGGTGAGTTCGATGCGCTTCCCGGCCTTTCGCAAGACGCAATACCGGATCGCAGTCCGTTAGTGAAAGGCGCGCCGGGACACGGATGCGGGCATAACTTGCTGGGATCGGGCGCGGCGCTGGCAGCAGTGGCCCTCAAGCAGTACATGGCCCAGAACCATGTGGCGGGTACGCTGCGGTATTACGGCACTCCGGCGGAAGAAGGCGGGGACGGCAAGGTCTACATGATTCGAGCCGGGCTGTTTCGCGATGTGGACGTAGTGTTGCACTGGCATCCGGCCGATCGGAATTCGGTAACAAACGGCGGGGCGCTGGCGATTACGGCCGGGAAGTTTTTATTTCACGGCGTGGCGGCGCATGCTGCAATGGCGCCGGATCGGGGCCGCTCGGCGCTCGATGGAGTGATGCTGATGGGCAATGGCCTGGAATTTATGCGCGAGCACGTTCCAAGCAATACGCGTATTCACTACATCATCACCAATGGAGGCGCAGCTCCGAACATTGTTCCCGACACAGCGGAACTTTATTTGATGGCGCGGAGCCCGTACTCGACGACGCTCGATGGAATCTGGGCGCGAATCCTGAAGATCAGCCAGGGAGCAGCGATGATGACGGAAACCACGGTGGACGCGAAAATCGTGAGCAGCGACGACAACATTGTTCCCAACGATGCGCTGGCTAAAGTGGCGCAGAAGAATTTGGAAGAGGTGGGCGGCTTCGTTTATACCGCGGAAGAAAAGCATTTCGCCGAGGAGCTGCAGAAAAGTTTTCCGCCCGGCGGCACGTGGGATCTTGGCTCAACGGCGAAGGTCGCGCCACTGCATCCCTTTGATCCAAACGCTCCGGCGGCATCCACGGACGCAGGTGACGTGAGTTGGAATGTGCCGACCATCGGATTTTCGGCGGCGACCTTCGTGCCCGGCGCCGTGGCACACACGTGGCAGGCGGCTGCGTGCGCGGGCATGAGCATCGGACAGAAAGGAATGCTGGTCGCCGCCAAAGCACTGGCGATCACGGGAGCGGATTTGTTCTCCAACGCGCAATTAGTGCAAGAGGCGAAAGCCGATTTCGAGCGGCAGATGCAGGGAAAGACATATCGATCCGAAATTCCGCCTGGACAAAAACCGCCGCTGAATTATCGGGACGAGCCGTGACGTGGCTAGATAGATTTCTGTTCCGATAGCTGGCCTGATGAAGTTCTCGAAGATGGTCTCGGCGGTGGATTTGCACGCGTGCGGCGAACCGGGACGCGTGATTACAGGCGGCGTTCTCGACGTGCCCGGAAAAACGATGTTCGAGAAGCGTCTTTACCTGGAGCGGCACATGGACGACCTGCGTTTGCGAATGCTTCGCGAGCCGCGCGGCTATCCAGCGGCGAATTGCAACCTTCTGCTGCCTCCCACTATTCCGGAAGCGGATGCTGGTTTCGTGATTATGGAGCAGGTGGAATATCCACCCATGTCCGGGACGAACACGATTTGTGTGGTGACAACGCTGCTCGAGACCGGGATGATTCCCATTCGCGGCGATCGCGTCCGTTTGAAATTGGAAGCGCCGGCGGGATTAATCGAGGTCGAGGCCGAGGTGCGCGATGGGAAAGTCATTGCGGTAACTTTTCAGAATGTGCCTGCGTTTGCCGTGCACCTCGATGCGCCTGTCGAAGTGCCGGGTCTCGGGACGGTCGTGGTCGATGTTGCTTACGGCGGGATGTTCTACGTTATTGCCGATGCGGAGCAAGTGGGGCTCAGGCTGAGGCCCGATGAGGCGCGGGAAATTGTCCGCGTGGGCGAAATGATCAAAGCCGCGACCAGGGAACAGTTGCCCGTTGTTCATCCGGAGAACCCGGAGATTTCCGGTGTCACGATCGCGCAGCTTTCAGCTCCTCCCATTGGCAAAGCAGACAGGCGGAACGCGGTGGTGGTTTCGACCGGAACGCTCGATTGGAACCGCCCGGCCTCCTGGACGGGAACGCTCGATCGCTCTCCATGCGGCACGGGGACTTGCGCGAAAATGGCGACGCTGCACGCGAAAGGACTTCTTTCACATCGGTGAAGAATTCGTGCATGAAGGCATATTGGGAACGACGTTTACTGGCAAGCTGCACGGCGAAGCGACGGTCGGTCCGTATAAAGGCGTGATTCCCAGTATCACTGGCCGCGCTTGGATCACGGGTTTCGCAAATTACGTGCTGGATGACGACGATCCATTTCCGAACGGATTCGTGGTTGGCGATTTGTGGTCGGCAGCGAGCTGAGGACGTCCTCACCATTGGTCAACAGCCCGACTGGACCTCGCTACTTCACCGCATCGACCTGCTGCAAAACCTGCTTAGGCCATAGTGCATGGTCGTAGCCGATCATTTCAAACCGGACAGTGCCGGTGGAATCGACAATCCACGTTCGAGGTACCCCTTCGATTCCCACCATTTTGTCCACATCCACCGAAGTCATCGCGATGATTGGGAATGTGTAGTGCTGCCGTTCCGCGAATCGGGCGACCCAACTAAAGTCTTCGTCCACGCTCACCGTCAGCGCTTGTACGTCTTTCCGACCTTTCCATTGGTCGAAGATGGCCTGTACGGCCGGTAATTCGTCTTGGCATGGACGACACCACGTCGCCCAAACGTTAATCAATGTTGTCTTGCCTTGCAGATCTTGGAATGTCCAGCTTTTATGGGTCGTATCGACTCCATGGAACGCCGCTAGCGGCTTGTTCATCCGGGTCCATGGAGACCCGCCTTGGGTTACCGTCGGCGGCGCGTGGTCGATCCTCGCAAAGGCTGACGTCCAGGCATTGAAACCTTCCTCGCTTCCGCCTAGCTCCTTCCAGAGTTGATGGGCATGCGTTTCCGGCGACGAATCCTCGGGATATTCTCGGAACGCTTCCGAGTAATACAGCAGTGCATCGGGCTTGCGCCCTTCCGAAACAGCTAAGATGGCAGCGTTTGCCAAATACCAGTGTTCCAAGCGAGGCCGATCCTCTGGATGCTCTGGGTGGGTGTCCAGGTACTGCTTCATGCGATCAACGGCCGATTCCGCAATTTCGAATTTTTTCAGTTCTGTTGCGAGGAACATTTGTATCGAGAGAGTCTGAAACAATCCCTGTGCAACCACCACCATGAACTGTCGCGCAGCAGAGGGATTATCGAGCTCGGCTTGCTCGACCGCACGAACTGCGTCTTGCGTCAACTGAAGACACTGCTCCGGGCGGAGACGTCTTTCGGTCCAGACTTCGGCCACGTCGGTCTGGAAGGGCACGAAACGAAATCCGCTGGGTGGGTGCTCTTTTGCGACCCTTAGAATAGTGTCGCCGATTTCCTCCAACTCGTGGTCCGGCGTTGATTTCAGTCTCGCCAATCGTTTGAATCGCTGCAGCCATGCCCTTGGGTCGTTCGGCCAATCCCTGACCCACTGAGCGGAAGCTTCCGCTACTTGCTGATCGAATGCGTGCTGCTGTTCCGGCGAGGCGTTCGCTGTAGGCGGCGAGTGCGTCTTGAACCAAGCGTTGGATTCGTCCTGGAAAGTCTTCGACCGCTCAGTTTGCGCACAGAGCGTCGCTGCAAGCGAGACAAGGGCTACGAATGGAAGTCGCACGAGTGGTACTAGCAAGATTATTATCCGATTCGTCTTTTGCACCGCTCAGGAGTGTAGACGTCTCGAAAAGCCGAGTTTACGGCGTGGGCCGATAGAGCGGACGGATCAGCCTTTAACTCCCTTTTCCGGGTCCCAGGATCCCTGCAGCCTTCGAATGTACACGATCTGCCCAATGTGATAAGCGTTATGCGTACCAATGTGCGCGATGGTTGAGGCCGACGACTTCAATTTGGCATCGTCCGCCTCCTCAACTGCTTTTTCCCACGCTGTTAACACGCTGTCTAGCTTCTCGACGGCAGCGCTCCAAGAACCACTCTCCATATTCTTGTTGAACGTCTCTTCGTTGTTGCCGTCGTAGGCAGCGGGTTTTTGCCCTTTGAAGTTTTCAAGCGCCCGCTCGTTCCAGAAAATCAGATGATTCACTAACTCGCTGATGGAATGATTGCCACTCTTGTCTTTCCATCTAGCCTGCTCGGCTGTGAGGCCTTCCACTGCAACACTGGCGGGCACGAACCACTCTTTCTGGTTGTGCACGCTCCGCAGTTGTTGCAAAAGGATGCTCCTTAGTGTCGGTGGTGCTTTTGGAGTTTGCGCGCATAATAGCGCAAACTGCGACACGGCCAAAATAAATAGCATTTTCTTCATTGTTTTCACCTTTTACTTGACGGGAACGATCAGCCTTCAGACGGCCATTGGAAACAGAGCCCGAAACCATCCGGATCGCGAAAGTACATTTGCTTCATTCCGTAACGCGTGAACACCGGCTCCTTCACGGCGACACCCTTGTCGCGCAGTTCCTTATAAGCCGCGTCTACATCCGGGCACCCGAAGAACAGACCGGTGTCGTCGTGAGCAGCTGTGCGTGCAGCATTAGGCGACGGCGGACGTTCCTCGTCGGATTCGTACGCGGTATTCAGCATCAGCTCCGCATCGCCCAAGCGAAGCCAAGCCCAGTGGAAGCGATCCGCGCCGAGCACGGGAGACGTGCTCACAATTTGGAAGCCCAGAATATCGCGGTAGAAGCGCACCGATGTCGGCATGTCGAAGACCTGTAGCAGCGGAGTCAACCCTTGTACATGGAGGGCCACTTGTCACCTCACCAGCATCGTCGGTCACGCGTCAACAACGTTATCGGCCATGCCAAATCAAGACACCGCGACCGTATTTGTTTTCTGATTCCTGATGCCACACAACATAGGCAGTATCGTCACCGGTGATTAGCGCCCGAAGGCTACTTGGCTGAATTTCGAAATCAGCTCCGGCGGTTCGACCGAATCCGCACGTCTTCCAATGAGTTCCGTCGGAAGAGCGCGAAACCACGGGGCCGCCGCAGCTCGGTCCGGCCGATCCCGTATTCGATCCGAACGTGACGAGTGCCTGGCCAGCAGAGCCGAGGGCTACGCTCTCGGGCTGATTCGTCGATCGCGGACCGTCAGCGGGGATCATAACCGGCTTGCTCCAGGTAGCGCCATCTGTCGAGGATTCGTACGAAATGTTCGAGTCGCTGTCCTGCACGGTTGGATTGTTCACCACGAGTGCCAGCTTTCCGCCGCCCGAAGTCAATGCAAGATTCGGGTAATCGGTTCCTAGGTTCGATTCAAATGCCACGACCGGAGCTGCACCGGGTCGCCATACCTCGACGCGGCGCCCTGCGCCATCCTCCTGCGTCTCATACCGTGCGATGACGGGGTGTCCGGCGGCATCGAGAGCAAGCGCGATATTCGTGGCGCTTCCCACCTTCCAGCCAGACGCGTTCGGAGCCACTTCCGTTTTCCATTTCGACGGGTCGTCTGCTATAGGCCCGGTAATGTAACTCACTCCTGGACCCTCCATATTGGTTGCCAGATGAACCGTTCCCGCCGATACGGCGATGGCGGTCGAGGCAGCCGCAGTTTCCGCCGGTTGCACGACGGTGGTTTGCCAGGTTGCACCTGCGTCACGCGATATGGCAACGTTCACGCCCGCTTTGCCAACCGACGTTGCAATGAGAAACGCGCCGGTATCGGGGTCGCAGGCAATCGATATGGGTTCGACATATTGGGACGGCAGGTCGCCTGTGACCGCGACGCGCACTGGTTTCGTCCAGGCGTACGTGGCGCGATTCCATCGCACGAATCGCACTTCGGTGTCGACCGGATCACTGTCCCCGTTTGGATCGGCCCATACGAAGGCAAGCGCCGGATCGCCATTTTCATCGCGGGTGACGGCGATGTTGGTGCCATAGCGGGACGGTTCGACGCCTTCCGGCGCTCCGGCTGCAACCATCACGCCCATCGGTGGCGGACCGACGACGACCTCATTGGAAGGCTTCGATCCCGGCCCCGTCGATACGCGGTAACGATAGGTGGCGTATGGCTCGATTTTCGTGTCCTCAAAGTTCAGCGCCTTCACAGGAGCAAGCTTCTGGTAGGCGCCGCCGGCGAGTTTACGCTCGACGCTCCACTCGGGTGCTGTACCGCTCCATTCCAATCGCACCGACTTAGCAGTCGCTGAGGTCACATGAAGCTGTTGCGCATCAGCAATGGCAACGAATAAGAACAGCGCAAATCCTAAACGCATTCAGAAAATTATCGCAAAGTGCGAAGATACTACGCGAAGGGACAGCCCATGGCTTCACGTGTGAATCGGCGAACAGTGAATTTAAGCGCGTTCCCCGATCTTGTGGTCATTTATCTCGGCATGCGAGTGCGCACGCTGTTTGGCATTAAAAGGTTGCTGGGACTTGGCCCACAAATCATGAAAGCCGGGGATGCGCGTCCCGAAGGATTACTTTACTGGGAGAACACGATCATCTATAAACTCTTCCCGCTTCACGTGGGCATGCGCTGGTACTGGAAGGATTTTGAATCTATGGAGCGGTGGGCTCGTTCGGAACCGCACCGGCGGTGGTGGCAGGATTTCCTGCGCGATTCCGGCGGGACCGGCTTCTGGCACGAGACCTACTTCATGCGCGGCGGGATGGAAGGTATTTATGATGATGTGAATCGGGACGATATGAATCGGGACGACATGAATCGGGATGATAGAATCGGCGGCCAATTGGATTCCAGGCATTTGCGCCAGACGTTCCGGCTAAGGGCCCGATGTTCTCTGCTCGAGCGCGAATCCGTTTGCCCGGCGAGGCGCCTGCCCAGCCACAAGGCACGACAGAATCTGACGTCGACTGAATAGCTCGCCGGGTAGGAAACTCGTTATAGTGGGGTTGGCGCATCGGGCGCCGCCGTGTCCGCGGAGAGGGCTGAGCCTACCGATGAGAATTACTTCGACAACCTGAAGGCGAATCTTCTTTTCGCCCGTGACGCGGATGCCGGGCAGTGACAAAAGGAGATCGTCATGTCCGGAAACCTTCCCTCTGGTGCGCCGACGCGCCGACTGCCACAGCATCCTAATTTAGAGCAGCTGCGAAAGCAGGCCAAAGACCTACTGAAACAGTATCGGGCCGGCGATGTCGCGGCGGTCGCAGAGGTGGAGCAGTTCGAACGCAAGCCCGATGCGTCCACCTTTGCGCTCAACGATGCGCAGCGGGTGCTGGCACGCGCGTACGGTTACCAAAGCTGGTCAAAGCTGAAAGCCTTCGTCGATGGAGCGACGATCGCCAGATTTGCCGAAGCAGTCAAAGCGGGCGACCTCACCCAGGTTCGGACCCTGCTTGCCGCACGACCCGAGCTGGTCGGGATCGATATGGCTGCAAACGATGAACATCGCGCGCTACATTATGCCGTGCTGCGCCGGGATGCGCGCATGGTGCGTCTGCTGATGGAGGCCGGGGCGGACGCACGTAAGGGCATCTTCCCGCACCGGGATGCCACTTCGGCGTTCGATCTGGCGCGAGACCGCGAATACCACGACATTCTCGAGATCATCGAAGAAGAAGAGCGGTTGCGCCGCGAAGAGATGAGCTGCCCGAATGCAACTGTCTCGCCCATTCAGGATCAGATCAGCGCAGCGATTTCGCAGGGCGATGATGCAACAGCGATGGCTCTGCTGGAGGCGGACCGCTCGCTGATTCACGCTTGCGACCGTGCCGGCGCAACGCCCTTACACATAGCAGCGCAGGAGACCAACGTTGCACTTGTGACGTGGTTACTAGCACGGCGCGCCAACGTGCACAAGCAGGATCTCGGCGGCTTGACGGCTCTTGACCGAGCCGCACTGGCTCCAGATCCGCGCAGCGAGAGTGCAGCACGGTTTCCAGCCGTCGCGAAAGCGCTTCTCGAGCACGGCGCAGAGGTAACCATTCGCGCTGCAGTCGCTTTGGCGGATGCTCCGCGTATTCGCGAAATGATAGGCGCCGATCCCAGTTTGTTGCGGCAGATTGGACAGAATGGCGGATTACTCACTCTGGCCGTCAATCATGGGCATCTCGAAATCGTTCGTCTCTTACTCGACCTCGGGGCGGATGTGGATGAGCGCACGAGGCTCGAGGAATTGGAAGAACCCATCGTCAGTTGGGGCATGCCTTTGTGGTACGCGGCATTAGCGGGACGCTTCGATATCACAAAGCTATTGCTCGATCGCGGGGCTGATCCCAACGCGAACGTGTATGCCTCCGGCTGGCCGTTGCGCAATGCGTGGAATCATGAGGACAATTCGGTAAAGCGGCTATTGCTGGAGCGCGGCGCAAAACCACAACCTTATATGGTTGCCGAAGCGCACGATATCGAAGAAGCACGACGGCTATTGGCAGCGGACCCGAGCGAGGAACTGTCAGGCGAGCTGGCCTGGTCGGCAGCCGATCACGGATGCCCGGCCATCGTAGAATTGGCACTCGCGCACCTCCAATGGCCAGCGAACGATCCGCGCTGGCATTGGGTGCTCATTCAACCGATTCGCGGTGCGAGCAGTAAGTCGTCGGAGAACGAAGGTCATTTCGAAAGCATGGCCGTGCTGCTGCGGCACGGGATTGACGCGAACGTCTCGCGCTTTGGCCAGACCGCGCTCCATTTTGCGGCGGCACGTCACGGCAGCATGCCCGAAGAGGATCGTGCGCGATTCGCTTCGATGTTGCTTGGCCACGGGGCGAGACTCGATGCGCGGGATAACCTGCTGAAATCGACGCCTCTCGGGTGGGCGTGCCGCTGGGGCCGCAGGAAATTAGTTGAGTTACTGATCCAGCGTGGAGCACCGGTCAATGAGCCGGATGCCGAACCCTGGGCGACTCCGAAAGCTTGGGCCAGAAAGATGAATCAGCATGCGATACTCGCCATCCTGCAAGCGCACGAGCATTGATGGTGTATTTAGAGCGCGAGTTCCCAGAACTGCCCGACGAGATCGTGGCCGAAGCTGTGGTGCTTCTCTTCCTTCGCGAGAGAAAAGCCGGCGCGTTCATAGATGCTGCGCGCCGAATGCAAAACGTCGTTGGTCCAGAGTGTGAGTTTGCGATAACCGGCTTGCCGGGCGAACGCAACACATTCGTCGACGAGCCTTGTGCCCACGCCCATTCCGCGAGCCGACGGCTCGACCAAAAGCAGACGGAGCTTGGCAATCGTCTTTGATCCTTTGATCAGAAATACGCATCCAAGCCGTTCACCTTTTTGGTCGGCAATCCAGCATCGTTCGCGTCGCGGGTCAAAATTCATCAAGAATTTTCCAGCGATCCCAGCTAAGCTGATGGGCATATGCCACGACTCGGGTCGACAGTTATTGATATCCATTTATTGAGTGCCGTGCTGATATGCGGACAAAACTCGTCAACGACGAAGGAGACGGCGTTGGTAGGACACGCGAAGGGTACTTTCGAGGTAAAGATTGTTCCAGCCGAATCCTCGCCGATCGGCAAAGAAGCAGGACTTGGACGCATGACGATCGACAAGGTGTTCTCCGGCGACCTGGATGGCTCGAGTAAAGGTGAAATGCTGACGAGCATTACGGAGGGCACGGGCGCCATGGCCTATGTCGCCTTGGAGCGAGTGACGGGTAAGCTGGGCGGGCGAAGCGGCAGTTTTGTGCTGATGCACAACGCCACGATGTTGAAAGCCAATCCGAGTTCGGGCGACTTGCACGTGGTGGTTGTGCCCGCATCGGGCACGGGCGCGCTGGAGAATCTGACCGGCCGGATGACGATTGCCATTGACAGCGCCGGGAAGCACAGCTACGACTTCGAATACACCCTGCCATGAGTTTGCGGCTGTTGCGTCTCTGGTTCCGTCCGGGACTATTTCCTCTGACCGTAGCGGTCGGTGCTTTCACCGCGATCGCGCAGGACCCGATTGCGACTTTTCCGAAGAACTACAGCCTCGCTTTGGACAATGACGTTGTTTCTGTCATTCATGTTCACTATGGGCCGCGTGAACGCCTCGGGGTGCATGATCATTCAAAGTTTCCGACCATATACGTCTATTTGAGTGATTCGGGTCCGGTTCGCTTCGAGCACGACGAGAAGCCGCCCTTCGCGCTCAACAGACCGCCGACCGTGAAAGGTGCGTTCCGTGTCAGTCCAGGACGGATCGAGCGACATTCTGTCGAGAATCTGGGCGATATCAGTTCCGACTTTTTACGCGTCGAACTAAAACAAATGCCTTTGGGCGGTTCGGTGCAGCCATTTCGCGGGAAAGCGCCGAGGGGCATGCTGCAAAGCAGTCGGACAGTGGAATTCAGGAGTCCGGAACTCGATATCGAGCGCGTTATTTGTGAACGCGGAGCGCCTTGCAAGATCGAGGCTTCAGTCGGGCCGTCGCTCTTGATCGCATTTTCGCCAGTCAACCTAACGGAGAGTGAGAGAGCGCCGCGCGATCAATCGATGCGGGACGGCGACATCAAATGGCTGCAAGGCTCGCAGCCGATTTCCGTGGCCGCATCATCGAGCGTGCCCGCTCATCTGCTGCGGATTACGTTCAAAGCGCCAGCGGAGTGAGAGGACTTGAAGGAAGCTGCCTGATCAGTAGTGTCGAAGCGCGATGATGGGGTCAACGCTCGAGGCGCGGCGCGCCGGAATCGAAATCGCAAGCGCAGCGGCCAACGCGAGACCTAGGGCCACGCTGATCAAAGTGATTGGATCGGCTGCACTGATTCCATACAGCATAGCTTTGAGGTAACGGGTGAGACCGAGCACCGCCGCGAGGCCGCCAACGATTCCGATGAACACCGGCCCGAATCCCTCCCGCAAGACAAGCCGAAAGATGCGGCGGCGTTCGCTGCCGAGCGCGATGCGTATGCCGATTTCCTGAGTGCGTTGCGTGACCGCGAACGCGAGCACGCCGTAAACACCAATTACCGCCATGACCAACGCAATTACCGCGAAACTGCCCACAAGAAGGGCATTAAACCTGGCGCCACCGCTCATCTGGGTAATCGCTTCGCTAAGCGGTTGAAAATCCGCTGGGCTGCCTGAATCGATTGAACGAAGTTTAGAGGCGATGGCGGATCCAAGGGCATGTTGATCGCCGATGCTGCGGATGACAAATTGAATCTGTGTTTTTTCGGGATAGACGGGACCGTTCAGGAAGGCCTGCGGAGCCGGTGGCGCATCCAGGCCAATATTCTTGGAATCGGAGATGATGCCAATCACCTTCTTCCATCCCGTTTGCCGGTCTTTGAGGATCTGCTTTCCCACCGCGTCGTCACCGGGAAAGAAGGCGCGAGCGGCCGTCTCATTGATTACCGCGAGAGTATTTAGGTGATGGAAATCGAGTGCCGAGAAGAATCGCCCGTGCAGGACGCGAACTCCCGCGGCGCTGGCGTATTCTGCGTCCACTCCACAGACGTGAATGCCCTCACCCGCATGAAATGCTTCGGGTAGCGGCCGATCGGATCGCGAGAACGTGAGGAGGAGAGGACCGGCGGTAAGTGGAGTGCATTCGGTTTGTGCGGCGTACTCGACGCCGGGAATGCGGTGGGCGAAATCGAGCAACTGGCTAATGAGTGCATTACGAATATCCGCTTCGAGCTTCGTCCCCTTGACTGGGATGGTGATGGCGAGCACGTGCTCCGGTTCGAAACCCAGCCGGTCATTCCTGAGGTGCCAGAGTGTCTGAAGCAAAAGCGCGGCAGCGGACAGCAATACCAGGCAAAGACACACCTCGCCGACGACGAGCGCTCGTTTAGCAAAACGATAACCCGCCGCGAGACCAAGCCGACCAGACTGCTGCAGCGCTGTTTGAATGTCGAGGCGTCCGGCGTGCAAGGCAGGCAAGCCGCCAAACATCAGAGTGGTAACGAGTGACACAAGCAGACCTATCGCGAATACACGAGCATCGACCGTCACCTCATGCATGCGGGGCAGTTCATTGCCGGCATAGCGCACGAAACCATGAAGCACGCCGAAGGCGAGCAGCATACCCAAGATGCAGCCGAGCAGTGCCAGCAGCGCTGCTTCGGTGAGTAACTGGTGAGCAAGGCGAACGCGCCCTGCCCCAATGGCGGCACGGATAGCAAGTTCGCCGGAACGCGCAGACCACCGCGCCAGCATCAAATTCGATACGTTCGCGCAGGCGATGAGCAGAAGGCATGTGACCGCAGCGATCAGAACCGAGAGCAGCATGTGCGCGTCGCCTAGGCGATGTTGCTGCAGAGGCTCGAAGATCAGCGTTGTGCCTGAACGATACAGCAGCGGCATACCTTTCTTACTTCTTTCGAATAACCGCTCGAGATCGGCACGTGCTTGGATCATCGTTACGCCGGGTTTGAGTCTGCCGTAAACTGCCCAGATCGCTACGGAACGATCAGTGTAAGCGGCGGTCGGCGAGACCGGCAAGGTCGTGAGGATGTCCGGATTGATATCGGCCGGAAACGCGAACGAAGAAGGCAGAACGCCGACGACTGCGTACGACTGGCCATCCACACCAATCGTTTGGCCGACGATGCCGCGGTGTGCGTGGAAGCGCTGGCGCCATAGATGATCCGTCAGCAAGACGGATTTGGCACCATTCGGGAGTTCCTCTGCAGGCAGGAAGTCACGGCCTAATGCGGGGCGAATACCGAGCGTCCGCAAAAAGTTCGCTGAAACGCGCACGTCGCGAACTTCCGCGGCATTCTCGCCGTTGAGGAGCATGGTTTGACCACCAGTCGCCTGGGTTGCTGCCAAACTTTGAAAAACGTGGTTGTCGCGTCGCCACACAACGTAATCGGGCGAGCCCACGAACTCCATCTCCCGTTTGGGGAAATGCGCCGCCACCCACATTAACTGCTCGGGATGCGGATACGGCAGCGGACGCAGGAAAACGGTATCGGCAACGCTGTACACAGCAGTTCCAGCCCCAATTCCGAGCGCCATCGAAAGAACAGCGGCAGGAGTAAACGCGCCATTGCGCAGCAGACTTCTGGCCGCATAGCGGAGGTCCTGCGACAAACGATCAGGCCAGGTCCAGATTTTGCTTCCGACATGTTCCATTCAGAGCCGACCTATCCGCCGACACATTATAAGAAGGTAGCATTCTACACAACCCTGATCGCAATGACGGGCCACGTAATAATGGAGCACTGCAATGGTTCCGTCAACGAAGGCGAGTTCGCGCGTAGCCGGTATCGATGCGCTGCGAGGGGCCGTTATGGTCATCATGGCTCTCGACCATGTACGCGATTTCTTTCACGTCGGGGCGATGTCATTCTCGCCGACCGATCTGACGAAAACCACGCCCGCGCTTTTCTTGACCCGCTGGATTACGCATTTTTGTTTGCCGGTGTTCATGTTCGCTGCGGGAATGGGCGCTTTTCTGTGGTGGCGGCAACGCGATCACACCAAGGCCCAGCTTTCGCGGTTTCTCTGGACACGCGGACTCTGGTTTGTCGTCCTGGAGCTGACCGTTATGCGGCTGGCCTATGACTTCAACTTTTCTCTGCGCTTCCTGATCCTGCTTTTGATCCTTTGGATTTTTGGCATTTGCATGATCGCGATGGCTGCGCTAATTTATTTGCCTCTTCGTTGGCTCGCGGCGCTAAGCGTGATCGTTATCGCACTGCACAACTGCCTGGACGGCATCAGCGCATCGCAGTTTGGTTCGGGCGCGTGGCTCTGGAATCTGATTCATCAACCCGGCATCGTTACGTTCGCCGGCCACCCGGTTCTCGTGACGTACACCGTGGTGCCATGGATCGCGGTCATGGGAGCCGGGCTTCTGTTTCGCTCAGGTGTTCCTATTGGAACCGTCCGTGCGGCGGCGGATCATGCTGAAGATCGGGTTCGCTTTGACGATTGGGTTTGTTGTGATCCGCGCAGTGAACGTCTATGGAGATCCGGTGCGGTGGTCGTTTCAGAAGTCGACCGCATTCACTGTGCTCTCGTTTCTCAACTGCACGAAATACCCGGCGTCGCTCGATTTTCTGCTCATGACGCTTGGGCCGGCGTTATTGCTCTTGGCCTACCTCGATCAACGCTCGTTCAAGGCCACCAATCCGCTGATTGTCTTCGGGCGAGTGCCGTTATTTTACTTCGTCCTGCATTTTTACGCCATCCACGCTCTAGCAGTCCTCATGGCGTGGCTCCGGTACGGAAGGACAGCGTTTTCGTTCATGTTCAATCCCCTGCCTTCGATGGGCGGCCCCCGTCAGCTGTTCCCGGCTAATTTCGGCTACAATCTCGTGGTCGTATACGCAGTATGGGTACTGATCGTGGTGTCTCTCTATCCACTCTGCAGATGGTTTGCGAGAGTCAAAGCCACGCGACGCGATTGGTGGTTGAGTTACCTCTAGTCTCCGCTCACACGGCATCGTTGCAATGAGTAAAGCGCCGCATTCGGCGTGCCCGAGAAAGGTGTTGCTCGGATGGTATTCTGCCTTAACAGCAGTGACCGGAAAAACGGTCTCCCATTACCGGGTATATGAGAAGCTGGGCGGCGGCGGCATGGGCGTGGTGTACCGCGCTGAGGACATGAAGCTGGCGCGCCAAGTTGCGCTCAAGTTTCTCACGGATGAGATCACGCGCGATCAGGCGGCGATTCAACGCTTCGAGCAAGAAGCGCGAGCGGCGGCGGCGATCAATCATCCCAACATTTGCACCATCTATGAAGTTGGTGAACACGAAGGCTCACCCTATATTGCGATGGAGCTGCTCGAGGGCGAGACACTCAAGCACAAGATTCGTGGGGGGCCGCTGGCGCTGGATACGCTCCTGGATTGGGCGATCCAGATGACGGACGCACTCGAGGCAGCACATTCGAGCGGCATTGTACACCGTGATCTGAAACCAGCGAACCTTTTTATCACAAAACGCGGTCACGCCAAGATTCTCGATTTCGGATTGGCGAAGCTGCTTTCAGAGCGGAAGAGCGCGCGAGCTGGAACCTCCGAGCGCACGATGACGGCCGTCGCGACAGACCCGGGCAGCACGATGGGAACACCCGCCTACATGTCGCCAGAGCAGGTTCGCGGAGAAGATCTGGATTCACGAACAGACCTTTTCAGTCTGGGCGCGGTGCTGTATGAAATGGCAACCGGGCGAATTGCGTTCAAGGGTGCCACGTCGGGTGCGGTCCTGGGTGCGATCCTGCATGAGCGGCCGGAACCGCTGCTGAAGGTGAGCCCGGAAACGCCGGCAGAACTCGACCGGATCATCACGAAGGCGCTCGAAAAAGATCGAGACCTGCGCTACCAGCACGCGGCCGACATGCGAGCCGATTTGAAGCGGCTCCGGCGTGACACGGACTCAGGGCAGCTTGCCGCTACTCCCGGTACACACACGGCAACCCGGAGTGCAAGCTCACCGGCTGCACTGCCATCAATCGCAAGCGGGTGGAAGCAACGCGCGAGATGGATCGCAGGGGCGTTGGCAGTACTGGCCCTGGTAGCGGCATTTCTTTTTTACTACTGGTCGAGGCGGCAGCAAAGAGAGCCGGGTTTTCAGACGATGGCAATGGAACGGCTCACGAATGTCGGGCAGGTAATGAGGACAGCGATTTCGCCTGACGGCAAATACCTTGCCTTTGCGGCAGGCAAATCCGGCAAACCTGGCCTGTGGGTGCGACAACTGGCGACGCACAGCGATATTTCGCTTCTGCCTTCCTCAGCCGGTGTTTACGAAGGGCTCGCGTTTTCGCCCGACGGCAACTATTTGTTTTACGTGGTGGACAGAGGCGACGGGCAGTCAGGGCAGTTGTTCCGGGTGCCGACGTTCGGAGGCGAACCGCGCAAAGTCGGCGGACGCATCGACTCGCCAATTGCTTTCTCGCCCGATGGCGGACGCTACACGTTTTTGCGAGCGACATCAGCCACCAGTGGGAGCTTGATGATTGCTTCGATCGACGGCACGAAGGACCAAACGCTCGCGCAACGCGCAGAACCAGATGGCTTCGATGGCCATGGAATCGCATGGTCTGCGGATGGCAAGCAGATCGCAACTAGCGTTTACTCAGGCGGCAAGTGTTACGTCGCGGTTGTGCCAGCGGCCGGTGGACAGCTCAAGATCTTAGGGACGAATGCATGGACGCACATACGTCAACTGGCTTGGCTGTCTGACATGAGCGGCGTCGTTCTGATTGCCATGCAGTCACACAGTTCTCCGGGACAGATCTGGGAGCTTTCTTTTCCGCAGGGCCAGGCGCGCCGGATTACGAACGATCTGCACGACTATTTCGATGTCAGTTTGACGGCGGATTCGCAGATGCTGGTTGCCGCGCAAGGCCAAATAGAATCGAACGTCTGGGCACTTCGCGATGCCGATGTGGCGCGCGCGACGCAGATTACTTTCGGCGCAGGCACGCAGGACGGGATCTATGGGCTAGACCGGACCACAGACAACCGCATCGTCTATGCCTCGTTAGGAGGCGAAACACGTGAGATATGGATCACGAGTAAGGCGGGGAGCCCCGAACAAGTGACCACGGATGCTGACCTTACTTTCTTCTCGACACCTTCAGCATGCCCCGATGGACATACGATTGTTTTCGGGGCCGGGCATTTTGGGGATGCTCCGATATTACGTGTCGATACGAATGGCGGGAAACCGCAAGCTATATTCTCCAGTGGGACAAATGGCGGTCCATCATGCTCGCCTGGCGGAAAATGGGTTTATTTCAATTCTTTGGGCAAGTACTATACGCTCTGGCGAGTTCCGGTTCAGGGCGGCAAGGCGGAACAGCTCACTCATTTCGCGTCGGACCTTCCGGTCGCTTCGCCGGACGGGAAATGGATTGCGTTTAGCGTTGGGGATCCGAATCGGAGTGCTTTTGGAATCATTCCGGCAACGGGCGGTGAGGCGGTAAAGACGTTCGATATTCCTTATCTCAGTCCTACGGGAAACGCGATCATGCGATGGAGCCCGCCGGGAGATGCAATCGACTACGTGGATACGCGGGGCGGTGTCTCGAATATCTGGCGGCAATCACTCCAAGGAGGTTCGCCGGTAGAGCTTACGAAGCTCAACTCCGGGCTGATTTTCAATTTCGTCTGGCTCAGTAATGGCAGGGATTTGGCCGTCGCGCGCGGCAATAAGAGCAGCGATGTGGTGCGTATTCGCCACTTCGCACGGGAGGCGAACGATTAGAAACAGCGCGAGTGCAGCGCAACTATCGCGCAGCGTCCGCTTTCGGACAGCGGCATCCCACCATCGCCACCTAAGTCTAAGGCAATCTTTCGATTACTCAACAGAATACGAAGCGTCGGTTTCGGTATATTGCATGCTTTTGAAATGCCCAGCATTTATGGAAACGCTCCTCAAGGATGTCCGCTACGCCATTCGCGATCTGATGAAAGCTCGCGTATTCGCGACGATAGCGATCGCGACGCTTGCGCTGGGCATCGGCGCGCCGACGGCGATGTTCACGGTCATTAACTCGCTGCTGCTGCGTCCGCTGCCGTTTCACGCTCCCGAACAGCTGGTCGCAATTAAGGAGTTTGATTTCCGGCGCGGTGCGGCCGAAGGCGGGGCGCTCTCGTATCCGGATTTCACGGATCTGCGCGCGCGCAGCCGCTCTTTTGAGGCGCTCGCGGCCTATCACGACATTGATTTCACCGCGACCGGTATGGGAGAAGCGGTGCATGTTCACGGGGAGAACGTCTCCGCGAATACCTTCAGGCTGCTGGGAGTAAGCCCGGCGCTCGGCAGGAATTTTCTGCCGGATGAAGACAGGCCGGGACATCACGTAGCAATTGTGAGTGATGAACTTTGGCGACGCCGCTTACATGCCGATCCAGCCGCGATCGGCCGCAGCATTGGGCTGAATGGACGGCATTTCACCGTGGTTGGCGTGATGCCTCCAGGATTTCAATTTCCGATTCGGGCGGAGAGCCGCGAGATGTGGCTGACGTTTTCACGGGAGGCTGAGTCCGACACGCCGGGTGATCAGCCCGACACTCGAGCAGCGGGGCGCACACTACCTGGAAGCAATTGGCCGGCTCAAACCAGGCGCGAGCGTTGCCAATGCCAATGCGGAAGCGAGCGTCGTTGCGAATGCGCTGCGTTATCAGTATCCAAAGACCAATTCGCACTTTGCAATGACGGTCGAACCGGAGCTGAAAAACCTGATCGGCGAGACGAGCAAAACTCTTTTTATGCTGTTCGGCGCGGTTGGCTTAGTGCTGCTGATCGCGTGCGCGAACGTGGCAAACCTGCTGTTAAGCCGGAGTAGCGGGCGGGCGCGCGAGGTGGCAATCCGCTCCGCTGTGGGAGCAACAAGGATTCGTATCGTGCGCCAGTTAATTACCGAATCGGTAGTTCTTTCGCTATGCGGCGCCGTGCTCGGATTTGCGCTCGCTTCGTGGTGCCTCAGCGCGGTTCTGCGGTTGTATCCTTCGAACCTGCCGCGAGCCGCCGAGATTAGCATCGATTACCGGGTCGCATTTTTCACGCTCGGCCTTTCTGTAGTTACGGGAATTCTGTTCGGGCTGGTGCCGGCACTTCGGACTAGCACTCCGAATCTGGGTTCGGCCATGCGCGAAGGCGGGCGAAGCGCGACGGCCGGGCCGCGTCAGAACCGCTTGCGATCGGGACTCGTGATTGCGGAGACCGCGCTGGGAGTCATGCTGCTGATCGGTGCAGGTCTGTTGATGCGCAGCCTGGACCGGCTCTCGCACGCGTCATTAGGCTTCAATCCCGACCATCTGTTTACTGCGAACTTCGATCTTTCCGAAACGCGTTACAACGCCGACCAGCAAGACCGCTTCATCAACACGCTGATAGATCGGCTTCGAACGTTGCCGGGTGTTACGGCCGCTGCGGGATCGGTTCCGCTTCCGCTGAGCAATGACAACATGGTCATTTCGTTCGATTTGCTGGCCCACTCGCTCCCGGAAGGGAATCGCCCGAATGCGGGTTTCAATATAGTTGTGCCGGGGTTCTTTGAAACCCTGCAAATACCTCTGCTCCAAGGCCGCACATTTGGGCCGCACGATCAACGGAATTCAAGCCCGGTGATGATCGTCAATCAGGCTTTTGCGAAGAAGTTTCTGCCGAACGAAAACCCGATCGGCCAGCGCGTGAAGATAGGGGCGAGCGAGGGAGCGGCGCGGGCCTCTTATGAGACACGCGAAATCGTCGGGGTGGTAGGCGATGTTCGAAGCAGCAAGCTGGCGGAAGAGCCGATGGCCGCCTATTACGTTCCGTTGTCGCAACTGATGTTCGGGCCGCCAACGCTGATTGTTCGCACGGCAGGAGACCCATTGGCTTTGACTTCGGCGGTGCATAAGGTGTTGTCGTCAATGGACCCGGAAACTACACTCTACGGTGTTCGCACCATGGCCGACTACCTGGCGCTCGACTTGGGGCGCGCGCGTTTTCAAACCGTTCTGTTGAGCTGCTTTGCCGGGATCGCGCTGCTGCTGACGGGGATGGGCGTCTATGGGGTGATCTCTTACGCAGTGACGCAGCGCACGAATGAGATCGGGTTGCGTATGGCCTTGGGGGCCTCGCGTTCAGACGTGCTTCAGATGATCCTGCAACATGGAATGTGGATCACAGCAGCGGGGATCGCTGTCGGTGTCGTCGGTGCGGCTGCGCTCGCGCGTGTCATCTCATCGCTGCTGTACAACACACCACCTCGTGATCCCCTCACGTACGGCTCGGTGTGCGTGGTGCTCGCGGTGGTCGCGATGCTGGCAAGTTATGTGCCGGCTCTGCGCGCAACGCGTGTCGATCCGAACGTGGCCTTGCGAGTCGACTGACGCGCTTAACAGGCCCGTACCGCACAGGTAGTTTCCGATAGCGCGTTTTGAGCGCAAACAGTTTTATCATTGAAACCGTGCGTCTGGCTTCCTGCATTCTGGCTGCGGTCGCGACGATGCTGTCGGGTTGCATTCGCCACAGCGCAACTGTCGAAGCCGAGAATGTGACCGGTGGAAATGCGGGTGTCGGCCAACACCTCATTTATACGTATAGCTGTGGGTCTTGCCACATCATCCCCGGGGTCGCGGAGGCGAACGGAACTGTCGGTCCGCCGCTTCAGGGGGTCGCATCTCGCATTTACATTGCGGGGTCGCTGGTAAATACACCCGAAAACCTTTTGCGGTGGGTTACGAAGCCGCAAGAAATTAATCCTGGAACCGCGATGCCCGATCTGGGCGTTACCGCGGGGCAGGCCCGTGACATCGCTGCTTACCTTGACACATTGCGATGAAGGACACCTCTAAGCCGCCCGAGGTCCGCAGCGTGGTGGGCAAAACCATTCTCCTAGCGATCGCGGCGTGCATCGCTTTCGAAATCGGAGGTGGGCTCCTGTTCCTGGTCTCGGGAACCTACAACATCGCGGCCGACCAGCCACATCTGGCGCCCACGCGCTGGCTTTTGGTGGCCGGCAGAACTCGCTCGATCGCTTTCCGTAGTAGGGAGATCCACGGCCCAAAACTTCGGGATCCGGCGCTCGTGCGGCAAGGCATCGTGCTGTATCAAAAGAATTGTCAGCCCTGTCACGGCGCGCCGGGTGTCGCGAACGACCAGATAGGTCGGGGGATCGATCCCAAACCTCCACAACTGGTGATCGTCAGCAACAACTGGACGGATTCCGAGTTGTTTTGGATCACCACGCACGGTCTGAAGCTCAGCGGAATGCCCGGTTTTGCGCCGCGCCTAAGCGAAAAAGATCTGTGGAGTATCGTAGCGTTTCTCCGCCGTCTGGTGCTGCTGTCGCCAGCCGATTACAAGCGGCTGACCGAAGCGGCGGATCTGGGCCTCGATGATAAATCGCTTCCTTGGGTGGTAAGTGATAACGATGATTGCGGATTTTCACAGCTCAAGGCGCGGGGCAATTCCGCCCGAGGGCGCGAACTGCTGGGCCAATACGGCTGCATCAGCTGCCATGAGGTCCCGGGCGCGGCCGGAGGCAACGTCGGGCCGCCGCTGACGGGCTTCGCTGAGCGACAATACGTCGCCGGCGCGCTGGTCAACGTACCCTCGAACGCGGCGGCGTGGATCGCTGATCCCAAGCGGTTCAAACCGCAAACTGCCATGCCGAATTTAGGCGTACAGCCGGAGCAAGCGCTTGATATGGTCGCTTTTCTGTATACCTTGGGCAGTTCGAAGCGGCTCACTGCATTAGAACGGATTTTGCAAACTCCGAACGGATCACCCACTCAAAATCACAAAGCTGACTAGCGAAGCGCTGGGACAGCGCCTGCGAGCCTTTGTCACCTCTAAAGCTTTCGTTGTTTGTTGCCGAAATGGGTAGAGAACCGCGTTTCAGGCAAATTTTTCGCGATAGTACGGCTTAGGGCGTTCGAGTTCACCAGTTTTGCGTTCACGAAGTAATGACACGAACCACGCTCAGCCATGCGATCTGCGGAGGAGTACTGATCCTCTGGGCCGCGTTGATTGGCCTCGGAGGTCGAAAAATCCTCAATTACGAGAGCGAGCCTGGAGCGCCGGGCGCTCCTCCCGCCCAGTGGCCAACGGCAAGTCGCATCGCGCGGCCTAACGACAAGTTCACCCTCGTGATGCTGACGCATCCGAACTGCCCGTGCACGCGCGCCAGCGTCGGGGAGCTGGAGATACTCATGGCGCGGCTCCAAGGAAAGCTGGTCGGGTTCATGGTTTTTCGCAAACCGGAGGCGACCGCGGCGGACGTTCAGGCCTCAGTTCTCTGGAAGACGGGCGCTGGAATTCCGAATGTCCACCTTATATACGACCGCGACGGCTCGGAGACGGAACGATTTGGTGGACGCGTTTCGGGTCAAACGATGCTGTATGACCCACAGGGACGATTGGTATTTAGCGGCGGCATCACCAGCGCGCGCGGTCACCAGGGCGATAACTTCGGCGTCGATGCGGTGATTCACGCCGTCAGGGAGGGCGTGAATGTGCGGACTCACGTTCCGGTATTTGGATGTTCACTGCACGACCCGAATGCGAAGGAGCTGAGTCAGAACTCGTGGAAGAAGCAATAACAAATCCGCACTTGATGGAAAAGGTGGCAGACCGCGCAGACGCTTTATTCCACGATCACCAGCAGTCCATCTACCGTCGTACCGACCATCTATTCGCGCGCCTGATGCTATGCCAATGGGTGGCTTCGATTGCAGCGGCCTGCTGGATAACACCGCGGACGTGGGCCGGGCAGTACAGCGAGTTGCATCTGCATCTATGGGCTGCCATTTTTCTGGGTGGCGCGATTACCCTGCTCCCCGTGATTCTGGTACAGCTTCGCCCTGGGCAGGTGGTGACGCGATACGTCATCGCGGTCTCGCAGATGCTGATGTCCGCGCTTCTCATTCACCTGACAGGCGGACGAATCGAGACGCACTTTCATGTCTTCGGCTCGCTGGCATTTCTGGCCTTCTATCGCGATTGGCGCGTATTTATTCCAGCCACGCTGGTCGTCGCCGCCGACCATATGCTGCGTGGCATCTACTGGCCGCAATCGGTGTTCGGCATCCTTACAGCGAGTCCGTGGCGCTGGACTGAGCATGCGGCTTGGGTAATCTTCGAAAACATCTTCCTGATCCGGTCATGCCTGCAGAGTGTTCAGGAAATGAAAAACATCGCGCGGCAACGTGCTGAGCTCGAGGCCACGAACGAGATTGTCGAACGCAAAGTTCTGGAGCGTACGGCCGAACTGCAGGCGAGCCAACTCGCTGTCGAGGACGGTGAACACCGCTACCAGCTGCTGTTTGAGGGCAGTCCGCTCAGCATGGTAGTGTTCGATGCCGAAACGCTTCAATTTCTAGCGGTGAACGCAGCGGCTGAAGAATTGTACGGCTACAGTCGCGCGGAGTTCCTCACCATGACGCTGCGGGACACGCGGGCTCCGGAGGACATCCCGGCTCTGACGGAGTTCATCAAGGTCATAGAAACTACGGACGCATACAAGGGCTCATTCCGAGTTCGGCGCAAAGATGGACAGTCCCTCGTCATTGAAACCAGGGGACGCACGATCGAGTTCGCCGGGCGTCGCGCGCGACTGGCGTTGATTACGGACATCACGGAGCAGAAACGGCTTGAATCGCAGCTGCAGCAATCGCAGAAAATGGAAGCGGTTGGGCGGCTGGCGGGCGGTATTGCACATGATTTTAATAATCTGCTTACGGTCATTCTGGGATACAGCGATTCTATTCTTCGCAAGCTAACGGAGGACAACCCGCTGCGCGGCAAGGTATCGGAAATAAAAGCGGCCGGCCAGCGTGCGGCCAATCTGACGAGTCAGCTTCTGGCATTTAGTCGCAAGCAAATTCTGCAGCCGCAGACACTGGAGCTTAACACCGTCATCTGCGACATCAGCCAAATGCTGCGAAGACTTTTGGGCGAAGACGTCGAAATCGCTCTGCACCTGGCAGCCGACCTTGGCCAAGTTCGCGCAGATGTTACACAGTTGGAACAGGTGGTGGTCAATTTGGCTGTGAACGCACGCGACGCGATGCCGAAAGGTGGACAGCTGGTAATTGAAACGCGCAATTGCCAGATGGATGAACGCGCGGCTTCGCTCGAAAACGTACTGCCAGGCCGCTATGTGCTCCTTGCGGTGAGCGATACGGGTTGCGGAATGGACGAGAAAACGAAGACCAGAGTTTTTGAACCGTTCTTTACCACGAAAGATGTCGGCAAGGGCACGGGCCTCGGCCTATCGATGGTACTGGGCGTCGTACAACAGAGCGGCGGCACGGTCACGGTTTATTCCGAACGGGGCGTCGGCACCACCTTCAGGATCTATTTGCCTCGTTTTGATGCCCCGTCTGTGTCCCCTGCAATCTCAGAGCAGCCACACGCCGCGGCCAGCGGAAAAGGAGCGACGATTCTGCTCGTTGAGGACGAGGATCGGGTGCGCACACTCGCCCACGAGGTGCTGTCGGAAGCTGGTTACACGGTCATCCAGGCAAGCAATGGAAAAGAGGCATTAAAGATTACGCAGAGCTCGGCGCACGCTCCTTCCGTGGTGCTCACGGACGTGGTTATGCCGGAGATGAGCGGTCCGGAGTTAGCGGACCAGCTGCGCAAGAAATGGCCGGATACAGCAATCATCTTTACTTCCGGCTACACCGATCATGCCCTGCTAGCACGCAGTACGCTGCAGCCGGATACGCCGTTTTTGCAGAAGCCGTATTCGGGCGAATCGTTGCTCAAGCTGGTTGCGTCAGTGCTTGATCGGGCGAGTCGTCCTGCGGTGCTTATCGTTGACGATGATGCAACGGTCCGAAAGCTCCTGCGTGGAACCTTCGAAGAGTCGGGATACGTGGTAGTCGAGGCCGCCGATGGCCAGGAAGCATTAGCGCAAGTAAGCAAACACCCCATTAAGCTGGTGATTACCGACCTTGTCATGCCGGAAAAAGATGGAGTGGAAACGATCCAGGCGTTGCGGCAAAGCTACCCTGACGTGAAGATTCTCGCCATATCGGGGGCGTTTGGAGGCAGCGGCTACCTTAAAATAGCCAGTCGCCTGGGTGCTGACGCGGTCGTACCCAAGCCCTTTCGACGAGAGCAGGTGCTCGAAGCGGTTGAGCAGTTGCTGTAGTTTGATGCTTTCAGGCCGCGTCGATTCTGCCGTCGCGCATGGTCACGATTCGGTCGGCGAAGGCGGCCGCTTCCGGATTGTGCGTGATCATCAGAATGGTTTGGCGGCGGCGCTTGTTCAAGTCGCGCAGGATATTGAGGACCGCGGTCGAATTGGCGGTGTCCAGATTTCCGGTCGGTTCGTCCGCCAATAAAATCGCCGGTTGATTCACCAGCGCGCGGGCGATAGCGACGCGCTGCTGCTCGCCACCCGAAAGCGCGCGCGGCTTGTGATCGAGCCGCTGTTTGATTCCCAGCAGTTGGAGAGTGTCGTCGAAATCGACAGGCTGTGATGTGATGCCGGCAAGCGACTGGGCGAGTGCGATGTTGTCTCTGGCAGTCAGGGTTGGCAGCAGATTGTATTTCTGAAACACGAAGCCGACTTTGGTGCGCCGCATTTCGGTGCGCTCGTTTTCAGTGAGCTTCAGCAAATTCACTCCGTCGATGAAGATCTCACCGGCCGTGGGCGGCGCGAGGCCGCCTAGGATGTGAAACAGCGTCGATTTGCCGGAACCCGAAGGGCCAATCACGGCCAGAAATTCGCCGCGTGGAACGTCGAGATCGACGCCGCGCAACGCCGGAACATCGATTTCTCCGACGTGATAGATTTTGCGCAAGTCGCGCACGCGGATGATGGGATCGCCCGTCCCACTGGAGAGAACGGATGCCTGACCGGTAGGAAGTGGGCTACTCATAAGCAAGCGCCTCGATCGCATCCTGCCGTGCCGCCTTCAGCCCTGGATAAATCGCGCCTAGGAGCGCTCCACCCAAAGCGATCGCGGCGGCAATCGGCCACCAATCCGGTGCGTTCACCACTTGCAACGACGCAGGCATGATGGTCATCACCAGCGTCTTGGCGGCGAATGACAAAACAATACCAATCAGGCAACCGGCGATTGCGAGCAGCACCGCTTCCCTGATCAGAATGTCCAGAATCCGGAACGGCTTGGCACCGAGCGCTTTCAAAATGCCGATCTCGCGCGTGCGCTCCACGACCGCGGTATACATCGACAGAAAGACGACCAGGAAACCGACCACGACGGCGAGCACAGTGATGACGCCGATAAACGCGCGTAGCTGTGGAATATTGTTGACGCTGAATTGCGAAACGAAATCGCGCGCCGAAATCGCGGTGAGGTTCCCTTTCAGCAGCTGGTTGAAGTACGTCACCTCTTGATTGGTAAGCGCGGCATTGTCCAGCTTCACCAGAATTTCAGAGACGCGCGCCGGCTCGGCATTTCCGGTTAATTGCTGGAGGGGCTTCAATTGCACAACCAGGCGGCCCAGCACTCCGCCTTGCATGATTCCACTGAGATGCCAGTTATGGTTGAGCAGTTTGACCGTCTGGCCGACCTGCAGTTTGTTCTGCTGCGCGTAATAGGTATCCACAAGGAGGTCATCGGGAGCGCGTGGCAATTCTCCCTTGACGAGCTTGAATCCGCCGCTCATCTTCTCGGATTGCTGAATGTCGACACCGTTGATCATAGTGATCAACTGCACGGGGATCATCAATACCCCGACTGCATTCGTCACGTGCGGCTGCTTAGCGACGAAATCGACAAACTTTTCATTGACTTGACCCGCCGACAACGAAAAAGTGCCTCCGGGTTTCAGCCAGATGTCGGCACCGGTGCCGCTGGCGCGATGCGCCGAATCTTCAAGCATGCCGCGGCTCAGCCCGATCAAGGTGAGAATCGACATCACTTGAACGCCGACGACCAGGGCGCACAGGACGGTCCGCAGCCAGCGGTGTTTCAGGTTTTCAATGACAAGCTTGTTGATCATGGCTGGGTCACGAGAAAATCTTTCACGACTCGCTCCACAGGCTGATGTTCTACCTCCACGCGCCGGTTCAGAGCGCGCATGGTGTCTTCGCCGATGTGGTTCGAGAGCATAGTCAGTACCCACTCGACTTGCGGCTGCTGATCGACCAGCGCTTTCCGAATTACGTAACAGGCGCTGTAGGGTGGGAAAGCTTTCTTATCGTCCTGCAACATAACAAAGTCGTGCTGCGTGAGTGGTGCGTCCGTCGAGTTGCCGGCCGCCATGTCGATCTTCCTTTGGCGCAGCGCCTGATAAAGGAGGCCCAGGTCCATGCTCCTGCGGCGTTCCATCCCAGTGCAGGCCGTAAGTCTGATTGAGCCTCGCGAGGCCGTCCGGACGTGTCAAGAATTCGTAGCCTACGCCCAAGCGCCAACTCCGAGCCGCCGCGGCGGATAGATCGGGTGCGTTGAGACGTTTTCCATCGGCACTACGCACAATCATCGCGAACGTATCGTTGAAGCCCAAGGGCGGCAACCAGATCAGATGAAAGCGCCGCCAATATTCGTCTTTGACCGCCATATACGCGCGCACTGCATCGTCCGGTATCTTTTGTTTTAGAACGACACTGCTGCCCGTTCCCGTGTACTCAGGATAGATGTCGATATCGCCCTTCACAATGGCTTCATGTGTCAGAAGCGTGCCGCCGAGGTTCAACTTGCGCTCGACACGAATGTGCAGCTTGCGTTCGAGTTGTTGCGCGGCGATTTCACCCAACACGAGCTGCTCGGTGAAATTCTTCGAGCCCACGACCACTGCTCCATTGCGGGAACAGCCGCATAGGGCGCAGGCGAGGGCCAGGACCGCGATAGCGCGTTTCATCTCGTTTTTATTCTTCGCTCGATGAGTCCCATGCCGGCGTCTGCGATGAGCGCCAGGGCGGCGGCCGGTATCGCACCTGCCAAAATCTGCAACGTATCTACTGACGCCACACCGCGAAAAATCAATACACCCAGTCCCCCGCCCCCGATCACCGCCGCAATCACGGCTGTCCCGATGTTAGTCACGACCGCGATGCGGATACCGGCGATAATCGTCGGCGCTGCCAGCGGCAACTCCACCATACGAAGCAACTGACCGTCCGTCATGCCCATCGCCACGGCAGCTTCGCGAACCGGCGCGTCTACCGTAGTGATACCCACGATGGTGTTGCGCAGAATCGGTAACAAGGAATACAGGATTAAGCAAATGATAGCGGTGTGCCTGCCGATTCCTCCTATTAGAGGTACCGGCAGCAAAAAACCAAACAGGGCCAGACTGGGAATGGTCTGCAAGACGCTGGCGATGGTGACCGAAACCCTCCGCAGAGGAGCGTGCCGCGTGCCTACGATGCCCATTCCGATGCCGATCAAGATGGCGATAGCGGAAGAAATTCCCACCAGCACGATGTGCTCGCCGGTGAGCTGAACGACATCTCGCAGCAAGCTTTGGAGGACAATCGGATCCATCTCAACGCACCCGGCTTACTGCAACCTGCTCTTGAGACCTGCTCATTGCACCCTAGGCCGCTCGGCAGGCGCCAATTTCGGCAACGTCGCGAAGAAGGCCTGCGCAACGGGGGTTGCCGCCTGCTGGAACTTGTCGGGCGTAATGATGGTTTCAAGCTTCCCGCGGTCGAGCACCGCGATGCGGGTCCCTAAAGCAAGCGCTTCCGCGATGTCGTGCGTCACGAAAATGGACGCGACCTGGTAGCGCTGGCGCAAATCGATAAACTGCTGCTGCATCTCGTGGCGGGTTACCGGATCGAGGGCTCCAAAAGGTTCGTCGAACAGCAGCAGTCCGGGCCCGGCGGCCAGCGCGCGCGCAACCGCTACTCTCTGGCGCTGTCCGCCCGAGAGCTGATGCGGTTTTCGGGCACGCACGCTTTCAAAGCCAAGCCCCACCTGGTCGAGCAGCTCCCGGGTTTTCTGTTCGCGCTTGGCCGGTGGCCAGCCTAGCAGCCGCGGGATCAGCGCCACATTCTCTTCGACGGTCCAGTGCGGCAGCAGACCGAACTCCTGAATGACGTATCCGATTCGGCGTCGCAGCTCGATGGGATCCGCGCGGCTGATATCGGCGCCGTCGATGAGAATCGTGCCCGTGGAGGGCTCGAGAAGGCGATTGATAAGTCGTAGCGCGGTGGTCTTACCCGAGCCACTGCGGCCGAGCAAAACGAGCGTTTCCCCGCGTTCCACTTCAAAGCTGATCTGATCGAGGATGGTGCGTCCGTCCACCCGATAGCTAACGTCGCGGAAAGAAAGGTAGGACAGGCGCGAAATCCCTCATCCATTGATTATGGACATGAGATACTAAGGATACGCCTTCATCGTTAGAACCCGCTGCCCAAATCTTTTTCATTCTTCCGTTCTGTGAATTTTAGGAACTTCCGATAGTATCTCTAGGACCCTCGCTACGCGTTTGGCATGCCTTATCAGATTCAACCCTTAAGAGAGTTTTTGGTTCGTCCGGCGCTGCCGCCTTCACTGAATCGACTGTCTGAGCTGGCCTACAACCTGCTCTGGAGCTGGGACCATATTATTCGCGCGCTGTTCCGGCGGCTCGATCCGGCGCTTTGGAAAGAATACAACCATAACCCCATTCAGTTGCTGGGCCGGGTTTCGCAGGAGAAGCTGGACAAAGCGGCGGCTGACCCGCGCTTCATTTCTTTATACCGGCGCGCTTGCGAGCGTCACGACAGCTACCTGCATGCGCTTACTCCGACGGACGAGACTCCTCAGATTGCTTATTTTTCGATGGAATACGGTCTGCTCGATTGCATGCAGATCTATTCCGGTGGCCTGGGAATCCTGTCGGGCGATCACTTAAAAGCCGCAAGCGACAGCGATTTTGCCCTCACGGGTGTCGGCCTGCTTTATCAGCGCGGCTATTTGCAGCAATATCTCAACCCGGATGGCTGGCAGCAGGAACGCACGCCTCTGAACGACTTCTACACGCTGCCGGTGCGTCCGTGTGTCGGCGAGTGGGGCGAAGAACTAATTGTCACGCTAACGCTCCCCACGGGCGAGCTGTTTATGAAGGTGTGGCATATCGATGTCGGACGCGTGAAGCTGTTCCTGCTCGATACCAACATCCCCCTCAACACGTCCGCCGAGCATCGCGAAATCACGGACCAGCTCTACGGAGGCGACATTCACAAGCGCATCCGCCAGGAGATCGTACTCGGGATCGGCGGCTTGCGGGCTTTGAAAAAGCTGGGAATCAAGCCCACCGTTTATCACATGAACGAAGGGCATTCCGCGTTCCTCGCGTTAGAGCGCATTCGCGTTTTGATGCAGGAGAACGCGCTCACTTTCGAACAGGCTCTCGAAGCGACGCGTCTCAGCAACGTATTCACCACTCATACCTGTGTTCCGGCCGGCATCGACCTGTTCGATTCGAGCATGGTCTACGACTACTTCCGCGCCTACTGTGAGCAAGGGCCGTTCCCGTTCGACAAGCTGCTCGCACTCGGCCGCAAGAATCTGCAGGATCCAACCGATCGTTTTTCGATGGCGGTGCTGGCACTGAAGACCTCCGCTTTCCGCAACGCGGTCAGCATCCTGCATCGCTGCGTATCGCAGGAAATGTTCCAGGATCTGTGGCCTCGGCTGCCGGTTGACGAAGTGCCGATCGTGGCGGTCACGAATGGTGTGCACTCGCCGACCTGGATCAATGGCGACCTCGCCAGCCTGTACGACCAGTATCTGCAGCCCGATTGGCGGGAGCGTTTGGAAGATACGAAGATGTGGGAGCAGGTGCAGGAGATCCCCAGCCAGGAGCTGTGGGAGATGCACCGCAAGCGCAAGCGCCGCCTGGTCGCCTTCGTTCGCGAGAGGGCGGTCAATTCCGCGCTGCAGCGCAAAGCTTCGGCGGCAGAAGTGCGGCGGCTGCACGAAGTGCTCGATCCCGACGTGTTCACCATCGGCTTCGCACGCCGCTTCGCCACCTACAAGCGTGCAACGCTACTTTTCCGCGACGTGAATCGCCTGAAGAAACTTCTCAACCACCCGCAAATGCCGGTGCAGATCGTGTTGGCGGGCAAAGCCCATCCGAAAGATCTTCCCGGCAAAACGCTGATTCGCGAGATCGTGAATCTCTCGCGCGATCCTGAGATTTCGAAGCGCCTCATCTTCATCGAGGATTACGGGATTCAAGTCGCTCGCGAGATGGTACAAGGCGTCGATCTGTGGCTCAACAATCCACGCCGCGGCGAGGAAGCCTGTGGAACCAGCGGCATGAAAGCCTGCATGAACGGCGTGCTGAATCTAAGCGTGCTGGACGGCTGGTTCGACGAGGCCTTCGATCTGTCGGCGGGATGGGCGATCGGCGATCGCGCACCCTATGCCGAAGATCAGGACGATATTCATGCCAGCGCGATCTATTCGACTTTGGAAAACGATATCGTCCCGCTGTTCTATCAGGATTCCGAACAGGAGATTCCGGCAGGCTGGATTCGGCGCATGAAAACCTGCATGACGAACATTACGCCGCATTTCAGCAGCGGGCGTATGGTCGCCGAATACATGTCGGAACTTTATCAGCCGGCGCATACTTTCTGGACCAGCATTTCGCAGGACAATTTTGAAGCCGCCCGCCGCAGAACGGTATGGGATTCGCGCATGAGCCAGGCGTGGCAGCAAATTAAATTCGTCGACTTTGGCGAAAGCCCAGGCGATCAGGTCATGAGCGGTTCGGCAGTTCCGCTGCGGGCCACTGTAGATCTGGCCGGCCTGCAACCTTCCGAAGTGCGCGTCGAGGCAGTGATCGGTCAAATTGGCGTGAATGGCGAACTGAAGAACACGTACACCCTGGCCTTGGCCCCGGTTGAGGAGCGTGGGAGTGCGGTGACCTTCGCGAGTGAATTTACGGTGCAACGCACCGGCCGCGTCGGTTACTCCGTCCGAATTAGCCCGAATCATTTCGATAATCCGCTTACCCGCCCCTGCAACGCATTACTGAAATGGGTTTCGGATTAGTTTGCGACCAGTACTGTACAAATTTGACGCGGGATACTGGCGCTAAGACAAAATTCGTGGTACATACTAAACAGGTGCAAGCGGGATCCGTTACTACGTCCTTCCGATAACACGACCCTGCCCTCAACACTCGAGAATTCCAGCGTCACCGAACAGTTTCTTTAGACACTGGAACTGCACGTAATGTAAGTCCAGTCAGCGAAAGTCATTTCAAACCTCGAGCGCTCCGCTGCTACTGGACCTCCAAGGAGTCGATCAACGACGATGGACGGAGATCGAAAATATAGACAACACGGGTATCAGGATTCGGATCGGGGCTCGGAGTCACATCGCTCGGACCGGCCGCGCCCATCAGGGCCCCGGCCTCCTCTCGACATAACAGGGCCCAAACTCCCCCGGCTGGTTCAAAACATTGCAGCGGCCCGGTGTTTCAGCTGCGCGGCGACGCTCCCTTCGGATTTAGATTTCAAGGGTGCGTGCCCGAAATGCAGTTCGCCTCTGCACTGCTGCAAACAATGCGTTAATTTCGATTCATCCACGCGCTTCCAATGTGTCAAGCCCATCCCGGCGCGCATTGTGTTGAAGGATCAGGCCAACGAGTGCGAGCTTTTTGCGCCGCGTGTCACAGTGGCGCGCGATGCTTTACCGTCCGGCGCGCTTCCCAGGGCCACGGAGAACGGTACGGGCTCCGCTCCGCGAAACGCGAGCGATGCGCGCGCGGCGTTTGATAGCTTATTCAAGAAGTAACATCGCGACATTCGCCTTCGACAACTTGTCTCTGCTAATCGGGAGCGTGGTTGTGGTCGCGCGCTTTCGCCGAATTTCCGAAATCCGCAATGGCTTCTCCGAAGATCAAAAAGAAATCGTCTTCTCCTAAGACCACGGCCATTCCTCGGCAAGGGGTCATCCCTTGTTTAATTCTGCTGGTCATCATTCTTGTGGTGATCGGTTTCTTTTTCTTTGCCGGGTTCCACGTCGCAGGGTGATGGAACAGAACAAGCGTGCAGCCGTCATGAGAACCGATGGAAGACAACCAAACGAATTGCGTCCCACCCGGATTACGCCCGGCTATTTGGTAACAGCCGAAGGCTCGGTGCTGATCGAAGCCGGCAATACGCGGGTGTTGTGCGCGGCGACCGTTGAAGACACGGTTCCGGGATTCCTTCGTGGCACAGGAAAGGGATGGGTGACCGCCGAATACTCCATGCTGCCTCGTGCTACGGTCACGCGCACGCAGCGCGAGATCGCTAAGGGCCGCCCGTCCGGCCGCACGCATGAGATTCAACGCTTGATCGGGCGCTCGCTGCGTTCGGTGGTCGATTTGAGCGCACTTGGCGAGCGTAGCGTGATCGTCGATTGCGATGTTCTTCAGGCCGATGGCGGCACGCGGACAGCCGCGATTACGGGAGCTTATGTCGCGCTCGCCATTGCGCTCGGCACGCTCGTGAAGTTCAAAGTGCTCACAAAATCGCCCCTGCTCGATTCCGTCGCGGCCACGAGCGTGGGCATTGTTGCAGGCACGCCCATGCTCGACCTCGCGTATGAAGAAGATTCGCGCGCGGAGGTAGACATGAACGTGGTCGTAACCGGTTCTGACAAATTTGTGGAACTTCAGGCCACAGCGGAACGGACACCGTTTGACGATTCGCATTTGGGCGAACTGGTCGCGCTCGCTCGCGGCGGGATTTCGGAATTGCGCGCTTTGCAGGAACAGGCGCTGGCAACTCGAGCGCACGCGTGACGCGAGCGTCATAACGCTTCACGCCACGACGCGGACCAGATTCAGGACAACTGCGAATTTTCTCTTGACCCTGGAACCGCTTCCAGGGTGCATCCTATGCTGGGAGGGTGGAACGAGCAGGAAAGGCGCTTCGATCAGGCGAACTCGCCAAGCTCACAGGAGTGAGTACGGACACGCTTCGGCACTATGAACGTCTCGGACTGCTCGCCCGTCCGAGGCGAACGGAAGCAGGATACCGGCTTTATCCTTCTGATGCAGTTCAGCGAGTGCAGCTGGTGCGTCGTGCCTTGTCGGTGGGTTTCAGCTTAAGCGAACTGGTTCGCATCTTGCGCATGCGGGATTCTGGAGGCGCTCCCTGCAAACAGGTACGTGCTCTAGCAGTTTCGAAGTTGGAACAGATCGAGCAGCAACTGAAAGAGTTGCTGCTGATGCGCCGCCACGTGACGGAGCTAATCGCCATTTGGGACCAGCGACTGAATCAAACTCCAGACGGCGAACGGGCCGGACTTCTGGAAATGCTACCCGGTTCGCTCCAACCATCTTCCCGGAGAGGGATAAAACGATGAAGAGCTATTTCGCACTTCTGCTGACCACATTGTTCTTTGGAATTGCGACGGGGCAGGCACTCAGCCAAACCGAAGCGGAGCATGGGCAGCACGCTGAGATGAACAGTCGAGCAGATCACATGATGGGCTTCTCGCACGAGAAGACCACACATCACTTTGAGCTAACTCAGGACGGCGGCCTGATCGAGGTTCGCGCAAACGATCTGAAGGATACCGACACTCGTGATCAGATTCGTGGGCATTTTCACCACATTGTGCAGATGTTCACGGCGGGAAATTTCAACGTGCCTATGTTGGTTCACGCGCAAAACGTTCCGGGAACAAGTGTCATGTCACAACTGAAAGAGCAGATTCACTGGGAACTTCAGGAAACACCGAGGGGCGCAAGGATCATGATTACGGCTGACAACAAACCCGCCCTGGAGGCAGTTCATGAGTTCTTGCGATTCCAGATTGCCGACCACAAGACAGGCGACTGCACAGCGGTTCGGTAGCTTGGGGATGGTCCTCTGTTACATGCTCGACGCGTGCACGGGCCGTTCGGGAGTAGAGCGCACGCGTGAAGACGCGCCCTCACGCTGCTGGATCGATTTCGATCACACCGGCGAAGCTGGCCGGCGAGGGAATTGCGAGTCCTTCGTCGCGCATACCTTCGATATGGAACTCGATCGCTTCCTGGATCAGACGTTCCACTTCTTCACGCGAGTCGCCCAACGTGATAACGCCTGGGAGATCGGGGACATAAGCTCCCCAAGAGGTAGGCCCTTTCTCATAAATGACGGTGTATGTCATCAATAACCTTCCTGTTTCGGTTCCAACTTTGCGCTTCGGAGAATCGCCTTCAGTGTTCCGACCCGCACATCCTTCCCGAATTGGCCCGGCACGGTCACTACCAATCCTTCCTGCGGAGACTGAACTGACGGTGGCTACCCTTCGTCCTTTTCAGCCGCCAGCCGTTTGATTCCAGCAGGCCGATGAGATCTCGGACTTTCAATTTCGCATGATAACGCCGAGTTTCGCCAATCCAAGAAGATGATCATCTATGCCTGCTCGACGAACCCGGGCAAGTTGCGCGAATTTGCGTTGGCCGCACGCGCCTCGAATCTCACCGATATAAACATCGAACCTCTCACGGGTTTGAACAGCGAGATCTTGCCTCCCGAAGAGACCGGCACAAGTTTCGAAGAGAACGCCTCGGCAAAAGCAATTTATTACTCCGGCTTTACGCCGGAATGTGTGCTGGCGGACGACTCCGGCCTGGAGGTCGAGGCGCTGCACGGTGCGCCCGGCGTTTATTCGGCGCGCTATGCGGGTCCGGGGGCCAGCGACGAAGATAACAATAACTTGGTATTGCACGACCTTGGCAACGAAAGCCATCGCGAAGCGCGCTTCGTGTGTGTGCTCGCGCTTGCGCGCGGCGGGCGTCTTCTCACCACCGCGCATGGAATCGTCGAAGGCGAGATCCTTCCGGCCCCTCGCGGCGGCGGCGGCTTCGGCTACGATCCCCTGTTCTTCTATCCCCCGCTCAATCGTTCTTTTGGCGAGCTCACGGCGGACGAGAAGTTCGCGGTAAGCCATCGCGGAAAGGCGCTTCGTGCGCTGTTCGAGCGCTTGCCTGCGGTGCTCCAGACGCAGGGCTAGGGGCACGTAACATGGATCTTGATCGCAGCGCGTTCCGATAAGATGAGGAGTGCACAGAGGCGTCTGTGTCCGTAGTGCGCAATCGAGAATAGATGCACCGCTACCTGCTCCATAACGGCGAAATCCGGCACACGACCGAGGCTCTTCTGTCCCCAGGTCAGGTGGGCTTCATGAACGGCTGGGGGATCTTCAGCACGCTGCGGGTCTCACAAGGCGTTCTTTTTGCGTACGATCGCCATTACGAGCGCATGCAGCGCGATGCCGAGCGTATGCGGGTGCCCTTCGACGTCTCCAGGTCCGATCTGCACAAAGCGCTGCATCTGCTCATCGAGGCGAACCACGCCTTCGACGCCACGCTGCGGGTCGCCGTAGTACGTAATCGCGGCGGCATCTTCGAGGGTCCCGGCATCACGCGTGACGCCGATCTGATCGCCTTCACGGCCGATCTTACGGACTGGGGCCGCGGCGTCAGGCTGAGCTATATGCCGCACGGCAGGGACGGCGCGTCGCCATTTGCCGGCACCAAGTTCACCTCCTGGGCGCAAAACCTGACCTGGTACGAAGAGGCGCACGCGCGCGGTTTTGACGAGGTGATCCTGCTGAATGAAGACGGGCAGGTCAGCGAATGCACCTCCGCCAACATATTCGCTGTACAGGATGATCATGTTTGGACGCCGCCGGTCGGCACCTCCGGTTGTCTGCCCGGCGTGACGCGCGCGATTCTGCTCGAAGAGATCCAGCTGGCAGGGCTGGCAATCGCCGAGCGCGAGCTGACGCCCTCCGACCTGGAAGAGAGCGATCAGGTGTTCATCACTTCGACCACCCGCGATCTGCTCGCCGTCCTCGAAATCGACCACGAACCCTTGCATCAGGATCACGCCACGATGAACCGGCTCCAGGATGCCTTTGTGCAGTTCCGCGCCGAGTACAACCGGGCGCACTCATCTCGTGACGAGATTTTTGCCGCATGAGAACGGCTGGATGAGAACCCCCGCTTATAACTGTGCCTGTTGCGGTAGCGCGAACCTGCGGCTCTCGCGCCGCCAATCGAAACTGGAATTACTCAAGACCTGCCTCGGTACTTACCCATTCCGCTGTCTCGATTGCAATCACCGTTTCTGGGTCAATATTTGGCTGTTCTCTAAGCTGGCGTACGCAAAATGCCCCAAATGCCTGGGGCGCGAACTGACCGCTTGGCCGTCGCGGGCACACCACCTCTCAACCTGGAAGAAGCTGTTGATGACGTTCGGCGCTAACCGCTACCGCTGCCTGGGTTGCCGCTACAGGTTTCTCAGCTTCCGCCCGAGCGAAGAAGCCATGAAGGCCGCGGCCGGGGTGGCGGAGCAAGCGGACCTGCCGGAGACAGTGGATCTGCCCCACGAAACGACTGAACCGGGAACGTTGGCCGGTGAAGCGCACGTGCCGGAAACGGAAACCAAGGCCTGATTCAGAGGCCTACGCCCGAAAGAGCCGCACTCTTCAGGTGCGAAAGCACCAGCAGGCACCCAACCTGTTCACCCAGCGTGCTGAGCATCTCGAGATCCGCGCCCGAATGGATGCGGGGCTCTCGATTCTGAACATTGATGACGCCTATCACTTTGTTCTGGGCGATGATGGGTACCGAGAGGAAGGCTTCGAACATATCCTGCGGCAAGTCCTTGAAAAACTTGAAGCGCGAATCGTTGTATGCCTCGCGTGAGATGGCTAGCAGCCGCCGTTCCCGCGCCACCCAGCCGGTCAGCCCCTCATCCAGCCGTAACCGTACCCGGCCGATTGTTCGCCGGTCGGGATCGCTCGAGGCCGATAAAATCAGCTCGCCGCGCTCTACCAGATAAATCAGGCACGAATCGGAACTGAGAAAATCCCGCACGAGATTCACGATTTCATTGAGCGCCTCGTCCACTTCCATGTCACGCGTCGTCAATCGGCTCACACGCTGGAAGAGGCGGAGCTGTTGTTCCGCCCTTTCGAGGCGGGCTTCGAGATCCCGGTGCTTGGACACAGCGACTCAATTATCCCAGATACCCCTACCCACCAGGCAATGGCCACAATTTCAGAAGTATTCGCAAAAATGTGCTTAATCCATACGATAAGTACTTGTGACAGAGTAGTACGATTGAAGGGAGTATTTCCCAGGAGACACCCTTTGCATGTGGAGTAAAAGACAACCAGACGAACTGCCGAACAGGCCGGAAAAACCCGCCGGTGTACCAGCATCAGCCGTGCCGCCTGCAGTGGAATCACAGAGGAGAGAAACGAACACCATGTCATCGCCAACCAGACCTTTCGAGGCCGAAACACCTTCCAGCCGCGGCGGCTCGGCCGCATTAGGTAAGAACGTAACTGTCAAGGGCCAGATTTTTGCCCGCGAAGATTTAACCATCGACGGAGAAGTTGAGGGCACGGTCGAGTGTCACGAGCACCGCCTGACCATTGGTCCCAACGCCCGTGTGCAGGCCGGTCTCAAAGCTCGCGAGATCATCATCCAAGGCTCGATTCAGGGCAATGTGGATGCGAGCGACAAGATCGACATCAAGAAAGAAGCCAAGCTGGTAGGCGACATCAAGACCAGCCGCATCGTCATCGAAGATGGCGCGTATTTCAAAGGCAGCATCGACATTTCCAAGGCCGCGGCGCCGTCCACGACCAAAGGTGCGCAGCAGTCACAAAGCGGCTCACACACGCCGTCGCACTCGCAGCCCGCTTCACAGCCACAGACTGTGTCGGCGCCCAATTCGAGCCCAACGCCAGTAGGCGCGGGAAGTTCAGTTAAGTAACTCCAGGGGGAGGCCTGAAAGACCAGCCTCGCATTCGGTGTCTCCCGAAGGTGCTAACTGTTGCTCCTTGAGCTTTTCTCTCCAATCCGCTATGAAATTTGGCGCCGCAAAGGGAGTCCCCGAAAAAGCGTCTCCCAGAGACGCGCACCCTGCGCTTAGCCGGCACAGCAGCGGATTCGACCAATTCTGTTCCTTCCTGCAATCGTCTGAGAATCTTTCGATCCTCGACATGTCGGGTGCTAGTCAAGCCAACATTACGTTCATTACTGGCCTCGGCCATCGCATCTCGTCCGACGATATTGTCGGCACCATGCAGGAATGTTTTGGTGACGATTTTCTGGAAAGCCAGCAAGCGGCTAGTAAAGCGCAGCGTTTCCTCGATCAAACCCTCAAATTTCCGGATCAATTCTTCGACGGCGCCCTGGTCTGGGACGCGCTCCAGTTTCTAACGTCGCCACTGCTCGAGCAAACCGTTGCTCAGTTGCTTCGGGTCATGCGGCCCGGCGGCTCGATGCTGGTGTTCTTCAACTCCGACGAGAAGGCGACCAGCATCCCGGTTCATAACTACCGTATTCAAGATCAGAAGACGTTACTGCAGATACCGCGCACCAGCGCCGGCCACCAGCTTACCCAGTACTTCAACAACCGTTCTATCGAGAAGCTTTTCCAAAACGCCGCTTCGCTGAAGTTCTTCCTCACCCGCGACCATCTTCGTGAAGTAATCGTCCGCCGCTAGCTGTTCTCGCCGTGTCACTGATGGTGCCTGGAATCTGCGTCACAATTTCGCGGGATTGACCGACGCTTGCGTTCACTCGGGCGGTGCGGGCGACGACCATGAATCATATTTGGATCGGGTCGGAATTGCCGGGGTGAGGTTCAATGGTTAAACTTTCTATAGGCACAATGAGCCCTAAAACGATGCAACGTCAGACTCGCCAGCTAACGCTCATTCGCCCACTTCAAGCCGATCCGAATAAACTAGATATCACAGATCAGAAACCCAGGTTACTTGATCTATTTTGCTGTGCTGGTGGCGCTAGTTTGGGATACAGCAGGGCTGGTTTTGAAGTCGTGGGCGTGGATATCAACGCGCAGCCAAAGTATCCGTTTCCGTTTATCCAAGCCGACGCCTTGACGCTTGATCGGAAGTTTATCGCGATGTTTGACGCCGTTCACGCATCCCCGCCGTGTCAGTCCTATTCGGATCTGGCTAAGCGTAACGGGAATGCTGACCAATGGCCGCGCCTCATCGAGCCCGTCAGGGACATGCTCGTTCGATCTGGACGTTTCTACATCATCGAAAATGTTGACGGTGCCCCGCTAATCGATCCCGTGGTTCTATGCGGAACTATGTTTAAGGGACTGCGTGTTCTCCGCCATCGCTTGTTTGAAACTAACTTCCCAATCCTCACCCCGCCCCATGGAAAACATCCAAAGTGTCACACGCTCGATAAGCGGAAAGCTCATTACGGGAAAACTGACGAAATGCGCGATTTCGTGTCGGTTAACGGTGGTGGAAACTGCAGCGTCGCCGCCGCCCGAGACGCGATGGGCATAGACTGGATGAGCAAGAACGAGTTAAATGAAGCGATTCCGCCAATTTATACACAGCATATTGGGGAGCAACTCTTACTCCAGTTGCGAACGTCAAAACCCCTGATGGCTCGTTCATGCAGCCATGCCTAAGCCGGGATCCAAAGAACGGATTAGGCAATTCCTTCTCGCAAATATAGGTCGTGTAGTCACATCAATTCAGGTTCGCGACGCTGCCGGCGCCAGCGTCAGTGAATGGGCGCGACGCGTTCGTGAATTGCGCGAGGATGAACACTGGCCGATCCTGACACACCACGACAGCGCTGATCTTAAACCCGGACAATACCTTCTCAAACAAGCGCCGCCGGAAAAGTCCGCACTCAAATTTAGCAGACCTATTTCGGCGAAACTCCGGGCCGAAGTTCTTGACCGGAACGGGTTCACCTGTCAAATGTGTGGTCTTACTCCCGGCGATATTGATCCAGCAACCGGGCGCAAGGTTCGCCTCCACATCGGACACATTAAGGACAAGAGTCTCGGCGGAAGAGACGAGTTGACGAATCTTCGAGCGCTGTGCTCCACGTGCAACCAAGGTGCGAAGAATATCACGACCGAGAAGCCGACGACTCTTTGGCTACTGTCTCAGATCAGGCGGGCAGGTCAAGCCGAACAACTTGCCGTATTGAGGTGGCTCCGCAAGAAATTTGAACAGCGGTCAAAGTAGCCCGACCATGAACAGGAGCCAAAACATGGCGGCCGTCCGCTCAAAAAACACGAAACCGGAGATGTTCGTTCGGCGACTTACGCACGCGATGGGGTATCGTTTTAGGCTGCATCGCGCTGATCTTCCCGGAACGCCCGATTTAGTGTTTCCCGCAAAGCGGAAAGTAATCTTCGTGCATGGTTGTTTTTGGCATCAGCACGGATGTAAGAGGGCTTCCCGTATTCCGAAATCCAATCAGTCGTTCTGGGGTCCTAAGCTCGAACGCAATCGCGCACGCGACGCTGAATATCTCAAGACGCTGAGGGCAGATGGATGGGATTGCCTGGTACTTTGGCAATGCGAGTTGGCTAAACCTATACGCATTGAGCTTCGCATTTCGAAGTTTCTGGAACGGAAGACCCCCGCGGCGCGATCGGGGTCACATGTCAAAGCCGGGAAGACCGGCCGCCGGGCGGGGATTTAGGCGCGAAAAGACAAAGAGTTGTTACACGCCGCGATGGGCAGTTTTCATCCATTCTCCGTTTCCCTGTCAACGAAGCCTGCCTCTACAATGTAAGCTTCGAGGAGCTTCCCGCTTTGGCCTTAGAAGATGAGTTGTTGCGCCAGCGCCACGAGCGCTTGGCACAGATCCGCCAACTCGGTTTCGAACCGTACGGGCACGCGTTCGATTACACCCATACTGTGCCCGCGATCCTCGCCGAGTACAGCCAGAAAACCAGCGAAGATCTAAGCAACCCCATTCGTGTTCGCATCGCGGGGCGCATCCTAACCATTCGGCGCATGGGGAAGGCCGGCTTTCTTCATTTGCTGCAAAATGGCGAAAAGCTGCAGATCTACATCAAGAAAGATGCGATCTCGGAATCGAGCTACAAGCTTTACGAATTGCTGGATATCGGCGATATCATCGGCGCGAGTGGATATTTGTTCCGCACCAAAACCGGCGAGCTGACGGTTCACGTGGAAGAGCTTTTCTTTCTCTCGAAGATCATGCTCGCCTTGCCCGAAAAGTGGCATGGTCTGGAAGATGTTGAGACACGGTACCGGCAGCGCTATCTCGATCTCATTGCGAATCCCGATGTCCGCAAGGTTTTCGTGACACGCTCGAAAATCGTTAGCTCACTGCGCCGTCAGCTGGACGAGCGCGGGTTCCTCGAAGTAGAGACTCCGATGATGCAGCCGCTCTACGGCGGCGCCGTCGCTCGCCCTTTTGTCACGCACCACAACGCACTTGATATCGACCTCTACCTGCGCATCGCGCCCGAGCTTTACCTCAAGCGTCTCGTCGTCGGCGGCATTGAGCGTGTTTACGAGATCAACCGTAACTTCAGAAATGAGGGGCTCGGCTGGCGATGGAATCCGGAATTCACGATGCTCGAGTTTTACCAGGCCTATACCGATTACCGCGGCATGATTCAGCTCTCTCGCGAACTACTTCGCAATGTTGCTGTCGATGCGACGGGCTCGACCGCCGTCACGTATCAGGGCCGCTCACTCGATTTCTCTAACGTCCGCGAATTTTCGATGCGCGAAGCCATCGTCGAGTTTTGGCCGGACGAGGAAAAGCCCACGCTCGACAATTTGAAAGATCCCGAATGGCTGCAGCGGCAATCGAAGGAGGCCACGCCGGGCACCGCTCTCGTCGATCTGTTCGAGCGGCACGCCGAAGATCATCTCTTTGAACCCACCATCATTCGCGAATTTCCTGCGGAAGTTTCGCCGCTCTCCAAGAACAAGCCGGACGAGCCCGAATTCGTCGAGCGCTTCGAGATCTACGCAGGCGGTATGGAAATCGCAAACGCTTTCACCGAACTCAACGACCCGCAAGAACAGCGCCGCCGCTTCGAGCTGCAGCTCGCGCGCAAACAAGGTGGCGACGAAGAAGCGCACGTCATGGACGAAGACTACATACGGGCGCTCAGCTACGGCATGCCGCCGGCGGGCGGCGAAGGTATCGGCATCGATCGGCTGACAATGATACTCACCGATTCCAAAACGATCCGCGATGTGATTCTGTTTCCGCTACTACGCCCCGAAGGGGACATTGGTCTGGTCGATCGGCTGCGCGAACTTGCGCCCTGAGCGGCTTCACGCACCCGTGACAGCGCGGATCACCCGCAGATAATTTCCGCCGAGAATCTTCTTTATGTCTCCATCGGAGTAGTCGAGCTTGAGCAGTTCCGCGACTAAGTTCGGCATTTTGGAAATGTCGTCCAATCCGTTTGGCGGGCCTGCAATGCCGTCGAAGTCGCTACCGATACCAACATGATCGATACCCGCGACCTTCACAGCGTGATCGACGTGTGCGGCGGCGTCGGCCACAGTCGCGGCAACCGGTAGGCGATGCCCGAACTGCGCGTGGAATTCGTTTTCCGCGTAATCGTCGAGAGGCTTACCGCTGAGATCGGGGGCTTGGCTGGGGGAAGCCACCACACGACGCAGCGCTTCGGCGTCCTTCGGATTGATGAAGCCCTCGCCGAAGTTGATTCCGATAACGCCTCCGTTCGCCGCCAAAGCACGGAGCATCTCGTCCGTCGCGTTGCGCGGCACATCCGAGATCGCCCGGCAGGAAGAATGCGAAAGGATGACGGGCTTCGACGACACCGCAATCGCGTCGAAGAACGTTTTGTCGGAAACATGCGAGACATCAACCAGCATGCCAATCCGGTTCATCTCGCGGACGACCTCTCTGCCGAAATCGGTGAGGCCATTGTGCACCGGCTTATCGGTGGAAGAATCCGCCCAATTGTTATTACGAAAATGACTGAGCGTCATGGATCGAATGCCCATGCGATGATACATCCGAAGCACAGCAAGATCATCATCAATTTGGTGGCCGCCTTCAATGGTGAGGAAGGCGGAGATCTTGCCCGACCTGACTATCCGCACGATGTCCTCGCTGTACCTTGCGAGTTGGATTTTGTCGGGATTGGCGTCCAGCACTCTCTGCATCGCGTCGCGGAGATCGAGCGTACGCCGCACTGCCTCCGCGCCCTTGTAGTACACAGGACAAAACAGCGCGAAGAAGGGCGCCTTCATGCCTCCTTCATGTAAGCGCGGAAAATCTACATGGCCGCTGGAGAGCCGGGTCGAAAGGTCGTTACCGCCCATCAACACGCCCTGAATGGTATCGATATGGCTATCGATGCCGATCGCTTCGGAAGAGATCCGCCGCGCCCGGGCCATCACATCCTGCGCCGGTAACGCAATCACACTGGCTGCACCCACCAAGAAAGTTCTTCGTAGCATCGCGGGAACGATTCTACACTGAACTGCCGGGCCCAGGTAACAGAATGGAGAGAGAACATGTCTCGCTTCGAATGGATGGTCGCGCTGCGCTACTTGCGCGCCAAGCGGAAACAGACCGTCATTTCGGTGATTACCGTCATCTCCGTCCTGGGAGTGGCGGCCGGTGTTACAGCTCTGATCATTGCCCTGGCCGTCAACAATGGCTTTCAAAGCACACTGCAATCAAGCCTTCTCAGCGCGACAGCTCACGTCAGCATCCTCGAAAGAAATCCGGCCTACGGCATCGAAAATTGGGAGGAGTTGATTCCCAAACTCCGTCGCATTCCGCATGTCATCGGCGCGACGCCCGGCCTGTACGGTCAAGTTGCTTTGAAAGGGCCGCTGGTCGGCTCAGGTGCCGTGCTCAAAGGAGTGCCGCTCGGCAAAGGCGCGCCCGTCCCAGAGTTACTTCGTCATCTCAAATCCGGCTCGCTAACCGGTTTCGACGCGCCCGGCACTGATTACGACATTGTCCTGGGTGCAAGATTAGCGGAACAGGCGGGCGTGGTCCTCCACAGTCCTGTAACGGTTATCAGCTATCAAGGCCAGCTCACGCCTTTGGGCGTTGTCCCCAGCCTCTTTCACTTCCGTGTCGGCGGCATCTTCGAATCCGGTCTATACGATCTCGATTCCACTTGGGCCTTCACCTCGCTGGCCGCTGCGCAACGCGTTCTCGATCTCAACGATATCGTCAACACCATCGAGCTGCGCCTCGACAACATTTTCGAAGCGCCCACCGTCGCGCGAAAAGCGGAAGAGATCACAGGGCCCACGCTCATCGCGAGCACCTGGATGGATCAAAATCGGTCACTGTTAAACGCACTTAGGCTTGAACGGCTGGTGAGCGTTGTTACGGTGAGCCTCATCGAGCTCGTGGCGGCCCTCAACATTCTGGTCGTGCTCGTAATGCTAGTCATGGAAAAGCACCGCGATGTCGCCATCCTGATGTCCATGGGTGCGCGGCGCCAGCAGATCCAGCGTATCTTCGTACTCCAGGGACTCGCCATCGGCGCTCTGGGCTGTATCATCGGCCTCGCGGCCGGCTATTCAGTGACTGCCCTCTTGAATCACTATCGCTGGCTTAGGCTGGACGAGCAGATTTATGCGCTCAGTTATGTTCCGTTTCAAAGCCGCTGGACCGATGGGATCTGGGTAGCCGCGCTCGCACTTCTTACTAGTCTGCTGGCGACCTTACATCCTTCCCGCAACGCCGCTCGGATCGCGCCCGCCGAAGCACTGCGGTATGAGTAAGTGGCTGCCTAGCTAAAAAACTAAGTTACTTACTTTCCCGCCACTGCGAAATCCCAAACCAGCAGCTCAATATCGTCCGCCTCGCCCGTGTCGCTAAATTCGACCACGGCGTACTCGCCGGAAGTAAGTGGCTTTTCGGGCCACACTTTGTACAGCCCGCTGTCAAGCTCCTGTTGAAACGTATCCATCTGTTTGCGATCTTCGACGGCTTGCTTTGCGACCGGAATAATGGAAATATTTTCGACCACACGCAGCTTCTTCTTCGATGCGAGCTTGATAATGCCGAATCGCTCTTCCTTGGCGAGCCGCATGTAGAAAGCCGGCCGGTCCTCGTTCACCGAAAATTTCGAATGGTCACCTTGGATAACCACCGTCGCCTTTCCGGGAATTAACGGTATGGGGGAGAGCACTTGAATAGCTTTGCGCTTTTTGTCGGTGATGACCTGGTAATCGGCCAGCTTGAGAGCCTTTACCTGGTCACCCTGCTTGTAGTACGCACCGACGTCCATCGGAATGGACGCAACTTCACGACGCTGCTCCCGCAGGGCCTGCGCTTCTTCGTTTTCCTCACGCGCTTCATTACTCGCTTGTTCGTCTCTGGCCTTGCGCTCGCGTTCGGTTTTCTGTAAGTCGACCAGCTCTGCCGGAATCTCTTCCCAATCGCCCCGTTCGGTGCTGTAATAGCGGACCCGATCGCCGGCTACTTGGTACTCCCGGACCAGATGATAACCGCCTTCTTTGAGATACAGCTTGAACGTCTCACCAAACAGCAGCACAGCACTGAGGAGAAACAGCAGAACTACGCGCACGACGCTATTTTACCGACCTTGCAGCGAATCAGTTTCGGGCATCGCGCTTGCGTTAACCTGGAATGAGAATGGCGAAGATCGGCGAAGTGATCGGCTCAGCGGCAGCAATCGCCAAGGGTATGGGCATCACCTTCAAGGAGATGCTGACCCCAGCGATCACTGAAGAGTATCCGGACGCCCCCGCTCAACTGGAGGAGCGCTTTCGCGGTGCTCACGTTCTTCAGCGTGACGAAAACGGTTTGGAGAAGTGCGTGGCGTGCTTTTTGTGCGCTGCCGCATGTCCGGCTGACTGCATCTATATCGAAGCCGCCGAGAACACGGCCGAAGCCCGTTTCAGCGGCGCCGAACGTTACGCCAAGGTTTACAACATCGACTACAATCGCTGCATTTTTTGCGGCTATTGCGTCGAGGCCTGTCCCACAGACGCGATTACGCACGGGCACGGTTTCGAACTCGCCAGCTACAACACCGCGACGCTCATTTACCGCAAAGAGCAGATGCTGGTGCCGCTTCCGGAGAGCGGAAGAGCGCCATCGCAAGACAACCCGGTGCCGGTTGGCGCCGAGCGCAAGCCGTAGCGCGCGAACCTTCAAACCCGACGCACTCCAGCGGCACTTGCCCGAGCGCAATTACCCGATCGGCACCACAATGATTGGCGTAGTCGTTGGCGCGCTAGATCCTTCTCGCGGTTCAACGCTCACCGCGACAGCCTTGGTCTGAGAGGGATCGATGGCAACAGAAGAAACGTGGATGGAATCGCCCGCTCCGTTGGCGCGGAACACTCCCGCTGGGCGCGGTGCACCGCTCTTCGGCATAATCCATAACTCGAAGCTCCGGTTGGAAGCGAGGCGCGGTAAGCGCGATGCCACAAACAGGAGTCCGCCTCTGCTGTTCGCAAACACTCGGCCGTGCGGAAGGTTTTCCCCTTTGCCAAACTGAACGGCGCGCGTATCTGATCTGCTCACGATGTCGAGCGCCGCCCGCAGCTGGTTCCGCTCTACCCGCGCGGCAGCCAACTGATCGCGCTCAATCGTGAGCGTGGCTAGCTCGTTCCTCAGCTCGCTCGACTCGTTCCTGAGTGCTGTGAGTTGCTCGCGCATCCTGCTCGTCTGGCCTCGCGACCACAGAGAAAAGACGAGCAGCGCGATGCAGGCCGCCGCGAGTCCTGCAACCAGCGGCCCCCAATTTCTGCTGCGCCGGACCGGCGTAACGCTGGCCAATACCCGATCCCGCAGCTCGGCAGGTGGCTGCTTCTCCTCGGCGATTCCTGCCAGCAACGCGGTGAACTCCGTGGCAGCTTGAACGCGTTCCACGCAGTAGGAACACGGCTGGGCAAGGTGCGAGTCAATCTCGGCAGCAAGCTCCGGCTCCAGCACGCCGAGTGCGTACAGGTAGTAGAGTTCGTCCATCTCGGCGTGTGTCATCCGACCGCACTCCCCTGGATGGTGTTACGCAGGCGCAGCAACGCCGAGCGCATCCAACTCTTCACCGTTCCTAACGGCTCGTTAAGACTACTCGCAATCTCCGATTGCGACATACCTTCGAAATACGCAAGCTCCAGAACGCGTTTTTGATTGAAGCTTAGATGCGAGAATGCCTCCTTAACGACTCTGGCCTGATCGATAGCGGATTCCGGTCCACTTCTCGCAGAGAACTGTTTTTGATCTGCATGTTCCAGCGGCCGCAGGCGCAGCGAAAACCTGGCTTGCGCGGACCGTATGTGATCGATCGCCATATTCCTGGCAATCGAGAGTATCCAAACTCCTAGCGAACCCTTGGCTGCGTCGAAATCGCGTGCACGACTCCAGACGCGCAGGAACAACTCCTGCACCAGGTCCTCGGCAACAGTTTGATCGCGCGTGATGCGCATGAAAAGTGAATAAACCGTGTGTCCATACCGGTCATACGCTGTTGCGAGCGCGTTCGGATCACGCTTTCGCAGCTCGGTTGCCAGGTCGGCATCCTGGCCGCGCTCACTCACTCTCCACCGTCCGATAGACGCGAAGCCGAGCGAACCACAACATGAAACTTTCGCTGGGGCCAAGTACCAGAACATTCGCTAGCTACTCATCCATTCTCAGTCGGTACTGCGTATACGCGAGTGGAAGCAAACTCGAGACACCTCGGGAATTAACAAGAGGAGATTAGATGAACTTAAAAAGAAAACTAGGCCTGCCCTTGGCGGCGTTACTGTTAGGCGCGGTCGGCACGGTACCGCTCCAAGCAGCCTCGCAGACATCTACAGGAACATTGACGTCTGAGTCCGGAACGGCGGGCTCGGTCTTCTTCACGACTCTGTCGCTGACGTCACTATCTAACGTGACTATTTACACCACTTCCTATGGAGGCGGCACCAACCTCAACGGTTCAACGACAGCACCAGGTGGGTTCCAGCCCAACATTACGTTATATGACCATACCGGATTTACTATCGCCAATCAGAGCGCAAGCTTTTCGCCAATAGCGAACCCTGATCCGTCCAACGGCTGGAAAGGCGACGGTTACCTGGTCGATTCCAACCTCGCTGCCGGCACTTACTACGTCACGCTGACTGATTGGCAAAATCAAGAGTCCATCACGGCCACCACTCTGAACTTGACAACCCCGTATCTCAGCTTCAACGGTCCGGGTGGAACTAACTTTACCGATGTGCAGGGATACAATCGCACCGGCAACTACGCTCTCGATATCTCCACCACGCCTGTGGGAACCGCGGCTGTTCCCGAACCGGCGACTGTCTCGCTGATTCTGCCCGCTCTCTCCGGCGTGTTCCTCATCTGTCGCAAGCGTAGATCGTCATTGTCCTAAGTACTTCTAACAATCAAACGCCGGTCGTTGTGTTTTTCGGTCACGGTTGGCTCGAAGTGTGACTGACAACTAAATTCATTCAACTTGTTCTGGGAGGAACAATGGCAAATAAGGATCTCATTTCGGATGTACTCGCACAGGCTCCCAATCGTCGGAGTTTGTTGAAGAAAATCGGCATGGCCAGCGCAGCTGCAGGCGCCGCCATGGCGACGGGAGGGGCGTTCAAGCTGAGCGCCGATCCCAGCTCACCCACACCCGTGGATATATTGCAGTTCGCTCTGAATCTGGAGTATCTGGAGGCGGAGTTTTACACGGTAGCCACTACGGGCAACACCATGGACATGGCGCCGTACAACATTCCTATCTCAGGCCAGGGAAATTCAGGCGCAGCGACGGGCGGTAGTCGAGTGAGCTTCGGAAACAGCTTGGTGTTTACCGGCCAGATCGCACTCGAAATCGCGCAGGATGAACGCGATCACGTGGTTCTGCTTCGAACCGCCTTGTCCAATGCCGGCGTTACCCCCATCGCACAGCCCCCCATCAACCTGAACGCGCTGGGAATCGGGTTTGCGAATGAGCTTCAGTTTCTGACGCTCGCCCGGGTGTTTGAAGATGTCGGTGTCACGGCTTACGGCGGCGCAGCACAGTTGGCGTCCTTCGCGAGCAGCCCTTACATCGGAACAGCCGCCAGAATTCTCGCGACGGAAGCAGAGCACGTCGGGAGCATTCGTCTCCAGGTCGCCCGCCTGGCGGTACCGACCACGGCAATCGACGGGGTCGATATCATTCCTCCTCCCTCGGGCAGCAGCTACATTTCGGCCGACAGCACGACAGGCCTAACTGCCATCCGCACCCCGGGACAAGTTCTCTATCTTGTTTACGGCAACCAGGCAGGCGTAACACAAGGCGGGTTCTTCCCCATGGGCGTGAATGGGAACCTTGTCACTTCGACCGCCCACGCCTAAAGCACTTTAGTGGTCGTGTTTCCTTCAACCACTCTGGGAGAGAGCGAGTTAGTGCTCTCTCCCATTTCTTTATCCCGAGATCACGTCCTTGTAATTCACTTCGTCGCGTAAGTCACGGTCACCGGAGTACGTGTTTCTGTGACAAGTTCCGTCTGCGGCTCCGCGCGCTCGCGAAGAACTGTTACTAAAGCTTCGGGTCGCCTGTTGCGATTCTGGCGCCTGTTCAGCTCGCTGAGGTCTGCTCCGTCCACATCCGACCGCTTTATCGTCCAAACGGAGACGCCGTGCTTGGAAATTGGAGGCGCGACATAAGTCTCCGTCGGCTGCACGGCGATTGTCGCGGTCGGGACCAACTCGCTCTTGGAAACAATCGCAGCAGCCATCTCGCCGAAAAGTATTCCCGCTATCGCCACGACACTGAAGTGCTTCCAGCGCGCCTTGGGTCCGCCGACGTCTCCCACGCTTTCTGTGCTTTCGGAATGGCGCACCAGAGCAATGTGAGGGCAGTACTCCGTCAAGAACATGTTCTGAATCTGATGTCTCATCGCGTTATTCTTTCCGTGATCACCTACACTGCCCGGCTGCGGCGCCAACGTGCAGGCCTGCTGCCCCGGCTAACAGACCATTTCTCACGGTCCCTCCGAATGACCTACGTAGTAGGTGCGACCGTTAGATCGGCTCGCAAGGGATTCTTAACTAACTCAGGTAATCTGACGAGTACCGCGCGTACTCGTGTGACGTGGTACTCGTCTGGGGTACTTGCCTGACTATTGTTTGTAGTTTTGGATGTAACTATCGCGCGGCATGCCCATCCGGAGGGCTCTCTGTCGCAGTCGCAGTGCTTCGTCACGACTCATGTGTCCGCCGACCGTTACTAAATAAGGAGCACCGTGACCGTTCGGCGAGAATACATCCGCGGCTAAGTCGGGATGTTTCGAGTTAATTGCATGGGCTTTTCTCTGGGCGTCTTCCGTGTGATTGTACGTATATAGCACGACCCGCCAGATTGCGCCACTTGCGGCAACTGCTTGCGCTTTGGCCGGCGTCACATCGCGTCTGGGCACTGTTTCCACTCGCGCCGGTAGTGCTTTGGGCTGCGCTTTTGCAGCAGTGCCATCGGGTGCAAGGGTGCGCGTCTCCCAGGCTCGCGGGTTCGCTGCAGGCACCGCGGTTCGCACCGCTCGATTGCGAGCCGTCTCTCTCGCTGGGGACGAGTGCTTCGGCCACGCCGCCCAAGCTAGAAGAGCAACTACAATGAGCGCCAACCCCGCGTAGACCCAGTTCTTGGGTATTGACTTCGAGGGTGTTTGGGACGCTAATATCGCGCCGCCCCTGGGAACGCGCACAGCTTCGGGCACTGGCCTCACGCGCGGAGTCGGCGCCGCTTCCGGAGCTCGCGCCGCTTCCACGACTGGCTTTACCTCGGGTTTACGCGTGACATCGGGGATCCGCGCTAATTCCGGCAACGGCACGCCCAAACGCTGCGGCTGCTGTGCGGGCGATTGCTTTCCCTTGAATAGGGCCAGCACTTCCGGCAGTTGGCAGCGGCTCTCCGGGTTCGGATCGAGACATCGTTCGAGGATCCGGCCAAACGGCGCCGGCAAGTTTCCTACCCGTTCGCGCCACTCGCCCCCGGCTTCCTTCTGAGTCAGTGCTTCAAACAGGGTTGCACCCAAACACCACACATCCGCGGCCGCCGTCACATTGACGTCCGCACTCTCCGGAGCGACATACTTTGCTGTTGCAATTTCGAGAGCAGGCGCCTTGCCGGCGCTGCGAACGCAGTGGGTCGAGAGTTGTATAGAATCGCCCACCGCGAGTATCTGCTCGGGCGAAACACACCCATGCACCAGCTCACGGCTGTGCAGGTGCTCGAGGGCACGCGCCGCGCTCACCAGAACCTCGCCCGCTTCTTCCGAAGTCAGCGCCCGCTCACGCAAAATGCTGTCGAGCATCTCATCCGGCCTTCGCAATACGATGTACAACAGCTCAACCCCATCCAGTTGCGTCTCGCCGGCCGCAAGAGGCGTGCTCAGGTTCGGATGTTCGGCCGTCCGCGCGGTCTCCCACAGCGCGAGCTGGCTCTCAGCCCCGGCGCTTTTGCGAAGCACATCTACAAACGCGTCTACCCCGCCGCCACCCAGGATCCGGATCTTGTACTTCGCTCGGCCCTGTTCCGCCTCCAGGAGTTCCTGCACCTCATAGCCGCCCTCCAGAACGGTGCCCGGAAAACTGGCCCATTGAGGCTCGCTGTGTATCTGCTCGAGTGGTATGGGCTCCTGTTCAGGCAGCACCTGCTGTTCGGGTAATATCGTCTGCTGTTCGGGTGGCATCGCCTGCGAAACCGCTCGGGCTGTTGCCGCGCTTTCGGACATAAAAGTTCCTCGGTTTGTCCGCCTCGCCAGGCGGTTATTTCGCTCGCACCGGCACCGTTACCCGGGTGGTCTCCCACTCGAGCACCAGATCCGCACGATTGTCGCCGGTCTTTTTCCAACTGATCGTGAACTGCTCGACTGGCTGGGCCGTTTGCGATTTCTGCATATCCACTCTGGCCAGATCCTGACCCTCGTGATAGTCGGTACCCCATTGGCCGGTTTGCTTGTTGATGATCAGCTTCCAGGTTCCCTCGGCAGGCAAGGTCCACAACGTATATTTCCCGGCCGCGACGTGGGTTCCACCGATGTCGAGATCCACCGGTGTGGTCAGAGTCGTGGCCTCATTCGCGCCCGTGCGCCAAACCTGCCCGTATGGCACCAGGTCACCCATGATTTTTCTGCCGCGCATGGAAGGGCGTCCGTAGGTAATCGTGATTTGCTGCCCGTTCAGATCGACATTCGCCGTGCCGGGCGGGCTCGGCATGTTCTTTTTTTCCATGTTCTGCGCTTGCAATAGAGCACCGCAGAGAACTCCCACGGCCGCGATTCCAACGGCAACCTTCCCAATCGGCATCTTCATCCCTCCTCGAACAAGGTATCAAGATTCGAAGGAGCGAGTCACCCCGTCACTCGCCGCGAGCCCCGGCACTGTCGAAGCTCTCGGGCGGGATTCCGTCCTTCTAAAGCAACTTTCTTCAGGAAAAAATTACCCTGACGGCCGATGCCCCGACGAATGGCCGGACACCTCACCGGGACCTGCAAGTTGTACGTGGGAACCACTTTATCCCGGCGACCGAGCTGTCGAGGAAACGCCTGCATCGGGTGGCCCTTCCCGTGCTTTACCCCCAGAGGAGGAGAGAGCATGAATCTTAGCTTTAAATCCGCCTTCTCCGGGTTAGTACTAGCCGGGGCGTTGTTAGTCCCGGGCATGGTGCAAGCGGCGCAAAACCGCGCTCCCGACAACACGGCCGTGAACAAGCGTGATCGCGACACTTCACAGCCGACGGCGGATCAAGCCAAAAATAATGTGTCTGATCGTGAAGTAGCACGACGTATCAGACAGGAAGTAGTCGCGGACAAATCCTTATCCACTTACGGCCACAACGTCAAGATCATTGCCAAGAATGGCAAAGTGACGCTGCGTGGTCCGGTTCATTCCGAAGACGAAAAGCGCGCGATCGAAGAACACGCGCGGAAACATGCCGGTGAAGGCAACGTCACGAATGAATTGACTGTTAAGGAAGATCGTAAGTAAACAAACCCAAATCGACAACTGAAAAGGAGAACTTTGAATGGCAGGGAAAAACACGGCCGCTTACGGCATTTTTAAGACGCGCGATATGGCGGAGAACGCGGTAGACCGGTTGCTCGCATCGGGTTTCCGCAACGAAGACATTTCGGTGCTGTTGCAGGACAACGTGGGGACGAAAGATTTCGCCCACAAGAAAGACACGAAGGCGCCGGAAGGAACCACGACGGGTGTCGTTACTGGTGGCGCGATCGGCGGAACGCTCGGTCTGCTTGCCGGCATCGGCGCATTGGCGATTCCAGGCCTTGGGCCTTTCATCGCGGCAGGTCCGATCATGGCCACCCTAGCGGGCGTTGGAACCGGCGGAGTGGTAGGCGGACTCATCGGCGCTCTTGTCGGTATGGGCATCCCCGAGTACGAAGCCAAGCGCTACGAAGGTCGCATCAAGGAAGGCGGCATTCTTGTCTCGGTCCATTGCGATAACAGCGAATGGGTCGGCAAGGCCAAAGACCTGCTGAAACAAACCGGAGCGGAAGACGTCGCGTCCGCCGGCGAAGCTTCGGCCGATTACGCCAAGACGGACAAGCCGGTTTCTAGAGGAACTACGACGGTCTAGTTTCCGATAAGGCGTCCCGTTTCAACGAAGCCCGGTGCTCTAGCGCCGGGCTTTTATTTTTGCCGGACGCCGATGCTCGTCATGCGCCGTTTTCCTCGCGCGAACTCGTGCAGATAGGTCCGCAGTTCATCCCGAACCCGGCGGAAGAGCCCCAAGCGTTGCTCTTCGGAGCCATTCAGCGCAGCCGGATCTTCAAAGTCTTGATGCAGTTGCTTCGAAGCTCCTGGAAACAGAGGGCAGCTCTCTCTCGCGTTGTCGCAGACCGTGATCACGTAATTGAACTTGCTGCCGCTCACTTCATCCACATGTTTCGATCCATGCCCACTGATGTCGATGCCCAGCTCCCGCATCACCGCAACGGCTTCCGGCCGCACGCTGGTCGGTTTCGTACCGGCGCTTTCTACTTCAAAGCGATCTCCGGCATCGTGTCTCAGTAGACCTTCGGCCATCTGACTGCGTGCGGAGTTGCCGGTGCACAGAATCAGAACTCTTGGTTTGGACATTGCGAAAGCATTAGCGCGGCGCTCTTACGGCGCGGTCAGCAGTGGGAAACCAGTGGCTGGTACGGTTGCACGCTGTGCAAACCGAGAGCATCACGGGCACTTCGACGAGTACGCCCACGACTGTCGCAAGAGCTGCACCCGAAGCGGGGCCAAAAAGGGCAATGGCTGTTGCTACGGCCAATTCAAAGAAGTTTGACGCACCGATTAGTGCGCCCGGAGCAGCAACAGAATGCTCCACCTTCAGCACTTTCATCAACCCGTATGCAATACCCGCGTTGAGATAAACCTGCAACGTAATGGGAATAGCAATCAGCAGCACATGGGAAACCCGGCTGGTGATGTTGTCCGCTTGGAAGGCAAAAATGAGGACCAATGTTGAGAGAAGCGCGGCGATTGTGAGCGGCGCAAACCTCGGTAGGAGCCGCTTCTCAAACCATGCACGGCCGCGACGACGCACCAGCCACAGGCGCAGGAACGTCCCGGCTGTCAACGGAATGACGATAAATACGAGCACCGAATAAAGCAGCACGGCAAACGGCACCGTGAGCGAGGAAGCCCCATGCACCAGGAATCGGACGATTGGAACAAACAGTACGAGCATGATCAAGTCATTCACTGAGACCTGGACAAGCGTATAGGCGGGATCCCCCCTGGTGAGATGGCTCCAGACAAACACCATCGCGGTACAGGGAGCTGCGGCCAGGATGATGCAACCTGCAATATATTGATCGGCTTCAGCGGGCGTGATGAATGCGGCAAAAACAAAGCGAAAGAAGGCCCAGGCCAGCAGCGCCATCGAAAACGGCTTGATAATCCAGTTCACGAGAAGCGTCACCAGTAAGCCGGCCGGGCGGCGACCCACATCGCGGACGGCCGCAAAGTCGACCTTCATCATCATGGGCGTGATCATCAGCCAGATGAGCACCGCGATGGGCGCATTGATCTGACTGCCGCGACCGAATTCTAGGGATCGTAGTTGCGAAGTGAACGCGGGCAGTTGCTTGCCGACCGCAATGCCCGCCGCCATGCATAATGTGACCCATATTGAGAGGTAGCGCTCGAAGAACCCCAGGCCAGTGGGCGCGGATTTCACCGGAACCGTAATGCTGGCGGACATGAGTTCCTTACGAGCAGCAACCAGGCGTGCAGCAGCGTGCAGGTTTGGTTGCGCGGACAAACGCGCTTATGAATTTACCCTCCACTTGCGCAGCCATCGCGTTCACATCGAAGCCTTGGCCAGACAGGAAAGCGCGCGCATCTTCGATCTCGTAAACACGGGTGGGTTCAATCGTAATCGCTTCAAAACCGGCATTGCGGAGCTTGTCGCTGTATTCGGAATCCCTCATATGCACCGGCGATGCAACCAACCCACAGCTCCATATTCCGGCGAATCTCAGCGGGCACTTCGCCGCGCACCACCACATCGGACACGGCGAAGCGCCCGCCCGGCTTCAGCACACGAAATGCTTCGCGCAGCACCCGGTCCTTATCGCCCGAGAGGTTGATCACGCAATTAGAAATGACGACATCGACGCTGTTGTCCGGCAGCGGAATATTTTCGATCTCGCCTTTGAGAAACTCGACATTATCCACTCCCGCTTTACGCTGATTTTCATGCGCAAGAGCCAGCATGTCGTCGGTCATATCGAGCCCGTAAGCTTTGCCGGTTGGCCCCACACGGCGCGCGGAAAGCAGCACGTCGATACCGCCGCCGGAGCCCAGGTCGAGTACCGTTTCGCCAGGATGGAGATTCGCGAGCGCCGTCGGATTCCCACAGCCGAGCGACGCTTTAAGAGCCTTTTCAGGAATTTGGGTTGCGTCCGCTTCGTCATAGAGGTTCGACGTGATGGGATCGCACGAAGCCGCCGCCACGCCTTCGCAGCACGATGTCTTCGAACAGCAATCGGCCGGCAAGCCTTCACCCGTTGCAACGCGCCGCGCAGCCTCGCCGTATTTTTCTTTTACAATTTCTTTTAATTCCATCTCGTCTCGTTTTATTGACATAGCCGGATAATGGTCTTCGGCTCTATGGCTTTGTTTCGTGTGCAGCACTCCGCATACAGGAACCCAAGCAGTTCCTGGAGCCCTTCGGCATTAGCGGAGTAGCGCAAAAATGTGCTTTCCCGGCGTACGTTCACCAAGCCTTCGTTTTTCAATTTGTCGAGATGATGAGAGAGCGTGGACGCAGGAATATCCAGTTCGCTGCCGATATCGCCCGCAATCATACCGTCGGGATGCGCTGCTAAAAGCGCGCGCATGATGCGAAGGCGCGGTTCTGTCCCCATGGCGGAAAACATATCGGCATAGCGCACCACATCGGGTTCAATCCGTTTTGAGCCAGTGTGACTCGCGGCGATTTTCGGCATCAGTCCCAATCCTCCTCCTCCCATTTCTCGATCGCGCACAGCAGACACCCGGCTGTTGACTGCTTCTTCAGCTCTTCGAGAACGGCATTCGTCAGGAACGAATCCGCGAATGAACGAGGCTGGGCCGAGCCCCGCCGGTGATCTACGGACGGACGACAAGGTGCCTCGGGAGAGCACCTCCGACGTTTAGCAGTAGCCATATTTCGATGATAATGGAAATATGGAATTCTGTCAAGCTCGGCAAATTTGACTACTGTATTGTCCCTGCGGTCCAATTGACCAGTAGAGTGAGCGGCGCATTTTCCTCCGGTAAGGAATTGATCAAAAATCTCTGCCCGTCCGCGCTGACTGCGTACTGGAAAAGATCGAAATCAGCGGCGTTGATGCGAGTTTGAAAGAGCGCATGAGGTATTCCAATCAGCGGCGCAGGTCCGCGTAAGCTGACCGAGACCGCCATCAATTTGCGGTCCGGTGCGAGGTAAAAAAGCTCCTGGCCATCGCCGCGCCACTGCGGCTGCGTGCCGGGACTGTTGGAGACCTGAATTCTGCTTCCATAGCGGGGAAAAGACTCAATCGCAATGTCATCGGGATGGGGGCGGTGGCCCACAATCCAATTGCCGTCAGGGGAGATGCGCGATTCGACACGGTCCGCAACAAATCGCGCATGCACTGAACCGTTGACCGCATACGTCCAGAGCTGCGGGACTCTTGCGAGAAAATTCATATACACGACGTGTCCATCCGCTGACCAGTCATTTGGAATCAGGAGCCCACCACGCAACACAATCTGCTCCTGCGAACCATCATCGACGCCTTTGGTGCAGAGGTCCCAGGTGCCGTCGCGATAACAGGAGTACAACACCGATTTTCCGTCTGGGGACCACAGCGGATAATCGCTTTGGCCTTCCGCGACCACCGCCGTGCTCATCTGCCGCGCCAGATCGTAGACCCAGATTCCCCGGTTTCCATTTAGATCCTTATCGAATGAAACCGCCACGCGGCGCCCGTCCGGAGATAATCGCGGACTGCGGTAGCGCGGCTCGCCGACGGTACCTAACTCGTTGCCCTTGCGATCGAACCAAGTCAATTTCGAAGCGGAAGTCGCTACCGACTGGTACACGAGAGTGCCGTTCTGCGATGCCGAAAACGCTGCCGTTGAAAAGCCGGTGTCTTGCTCGAGTTCCTGTCGCACCACCGGGATCAGTTCCCCGCTCAGACGAAGCCGATCGGGGTCGAATCTCTGGGCTACCAGGCTCCCTTGATGAAAGAACAGCAGAAAGCCCGAGACAAGGGAAAATTTGCTCGAAATGTCGGGTGATAACAGCTTAATTTCCTGAGAATCGAGTGAGCCGACATAAATGCCGTTCCCTTGTCGCTCGCGGCCTGCTTTCCAGGCGACCTGATAAAGAAAGTGCTTGCCATCGGGCAGAAAGACCGGCCAGCGATGGGACTCGGCGTTCCCTGCGGGGCTGGTGGTCAGCGGCCTGGGTTCACCGCCGTCGGCACGCCACCGCATACAGCGGTCCCCCGACGCTCGGTTGGAAAACAATTGTCCCCTCCTTATTCCAGGTTCCTCCCTTTCCCGCCCATGCATCGCAGATGAGTTGGACTGCTCCGGCGCTGGTGTCCAGTTTCCTTAGCTTGCCTCGGGAAAAAAAGCCGATCCAACGGCTGTCCGGCGACCAGAACGGGAATGCCGCATCGCGCGTGCCGTCATAGGACTGCGAACTGGAGGCATTGAGCGAGCGCACCCACAGGGTTGTCTTGCCATCGGCATCAGTCGCGACAAACGCCAACTTCGTTCCGTCGGGCGAGAGCGCAAAGTTGTAAGGCATGAAGAACGTCTTCTCGGGCGGAAGCAGAGAGCTGCGAATCGGTGCCCCAGGCGGGGCGTTTCGCCGCAAATGCGTTAGGCCCACGAGTGCAAAAAGCAGTGCCAGCGTGGCCGCAACTACCCATGCGATTCGCTCGCTCCACTTGCGCGCGGGCGAATTCACTTGTGCGTTTGGTGTCCCGTCCCGCAATGCCTCGAGCTGAAGCTTAATGTCGTGCGCCGACTGCCAGCGATCGTCGGGATTTTTCGCAAGACAAGCCGTGATGAGGCGCTCGAGCGAGCGCGGAGTCTCCGGACGCAATTGGCTGACCGGCGTGGGTTCGGAGGAAACGATCCCCGCAATCAGCGTGGCCGCGCTTGTGCCCGAGAAAGCGCACCGAGCCGTCACCATCTCATAAAGAACTGCACCAAACGCAAATATGTCGGTGCGCGCGTCGAGCTCTTTTCTCTCGAGCTGCTCCGGCGCCATATAGGGCAACGTTCCAACCAGCGATTCCTCTCCCGTTAGCGGCTGCACGACGGTGCTCAAATCCGGCACGCGAAGGCCGGACTGAGCAGTGCGCAGCTTCGCCAGACCGAAGTCCAACAGCTTCGCGCCGGACTTGCTCAGCATGATGTTGCCGGGCTTCAGGTCACGGTGAATGATGCCGTGGCGGTGCGCGTTTTCAAGTGCCGCCGCGATCTCAATTCCGATCTTTACTGCTTGTTCCATCGGCAGAGGCGCTCGCTGCAGGCGGTCGGCCAGCGTTTCGCCGGCGACGTACTCCATTACCAGGAAATCGATTCCATTCTGCGAGCCGATGTCATGAAGCGTGCAGATATGCGGATCGTTTAGCGACGATATGGCGCGCGCCTCGCGTTCGAAGCGCTGCTTGAAATCGGAATCCGACGAAAGCTGCGAAGCCAGCACCTTGATCGCAACCGTGCGCTCAAGCCGCGTATCTCGAGCGCGGTAGACTTCGCCCATACCGCCCGCGCCCAACGGCGCAAGGATTTCATATGGACCGAGCCGGGTCCCCGAGGTCAATGCCATTTTGGGCTGCACTATCCTCTCACAAACGAAGCTCATCTGTATGAGCCCAACAAGATCGTTTTCGGGCGATATAATTCGTGGATGAACAGTTCTCACACGGCGCATAGGGCCCACCGGTGCAGCTTTCAGCCCGGTCGCGAAGATCCCTATCTCCGTCTGGGCACCGTGACTGTTTACGTTCGCGATCAGGATCGAAGTCTGCGGTTTTATCAGGACCAGCTTGGATTCGACGTGGCCCTTGATACCCGCCGCCAGTCTGGCCATCGCTGGCTTACGGTGAGTCCTCCGGACGGTACGGCAACCCTTGCACTGGTCACGCCTCCCCCCGGCTCTGAAGAATACAACCTGATTGGCCGGTCCACTCAGGTTGTCTTTCTCACCGAAGATGTATGCGCCAAATTCGAAGAATGGCGCAAGCGAGGAGTGCGCTTTCACGGTGCGCCGCAGATCGAAACTTCGGGCGCGTTGTGCTCGACCTTTGAGGACCTGGACGGAAACTCGTTCACCCTTCTGAGCTTTGACGAGCTCACTCGGGAACTGGAAGAGCACCGCCGCGCGCATGCGGAGAGGTTGGAATCGGAACGTCGCACTGCCCAGGAGCTGGAAACGGCGCGCGAGGTTCAGGCAAGACTCTTCCCTCAGCGGCAGCCCAGGCTAGCGAGCCTGGACTATACGGGCGTTTGCATCCCCGCTCGCCACGTGGGCGGCGATTATTACGATTTCATCAATCTCGGTAGAGAGCGGCTGGGGCTGGTGGTTGGCGATGTTTCGGGAAAGGGAATTGCTGCGGCTCTTTTGATGGCCAATTTGCAGGCACACCTGCACAACCAGTGTGCGGCGTACTGGAACCGTCCATTCACGCCGTTCGCATTGGAACAGCCGCAACGCTTCCTGCTTTCGGTAAACCGGCTCTTCGGCGAAAACACCACCGCCAACGCTTACGCCAGTCTCTTCTTTGCCGAATATGATGACGGAACGCGGCGGCTGCGCTACGCGAATTGCGGCCATCCTGCCGGCCTTCTTCTGCGCCGCAATAACGAAGTGGAACGGCTGGATTCCACATCCACGGTCCTCGGACTTTTCAAACAGTGGGATTGCGCCGTTCGCGAGTGCGAACTGTCCCACGGCGACACGCTGGCACTCTACACGGATGGCGTAACGGAATCGTTCAATGCTGAGGATGAAGAGTTCGGCGAAGACCGGCTGATCGAAGCACTGCAAACGCGGCGCGAACTGTCTTCCCAGGCTTTACTGGCTTCGCTTCTTGAAGATGTCCGGCAGTTCAGTCCGCGTGAACAGCACGACGACATCACGCTTGTAGTGGCACGGTGCAGAGCAGATTGATTTAGTGAAGTCGAGGCGTCAAGCAGAGCAGCGATACCATCTTTAGGGGTTACATTCATATGGATTCACCTCTCGCAGCGCATTCGGTGACACTGCGTGTGAACGGAATCGATTACAACCTTCAGATCGAAGCACGCGTTTCATTGCTCGACGCCTTACGTGAAAACCTCGGCTTGACGGGCACAAAGAAGGGCTGCAATCAGGGCGCATGCGGCGCGTGTACGGTGCTGGTCGATGGCGAACGCATCAATTCGTGTTTCGCCTTGGCGATCCAGTATGAGGGACGCAAGATCACTACGGTTGAGGGCTTGGCGAACGCAGATGGATTACACCCTCTGCAAAATGCCTTTATTACGCACGACGGTTTTCAATGCGGCTACTGCACGCCTGGCCAGCTCTGTTCAGCGGTAGCAATGATCAGCGAATTCCAAAGCGGCTCGCCAAGCGCCGTCACGTGAGGATCTGGCCGACGGGCACATAGAATTTTCGCAAGCGGAGATTAAAGAACGCATGAGCGGAAATCTCTGCCGCTGTGGTGCTTACGTCGGAATCGTCGACGCGATTCAACAGGCTTTCCAGGAGCTCAGCAAGTGAAGAACTTCTCATACGCTCGTGCCGAGGATCAGCAGTCCGCTCTCAGCCTCCTCTCCGAAAGCCCCAACGTGAAGTTTCTCGGCGGCGGAACAAACCTGATTGACCTGATGCGCGAAAACATTGAGCAGCCGGATGCGCTCATTGACATTACGCGCCTACCGCTCACCGCCATCGAAGAACTGCCCGATGGAGGACTGCGCATCGGAGCCTTGGTTCGCAACAGCCAGTTAGCTGCAAACCCGCTTGTGCGTGAACGGTATCCGATGCTCTCGCAGGCCATTCTGATGGGTGCTTCCGCTCAATTGCGCAATATGGCAACCACCGGCGGCAATCTGATGCAACGAACGCGTTGTTATTACTTCTACGACAACGCAGCACGCTGCAATAAACGCGCGCCAGGCAGCGGGTGCGATGCCATTGACGGCTTCAATCGCATTCACGCGATCCTCGGAACCTCACCCGCGTGCATTGCGACGCACCCATCCGATATGTGTGTCGCCATGGCTGCCCTGGATGCGGTTGTGCAAGTAGCGAGCAAGGGCGTGCAACGCAGCATTCCGCTGGTCGACTTCCACCGCCTGCCCGGCGACACGCCTAATCTCGATACGAACCTGAAACCGGACGAGTTGATCACCGCCGTCGACCTTCCCCCGCTTCGCTTCGCCCGCCGATCGCTTTACAGAAAGGTACGCGATCGTGCCAGTTACGCCTTTGCGCTCGTCTCTGTGGCCGCTGCGCTCGAAGTTGAGGACGGAGCAGTGAAACAGGTGCGCCTGGCGCTGGGCGGAGTGGCGCATAAACCGTGGCGTGCCAATGCAGCCGAACAGTACCTGACCGGCAAACCGGCAGCCGAGCACATTTTTCAAGAGGCGGCAGAACTTGAATTACGACCAGCGAAAGCATTTCTGCACAACGGATTCAAAATTGAGTTGGCCAAGCGAACCATCGTCAGCGTCTTGACGGAATTAGCGGCAAAGCGAGGAGCCTGATGAGTATCATCTCCAAGGTCACGGAAGCTGTTATTCAGCTTGTACCCGATCGCGATCGCGATGAGCTGAGCGAGGCCGACCGTCTCATCGGTAAGCCCATCGACCGGCTGGATGGGCGCGAGAAGGTCACCGGCACTGCGAAGTTTGCGGCCGAATACCCGCTCGAGAACCTCGTCTACGCGTCACTCGCCTACAGCACCGTGCCCAAAGGCACCATCAAGAAGATCGATACAAGCGCGGCCGAAAAAGCGCCCGGCGTCCTCTCTGTCATCACGCACAAGAATGCTCCAAAGATGAAAGACCCGCCGCTCTTCAGCCCATCGGGAGGAAGCGATGCGGCGGGCAGCAAAGCAAACGTCGTCAACACGGACGAGATTTTCTGGAATGGACAGCCGCTCGCCGTGATCGTGGCAGATACGCTCGACCGCGCCGAGCACGCCGCCTCACTCGTGCGAGTTGAGTACAGCGAAGAGCCGGCTGCCACATCGTTTGAAGCGGGCAAGGCGCACTTGGAAGTTCCCAAGAAGATCATGGGCGAGGAAACGGAAGTAAGCCAGGGAGATGCGGAAAAGGCGCTTCGATCTGCAAAATTCAAAGTCGATCACGTTTACACCACGCCGCGCTACAACCACAATGCCATCGAACTTCACGCCACCACGGCCGTTTGGAACGGAGACAAACTCACCGTCTACGACGCCAGCCAATTTGTGCGGGGCGTAGCTGATTCACTCGCCAAAATGTTCTCCCTCGACAAGGAGAACGTGCGCGTTCTGGCTCCTTTCGTTGGCGGCGGCTTCGGCGGAAAAGGCTCCATGTGGGACCATGTTCAGCTATGCGTTCTCGCCGCCAAAGTTGTGAATCGACCCGTGAAACTGGTCTTGTCCCGCGAAGGCGTGTTTCGCATCGTCGGTGGCCGCACACCCTCTGAACAACGAGTAGCGTTGGCGGCGGATGAAACCGGCAAGCTCGCTTCGCTGATTCACACCGGTATCACTGCCACCTCTACGACCAACGACTTTGCGGAACAGTTTTCGTTCCCGGCGCGCCATTTGTACGCGACTGAGAATTTGTTCATCACTCAATCGGTTGTGCGGCTCAATACCACGGCCAACAGCTTCATGCGTGCGCCTGGCGAATCCATCGGCACATTTGCCCTCGAGTCTGCGATGGACGAACTCGCTTACGAGCTCGGGATAGATCCGGTCGAATTGCGCTTACGAAACGATCCCGAGCGGGACCCGGCCAAAGGAATGGAATTCTCGAGCCGCCATTTCAAAGAAGCCTACCGGCTCGGCGCCGAGAAGTTCGGCTGGAGCAATCGGCCTGCCCAGCCTCGTTCCCTGCGCGATGGAAAATGGCTGATCGGCCAAGGCGTAGCAACCGCTTTTTATCCCGCCTACCGATTCCCTGCCGCAGCCCGCGTGCGGCTGAACGCAGATGGCACGGCCGTGGTGCAAAGTTCGGCACAGGAGATGGGCATGGGCACCGCTACCGTGCAGACACAGCATGCGGCCGAACGATTGGGATTGCCCATGGAAAAAGTGCGCTTTGAATACGGCGACACGGACCTGCCGCAAGCGCCCGTAGCCGGTGGCTCGAATCAGACCATCAGTATTGCGCTCGCAGTGCAACAAGCCTGCGAGAAGCTGCAGCGGGAATTGCTCACACTCGCGAAGAAGGACAGCAAATCACCCTTAGCGGGTTCTCACTTCGACGATGTGCGGGCGTGTGACAGCGGCCTGTTTCGTCGGGATAAACGCGAAACGGGCGAAAGCTACGTCGCGATCCTGGCCCGCCTCAAACAGAATTTCATCGAAGCGGACGCCCAATCCGGCCAGCCTTTTGAGATGCAGAAGTATTCGATGGGTTCGTATGGCGCCCAGTTCTGCGAACTTCGTGTGAACGACGAATCGGGGGAAATTCGAGTTTCCCGCTGGGTCGGCAGCTTCGACACCGGACGCATTCTGAATCCGAAGACCGCGCGTTCCCAATTCATGGGCGGGATCACCATGGGCATCGGCATGGCGCTGACGGAAGAAACATTTTTTGACGAGCGCGCCGGCCGCATCGTCAATCCGAGTCTCGCCGAGTATCACGTACCCGTGAATGCAGACGTTCCGAAAATCGAAGCGTACTTCCTCGACATCCCCGACCCCCATACACCGATGGGTGCGCGCGGCATTGGTGAGATCGGGATCACCGGAGCCGCCGCCGCAGTCGCGAATGCGGTGTACCACGCCACAGGGAAGCGCATTCGCAGCCTTCCTATTACGTTGGACAAGCTGCTATAGAAAAGGAACGACCGACATCTCTTCGAAAACGCTGATCCTCTCATTCGCCACGGTCGCGCTGCTCTTCGCGCAATCCTCTTCGATGTACCGCATCACGCACACGTATCTATTGGGGGGCGATGGCAGTTGGGACTACGTTGTGCCCGATCCACCCAATCACCGCGTGTTCATCGCCCGGCAGAACCGGCTGATGATTGTCGATGAAGACAGCGGCAAGCTGCTTGGTGAAGTCACTGGGATAAACGGCGCGCACGGAACGGCAGTGGCGAATGAGACCGGACACGGATTCGCTACCTCTGGTAACGATCAGTCCGTGGTCATGTTCGATCTGAAAACGTTCAAGGCTCTCGGCCGCATCCCCGCCGCGGAAGATGCCGATGCCATCCTCTTCGATCGCGCCTCAAATCGTGTATTCACACTGAACGGCGACGCGAACTCCTCGACGGTCATCGACCCGCGGGCCGGTACCCTGATCACGAACATTCCCCTTGGCGGTAAACCCGAGTATGGTGCTTCCGCGGGCGATGGCAAGCTCTACGCCAATCTCACCGACAAAGGCGAGGTCGTGGAGATCGATGCGAAGTCGGCCACTGTCGGTCGGCGCTGGTCCACCGCTCCGTGTAAACAGCCAGTATCGATGGCCATCGACACAGCCCATCATCGGCTGTTTAGCGGATGCCGCAGCGGCGTGATGGCGATCTCCGACTACCAGGCGGGCAAGGTGGTTGCAACCATACCCATTGGCACGGGCGTCGACGGCGCTGGATTCGATGCGGCCTCCAGCGATGCGTTTGCCTCAAACGCCGACGGCACTCTCACCGTGATTCACCAGGACACCCCGGACCGTTATCGCGTCACACAGAACTTGCAGACTCCTCAAGGCTCACGAAACATGGGACTCGATCCCACCAATCATCGCCTGTTTCTTGCCTCAGCCAAATTCGGCCCCACGCCCGCTGGCAAACGAAGAGGACCGGTACTTCCGGGAACATTCTCACTGCTGGTCATCGAACGCGATACCCCTATCAGAGATCAGCGATGAAACGCAGGCCGGTGAGGCTGGGCAGAAACGTATAGGCGGACCCGCGAGTCGTTACAAGACGAGGGAAATCGGAGATAACAACGGGCGCTGCATTCTCCCTCGCAACGACAAACTTGTTTGCCTCCTCGGAAGAATTCCCGAGTATAGGATCCGTAGTTCCATCGATGCGCGGCGCAAAGGTGCTTCCGTTGATCCATTCAGACATCAGGAATTCAAACTGATCTTTGATACTTACTCCGATGAACAGACCAAGAAGTCCCCGTTTGATGCCGTCATTTGGATGCGAAGGATCGAACGGCGCACCGTAGGGAACGCCGCGGCGGATGATGCGATGCCGCGAACCTCCGTTCCCGGCAATCGTCGCCCCGCGAGGGTTGGCGCGCCTCATGTGGGATCCAATTGGACAACGATAACCTCGCCGATCGTCGTACACTCCAGGATTCGCATCTGTCGGTGCATAGTCGTATTGATTCAGCTCTGATGGCGCCAACGGCTGGACCGGCGAATCGGAATCAGGGGACAAACTAAGCGGCGTTCCGTTTCGCCAGCGGCCGACTATCTTCGCCGCCAGAAGCTCTCCATCTATGCCGTACCGCTCCTGCGATTGGGCAAGCAGCGTGTCGAACGCTGCGCAATCTTGTTCCAAGATCCGGAGCACCAGGAAACTACCGTTCCGGCCGAGTTCGTCGGGTACGGGAACCGCATAAGTGAGTTGGTCGAACTGGCTGGGGTAGCCGAGCAGAAACTCACCAGGCGGCGCAATGGGCTGCGTGTCGGGAAAGGGATTTCCAAGCCCGCAATCGATCGTCGGTTGAGAAAACCCGTCGCGGTAGCCGAAATGCGCCGTGCTGCCGGGGAGAACGTCACCTGGGAGCATGGCAATCTCCGACCACCCGCCATCTGCGAGCAACCTTTGACGGAGCAGCGCACTTTGAGCGTCGCGGATCTGATCGCTCTGCGCGAAAAGAAGGAGCAATGCGTGCAGACCGGGCTTCCCCAATCCGTAATCCCAATGATCGGCAGAACAGGACCCCATATCGCCTACCTCCGCACAACGTCTGAACGCGTCCGACACGAACTCCTGGGGGAAAGAACCGAGAGAGGCGGCCGGAAGCCCTAGCGCAGTCAGGCCATCAAACGTCAATCCGATGTTGATGCAAAAGTCGGGTTTCTCGTCCCAGAGCGTACCCGGGGTGATCGAAAGCCCTGCGAGCGTTCTTCGGGCAACTGGTGCATGTTCCACTCGGAGCAGAAAGAATGCGGCACAATCCATTCCATAGCTCCGTAGAATTAAACCCTGAACATCGTCTAACGGGACCACCGCTACTCCTGATTCAGAGCATCGAGGATTGTGATGACTGAAGCCTGGGGATAAGCACTGTAAAAGGGATCGATCCCCCTCAGATCGTTTGCCTTTACATAAGCCAGAAAAGCGTCCCGGTTTTGCTGGACAGGCAACGGCGGCGCTTGGTTCATATGTGAGAGCAGAGCATTGAACACGTCTCCGATCTCATCGATAAAGTCGTTGATGTATTTGTCGAAAGACCCATCATAGGTTGTGATTACTGCCAGCTGGGTGTTGTTTGAAAGGAAGACAAACCTCGCAAAGTGCACGGTTTTAAGCTTGGTCAGTGCAATCCAGATCGGGTTCTGTTCCGGGGGCGCACTTTGAACCTTGGCCAGTAAGCCGTTCAACTGGGCGTAATCCTCCGGTGATTTTATGTTCATGACAAGTGTGAGTGGATTTTGTATGGCGTTCACATTTCGCTCCTTGCGTTACAGCCCGTGAGCCAACGCCAGGAGAGTGTATCAGAGCTAAGCGACTAAGAAGATATTTGACATGCGCTCCTCGGTGAGGCGACCCAGAAACGGGCTTAGGAGCCCTAAGCCGCACCGGGAACACTGTCGTTTCTACACCTGGTAATGCGGTGTCTCGAGAGATGATATGGGCACTCCGCAGAAACTAAAACGGATCTGTCCTCATTCCACTCTCAACGTGGCGACTTGTCTCTGCATTTCCCTGATCAAGTCGTCTCCTTCCTCACTGCCGGGCCAAAGAAGTTTACCCACGGATTTTCTTTTGTATTTCGAAGCGAATGAAGCGTTCTCCGGCAGATTCAAATACTCAGGATGCACTCGAAAGAATTCCTGCAGCACGGCCAATGCATATAACGCGTCGCTAGGGCAGTCGATCAAGGTCCAAATTCGTTTGATTTCGGCGAATTCGGCGGCGTGGGTACTCTGCTTGTCCACCAATGTCTACTCTTAATGCTCAAACGCCGACGGCACTCTCACGGTGATTCACCAGGACACCCCGGACCGTTATCGCGTCACCCAGAACTTGCAAACTCCGCAAGCTTCACGAAAGATGGGACTCAAAACGCCGCCGTCGCGGTGGACCTACGTCAAAGCAAACTCATATCGATCGACGATAGCGCGTGCGACGGACCGCTAGCGTCACGACCCGCGATAGAGGGACGAACGCCGACTTCGCGCGACTAATCTGCCCTTGGCTAGGTTGGCTTCTTTGCTATGTCGAATTGAACTGCTCAACTGATCCCGCGTGCAAGCGAAATACTGAGCCTTGTGGGATGTCCAGCATCAGCGCTTCGGACCGAGGTAGGCCCGCATACAAACCCCTCAGCAAGCGCCCAGTCAGGCCGTGCGATACCACGATGTGACAGCCCTCTTGAAGAGCACCATCGGCCAACCAGGAAGCCAGCCGCTCCTCTGCTTCATCTGCGCTTTCCCCGTCCGGCGAGCGAAAATACCAATCGAAGGCGGTGGCACCGTCACAGACTCCTGGATACAGATGTTCAATGTCCACTGTCGTCAGTCCGTCCCAAGAACCCAGACTGACTTCCCTGAGCCGGGCATCAACGACGACCTTCGCGGTTACGTCCATCTCTGCCTGAACAATCGCTACAGTCTGGAGAGCCCTTCCAAGTGGGCTTGACCATAATGTCAGAGCGGTGCACTCGCCGGCAAGGGCCCTCAGGAACGCTCCGACTCGATGAGCTTGCTTGACTCCCTCCAGCGTCAGCGCGGAATCAGAAGCACCCTGATAGCGTCCTTCCGCGTTGAACGTGGTTTGGCCATGTCGCGCAAGATAGATCACCTATCGACCATATCTGAACGGATCTGCCGCTGGTCCGGCCTCGATGCGCGCCGCACTACTTCCCACAAGCGGACTTGCGGGTACGAATACGTTTAACCGCAAGGCTGGACGCAGTTTGGACCATGTTGCGGGGATTTTTCAGAACGACCTTCGGGCCAATCTCAACATAGCCGACTATACGTCCATGTGGATTGCAGAAGGGTAGCGCGTTTTTCAGGACCTACCTCGGCAGTCTCCAAATTGCCAGCACTGGCCCGCAACTCGACAGATGCAAGGAACTAACCTTCCTGCGTCAGAAAACCCGGCGATCTCTCGGCTTGGCTAGACGTACTCCACAATGCGACCCTGGATGCGTTCCAAGAGCTGATCGTCCGCGCTCTTCCAAACGTCCTCGTTGAATATCTCAACCTCGATAGGCCCGTCGTATCCTGCCTTCTCCACAGCCTGCCTTAGCTGCCGAAGGTCGATTACACCATCGCCCATCATGGCTCGGCCCATTAGAATGCCGGGGAGCGGAACGGGCCAGTCAGAAACATGGAAGCCCACAATTTTCCCGCGAGCGCGTTCTATTTCGTTCATGACTTCGGGGTCCCACCACACATGGTACGCGTCCACGACCACTCCGGCGCAGGGGCTTCTAAGCCGGTCTGCAATGTCATTGGCCTGTTTCAAGCTCACCACTACCGAGCGTTCAGCCGCATACATGGGATGTAGTGGTTCGATACCCAGAACTACGCCTGCTTTCTCGGCATCGGGAAGGACTTCAAGCAGGCCATCGAGCACCGTAGCGCGTGCATCAGCGAGAGTCTGGCCATCGGCTGGGCCTGAGACGATGACCAAAACTGGCGCGCCAAGCACCGCGGCCTCTTCAATGGCAATGCGGTTGTCGGCAATGCGATTGCGGCGCTCTTCGGCTGTGGATGCAGAGAACCAACCTCCACGACAGAGGCTGGAGACACGTAGTCCGCCGCTGCGGATGAGCGAAGCTGCCTTTGCTGCGTTGCCGTCGAGCTTATGGCGCCAAACTGCGATATAAGGAACGCCGCTGCGAGAACAATTCTCTACGGCTTGTTCGAGAGACCAGGGATCGGCGGTGATCTGGTTAAAGCTGAAGCGTTGAAGAATGCTCATGCTACCCCTGCCGGAAGCAGAAAGGCTCTCATGCGCCGAACTGCAAGTTCCGGGTCGCGCAAGACACGAGCCCGGTCCGCGAGTACGAAGAGTTCGCAGAGATGCATCACGGAACGCGCGCTCTCACGGCCACCGACCATGCGGAAGTGGGACTGGAATCCATTGAGATAGGCAAGAAAAACGACGCCTGTTTTGTAGTGCTTGGTGGGCGACGCGAAGATGTGGCGGGAGAGCGGTACGGTGGGTGCGAGCAGTTGCCGGTAGCGGGGAACATCGCCGGCATCGAGCGCGCTGAGAGCCAGTGATGCGGCTGGCGCAATGGCATCGAAGATCCCGAGCAACGCGTCGCTGTAACCGTGCTCGTCTCCAAGAATCAGATGGTCGTAGTTGAAATCATCGCCGGTGTACATGCGTACATTCCGGGGAAGTTGACGGCGCATGGAGATCTCGAGGTCCGCGTCCAGCAGAGAGATTTTGATTCCGTCGATTTTCTCCTTGTGTGTGCGAATGATATTGAGGCAGTTTTCGGCGGCTTCAGGTATTGACGTGGAGCCCCAGTAGCCACTGAGCGTGGGATCGAACATGGGGCCGAGCCAATGAAGGATGACGGGATCACGAACCTGAGACAACACCGTCGCGTAGACCGATGCGTAATCTTCAGCGTGATGAGCGACAGCGGCCAAGGTGCGACTCGCCATCAGAATGATGCGGCCACCGACAGCTTCTATTGCTTCACATTGCCTCAGGTAGGCATCTGTGACGTCTTGCAAGGTGATCGAATGACTCGCGGACAGATGATCGGTGCCCGCGCCACTGGCTACCAAACCGCCGCAAGCATTCGCCGCCGCCGTGCTGCGCTTGATCAGTTCAAGAGCCGCGGGCCAGTCCAGGCCCATGCCGCGCTGAGCCGTGTCCATGGCTTCGGCAACACCAAAGCCAAGCAACCAGAGATGTTCGCGGTAGGCGATTGTCGCGTCCCAGTCGATGAGGGGTTGAGTCAGGGGGTCTAGCGTGCGGAAGGGATCGACGACGACATGGGCAGCAGCGAACGCCACCCGGGTTTCAAACCTGCCAGGCAGCGGCGGGGTGAGCGGCTCGTGCGCGGGCGTGTAGGTGAATTCCGCGCCATCTTGCCCCACAAGCTTCAAAGATGTTGCCAAAGTTATGCTTCCAGCTCCGGCACGTCGATCCAGCGGCGCTCTCTCCAGGACTTGAGCCCCAACTCGGCCAGCTGGACGCCTCGGGCGCCTTCAAGAAAATCATGAGGGAACCGCAAACCCTCGGCGACATGGCGAAGGAACAGATCCCACTGAACCTTGAACCCGTTGTCGAAGACCTGGTTGTCCGGCACCTCGAGCCAGTGCTCGCGAAACTGTATCGGATTGGCGATGTCCGGGTTCCAGACGGGACGCGGCGCATTCACACGGTGCTGCGTTCGGCATTCACGCAAGCCGGCAACCGCGCTGCCCAGGGTGCCATCCACCTGCATGCTAAAAAGTTCGTCACGGTAAACACGAAACGACCAGGAGGAATTGATTTGCGCAACGATGCCGCCGTCGAGTTCGAACGTCCCGTAAGCCGTGTCGTCTGCCGTGCACTGATAGCGATTTCCACTCTCATCCACCCGCTCCGGGATGGAAGTGCCGCCTAGGCACTGCACCGCGCGAACCCTGCCGAATATGTGGTCGAGAACATAGCGCCAATGGCAGAACATGTCTACGATGATGCCGCCGCCATCTTGCTGGCGGTAGTTCCACGAGGGCCGTTGGGCGGTCTGCCAATCGCCTTCAAAGACCCAATAACCGAACTCGCCGCGCACCGAATGGATTCTTCCAAAGAAGCCGCTATCCACCAGCCGCTTTAGCTTGCGCATTCCAGGCAGAAAGAGTTTGTCCTGCACTACGCCGTGCTTGACCCCCGCAGCTCTGGCCTGGGCTGCCAGCCGCAACGCCGTCTCTGAATCGGAGGCAAGCGGTTTCTCGCAATAGATATGCTTGCCGGCTGCTATCGCCCTCTCCACGCTGGAGGCGCGCAAGTTGGTCAACTGCGCGTCGAAGTAGATCGAGTCGTTCGGATCGGCTAGAGCGCCAGCCAAATCCGTAGTCCAGCGTTCTACCCCATGCTCCCTGGCGATCTGCTCCAGTTTGACCGCGTTGCGTCCCACTAGGATCGGATCGGGAATTAGACGTGAACCATCCGACAGCTCGATGCCTCCTTGCTTTCGAATGGCCAGAATGGAACGGACCAGGTGCTGATTCAGCCCCATGCGCCCAGTCACTCCGTTCATGAGGATGCCGATTCGTTTCTCGTTCACAGGTTCTCCTGAGCTACTTCAAACTGCATTCAGACGTTGCTGAATTCCGTGCCCCTGTTGCGCAGGAAACTGCGGTTACGTGCCTCCGGCCCAAACCAGAAAATCACGATCATCAGGACTATCGTCCCCGCTTCGAACATCGTCAGAGCCCAGGGATATCCAAAGCGGTCGCGCAACATGAATTCTACGACTGTGGCGGGTGAGGCCAGCAGTACTCCAAGTTGATAGGCGAGCCCAGGAAAAAGGCCCCTCACTGCATCCGGCGAAAGCTCAATGAGGTGCGCCGGGATTACACCAAACGCGCCCTGCACCCCAACCTGCATCACGAATGAGCCCACAACAAGCACCGCGAGCGTCGTTCCGAACGCCCATGCCGGAATCAAGATGAGGGCAATAGTCAACGCCAGCATGCTGGAGTTGCGCCTGCCCATCTGTTGCGATAGATGACCAAAGAAGACTGCCCCCGCAATCGCCCCGATGTTGTAAAGAATGGGGATTCCATAGAGCGCGTTCATCCCCAACACGGTCTTCGCCGTGATCGCAGGCACCGACTTGAGAAAGTCAGGATAGAGATCCTGTGCACCATGAGACAGGCAGAGTAACATGCTCATCATCAGCAGCAGGTAGAGAAAAATTCCCTTGTGCAGAAGCAGCGCACCACGAATCTGTCCGATTGATGCTGGTCGATTTTGCCGCCACGCCTCAGATTCCGGTGCCAACAACGTCAGCACCACAATCAACCCCGCCACGGGCGCGCCCACAAAGAAGACCGACCTCCAGCCGAGAACCGGCGTAAGCGTCTGCATTGCGACCGACGCCAGCAGGTAGCCGATCGGATAGCCTGCCTGGATCAAGCCCGAAAGCACGCCCCTAAACCGGCGCGGAGAAGTCTCCATGGCATACGACGCGCCGACGCCCCAGTACCCTCCCAGACCAATGCCATACAACGCACGGCAAATGACAAAGAAAGTGAAGTTTGGAGAAAGTCCGGTCAGTACCGTGATGAATGAGAAGTACAGAACGCAGAAAATCAGTGGACGCTTGCGCCCGAATCTGTCTGCAAGAGCTCCAAAGAATAGCGCACCGAGTGGCCGCATCGCCAGCGTCAGAGTGAGCGTATACACCACCGACACCTTCGACACATGGAAGTGGTTTGCCAGCGCGTCGAATAAAAACACCAGGACAAAGAAGTCGAACGCGTCCAGCACCCAGCCGAAAATCCCTGAGGCGACGGCGAATTTCCAACCCTTCGTTTCCTGCCCGACGTCTGCATCCAACCCGGTTGCGGGCGCCATGTTTCGTTCTACCGTTCCCGTGGAGGTGTGCGCTCTGTCGGCATAAACTCAACTGCCCAGGAGGTACAGAGATTGTATCCCGTCGCTAATGCCGGACAGAATTGGTCTGCCGTCTCTCTCGACTTCATAGGCAGTGGGTTGTCGTATCGCGGGATTAGTAACCGCAAGTCCCCTTGTGTCCGCCGAAGTGCACACTTTGACGTATAACGCGCATCGCGCTGATCTGCCACCAGTACTGAAAAACGCGCATCCCAAATGCCATGGGGACTTGTCGGTCGTGATCGCCGCCTGTCGTAGAGCCATTTGCGTATAATCCGAACCTCCGCCCGCTGCTACCCCAAATCTTCCAATTGGATTTGTTGACTGGGCCAAGATATCATTCACCCATGTCGCTGCGAATGCGAGTACTGCTCGCCGTAGTACTTGCCTGTCTCGGTCGACTTGTAGCGCAGCAGCCCGCTGCCGTGCAGAGCGGACCGGAACCGGACGGCATGCCATCTTCGGGCGGCTACAAGCCTCCTGCTCTGTCGCTCTCTCAACTGCTGGAGACGGATCGCGTGCTCCAAGGAGCGTTGATGTCCTTTATGCGAACCCGCGACAGCAGCTCCTATCGGAACACCATCATCGGAGCAGCGCAGGCGGGAGATGTTGGTGCTGAGTTATTCCTGGCCGAACAATACATTCCAGAGCAATGCACCTTCGAGCCTAACCAAGACGTGCCGCACTGCGGCAAGAGCGGCAATGAGCCCCCTCATGTGGTCTTTCGTAAGAATCCGCTCGGGCTCGAAGCTTCCTACGAGGAGGCCGCCCGTTGGCTGGAGAAAGCCAGCGCACAGGGTTCCGGTGAGGCGAGCGAAGTGCTCGCCCAATTGATTACACGAATGCAAGCGAATGGACACGGCACCACGTTTACTGCTGCAGAGTCTGCTCGCTTGCATGCGCTTGCGCGTTCTCAGGGGTTCGATGTCGAACCGATCAGCGCCACCTGCTACAAGCTCATGCCAGGTGGAAGTGGGATCAGCGTACAAGGACCTCCCGGCTCCCTTGCTGGCGGACAGGATCTCAAACCGTTCACCGCTGAGGAGTTTGCCGAGCTTGAGAAATCCGGCATCTCGGGTTCGCTGGTATTTGGGGGAGGTTCGGGCAATGGCGATTCGGTATTGCTCATGCGACCGGAGGGCCCGGTTGCTCGTGTCCGCATCATTCTGGACCACGATCCAGGACACGAAGTGCTACTCCCCATCCCGGCGCATCGCGATGTGATTTATGTGCAGCGCGGGGATCGCTTTCTCGCCTTCCCGAGCGACGGGCCGAACCTGTCCCGCTTCATCTCGCTTGAACCCTATAGTCTACCCGCTTCGCAGATCTCGATTTCGATACAGATGATGGACGGAGCGCACGCGGGCGGCTTCTGTACCAGCCTTCCCTGAAGAACATAGGGATCAAAGCATGTTTCAAACGTCGCCATGCGATAGGTCCCCATAAACGCGCATAACAGATGCTATGCCGACTTTTCGTTCCTCATCCGCTTGCGTGGTAGCCCAATTCGTGGTTTCACACCGCGAAGCGCGATCATGGCAGGCGCGTCCAAGCCCCCATTTCCCTTCGCCGCGCTATTTTCCAAAAATCACCCGTCCCCCGCACCCGCGCTCACAACACTGAATCCCTTATTTTCCCGCCTTTTTCGCTCAAAACACTTGACACGCAATGTTAGCCTGATCTTAGGAAGCCCGCTTGGCTTCCGAATTCTAAAAACGCCGGATGAGCCGTTGCGCCTCTCCGGCGTTTTTGCTTTTGTAGCGGCGAGGCATGCCTCGCCCAAGGAGAATCCACCCCATGTCAACTCACGCTCAAATTGCGGCCAATCAAGCCAACGCGCAACACTCCACCGGGCCGCGAACTCCCGAGGGCCGCGCCTCCTCCTCACGCAATAACTTCCGCGTCGGACTCACCGGCGACAATTTCAACGTCCTCGATTGGGAGCGACAGGAAGAATTCGACCAGCTCCTCAATGACCTCCGTGCCGAGCACAAACCCGCCACGCGCACCGAAAACCTGTTGGTCGAAAAAATGGCGCAATGTTACTGGCTGAGCCAGCGCGCCACGTTCTTGCAGAAAATGTGCCTCGATTCTGAGCTGCCGCTCGTCCGCCCCACCGAAGAGAAAGTGTTCGCGCTCTACATGCGCTACCAAACCACGCACGACCGCGCCTTCCATAAGTCACTGAACGAGCTGCTAAAGCTCAGAGCCGAAAAGCGCAAAGCCGAAATTGGGTTCGAATCGCAAAAGCAGAAGGCCGAGCAGGAAGCCCGCAAGCAAGCCAACGAAAATCGCAAGCAGGAGTTGCACAAATCACGCGTTTGGCTGGCCGAAGCGAAAGCCGAACACCAGGAATTGCTCAACATGAACCTGGAGACACCCGAAACGCGCGTTCCCGGTCGCGTCGAGCGCATCCTCGCCCGGCAAAAAGCCGCCTGACACCCAGAAATCCTGCACGCCGACGCTGCGATCCCAAACCCGGACACTCGAGGTGTCCCTTCATTGAGCATGCACTAGAAAAACAAGCGTCAACGAAGCACAAAACTGGTCTACAAAATGCCTCTTAAGAGCCCGAGATGACTCTCTGGAACGATCTGCGTTATGCCGCCCGCCAGCTCCGCAAGAGCCCGGCCTTCAGCATTACGGTGCTTGCGACACTGGGCCTCTGCATCGGCGCCAACACCGCCATCTTCAGCATCGTCGATACGCTCTTCTTCCGGGCGCTTCCCTATCCGGACCCCGAGCGGCTGGTCATGATCTCGTCCGTTTATCAAAGAAACGGCGCGACCGATGTCGAGACCAGCCAAACGGGCACGCAATGGGAACTCGTGCGGGATCACGCGTCCTTCCTCGATAGCGCCGTCTACGGCTGGCCTGCCGGAGTCAACCTCTTCGCCGGCGGACGCGTGGAATACGTGCAACAGCAGCGCGTCAGCGCGAACTTCTTTCATGTTCTCGGTATCGCTCCTCTTCATTGGCCGGGAATTCACCCGTCAGGAGGACGTCCCTGGCGGGCCGCCGTTAACCGTTCTCAGCTACGGCCTGTGGCAGCGCGTGTTCGCCGGCAATCCCGCTATCGTGGGCAGCACTGTCGACCTCAGAGGCGCGCCCCATACGGTCGTCGGCGTGATGCCGCCGGGCTTCCGAACAGACCAGCCTGCCGACGTGTGGACTCCTCTGCAGCCGTCTCGTTTCGGTGAAGGAGGCGGCGACAACTACGGCGTCATCGCGCGTCTGAAACCGGGTGTGACACTCGCAGAGGCTAACGGCCAGCTTGCTTCCATCATGGCCGCTACCATCGCCCAGATGCATTTGCCTGCGGATCTCAAGATGAAAGAAACAGCGCTTCCTTTGCAGGTCGGCCTCACTTACGACTTGCGCTCGAAGATCCGTCTCATGTGGAGCGCTGTCCTGTTGGTGCTCTTCATCGGAGCTATCAACATTGCAGGCATTCTGCTCGCTCGCTCCGCTACACGCTCTCGTGAAATAGCCACTCGCATGGCGATCGGGGCAGGGCGTGGCCGCGTGGTTTCACAACTGCTGGCCGAAGCTCTTTTGCTTGCTGCGGGTGGCGGACTGCTCGGCTTGGGTCTAGGCCAGCTCGCCTTGCAAATGTTGGTCGCTCTCAACCCAGACCAGTTCACTCTATGGACGTCCGTTCACCTCGACGTGCGCGTGATGGCAATCATGTTCGCGGTGTCGCTTACGACCAGCATCCTCTTCGGTCTGTTTCCCGCCTTTGAAGCTACCGCAGTGGATCTCCGTTCTGCGCTCTCCGAAGGGGGCCGTGGCAGCTCCGGCGGTCGTCGCCAATGGAAACGCCAGGCGCTCGTGTTCGCCGAGGTCGCTCTCGGCGTGGTTCTGGTCGTCGCTGCCGGACTTCTTATTCGCACCTTCAGCACGCTGATGAATGCGAAGCCCGGGTTCAACCCCAACCATGTGATGACAGCGTCGGTTTCTCTGCAGGATGTGCGCTACAAAACGGCCGCGGCGGGCGCGCTTCTGTTTCGTGAGAGTCTCGAGCGCATTCGCCAGATCCCCGGCGTTCAATCGGCTGCGGTCGCCTTAAGTCTGCCGTATGGCCGCCCGCTGAATGAGGGAATCCGGCAAATTTCCGGTGTGCCATTGACACGCGGCCCTCAAATTACCTGTTTCACCTACGCCACGCCCGACATGTTTCAAACGCTCGAAATTCCGCTGTTGCGTGGACGCCTTTTCACCACTGCCGACAACGCGAACGCCGCGGGGGTTGCGGTTGTCAATCAAGCCTTTGTCGACCTCTATCTGCGCAATCGGGCCGATCCGCTCGGCACGCCAGTGAATATCGAAAACAAGAATTGGCAAATCATCGGCGTCGTCGGCAATGTTCAGGAAAAGAATGGCTGGGGAGGGAAATGGGGTCCTATCGATCAGTTTGCAGAAGTCTATGTCCCGGCAGATCAGTTCCCGGATGGGATCTTCGCTATGGCGAACACCTGGTTTTCGCCGAGCTGGATCGTACGCACCCGCGGCGATATTCCCGGTCTCCCCGAAGCCATGCGTCGCGCACTCGAATCCGTTGATCCGCGCCTGCCCTTCTCTGCGTTCCATAGCATGGCCGAAATTCGCGGCGCATCTCTCAAGGACCAGCGCTATGAAGCAACACTGTTTTCCGCTCTCGCCGGCTTGGCTGTTCTTCTCGCCGCATTGGGCCTCTACGGCTTGATCGCCCAGTCCGTGTCGCAGCGCACGCGCGAAATGGGCATCCGCCTGGCCCTCGGCGCAACGTCCGAAGGAATTGTTCGCAGTGCCGCCGCTCCGGGTATCGCCTTGGCCGCCGGCGGAATCGTTTGCGGTTTAGTGCTCGCGCTGTTTGCCACTCGATTTCTGAAAAGCCTCATCTGGGGCGTCGCCCCCACCGATCCCGCGACGTTCCTCCTTGTCGCTCTTTTACTGATCGCAATCGCCGCCCTGGCGAGTGTCATTCCGGCACTGCGCCTGGCCCGGCTCGACCCCGCTCTCACGCTTCGAAGCGAATAGCCCACGCGCCAAGCACCGTCGCCTCAACGTAAATTTCCGCACACTTAACGCCGGGCACGCCATACTAAAAACAGCGATGCTTCAGGATTCGATGGGCTCACGGCCGTATTCCCTGCCCGAAGTCCATGAGAGCGTATCGACTACGCACACGCAGTTCTGGCGGCGTCTCTTCGCCTTCGCCGGACCCGCTTACCTGGTCAGCGTCGGCTATATGGACCCCGGCAACTGGGCGACCGACCTCGAGGGAGGTGCGCGATTTGGCTATCGCCTGCTCTGGGTTTTAGTTCTCTCGAACTTAATGGCGTTGCTGCTGCAAACGTTGAGCGCTCGGCTCGGCATTGTGGGTCGCCGCGATCTGGCGCAGGCCTGCCGCGATGAATATCCAAGATCCCTTTCTTACGTGCTTTGGGTGCTGTGCGAGGTAGCGATTATTGCGTGCGACCTCTGCGAGGTTCTCGGCGCCGCCATAGGCCTCAATCTGCTATTTCATGTACCGCTGCTGATTGGCGTGCTCGTCACCGCCGCCGACACGCTGCTCATACTGTGGTTCAGCCGGCTCGGCATTCGCGTGATCGAAGCCTTCGTCCTGGTTCTCATCGCGACCATCGCGGGCTGCTTCGCCTTCGAGATTTTTCTCGCCCAGCCGCACGCCTCCGAAGTGCTCACCGGGTTGCTGCCCCGCCTCAATAATCAAAGTCTCTACATTGCCGTAGGGATCTTCGGGGCCACCGTGATGCCGCACAATCTCTATCTCCATTCGGCGCTTGTGCAAACACGCCGCATCGGATTGAGAGAAGAAGACAAGCGCACCGCCTGCCGCTTCAACTTGCTCGATTCCACCATCGCTCTGAATGGTGCGCTGTTCGTGAACGCCGCCATCCTGATCATGGCCGCTGCCGTTTTCTTCAAGCGTCACATCGTGGTCACCGAGATTCAGCAGGCTCACCAGCTTCTCTCGCCATTGCTCGGCACCACGGCCGCAAGCGTGCTCTTCGGCGCGGCCCTGCTCTGTTCCGGGCAGTCGTCCACGTTGACCGGCACCATGGCGGGGCAGATTGTCATGGAAGGCTTCTTGCGCTTCCGCATGCAGCCCTGGCTGCGCCGAGCTGTCACCCGCTTTCTGGCTATCACCCCTGCGGCGTTCACCATTTATCTATTCGGCGACGCAAGCACCTATAAGCTGATCATTCTCAGCCAGGTCATTCTCAACCTGCAACTTCCCTTCGCCGTCATCCCGCTTGTGCATTTCACGAGCGATCGCCGGCGCATGGGTGAATTCGCGAATGGCGTTTGGCTCAAGACTGGCGCATGGTCCTGCGCCGCATTCATCCTCACCTTGAATACCTGGCTGATGTTCAATCAAGTCCGCGATTGGGCGGCTTCGAGCAACCCCAACTACCGCCTGCTCGTGATCGGCAGCTCCGTCATCGCAGCCCTCGGCTTCTTTGCTCTGCTTGGCGCGATGGTCTTCTGGCCCTGGCTTCGTCGCGTCCCCCTCACGCCCGAACGCGTTTCTGTTACTGTCGCCGATCAACCAGCGCCCGTGTTTCCGTCACGTACCTACTCGAGTATTCTTGTCCCGCTGGATCATAGCGATGCAGACCACGAGGCGCTTGGCAACGCACTCGCGTTGGCAAGAATGCATCAGGCGCGCATCATCCTGCTGCACGTCGAAGAGGGCGTCACAAGTCAAATGTTCGGCTCGCTTTCATCCACTGCGGAAATCGCCGAAGGACAGGATTATCTCGCCAACATCGTGGCATCGCTGCGGCGTCAGAACGTGAACGTGGACGTGGTGGTCCGGCATGGAAACAGTCCGGCCAAGGAAATCGCCGCCGCTGCCCACGACCTTCAACCTGACCTTGTCATCATGGCTTCTCACGGTCATCGTGGGCTAAAAGATTTAATTTTCGGTACTACAATCAACGCTGTACGCCACCACGTCAAGGTGCCGCTACTCATCGTCAGCGCATCCTAAGAAAGCGAATGACCGATCTCTCGAGCGGAAGGATTCTTGTGACTGGCGGCGCCGGCCTCATCGGCAGCGCTTTGATTTGGGAGCTCAACCGCCGCGGACTCAAAAACATTCTCGTGGCCGATTTCTTGGGCAGCGATGACAAGTGGAAGAATCTCGTTCCGCTCCAGTTCGCTGATTACATCGAAGCCGATGATCTGCTGATGCGCCTGGATCTCTCTGGCCATCTGTTCGAAGACATCGAGGTGATCTTTCATCTCGGAGCCGCTTCTTCAACGACGGAAAGGGATGCGGCCTACCTGGTCCACAACAATTTTGAATACAGCAAGGCCATCGCTCGCTTCGCTCTCGACGGAGATAAGCGTTTTGTTTACGCATCTTCGGCTGCCACGTATGGAGGTGTCGAGGCGAGCCTGCCCGAATCGACACCGCTCCAAACGCTGCGCCCGTTGAACATGTACGGCTATTCCAAGCATTTGTTTGATTGCTACGCGGAGCGTGCTGGAATGCTCCCGCAGATTACCGGCCTCAAGTACTTCAATATCTTTGGACCAAACGAGAACCACAAAGGCGACATGCGCAGTGTCGTTCACAAAGCCTTTTACCAGATCCTCGAAACGGGGCAGGTGTCGCTGTTCAAAAGTTACCGCCCCGAGTTCCAGGACGGCGAGCAGCGCCGGGACTTCCTCTATGTGAAGGATGCTGTTGCCGCCACTGTATTTCTGGCCGAAAACGTTGACGGCGGAGGGCTCTTCAACGTCGGCTCGGGACAAGCGAGCACCTGGCTCTCCTTAGCAACGCGCGATATTCCACTCGTTGGGGCAGAAGCCGAACATAAATTTCATAGAAATGCCCGAAGAGCTGCAGGACCGCTACCAGTACTTCACCTGCGCCGACATTGCGAAGCTGCGGTCGTCAGGTTACACCCAGCCCATGACTCCTCTGGGCGACGCCGTCCGCGATTATGTCGTGAACTATCTCGTACCCGAGCGCCATCTAGGCGACGAGCCGAAGTAATACGCGCTTCTATACTGAAACTATGTTCTTTCGCCGCGAACGACCGAAGATTCCTTCTTTTGCCGAACGCGTGACTCTGCTGAAGCAAGCCGGGTTCGCCACCGAGACCCTGCCCGACGGCCGCGTGAAGATCGCGAAAAACGGTATCGGGGCCATCATCGGCGACGAGGGCAAGAATCAGCCGGAAATCGAGAAGGCAGGCGTGCTCGTCGGTTCAGAAGTCGCCACGCTGCTGAGTGCCGGTTATCAAATGTTTCTCGAAACGCGGAGCGGCCGGCGCATACCCGCCACTGCCGAGCAGCTCAAAGCGCTGCATGAGTTCGAGGACGACGTGAAAGCGGCGCTTGACCTGGTGAATCTCTACAACACCTCGCTTGGCACCACGACACCGAAGCATATGTACGATCGCGTTTACAAGCGCGACAGCGGCGATCAACCGAAGCCTTGGGAGACCGAGGATCACCGCATCGTTCCGCCCGACACCAAGCATTCACCTCACCCCTACACTGAGGAACCGGTGCATTTGGTCGAACGAGACGGCGGCGTATAGGTCTCCAAAATCGGGCACGAAGGGTTCTACAACAAGTTTCTGTGTCTCCCCTGCCCTGCCCGCACCATTAAGTGAGGCCGCGAGCATCGCCCGTGCTCGCAAATCTCCGCCGCCGGAACGGTCCAGGATCTGTTGCCACACTTGCGCGGCTTCGGCGTAATGCCGATTCAGAAAATAGCCGTAGCCGAGCACCGTCTCCCGCACTTGATCGTTAGCAGTGAAAGCGTTCACCTGGTCGCGCCACTGGCCCACAGAGGTGTCGCCGCGTGTCAGCAGCAGCGCCAGCGCGGCGAATGATGCAGGGCGCCTGTCAATCTGCGTGGCTGCAGCGGCGCTTTTCGCGGCCGCCGCGCGATCCCCGTTCATGAGTTGCCACACCGCCATCTGGCTCAGCGCCAGTGACCGCAGGCCCGGGTTATTAAAATTCGTGCTTTGAAGAGAGTCGATGGCCTTTGCCGCCCGCCCGGATACCGCAAGCCACGTCGCTCCGAACAGAGGCGTCAGCGGATCGTTCGGCGGCCGCAGCGACAAGTAGCGGCTGAAGACCGTGTCCGCGCGGTTCACGTCGCCCTCCAGGAAAATACAAACAGCCAGCGCCGGCAGAATGCCCGGATTGTTATCGATCCCGACCAGGATCTTTTCTGCGTCGGCAAAACGCCTCGTCTCGAGCAATCCCACAGCGAGCTGCTGCCGCAGATTCGCATTACCAGGGCTCAGGTCGAGCGCCCGGCTGAATGCCCGCTCACCCTCGACCGCGTCACCCCGCAGAAAACCAACGGAGCCAAGTGCGGCGAGCGCATCCACCTGGTTGGGCGCGAGCTCCAGCACTGCGCCCGCGGCTTGTTCTTGTTTTGCGAGTGGAGCGTGCAAGATTCGCGCTGCAATCGCGTCAAACCGCGCCCCGTCGACTGGCGTGAAGGAACTGCGATGACTCGCCGCGGCGGCAAGCAGCGGTCCGGCGTCTTTCCCTGATTCCGCGAGCGTTTCAGCCAGTGCCGCATACGCTAAGCCGAACGAGGGATCCGCCTGGATGGACGCCTGGAGGGATTGGATTCGCCCTTCCAGATTCGGACTTTCCACTGCCGCCGTGAAAGCCTGTAGCGCCTGCGTATTCTTCACGGCGAAATAGGTCGCCCTATCGTTCAAGCGTTTGGCCAAAGCGTTCACGGGTGACAACAAACCGCCGGAAGAAGGTCCTTCTACACGAATGACTTGGCGGTTCCTCTGCGTAGCCAGATCGGTAACGGTTGCTTCAATGCTGATTCGGCCGTCCCGATTCTCTACGGTTGTTCGCAACGCCTCGCTTGCGCCCATGCGATACGCGCCGGATTCCCCGCTCGCAATCGCCGCAACCAGATTCCGGCAGGTGACGAAATCCTGCTCCAGAATCATCGCAACGGCAGTTTTCATCCATTCGGATGCTGGGTCGGCGATGAGGATGCTCGCCGGGAGAATCGCGATTCGCTCGAGCGAACTACTCGTTTGGCGCGAGCAATCGGAAACAACAATTAGGCTTGCAAGTAGAACAACGCGGGATGTAAGACGCAGGAAATCCTCTTAAAGCGGCTTGGGGTTCTCCGCAAGAAGCTGCTTGAAAGCCGGATCCGTTTTCAGCGATGCGAATTCCGGTATGTCCGGAATCTTTCGACGATCTTTGATTCCCTCTTCCAGAGCCTTTCGAAGGTAGATGATCGCCCGCTCGTTTGCGCCCGATTTCGCGTACATTCTGGCGAGGTATAGATGGAAGATCGCTCTGTCTCCGGTCGTGCGCTCCTGCATCAACGTGCCGAATGTGCTGTGATGCTCGAACACGTCGGGATCGAGCTTTAATGCCTCTTCATAGCACTTGGTTGCACGATTGTAATCGCTGCGCGCGAAATAGGCTGCGCCGAGATTGGCATAGACCGAGGCTGAGGGAGCCGCATACTTCAGCGCCCGTTTGTAGTAGGTTATGGCGCGCCGGAAGCTCCTTTCCGCGTAATAGATCGTGCCTAAGTTATTGATCGCTTCCGAATATTTGGGATCCAGCTTGATCGCGCGCTGATAATTCTTCTTCGCCAGGTCGAATTCGAGGAGTTGGTGAAAGGCGATGCCGATTTTGTTCGCGATCACCGCAGAATCATCGGGCTCCTGCCGGTACATGTCGATGGCATCGCGATACATCTTGCGCGCCATGTAAATGTCGCCTCGCAGCTCAGGCGTGATCGCGGGTCGAGGAGGTCCGCCCAGTGATGGCGCGGGCGCAGCTGACGCGCGCAAATGCGGGGACGCAGTGGCCGGTTGCTGACCCCACATACCCAGCGGAGCAGCACAAAAAACTATACAACAGCGGACGAGACGGTTACCCGAAAAAGAGATCATCGAGCGACCCCCCTTTGTCTGTTTACTATATACCTTTTTGAGGTGAGTTGGGGAACCCGAAAATCTCTACCACGCCTAGTACTGCCCCGGCTAGTGGAAAATGCTCTTCAGCTTGTCGAACAATCCCGGCTTTTTCGTGTCTTGCTTGTTCTTGTCCTGCGGGGGAGGATTGATCTCGCCAGCCGTGCCTGGAGGCACGACCCCCGGCGCCGGAGGGCCATTCGGCACTGTACCCGGCTGTTCGGGCGTGGACGTCTCCCACCCCGCAATCTCGGTTGCACCGGCTTGATGCAAAGGGCAGAACTGAACCGGCTGCGTGCCGAGGAGGTAGTATTCGGTGTCAACTTTCGGGCAAGCGCTGGTCGCGAGGGCGCCGCTCAGCGGATCGATCTGTGCGCTAACCACGCCGTCCGGCACATCAAACTGCGCCACGTCCCGGTAGGCTCGATGTTTGTGAGCGCGCTTCATAAACTCTGTCCAGATCGGAAGCGCAGCTTTGGCACCTTCGAGTTTTAAGTCCTGATAATCGTCGAGACCGACCCAAACGATGCACAGCAGCTTGGTCGTGTATCCCGCGAACCAAGCGTCGTGCGACGTTCCGGTCTTGCCGGCTGCGGGAAGCGTGAATCCGCGGCCTCGCACACCCGCGCCGGTGCCGAAGCGCAGCACATCCTGCATGAGCGTCGTCATCAGGAAATTCACCCGCGGGTCAAGAATCCTCTTCATTTGCGGTTGGGACGCCCACACCGAGTCGCCGGATTTGTTCACAATGCGCGAAATCATGCGCGGCTCGACTTTAACGCCTTTGTTTGCGAAAAGTGTGAACGCTCCCGCGATCTCAAGCGGCGTAACGTCGTAGGAACCGAGCGCCATGGCGGGTGTGGCTCGAATGTCCGCCAGACCGGCACTGTGCGCCAACTGCGCCACCGCTCCATAACCCGTCGCCTCCGCCACTTCCACCGCCGGGACGTTCAGCGATTTCGCAAAAGCCATTCGTACCGTGACGTCGCCCAGCCATTCGTTATGGTGATAATCGACCGGCTCGTACGGCTTGCCGTCGTAATAAAACGTGTGGGGCTCATCCTGGAAAATGGTGGACGGCGTAATGGGATCGGGACGGTCCAAGAGACCTGTATTGAGCGCGGCCGCGTAAACAAACGGCTTGAAAACGCTGCCCGATGGGCGCTTCGCCACGACGTGATTCAGTTGGCTGACTCCGTAGTTCTTTCCGCCGATTAGCGCCTTCACTTCCCCGGTGTGCGGATCGAGACAGATCAGAGCAACCTGCGGCTCATCGAGCGGAGTCCCTGGCTTGTGGCGTTTCGCGATGAGGCCCTCCACCTCGTGCATGCCGACTGCTACCGCTTCAGCCCCGTCTCGTTGCAGATCCGGATCTAACGTCGTGTAGATCTTCGATCCGGATGCCTGAAAATCGTGGTCTTGAAAATTGTCCGAAAGCTGCTCGTTGACCAAATCGACGAAATACGGCGCGTCCGCGGATTCCATCCCTTGCCGCGCGATCACAATCGGCGCTTGGGTCGCGCTGTCATATTGAGCCTGCGAAATGTAGCCGTTGTCGAGCATGCGAGCGAGCACAACATTGCGCCGCAACCTGGCGCGTTCCGGCCAGCGCACCGGATTTCGGAAGCTGGGCTCCTGAATCAAGCCGGCGAGAGTGGCCGCTTCGGGAAGGCTCAATTGGCGAATATCTTTGCCGAAGTATGCCTGCGAAGCTTCGCCGAAACCTCTGATCGCGAATGAGCCGCGGCGTCCGAGATCCACCTGGTTGGCGTAATACTCGAAAATCTTTTGCTTGGTCAGCTTGCGCTCGAGGTGAACAGTGATCAACAGCTCATCGAACTTCCGGGCCCAGGTTTTGCGGCTATCGAGCCACAGATTTCTGGCGAGCTGCTGCGTGAGAGTGGAAGCGCCCTGCGCATTGCGGTGTTGTTTGAGATCGACCCACAGGGCCTCAACGATGCGAACCGGATCGAAGCCCGAGTGCTGGAAGAAGCGCTTGTCCTCGATCGAAATGACAGCCTGCACCAGCACCGGCGGGATGTCGTCATAGCGCACCAGGCGGCGCTTCTCGCGATTTTTATCGTATAGGCTGCTCAGCAGTTGCGGCTCGAGCGAGTACTCCGTGCGCGCGGTGTTATCGCTCAGCCCCGTAATGGAGGTAATCTTGCCGTCCTGGAACCGCAAAACGCCGGCTTCGGAACCGCTGTACGAACGGTCACCAGGGAAAATCTCGATCGCATCCGCGCGCAAGTGGTACCAGCCGCTGGGATTCGTCCGCGCGTCCTCGACGTAGCCGCTCTCGCGCAGCTTGACGGCCAAGTGCAGCGGCGTTCCCGGATCGCCTACGCCGACGGTTTGCGGGGCCGCATAGAGGAGCGATGAATTCGGAAATGGTCCCTGAGTGAGCTTTTCGTCTGTTAGCCGCGCGTATTTGGCATAGTACGAACCGACCACGATGAGCGCGATGACAACGATTGCGGCGGCGCCAAAAAGAATGAATTTTTTTAATGGAGTCCAGGGCCTAGGGGGCCCGCGGCGGGCGGAACCCGCGGCTGCAGGGATTTTGACGCGAACGGGCAAATGTCTGGCCTAGAAGGAACTACCTAACGCTTGGACGCCCGCTTCCTACCTCGGTTACTTCCGGGCTTGATAATACGATTCTAACTCTTTCCAGATGTTGTCGTCGTGCGGCTGCCAATCGGGAGTATGCCGGCCTGTAATCTGCAGCTCCTCGATGCTTAAGGTGCCATGGCCGAAGGGACAAATTAGCTCGGTCTTCGGACGCCCAAAGGTCACCATGTGCCCCCAGGAACCACTTTTCACCGGCATGATGAGCCGGCGAAGGCAGGTGCGGCAGCGGCGACGCTGGTCTCTCAGGATCAAAGAAAACACGCCCGCCCCCACGAGCCAAACCCCGAACGTAGCAAACGTGAACAGCATGTCGTGCATAAACAGCGGAGGCTGTGGACCGAATTGTGGCAACAGCGGAGGGGGATCTGGATAGAAGTAGATGAGTGCAGTCTGCAGAATGCACACCATTAAGGCGGCGGCCGCCACCTTGGCGACCAGGTACAGCCAATACTTCATTGCCGTTGTATTAGACTCCTTTCCTATGGCAGGAGTTCCGCCGCGCTACCGAATTACTTACGCAGCAAATTTCTTGCCAGGAACAAGACGTTCGCCGGGCGTTCGGCCAAGCGTCGCATAAAGTACGGATACCAAGCATCTCCATAGGGGATGTAGAGACGTAACCGGAAGCCTTGCGCCACAATCTGGCGCTGTAGGTCGCGCCGGATTCCGTATAGCATCTGAAATTCAAAACGATCTGCCGCAATGTTTTGTTCCTTGATGTGACGTAGCGCCAGGCGGATGATCTTCTCATCGTGACTTGCAATGGCGGGATGGGTTCCGCGATCGAGCAGCAACATCATGAGCTTCAGGTAATTGGTATCGACTTGCGATTTCCGCGGGAAGGCGACAGCGGGAGGCTCTCGATACGCACCCTTGCACAGCCGGACGGGTATTTTCCGTTCCGAAAGCCTATGAATATCCGCCTCGCTGCGGTAAAGATACGCCTGGATGACGGCGCGAACGTGTCCGTTGAACGTATTGTGCAGATGGGTGACCATCTCGAGCGTCCGGTCTGTATACTCGCTCGATTCCATGTCGATCTCGATGCGAGTATTCATTTCGCGAGCCCGCCCGACCAGCGCGGCGACATTGTCCCGGCAAGCGTCTTCCGAAAAGTCCAGGCCAAACTGGGTCAGCTTTATAGAAACGGTAGCGGGTAGCTGGGCGCGATCGATCTCGCCTAGCGCAGCCAGGTACGAGTCTCTCGATTGAGCCGCCTCGGTCAACGATGTAACGTTCTCGCCCAGGAAATCGAGCGTGCCCAGGGTGTGCTCGGCTGACAGGTGCTTCAGAACCCGAACACCGTCCGCCAACGCGTGCCCCGCAATGAACCGCGAGGTCAGATTGCGGGAGAGCGCCGAATGTTCCATCCAGCGGCGTAACGAACTGTTCTGAGAAAGAGACAGGAGTGTGCGGCGCAGCATCTAGGCGAAAACGACCCGGCTGCTGAGCGCGAGCGCGGTCCCGAGCAGCGCACCGACAATGACGTCGCTCAGGAAGTGCATGCCAAGGAGCACGCGCGAGACCGCAATGCACACCGCGCAAAACAACAATCCGGCGAGCATGGCCGGGTAAAAGGCACCGAGCGCAACCGTCACGGCAAACGCGGTGATGGTGTGGCCGGAAGGAAAGGAAAAATGGTCAGGAGGCAGAATGCGCGCCCAACAATGCGGCTCGATCTCGCACGGGCGCTTACGCCCGGAAATGTTCTTCAACAGAATAAAAATTCCAATTCCCACAACCGCAGCCGATCCTGCCGCCGCCGTCGCGTTTATCCGATTTCTTCCGCCGAACAGCAAAATGAATACCCCAACCAGATACCAGAGCCAGCCATCTCCGGCGCGGGTGGCTGCAATGGCGGCTAAGCGAACCCATTTCGGTGCAGGCCACTTGTTCACCTTGCGCATCAGCTTGTGATCGCCGGTGGCAATCAACTGAAGCATGCTGTGATGCGCTGTCATAATGGCGTCGTCTTATGCAACCAGTGTATTTGACGTGCAGAAGGGGCCGGTAGGAGAGCGGGTTGCGCAAGAAACCGACGCTGGATTTTGTTTATTTCGAGGCAGGCGCCGGGCACCGAAGTGCGGCGATGGCGCTGGAATCCGTGATTGCATCTGAAGGCTACGAATGGAATGTGCGGCTGGTGAATCTCCAAGAGGTACTGGATCCGCTCGACGTCTTTCGCAAGACCACCCGCATCCGACTGCAGGACATCTATAACTTACTTTTGGCCAAGGGGTGGACGCTCGGTTCGACTCAATTATTGCCTCTGATGCAAGGGGTCATTCGGATTTATCATGCCGCCGCGGTCCGATTGCTGACGAACTACTGGCGCGAGCGCCAGCCCGATATGGTCGTATCGTTGGTTCCTAATCTCAACAGGGCGATGTTCGAGAGCCTGGAAAAAGCCGTGCCAGGAACACCGTTTGTGACGATTCTGACCGACTTCGCAGATTACCCACCGCATTTCTGGATCGAGAAGCAACGCCAATACTTCGTTTGTGGAACGGCGCGCGCATCGGAACAGGCAAGAAGTTTAGGACACTCGAGTTCTCACGTTTTTGGGACAACGGGCATGATTTTGCGCCCGGATTACTACGCGCCGCGAACGTGGGATCGCGCCGAAGAACGCAGGAAGCTGGGACTCGACCCTGCCTTGCCGACGGGTTTGGTTTTGTTCGGCGGCCAGGGATCGAACGCGATGTTGTCCATTGCCAAGCGGCTAGGCAACTCGTCCCTAGATTTGCAATTGATCATGGTCTGCGGGCGCAATGCAAAGTTGAAGGCACGTTTAGAGCAGCTGAAATCGCGCAACAAGATCTTGGTCGAAGGGTTCACGAAACAGATTCCGTACTACATGCATGTTTCCGATTTCTTTATCGGCAAGCCCGGGCCGGGAAGCCTCTCAGAGGCACTTCACATGCATTTACCCGTCATTATCGAAAGGAATGAGTGGACCCTTCCCCAGGAGCGATATAACGCCGAATGGGTACGCGAGCAGGGTGTCGGAATTGTGCTCAAGAATTTCCGCGGAGTCGAGGCCGCGGTGAAAGAGCTTCTCTCGGGGGACCGGCTCGCTAACATGAAAGAGAAGATCTCGGCGATGGAGAATCGCGCCGTCTTTGAGATTCCGCCGATCTTGGACCAGATACTCGAGAGCAGCCGCGTAAAGGACTAGTAGGTATCGGGCGTGTGCGGAATTGCGGGTTTCACTCATATTGGGCACAGGCCGGCAGCAGGCGTGCTGCAGCGCGCCATCGCTGGTCTGCATCATCGCGGCCCCAATCAGCACGGTGTTTTTGAAACAGCGAATGTTTCTTTAGGAGCGGTCCGCCTCAAGATTATCGACCTCGAGGGCGGGGATCAGCCCATGCGCACCGAGGATGGCGAGTGCGTAATCGCCTTCAACGGGGAGATCTACAATCACGCCGAATTGCGGCGCGAGCTCGAGCAACTCGGACATAAATTTCAATCACACTGCGACACGGAAGTCGCCTTGCGAGCCTTCGTCGAATGGGATGTGGACTGTTTCCGCCGCTTTCGAGGAATGTTCGCCGCCGCATTCTGGCAGGAATCAGCGCGGCGACTGCGTTCTCGTGCGCGATCGGCTCGGAATCAAGCCGTTGTATTACGCGGTTCGGAATAGCGACATTCACTTCGGCTCCGAACTGAAGGCCATCCTCGAGCATCCTGGCGTACCGCGACAGCTTTCAGAAACAGCGCTCGGATACTACTTGTCGCTGAATTACGTTCCAACACCTTTCACTCTCGTCGAAGGAATCGAGAAAGTCCGCCCTGGGACATGGATCGAGTCCTGCAATGGGACGCTGCGAACCGAATCTTACTGGCGCAATGAGTTTGAGCCGCGCGATGTGAGTCTCGAAGAAGCTTGCGATGAGTTGGATCGCCTACTGAAAAGTTCCATCGCAGAACATCTTGTTTCAGATGTTCCGTTGGGAATCTGGGCGAGCGGCGGTCTCGATTCCTCGACCATCCTGCATTACGCGGCCGAGGTGTCGTCTCGGCGTTTAGAGACGTTTTCGATTTCCTTCCCCGGAAGGCGTTTCGACGAGAGCAAATACTTCCGTTTACTCGCCGAGCGGTATCACACCTCTCATCACGAGTTTGAAGTGAGCAGCGATTTAGACCTGCCGAGCGCCATTCACGAGATGGCTTACTACTCGGACGAGCCGAGCGCGGACGCGGGCGCGATTCCGGTGTGGTTTCTCTCCCGCATGACTGCGAAACATGTCACCGTAGCGCTCAGCGGTGAGGGTGCGGACGAGGTGTTCGGAGGATATGACACCTACGTCGCGGATGCGTATGCAAGCTCCGCACGCCATCTTCCTGCGACCGTCCTTCGCGTGGCACTCCGTGTTGCCAGGCGCTTTCCCGTATCGGATGAAAAGATCGGCTTCGACTACAAGTTGAAGCGCTTTCTCGCTGGTACCCTGCTTCCGAGCGACGAAGCTCACTTCTTCTGGAACGGTACGTTCTCACGGGAAGAGCAGAAACTGCTGGGCGGTCATCATTCTCCACAGCCGCTCGCATCTCTCTGCGCGGCGCTGCCAAATATTCCTTCGCGCTCAGATCTGATCAACCGTTATTTGTTCGTCGATCAGCACTACTATTTGCCAGATGACATCCTTTACAAATGCGATCGCATGAGTATGGCGCATTCCCTGGAGGTGAGGCCACCGTTTCTGGATCATCGCATCGTAGAGTTTGCCGCACAGCTTCCCGCCAAGTTAAAAATTCAGGGACGCACCACGAAGCGTGTCATGCGCGAACTCGTGCGCAAAAAGCTCCCGCCAGCGATTCTGCAGCGCCGAAAGGAAGGGCTGGATATTCCAGCTCACGAATGGCTTCGGGGCCCGCTCCGGCCGTTGCTTCTGGAAGTGTTAAGTCCGGAATCGGTAGAACGGGCGGGAGTATTTTCTCCACAGGCGGTGAGCGCGCTCGTGGAACGTCACCTCAGCCGAAGCGAAAATCTCGGATACCATCTCTGGGGCTTACTCACGCTTCATCTGTGGATGCAGCGCTGGAACATAGAGACGGGCAGAATCGATGAGTCCGCTTCACGAGTAGCGATCGCTGCTTCAGCGGCCGATTAGCACGCTAGTAACCGACCGCCCGCCCCCCGCGACGGCCGTCTGACCAGCCGAGCCGCCAACCCGAACCCTCCTCAACCATGACGGCATGGACGTCTCCTTGCGAGCGCAATTTCGGATTGATCGTGTAGCCCTCTGAACGCAGCTTCTCGGCAACATCGAACACCAGCGCACCCGGCTCCGCATCTACCCGGTCAGGCAGATATTGTTGGTGGATACGAGGGTACTCGATCGCATCTCGCAGGGACATTTTCGAATCCACGATGTTCACGATCACTTGAAAGACTGTATTCGGGATGGTTGCTGAGCCGGGCGAACCGAGCGCGAACCAGGGAGAGCCATCCGCATGCAGGACGATAGTGGGCGTCATCGATGAAATGGGCCGCTTCCCAGGTTTCACTTCGCCGCGGTCGCCCGCTTTGGTGCTGAACGCGCTCATGATGTCGTTGAATAAAACACCGGTTCCCTTGACCATTACTTGCGATCCGTAAAAGCTGTTCAGGGTGTAGGTATTGCTAACGATGTTCCCGGCCTCGTCGATGATTGAGAAGTGGGTAGTGTCGTTCGATTCCTGAGGCAGGGTTTCGATAGGCATGCTGCTAGACGGGGTCGCGCGATCGGGCTCGATCGAATGAGCGAGTTCGCGGGCATGCTCTTTACTTGTAAGCAACTCGATTGGCACAGAAAAAAAGGCCGGATCCGCGGAGAACTCCGCGCGATCGCGAAACGCCCGTCGCATCGATTCGATCATGTGATGGCGCTGTTCGGTGGATCCTTCCATCCCCAGCTCAGCAGGGAACGTTTCAAAGATGTTCAGCATTTCAATGAGCGTGGCGCCTCCGCTTGAAGAAGGCGGCATGGAAAGAATCTGGTTGCCGCGGAAGCTGCCTTTGACCGGATCGCGCTCTATGGCCCGATACGAACGTAGATCCTCGTATCGAATCGTGCCATTGTGGGCAGCCATATCGCGGTCGATCAGACGTGCGGTCTCGCCTTCGTAAAATTCGCGCCATCCGTGCTGTTGTATGCGAGCGATGGTAGCGGCTAAATCAGGTTGCTTGATCAGCTCACCCTGCTTCACCGGAATATCGGAGCCGTGCAGGAAGACTTTCGCTGTCTCGGGAAATTGCTTCATCACAGGAGCTTGCAGGGCGAGAATGATCTCCATCCGCTGCGACGCCGGGTAGCCATTCTGCGCGAGCGAATGGGCCGGCTCGAGCACATCTTTCCACGGCAGTTTTCCAAACCGGGAGTGCGCCAGTCCCATGCCCGCGACCGTGCCAGGCACCGCGGAAGCCTTATAGCCGACTGTCGAATCCAGGCGATTGGTAAACATGCCTGTATGCGATGCGGCCGGTGCCATCTCTTTGTAATCGATCGACCGAGCGGTGCCATCCGCCAGGCGGATCAGCATGTAGCCGCCTCCGCCGAGATTGCCGGCTTCCGGATGAACCACAGCCAATGTAAAGGCGACCGCCACGGCAGCGTCGACGGCGTTGCCTCCCTTGCGCAGAATAGAAAGTCCCGCCTGCGACGCCAGTTCATTGGCGCTCGCGATCATGGCCTTGGCCGCGCGCTCCGGCTGATCGATCATCGGGCGCTGCGCTTTGAGCTCGAGCCCGCTTTGCGAGACCTCCTGCGCGCTGATAGGTACGATAAGCCCGCAGATCAGGGCCAGAATGAGGAAGCGTCGTGTGTGATTTCTCTCCATAGCGGTACTACAGTATCGAACCCAAGTGTCGAACCATAACAGCTGTGTCGTCTTAATGTTTCTTGTGATATCTTTCAGCCTTTATGTTTCTCATTCGAGTACTACTTTTTTTAACGGGCGCCGCCCTGTTTGCCCAGGACCTCGATCTTTTGATTCGCAACGGCTCTGTTCTGGACGGCTCCGGATCGGCCGAGAAGAAGGTTGATATCGGGATCGCCGGCGATCGAATTGTCCTGATCGGAAACGGTGCCGGCAAGCACGCCAAACGCGAGATTGATGCGCGGGGTCTCGTCGTTGCACCCGGTTTCATCGATCCGCACACTCACACGCTCGAGGATCTCTCCGATCCGAAACGAAATCGGAACGAAGCTTACCTGATGCAGGGCGTCGCAACTGTGATCACCGGTAACGACGGTGAAGGCCCGGTTCAAACCGGCGCAACGCTCGAGAAATGGCGGCAGCAAGGCATCGGGACCAATGCCGCTCTGTTCATTGGTGAAGGTGCAATACGCCGTGAAGTAATGGGCATGTCCGACGCCGCGCCCACGGCGCAGCAATTGGATGCGATGAGACACCTCGTCGAGCAAGGCATGCAAAAGGGGGCGATCGGAATGTCGACCGGCCTTTATTACGCACCCGGGAGCTTTGCTGCGACAGAGGAAATCATCGCGCTCGCCAAAATGGCTGCCGCGCATGGCGGCGTGTATGACACTCACATGCGCGACGAAAGCTCCTATTCGATTGGCCTCATCGGCTCAGTGCAGGAGACCATCCGAATCGGCAAGGAAGCCGGGCTCCCGGTCCACATCTCGCATATCAAAGCGCTCGGAAAAGATGTGTGGGGGAAGAGTTCGGAAGTGATCGGCATTGTGCGTCAGGCGCGTGCCCAGGGAGTAAACGTTACGGCCAGCCAGTACCCGTATATCGCGTCCGGCACCAGCGTTTCGGCTTCGCTTGTTCCCAGATGGGCTGAAGTGGGCGGCTCGGCTGAACTGCTGAAACGCATCGCCGATCCCGCCATTCGTCCTCGGTTGATTGCCGATATGACTCGCAACCTCGATCGCCGCGGCGGGCCCGAATCGCTTCTCATGACTTCTTCGAAGGACAAGCAGATCATCGGGAAAACTCTAGATCAGATCGCAAAAGAACGCGGGGAGTCGCCGATCGACGCGGCGCTCGAGATTGTGAAGGCGGGCGGCGCGGGCGTGGCGTCATTCAACATGCGCGAGGACGACGTGAGAAATTTCATGCGTGAGGATTGGGTCATGACCTGCTCCGATGGTTCGTCGGGTCACCCTCGCAAATACGGAACCTTCCCCCGCAAATTACGTAAATACGTTTTCGACGAACACGTCATTACGCTTCCGTTCGCGATCCGTTCCAGCACCTCGCTAACTGCCGAAACCTTTGGACTGAAAGAGCGCGGTCTTCTCAAGGAAGGCTTTTTCGCGGATGTGGTCGTCTTCGATCCTAAAACGATTCGGGACCGCGCGACTTTCGAACAGCCGGAAGTCCTTTCAACGGGCGTTCGCTTCCTGCTCGTGAATGGAAAACTGGCTGTTGACGACGGGCAAGTGACCGACGCACTTGCCGGGCGAACGCTGACGCACTGACTGCCTCCACGTACACCGAAGGCATGTATTCTCTCCGGCTGACGTGCGCTGCAGAGGATGTGGATCTCCTGTCAGCCGCATTATGGGACGCCGGCACGGACGGAATTCAAGAACTAGAGGTCGGCTATACGACAACTCTGATTGCGGCGTTTGATAGCAACGCTGCCCGTGACGACTTGCTTACGCGGTTCGCATCTTACTCTCCCGAATGGCAATCTGCCGCCGGCACTGATTGGGTTCGACAGAGTCGCGATGCGTGGCCCGCCCGTTCGGTGGGGTCCCGCCTATTCTTGGCTCCGCCCTGGAACACTGAGGCCACACCGCCGGGACGTGAGCGTATCATCCACAATCCAGGCCTCGCCTGCGGCACGGGCGAACATCCGTGCACTCAGCTCGCCTTGATGGCTCTGGAAGAATGCGTGATTCCGCACTGCAAAGTAATCGATGTGGGAACCGGATCGGGCATTCTCGCCATCGCTGCGCTGCGGCTCGGCGCGAAAACGGCTGTCGGTATCGATACCGATGTAGCAGTGCTCGAGGCCGCAACCGAAAACTTCGGCCTGAACGAACTCACACCCTTGCTGGTCGCCGGGTCCGCCGAGTGCCTCGGCGATCAGTGTTCCGACATCACGGTAGCTAATGTCAGCTCAAGCGTGCTGCTCTCGATTCTCGACGAATTGATGCGCATCACGCGCGTGAACGGGTGGTTAATTCTGACCGGCTTTCCGGACGACGAGCTGCGGCCGTTTCAGCGGACGTTTCCGGACGCTCAAATTTCGCAAATGAACGAGTGGCGGTGCTTGAGCGTTAGGCTTTCTTAACACGTTTTGCGGTTCGTTTTGCGGGCGCTGGGGCGTTCTCTTCGGCGCCCATCGATTGCAGACGATCTAATCCGTCTTCGAGCTTTTGACCGCCTTTGAGCACAGGCGCAAACAAATCTCCGACACTCTTGAATCTCTCGATCGTGTTGTCGATGCGGAAATCCGACGGTCGCACGCCGCGCTTTACTTCTTTCCAATCGAGCGGCGTTGCCACAGGCGCACCATCGTAGGCGCGGACAACGTAAGGAGCTGCAATGGTTTTGCCGATCCCGATTTGAAGATAGTCGAAATAGACGCGACCTTTCTTGCGTTTGCCGACACTGCGAGGAGTGGTAAATAAGTTTGGTTCCCTATCGACGGCAAGATGCGATAGCAGTTCCGCGAAACTGCGAACCTGATCGTACGTATAAATCGGCTCGAGAGGCACATAGACGTGCATACCGTCGCCGCCGGTCGTTTTGGGATAACCTTTCAAACCGAGCTGGTCCAGTAAGCCGCGGACAAGAAGCGTCGCTTCGATGATCTGATCGAAGGAGGTTTCGACCGGATCGAGGTCGAGGAGCATCCAGTCGGGATGATCGAGATTTCCGGCCCGGCTCATCCAGGGATTTTGATCGATGCAGCCGAGATTGACGAGATAGAGAAGGCTGGCGCGATTCTCCGCGATGGGATAGTGGTTGATTTTCGGCGGGTGGTGCTCGGTGATGGGTTCACAACGCATCCAGTCCGGGAAATGGCCGCCCGCATTCTTTTGAAAGAAGAATTCATCCGCGATGCCGTTCGGGTAACGCTTCATCGAGAGTGGGCGATCTTTCAAATGCGGTAAGAGCCACGGTGAAACGCGATCGTAGAACTCGAGCAGGTCGCGTTTTTTCCAACCTTCTTTCGGGAAGAACGCTTTGTCGAGGTTTGTGAATTTGAGCCGGTGACCGTCGACTTCCGCTGTAACCTCTCGACCGCTCAGGTCAAGCCATTCGCTTTGCTTTTGCGAGGGAGCTTCGGCTGCGACAGTCTCTTCCCGGACGACTTCCTGCGCTGGCTTGTCGTCCCGCAATGCCACAAAAACAGGCGCGCGCAAAATTCCATCCTGCGTCCACTCGAGAAAACGCACCTGGCACACAACCTCCGGTCGTACCCAAGTCACGTCCCGAAGTCCTCCCCGGATCGCCGGACGCTGCGCGAATGGGCTGGTCTTCGCGATAAACGGCTTCAAGCGCTCAGAGATCGCCTTCATGAGCTTCTGATCGAAGCCGGTGCCTACCTGCCCGACATGCCGCAATTTTCCGTTCTCTCGAACCGCCAGTATCAGGGCGCCGAAGTACTCGCGCTCGCCCTTGGTGAACCCCGCGATGATAAATTCCTGCTCGTTTAATACCTTCAGCTTGAGCCAGCGTGTCGAGCGGCCAGCTTCATAAGTACTGGCGCGATCTTTGGCGAGTATTCCCTCGAGACCCATTTGCCGCGCAGCTTCGAACATTTGCTCGCCGTCGGCGTCGAAGGCATCGGAAATGCGGACGTGATCGCCCGGGGTGGCGAGCGCGTTGAGCAGGCGCTTGCGGTCTTCGAGCGGCACGCCACGCAGATCGTATCCATCCGCGTACAGAACATCAAAGAGGAAGAGCGTCGCGGGCGTGGTTTCCGCCAAACGAGGCACGGCGCTCGCGTTTGCGGCGATGCGCGGCTGGATCATGGCGAATCGCGCACGGCCCTGTTCATCGAGAATGCAGATCTCACCATCCAGCCAGGCGTTTTTCACGTTTAGCTGGGCAGGTAAATCGCGCAGCTCAGGATACTGGTTTTCACAACGATTGCCGCGGCGAGAATGAATCTGGAGCGAACCATTCTTTACCAGGCACAACGCCCGGATCCCGTCCCATTTGATTTCGTACAGCCAATTCTTTCCCTCAGGTGGCTTGGTAACAGCGGTCGCCAGCATGGGTTCGAGCTGCGCGGGAATTGCGGATTTACGCGCTCCCGGCAGATCGGCGACACTTACCGGCTGAAGATTTTCTTCGATCTCTTCTTGCGTGCGCTTGCTCGACACGCTCCAGGCGAACTGGTCAATATCGTAACCAGGAACGACAAACTCATCCTTCTTCTTGATCAGCAGCCATTCATTCCCTTTTCCCGCGTGCTTCATATGCACGATCGCAAAGGACCCCTTCAGCTTGGTGCCATGCAGTTCGAACTTGAAGTCGCCGCGATCAAGCTGCTCCTGAGCTGATGCGTCGCCGAGCACGTCGTAGGTGCCTTTGTCCCACAACATCACGCTCCCCGCCCCGTAATTCCCTTTTGGAATGTTGCCTTCAAACGTCCCGTAGTCAAACGGATGATCTTCCACTTTCATGGCGAGCGCCTTGCGCGCAGGATCGAGACTGGGACCTTTCGGCACAGCCCAACTGACCAGCACACCGTTGACTTCAAGGCGAAAATCATAGTGCAGGCGAGTGGCATCGTGCCGCTGCACGCAATAGAAGCCGCCGCGGCCCGGACCTTTCGCGACGGGCTCTTGCGGCTTTGGCTCCGGCGTCTTATCAAAATGCCGTTTGTGCGCGTATTCCTTCAGGCCCATAGCATGCGGCCATTATGCCAACGTTCGGTCCCCCAAAGGGACACCAAGCGCTGCTAATCTGAGTACATCGCCGATTTCCCCTCGTTCGCATGACCTTCGCCGAGCAGCTCAAGAGTCAGCTCAACATCGTTGAGGTTATCGGGCAATATATCCGGCTGAAACGGCAAGGCACCGGGCCACGTTACGTCGGTTTGTGCCCGTTCCATTCGGAAAAAACGCCGTCGTTCAACGTGAACGGCACGCTCCAGATCTATAAATGTTTCGGCTGCGATGCAGGTGGCGATGTCTTCCAGTTCGTCATGGAGCACGACCGGCTGACGTTCCCCGAGACGCTGAAGTTCCTGGCCGAGCGCTACGGCATTCCGTACCCGCAGCGCGAACAGTTCAACGATCCCGAAGCGCAGCGTCGCTCAGCGCTGCTCGAGATGCATGAGATCGCGGCGGAAGTGTTTCAGAACAACCTTCGTGGAGCGGCGGGGAGCGAGACGCGCAGCTATCTGGAATCGCGGGGCGTGTCGCGGGCGGCGATGGATGAGTTCCGGCTGGGACTGTCAGACGCCTCCGGACAACAACTGGTTCAGCGGTTGCAGAAATTCGGACCCGCGCTGCTCGACGAGTCCGGACTCGCGATGAAGAGCCAATATGAGAACGGCTTTTACGACCGTTTCCGCGCACGGCTCATGTTTCCCATCCACAGCGAATCAGGACAAGTGATTGCGTTCGGCGGACGAGCGCTTCGGCCGAATGACGAGCCGAAATATCTGAATTCGCCGGAGACGAAGATATACAAAAAATCCACAGTACTGTATAACCTGCATCGCGCAAAAATCGACGCCAGGAAGCAGGACCGGATGGTTTTGGTCGAAGGATACATGGACGTGATCGGAGTGTATTCGGCGGGCATCCGCGAAGTGGTGGCATCGAGTGGCACATCGCTTGCTACAGACCAAGTGCGTGCGATCAAGCGCCAGGTTTCACAGCAGCAGGCGAGCACCGGGCAGGTGATCTTGAACTTCGACTCCGATAGCGCAGGAATGCGATCGACAGAGAAGTACATCGGCACGCTCTTGGCAGAGGGGCTGCGCGTCAAAGTGCTGGAGGTTCCGGGCGGGCTCGACCCGGACGAATACATCCAACAAAATGGGGCCGACGCGTATCGAAGCCTGCTCGAACGGGCGACTTCTTACTTCCATTGGCTGGCTGATCGCGCCAGGGAAAAATTCGATATGCGAACGGCAGAAGGCCGGGTGGATGCATTCAAGTTTTTGTTGCCCGTTCTGCAGCAGGTGAACGATCGAGTAGAGCGCGCCGCGATTGCGAGCGAACTGGCCGAGTACTTAAATGTCGACCGCGACGTCATCCGCGAAAACCTTCGGCGCGTTCCGCGAAACGACGCTGTTCAGAAGCCCAACAACGTGTCCTCCGCCATTCCGCCGAATGAGAAACTCCTGGTTGCTTGCCTTCTGGTAAGCGCGGATGCACGTTCGGTGATCAACGAATATCTGCGTCGCGCCGGCATGCTTCGAGCGCTCGAGTTGAAGGCCATCTTCGAAGCGGCCGTGGCGCTCGAGAACGAGGGCACTCCATTTTCGATCGAAGCGGTGACGAGGCGTCTGGATCCGCGCCTGCAGAACATTTTGACGGAGTTGAGCTTTTCTGAGAATGGCATGCGCGAAGAAGATGCCGCGCAGCAGGCGTTGCGGTGTCTGGAAGCCTTGGAAAGAACCGGCGTGAGAGCGGCACGGGACGACCTGCGGCAACAGATCCGGGAGCTGGAGCATAGAGGAAATTTTGCAGAAGCGCTACGCTTGGCCGATGAGTTAAATAAGATGAAACACGCATCTACGGGGGTGTGAATCGTGTTGTACTATGAGGAGTCGAGGAACTGCAGGGGTGCCTCGTTGGATTCTCTCGTATAGAGGCGTTCCAATTTTTTTCCCGCCGATCGATCAACCAAGATTGATGAAGGCAGTTGATGGAAGACAGTAACGACAAGGGCTTCGCTCTCTACGACGATGTAAACGGAGTTGTGCGCGAAGATCTTGCTAACGGAAGCGATCTGAACGACCTGTTCGCCGACCTCGATAGCGCCCCGGTCGAACTGCTCGAAGAACCCAAGGAGTTTGAGAAGAAGGAAGAGGAAGTCGACGACCTCTCCGACCTCGACCTCACTCCGGGCACTCTCGATAAAAGCAACGATTCGGTTCGAGTTTACCTGCGCGAAATGGGCATGGTGCCATTGCTCACGCGGGAGGGCGAGATCGAGCTTGCCAAGCGCATTGAACGTGGGCAAAAGGGCGTTCGCAAAGCGCTGTCCCGCTCGCGGCTGGTTGTCCAATTTCTGCTCGACACCAAACACAATGTGGAGCGCGGAACGTTTTCCATTCTCGACGTGCTACAGGGACCTGACCCCCAGGCGGGACGCGACGAAGAAGATGTGCTGCGGTCGCTGAAAAAGGACTTTGTCGATGCGATGCAAGAGATCGACAAGCTGCACCGCAAAGCACAACAGGCACAGCAAAAGCTGATCAGCACTTCGCGCAACATGAAGCCGAAGCAGCACCGCAAAGTTCGTTTTGAATATGCGCGCCTGATGGTGTGCATCTCGCGCCAGATTCGGGCCATACCATTTAGCATGCGTTTTCAGCGCTCGATCAGCGATGCTTTGCGGAAAATCGTCGATCAGGTGAGACCGCTCGAGCAGGAGATTGCGCGGCTTCATCGCAAGCTCGAGCAGTCGTCGGTTGCAGATTCGGGTTCCGCTCCGGCCATTCGGAAGGAGTTGAAGGGGCTTTCCGCGCAACTCCAGGTTCTCGAAGAAAAATGCAGCACCACAGCCACGGAGTTGAAGCGAACTCTGCAAATCGTAGAGCGCGGCGAGGTCGAAACCGATTGTGCCAAGAAGAGGTTGATTGAAGCGAACCTTCGCCTAGTCGTGTCCGTAGCAAAGCGATACACCAACCGCGGCATGCAGTTTCTCGACCTGATCCAGGAAGGCAACATTGGCCTGATGAGGGCGGTTGACAAATTCGATTACAAGCGCGGCTATAAATTCTCGACTTACGCGACGTGGTGGGTCCGCCAAGCCGTGACGCGCGCGATCGCGGATCAGGCCCGCACCATCCGCATTCCCGTGCACATGATCGAAACGATCAACAAGCTGGTCCGCTTGCAGCGTGTGATGCAGCAGGAGTTGGGACGCGAGCCGACGACCGAAGAATTGGGCGTGCGAATGGACCTTACGCCAAGCAAAATCCGGCGCGTGCTGCGGATCGCGCAAGAGCCTATTTCGCTTCAGACACCGGTTGGCGAAGAAGAGGAATCGAATCTCGGCGACTTCTTAGTCGATAGCAGAATGGTCTCGCCGTCGGAAGCCGTCATCAACCTCAACCTGCGCGAGCAAACGGCAGAAGTGTTGAAGACGCTCAGTCCGCGCGAAGAGAAAATCGTGAAAATGCGCTTCGGATTGCAGGATGGCAGTGAACACACGCTCGAAGAAGTCGGGCAGAATTTCGCTGTTACACGTGAGCGCATCCGCCAGATTGAGGCCAAGGCGCTTCGGAAACTGCGCCATCCAAGTCGCAGCCACCGCCTTCGGAACTTCCTCGAAAACGGCGCTCCGTCTTAAGCCGATAACTCCCTCACGGCGAGTTCGCGGCTGCGCTATCTTGGAGCTTTCTCATGGCCGAAACGCAAGTCGCCGTTCCCTCGCCAGTACACCCGGTTACCCCGCCCCGCAAGGTTCCGAAACCGAAGAACGCCAAAGCACGCAAGGTCCGTCTCGACCGCATTCTGGCTGAGCTCGACCGGCTATTTCCCAGTGCCACTTGCGCACTGCATCACAAGAACGCCTGGGAACTGCTCGTTGCTACCATTCTTTCGGCTCAGTGCACGGACGAACGGGTGAACAAAGTCACGCCCGGGCTTTTCAAAAAATATCCGACGATGCAAGATCTCGCGAGCGCATCGCAGGACGAATTAGCGAACGATATTCGTTCGACTGGCTTTTTCAACAACAAGTCGCGGTCTCTTATCGGAGCCGCTCGAAAGATCGTCAGCGATTACAAAGGCCAGGTGCCTCGCACCATGGACGAGCTCTTGTCCGTTCCTGGTGCTGCACGAAAAACTGCCAACGTAGTTCTTGGGACCGCCTACGGAGTTTCATCCGGTGTCGTGGTCGATACGCATGTGCAGCGGATCTCGCAACGGCTCGATCTCACGAAAAACACCGACCCCGCGAAGATCGAGCAGGACCTTATGAAATCCATCCCGCAGGAGAGATGGATACTCTTCTCGCATCAAGTCATCCATTTCGGCCGGCAACTCTGCATTGCGCGGAAGCCCCGTTGTGCGTCCTGTCCGCTCGATCCAATCTGCTACGCAAAGGACAAGGCGCTCGCCTAGCAATGCCTCGTTTTTACCTTGGCGTTGACGGTGGACAATCGAGTACGACAGCATTCATTGCGAATGAAACCGGGCGCATCGTCGGAGTCGGCGGCGCTGGACCGTGCAATCACGTAGGCACGTCGGAAGGGCGGGCGAAGTTCACGAAGGCGGTCGGAGGAAGTCTGGAACAGGCCTGCCATCAGGCCGGCTTCGATTTGGACACGATTGTGTTTGCGTCGGCATGCTTAGGTTTCAGCGGGGGCCCTGAAGACAAAGACGCTTATGCGCGAGAGCTGATCCGCAGCTCGAAATACAAGATCACCCACGATGCCGAAATCGCTCTCTCGGGTGCTACCGCGAGCAAACCTGGAATCATCATCATCGCTGGCACAGGTTCAATGGCGTTCGGGCGCAATGCGACAGGAAGAACCGCTCGAGCCGGAGGATGGGGCTACATCTTCGGAGATGAAGGCGGCGCGTTCGATCTCGCGCGGCTCGCTCTTCGTGCCGCGCTGCAGCAGGAGGAAGGATGGGGCGCTTCGACCGCTCTTCGAACGCTGCTGCTCGAAGCGACCGGCGCAACAGACGCCAATACCCTTCTTCATCGTTTCTATACGACCGAATATTCGCGAACGAAAATAGCGGGTCTTGCGCCAATCGTCACACGAGCCGCGAGCGAGGGAGATGCCGTCGCGCTCGAAATCGTCAAAAACGCAGCCGGACACCTGGCCTGGTTTGTCGAAGGGGTCTATCGCCAGCTCTTCCAACCCGGCGAAATCACGACCGTCGCTCACGTCGGAGGAGTCTTTCAAAGCGCCGACTTGCTGGATCAGTTCAAAAAGCTTGTGCAGGAATCGATTAACTGCGAGGTGCGGGCGCCGCGCTTCGGCCCTGCCGCCGGCGCTGTTCTCGAAGCACTTCGCTTCGATGACAATCAAAGCGAATTGTCTGATGTGCCAGAATCCAAAAAATGAACTTCGCTCGCCTTACTTCCATTGTTCTCATTTGTTGCACGTGCGGAGCTGCCGCCGAACCTGACTGGCCTCGAGTGGAAGAGCACGCCGTAGATCTATTGCAGAGGTACGTCCGTATCGCCAGCATCAATCCACCCGCCGACACTAGCGGAACGGCAAAGCTCCTCGAGAGCGAATTAGCGGCTTCCGGAATGCAGGCGAAGCTATATGAAAGCGGCCCCGGTGGAAAGACGAATCTGATCGCACGTTTGCCCGGCAAGGATCGATCCGCCCGTCCCTTGCTTTTGCTGAATCACATGGACGTCGTGCCGGTCGATGCCGCGCATTGGAAAGAGAACCCCTTCGGAGCAGAAATCAAGGACGGCGTAATTTGGGGCCGCGGCACTTTAGACATGAAGAGCACCGGCGTCATGCAGCTGACCGCCCTGATGCTGTTGAAGCAGCTCGGCATCACGCCGTCACGCGACATCGTTTTCCTCGCGACGTGCGACGAAGAGACAGGAGGCGTTGCCGGAGCCGCGTGGATGATTGAGCACCACTGGAACGAACTGAATCCGGAGTACGTGCTGGACGAGGGTGGCGTAGGATCACGCGATGTCTATACGCCGGGAAAACTCGTTTTTGGAGTTTCGGTAGCTGATAAGCAGGTCTTGTGGCTGAGGCTCCGCGCGACTGGAACTTCCGGCCACGGATCGCAGCCCATTGCCGACAATGCCAACGATATGCTTATGCGCGCCATCGAAAAAGCGAAAGCCTTTCCGCCGCCCGCGAAACCAAATGTGATTGTGCAAGACATGCGTCAGTCCGTGGGCACCTTCGCAACGAACAAATTCATGAATGCGATTCAGCAGAACACCATCTCCGTTACCTCGCTTCGGAGTGGCGTCGGTGATCCGCCCAAAGCGAACGTGATTCCTTCGACCGCGGAAGCAACGCTCGATTGCCGTCTGCTGCCAGGACAGAATGCAGACGAGTTCGTTTCCGAAGTTAAGGCCCGCATCAACGATCCCCACGTTACGGTGGAAGAAATTTCGACAAAGCCTGATGATCCGCAGCCGACCCGAACGAATACTCCGCTCTACAGCGCCATTCGACAAGCGATTGAGAAGCAGCATCCCGGGGCTACCGTCGTGCCGATTGTGGTGCCTTTTGGTACAGATGGCCAGAAGTTTCGAATGCGCGGTGTCGCCGGATACGGACTGATGCCGATGATCGTCGACGCGGCCACACTCGCTACCATGCACAGCGATAGCGAACACATTCCAATCGACCAATTTCGGCAAGGATTGCACATTTACTTCGATATTTTGCGCTCCGATTGGTAGTCTCTCGCGACGTCGCTCTCCGGCTCTTCGGCTCGCCGCGGACTGATGGATTCCTGGAACGGCACGGCGAACCCAATGTTCAATTTCGATGCCGCTTCGACAATTTTCAGCAGCAGCTCAGACTGCACTTTGAGGTATTTGTTGTAATCGGCTGTGAGGACGTACGAAAAAATATCCAGATCGAAGGACTCGTTCGTAATTTTCGTGAATCGCAAGGGAACGCCCGACGAATCGACCTCCGGATGCCCTTCCAGGATCTTCGTAACGGCGTCCATCATCTGCTGAATCTGCTCCGGTGTCGTGTCACGCCGCAAGTGCAATGTGGGATGAAACCACATGCGGTCACGCCGCGACAAGTTCTCGAGCGTGAGCGTAGAGAACACGGAGTTCGGGATGGTCACAACCGTCCGATCGAGAGTCCGGATGCGCGTGGATCGTAAACCGATATCCTCCACAGTGCCCGTCTGCCCAGCAAACTGGCAGAAATCGCCGACCAGCACCGGGCGATCGGTAATCAGTGACACGCTGCCGAACAGGTTTTCAAGCGTTTTTTGAGCAGCAAGCGCGATCGCTATGCCGCCCACCCCGAGGCCGGCAAGAATCGTGGTAGTCGAGTAACCCCACCGAGACAGAACGTACAGCACAGCCAGGCAGAAGATGAAGATTTTTACGACTCTGACGAACAGCGGAAATACGGAATACGAGAGTGCGCGTTGGCGAGGATCAAGCCGCGAGGCGGCGCGGTCAGACACGACGTCGACGACCCGCATTAAGAATGATGCAGCACCCAGGATGAACAAGAATGCGAGCAGCCGGAGAAGATAATCGCGCACTAGCGCAGAAGGAGAGACGGCCTCCATACACGCCCGGAATACCGCAATCGATACGAGCAACCGCAGCGGCTCGATAAAAATTTCAAGCCTGTAAGACTGAAGCGTTTTGGCGTAATGCTTCACAACGGGTGTGATTACGGCGATAACAATGCGCGACAGGAGCCGTGAAAGCACAGAAACAATCAGTGCAAGTAGAAACAGCGCGATCCATATCCATAACGGTGTATCGATAAATTGCGTCCTAACCAAGCTCTGCGGCAGCCGTTTTTCGATGGGTGACTCGCGCTCTACCCCACTGAGCTGTGGGATGCGCGGTACGCTATCTGCTGAGATCAGCCAGACCGCGACGCCTTGCTCGTTCTCGCGTTGCATCTGCAACGAAACCGTTTGGCCGTTTACGCGAAAAGAATCGAGTTCGTCAAAATCAGGACGAAGCCCGTCGCCGAGATTGCCCTCCGGCGAGTTACTCAGATGTTGCACTTCGAACTTTGGATCTCGATCGAGGATTGCGGCCAGCTGACGTGCGAGTTCAGGTCCCTGCGTCGAACGTTCCTCCGCATTGATCCGTCGCAAATCTAAATACTGCGAGGCGAGCAAGAAGTTGTTGCTGTGACACGCCTCGAGAAAGTTGAAGATCGAACTTTGCGGTGTCGTGCGCTTGAGCGGATCGTTAGCGGCGGATTGTGACGTACTCTTCTTCGCTTCCGAAGTCAGCCCGCTCAGCGCTTGAGAGAACCCCGCTTGGCCCACCATCACAAGCGCCGATATCAGCACCATGCAACCAGTCACAACGCCATGTAGCCATCTCATAAGTCGTAATTGCTTTGCCAATTCAGACATTTCCTTCCAACAGTTAAAGGATCAGTTTAGCTGCTCCGTCGCGTCCTCGGGCTACTCTTTCGAACGGAGTAAAAACACTCATGTCTTCTCTTGTGACTTTACCCGGCAGCTATCGCGAGCATCCCGCAGGCTCAGAAGCGATTGGCAGACCGGGCCCTGACGCCATTCTCAACCTAACGTTAATTTTGAGGCGGCGCGCCGAGCCTGACGCGCATACCATTGAGCATTGCCTCTCACACGAAGAGCTTACGAAATGCCATGGTGCCGATCCGGCTGATATCGAAGCCGTCGAAGCGTTTGCCTCCGAGCATGGGCTTTCATTAGTAAACATCAACCCGGCATCTCGTTCGATTACGATATCCGGGACCGTCGCGGCTCTGTGCGCGGCGTTTGGGACAGACGTGGAATTGCGGCGCACTGAAGGACGAATTGTTCGAACGCGGCGAGGACACCTTCACGTGTCTGAGGAACTGGCTGGACGTGTCATCGCTCTTCTCGGGTTCGATGAACGGCCGGTAGCCAAGACGCACCACAGGTTCTGTCCTAATGCGTCACAGAGCATTTCATACACTCCGCGGCAGGTCGCGGAGATCTACGGCTTCCCGCAAGGCACCGGCGCCAATCAGACCATCGCGCTGATCGAACTCGGCGGTGGCTTCCGAAGCTCCGACCTTCAGAAGTATTGGAAGCAACTTGGATTGAGCAATGTTTCGACCACGGTGATCTCCGTCGATGGCGGTCAGAACACTCCGTCGGGTGATCCGAACAGTGCCGATGGGGAAGTGGCTCTCGATATCGAAGTAGCAGGCGCGGTTGCGCCGGGCGCGCGCGTCGGGGTCTACTTCGCCCCAAATACGGATCAAGGTTTTCTTGATGCTATCAACACTGCGATTCACGACACGGTCCGAAAGCCGTCGGTTATCTCCATCAGTTGGGGAGGCCCGGAAACCGAGTGGACATCTCAAGCGTTGAATGCGTTCAACGCCGCGTTCCACGACGCTGCTTTGCTCGGAATTTCGGTCTGTGCCGCAGCCGGAGATAATGGCTCGTCGGATGGGGAGACGGACGGTCGCGATCATGTCGACTTCCCTGCCTCGAGCCCCTGGGTTCTGGCCTGTGGCGGCACCACCCTGATCGCGAACAACGGGACCATTCAATCGGAAACCGTCTGGAACGACGGGACAAATGGCGGTTCAACGGGCGGCGGTGTCAGCGCGCACTTCTCAAAACCTTCCTACCAAGCGAGCATCAAGGTTCCCAAACCGACCGGAACTGCGAACTCAACTGGACGGGGCGTTCCCGACGTCGCCGGCGTCGCCGACCCGAATACTGGATACGTGATTCTCGTGGACGGACAAGAAGGTGTGATCGGTGGAACGAGCGCCGTCGCGCCGCTTTGGGCCGGGCTCATCGCTTTGCTTAACCAGGACCTCGGCAAAAATGTAGGCTGGTTGCATCCGACGCTTTACGGAACGTTCGCACAGCACAAAGCTCTGCGCGACATCAGCTCCGGTACCAATGGCGATTTCAAAGCGGGTCCCGGTTGGGACGCCTGTACGGGTCTTGGTTCTCCGAATGGGCAAGCGATGTTAAAGCTGCTAAAACCGTCTTCCTCGAAGTAAAACTTTGAAGTTAGTTGCGGGACGCAGGAGTGGCGTCCCGCACAGGCTGATTTATTTGATTCAGAATTTGTTCGCAAGCGGCGCGCGGATCGCTGGCACGCGTGACTTCCCGGCCGATAACGAGATAATCCGCGCCATCGCGAATCGCTTCCGCAGGCGTGGCGACCCGCTTCTGGTCCCCCGCTTCGACTCCCGCCGACCGAACTCCCGGAGTAACGAGCTTGAGATTCGGTCCACTCAGTTTTCGCACTTGATTGACCTCGCGCGGCGAGCAAACGATCCCGTCCATGCCGCTCGCAAGCGCTTTTCCCACGCGAAGCGCAACCAGATCAGAAACCGGAACGGGATAGCCAAGGTCTTCAAGATCCTCTTGATCGAAGCTGGTCAGAACTGTAACGGCCAGCAGTTTCGTCTTGCTCTCAGCTCTGCCTTCCGCGGCAGCATTCATAATTGCCCGGCTGCCGTGAACGGTCAGGAAGGTGACCGCACCGCTTTGGCAGATCTGCCGCGTAGCGCGTTTGACCGTTTCACCGATGTCGTAAAGCTTCAGATCGAGAAAGACCTTTTTCCCGCGCGCATTCAGTTCCGAAACGATTTCCATTCCAGCGGCGGCATACAGTTCCATGCCGACCTTATAAAAATCTGCAGCCGGGCCGATTTTTTCGGTCAGCCGCAGAGCTTCGGCCCGATCGTTTACGTCGAGCGCGATGATGAGCGGATTCAGAGCACGACCTCGATGGGCTTGCTGCCTTTTTCTGCGACGCGTCCAATCACATACGTTTCAGGGCACTGCTCCAGGAGCTTCGTTGCCGCCTCGTTTCCTAGCGCGACGAGGAGACCGCCGGATGTCTGCGGGTCGTAGAGCAACGCTTCAATTTCAACTGGGATATCGGGCGGCATCGTCACACAGCTCTCGACAAAGTCACGGTTGTTATTCAATCCGCCTGAATGAGCACCGGCCTTAGCGTATTCGATTGCTCCCGGTAAAAATCGCACCGCGCTGGCTGAGATGGTCAGGGTCACGTTGCTCGCGAGCGCCATCTCCCGGGCATGGCCGAGCAGGCCGAAGCCGGTCACGTCGGTGCAGCCGTGAACATCGCGTGTTTCGAGAAGATCAGCAACTTTCCGGTTCAGCGTGAGCATCTGATCTATTGCCGAGTCAACGTCGCTTTGTTCAGCAATGCCGCGCTTGAGCGCCGTCGAAATCACCCCCGTTCCGATGCGCTTCGTGAAGACCAGCACATCACCTGGGTGCGCGCCGCCATTCGTCCATATCCGCCGTGGATCGATCAAGCCCGTTACCGCGTAACCAAACTTAATCTCGTCCTCGGAAATGCTGTGTCCGCCCAGGATCACGCATTCTGCTTCGTGGATCTTGTCGGCGCCGCCTTTAAGAATCGCTTGCAGATCTCGAATATCGCCCTTCGCGGGAAACACCACTAACGAGAGTGCCGTGATCGGCCGCCCACCCATCGCATAAACGTCGCTCAATGCGTTCGCAGCTGCGATTCCGCCGAACGTGTATGGATCGTCCACAATCGGCGTGAAGAAATCTACAGTCTGGACCATTGCCAGTGGTTTACCGCCCGCGGCGGTCAGATCATAAACGCCCGCGTCATCCGCGGTATCGTAGCCGACCAGAACTCTTTCATTGCTCACGCGCGGCACGTCTCTGAGTGCACGATCCAAAATTTTGGGGCTGAGCTTTGACGCGCAGCCACCTGCCTTCACATTGGCAGTGAGCTTTGTTGCCATGAAATACCAGTGTAGTTAGACGGTGAGCGCCGCGGCTTCCTGCAGCTGCCATTCGCGCCAGCCATCGAGCAGGGGGAAATAGAGGCCCAGCCAGATGGGACCCTCCGCGATGCGCGACATCAGCGTGCCGTAGTTTTCGAGTTGCTCTCGATAACGGCGATGCTCTTCGTCCAGAAAGCTCTCTGCACCCGTACCCTCATGCTCGCTCGTCTTGAAATCGATGATCCAGAGCCGTCCGTTATCATCTCGAAAAACCCGGTCAATCGTACCGCTGATTACCTTGTCCTGAATGCGGCCGGAAATCGGCCACTCTGATTGAGCTTCTGCGTGCACGCCAAGCAGCCATTGTCCCCGCTCGCTTGCTAACGTGTGCGTGACCGCGCGTGTGACCCGCGCAACTGCGTCGGAGGCCTCGGAACGAGGTACGCCAAGCCGCAACAATTCCGATTTGACAATCGAGCGGAGAGAAGTGAGACGCTCCTCGGTCCAGGCATTCACGCCTTCCTGAGCGATACGCTTCAGCAGTTCGTGCACCACGGTTCCAACGTGCCGGCCAGTGCCGCTGACCCATTCGTAAGTAATCTTGCGCGCAGAGGCCGTTGCGTGCCGGAATTCCGGCTGCCATTGAACCGAAGTGTCGAACTGAGGCACTCGCCAACCGGCCGGCAGACGCCGCAAAATCGTTTTTACAGCGCCGTCTTCCTCAGGCGGGAACAAAGTCGCTTGTGCGGGCACTTTCCGCTTGAGTTCGCGTTCGAACTCCGCTTGCTCGCTGCTCCAGATCAGACCCAAAAAGCTCCGTTCCGAAGCCTTGTTGACTGCGCTCGCATCTTTGTTGCTCCTTGCGCTGCCTAGCAGGAAAAGCTCATTGCGCGCCCGCGTACACGCCACATAGAACAACCGCTTCAGCTCGTGTTCGTCTTTCTTTTTGATCTGTTCTGCTACGAGGTTGTAGTCTGGCTCCTGTTCACGCTTCTGTGGCTGCGCCGCGAGAAGCAGGTAAGGCGTGCCGTCTTCATCAATCTGTTCGGTCCAGATCAGCAGATCCCGATCGGAGGGCCTCGTCACTCTGCCGAGCTGTGGAATGAGGACAGTGTCGAACTCAAGCCCTTTGGCTTCGTGAATGGTCATGATCTTGACGTGATCTGACCCCGTCGCAGGCTTTGCATACAGGAATTCGAGGCGCTGATTCAGCAGTCCGAAATCGCGGATCATTCCGCCTTCTTCAAACGACTCGATTAAGTTGAAAAACGTCTCGGCGTCTTCACGCTGATTGCTCTCATGCAAAATCGCAGGCCCGCCAAGAATCAGCCATGTCTGTTCGATTAAGTCCCGCAATGGGAGATGGCCAACTTTGGCTAGTGCGGCCGAGAAGATCTCCTGCATGCGCACAGCTTGACGGCGGCCGTCTGTCGATAGACCGGCGATTCGCTCCGGATCGGAAAGCACATCGATAATAGTGCGTTCTGGCTGATTCTCCGCCAGCGCTGAGAAATCGCTGAGGGTCAACCCGCACCAGGGCGCGCGCAAACACGCCAGCCAGGATGTGCGGTCGCCAGTGTGTAGAACGGCGCGGGTCAGCGACACCAGGTCTATGACGTGTTGCTGCTCTTTGAGTTGATCGATCTCGATCGCCTCATACGGAATGATCGCCCTGCGCAGCGCAGGAAGAATGTCGACGATATGCGACCTGCTGCGGACGAGTATGGCAACTGAACCTTTCCCGATTGCACGGCGGACAAGGTCAACGACAGCACCCGCCTCCTTCTCGCCAAAGTCATCGATGAACCGCATCATTCGCGGTAGAGTACCTTCGCCCCTAACCGCTTCCGAGGGCCGAAAACGAACCGCACCGTGCAGATCGTCATCTTCGGACATGATGGGGCTGAATTTATCTTTGACCCAGCTCACGATCTGTGGCGTGGAACGGAAATTAGTCGTGAGGCTCAGCGGGACCAGCCGGACCGACCCGAGCCGCTGTCGTTTCCAACACTTCAGAAAGAGCGAGACCTCCGCTTCGCGAAAGCGATAGATACTCTGCATCGGATCGCCGACAAGAAACAACGTGTGTCTCTCTCCGTCGGACCATTGTGCCGTCAGGCCTTCGATGAGCTCATACTGCGCGAGCGAAGTGTCTTGAAATTCGTCAACCAACAGGTGCTCGATACGATAGTCGAGCCAATAGAGAAGATCAGTCGGCGTCTCGGCAGTACCCAGAGCCTTGATGGCGGCATGGGTTACTTCCGAAAAGTCGACGGTCGAGCGCTCACGAAAAACGTCTTGCAACTGCTCAACAGAGCGGCCGAGCAAATCGCAAAAAGCATTGATTAGCGGCGGATGCTGACCAGCCGCGAGAAAACGCCACTGATCGCGTTTCTGCAGCATGCGCGCGACCTGCATTTCCAGGGCCGCCATATCGTTGTCGAAATGTAGAGCTACAGTCCGGAATAGAGCTGCATCGTCTTCATTGCCGTGGGTTAAATCGCGCATTGTCCGGCGGGCCGCAATTCGATATAGGTCCGTGGCATCTTCGACCACCTGAGCAATGCCCCCAAACTCTGAAACGATTGGCATTTGACGCGTGAGCATTGCGCAGAGCGAATCGATGGTTTGAATTTGCAGCCGGCTCGGGTCGGCTAGCAGGTGCCATTCCTTCGTGGCGTCTTGATTCAGAGCAGCAATGGCCAAATCGCGCGTACGTTGCTCATATTCGTTGAGAACTGGTACCTCTTTGTGCGCGTTCACGAGAGCAGTGTATATGCGCTCCTTCATGTCTGCGGAAGCTTTACGCGTGAAGGTCATCGCAACCACGGATTCGGGGCGATCGACAAGGCTCAGCAAACGCAGATAGCGCTGCGCCAGCAAGGACGTCTTGCCGGAGCCAGCGGGAGCTTCCACGATGAACGATTGCGCTGGGTCCAGCGCGCGTTCACGTTCTTGAGAATCTGGTATCACTCTGGATCGCATTCCTGCCGAGCGGCTTCGTTCACGCGGCAGAATGGAGTAATCCGACAGTACTCGCAGGCACCCTTAATCGGATCGACCGCAGCATAGCCTTCAACAAATTCAGCGGCCAGCCGCTGCACCTCCGCTTGCGACTGTGCGATGAAGAGGCTCCAATCCTTCCTCACCTCCGCCGACTGCCCTGGAAACTGTCGCTCTCGCGAGAAGCCCACGGCCCGCGGTTCACGAGCTTTCAACTCCCCGAAAAATACTCCGTCTACCTCATTGCCGACTGCCGTTGCGTACACGAGCAACTGGGGCTCAGCCGGCCGCGGGCATTTTAACTTTCCTCGCGACTGCTGTCCGCTCTTGTAATCGATCAGAACGAGCTTGCCATTTCGAAGGCGATCCAACCGGTCAACGCGCAGCTGCAAACGCAAACCTGGAAAATCGTACAGCCGCTTCTGCTCCAACCTTTCAACGCTAAACGGCTGCTTTCGCTGGCGCTCCAGATCGAGCCACTCGCTGATAACGTGCTCAAGTCGCTCGCGCTCAGCCTGAGACATCAGGTCGTGAAACGGACCCGAGTCCTCATTTCGCACCGCTTCTTCCACCGCACCGCGAACCAGAACACGGAGCTCGTCTCGCGGCATCGCGAGAAGCTGCTGGTGCGTTTTGATACGCTCCCAAACCTTTTCTAGAGCGTCATGTACAAAGCCTCCGCGCTCCCGACTGTCAAAACCCAAGCATCCGTCCTCGGGCGCTGCGGCGGCAAGCCGAAATTCTGCGAAGGCGCGAAAGGGGCATAAGGATTGGGCTTTGATGAGACTCACTCCTCCTCGGGTGCCTTCGTTCTGCTCATATGCTGGCGCGTTCGTGTCTTCGATTTCGTCAAGCGCTGCGGGCGTGAAAGATTGTCGCGGCAATTTGCCGGGCCACTCCAGGAAAGCCGCGCGATCACGCGCCACAAACGGCTCGGCAATGGGCGACAGACGTCCCGAATAGCTCGCCATCATAACGGGCGCAGACGAAAGTAGTGCTCCCGTCATACGTTCGCGTTCCTGTTCCGCGCTTTCGGACCAGCTCGCGGGCACGTGATGAGCGCGCTGCAGTTTCAGCGGCACCAGTGGGTAACTCTTCAGCGGAGGCGGCCAAGTCTCGTCAGAAAGCCCCGTCACGAACACCGAGTCGAACACGATGCCGGCCGCTTCGGAAGAACCCAGAATTTGGACCGGGGACGACCAGTCGCCGCGCCCCACGCCGGGCCGCGAGAGTAACCCGCGCAGCTGAGCGACGGCGCTGTCGAATGAAACCTCGCCCGAAACCAGGCCGAGCGAGGACAACTCAGAAAGTGCATTGCTCCACGCTTCTCGAGTCTCTTGCTCTTTCGCGGTCAGATCTGTTTGCTCCGCCCAGCCGGCAGCTCGAACCAGCGCCGCGAAGAATTCGCTCCATTTTGGAAATTCGAGTTTGCGAGCAGTTGGCCGCGGCAGTCGATGAACGCGGGTCAAAAGCGCCAAGAGCTGCGGGCACTTCCGGCTGGCATATTCCACATCCTGAAAGGAGACATCGAGCTCACGTCTTCTTCGAAGGTTGAGATCCGCAAGAGCTCGCTCGCTGCGTTCCGCTTCTGCTCCCGCGATAAATGGGCTGCGAAGAATCGCTCCCGCAATCGCGATATCGATGCGCGCGCGAGCAAGCTCGAGAAGCAGCAGGGCGCTTGAAAGAACCGGATGTGTTCTAAGGCTGGCAGCATCATTGACGTGAAAAACAGAGGCCGGTTGGTCTTGTACCGGCGTTCGAAGCAGCCGCAGCACGGCCCCAGGGTAGAAGACTTGTTGAAACGTTCGTTCAACAAGTGACCGATGACTCGAAAGGTCAGGAACCAGGATCCCGATAGATCGCGTAGGCTGCTGCTCAAACAAGGACCGCGACCAGCGCGCCGCATGCTCAATCTCTTGAGCGAAATCCTCGTACATCTTTACGGGTGTCCCGCCGCGCGGATGTTCTAAACGCGGATTCTCTCGAATCAAGCGCTTTCCGAGCGCCTGTTTCACTCGTTCAAGTGCCGGAGTAAAAGTGTGGAAACCGGCGAACACGGTGAGTTCCGGAATGCACAGGCCCGCGGTAATCCACTTTGGGAGCAAGCTCCAGATGTCGGATCTCGTGATCCAGCCTTCCTCGCGGCATCTTCGGCGGAAAAGAGCGTGCCAGCGCAGAAACTGCCGCCCGTCTTCATGGTCGTTCCACAAATCGCCCTCTGCGGGGATACGCCACTCGGCAAGCAATTTCGCAGCACGCATCGCCAGGCGTGCCGTATTCGTAACGTCGAACAGATGACCGTGCTGCTGTTCGATGATTTGTTGCCACAGGGCATGTTCCTGCGAGGTAGAAAGCAGCGTAGGAACATCCTTCAGCGTGTATCGCGCTTCGTGCCACGACGCCGACAACCATGCGTCCAGGCTATAAACCGGCGCGCGTTGCCAGCTTTCCACTCTTTGATCGAGCTGATCTTTCGCGAGTTGTTGCGTCACTACTGCCGCGATCAGGCGGGAAGGCGTGACGATAGTTGCCCCTTTCTCAAACGTTGAGAAGAGACCGTTACAGGCGAGACGCATGAAGAAGGATTACTACTATTATCCGTCGCGCCTCAGTGCGACTTCGGGTGTTAGCTGATTGCTGAGAGATCTATCTCGTTCGATGTCGCTCGATCACGCTTTTCCTGATCAGCAAGGCAGTAGGGTGTCCACGGAACTGCTTCCAGGCGTGCCGGCTCTATAGCGCGGTCACATTCTATACACGTCCCATAGGTGCCGTCGGCAATCCTCTGCAACGCCGCGCGCACCTCGCGGAGCGTCTGGGCGGCTAGCGTGCTCTCCTGAAAGGCGGCAGCTTTCATCTCGGATGACGTGACCTGATCAATCGGATCTTCCACCTCAGCCGAACGAGATTCCCGCGCCTCCTCTTCAAATCGTGAAATCTCCCCTATCAATTCCTGTTCCCGCGCGAGGAGACGTTGCTTAAAATGTTCGATGTTCATCGGCTCACCTTGCGTATATGATGTAGCTGGATAAAATATGTTGCCCCAGGAAGACACGCTTGACATGCTCAATGACCTGATCCGAACCTGCAAAGAGGGAGAGGAGGGATATCGAACGGCAGCGGACGACGTTCAAAACTCGGAGCTCGAAACTATGTTTCGCGGATACGCCAAACAGCGTGCCAATTTTGTGCGCGAGTTGGAAGTCGAAGTGGAACGCCTGGGCGGCAAGCCCTACGAATCGGACGGTTTGGGAGCGGCGCTGCATCGCGGCTGGATGAATCTGAAGGCGAGTCTGTCGGGCGGAGATGCCGGCGCGATCATTGCGGCCTGCGAAAGTGGCGAGGACAGCGCTCTGGCCATTTACGACCGTGCCGCGCGTACCGACGTGACCGGGAAGACTCGAACTCTAATCGATAAGCAGTTTCAGCAGGTTAAGGAAGTTCATACCCGCTTGCATCGCCTCAAAGAAGAGATCAAGGATGGCACCGCGTTCCCGACAAACGAGTAGTCGGTTCGGGCTTCGCCGTCCTTGCCCGACGCTCCTAAATGAAAGGGCGACCTGCGAAGGCCGCCCTCAATCGTGCGTTGGAATAATCAGCCGGCGGATTTCACCGCTTAGACTTCTTCCGCGGCAGCTCCCATTGCTTCTTCGCCGAGGTCATCCGAAAGACCGCCAGTGTAAATGCCCGGGGTCTCGTCGGAGTAGTCCGCGAGGCCATCGCCCAACACGAGTTCCTGGTCGGGCAGCGGCTCTTCTTCGATAACGTCCTCGCCGGCGATCTTCACTCGACGGTAGTATTCCATGCCGGTTCCAGCCGGAATGAGCCGTCCCATGATGACGTTTTCCTTGAGACCGCGCAAGTAATCCACTTTGCCGTTGATCGCGGCTTCAGTAAGTACGCGCGTGGTTTCTTGGAAGCTCGCCGCGGAAATAAACGAGTCGGTCGAAAGAGATGCTTTGGTGATGCCAAGCAGAATCGGCTTGCCACCCGCCGGACGGCCACCCGCCTCGACAACCCGCGCATTCTCCTCGCGGAACTTAAACTTGTCTACTACCTCTTCGGGCAGGAACTCCGTGTCGCCGATGTCCTCAATCCGTACCCACCGCATCATCTGTCGCGAAATCACCTCGAGGTGTTTATCGTTGATGTTCACGCCCTGTAAACGGTAGACTTCCTGAATTTCGTTCACCAGATACTTCTGCAGTTCCTTCTCGCCGAGCACTGCCAGGATGTCGTGAGGATTGCGCGGACCATCCATCAGCGGATCGCCCGAGCGCACACGCTCACTCTCCTGCACGTTGATGTGAACGCCGCGTGGGATCGAGTATTCCTTCTGCACTCCATCGTCACCGACGATGTAGAGCTTACGCATACCCTTGGTCACTTCGCCGTACTTCACGGTGCCGTTGATTTCCGCGATGACAGCCGTTTCGCGCGGCTTACGAGCCTCAAACAGCTCCACTACACGCGGCAGACCGCCGGTAATGTCTTTGGTCTTCGTAGTTGCACGCGGAATTTTCGCAAGCACGTCGCCCGCGTGAACCGTTTCACCGTCACCCGCCATTAAGTGCGCGTGAGTCGGCATTAAGTAGCGCTTCTCTTCCGAGCGTCCGCCGCCTTCGGGGCGAACGATGATGGTTGGGAACCGTTTCTCGTCGGAAGATTCGGTCACCACCACCTGCATGTTGCCGGTGATTTCGTCCACCTGCTCCTGCGTGGTAACACTGTCGATCAAATCCTTGAAGTGAATGACTCCACTCACTTCCGTCAGAATTGAGAAGGTGTACGGATCCCATTCCAGGAGGATTTGGTTCGCCTTGACTGGGGCGCCATCGGCGACATTGATCTTCGCGCCGTAAACGATTGGATATCGTTCGCGCTCGCGATTCTTATCGTCGACGATGATCAGGATGCCATTACGGTTCATCGCGATCAGTTCGCCCTTGTTGTTGCGAACCGTGTTGACGTTGTTGAACCGAACGAATCCGTCGCTCTTTGAGTCCTGGGTCGATTGCTCGCTGATTCTGGTCGCCGCACCACCGATGTGGAAGGTACGCATGGTCAGCTGAGTGCCGGGCTCGCCGATCGATTGAGCCGAAATGATGCCAACCGCTTCGCCGCGCTCGACCATCCGCCCCGTCGCGAGATTGCGGCCGTAACAGAGCCGGCAGACACCGCGCTTTGATTCGCAGGTCAGCACGGAGCGGATCTTCACACGTTCGATACCCGCAGCCTGAATCGCGCTGGCGAGCTCTTCCGTGATCTCCTGGTTGACCTCCACGATGATGTTGTTCTCGTAATCGCGCTGGTCTTCGAGAGCCACACGGCCGACGATGCGGTCGCGCAACGGCTCGATGATTTCGCCCGACTCGATGATCGGTTCCACGTAGATTCCATCGCTCGTGCCGCAATCGTCTTCGGTAATGATGACGTCTTGCGCCACATCGCAGAGGCGGCGTGTCAGATACCCCGAATCCGCCGTCTTCAGAGCCGTATCCGCCAGCCCCTTACGCGCGCCGTGCGTGGAAATAAAGTACTGCAGCACGTTCAGGCCTTCGCGGAAATTCGCCGTGATCGGCGCTTCGATGATTTCGCCCGACGGCTTGGCCATCAAACCGCGCATGCCCGAAAGCTGCCGAATCTGCTGCTTCGATCCTCGCGCGCCGGAGTCGGCCATGATGTAAATCGGGTTGAGGATGCGCCCCGTGCGGTCGTCCTCTTCCATGTTCTTGAACATCTTCTCGGAGACCGCTTCCGTGACCTTCGACCAGATTTCAATGATTTTGTTGTAGCGCTCCGATTGCGTGATCGCGCCTTCTTGGTACTGCTGTTGAACTTCGACCACCTGCTTCTCGGCGTCGCGCACCAGGCCGCTTTTCTCTTCCGGCACGACCATATCGTCGATGCCGATCGAGATACCGGCCCGCGTCGCATAGAGGAAGCCCAGCTTCTTCACTTCGTCGAGCATCGGCACGGTTACCTGCAAGCCGAATTTCAGATAGCAATATTGCACCATCTGGCCGAGGCCCTTCTTCTTCAAAAGACCGTTGATAAACGGCATCTCCTTCGGAAGAACGTCGTTCAAAATCACGCGGCCCACCGTCGTGTCCATGTACTGCTTGTTGAACTCGATGGGTTCCGTGTACATGATGTTCTGGTTATCGAAGGCCTTGATGAGATCGATGACCTTGCCCGTGTACCGCAGCTTGATGGCGGTGAGAGTTTCGACCTCGCCCATCTCGAGCGCGATCAACACGTCTTCCATCGAGGCGAACATGCGGCCCGAACCCTTCGCGTTCGGACGCATCTTGGTCAGGTAATAGAGCCCGAGCACCATGTCCTGCGTGGGGACCGCAATAGGCGAACCGTGCGCGGGAGAAAGAATGTTGTTTGACGCCAGCATCAAAGTCGATGCTTCGATCTGCGCTTCGGGCGACAACGGAATGTGAACGGCCATCTGATCGCCGTCAAAATCGGCGTTGAACGCGGTGCAAGTCAGCGGATGCAGCTTGATCGCTTTGCCTTCCACCAGCACTGGCTCGAAGGCCTGAATGCCGAGGCGGTGCAGCGTGGGCGCGCGATTCAAAAGGATCGGGTGATCCTTAATGACCTCTTCCAGAATGTCCCAAACCACGGGATCCTGCTGCTCGACCAGTTCCTTCGCTTGCTTGATCGTCGTGCAATGACCCCGCTGCTCCAGCCGGTGATAAATGAACGGCTTGAACAGTTCCAAAGCCATCTTCTTGGGCAGACCGCATTGGTGAAGTTTCAGCTCAGGCCCAACCACGATGACGGAGCGGCCCGAGTAATCGACGCGCTTACCGAGAAGATTCTGACGGAAGCGGCCCTGCTTGCCTTTCAGCGTGTCGGAAAGCGATTTCAGTGGACGATTGTTCGCGCCGCGCAGAACACGTCCGCGCCGGCCATTGTCGAAGAGCGCATCGACGGCTTCCTGCAGCATGCGCTTTTCGTTGCGAACGATCACATCCGGAGCATGCAGCTCCATCAGCTTCTTCAATCGGTTGTTGCGATTGATAACGCGACGATACAGGTCGTTAAGATCGGAGGTCGCGAACCGCCCCCCGTCGAGTGGAACGAGCGGACGCAGCTCCGGCGGAATCACCGGAATGACATCGAGGATCATCCATTCCGGCTTGTTGCCCGATTTCCGGAAGCTCTCAACAACCCGAAGACGCTTGGCGTACTTCAGCTTCTTTTGCGCCGAAGTTTCGGTCTTCATTCTTTCGCGGATGTCTTGGCTCAGCGCTTCGATATCAATCTTGCGCAGAAGCTCCTTCACACCCTCGGCGCCCATCATGGCGACAAATTTGCCTGGGAACTCCTGATCGAGCTGCCGTTTGCGCTCATCACTGATCACTTCGCCCATGTTGAGGCCGGTCGCCTCGCCTGGATCGATGATCACGAACGCTTCGTAATACAGCACGCGTTCCAGCTCACGAAGCGTAATGTCGAGCAGGTAGCCGATACGGCTGGGCAGACCCTTGAAGAACCATACGTGAGAACAGGCGCTCGCCAGCTCTATGTGGCCGAGCCGCTCACGACGCACGCGCGAGAGCGTTACTTCGACGCCGCACTTATCGCAGATTACGCCGCGATGCTTCATGCGCTTGTACTTGCCGCATAGGCACTCCCAGTCGGCAACGGGGCCGAAAATCCGGGCGCAGAACAGACCGTCGCGCTCAGGCTTAAAAGTGCGGTAATTGATAGTTTCCGGTTTTGTTACTTCGCCGTGTGACCAGCTCCGGATCTTTTCCGGAGACGCGAGACTGATTCGAATCGAATCGAAGTCGGCAATGAGATTGGCTCTATCGTACGGAGAGGAACGATACATGAATTGTCCTTAAAATACCTTTCAACTCTTTTGCCGCACTGCGGGCGAAGCCGGCTGCCCCGCCCCGTGCGCTTCTTTTGTTAGTCCGCCGCGTGCGCCAGGTCCAGCATCTCGCGCGGCTTCTTCATCAGTTCCACATCGAGGCAGAGACTCTGCAACTCGCGGATCAATACGTTGAATGACTCAGGCACCCCGGGCTCGGCTGCTGCTTCGCCCTTGACGATCGCTTCGTAAATCTTGGCGCGTCCGTAAACATCGTCCGATTTCGCCGTCAACAGCTCCTGCAAAATGTAGGCCGCACCGTATGCCTCGAGCGCCCACACTTCCATCTCACCGAAACGCTGACCGCCGAACTGCGCCTTTCCGCCGAGCGGCTGTTGCGTAATCAGTGAATACGGCCCGATTGATCGAGCGTGAATCTTGTCATCAACCAAGTGGCTCAACTTCAGCATGTAAATGTAGCCGACCGTCACCGGTTGTTCGAACATTTGTCCAGTGAGGCCATCGTAAAGCTCGATCTTGCCGGAGGTCGGCAGCCCGGCTTCCGACAGGCGCGCCTTGATGTCCTTCTCCGCCGCGCCATCGAATACCGGCGTTGCGAAATGAAGTCCAAGCTTGGCCGCAGCCCAGCCAAGATGCGTTTCGAGCACCTGGCCCACGTTCATACGAGAAGGAACGCCCAGCGGATTCAAAACAATCTCGACGGGAGTGCCATCGGGCAAGTACGGCATGTCTTCTTCGGGAACGATTCGCGCAATAACGCCCTTATTCCCGTGCCGTCCGGCCATTTTGTCGCCCACGGAAAGCTTGCGCTTCATGGCGATGTAGACCTTGACCAGCTTGATCACTCCGGGAGGCAGCTCGTCGCCCTTGCGGAGCTTCGCGATCTTCTCTTCTGTGATTTTTTCGAGAACCGCGATCTGACGCGACGTCATCTCTTCGATCTCGTCGATCTGCTCGTTGAGACGAACGTCGCGGGTGTTCAGCCTCATGCGCTTCAAATCGCGAGCGCGCAACTTCTCGAGCACGTCCCGCGTCAGCGGAGTCTCTTTCGAGAGCAGCTTCTTGTTCGTCTTCTCGTCGTGTACGTCGGCCTGCAGCTCTTTGCCCTTGAGCAATTCTTCGAGTCGCTTGGCTCGTTCATCGCTCAAAATGCGCTTTTCGTCTTCGAGATTGCGGTGCAAACGCTCTTCCTGTAATTGCAGGATTTGCTTCGACCGCTCGTCCAGCTCCGCGCCCTTGCGCGAGAACACCTTGCAATCCACAATGGTGCCCTCGATACCGGGCGGGCAGTATAGCGATGCATCCTTTACGTCCCCGGCCTTCTCGCCGAAGATCGCCCGCAGCAATTTCTCTTCCGGAGTGAGCTGGGTTTCGCCCTTCGGCGTCACTTTACCCACCAGAATGTCGCCCGGCTTTACAGTCGCGCCGATCCGAATAATCCCGCTGTCATCCAGGTTGCGTAAGAACGATTCCGCAATGTTCGGAATGTCGCGAGTGATTTCTTCCGGTCCGAGTTTCGTGTCGCGCGCCTCGATCTCAAACTCTTCGATGTGAATCGAAGTGTAGTAATCGTCCTTGACCAGCTTTTCGCTGACCACGATCGCGTCTTCGAAGTTATAGCCGCGCCATGGCATGAAGGCCACCAGAACGTTGCGCCCAAGCGCCAGCTCGCCCGCTTCCGTGCACGGACCGTCGGCAAGCACATCGCCCTTCTTCACCTTCTGCCCTTGATGCACAATCGGCTTCTGGCTGATGCACGTGTTTTGGTTCGAGCGCTTGAACTTCGTGAGCTGATAAATATCGGCGCCTACTTCGCGCGACATCTGCCCTTCGTGCGCGCTACCTTCGACACGCACGATGATTCGTTCGCTATCGACCGAATCGACCACGCCGGCACGTTTGCAGATCACGACTGCACCGGAATCGCGAGCAGTCACGCGCTCCATTCCCGTTCCCACGTACGGTGCTTCAGCGCGCAACAGCGGCACAGCCTGGCGCTGCATGTTCGAGCCCATCAGGGCGCGGTTCGCGTCGTCGTTCTCGAGGAACGGAATCAAACTGGCCGCTACGGAGACCAGCTGCTTGGGACTGACGTCCATGTATTCGATCTCGTCGCGATGCTTCAGCACGAAATTACCGGCTTGGCGCGCGTTCACGAGATCGTCAACGATCCCACCGCTCTCATCGATCGATACGTTCGCCTGCGCAATGATGTACTTGTCTTCCTCCCACGCGGAGAGATAGTCGGAATGTGCTTCGAATTCGGCCTGCTGTTTTTTCCCGCCCAGCGATTTGTTTGCCGAGGCCACCTGTTCGCGGCCGATTACCTGTCCGACCTTGAAATCTGTATCGCCCGGATTCAAAATTCGGACTTCATCCACCAACCCGCCTTCTCGAACGCGGCGATACGGACTCTCGATGAACCCGTATTCGTTAATGCGAGCGAAACAGGACAGCGAAGAGATCAACCCGATATTCGGACCTTCGGGCGTCTCGATCGGACAAATGCGGCCGTAGTGTGTCGGATGCACGTCGCGCACTTCGAACCCGGCGCGCTCGCGCGATAGACCACCCGGCCCAAGCGCCGATAATCGCCGCTTATGCGTGATCTCGGACAGCGGATTGGTCTGATCCATGAACTGCGACAACTGACTCGAGCCGAAAAACTCGCGAATCGCAGCCATCACCGGCTTTGCGTTCACCAGGTCGTGCGGCATCGCCGTCGACATTTCCTGGTAGACAGACATCTTTTCCTTGATGGCGCGCTCCATGCGCACCAAGCCGATACGGAACTGGTTTTCAAGCAGTTCGCCGACCGCGCGCACGCGCCGGTTACCGAGATGATCGATATCGTCCACGCTGCCGAGCCCTTTGCGCAGCTTCAGCAGATAAAGAATGGTGTCGATGAAGTCTTTCTGGTCGAGCGTGCGCTTATCGAGCGGCGTCGCATCCGCACGGTCATACAGCTTGATGTTGAACTTCATGCGGCCCACGCGTGAAAAATCGTACTTGCGCGGATCGAAGAACATGCCTTGGAATAATTGCGTCGCAGTGTCCAGAGTCGGAGGATCGCCCGGACGCAGTTTCCGATAAATCTCTAGAAGAGCGTCATTCTGACTCTTGACGCCGTCCTTGCGCAGCGTTGCCGAAATCACGTTGCCCGCATCGTCGCGATCCGGGAAGAATATTTCGAAGCTCTGAATCCCTGCCTCACTCAATTTCCCAATGGCGGTCGACGTCAGTTCATGATTCGCTTCGATCAGCACCTCGCCGGTCGACATGTCGATCACATCCGCCGCTACGAACGCGCCTTCGAGGTCGTTGCTCGCGACCTCTACCTGGTCGATCTTCGCTTTCTGGATTTCCCGGAACACCGAGTTGGTGATCTTGCGTCCTTGCGGTACGACCTGATCGCCGCCCTTGCCGGCAATGGCGTGCGAAAGCTTCATGCCGATCAAGCTGTCGTTCACGCCCCAGAACAGCTTGCTGTTTTTCAGCGAAATCGTGGACAGTTTGTAAAACGCGCGGATGATGTCGGCGTCCGTCTTCAATCCCAGGGCGCGCAGGAAAACCGTTCCGTAGAATTTCCGCTTGCGGTCGATGCGCACATACAGCAGGTTCTTGTTGTCGTATTCGAATTCGACCCAGCTCCCGCGGTACGGAATAATTTTGCCGAGGAAGTAGCCTTGCGCCTGCACTCGCTCAAAAAACACGCCCGGTGAACGGTGCAACTGCGAAACGATGACGCGCTCGGTTCCGTTAATGATGAACGTGCCGTTCTCGGTCATCAGCGGAATTTCGCCGAAGAAGACCTCTTGCTCTTTGATGTCTCGAACCGTCTTGTTGTTGGTTTCCGGGTCTTTATCGTAAACGGTCAGACGTATGGTGACCTTCAAGGGAGCCGCATACGTCATGCCGCGCTCTTCGCATTCCGGCACGTCGTATTTGAGTTGCAGAGCCACCGGGTCGCCGCAACGATTGCAGAAGGTGACAATGTTCTTGTTGAAAGTTCCGCATCGGTGACACAGCACATCGCCGGCGTGGAACGGATCGGTGCGAATCTCGGCGCCGCAATTTGGATTACGGCAGATGGTGCGAAGGTGATGAAGCCCCTTCAAGTTGCCGCATTTGCACTCCCAGTTGCCGATTGAATAATCTACAAACTCCAGCTGACTGAGCCCGCGGAAGTCCGAAATAGGAAAGACGGAGCTGAATACACTCTGCAGACCTGCATCTTCGCGCTCCTTCGGAAGCAGGTCCATCTGCAGGAAACGCTCATACGAGCGCTTCTGCACTTCAATAAGGTTAGGAATCGGAATCGAAGTTTTGATCTTCGAAAAATCTACTCTCTCGCGGAGAGAAGTCTCTGACACGTTGGGCATCTACGCTTGTCCTTTAGGAAACCAGTCACACAATGACGACATTGAGCAATCGCTGTACGAGCCGAACCGCGGCACTATGCGGCTACGGCCCTTAGCGGTGAACCAGGCGATCCACCAGCAAATGCTTGCGCGGCTCTTCGCAAAGCAGCTGCGCGGGAACAAAAACTCTTGAGAAAGATCGTGAGTGACGATAACGATTTAGAAAGTCTCGGGAACAGTTCGGCCGCTCTTGACGAAAACAGGCACACGGGGAGTGAGAACGTGAATTTGGGCATGCGAAAGCTCCGCTGACCCACAAAGGCCTGCGGAGAAGGCTTAGAAAACTGAGACCGCAAATCTGATGCTGGACCGTCCCGGCTTGACGACAACCCTAGGATAACACAACAGGCATTAGCCGCGTCAAACGACACGGCTAGGCCTCCGCGACTACTCCAGTCGCGACTAGTGGAAACTACTTAACTTCGACGCTTGCGCCCGCGTCCGTAAACTTCTTGCGGATTGCCTCCGCTTCGTCCTTATTAATGCCTTCCTTGATCGGCTTTGGTGCGCTGTCTACCAAGTCCTTTGCTTCCTTCAGCCCCAGGCTGGTCACCTCACGCACTGCCTTGATGACATTAATCTTGTTCGCGCCTGCGCCGGTCAGCACTACCGTGAACTCCGTCTTCTCTTCCACCGGAGCAGCCGCCGCAGCACCGCCCCCGCCGCCCGCCGGAGCCGCCGCGACAGAGGCCGCAGCCGCCGACACACCCAGCTTTTCCTCCAGCAACTTGACGAGCTGTGAAGCCTCGAGCAACGTCAAGCCCTGAATCTGTTCCGCTATTGCATTAATATCCGCCATTTTTCCCTTTTCGCTCCCTACTGGTTAAACTTGTTTTCTTTCCCGGCCTGATCCAAGACCACCGCCAGATTGCGTCCCACGCCATTGATCGAGCTGACCAGCCGCGTCGCCGTGGCGTTGATCAGAAAAAGCATCTTCGCGTAAATTTCTTCTTTCGGCGGCAGCGAGGCCAGGTCGTTGATCGCCTTGACATCGATGACACGGCCTTCCACCATGCCGGCCTTGAAGGTGAAAGCCGGATGCTCTTTCGAGTACTTGGTTAGTGCTTTCGCCAGCGCGACCGGATCGTTCGCCGTGTAGGCGAGCGAAGTCATGCCCTTCAACTGTCCAAGAAGGTCGTTCGCGGCAGTGCCGTCGGAAGCCTTGGCCGCCAGATTGTTCTTCACGACGCGGTACTGCCCGCCCGCCTCGCGGATTCTCTTCCGCAATTGATAATCCTGGCTGACGGTCAACTTCTCGTAACTCGTGACGAAGAGATTGCTGTTCTCTTCGATCATCTTCTTGAGATCTTCGAGATCCTTCTTCTTCTGATCCTTGTCCTTCATCGAGGCTTTGCCTTTTCCTAATCTGTTCCAACCGGCGCTTACGCTGTGGTCTTCAGGTTAAATGCCGCCACGTCGAGCTGCACACCCGGTCCCATGGTCGAGCACAGCGTCGCGCTCTTAACGTACTTGCCCTTGGAAGCCGAGGGCTTGGCTTTGATCACCGCCTGAATCAAGCTGCTCGCGTTCTCGAGAAGTTTATCGGTGTCGAAGCTCACTTTACCAACTGGCGCGTGGATCACTCCGGTCTTGTCGACGCGGAACTCGACTTTACCTGCCTTGATTTCGTTGATCGCGTTCCGAACGTCGGTCGTCACCGTACCGGTCTTCGGATTGGGCATCAGCCCGCGCGGGCCCAGCACCTTTCCTAATCGTCCGACAGAGCGCATCATGTCCGGTGTCGCGATAACAGCATCGTAATCGATCCAGTTCTCGCCCTGAATCTTGTTGACCATGTCGTCGCCACCGACGAAGTCCGCGCCGGCTTCCTGGGCTTCCCGGATTTTATCGCCCGACGCAATCACGAGTACCCGCTTCGATCTGCCCAGCCCGTTCGGCAAGACCACCGTGCCACGCACCATCTGGTCAGCGTGCTTTGGATCGACGCCCAGGCGCAAGTGTACTTCGACGGTCTCGTCGAACTTTGTGAATTTGATTTTTTGAACGAGATTGACGGCCTCGGGAAGCTGATATGGTTTTGCTTCTACCTGCTTCGCCGCGGCCTGATACTTCTTACCAGGCTTATGACTCATAAATGAACTGGTCCAAACGGCTCAGGCGACGACAACTCACCTTTGCCTCCCAATGTTGGCTTGAAAACCTCCATCAGAATAACACAAGTCTCGATCCGGCGGCCGTCGTGTGCTTATTGACTGCGTAGTCCTCTCCATGTTCGAGTGATAGCTAAATAGTCCGCCCTCCAACTTTTTCGCAAAGTTCCTCTTGACTGTGACGTAACGTCATAGCCGACCATAGTCATGGAAGGAAGCTTCGATTGAGCGTCAGCGTGCCCGATCTATATCAGCCTCATGAGTTCGCCGAGTTGTCAGGCGTAACGGTCCGCACTCTTCACCACTACGATCGGCTCGGTCTCTTGAAGCCGCGGCGAAATGGCTCCGGTTATCGCTTGTACGCAACCCGCGATCTCGAGCGACTCGAGCATATCGTGGCGCTGAAGTTCCTCGGAGTTCCTTTGAAGCAGATCAAGACATTGCTTGCTCGCGAGCAACTCGAGTTGCCGGAAGCCTTGCGCATGCAGGGGCGCGTACTCGAGGAGAAGCGGAGGCTCCTGGATAAGGCGATTAGCGCGATCCGTGCAGCCGAAGCGGCTTTGCGCGCCGGCGAACAACCTGACGCTGCGGTATTGAAAAAACTTCTTGAGGTGATTCACATGGAAAGCAACACAGATTGGGCGAAGAAATATTACAGCGAAGCAGCACAGGCAAAAGTAGAGGAGCGCAAAGAACTCTGGTCGCCGGAGTTGCAGGAGCGCGTCAGCAAAGAGTGGTCAGAACTGTTTCGCGATGTGGAGGCCGCTTTGGACCAAGATCCGGGCAGCCCGAAGGCGCAGGCGCTCGTCGATCGCTGGACCAAGTTGGTGGAAGGCTTCACGGGCGGTGATCCGGAAATCGCCAGCGGGCTGAACCACCTATATAAGGATGGCGCGAGCTGGCCGGCTCATGTCCAGCAGCAGATGGAACCTTACAGCAACAAAAAGGTATGGGACTACATCTCGCGCGCCATGGCCGCACGCAAGCGCAAGACCTAGCGCCGCAGCGAACGGGCGCTGCAGTTTACTCGTATCTCAGCGCCCGCACCGGATTCACGCGCGTCGCGCGCAAGGCAGGAAAATAACCCGATACCGCCGCAATGGCGATGATTCCGATCAGTGCGCCGCCGATAGTCGTGGGATCGTGGGCCGACATGCCGAACAGTTGACTCTGAAACAGGCGGGTGATCGCGAAGGCTGCGGGCAGGCCGATCAGAATCCCGGTGCCCGTTAGCCACATCACTTCACGCATCACAATCCAGATCACATCGCCTCGCACCGCGCCGAGCGCCATGCGAATCCCGATTTCACGCGTGCGGCGCGTCACCAGAAACGCCATGACACCATACAGGCCAATAGCGGCCAGCAAAGTCGCCAACACGCCGAACGCGCCCGCCAGACTCGCCGTCAGGCGTTCCACCGCGAGAGAATCGTCCACTTGGTTTTCTTCCGTCTTCATCTGAAAAACGGGCAGATTGGCGTCTAGCTTTTGAACAGCCCCACGAAGCGCAGGAAACATCTGAGCGGGACCTGCATCGCTGCGGACGTACGCCGTCATCTCCGTGGCCCAATCGTTCTGCAGATAGGGGAAGAAAACCTGGCGCGGAGCTGGGTCGCGCATCATCTGGTATTTGGTATCGCGGACCACCCCGATGATCTCTATATCTGTCTTGGTTCCGGGATCGGCACCGAGGCCGATGTGCCGCCCGATAGGACTCCGTTCGCCGAAGTAGTGACGTGCAAACTTCTCGTTGACGATTGCCACCTTCGGCGCGCCCAGACGATCGCGCTCGGTGAAATCGCGACCGGAATACATCGCAATCCGTAGTGTTTCGAAGAACCCCGGCGACACATAGTTCACCCAAGGACTCATGTTCTCGCCTGGCTTGGCCGTATAGCCTTCAATCGTGACGTTCGTGTCCCATTCGTCGAAATTCAGCGGCGCCACTACCGCAAGCGCGGCAGAGCGCGCTCCCGGAACAGCCGCCAACCTCGCGCTCAATTCCCGATAGAAGAGTTTCGCTTGCTCGGGAGTATAGCCGCTCAATGTCGGATCGACACTGAACGAAAGCAGGTTGCTGACCTCGAATCCGGGATTCAGGCCTTTCAAATTTTTCAACGTGCGGACAAACAGGCCCGAAGCGATGAGCAGAAACAGCGAGAGACTGACCTGAGCGCAGACCAGCAGCTTGCGCCACGTCACCTGCCCGCCGCCCGCTACCGCATTCGCCTGCTCCTTCAATGTCGGTGCAAGATCCGGCCGAGTTGCCTGCAGCGCCGGAAATAATCCGAAAACAAACGCGGTGAGCAAAGACACCGCGAGATTGAAACACAGCACGCGCAAATCCGGATCGACGCTCAATTTAATCGGCGGTTCGATATGGGGCATGATGCCCACCAGCAAGCGCATAGTGACCGAGGAGATCGCCAGCCCAAACAATCCCCCCAATAGACCAAGCAGCGCGCTCTCTAGCAGAAGCTGGCCGATTATGCGGCTGCGGCTCGCCCCGAGCGCCAGACGCACCGCAATCTCCCGCTGGCGAGACGTGGCACGAGCAATGATGAGGTTCGCAACGTTAGCGCACGCGATGAGCAGAACCAAGCCCACCATTGCCATCATGGCCCAGAGCGGCGCTTCCATAAAGTGGCGAACGATGAAAGTGTCACCCGCTCCTCCGGGCATCACGTCAAGCGTCATTTTCAGAAACTGTTGGCGCGTGTACGGCGAGGCGCGTGCGAACTCGGGCTGCTGTACCTCATTTTCTAGAATGCGGTGAAAGATCGGCTGCAACGACGCTTTCGCTTCCGACATGGTCACGCCCGGTTTCAACCGGCCGAAGACCTGAAGCCAGCGACGCCGCCGATTTTCGAACGGCTTCGTTTCTCCCGCAAGTTCTTTCGCCATCATCATCGGCACGAATATGTGCGTGGAGAATAACGGCTGAATACCTTCAAAGCCTTTTTGGGCCACACCGACAATCGTGAGCCGGTGGTTGTTCACCAGCATCTGTTTGCCGACGATCGCGGGATCCCCCGCGAAGCGCGCCTGCCAGTACCCGTATCCGAGCACCGCCAGCGGCGCGCCGCCTCGAGTGCGGTCGTCATCGGACGTAAACAGCCGTCCTACCGCCGGACGAACACCCAGAACATCGAAGTAAGTTCCGGAAACAATTTCTCCCGCCGCCCGCTCGTTTCGCCCTTGAAAGCTGGTGCTGAATACCAAGGTGTGACGGCAGAACATGCCGCTGAAAACTTGGTTCTGCTCGCGAAAATCCACGTACATGGGATACGACAGCGCGTTTATGCCGGTGTTCGAGCCGTAATGCTCTCCCACCTCGCTGAGCTGCACCAATCGGTTTGGCTCGCGCACCGGAAGCAACCGTAGCAATGCTTGGTCAAGCAGCGTGAATACGGCGGTGTTTGCGCCTGTACCCAGGGCCAGCGAAAGCACCGCGACAAACACGAATACCGGCGACTTGCCGAGGGATCGGATAACGTACCGCAACTCACCGGAAAAGCGCATCAACCCTCCAGAGCACGGTTGCTCTGGCAGTTATACGCCACGGGGCGCGCGTTTGTTCAGCAATTTGTGGTGTTCCGTGTAGGGGCGAGGCATGCCCCGCCCCCACGCGGCGTAGTTTGAGACGAGTTATGGTGCGAAGTAGCCGAACACGTCCACAATCAAGTTGGTCGTATTCGAAGCGTACGCTGCAATCGACCCGTTAACCGTCGGGATCAGCGCCAGGTTCGACGTGACTGCGGCGTCATTCGCATTCAGAGTAGCTGCCAGAGGCTGCGCCAAACTCTGCGCCCAAGTGGTCAGATATGCGAGCGGAGCCGTGGGTACAACAGTTGCGTTTACTACGTAGGCCTGAGCCGCCGCAGGGATGTTGCCGGTTCCGCACGTTACGCTCTGGACCGGTATCGGCAGAGTTCCCGAAAACACTCCGCTAGAAACTCGCGTGTCGAGCACGCGGCAGGGCGTCACGGTGTACAACGACAACCCGTTCGTCCCTCCCGCCGGCGCGAAATAGCCGTTGATGTCTATGACCAGATCGGTGTTATTGCTCGCGTATACAGAGATCTGGCCGCTGGTGCCGGCTGGTACGATCGCTGCATTCGAAGTCACCGTTCCGGTCGGAGCGTTCAACACCGCGCTGACCGGCTCTGCTTGCCCGGTCGGCCACGCCGTCAGGTAACCCAGCGGACCTGAGGGAACCGCTGCGAGATTGAACGAATATGCTGCGACGTTGTTCGGAATGTTATTCCCACACGCGCTGGAAAGAACCGGGAAAGCGCGAGTCGCACCCGCTGCCAGTGAAGGCCCGCCAAGCGCTCCCGTCCCCACGCGGGTATCGGCCACTCGGCACGGTGTCATCGAATAGAAGGTCAGACCGGAACTGTAGCTCGGAGCTGTCGACGGCACGAAATAGCCATCGATATCCACGATCAGTTCGGTGTCACCCGTTCCGTAAACGCTGATTCCGCCGCTGCTGTCAGACGGTATGATCGCCGCTGCAGACTTGACCCGCCCGTCATAGGAGTTCAACGTAGCAACTCCGGGCCGGCTAACGCCCCGAGGCCAAACCGTCAGATAACTGAGCGACGCGTGCGGGACCACTGCGATGTTAAAGGAAAAAGCGAGAGCAGTGGTGGGTATCGGTGCAATTCGGCGTGCTCGGGATTACGTAATCGCGCTGGGTTCCTGCTGCCAGGTAAGACCCGCTATATCCACCGGCATCCGCCACACGGGTGTCGATCACTCGGCAGGGCGTCATCTGAATAAACCGCAGCCCGGTCGATTCGTATAACGACTCCGAAGTTTGGGTACCCGCCTGGTTCAGAGAGTTATCCGTGATTGTTACCGTCCCCGGTGTATACGCTCCGGTAGGAGAAAAAGTTATCGCGATCGTGCAGCTTTGCTCCTTGGCTAAGAATAGTCGAAGACGTGCACGTCCCTCCTGTCTTGTGAAAAGAACCCGGTAAAGCTAAGTCCAGTGAAGGTTAGATTTGCGTCTCCCATATTGGATACGGTCAGCGTGATCGGCGCGCTGCTGCTTCCATTCAGCGTTGCCGGGAAGGTGAGGGGCGCCCCGCTCGACGCGATCTCGCGTATCGCAACGTTCTGAAAATCTAACATGAAGAGATTCCCGGTGCCATCCAGACTGACGGCGAAGGGTTGGTTCATGGTCGCGTTGGTTGCCAGCCCGCCGTCGCCACCGTAGCCAGTCACTCCGTGCGTGCCCGCGATTGTACTGATCGTGTGAGTGACGTCGCCGGTGACCTTCCGGACCACTTCGTTCGACCGATCTGCGATGTAGAAGCCGCCCGCCGGGGTAACCACGACACCCCACGGCAAATTCAATTGCGCGCTCGTCGCTGCTCCTCCATCTCCCGAGAATCCCGCGCTGCCGGTAGTCCCGGCTACCCGAGAGATCGTGCCGCCGCTTACCTCGCGTATCGTGTCATTGTTCGAGTCCGCGATAAATAAATTCCCGTTCGAATCCAGCGCAATTCCAACCGGCTGGTTCAAGAGGGCGCTCGTCGCGGCCGCCCCATCGCCCGAAGACCCTGCCACTCCCGCCGGGCTGCCCGCAAAGTTCGCAATCTGGCTCGTACTGAGTATCTGGCCGTTCGTAGCCGTCACTTTCCGAATCCGGTTGTTTCCCGTGTCGGAGATATACAAGTTCCCCACCGCGTCCACAGCAAGCCCGTTCGGGTTATTCAGCTGCGCTGAGCTCGCATTCCCGCCGTCGCCTAAATTACCTGCCACTCCCGTTCCTACTACCGTTGTGATAACGTTCGAAAACGCATTCACCTCGCGCACCACGTTATTGGCCGCATCCGCGATGTACAGGTCGCCCAGCGCGTCCATCGCCAGAGCCGAAGGTCGCAGCAACTTGGCGCTGATCGCCGGTCCGCCATCCCCTGAATACCCGCCCGTCCCATTTCCGGCGTACGCAGTGACCGCACCCGTAGCCGTCTTAACTGAGTACACCGTATTGGTAGTGGCATCTGAAACGATCACAAACCCGGGCGCCACCATTAAGCCGTTCAGTACCGCGGAAGACAGAGCCGCGTTTGCTTTGCTGACTACCGTTGAGATGAGCCCGGGCGAGATGTTGATCTGTGGCCCCACCCCGATTCCATAGAGGAACGCTACCCCTTGCAGCCCAGAAGGAGTCGAAGCCGTGATGGCACCCTGCCGCAAACCGGGGTACTGCGGTTGAAAAGTCGTGAGTATCGAGCACGTCCCGCCGTTGCAATTCGCCGGCGCGATCGAGAAATCGGTTCCGGTGTACAGCGCGAAGCTGGTTCCCGCCGGCATTCCTGTAAACGTGACCGTCTGGTTTGAACTGCTTCCAATGTTCACCGAGGAAAAATTGGTAGGCGCCACAAACTGTTGGGCCCTTACCAGGCATGGAACCGCAAAAACGATTGCGGCCACGGTCCAGAGTGAACGATACTGCTTCAACATGAAAATCCTCCGCGCGGAAATAAACCTACCTTGGAAGGTAGCAACCATCGATTTGATTGTGAAGGGACTGACACAGTCCTGATGATACCCAAGCTCACGCGTTTACGGCTCACGGTCCGGTGGGGGTATGGCTCATGCCCCGCTAGCGGGTAAGGAGTAAAACGCAACTTGGCCAAGCGTACGTTAGTACGCTTGGCCAAGAGATTCTCTCTGACTTCAGAGAAGGTAAATACTTACGCCTTTCTGCTCAGACGACGGCGCCCGATGAAACCAACTCCAAGCAAGCCCGCGCCCATCAGCAGCATCGAAGCCGGCTCGGGAACTCCAGAAGAGGCGGGAATGTTGATCGAGCCGACATTGCCCGTTTCATTGCCCGGCGTCCCAGTGCTCTTTCCCGCTTGTCCATCGAAGTAGACCAGCGACAGCGGCGAAGAGGTTGTAATCGAGAAATTGCCAAGAGTCATCGGCCCGACCTCGCTGGTGATGCCGCCCGATCCATTAAACGTGTAGCGAAGATTATAGGAAGTGGCAGAATCCGGCGCGTTCGTCAGATAAGCCTTTGTGTCCGTCAAATTGGACGAGAACGTGAAGTTCGTCGCCAGTAGACCGGTCATTCCCGTGGCAGTGACCGCACTCGAACTGAGGTCGTAAATCGTTCCGAACTGTGAGTAAGAGAGACTGGTGCTCAGTTCCTCGTTACCGGTTAGAAAGACACTGAACGTGTATGTATTGGTGCTTCCGCTCGAAGAGGAACTCACCAAGCTGGTGATGATGTCCGCCTTCGCCGTTTGGGTGGAAACGGCCGTCAGGGCCAGGGCAGTAAAGGCCGTTCCAAGAACTGTAAGAAACCTTAGCTTCATTTCTCCTCCGTATGAGAACTTACCGTCTGTAGGACTCAGGAATTCTTTGGGATCCCTTTAGTCCGCACATGAGTAAGATACCGGAGTTGCACCGAATTAAACAATCAATCTTGACTTTCTTTGGTTAAAAATAGTACTGCGACTGCAAAAAGTCGAGAAACGGTTTAAGGCTGATTCAGTCTCATCTCGTGAGGGGCTGCGACATGCGGCAGCGTCCTGGATGGGCGGCTCCCCCGGTAAAGAGTATCCGAGCGATATCTCCATATCTAGTTGAGCGCACAAGACGATTGTAGCACTGGATCGGCGCTAAATTTCTTTGAAACGGTTTTTGAGCTACGTAGTCTATTAGGTGAACGAGCCGAATTGCACCCGCAGCTGGGGCATTCTATTAAGAGTGAATTCCGCCACAAATGTGCCTTGTGCACTGCGGCAATAATAGAATAACTAGAATTTACTACCCCCGTATCTCCCCTCAAAATACGCCGTAATTACCCACGTAAATCTGTATTACTTCAGCACTGCTCGGGAAAGTAATTTACCCGCGCGTGCACTCGGCCGCGCCGTCGGCGAGGTGATACCATCACCTGCTATAGCCATGACCACGCGCCACTTCCTCAATTTCGCCGACACCCTTTCTCGCGACCTTCCTGAAGCTGGTCCTTCTGTATTGCGGCCTGCCTCACCCCGCCCCAGCCCAATCGCCCTCGCCCCCGCCCCTTCCGCACGCGGTCGTTCTCCATGCGGCCCGGCTTCTGGACATTGAATCGGGACGATTAGTCAGTCCCGGCGAGGTGTTAGTACAAGGCGAGCGAATCAGCGAGGCTGGTTCTTCCGTCACCCACCCGCCCGGGGCTGAAATCGTCGATTTGGGCGGCCGGACCCTGCTTCCGGGCCTGATCGATGTCCACGTGCATCTTTTTCTGCACCCAGGGGCAGAAGACCTGCAAACGGTAGAGGAGTCCGTCCCGCAACGAACGATCATTGCCGTCCTCGCCGCCAAAGCCGACCTGATGGCGGGCTTTACAGCCGAGCGCGACATGGGCACCGAAGGGGCCGGGTCCGCCGATACCGCCGTCCGCAATGCCATCAATCAAGGACTGATGCCCGGGCCGCGCCTGCGAGTCAGCGGCAACGCCGTCGACATCCTCGGCGGACACGAAGATGCCAATCATTACAATCCGGCGCAGCACGTCCTCTCGAACGCGACCTACGCCAACAATGTCGACGAAATCGTCGAAGTCATCCGCGAGCAGTTCAAAGAAGGCGCCGACTTCATCAAGATGTATGAGACCGGGCGCGACGAGCTCCGCGACGGGAAATTCTCGACTCCCTACCAATACACGGAAGCCCAACTGAGCGCGGCCGTTCAAGAGGCTGCCCGAGTCGGCAAACGTGTCGGGGTGCATGCGACCGGTGAACCGGGCGCCCTCTATGCCGCACAGGCGGGTGTCATGGCCATCGACCATGCCGACCAGCTCGCTCCGGAAACCATGCAATTGATGCGCGAGAAGCAGATTCCCGCCGTCCCCACCTTCACGATTTCGGAATATTTCGCCGATCACGCCGCCTCCCCCGCCCAAGCCGAGCATCTGCGCGCCATGTTGAACCTGCACGCCCAAGAGTTTCGAAAACAGCTCGCAGCCGGTGTCCCCATGGCAGTCGGCTCCGATGTCGGCCCGTTCCCGCACGGCACCCAGGCACGCGAGTTCGTTCTGATGGTGAAATACGGCATGCAGCCGCTCGCCGTCCTCCAGGCCGACCTGCTGAATGGCGCCAGGATCCTCGGGTGGCAGGGACAAATCGGCGCCTTGAAGCCCGGCTATTTCGCCGACGTCATTGCCGTCGACGGCAATCCGCTCGAGGACATCGGCGCGGTCGAGAAAGTCTCGTTCGTCATGAAGGGCGGAACTGTCTACCGCCGCTAGACCTTCCCCCGGTCTAAACAGGAATCGACTAAGCTACGATCACGCCATAGGCGTCTAGCGTTGTCAGCTTGCTTCATTAAGAACGTTTGAGAAAGCGTGCGCATATGCGGGGCCTGGAAACGCGAGTCCCAGCCGGACGTCACTGGTTGGAAGAGGAAGGAGCGCGGGGTTGGCGCACCACACCGAAAAGCTGAGCGAACCCAAGCTAAACGGCAACGTCATCATCGGCGAGCTGATGCGCAACGCGGAACTGGGCCGGTTCGAGATGGCGTACACCGTCCTACTGCCCTGCGTCTTCACGGTCTACTTAAATCCCGAGGACCACGCGACGCTACGAGGCGTCTTCGAGTTGATCGCCGACGATGCGCGACGGGCACTGCGCTCGCGTGTCGCCGATCTGAATAAGGCGCCAGGCGGTCTTGGCCGCCGCCGCGCGAAAACGGCCAAGGAATACAAGATCGCGGGCCGCGATTGGACTTTCGAATTCCTCCCAGATACCGAAGTGCCGCCCGGCGACGTCGAGATCCACTCGGAACTGAACGAAAGTGCCGAGCCGGGCTTCCGCGGCATGAAAACAACTCTCATGGAACGTGAGCCCTCTGCCTCCGCGCACCGCACCACCACGCAGCGCCAGGAGGCGCGTCGCGCCGCCGATCCCGTCTATGCCGAAATACGCTATGAAGACGATTCCGGGCTGCAGCTTTTTCTGGTAACCCAGAATCATGTGCGCATTGGCCGCGGAGGAGATGCTCAGCCTATGGACCTCGCGCTCTATACCCAGGACGAAGTCTCGCGTGAACATCTCATTGTCCGCCGCGATCCCGCCACCGGCGCATTCTTTATCGTGGACGTAAGCACCAATGGCACTTGGCTCGATGGCAAACGCCTCCGCAAAGGCGTCGAAGAAACCTTACCTTCGCGCGCCGAAATCGGTCTCGGAGGCGTACTGACCCTCGCTTTTGAAGTGCGCAAATGAACTTCCTTTACAGCGCGCATCCCCTTCAGCTGGCCATCCTGGTTTTCGTCATTGGGTTCGTGTGCCTGAACTGGCGTGAGGGCCGCAAGCGATGAGAACCACCGCAGCCTGGCATGCGGGCATAGCGACCGATCCCGGCCTGCAGCGCAGCATCAATGAAGATCGCGTCCTCGCCGACGAGGCTCGTGGCGTATTTCTAGTCGTCGATGGGCTGGGCGGTCATGCTGCCGGCGAAATGGCCGCAGAAACCGCGCTGCGCGTCATTGAAGATCGCTTGACGCCGCTCGATAGCAACGCCAACCTCGAAGCCCAAATCCGGCAAGCCATTTCAGACGCCAACAACCGCATTTACGAACTCGCCGAACAAAACCAGGACTGGCATGGTATGGCCTGCGTTCTGACGCTTGCCGTCGCGCAGGAAGATCGCGTCACCATCGGTCACGTCGGCGATTCGCGCCTCTATCTGGCATGGAATGGAAATCTGCGCAAACTGACCTCAGATCACTCGCCCGTCGGCGAGCAGGAGGAACAAGGCGAGCTCACCGAAATGGAAGCCATGAACCACCCGCGCCGCAACGAGGTCTTCCGGGACGTCGGTTCTCGCCCCCACTTGCCCGACGATCCGCAGTTCATCGATTCGAAAAGTTTTCTCTTCCGCCCCGATGCCGCCCTCCTGCTTTGCAGTGATGGCCTGAGTGATGTGCTGACATCCGCTCAAATTAGCACCATCGTCGAACAATACAACGGCGATCCTTCTGAAGTCGCCCGCAAGCTGGTCAACGCCGCCAACCAAGCCGGAGGCAAGGACAACATCAGCGTCGTGTTCGTCGCCGGGGCCGAGTTCGTAGGTAGCGAATCGCACGCGCTGGTCGATTCTCGTCCGCGCCACGCCATCACCCGCATGCGGACCCCGTCCACTCGCTGGCGCCGTGCCCTGAAAGATGTTTTGTTGCTTGTCATCGGCCTGATTCTAGGCATGCTGCTCTGCTTCGGCATCCAGCTGCTCTTCCCGAAGTTTCTCCGTTAAGCACCGCTATGCTGCAATTCCACAACTTCGGAAAATACGAAATTATCCGCAAGCTGAGCCGCAGCATGACGGACGTGTATCTTGCAACCGACACGGAGATGAACCGCCGTGTCGTGTTGAAGTTGATAGAACATTCGCGCGACGAGTACACGCAGCTGATCATTGAGGCCGAAAAACGCGGAGCAGCGCTGCAAGCGCAGCTGCACAAGATCGACCCCCGCATCCTCCAGGTCTACGATTACGGCGAGCAGAACAGCTGTTTCTTCGTTGCTATGGAGTACTGCGAAGGCAGAACGCTTGCACAAATTCTGCACGTCGAACGCCGTTTCGAGCCCAAGCGCGCGGCCCGTTACGCCATGGAAATCTGCAGCCAGCTGAAAACTCTGCATTCCTTCGTTTCCGATCTGGAGGGACGGCAAACCGCCATCGTGCACGGCGACATCAAGCCATCCAATATCCAAATCGGCCCGAACGGCGAACTGTGGCTGCTCGATTTCGGCATTGCGAAGGTCATTACTTCCACTCACAACCTGACCCATCACAATCTCGGCAGCCCCAGTTATTGCTCGCCCGAGCGAATCAGCAAATCGCAGGTCGACCCGCATGCCGACCTGTGGGCGGTAGGCGTCACCTTATATGAAATGCTGGCCGGCGCGCCCCCTTACCAGGCGCAGAACACCCGTAAGCTCGAGAATCTGATCCAATCGCGGCGCCCGCCGCGCGCTTTGCCGCCTAGCTGCCCTGCCCCTCTGAAGGCCATCGTTGCCAAGGCCCTGGCTGCCGATATTGAGCGCCGTTACTCGTCCGCGGAGGCCTTCGCCGCTGACCTGCAAGCGTGGCTGGAAAATCGCGGCACCGCGGCGGAACGGGAACGCCAGTCCTCTTGGCATGCCAATGCCACCATCGAAAAATCCGCGGCCGAAGGCTCTGCTAACAATCCCGCCGCGAAGAAAACAGTCGCGGGCCCCGCCAGACCTTGGACCGACTTCACCAACGTCGTCGCGCTTTTAGCCGGAGTGCTGGTCGGCCTGCTCATCTTCATACCGGTCGGCTCCTATTACCGCTTCTCTCTAACTGCCGATAGGCTGCGCGCGCCCAAAGATTACGCCCACCACAATCTGCAAGCGGTCGAGTCCGACTGGAAGAGCTATCACGATCTGAGAAACAAGAACTATTTCCTCGCCTCCGCCGCATCGCTCGACGCCCCTGTGCACGACCACCTCGTGGCGGCCGGCGATGACATCCTCGACAACTTCCGCCACAGCACCGACGAGCAGTTAAGCGACTTCGATTGGACCAAAGCGCGAACGTGCCTGCAGCATGCACTCGACATTGACCCGTCGGACACCAAAGCTAAAGGCGAGCTGGCCCTTTCCAACGCTTATATCGACTTGGCGCAGAAGCCGCCCAAGACGGCGCAGTCGATCGACAGCTTCCGCCAAGCGGAATGGTATCTCCCCCGTTTGCCCGATCCTCATCTTGGACTGGCGCGCATCTACGTCTACGAGGTTCACAACATCGGCCGCGCCCTCGCTGAATTTCATCAGGCCGAGCAATTGGGCTACAAGCTCGGTCCCCGCGAAACCGAACAGGAAGCGGATGGCTATCTCTTTCGCGCGGAATCCGAGCTCGCCCGTGCCAAGCGAATCCCCGCTACCGACAAGCGCGACCGGCCTAAGTGGTTGCAGATGGCTCGGGATGATATGGAGCGCGCGACCAGCCTCTATGAACCCATCATCGGTTTCTCGAACGTAAACACGAACCTCGAGCAACTCCATCAGGATCGGGATGAGCAGGCCAAGTTGCAGATGGAAAAAGTCCATCTTGTCACCGCGCGCCCTCGCTATTCGAAACGCTACCCAGGTGTGCGGCGATGGCAGTAACCAAATCTTGGGACAACGCCCTCGCCTCAAAAGTCGAGGTCGCCCGTCGCGCGAAACCGGTCGAACGCCGCCGCGAGTTCCTGTGGCTTCAAGGCGCGTCTCTGCTCATCGCCTGCGCACTCGCCTTTGTGCTGATGTCGAAAACGCAGGACTTCCGCGAGCTGCAGGACAAATTGGATCACGGCGCGCTGCTCAACCTGAACGACGTGAGTAGCCCTCAGCAGATCCTGCCCGTGCTTCAGATTTTCGAAGCGGGAAGCCAGCGTGAACTCATCGCGCAACGTGTCTGGAGTTACCTCGAGCTGCATCGGCCGCTCCCCAATGTCGGCGCGCTCGCCCGCCTGCGCATCACTCCATCCGAAATCGACACACTCGCGCAGGCAGATCCCCGCTGGGGCTCCTTCAGAGGCCGCGTCGCCGCCAACCAAAAACAGCCATCCAGTTATCCGCTCCTTCCGCTCGGCAAAGTAAAGCCGCTCTTCGTGGTGAGAACTCCGCGCGAATTTCTGGACACCTACGCGCTCTGGATGTCGCTTTATCTCGCTGCATTCTGGATCGTGCACTTCGCCTGGCGTTTGGGTCGTTTTCGCGGCGACCCCGCCGTCCTCCCGGCGCTCCATCTCCTCACCGGCTTTGGCCTCATTCTGATGGTGAGTCTTCGCGATCCCTTGCGCGATACGCACGAATTCAAGAAATTCGCCTGGGGCGTTTTGCTCGGCTGTGCGGTCTTGTTGCTCCCCCTCTTCCGCTCCTTCCAATACCGCAACTTTTCGCGGTGGGTCTATACACCGCTGCTGCTCGCGTTTGGGCTCTTCCTCGGTCTTTTGAAATTCGGCTCCGGCCCGACCGGCAGCGATGCCAAAGTCAACCTCGGGCCTTTTCAGCCCGTCGAAATCATCAAGGTCCTGATTGTCTTCTTCCTCGCCGGATACTTTGCAAACAACTGGGAGCGGCTGCGCGACCTGCATCAAAAAAAATTCGTGCCTCGCTGGCTGCGCTGGCTCGAGTTGCCCCGCATCAGTCACGCTCTACCCGTCATGTACGCAGTCGCATGCGCGCTGGCGCTCTTTTTTGTGCTGAAGGACTTGGGCCCCGCGCTCGTCATCGGCTTCCTCTTTCTCTCCATGTTCGCGATCGCGCGCGGACGCTCCGGCCTGGCCCTGCTCGGCGTGTTCCTCTTGATCTCCGGCGTGACTATCGGTTATCACCTGGGCGCGCCGCATACCGTAACCGAGCGCGTCTCCATGTGGCTTTCGCCCTGGGATAACGATGTGCATGGCGGCGACCAGTTGGCGCATTCGCTCTGGGCTTTTGCTACCGGCGGTCCGTGGGGATCCGGACCCGGTCTCGGCGATCCGAGCGTCATCCCGGCCGGGCACACCGATCTGGTTCTTCCTTCCATCGCCGAAGAATGGGGCCTCCCCGGCGTCGTCGCTGTTTTTCTGCTTTTTGCCCTGCTCGTACATCGCGCTTTTCGCATCGCATTGCGCGCTCCTGATGAGTACGGAATGTTCCTCGGCGTCGGACTTGGCACGCTCATCGCGCTCGAGATGCTCCTCATCTCGGGAGGCGCCCTCGGTGCTATTCCGTTATCCGGCGTCGTTTCCCCGTTCTTGAGTTCCGGAAATACGGCCATGCTCGCGAACTTTGGAATTTTTGCCATACTCCTCGGCATTTCGAATCAGACTGCGCGTGAGGCGAGCGACAGCATCGAGGCCACAGCCGTGCCGACCCCCAATCTCCGCGCGAAGGCCGTTCCACAAGCTTCGTTACCAAGCATGCAGCCGCTGTTTCATAAGCCGGTCGCGATCGCATCCGCCGCAATAGGCGCGTGCGCCTTGGCCTTGATCGCGCGTGCCGTTTACATTCAAGCCTTTGAGGATCAGGAACTCCTCGTCCGCAACGCCCTCGTATTCACCGAAGACGGCGTCAAGCGCCCGCAGCGAAATCCCCGTTTGAACCTGCTCGCCGCTTCCATCCCGCGGGGCAACATCTATGACCGCAACGGAGTGCTGCTCGCCACCAGCAGCTGGCCCGAATTGGAGAAGCATCGCGCCCAATACCAGCAGCTCGGTGTCTCGATCGACGAAGCTGCTTCGCGCATGGACAACCGGCATTATCCATTCGGTCCGGCCACGCTGCATCTTCTGGGCGACCTTCGCACCGGCGAGAAATTTCACTCGACCAACGCATCGCTGATTGAGCACGATTCGAACGTACGTCTGCAGGGTTATAGCGATTACAACGATCTTGCACCGATCGTGCGCTACCGTCATCAGCGCGGCAATCCCCTTCTGCAGGCGCTCCTCAGTCGCGATCGCGATGTCCACAGCACCATTGATATCCGTCTCCAGCTCAAGGCCACGGAAATTCTGAAAAGCCGCTTGCAGCCGTCCAACAAGAAAGGTGCGCTGGTCATCATGAATCCGCACAGCGGGGATGTCTTAGCGCTCGTGAGTTGGCCCGAACCGTTGCCAACCGGCACGCCCGGCCCCGATGAGCTGCTCGATCGCGCTCGCTACGGACAATACCCGCCCGGCTCGACCTTCAAGCTCGTCACCGCCATCGCTGCACTGCGTCTGAATCCGAACGTTGTGCACCAAACCTACACCTGCCGTGGTCTCGGCGACGGCCGCGTGGGAACCATCATTCCGGGTTGGCGCCGTCCCATCCGCGACGACATCGGCGATCACGCGCATGGCACGCTCAATCTCGCGAATGCCATCACGGTATCGTGCAACGCCTACTTCGCCCAGCTCGGTGTGTACAACGTCGGCGCGCAAGCGCTTCGCGACACGGCAGCATTGCTCGGAATACCCGCCGGCGATCTCAAAGACATCAAAAAGATGATGCCGTTTGCTGCCTATGGACAAGGCCCCGTCGTCGCCACGCCTTTCAAGATGGCGCGTGTCGCCGCGACGATTGCGGCGACCGGCTTCATGCCTCAGGGCCGTTGGGTATTCGATGCGAGCAATGCGCGAAGCATTGCACCCATCCCCGTTCTCGCGCACGATTCCGCGGAATTCATGCAGCGAGCCATGCGCTCCGTCGTGACCAGTGGAACGGCTCGCTCCGCGATGGCAGGTATCCAAATGCAGGTCGCCGGAAAAACTGGCACCGCCCAACTCGATCAAGGCGAGCCCCATTCCTGGTTCGCCGGTTTTGCGCCCTATGATGCCACGCCGGACAAGCGTATTGCACTTGCCGTCGTGGTTGAGCACGGCGGCTATGGCGCCAAATTCGCCGCCCCGATCGCGCGCGAGTTGATCGAAGCAGCTCAGCAACTGGGCATTATCATGAGTACGGCTCCGCAAGCCAATCCCGCTCCGTCAACGAGGTAAGACATGGCTCTGTCGAATGTCATCGAAAAGCTCGGCAAAGCGATATTTGAAACACCGTTTGGAGCAAACCGAATCTCGAAAGACGCCCCCGAACTAGCCGAGATCCGGCTCGCCGTGTTGGATGCCATCAAAGCCAAGAGCCATCGCGCCAGCGGCAAAAATGTCTTCCCCTATAACCTCGTCCGCATCCGCCTTCGCGGACTGCCCGAAAAACAGGCGGACGTATTTCGCAGTGAGTTCCTGTCCAACTACTTCGCGGATGAGATGAAGGCCGGACTCGCGCGATCGAGCTTCCGCTTTCCCGGCGACCTGCGCGTAGAAGTCGATACCACGCCAGAACTGCCCGCTCCCGGCCAGCAATGGTTATCGATCGAAACCGAGTTGCTAAAGCCGAAGCCGCCTGAACCACCAGCTCGACCGCGCAAAAATGCAAAATTGATCGTCGTCCAAGGCGCAGCCAATCAGCCGGAAATCTCGCTTGAAAAGCTGCGGACCAACATCGGGCGGACCGCCGACGTGTTCCGCGGCTCAGGTCCTTCCCGAAGAAATGATCTGGCGTTCACCGAAGACAGCGACATAAATCGAAGCGTCTCGCGCGAACACGCCCACGTTGTTTTCTCCCAGAAGACGGGCGAGTACCGCATCATCAACGATCGCTCCTACAAGGGCGACGCAAACTGCGGCCTCTGGATCGTTCGAGACGGATTAAGCCAGCCTGTTCATCGCGGCACGCGTGGAACTTTGCTCAAGGCGGGCGATGAAATCCATCTCGGAAACGCCGTACTGCGCTTTCAGCTGAAGTAAGACGGTGGCGCGCACGATCGCTTTTTGTCGTCTTCGCTGCCAAGACTTCTTCGGCTACTGATGCCCGTCGGGAGTTAGCTCCGCGCCAGGTCGCGCGTAAGTCGCGTTGATAAAAGCATCCACATCGCGGTGCAGCTTATCGTCCATCTTCTGGTCGATGTACACCATGTGCCCGGATTCGTAGTACGCGAAACTGATGTTCTTGCGGATTGGTGGCTCCAGGCCCATATGATTCACCGTGTGCTCGATTCCATTGAACGGCGTAGCCAGATCGTAATATCCGCACAGCACCAGAACTTTTAGATAGGTCTGCTGCGTCATCGCGGCTCGCAATACTTCCGCGACTTGCGTGTTGCCGGTCTGGTCCCAAGGCTGAACGCGCGCGGTGACCGTGTAATACATGTCGCTATCCCACTTCAATTCCCGGCGCACATAATCCTGAAATGTCGCGACGAACGCTCCCTCGTAAGAAGCTTCGCTGGGATCATAATCCGGCCGCTCGCCCGCCGCATCCGCTTCCATACCTTCGAACCGCGAATCCAATCGCCCGATCGTCCGCCGCTTATCACGCTCCAGTTCTTTGAACCACCGGAACGGACTCACCCGCAGGTTGCATTCTTCAATGAACTTCGGCGAGAGCGCAGTGAAGTGCGAGATGTCCTGCACCACCTTCTGGTACTCCGCCCCAGTCAGCCGATCTCCCTTGTCGAGCGCCTGCGCATACTCCCCATGCGCAAATTCCCGCGCCTTTTGCGCCACCTCTTCAATGCTGAGATTCTGAAGATCCGACGGCAGCAGGTGGTGATACCAGGCCGACGTGACGTACGTTGGCAGGAAGTAGATGGTGCGATCGTCCGCCCCAAAGTTCGAGAACGCAACCGTCGACAGCAGCACAATTCCATTCAGATACAGTTGATGTCTCTCCTGCAAAACTCCCGAAAGTTCAGCCGACCGTGTGGTCCCGTAACTTTCCCCTATCAGAAACTTCGGAGAAGCCCAGCGCTGGTTGCGCGTGACGTATTGATAAATGAAATCCGAAAACCAGTTTGCATCCTCGATGACGCCGTGAAATTGATTGGGATTTTGACCAGGTGCCGGCCGGCTATAGCCGGTCGATATCGCATCCACGAACACCAGGTCCGTGGCATCGAGAAAAGAATCGCGGTTGTCTTCTACCGTGTAAGGCGCCGGCATGCCGCGCCCGTCCGGTTGCAATACCACTCGTCTCGGCCCCAGGCCCATGTGCGTGAACAGTGAAGCCGATCCTGGGCCGCCGTTGTATACGAACGAGAGAGGCCGCTTCGCCGCGTCCGGCGTATTGTCTCGCGTATACGCCACGAAGAAGAACGTCGCCTTCGGTGTTCCATCGTCGGCTTTGATCACATAATTGGCTGCGGTCGCGGTATAAGCGATCTCTTCACCGCCAACGCGAGCCCGGTGATGCGTCACCGAACTTTTTTCTTCGGGAGCCCGTGCACGCCTTTCCTGACCTCCGCGCTGCTCCTCTTCTGAGAGCTGCGGCTGCGACTCCCTCGGCATCTGTACGCGCTGCTGCTGACCTCGCTGCGGCTGCTGTGCCGTCGGAGTTGTCATCTGCTCGCTTTCCTGCCGATTCTCTTGCCGATTTTCTTGAGTGCTCGGCTGTTGGCTCGGCGTTGTCGGGCGCTGTCCGAATGCCGCGCCGCCTGCCAGCAGCATGGCCGCCGCTATCCCCACAATCCCATTGATCCTCATCGCTACCTCGCTTCGGAGTACCTTATCACGAAGGTATTCCGGCGCAAGGCCGCGGGGTTTGGTTACGCCCGGGAGCTTTGTTTCGCTCTACCCCGCGCGAAGCGCAATGGTGGGGTCAATTCTCGTGGCGCGCAAAGCTGGGATGGTACAAGCCATTCCCACAACGATCATCAGGACAACAGGCACTACGATGAACGTCAAAGGATCGTTCGCGCCGATGCCGAACAGCATGCCTCGGAGCGCGTGTGAAACCGCCGTCGCTCCCAACAATCCCAGCACGATGCCGGCTAGCGCCGGTTTCATTCCTTCTATCAGAACCATGCGGCTAACTTCCGGACGCGCCGCTCCGAGTGCCATGCGAATTCCAATCTCCGCAGTTCGTTGCGAGACCGCATAGGACACAACCCCGTACAGTCCAATGGCTGCCAGGACCAGAGCTAACCCGGCAAATAGACCCAGGAGCACCAGGCTGAATTTTCGCTGTGAGGTGGATTCAATCGCAATTTCGTCGATTGTGCGGACATCGTGAACCGGAAGATCGTGGTCGAGCCTGCGAATCTCCGCTCGTATTCCCGCGATCACGCTGCGCGCATCGGCACTCGAATGAGCGATGAGATACATCTCAGTCGCGCCCCCGTCGAGAAGTGGACTATATAAGGTCTCTTTAACAGGTTCTTCCACGCTTTCGAGCACATCGCCTACAACCCCAATCACCTGAAAATCCGGAAACGGATGCTTAGGATCTTCAGGGACCTGTCCCGCATCCGATCCAAGCGCGAGCCGCTGCCCAAGCGGGTCCATGCGGGCGAAATATTTCCGCGCCGCCGATTCGCTGATGATCACGGGATCGAGATGTGGATGGGTATCGTCGTATCCTTGTCCGTCCCGCTCCGTGAATACGCGCCCTCTTAGCAGAGGAATGCCGGAGGCTTTGAAATAATTTGGATCGGCCGAACGCACAAGCAAATCCATCATCTGCCCGGGCGGCAGCGGATGGCCTTTGATGCGGAAAATCGAGTCATTGCAGTCGCCGTCAAAAGGGAGGCAGTCGATGAGTCCCGCCGACTCCACTCCCGGCACGTCATCAACGCGCTGGACAAGCAAGCGGGCGAAAGCGGCAACTTGCGCGCGCTCCTTATAAGTCGCTTGCGGAAGGGTAACCGCCATCGTCACGGTGTGTTCGGTTCGGAAGCCCGGCCGCACATTCTGAAGTTCTGCAAAACTGTGCAGCAACAGTCCGGCAGCGATGAGCAGCATCACTGAAAGTGCCACCTCTACTCCGACCAGCACGTCGCGCACCCGTCCCTGCGAACGGCTGCCGCTCGCGTTCCTGCTTCCCTCTTTCAAGCTGTTGACAACATCGGCTCTCGATGCGCTCAGCGCCGGGAACAGTCCCGCCGCCACTCCCGTAAGCACGGCCAAGCCAATCGTGAACATCAAAACTCCTGCGTCCACATGGATGTTTCCGGCCTGCGGCAGACGATTCGCCTGCGGCACATGGGCCGTCAAAAAGCCCGAGACCCAGCTTGCCACGATCAGGCCTGCGACTGCGCCAAGCAGCGAAATCGTGACGCTCTCAATGAGCAGCTGCCGCACAATCTGCGCCCGCGTAGCGCCAACCGAAGCACGAATCGCCAGCTCACGCTGTCGGCCCACCGCTCGTGTAAGGAGCAGATTCGCAATGTTGACGCAAGCGATCAGCAGCAGGCACACGACCGAGGCCAGCAGAATCAACAGCGATCTCCTGACATCCTGGACCAAATACTTGTCGAGCTGAACGAGGCTGGCGCCTTTTCCCATGATTTCCGCAGGATGTTGGGCCCGGAAGCGCCGTACCATCGCGTCAATCTCCTGCCGCCCTTGGTCGATCGTCCGGTTTGGACGAAGGCGCGCCACCACGAACAAACCATGACTGCTGTGCGATTCGAGTTCGTACGGCGTCATGTGACGCTCGAGCGTCACCCATATTTGGTCGTTGCGCATCGGGTACGCGAAACCCTCAGGCATTACGCCAATAATGTTGTAGTCGTTTTCGTCCAGCCGAATATGCCGGTGTATCACGCCCGCTGATCCCGCAAAGCGCTGCTTCCACAGTCCGTAGCTGATGAGGGCCACGTAAGCTGCGCCCGGGCGGTCTTCGTCTTCCCGGAAGGTGCGGCCGAGAATCGGCTCGACTCCCAAAGTGTCGAACAGATTCGCGGAACACAAAGCACCCGGAACGCGCTGCGGCGTGAACGACTCACTAGTGCTCGATAGATTGAAGGAGCGCCCCGCGCTGGCCGCTATTTGATCGAAATTCTTGGCATCACGCCGCCAATCCAGATAATTTGCCGGCGCAGCCAAGTTATAAGGATCGTCCGGGAGGACATCTTTTTCGAACAACGCCACCAGCTTCTCGGGACGAGGAAATGGCAGCGGCGTAAGCAGGACGGCCTTCACAACGCTGAAAATCGCTGCGTTTGCCCCGAGTCCGAGTGCCAGGATGAAAATCGCTGTTGCCGTGAAGCCCGGCCTCTGCCGTAGCTGGCGAAACGCGAAACGAAAATCTTTCTGCACGCCATCGAGCATGTCTGAATACTATCTCGCACGAGAACGGCCAGATCCCCGCCCCAAAATTCGCCATTTTCTGCGCGTTTACATGTAAAACACCACCGCTGTCGCGCAATTCTGGGATGCCGCTGCACGCGCGCGAACACCGCCCGGTATGCTGCGGCCCTGGGTCAGGAAGATCTCTCAGTGCATATAGCCGAGCAAATAGAGCACCAGGATGATGACCAGGATCAGTCCCAGTCCCCCCGATGGGTAGTAGCCCCAACCACGCGAATAGGGCCACGCCGGAACAGCACCAATTAACAAAATCAGCACGATCAGGAGCAGTATCATGCCCAGTCAGACGGTCCAGGCCTCGAAAATATAACAGCATTTGCATAGGGCTGATGACTGCTGCACGCCCTCACCACGGCTCGAAAACTTGGTTCATGCCGCGCTGAATATCAGCCGACCGGTTGAACCAGTTCCACACATTTCCCGTTCGCAAATTTTCGGCGCTCAGCAGCGTAATCGCGACATCGATTCCCACTACATCGGCGTTCACCCACATGGTCATCGGATTGAATGCATCCACAAAACCGTAGGGCCCATAGATGTACTCACCGAATTCCTCATGCATGTACCGAAGCGCCGGCAAGCATATTTCCGGCGCGAACATCAACGAACCACCAGCTGCGCACGGTACCACCGTGCCGTCATAATCGCGCCGCGATGTAGGCGTTCCCCAGATGATGTATCCGATATCGCTGTCGGACGGCGATACTCCCCACAAATTTTCAGAAAAGCCCGGATACATCCCGCGCAGGCTCAGGCAAAGTGCGCGAAAAGCATACGTCGCCGCTACTGAGTTCTGGAAATAATCAATTCCCAGCGGCGGTCCATCTCGACGATTCTTCAGCTGCAGCCAAGCTTGCGAATATTGATGCGTGAAGATCGGACCGGTCCCCACAAACTTGTACCCGGCGAGCACTACCGGCGTTCGTTCGAAGCGATACCAGGATCGCGCCGCAATGGGATAAGTGGGCGAAGCGATACCCAGCAGGTAGAGAATCGATTCCTCGTCGTACTCAATCCATTCCGCCCGTAAAAAGCCCGTCTCGGGAAGCCAGCCCATCCGCAGCAAGCCGGTGCGCTCGTCGAGCAGCCATCGAAAATCCACTCGCCCATAAATTTCCGCGCAGAGATTGAAAAATTCCCCGTCGCTTTCGAAATACTGCTGCGCCGTAATGACGCCCGCCAGCAGCAGCGCCGTATCGATCGTCGAGAGCTCACAATTCCACACACGCTCGCCGGTCTTTTGGTTCACGAAATGGTAGTACCAGCCGCGCACGTTTTCTTGATCGTTGGCCAGATAGCGCAGGCACGACCGAACGCGTTCACGGATCTGATTCGGATCCATCCAGCGCCGCCGATGAGCAATACACAGCGCGGTCAGATAGAACCCGGTGAGCGCCGTACTCGCAGCCAAAAAGTGACGTCCGCCCACCCGCGTCCCATCCGCTCGAACGCGGTCGAGCACGAGTCCCGTGTGCGGATCGCTCTGTTGCCAGAAAAACAGGAACGCGCGTTTCGAGAGATCCTCGAGAAAATCGTCATCCGCCATCGAAAGCTGAAACTGCGAGTTGGCGAGCGCGGGCACGGCCGCGGCAAGAGCGAGAAAGCTGCGGCGAGATAAGTCTCTCATCCGAGCGCAGCGTGAGCGAACGGGAACGCTGCTATCGTGATCGTCAGAAGGATCATGATGATGCGATTTGCGCTTTTTTTCCTGGTTGCTCTCGCTGCTGTGCCCGCCCAGGAGATGAATTCAGCGCTCGGCCCTCCCTCCATACGCGTGCACGGCGAAGCGACGGTCTCAGCCGAGCCCGACCAGGCTCAATTCGACCTCGGCGTCGTCACGCAAGCAGCTAACGCCAAAGCCGCCACCGACCAAAACGGAACCCAAACCAACGCGCTCGTACAGCAGCTTCGAACACTGCTTCCCAGGAGCGACATTAAGACGGTGAATTTCTCTGTTAATCCGAACTATCGCTACCCAAAAGAGGGCACGCCCGCCACCATTATCAACTACACCGCCAACAATACTGTGCGTCTTCTTCTAAACGACATATCGATGCTCGAAGAGATAATCGAGATCGCGACCAAGTCTGGCGCCAACAGCATCAATCGCCTCACCTTCAGCTTGCGCGATGAAAAAGCCGTAAGAGCCCGAGCGCTGGCCAGCGCCGCCAGCCAGGCGCAGTCAGGCGCGGAAGCGCTTGCCGCCGCATTGAAGCTGCGGCTGGGTCCACTCGTGCGTGTCGAAGAAGGACAGCCGGTGATTGTATCTCCGGCGCGTCAAATCAGTTTCGGAAAAGCGGAGTCTACTGACATCACGCCAATCTCGCCGGGCACCATCGATGTGCACGCCGACGTGAATCTCACTTACGAAATACTAGGCGTGAGCAAAAGATACTGAACCGTCGGTCGCACGCGCCGCCTTGAGTCTGAGCGTCGCTTCTTCCATCGCTTCTTGCCAGGTATCGAAAAGAGAGAAGCTGGTGTGCTTACCGAATCCTTGCAGAACCCAGAACGTATACCCGAGCTCGGATTTCGTTCTGCGGATTTGGAAGTAGTCTTTCCGCACAGCTTCAACAGGATTCCGCCACGCAATATTACGCTGCGCACTAGTACTACGGGCGGAGAGCAGAAGCTCGATGCCCGTAAGCACCCCGACCGCGCCCGCAACCAGTTTCACTCCGCCCTGCTTACGACAAAGAGCGCCAAAAATGTTTCGGAGCATAGAGCTTCTACACTCTTACCACAATTTGGGTTGTTCTGGGGAATTTCAGAGCGCCTGGCCTAAGCAGGCTGAATCTGATAGCTCGCGGGTGCCGACACTTGTACGCGCGTTCCCACTGTCGCCGCGGCAGCCCGTTGACCGAGTGCGCCTAACAAGTCGTCGGAGACCTCTTCCGGCGTGCGCATTGCGTGGATCCGGTGATAGTCCTTACTCGCGTAGTAGCGGACCAGTTCGCCGGCGTTTTGTTCATACAGTTTCAAGCGCTCGCGGATGACCTCTGGGTTATCGTCCGCGCGTTGGACAAGCGCTGAACCGTCACCGTCGCAGCGTAATTCGCTAGCCTGCGAATCGCCGTTGACGCTGAAGATACGTCCGCAGTCGGCACATTGGCGCCGGTTGCTCAGTCGCGCCACCACTTCTTCGATTTCGATCTTGAAGTCGAACACCACCGGCCTTTGCATCTTCCGCTTCGCAAGGAACCCGTCCAGGAACCGCGCCTGGGCAAGCGTCCGCGGGTAACCATCGAGAATGCAACCGTTCTTGCAATCGCGCTGGCGAAGCCGGTGCGCAACCACGCGGTTGATGAGATCGTCACTCACCAGTTGTCCGGACGCGAGCACCGTCTGAACCGCTTTGCCCAGGCTGGATTTCGATTGGCATTCCCGCCGCAACATCTCGCCCGTCGAGATCGCCGGAATGTCTAACGTCGCGGACAGTCGCGCCGCCTGGGTTCCTTTTCCGGATCCCGGCGGACCGAGAAACACGATGACTTTGCCGCGTGCGCTCATAGGCCCGAGTGCTAGTGTCCACTTTCTGGCTCAAATTTCCAACTAGGGTAGTCCGCCATCGGACTAGCTGTCCGATCGCCCCGCCCCATTCTCCTCCCTGTTGCGACACCAGAAGGCGTAGAATTGGAGAAAGTCGGTTCGTTCCGCAAAACCCGCCCATGTTGCAGCTGGAACTTCTGCAGGAACTTCGATCGCTCATCCATCAGCGCCGCATTAGTGCGGGCATCGCCCTGCTCGAGCAACATCACAAATCTCTGCGCGACATTGCTCCCCACGATCCTTGCGCCGGTTCCGCGCTCGGCTGTCTCGCTCAATGGGTGGACGTCGGGTTTGACGACGACGGGCTGCTGCCGAGTCTGCTGGAGCGTTTCCCAAAAGCAGGTCGCCACAACCTTCCGCTGGCGGACTATGTTCACCTCCGCATGGCAGAAGCTTTGGTGGCGATGCGCCGCGAAGATCTGGCCGAAGCACAGCGGCATCTCGACGCCGCACTCGAAATTGGCGACGATCTCGAAGATCCAACCATCGCCGCGGTGGCGACGTTGTGGAAAGCACGTTGCCTGCGCAAGGCTGGCGAGTACGATCAGGCACTCGCCATTACGCGCGATGGTATAAAGATCGCTTCCTCGACCGGCTCGCACTACTTTGCCGCTGTCATTCGCACGCTCGAGAGCTGGCTGCTGTTTCAGAAGGGCGAAACCGCCGACGCCATCGCCATTCTGCAAGAAGCCGAAACGGTTCTGCGCGATACCGACGATCTGATCACGCTGGGAAATATTCAATCCACCTACGGGCGAATCGCGCTTCGCGAGGGACGCTACGACCATGCCATGCACTACTTCGAGGCCTCCATCGATCTGTTTAAGCGCCGCCCGTCGCTCGAAGGCTATCTCGCGCGATCCCTCACAAACACTGCGCAAGCAAAACGTTTTCTGGCGCGCGAGCTCCGCCGCAGTATAGAAGCCAGACGCGAACGGCAGCTCAGCGGATCCGTCCATCCCGTCCCCATGGACCGCCAAGGCAAGGCTGGCCAATTGGAGCGCATGCACGAATTGCTGCGAACGGCCCAGGCAGATCTCTCACAGGCGGATCTCATCTACAAGCGCGCGGCAAATCACCACGGAGCCGGAAACGTCGACGTCAACCTGGCTCAAATCTATCTCGACCTCGGCCATCTCGATGAGGCCGAAGAGCGGGCCGGCGAAGCCTTTGAGCTCGGCGCGACGAAGGCCGACTACGTCCTGATGTGCCGCGCGCGTATCGTGCAAGCGATGGTCGCCAACGCCCGCTTTGAAGAGCAAATCGGCGAAACCGAGGATCCCAGCCGTTTCGCGCAGCTAGCGCACGATTGCGCTAAAGAAGCAGTCGATCTCGGCGATCGCACCGAGAGTCGCAGGCTGTCTGCACAGGCGCATATCTGCCGTGGAACGACGCTGGTCAATGGATTTTTCAACGATACGGAAGGAGCGCGCGCCTGCTGCGATCGCGCCGAAGCTTACCTCGATCACGACCGCCACGACGCACTTTGGCACGAGATCGAGATTCTGCGCGCCCGCGTCCTGCATGGCGGCATCGAAGATCCCAATCTGCGGGCCTGGTCGCAAGGCGCCATCGGCGACAAAAAATTACAAGACGTAGTCGCCGACTTCGAAGAGCTGCTGATTCGAAAAGTTTGGGAACACGAAGGACGCAAAGTATCGCGTGTCGCAAATAAGCTAGCCGTGTCTCCGAAGAAAGTCCGCCGCATCCTGCGCCGCCTGGGACTGCTGCAAAAGGAGGCCTGATGCGACACGCGGCCGCCCTGCTCTGCCTGGCAACAACACTCGGCGCTGCCTCGCAAGAACCCGACCTTCCCGGCTACTCGGCAGAGGATCTGCGCCACGCGCGCACATTTGCTCAGAACAGCGGACTGGCCGCGCCTCTCATCGACCGCATGCAAGCGCTCCTCGGCCAGGGCGATCGCTGGCAGCATTTCGGTACTCCCCGGCCCGACATGCAATTGGTGGCGCCTCTTCTCATAAATTGGATCCAGGGTAGCCGCTATCTCCCGCCCGACCGGCAGGCTGATGCGCTGTATGCCGCGGACATCCTTCTGGGGCTTCTGCCCCTCAATATCGAGCGGCAACCCGGTACGCCGCCAAGTCGCGCCAGCTTAGACGAACGCACTGCAGGCCTGCGCGCCAAGCTCGCCACCGTCGGCGCGAATTTCAGCTACGACGAATTGGGCGACGCGTACGAATACAATCGCGACTGGATGCAGAAAGCTTTTCGCGTCGCGCCCGACAGCGAAGCCGGGCAGCGGGCGTTTCTAATCCTGCTAGACAAGGCCTTTCATCCGGGCTGCTGCTGCGGGGGCGGATTTGAGGACGTGATTGCGCAGGCGCCGCGAATTCTAAAACAACATCCGCACTGGGCCATACGCCCGCAAGTGCTGCTCGCGATTGGCGATGCCTACCGCGACATCATCGCCATAGCGAACGGAGCCTCTCCATACGCGTCCGATGATGACGCCCGATACAAGCCGCAAGTGCCGCACGCCCGCCGTGAAGCCCTGCGCTACTACCGCGCCGTCGTTGCGGCCGCTCCGCACAGCGATTCCGCCAGAGAAGCGCTAAAGAAAGCCCGAGACCTCCAAGCTGGCATCATCCCGCGGGATACCCGCTTCCTTTGCATTTACGATTAGCGTCTAATACAAGCGAACGCCGCGCGGTCCGGGCTTCCGATTCATATGCACCGCATCGATAAACTGCACGCTGTTGTTGCTGGAGGTCATCAAAAGCGTGTGCGTGCGGTATCCCTCGCTGAAGAAGCGAATCCCGCGCAACAGCGCCCCGTCCGTCACACCGCATGCCGCAAAAACAATGTGAGTCCCCGGCGCAAGATCCCCCGCAGTATAAATCCGTTTCGGACTCTTGATGCCCATTCTCTGTACGCGCTCTTCTAATTCCGGCGTATCGATCACCAGTCGCCCCACCATCTCGCCGTGCAGGCAGCGCATCGCCGCAGCCGCCAGCACTCCTTCCGGCGCCCCTCCAATTCCCATCACCGCGTGCACGCCGTTGCCCCGCACTGCAACCGCAATCGCTGCCGATAAATCACCATCGCCAATCAGTCGGATACGCGCGCCTTCTCTGCGGATGTCCTCGATCAGATTTTCGTGCCGCGGCCGGTCCAGCACGATGATCGTCAGATCTTTCACATCGCGATCCAGTCGCCGCGCGATCGATTTCAAGTTCTGAGAGACCGGCGCATCTAAATCGAGCGCGCCCCGACACGCTGGCCCGGCCACAATTTTTTCCATGTAGCAATCAGGCGCGTGCAGCAAACCGCCGGGCTCGGACGCCGCCAGAACCGCGATCGCATTCGATGCTCCCGTAGCGCACAGGTTCGTCCCTTCCAGAGGATCGACCGCAATATCCACGCCCGGATGTTCGCGGCTGTCGACCGGAGGAGCGCCCACACGCTCGCCGATGTAGAGCATCGGCGCTTCGTCGCGCTCGCCTTCTCCAATCACGATGTTGCCCGCGATCGGTACCGTTTCGAAAGCCTGTCGCATGGCTTGCACGGCAGCGTGATCGGAGCGTTTGCGGTCGCCTTGCCCCATAGTGCGCGCGCACGCGACCGCTGCCTCTTCGACCACGCGCACAAAATGAGACGCAAGATCGCGCTCTAAATTCGGTTCAGCGGAATGAGATGGCATGTGTTAACCCTTCCGGCTGCTACTCACTGTACAGTAGTGAATTGTATGAAAGCCGCCGCCACATCCCCGGTTCCACTGAGCTCCAATAAGCACCTCATCCGCTGGGTCGAAAAGATGGCCGAGCTGACCAAACCCGCGAGAGTGCATTGGGTCGACGGCTCACAAAAAGAAAACGATGCGCTCTGCAAGCAAATGGTCGCGAGCGGCACATTCGTCAAATTGAACCAGGAACTCTGGCCCGGTTGTTACTACGCACGTTCGGATGCCAGCGATGTCGCGCGCGTAGAAGATCGCACTTTCATTTGCTCGCTTTCCGAAGATGCCGCCGGTCCAACCAACAACTGGGTCAACCCGTTTGAAATGCGCCGGAAGTTGAAATCGCTGTTCAAAGGCTGCATGCGGGGGCGCACCATGTATGTGCTGCCGTTCAGCATGGGTCCCATCGATTCGCCTATGTCGCAAATCGGTGTGGAGCTGACCGACTCGCCTTACGTGGTTGTAAACATGCGCATCATGGCGCGCATCGGGCTTCCGGTATTTCGCGAGATCGATAAAGACGTGAAGCGCGTTGTGCCGTGCATGCATAGCGTCGGTGCGCCGCTCGCGCCCGGGCAAAAGGATGTGCCGTGGCCGTGTAACGCGGAGAAGTACATCGTTCACTTTCCGGAAACACGCGAGATCTGGTCCTATGGCTCCGGCTACGGCGGCAACGCGCTGCTTGGCAAAAAATGTTTCGCTCTCAGAATCGCCTCCAACATCGCGCGCGATGAGGGCTGGATGGCCGAGCACATGCTCATCGTCGGCGTTGAAAATCCGCAGGGCGAAAAAACCTATGTGGCGGCGGCTTTCCCCAGCGCTTGCGGCAAAACGAACCTCGCCATGATGATCCCGCCCAAAGGCTTTGAGGGCTGGAAGGTTTGGACCGTCGGCGACGACATTGCCTGGATCAAGCCCGACGAAACCGGTCAGCTGCGCGCCATCAATCCGGAAGCGGGTTTCTTCGGCGTCGCTCCCGGCACCTCGCCCAAGACCAACCCGAACGCCATCGCCACGCTCTCCAAAAACACCATCTTCACGAACGTCGCCCTGACTCCCGACGGAGGCGTATGGTGGGAAGGCCTCACCGACAAACCTCCCGCGGAATGCACCGATTGGCAGGGAAATCCTTGGACGCCCGCGATCGCGAAGCAGACCGGCCGAAAAGCGGCGCATCCGAACGCGCGCTTTACCGCTCCCGCTTCGCAGTGTCCTTCCATCGATCCCGATTGGGAAAATCCAAAAGGCGTGCCCATCAGCGCCTTCATCTTCGGTGGCCGCCGCGCCAACACCACGCCTCTCGTATTCCAGGCGTTTAACTGGAGCGCGGGCGTTTACGTCGGCGCCACCATGGGTTCGGAAACTACCGCCGCAGCCGCCGGTGCCGTAGGCCGAGTGCGCCGCGACCCCATGGCGATGCTGCCCTTCTGCGGCTATCACATGGGCGACTATTTTCGTCACTGGCTCCGCATGCAGCGCTCCTTGAGCGCCACGCCCCGCATCTTCCACGTGAATTGGTTTCGCAAAGATGGCGATGGGAAGTTTCTGTGGCCCGGTTACAGCCAAAATATGCGCGTGCTGAAGTGGATCGTCGAGCGCGCCGAAAGCCGCGCCGCGGGCCGCGAAACTCCCATCGGCTGGATGCCTCGTTACGAGGACATCGACTGGAAGGGCCTCGATTTTCCAAAAGAAAAATTCGAGCAGCTGCAGGCCTTCGACGATTCCGCCTGGCGCTCCGAGGTCATCGGGCACGAAGAACTCTTCATCGACCTGCACGGCCACCTTCCACCCGAAATGGTCTACGAACGCGAGCTGTTGATCTGCCGCCTCTAGTTAGGGGCTTGCGTGCTGTGCCTCCCGCAAAACTTCCAGGTCGGTACTTTTCCGGCGTTGTAAGCCTCACATTAAACAAAGTTTAATGTGAACTTCAGGACTCCTTCACCCTAGGTCTGCGACTATACTCAGTGGGAGCACTGAGTGCTACCACTAAAGTAAATAAGGAGATATCCCCAAAATGAAGAAGATCATGATCGCCACCCTGGGCCTTTCGTTGCTTCCCGTGACCGCTCTGTTCGCACAGAATACCTCGACCAGCAGCCAGACCGGCAGCACCGACACGATGAGCAGCTCCAAGAGCACCCACAAGTCACGTCACCACAAGAGCAACAAAGGCTCGTCCGATACCATGAGCAACACCAGCAGCACGATGAGCAACACCAGCACTTCCAGCAAGTAGTTGGGTCGCCGATTCATCGGCTCATTAACTTACAAAGTTCAACGCGGTTCCGGACCACACTAGTTGGTTCAGAACCGCGTTTTTCTTTTTGAGGGCCCGCCACCTCCCTACGTCCGTTGAAAGGACACTCAGCTTAGTGCGATACTGCCTCTCATGCCGCAACTGCTCAATCCGGACGAATTGCGGACGTTCCTGGCGAAATTCAGCCCCGCGGCTCGATCACTTTCCCTTGCTGCACGTGAATCCGTGCTCAAAGCCTTTCCTGATGCCATTGAGACTGCAGAAGGCAAAGATCTCGGATATGGCTTCGATCGCGGTTACAAGGGCCTGGTCTTTACGATCAGCATGAAGAAGAACGGCGTCAACCTCGGTGTAGTCGGAGGAGCTACGCTGGACGATCCCGCCCGCCTTCTCCGAGGAACCGGAAAGGTCCATCGCCACATACATATTCTCGATTCGGCTGTACTCTCCGATTCTGCCGTCGCGGCGCTCCTCTCCCGCGCCGTCGCCACGCGCCGCGGCTAGAACCGGCAGTAACCTCGAACGCCGCCTTACTTAACTCCCCGTCCGGAGACGCCTCGCTCCATAGCGCTGTTCTCCCCGTTTCGCGCTTCCTTCCGCAGCTCGAGAATCAGCCGCATCACCGACATCTCGATCTGATCCCGTACGGTCGCGTAGGTCTCTTCCGGCTTGCCGATCGGATCTTCCACCTTCCAATCTCGAACCTCGATGGGCAGGCGGCTTGGAAGCTTCGTCCCGCTCATATTGACGATCAAATCGAAACTGGATACATCAACCGCATCCAGGCTCTTCGGATGCTGATGGTCGATCTTGATGTTCTTCGCCTCCATCACCTTCTTCGTAAGAGGCTGCACGATGCTTGCGGGAGAAAAGCCGGCGCTGAACGGCTCCAAAACATCCGATCCGTACCTCCGCGCAAAGCCTTCTGCCATTTGGCTACGACAGGAATTTCCGATGCACAAAAAAAGCACACGTTTCACGTCGTTCTCAGTTTAGCGGACCAACTTAGCTGTGCTTTTCGCCCGCAACTTTGTCCACGAAATGGCTGTGAATGCGCTCGTCTCGAGCGAGCTCCGGATGAAACGTCGCTGCCAGATGCCTCCCTTGCTCTACCAATACCGGAGCATCCAGATAGGTGGCTAACACTTTAGCCTCTGGTCCGACGCGGCGTATCACAGGTGCTCGAATGAAAACCGCCTCAGCTGGCTGGCCTTGCAAATCGATTTCGGCGATGCGGCTGTCGAGCTGCCGTCCATACCCGTTGCGCTCGACCGTGATATCCAGAAGTCCGAGCGACCGCTGTGCCGGGTTTACTACTTCGGACGCCAGCAAGATGGCTCCCGCACACGTGCCAAAAATAGGCTTTTTGTTTCCGAACTGTCGCAGCGGTTCGAAAAGATTTTCGATGTCGAGCAGCTTCAACATGGTCGTGCTCTCTCCACCGGGAATGATCAGACCATCAACGCTATCGAGATCTGCTGCGGTGCGAACTTCGACTGCCTCGCCGCCCGCCCGTTCGATGGCTTTGCGGTGCGCTTCGAAATCCCCTTGCAGCGCCAGCACACCGATCTTCGGTCCCATTTTTTGCGTCCGCCTCTGACGGCGTTAGCGCCTGCTGTCCATTACCAGCCGCGCACCTGCATGAGCTCGGATTCCTGCATCTTCGAAACATCCAGCCCCGGCATTGCCTCGCCCAACTCCTCGCTCGCCTCGAGCAGCTTCACCGGATCCTGATAATAAGTTGCCGCTTTGACAATTGCCTTGGCGCGCTTTTCCGGATCCGAAGATTTGAAGATTCCCGATCCGACAAACACTGCCTCCGCGCCGAGTTGCATGACCAGCGCAGCATCGGCTGGCGTCGCAATTCCGCCCGCGGAAAAGTTCGGCACCGGCAGCTTCCCTTCGCGCGCTACATACTGCACCAGTTCTAGCGGCGCTTGCAGATTCTTGGCTTCATGCACCAGTTCCTCTTTGCCCAGCACCGTGAGTTGCTTCATCTCTTTCACAATCGTGCGGATATGCCGTACCGCCTCCACGATATTTCCCGACCCTGCTTCTCCTTTGGTACGGATCATCGCCGCGCCTTCCGCGATGCGCCGCAGCGCTTCGCCCAAATTGCGCGCGCCACACACGAACGGCACTTTAAAGTCCTGCTTGTCGATGTGATGCTCCTCATCGGCCGGCGTCAGAACTTCACTCTCATCGATGTAATCGACGCCCAACACTTCTAGAATCCGCGCCTCCGTGAAATGGCCGATCCGCACTTTGGCCATCACCGGAATCGACACCGCCGCCATAATTTCGCGGATAAGCCGGATCTGCGACATGCGTGCCACGCCGCCTTCTTTGCGAATATCCGCCGGAACGCGCTCAAGCGCCATCACCGCCGTTGCGCCCGCGCGTTCGGCAATCAGGGCATGTTCCGCGTTGACCACGTCCATGATCACGCCGCCCTTCAGCATCTCCGCCAGCCCAACCTTCAGCCGGAATTGATCGTTTTCAAAATTCATTGTTTAGTTCTCCCGTTCTTTCTCGCTCTTCCGTTACACCAACGCGGCCACAGGCTCGAAACTCACGTTCTTCGCACTTGCCGCCAACTCCTCGCGGGCGGCCTCTCCGATGATTTGAATGCCCCGCGTAATCTCTTCGGGCGTCAAACCACCGAAGCTGATCCGCAACCCACGGCTATGCCCCGCCCGTACCGAAAAATATCGGCCCGGCAGGAAATTCACGCCTCGCTCTTCCGACCGACGCAGCAGATTCTCGGCCGTGAGCGGCGCCGCCAATTCGATCCACAGATTCATTCCGCCGTCCGGACGCGTATAGGTCGCACCAGCCGGAAGCGAGCGGCTGCAGGCGCGCAACACCGCGTCTAATCTCTCCGCCCCGGCTGCACGCGTGCGTTCCAAATGCCGCTCCAATTCACCCGACTCGGCAAAGCGCAACAGCACCGCCTGCGAAAGCTGATCGGAATGAAGATCGCTGATCTGTTTGGCTTCCGCCAGGCGCGCCACCACCGCCCGCGGAGCAATGACCCAACCCACTCGCAGCCCCGGAAACGAAACTTTTGAATAGCTGCGCAGCAGAATCGTGTTGCCCGTCTCATCCAGCGCCTTGAGCGTCGGCAGCGCTTTTCCGTAATACCGAAGTTCGCTGTAGATATCGTTTTCAACCAACACCACGCCGAAGCGTTGCGCCAAGTTGACGATGCGTTTGCGCCGTTCCAGCGGAAGCGTTGCCCCCGTCGGATTTTGAAAACTGGGAGTCACGATCAACAATCGCGGCCGATGCCGCTCAATCGCTTCTTCCAACTGATCGACATCGATGCCGGCGTGATCGACAGCGACTGGAATTAAGTTCGCACCTGCCCGCGAAAAAACACGCACCAAACCGTGGTACACCGGATCCTCCACCACAATCGCGTGATCGTCCGCGGCGAACAACCGCGCCATCAGGTCGAGCGCCTGCTGGCACCCGTTCGTAATGATCAAATCGTCGCCCGCGCGCGCAATTCCGCTCTTCGTTGCCTGCTCGAGGAGGTAGCGCCGCAACGGTGGATAACCGTGCGGAGATCCAAGCTGCAAAATGTCGCCCGCGTCTGCGCTGTCGATCACTTGTTTTGCCAAGCGCCGGAACTGTGTCAGCGGAAACGCCTCACTCGCTGGCCGCGAATTCGCAAAGCTGATCTCAACGTTCTTCGCGCTTCCCGGGAAGCCTGTCTCGAGTGGCGCAAGAATGGCATCCCAATCCCTTCCCGAACGCGGCGCCGGATTGTCGCACTTCGCGACGAAACTACCGCGACCCACATAGCCCTCGATCAGCTTCGCCTCTTCGAGGACTGCGTAAGCAGCAGACACCGTGGCGCGATTCAGGCCAAGTTGACCAGCCAATTCGCGCGTCGCGGGCAACTTTTCTCCGGCCCCAATCGAGCCGCTGCCAATCAGCCTGGCAATACTCTCGGCGACCTGCTTATAAACCGGCACATCGGAGGCAGCATCAAATCGTAGATCGGTAAGGTCAACCAAAACAGCTCTACTATACCAAATTGGCCCACCTCGCTAGTCCATTTCCCTGCGGAGCCTTAAACCCGTCCCTGCAAAAAGCCGAACAGGCTACCCTGTTCACTAGAGCCTGTTCAGTACAGCTTTCATGCGCCTCCCCGCCCCGCTCCTTTCCGTTGTCGCGGCATGCCTCGTCATCGCCTCTCCCCTGATCCTCGCCCAGCGCAACAGGCGCAGCACCGAAGAACCGAAGCCGCAGATTCTGCCGCTGCCCCCCGAGTTGCCCATGGCTGTCGCAGCCGATACCGAAGCGCTCGATTTCCATATTTCGCCGCTCCTCAGAACCGGCGGCCTATCGGCGCAAATCCGTCAGAGTTTAAACGACCTCATTCGCGACACCCGCGGCGAGACCATCGTGAAATTACGCGCCTTTGTAGCAGGAGCCGGTGATGCGCGCCGCGTCCAAGCCGTCGTCGCAGAGCTTTTTCAGAACCGCAGGCTGCCGTTCCCGGTCTTGAGCATTATTCAAGTCGGCGGCCTTGGTCAACAGTCCGCTCAAGTAGTCATTGAGGCCGTGGTCTCAACCCATCGCAACGTCAATCCCAATGGCCTGGCGTTTCTGGCCGGCCAGACCGGCGCGTCATTCGCTCAGGCTTTGGAGCACTTGCGAAACAGTGCGAGCGCTGCTTCCGTCCGCCCCGAACACATGCTGTCGTGCACCTGCTTCACCTCGCAAATCGAAGATTACGACGCGACCCGTTCCGCCATTCAATCCGCCTTCCCGAATACCGCCCTCAACGTCGTTCAGGCGCTGCGCGACCCCGCCACAGAGTCGGCCATGTGCGAGGCTGTCGGGCAACTCGAATCTCCGCCCGCCGACGCGCCCGTGGTCTGGCTGAAGGACGCCCGCGCCACGCTGGTCAACTCGCACCAATTGGTATTCACCGGCTTGCAGCTTTCCTTCGGCAATTTTCTGGACGATGCGCATGAAGCTTTTGTCCGCCTGCAGCGCGCTGCGTCCGCTCTTCAACCGGTCGAAACTCCCGTCGAGGTAAACGCATTTTCTTTGGATGCCTATGCCGGTTCAGCCTTGCGCAAGACGACGGCCGTCCCCGCCAGCACCTTCACAGTACAAACCGTCGAAGGTCTCCCCGCCGTCGACGCATCGGCCGGCATCGAGGCGGTTCTCGCTCCCAACGTGCGTTCACCCGTCACCCTCGCCCGCTGACGCGCGCGCTCTTAGGGCGGACCTCCCGGTCCGAGCCGGACCTCCTCGTCCGGCTCTCTGTGCTACCCGGTTATAATTCGAGCTAGGCATCCCCTACATGCAGTTTTATAAGCCGACGATTTTCGCGGCTGCTTTCACGTTGGCTCTGCTCTTGGCCCAAGCCTCCCCGGCCCAACAGAACCCCTCCCACAGTGGCGGGCCTCCGGATACCGGCAACGGCTCGAAATCTGCCGGCACCAGTCAAACCACGGTCGCCATCGCACCTGCGGATCCCGCTTCTGCGCCGGCAGCCCCCGCCCCTGATGTGAAGAAGGACAACCCCATTCGGGTCACGGTGAACGAAGTCATCGTTCCGGTAACCGTCACGGATGAAAAGGGCCGCTTCGTCTCCGATCTCGACGAGAAAGATTTCCAAGTTTTCGAAGAAAACAAGCCGCAGACCATTCGCTACTTTACGCGCGAGCGCAGCCAGCCCGTCGTCATCGGCTTTTTGCTCGACCTCAGCACCGCCAGCCGCATCCATTGGGAGAACTATCAGAACGCCACCACCGAGCTGATTCAAAACCTGCTGACCGGCGATCCGAAATACTCCGGCTATCTGATCGATTACGCGCAGGATGCCGAGATCGCCGTGAACACCACCAGCGATCCGGAGCCGATGGTAGAAAAGGTGCGCAAACTGAAGCCCGGCGGCGGCTCGGCCCTGTTCGATGCCATCTATCTGGCTTGCACCAGCCGCAAACTGGTGCAAGGCGAGCCCATCGAGCCGCGGCGCGTCATCGTCATCATCGGCGATGGCCACGACAACGCCAGCAAGCACTCGCTGAACCAGGTGATCGAGCTCGCGCAACGGAATCTCGTAACCATCTATTGCATCAGCACACAAGCCTTCGGCTTCGCCAATCCGAGCGATGACGTGCTGGTGCGCTTGTCCGAAGAAACCGGCGGACGCGTCGTGTATCCGCTCGGCGATGTCTACAAGGACACCTCCGGTTATCTGTCGCATCCCTCCGATGATGGAAATTACGCCTTGACGGTCGGCACAGGTGCCTATCGTTCCGCCGTCGACGGCCGGATGTATCATGCCGTCGCGGACATCGCGGGCGAAGTCACCACTCAATACATCATTCGCTATGTCTCCAACAATCCCAACGACAAGGCCTATCGCAACGTGAAAGTTGTCGTCGATCTTGGAAACGTCCGTGTCCGCGCCCGCAAAGGCTATTACGCCGCAGCACCTTAGTACTTTTCGTACCGCGCCCTTTACATATCTTTCCCGTCCCAAAACCGATAAGCTATCTGTTACCGTGTCCGCCCGCGTCCTCAGCTTCAGCGATTTCACCCCGAAAGCGGGCCAGTTTTCGCTGCTTATGTGCGAGGTGCCCGGCTCCGCTGCACAACCGATAGGTGTTTTGCTGCTCGATCCGAAGACCGACACACTCTATGTCCGCTTGCGCCGCGATTGGGACAGTGTCGCCCGCGACGAAGATGCAGAAGTGTTGGCCGAACTCGAGGACGATCTTCTCCTGCAAGCCCGCGAGCGCGGAGGAGTTGCTGTCCTGCAGCATCTCGAAAGCATCGCCTCACTCTCCATCCGCATCACCGATCGCGAAGAGGTTACGGTGCGCGACTTCGAAAAGAAACTTGGTGAGCTCTATCGCGAACATGTGCCTGCTCAGGTCTTGCGCTTCCGCACTCACCTGCCGCGCTTCTCGCTCGCTGTCGCCGCTGGCCCGTTTTTGACAAATCCGGAAGATATCCAGGCCGAAGAATGGCTTGAGACCCCGCCCGATCTGCGCTTGGACGAAGGCATGTTCATCGCGCGTATTCAGGGCAGATCCATGGAACCCAAAATCCCCGACGGCAGCCTCTGCGTCTTTCAACGCAAGGTCGTCGGCTCGCGCAACGGTCGCCTGGTCCTGGTTCGCAACTCCGAATTGGCTGATGAGAACCAATACACGGTGAAGCGCTATCGCAGCGAGAAGGCCGTCACCGAAGAGGGTTGGGCGCAGACTCGCATTCGCCTGGAAAGCCTGAATCCCGCCTATCCTTCTTGGGATTTAGATGAGGACGAAGGCAAGTATCAGGTCATCGCCGAATTCGTGCGCGTCCTCGATTAGCCGTATTCATTTTTTCTTCCTTCGCCCCGCGCGCCCGCTTTCCACCACTCCAAACTGCAGTTTCCGCTCGACCGCATCCGCCCGGTCCAGCCGCACTCGAACTTCATCGCCGATCGAGTACATCTTGCGGCTTCGCTCGCCAATAATTTTGCGTCCGTTCTCGTGATAGCGGAAGCGATCGCCCGCGAGCGTATCGATCGGTACCAACCCCTCCACAAACAGCTCCGTCAACTCCACGAAAAATCCGAACTTGGTTGTGCTGATAATCAGCGCATCGAATTCATCGCCGACCCGCTCTTCCATGAACTTCACTTTTTTCCACTCGATCAGCTCGCGTTCGGCTTCAGCCGCGCGTCTCTCCGTGAACGACGTATCATCGCCGAGTTCGCGCAGCGCACCCTCGTCCATGAACGAATTTCCCGTTTCAAGGTAGTGCGCCAGCACGCGATGCACAACCAAATCCGGATAGCGCCGGATGGGCGACGTGAAATGCGTGTACGCCGGAGCCGCCAGCGCAAAATGCCCTTCATTCCGGTTGCTGTAGCGCGCCTGCTTTAGCGAGCGCAGCATCAGGTAGCTGAGAATTCGCTCCTCCGGCTTGCCCGCGATCTTCGCAATCAAGCGCTGATAGTTCCGCGACGAAAGATTGAAGTCCTCGCGCGCCACGACCACGTCTTTACGTATCTTGCGTCCCTCGCGCGTGCGCTCCACCATCGCGAAGCGCTTCACCGGAATGGCCCCAATTCCGAGCGAATATCCAAAATGCACCGCGATCTCTTCGAATTCCATGACGCGCTTGGCTTCCGGCCGCTCGTGAATCCGGTAGAGCGTCGGAATGTCTGCCGCTTCCAGATGCCCCGCCACCGCCTCGTTCGCCGCCAGCATGAACTCTTCGATGATCCGGTGCGCGATGTTCCGCTCCGCGCGCGTCACTCCAATCATCTGCCCCGACACATCCAGCTCAATATTGGTCTCGGGCATGTCGAAGTCAATCGAACCGCGCTTGGCCCGTTTGCGATTCAGGATCAAGGCCAGTTCGCGCATCAGCTCAAAGCGGTCCACCAGCTTGGCGTAGCGTTCGCGCATGGCCGCATCGCCTTCCAGCACCCGAAACACGTTCGTGTACGTCATGCGTTCGGCACTGCGGATCACGCCGCGCGTGAACTCTTGTGCCACCGTATCGCCCTGTCCGTCAATTTCAAGCAGAGCGGATAAAACCAGCCGATCCTCCTGCGGCCTCAGCGAACAGATATCTGTCGAAAGCTCAACCGGCAGCATCGGCACCGCACGGTCGGGAAAATACACGCTCGTTCCGCGTTGCAAAGCCTCCTCGTCAATCGGCGTCCCCGGCTTTACGTAGTAACTGACATCCGCAATATGAACCTGTAGCGCGAAATTCCCATTTGGAAGCCGTTCAACCCAGACCGCGTCATCGAAATCGCGCGCCGTTTCGCCGTCAATCGTGACGATATCGAGGCTGCGGAAATCGCGCCGCCGCTCCAGCTCTGCCTCCGGAATCTCCTCGCTGATCTTCCGCGCCTGCTCAATCGCTTCCTGCGGAAACTCGTGCGGCAGATGATGCTTCCGGATCATGATCTCGACGTCCACGCCAAAATCATCGGGATACCCGAGCACTTCCGTCACGCGGCCCACCCCATGCTCGCCGTCTTCGGGAAACTCCAACACTTCGACGTTCACGATCATCCCGTCCAGATCTTGAACGGATCCGATTTCTCGCGGCGCCGCACCCACCCGATCGACCGACGCTGTCTTGCGCGGCAACTCCATCCCTTCCGGGATCTCAATCCATTGCTGAATGCGATCGTCCGAAGGCACCACGAAATTGCCCTGCTTCCGAATGCGAAATTCACCCACAACTGTGATGTGCGCGCGCCGCAGAATGCGAACGATCTCGCCCTCCGCCCGACCCTCGCTCGTCACTCGTGTCACATGCACCAGCGCCCGATCGCCGTGCATACCCTTCGCCGTTTCGTCCGGCGGTAAAAAGACGTCTCCCTGAAGGCCCGCAATCGGCTGGTCCGGGATCAAGAATCCAAATCCGTCCCGATGCGCCGACAACCTGCCTGAGACATATTCCGAACTCGCCCCGACCGCGACGAAATGACCCGAGCGCAGCTCGACCAGCAGTCCTTTCTCCGTCAGACGATCGAGCGCCTCTTCGAGCGCTTCCCGTGCCTCGCCCTGTGACCGCAGTTCCCGAACCAGCTGCTTGAAAGTGGCTCGCGCATGCGGGAGTTTGCGGATGTGCTCGAGCAAACTCGCATCGCTGAAGTGCTTTTGCACTACCCAAATTATAGGGACTGGGTATAGTGTCCCCATGCAGTTGATCTCCGTCCGCCTCGCCATCCCCGAAAACGGCAACATCATTCTGGGCCAGAGCCATTTCATCAAGACCGTCGAAGATATTTACGAAGCCATCGTCAACACCTCCGCCCATATTCAATTCGGCATCGCCTTTAACGAGGCGTCCGGTGACTGTCTCACCCGCTTCGACGGCAACGACGACGCTCTCAAGCAAAATGCCGTTGACAATGCAACGGCGCTCGCTGCCGGTCACGTATTCATCGTTGCCCTGCGCAACGGTTTCCCCATCAACGTGCTCGGCCGCATTCAGGCCGTTCCCGAAGTGGTCAACATCTACTGCGCCACCGCCAATCCCGTCGAAGTGATCCTCGCCGAAACCGAGCAGGGCCGCGGCATCCTCGGCGTCATCGATGGCAGTTCCTCAAAAGGTGTCGAGACCGAGTCGCACGTAAAGGCCCGCATCGAGCTGCTGCAGAAATTCGGCTACAAGCGCTAGATAATCGTAAGCAAGCTCCGCTCTCGCAGGCCCATCTCGCCTACCCCACCGATCTCCAGCTCCACCATCCGATTCGGCCCACGCTCCTGCGCCATCTGCACCTTTAGAAAGTTCGTCGTCAACGCCATGCCGCGCTGTTCGAGCGTCACCGCCGGCAGAATCTTTCCGATCATGCGTCGCCGAAAGTCCAAATTTTTCTCCGCCGAGATCTCCCGCAACACATGCGTTCGCTCGCGCCGCACTGCCGTCGGTACCGCATCCTCGTACTTAGCCGCCGCCGTGCCCGGCCGCTCCGAATACGTGAACACATGCAAGTACGTGAACGGCTGCTCTTCGATGAACCGCACTGTCTCCTGAAACTCCGCATCCGTCTCACCCGGAAATCCGGTCATAACGTCTGCGCCGATTGCCGCGTCCGGCATCAATCCATGCGCCACCGCAAGCCGGCCTGCATAGTGCCGCGTCCGATACTTGCGAAACATTCGCTTCAACACCGAATCCGAACCGGACTGCAACGGCAAATGCACGTGCTTGGCAATCCTGGGCTCGCTCGCCACAAGCTCCAGCAGTCGATCGCTCCAATCCATCGGTTCCACCGAGCTGATCCGCAGCCGCCGCACGCTGGTCTCGCGCAGAATCGCCTCCAGCAGGTCCACGAACCGCAAACCGCCCGGCAAATCTCTCCCCCACCGCCCCAGATTGATGCCGCTCAGCACCACTTCGCAATAGCGTTGCGCCAGGTCGCCCACCTGCTCGATGACGCTCTCGACAGCCGCACTCCGGCTCCTGCCTCGCACCGAAGGAATAATGCAAAACGAACATCGATTGCTGCATCCGTCCTGCACTTTGAGATTCGGCCGCGTTCGGTCCCCGCGCACATCGTTCACCGGCGTCGCCGCGAATTCCGTACCCGCCCCAAAATCGCTGACCAGCACCTGCCCGTGATACTCCTCGCGGTCCCCAAAAACTATGTCCGCAATCTGCGTTTTATGCGAATTGCCGACCACCCAGCTCACGCCTTCAATCTCCGCCAACTCCTCAGGCGCCCGTTGCGCGTAACAGCCCGTCACCAGGATTTGCGCGCCAGGTTGATCGCGGTGAATTCCTCGAATGGTTCGCCGCGCATCCACATCGGCCGCGTGAGTCACCGTGCAGGTATTCACCACCACCACGTCCGCGCTCGCCGCGTCCTCGACAACCACGCAGCCCCGCGCTTCGAGCGATGCTTCAATCGCCGCCCCGTCCGCCTGCGAAGCGCGGCACCCGAAACTCTGTACGAACAAGCGCATCCTGCTATTTATAAGTCGCCTCGAACTCCTCCGCTTCCCGGTTCATCTGTTCCGGAGTCGCCGCACCAGAAAACAAAATGATCCGATAGCGAAACGTCGCTACCTTATCTTTCTCAATCGTGTAGTTAAACGCGGGCTGTTTTGGGTCAAAAATGCTCCGGCCCAGCGGATTCGCCGCGAACAACCCATATCCGCGCGCATGCCAGTAAGCAGGGTAACCGGGGTTTTCCGGGTGCCCGAGAATAGCGATGGTGACGACGTGGTTCTGGGTGGTGCCCGTCAACATACACCATCTTCCGCGTGTTCCCCACACCGCTTCGCCTTTCACTCCTTCGCTGGTGAGATACACTCCGGTCGCACTGGTGGTGTCGACAGCGTCAACCTTTGTCGGTCTGCCGCTTGCGTCCATGAAGATGCCGCCTTTCTCGTTTGCCGATTCCAACCAGTGGGCGACCCGCATACCGAGCAGCCCTTCTTTATCGTCCTTGAAGACCACGCGTTCAAGCGCCTCGAGTGTAGTGATTTGATCGATAATACGAGCATCCTTCCGCCGCGTGAACACGTATTGCGTCCTATCCTTAAGGACTTCTTTGTCCTCGCCTCCAGCCCACGCTGAGTCAACTACCAGCTCTCCTCGATCCCGCCCACTGCTCACAGACACGATTTTCTTTTGAAAGATCGTGCCCATCTTTGAGCGCTGTTCCGGCTTGATCGCGTCTGAGTTGTTCCAGAAGTCGAATCCATTCACATTTCCGTAGTTGAACCACAGCCCCACCTGATGAGGATGGTCAACGCGCTCTCCTGGCCTTGGCTCAAGAGGGTAGCCACGCGTCACCGTGAGACCTTCATCCGTTATCAGCGGATAGAGGACGGGCTTCTTTAGCGACGCCGGCCAGATATAAGATGTGAACGCCTTGCCGTCGATCGTGATATCCACGCGTCGCTGTGATTGGTTAGCGATGACCTGAACCCCTTGGCCCGCCTGCTTTGCGGAAGCACTGTAGGTGAGTTCCAGGAGGCTAACCAAACAGCCCAGCACTGCCAACCCGCTCATACGCCGTCGCATCCCTCTCCAATTCTGTATTACGACCGCACAGGACGTCTTCGCTTCAGCGCGTCGAGGTCCGTTGTGCGCGGATCTATACTGTTTACTGACCTGCGCGATCAGGCAACCGCTGGACTCGGCTCCTTGAGAGCCGGTCGAGAGGAAAGTCCGGTCTTCATAGGGCAGCATGCCGGCTAACGGCCGGGGGCTTGCGCTCAAGCGCACGCTACGGAAAGTGCCACAGAAAATATACCGCTCCCCGGTTCTGCCGGTCGAGTAAGGGTGAAATGGTGCGGTAAGAGCGCACCGCGAGTCCGAGTAATCGGACCGGCAGGGCAAACCCCATGTGAAGCAAGACCAAATAGGGGAGGAGGAGTGGCCCGCTCCGTTACCACTTCCGGGTAGGTCGCTCGAGCCTTTCAGCAATGGGAGGCCTAGACGAATGGTTGCCGCCCGCGTCGTCGGGACACAGAAACCGGCTTATCGATCGCGCAGGTTTCTTACTTTCGAACCGCCGTGTCGGCGAGGCCGCCGCTCGCCATTTGTCCCTGACGCGTTTCGCGTTGGATAATAGTTTCCCTTACACAATTAGGATCCGTGCGAGTAACGCGCGTACTAAACAGTACTTACACGCGGGCGAGTCCTACCACCACGTTATGCAAATTCTAGTTAGACTCTGATACACTCGGCTGGTTTCCAATTTTAATCATCTGAGTTGCCGGGCAGCTGCGAGTCGGACCGGCATATAAGAGGACTCTCCCAGCATGCGCCAGCGCATTCTCCTATCAGCGGCCCTGTTCTGCTTGACCGCCAGCTACTCCTATGGAAGCTGCACAGCCTCTTCCCCATACGCCTGTACGGGCGGCAGCATCACGATTCCGACGAATTCCAACAATGCCGGCTCGTTGGGCTCGAACTCGCAGACCGTCTCCGGGCTGACCGGAGCTATCGCGAAGGTCACGGTGAAGCTGAACAACTGGACTGACAACGGCTCCAATAATGGCGCACCAGATCGGGAGATGATGCTCGTCTTTCAGCCTACCGGCTGCACCACAAGCACTTGTCTTCAGACCTTCCAGTTCCTCGGCGGATTCGGCAGCTACAGCGACGAGCTAAGTGGCGAAACCGTCACCTTCGACGATAGCGCAACTCTCTACGCGCCCGATGCATACGACCGCAACAACATCAGCGGCGATGGGCCGCCAACCAATCCAGCAACGTATAAGCCGACGGTTAACGAGCCGGGAAGCTATTGTTCTGGGGACAATGTTCAGGCAGCGTTTGGCTCTCCTGCACCCTCCACGGCACCTTGCGCAAACGTGAACACGAGCGACACAACGAATGACCCCTCTGCAGGCCACTCCGCGACGTTTGCATCCGAATTCAGCGGCAACCCGAACGGCACCTGGACCTTGTACGTTTGGAGCTTCGCGGGCAGCCAAGACAGCGCTGCTTCTATCGGCAGTTGGGTGCTCACCATTAGCACGCAGGCGAATGCCGCTAACACGACCACGACGCTGAGCTCGAACCAGCCGAATAACGAGGCCAACGAAGGGACGGGGGTAACGCTGACGGCCACCGTCAGCCCCACCCCCGACGGAGGCACCGTCACCTTCACCGACAACGGAAACACCATCTCCGGCTGCGGCTCGGTCGCCGTCGCCGGCGGCGTCGCCACTTGCCCGACCACCTTCTCAACCGAAGGCAACCATCCGCTGGAAGCGGCGTATAGTGGCGACAGCAATTTCGGCACCAGCCACGGCACTCTGAATTTCTTCGTCGATCACCCGACCTCGAATCCATCCTCTGGCGTATATTGCAATACCGGAACGATCACCATCAACACGAATACTTCGCCTGGAACGACTCCCTATCCGCAGCACATCAAGATTCCGAGCACGAGCGCGACGATCAGCGACATCAGTCTGACTCTGCCCAGTATCAACATCCCCACCGGAATCGGGTTCTTCAATTTCCTGCTGGTCGATCCCAACGGAAACAAATTCGTCCCGCTCGCCGGGACCGGCGGATATGGCAACGCGACCAACGTGACGTTCACCTTGAGCGATTTCGGCGGCAGCACAGTGCCCAATCCGACGAGCGGCGCACCCGCATCCGGGACTTATCTGCCCACCGATGACAACACCGGCTTGAGCTTCGCCTCAAGCCCCGACGGCCCACCCGCTGGCCCCTACCAACTGCCCCAGAACCAGGGCGGCGCCACGTTTGACACGACTTTCGGCGGCGCGAATCCGACCGGGCAGTGGAGCTTGTATGCGTACTACGCTTCGGGCCAAGCGACGGGTTCGATCGGCGGGTATTGCCTGAACATCACCACCAGCAACGCCGCCTCTACTACAACGACCGTGACCTCCTCGCCCAATGGCGAGGCACTGAGCGGCGAGCAGGTGATCTTCACCGCAACTGTCAAGAGCGGCGGCAATCCCATCTCGAGCGGAACCGTGACCTTTAAAGAGAATGGCACCACGCTTTCCGGACCAACCTCGCTCAATGGCAGCGGCCAGGCGACGTTCCAGACCTCCTCGTTGGGCGAAGGGATCCACACCATTACCGCGAATTACAGCGGCGTGGCGGGCACCTACAACGTCAGCTCGGGCAGCGTGACCATCGAGATCGACACGGCGACGACTAACCCGTCTGCAGGGGAATATTGCAACCTGGGTGGTCTCACCATTACTGCCTCCGGCAGCGGGCAAAATGTACCAGCGTCCCCGTATCCCTCGCGCATCAACGTGACAAACCTGGCGGGAACCGTGAATACGGTCAGCGTGCACCTGAATAATTTCAGCGACGGTCAGTCCATTGGGACTGTCATGTTGCTGGAAGGTCCCACCTCGACGAATATCGTTTTCTGGAATGCCGCTGGCAACCCCGACAGCAGTGGGTTCAGCAACCTTAATCTCACGATGGCGGACTCAGCGGGGCCAGGCAACCCGGTACCGGATTCGCCCGCCAATAACGCGACGTATTATCCGACCTCGAACACCCAGTTTGCATCTCCGGTGTTCCCGGCGCCTGCGCCTGCGAGCGTCTCTTTCGCGCCGCCGGAGGGCTCACAGACGTTCACGAGCGCGTTCCAAAACATCAATCCCGTCGGCTACTGGGACCTGTACGTCTACGACCGCTCTGCTGGCAACGCGATGACGATCGGCAACTGGTGTTTGAACATCACGACAAATCCCCCCGTTCTAGCGATTACCGAAACGGGTCCTTCATCGGCGGCGCAGGGCCAAACGGGTTTGCAGTACACGATTACGGTGACGAACAACGGACCAGGCTCGACGGCGGGAACCATGACCGTAACGCCGAGTTCGACACTGCCTGACTCTCACGAACCTGAGTTCGACCGATACGAACTGGACATGTTCGGCAACAAGCTGCACGCGCACCGCGCCCCTCAGCTCCGGCACCGGAAATGCAACCACGATTACCACGACGTATTCGGTGAGCAGCACGGCCAGTTCTCCGCAAACGGCTTCGGCAACCGTTTCGGGCGGCGGAGCTGCCAACGCGACCTCGAACACGGTTTCTACGACCATTAATTCACCGGCGACGGTCACGAACGTTTCCTCAACTACCGCCAACGGCTCCTACACCGTGGGCGCGGTGATTGCGATCACAGTAACTTTCAGCAAGGCGGTTAATGTAACCGGAACTCCGCAGCTCGCGCTCAATTCGGGCGGCACGGCGAGTTACAGCGGTGGCTCGGGAACAAGTACTCTGACGTTCTCCTACACAGTCGCGGCTGGCCAGAATAGCTCGCATCTGGACTACACATCCACTTCCGCTCTCACTCTGAACGGCGGCACGATCACCGATTCAAGCTCGCTGGCCGCGAAGTTGACGCTCCCCGCCCCGGGCGCAGCGGGTTCGCTAAGCGCGAATACAAACATCGTGATCGACACGACTGCACCAACAGTGACCAGCTTTAGCGTGCTGTTCGGATCGCAGAGCTACAACCTGGTGGGGTCCACTCGCTTCGATCTGCCTTGGCAAATCACCGGCATTCGGGTGGTCTTCTCGAAACCAATCGCGGCCGGGAGCACGGCCAGTTTGAGCGGAGTCACGGCCACAGCCCTCACGGGGTTGGGCACGAACACGTTGAGCTGGACCATCAGTCCTCTCACCGTGGCATCGAGCGTAACCGCCACGCTTGCCACAACCGGAGCGAACGCCTTGAAGGATGCTGCCGGAAACACTTTGACCGGGTCGAACACGGCTGAGACATTTGCTGTCCTGTACGGCGATTTCAATGCCGACGGTGCGGTGGCCTCGGCCGACATGGTATCAGTGCAGAACGCGACCGCACAGCCGTACAACATCTTTGCCGACATTAACGGCGACGGCATCGTGAGTATTGCCGATACCCAGGTGGTTCGAAGCCGGATCGGTACGCATTTTTAATTCAACGGAGGCACTGAAACATATGACCAAACGTTTCTTCTTGGTGGCCGCCTTAGCTTGCTTTCTCTCGGCAAGCGTGGCTTGGGGTGCGTTGATCGTCTCGGTCCAGCCGCTGTCGACGCCGGCAGCGCCCGGCAGCACGGGTAACTCCTTTGATGTGTTGTTAAGCAACACAGGACCGACTTCAGTGACCATCGGCGGATTCAGCTTTGGGATTACGACCACCGATACAGATGTTACGTTCACCGATGCGACTACGGGTACCTCCGTGCTCACGCCGTACATCTTTGACGGGAATTCCCTCTTCGGTCCGGATATCGCTACGAATTCGGGAGCGCAGGAGGTGGTTGCCTCCGACTATGATGCTGACCCTGTGGGCGCAACCTTGGGAGCGGGCGCGGTAGTAGGGTTGGGTCACGTCCTCTACGACGTCGCGCCCAATGCGACTCTGGGCGCGTTTGACCTCACGCTCGAGGCATATCCAACGACCAGCTTCTCGGATCCGAATGGAAACACGGTGACGCCCGACACGTTCACCAACGGCGTCGGCCTCATCGCTCCCGCGACCTCGGGAGTTCCTGAACCGGGTTCCGGCTTCCTGATGCTCGCTGGCTTCCTCGTTGCGGGACTTGTGGCGCGGCTGCGCGTACGCGCTCGTACCCTGTAGGCCGCTCGCGTCTGCTGCACGAGGTCGAGTAAGGGTGAAATGGTGCGGTAAGAGCGCACCGCGAGTCCGAGTAATCGGACCGGCAGGGCAAACCCCATGTGAAGCAAGACCAAATAGGGGAGGAGGAGTCGCCCGCTCCGTTACCACTTCCGGGTAGGTCGCTCGAGCCTTTCAGCAATGGGAGGCCTAGACGAATGGTTGCCGCCCGCGTTGTCGGGACACAGAAACCGGCTTATCGATCGCGCAGGTTTCTGACGTTTCGCGCATCGTGGAGTTAACCGTGTTGGACGGATCGCGCGAGGCAACATCAATATGGACAAGTTCTCCGCGATCGTTTCGACCCGATCGTAATCTTCACTCTACCCGCCGAGCGGACCGTATGCCGTCGGCTTGGCAGCCGCCAGTTCGCGACGCATGATTGCGTTCCAAGCACACCTAGAGCTTGAAACGAGCCACGATCGTGTGGAGCTCGATTCCGCTTAGACCGGGGCTTGGCGCTCAAGCGCGTGCTACGGAAAGCGCCATGGATCGGACAGGTTTCTTGCTTTCGCCCAGCCACAAAGGAAAGCTCCTTTGCAAGGACACCGGGAAAACGGGTGACCAGTACCTCCTTACCATCAAAGTACTAGCCGATCGTCCTATTCTGTGGAATACTGACGGGGGTACATTTCCCGCACCATCTTGAGGCCGGCGGACCCGCTCCGCCACAGGAGGACTCTCAATATGAAAACGACTCTGATTCTCGCACTATCTCTCGCCGCGACCGCATGTTCTGCTCTGGCGCAAAACGATGCCAGTTGGGTGGCCAGCACTGGTCTCGATACCAACCCCTGCACGCGAGCCCTGCCGTGCCAAACCTTTCAGCGCGCACATAACCAGACAAATACCAATGGCGTTGTCACGGCCCTCGACGCAGCGGATTACGGTCAGGTCATCGTCACCAAGGCCATCACGATCGACGGCGCCGGTGTGGGCAAAATCATATCGAGTGGATCCACATTTGCCATCCATATCAACGTAAGCAATGGTCTGGCCACGATCCTGAATCTCAACGTCCAAGTTCTCGGCGGAGTTACGACGGCAATTTATGCACAGAGCAGTGCCCACATAGAAAACGTCGTCGTGACGGGCACCTTTGGTGGCGGTATCGGTGTCAATGGAACCGGCATTGCCGTTAGCGTCAAGCATGTCACCATCCATGGCGGCAATCTCGGTTTGTTCGTCGGCGGGGGATCCGCAACCATCCGTGATTCGTCCTTCACCACCACCGGTACCGGAATTCAGCTGGGATCGGAGGGCGTAACACCCGCAAGCGCGTTGATCGAACGCTGCGAACTGAGCTTCAATCAATACACAGGACTTTGGGTCGACGGCCAAGGCCCGGGAGCCACGGTCCGAATCTCGGATTCCGTCATCACCGGCAATGGCACAGGCGTGCAGACCCCTAACGGCGGGCAAATCATCTCGTTCCGGACCAATATGTTGGCCGGCAATACCGTCGACGGCGTGATTCCCTTCAGCACCTCTCTCAAGTAACGTCTCAGTGCGGCCGTTTGCCCGCCTCGAGCTAGTGGTGTTGTCTGGTCCCGAAGCCTGCGCGGTCACACACCTCCAGCGGATTGCGCTTGCACTGGCCGCTGTTCGCTGATAGACTCCACTTACCTCTCGGAGGTTTCGTGAAAACTGCATCTATTCTCTCGGCGGCTGGACTAGTGATTGTTCTTGCCATGCCGGGGCGAGCCTCCCCTCTCTTCGACCAGACCCCTACTAATTCAAACGGCTTCACCATCACGGATTATCGCTTGGCCGACGACTTTACTCTGTCGAGCCCCAGCACCATCACCGACATTCTGTTTTTCTATGAGGCGCAATACATCACCGATCTGGGCGCGGTCACCTACGCTATCTACACGAACCTCGCCGGCACCCCGGGACTCACCGTTCAGTCCGCGACCATTCCCAGTGGGAGCGTTACCAGAACCGATCAATCGGGTTTGTGCTCCAGGTGTGCGGATGCCACCTTCTCTATCGCATCCCTCACCCTTGCGCCCGGAACCTACTGGCTCGAGTTGCACGCCGATACGTCTCTAACAGGCAACAACGGGGGCATGGATGTCGATTGGGCTGCCGTCGATGACAACAATACCCTCATCGCGCGCTATAACGCCAGCGGCGGTACGCCCGACATTCCCGTCAACATGACCGGTTATAACCAATACGCGTTCCAGCTAATCGGCTCGACCGCCACGAACGCCCCAACCGTCCCTGAACCGGGCACGCTCGCCCTCTTCGCGATAGGTCTGTCCCTCGCTCTGTCACGTGCAAAATTCATACTGCATCCCAAACAGGGCTTAAAAAACTGAGCCGGAACCGTAGGTGATTTAATTTGCCCCTGCACGTGCACGAACCCCGCCGGACAGGCCACATCGCCAAACCCTCGCCGCGCCCTCGCTTCTAATCTTCGCTGAAACCCGTCCGGTTGATCATCTAGGTGTTGAGCGATTCGTGCTTCAACCGGGATTAGCACTGCGTGGGCAACCTGCATGTGTGTTGTCCCTTGCTTCCGGTCGATCGTCTATGGGATACTGACAAGGACGCCATGCCGGTTCGCAAGGCACATCCTCTCGATGGCGAGATGCTCCAAGGCACTCTCGACCTCCTCATCCTCCAAACTCTCATCCTCGGTCCGGCACACGGCCACACCATCGCTCAAATCATCGAGCAGCGTTCCGAAGAAGTTCTCCAGGTAGAACATGGCTCGCTTTATCCCGCGCTGCACCGGCTCGAAGACCGCGGCTGGATCGCATCCTTCTGGGGTACTTCGGAGAACAATCGCAAGGCCCGCTATTATCGGCTCACCGCGCGCGGCCGTAAACAACTGCTTGAGCATACAAACAGTTGGGACCGGCTGGTCCGCGCCGTCAATCGCGTCTTGCGGCGCGCCGAAGAGTAGGTCCCAAATGGCATGGAGCCGCTTCTTTCGCCGTGCGCACTGGGACCAGGAGCGTTCGCGTGAACTCCATGCTTATCTCGAAATCGAAACGGAAGAAAACATCGCGCGCGGAATGCCGGCCCGCGAAGCGCACCACGCCGCGCGGCGCAAGCTCGGCAATCCAACCCGGATCCGCGAGGAGATCTATCGCATGAACAGCATCGCATTTATCGAGAACCTTTGGCAGGACATCCGCTTCGGCTTCCGAACTCTTCTCAAGGATCGAGGTCTGCTGGTGACAGCCGTTTTGGCTCTCGCCCTCGGCATCGGTGCGACCACCGCCATTTTTAGCGTGATCGACAGCGTACTGCTCGAACCCTTTCCTTACCGGGACGGCCGCGAACTCATGAACATTCGCATCCACGATTCCAGCCGTCCTGAACCTTATGGCCGTGACAGCTTTTCGCCGCCGGAGTTTCTCGATTACCAACAGCAGAACCAAGTTTTCGATCGCTCCATGGGAGCCCGTTCCGTCCGTTTTCTGATGACGAAATCCGGTGCAGCTCCCGAAGCGTTTACTGGCGTCGAGGTCACCGGCAACGCGTTTCAATTCCTCGGCGTCGCTCCCCTTCTCGGGCGCGCGCCTGTCCCGCAAGACGCCAAGCCCGGTGCGCCACCCGTTCTGGTCCTCAGCTACCGCGTGTGGCAAGGAAGGTTCGGCAGCGACCCGGGTGTCCTCGGCAAAACGCTTACGCTGAATGAAAAACCGACCACTATAATCGGCGTCATGCCGCCTCGTTTCACGCTGTGGGGTGCGGATTTCTGGATACCCACCACATTCCAACGCGGTGATGTGGATCCCAGCAAGAACTATGTCGGCCTGCTCGGTCACCTAAGACCCGGAATAACAATCAAGTCCGCCGAAGCCGACCTCACGCTCCTCGCCCGGCGCCTCTCGAAAATTTATCCCAAAGAATACCCCAAGAAATTCGACGTGCGTTTAGGCTCCATGGTCGCTGGCATTGTCGGGCAATTCAGCCAAACGCTCTACATCCTATTAGGTGCCGTCGGCCTCCTGCTGCTCATCGCCTGTGCCAACGTCGCGAACCTTCTGCTCGCGAAAGCGGTCGGGCGGCAGAAAGAATTCGCCATCCGCGCCTCCCTCGGTGCCGGACGCCTCGCAGTCATGCGGCAACTGCTGGTCGAGAGCGTTTTACTCGCTCTTATGGGTGCTGCAGCGGGTTGTCTGCTCGCCTGGTCCGCTCTCAAGAGTCTCATCGCCGCCATGCCGCCCTATACTCTGCCCAGCGAAACCGTCATTCATATGAACGGGCGCGTGCTCGGGGCAAGCATGATCATCGCCATCCTCACCGCGCTGATCTTCGGCCTCGCCCCCGCGCTCGGCGCCTTCGCTTCCGATGTGACGGAATCGCTCAAAGCTACCGCCCACGGCAACAGTGGATTCCGCCGCGCCGGCCTGCGCAATGCGCTGATCGTCGGCGAAGTCGCGCTCGGCCTCATTCTCCTCACCGGCGCCGGCCTCCTCATGCGGAGTTTCCTCCTCCAGCGCGATATCCAGCTCGGTCTCATCCCTGACAAGCTCCTCACGACGCAAGTCTGGCTCGGTCCTAAATACCGCACCGCCGACGAGCAATCCCGCTTTCTTCGCGAGTTGCTCCCACGATTGCAATCCCTCCCCGGTGTGGTCAGCGCTGCGGGCGCCGCCGACTATCCTCCTTTCGGTGGCATCGATACCGATTTCGATGCGGCTGGCATCACGCATTCCGAAAAGTGGAAAGGTCAAATGGCTTTTTGCGACACCCGCTACTTCTCAACTATCGGTTTGCGATTGCTGCGAGGCCGCTTCTTAACCGATGCCGATATCAACGGGAAACGAAAAGTCGCTGTTGTCAACCAAACCATGGCTGCGAAGTTCTTCCCGGGTCACGACCCCATCGGCAAGCAAATCGAATTCGTGGGTCTCCAGAAAAGCTCTCCTCCCGTGTCCAGTCCCTGGTTTGAAATCGTTGGCGTTGCTTCCGACGTGAAAAATCGCGGCGTGCGCGAAGACATTGTTCCCGAAGCGTATGCGCCTTACACGTTTTCCAGTTTCGGCGGCTTTGTTCTTTTCATCCGCACAGCCGGAAATCCCGCCGCCCTCGCCAAGGACGTCGAAACGCAAGTCATGAAAATGGACGCCAGCCTCACGCCGCAGCAGACGTTCCCGATGACTGAACTGCTCGAAATCAATACCTACGCAAAACCCCGATTCAGTTTGCAGATTTTCTGCGTGTTCGCAGTCATCGGCCTCGCGCTGGTCACGGTCGGGGTGTACAGCGTCGTGTCCTACACAGTCTCGCAGCGGACGCGTGAGATCGGTATCCGCATGGCTCTCGGCGCCTCGGCACGAAGTGTCCGCGGCCTCGTCATGTCAGCCGGGATGCGCTTTATTTTCCTCGGCGTACTCATCGGACTTGCCGTCGCAATCGCGGTTCTGCGACTCCTCGCCACCCAGATCTGGGGCGTTTCGACCTACGATCCTCTAACGCTGGGCGGGGTCGTTCTCGTTCTCACTGCCGTCGGAGTAGCGGCCTGCTATCTGCCCTCCCGTCGCGCCACGCGCGTCGATCCGCTCATCTCGCTTCGCTATGAATAATTTTGAGGCGGGCCGCCGTCGCCGATCTTCATTTCTTCGATAAGCGGAGGTCTCTGATCGAAGTCGCTGTACCGGATCCATCGAGGCCGTACGACGAAATGCGTAATGCCCGGCCACGTCAGTCGTAACCGTCCATCCGGCCATGTAACGAAATAGATCTCCTGGTAGCGCTTCGTGTCGGGCCCTTTCAGCTCCGCGGCAGTGCCTTCGAACTGCACCGTTTGCTCTCCACCCCATCCGACTACGAAGGAGCAAGCAGGTCGCGCAATCAAGTTCGCATACTTACGCGAAGATTTCGACGTATCGAAAATGATCTCCAGGTCCGGACTCGTCGCAATTCCTACTAGCGCGGATTGCGGAGTACCATCTGCCGCGATACTCGACACAACTCCATACCGGTATTGCGACATGAACAATTGCAGAGCAGCTTTATCCATATTTGTTCGGGAGGGTTGAGCGCCCATATCACTTCGAGAATGGCACTCGAAACAGGCGAAGATCAATGGTTGATCTAGGCGACTATGCAGCCCTTGCTATAGCAAGGCGCACAACTCAGAAGTTATTCGCTCTGGTTTACCTTCACGACTCGGGATTGTTGCCGCCCAAGTTCACCCATGGGCGAGCTTCGGGCGAATCAATTTGATCAGTTCGTCGGCGGTCGGCAGAGATCCCGTCTGGTTCTTAGAGTAGATTCGTTCGCCGTCGACAAAAACATCCAGTGCCCCAGGCCGGCCCGCACGTAACCGAATCGGCACGTGGAGTTCACGTTCGATATCGTTCTTGAGGCTCACGGCCTCTGTTTTGATGTCGCTTCAAAAGAAGCAGCGTTTGATCTCGATCTTCATACCGCGAGCGATTTGCCCACCTGAGTATACCCTCACCGTAGCAGCGCTCCCATCACTCCTCCCGCAGCAGCGTGGAAGGATCGAGCGACAGTGCGCGTTGCGCCGGAACCCACGTGGCCAGCAAGCCCAGCAGCGCCATAGCCACAACCACGCCCGCCAGTACCAGCGGATCGCGAGGGGTCGCTTGATACACGATCGAAGCCAACACCCTGCTCGCCAGAATCCCGAGCACCAGTCCCGCTGCCGAACCAAAAGCGAGCAGCTTGAATGCCCGTCCCAGCGCTGCCTGTAGCACTTCTTTGCGCTGCGCGCCGAGAGCCATCCGAATTCCCAATTCCCGCAGCCGCTTGCTGACCGAATACGCAGCCATGCCGAAAACGCCGGTTATCGATAGCATCGCGCCCATCATGCCCAGCACACCTAGCGAGATCGCCGCCATGCGCGAAGGAAATAGCGCGAAGTCCAGTTCTCGGTCCCACGTCTGGATATAACAAGGCAACCCTTCATCCAGGTTCCGCAGCGTACTCCTCATGGCCGCCGCCACCTCCTGCGGACCGCGCTCCGAACGGACCACCAGAAACGTGTCACCCGATGACCATTGCAGCATCGGGAAAAACATCGCCGGCACTGAATCTTCGGTGAGATTCAAATATTTTCCGTCTTCTACAACGCCCACCACTTCTATGCGCCCCCCATCAGGGATCTTGTAATGACTGCCGATGGCCTTTGTCACGGAGCCGAAGATTTTACGCGCAAACTCCTTGTTGATCACGGCCACGCGTGGTGCGTGTCTATCGTCGTGCCACGTGAACGCCCTTCCCGCCAGCAACGCGGTACCTGCCGCATGAAAATAATCGGGAGAGATGCTATACCAAAGGGCTAGAGCCGCGGCATTCGATGTCCTCAGATCTGTTGTTTCGTCCGTAAAGACATTCAACCTGCTCCACGCCGGGTTACTCAATGGCGGCGAGGCGGTCAATCCTACCGACCTTACCCCGGGAATCTTCGCCATGGCATCGATCATGCGCCTTTGCATAGTCAGCACTGCGTCACCCCGGTAGCCCGCCATATTCAGAACGGTTTCCATCAAGATCACGCCTCGCGGCTCGAAACCGAAATTGCTATGCAGCGAGCGCACCAGTCCACGCACCGCAACCATTGAAGAAGTGACCAGCACCGCACAAATCGCAATCTGCACGCCGAGCAACACGTCTCGAAAAGTAATCCGCCGCGCAACCGTTCCGGTTGACCGCGACTTGACGATTTCATACGGATTCGCCCTGAGCACCTGGCGCACCGGAACCATGCCGAAAAGGATTCCGCTAACCAACGCCAATACCAGAGCGATTGCATAAACATTCGCGTCTGGGCTCACGGGCACGCGGATGGGAACTTTGGGTAACGGCTGCCACAGACTCAGTGCGCGCAACAGCGCCACACTGCCCCACAGTCCGGCAGCGCCTCCGACAATTGAAATCAGCAGAGCTTCGGTAAAAAGCCCCCGCAAAATGCGGTTGCGGCTCGATCCAAGCGCGAGTCGCAGAGCAACTTCGCGCGTTCGGTCGGCGGCCCGTGACGCAAACAGGCTGCCCAGGTTCGCACATGCGGCCAACAGAATCAATCCTGCCAGCAGCATCAACCCTGTTAGAAATGCGCGGATAGGGCGGCCAAGGTAGTCGCCGAAAAGACCCGGACGCGCCAATGTGAACGTCATGTCGCCATCGTCTTTGGGATAGGTCTTTTCCAGATACGCGCCGATGGAGTTCAGATCGGCAATCGCCTGTGCCGGAGTGACCCTCGCCTTCAGATGTCCCAGCACCGCAAAAAGCCAATGGTTTCCGCGATCCTTCAGCCCGGTCCATCCAGCTACCTGCTCCTGGTTTACTAATGGCGTATAGAAATCGGGAAACACAAACATTAAAGTTCCGTGGAAATCCGGTGGCGCCACACCGACGATCGTAAAAGGATACTTGTTGAGCTGAACAGTACGGCCCACTACGCCACGGTCATCCTGAAAATGGCTGTGCCAATACGCGTAAGTGAGCACGACGTACGGAGCGCTGTTCGTGCCATGCTCGTCGGAGCCATGGAAGAACCGGCCAAGATAGGGCTGAATGCCCAATGCATCGAAGTAGTTCCCGCTAACCATTGCGGCCCAGACGCGCGATGCATTTCCACCCGTGTCCAGCCCAGCCCCAGTCATGCTCCAAGCTGCCATATCGTCGAAGCTGCGGCTGCGATCGCGAAGATCGAGGTAATCGAGATACGATTGCATGGGTGAAGGGTGCCTGCCGCGCTCGATTGAGTACAGACTTTGCGGCTGCGGCACATGCAGCGGGCGCAGAATCAGCGCATTCAAAACGCCAAACACCACCGCATTTGCGCCAATTGCTAACGCCAACGTCAAAACGGCGATGATCGTGAATCCGGGAGACTTGCGCAGCACCCGAACGCTGACGCGCACATCCTGTAGGAACGTCTCTATAAAATTCCCGCCGAGCGCTTCGCGGCATTCTTCTTGGAACCGCACGCGGCCGCCGAACTCGATGCGCGCGCGGCGTTCTGCCTCGACGCGATCCACCCCGGAACGTGCAAGATCATCCGCGCGGTGCTCGATATGTGAGCGCAACTCCTCCTCCATCTCATGCTCAGCCTGAGACCGATGCAAAATCTTGGCGGCAAGACAACGAAGGTTGGCCAGAAAGTTCATCTTCACTCCTCCCGCAATAGTGTTGAGGGATCCAGCGACAGCGCGCGTTGCGCTGGAATCCACGTCGCCACCAAGCCGACTAACGACATAGCCACAACAACCCCGGCCAGTACGAGCGGATCGCGTGGCGTGGCCTGATACACGATGGAAGCTAGCACCCGGCTCGCCAAAATTCCTAGCACCAATCCCGCCGCCGAACCAAAACCCAGCAATCTAAACGCCCGTCCTAGCGCGGCGTGTAACACTTCCCTACGCTGCGCCCCAAGAGCCATACGAATTCCCAGCTCCCGCAGCCGCTTGCTCACCGAGTACGCAGCCATTCCAAAAATGCCGGTGATGGACAGCATGGCTCCCATCACGCCCAGCACACCTAACGCCGCCGTCGCCATACGCGAAGGAAAGAGAGCGAGCTCGAGTTCCTTGTTCCACGTCTCGATGTCAGCAGGTAGCGCTGTATCGACGGTCCGCAGTGTACTCCTCATGGCTGTGGCCAATTGCTGCGGATCGCGATTCGAGCGTATGATCAAATTCGTCCCGATCGACGGTGATTGCAGGAACGGGAAGAACATCGCCGTCTGGGGATCTTCGGTCAGAGTTAAATATTTACCGTCTTCTACCACCCCCACCGCTTGTATACGCACGCCATCCGGCATCTTGTAATATCTGCCAATTGCGTTTTTGGCGGAGCCGAACATCTTGCGTGCAAACTCGTTGTTGATCACTGCTACGCGCGGCGCATTTTTATCGTCATGCCATGTGAACGCCCTTCCCGCGAGCAAGGCTGTGCCCGCCGCATGGAAGTATTCGGGCGATATGCGGTACATTGCGGGTCGAGCCGCGGCATTCGATCGTCTCAGATCCGCGGTGTCGTCCCTAAAGACAAGCGAGTCGTTGGCGTAGCTCCCAAACAATGGCATGAAATCAATCAATCCTACGGAGGTTACGCCGGGAATCTTTTCCATCGCCTCGATGATGCGCCTTTGCATCGTGGGCGCTGCATCGCTGCGGTACCCCGCCATATCGAGACCTGTTTCCATCAGCATCGCGTTCTGTGGCTCAAAGCCGAAATTGCTGTGGAGCGAGTGCATGAGTCCACGCACCGCAACCATTGAGGAAGTAACCAGCACCGCACAAATCGCAATTTGCGCGCCCAGCAACAAGTCCCGAACCGTGATGCGCCGCCCAACCGTGCCGAGTAATCCCGACTTGACGATCTGGTATGGATCGGTCCTGAGCACCTGCCGCACCGGAACGAGCCCAAAAAGGATTCCGCTCATCAACGCCAATCCCAAAGCGATTGCGTAGACCTTTACATCCGGGTTCACCGGCATGTGGAGACTTCCAAATCTGGGAACGGGTCGCCACGCGCTTAACGCTCGCAACAGCTCTACGCTGCCCCATAGTCCGGCGGCGCCTCCGACGAGCGAAATGAGTAAAGCTTCCGTAAAGAGCCCGCGTAGAATGCGATTGCGGCTTGATCCAAGCGCCAGTCGCAGCGCAACTTCCCTCGAACGATCGGCGGCCCGCGCAGCAAAAAGGCTGCCCAGGTTGGCGCAGGCGGCCAACAGAATCAAACCCGACAACAACAGCAACCCGCTTAGAAATGCGCGTACCGGACGGCGCAGGAAATCTCCATAAAGACTCGGGCGCGCGAGTGTAAACGTTCTTGGGTAATCATCTTTGGGATAAGTTTTTGCCAGATAAGAGCCAATCGAGTTCAAATCGGCAATCGCCTGCTCCGGAGTGACTCCCCCCTTCAGATGTCCCATCGCCATGAAGACCCAACGGTTTCCGCGCGCGTTCAGGAGATCGGTCCCCAGGACACTCGCACCCTGTACCTGCTCCTCATTGACCATCGGCACAAAGAAATCGGGAAAGCCAAACAGCAAAGTCCCGTGGAACTCAGGTGGCGCTACGCCGACGATCGTAAAAGGATGCTTGTTCAGCCTGACGATCCGACCAACTACGCCGCGATCATCGAGAAAATGGCTGTGCCAATATGCGTGACTGAGCACCATATATGGCGCGCTGTTCGGGCCATGCTCATCGGAGCTGTGGAAGAAACGGCCCAGATACGGCTGAATGCCTAATACGTCGAAATAGTTCCCGCTCACCGCATCGCCCCAGGAAGTAGCGGGATTTTGGCCGGTATCCAGCGCTGCCTCCGCGATGCTATAAGCTGCCAGGCCATCAAAGCTGCGGTTGCGATCACGCAAATCGAGATAGTCGGGATACGACTGATACGAGGAAGCTTCGTTTCCATGCTGGATTGCGTACAGGCTCTCTGCCTGCGGCACATTCAGCGGGCGCAGATATCATCGCATTCAAAACACCAAAGACCACCGCGTTTGCGCCAATTGCTAACGCCAACGTCAAAACGGCGACGAGGGCAAATCCCGGAGACTTGCGCAGCACCCGAACGCTGAACCGCACATCTTGTAGGAACGTCTCGATCAAATTTCCCCCGAGCGCTTCGCGGCATTCCTCTTGGAACCGCACGTGACCGCCGAACTCGATGCGCGCACGGCGTTCTGCCTCTACCCGATCCACCCCGGAACGCGCAAGATCATCCGCGCGGTGCTCGATGTGCGAGCGCAGCTCCTCCTCCATCTCATGCTCGACTTGAGAGCGATGCAAAATCTTCGCGGCGACGCAACGCAAGTAAGCCAGGAAGCTCATCCTTCCTCCGGTTGTGCGGCAAGGGCGGAAGCAATCGCGGTGGCAAGCCGGTTCCACCCGTCCGTTTCCTCTCGCAGACGCTTGCGCCCCGCAGCGGTGAGTTCGTAGAACTTGGCGCGACGATTGTTCTCCGATGTACCCCAGCTTGCTTTTAAAAGCCCCTGGCGCACCAGACGGAACAAGGCCGGATAAAGCGCCCCCTGCTCAATGAGCAGGGCCTTTTCGGAGATTTGTCCGATGCGCAAAAGCACCCCGTAGCCGTGTAGCGGACCGAGCGAGACGGCTTTCAGAATAAGAAGATCGAGCGTTCCTGGAAGAAGCTGGGCCTGCCCGGACAATTTGCACTCCTAAACTAGTCAGGAGTGTAGCCCAATCTCTCCTAAGCTGTCAAGGAGAGAATAGAAAAAGCACCCAGGCGTGCCATTATCGACTTCGATGTGATCGTTTCTGGGACCCTGCCGCGTTTAATTTTAAACAGCGACGTTCGTGAAACGAATCGTATCCCGTGTAGAATCAGCACACTGAGCCTGCGCGAGATTGCGCCTAAAATTGCCTTGAGAAAAGGTCCTCGACCTCGAGCTCCAGGCGGGACAGGCGAGGCAAAAGAGGCACAAAAGACATGTTCCTGAAAGAATTTATCTTCGCGTTCCGGCAGTTGCGAAAATCGCTCGGTTTCAGCGCGCTCGCCATTCTGACGCTCGCTCTCGGTATAGGCGTCAGCACGGCCATGTTCACCATTGTCGATTCGGTGCTGTTGAACCCCCTCTCCTATCGCGATAGCGGCAGGCTGGTCATTATTTGGGAACGCGTGAAATTTCTCGGAATACCTTACATCGGCGCGAACCCACGGCATTTCGATCTCTGGCAGAAACGCGCCAGCGCTTTCAGCGAACTGACTCTGTTGCAGGAACGCGTGAGTGGTGTTTCGCTCGGCGCGGGACATCCGCAGCTTGCCGGTATGCTCCGGGCCTACCCGAATCTCCTCAAGGTACTCCAGGTGCAACCCATGCTCGGCCGTGATTTCGGACCGGAAAACGGGATTTCAGGCAAGGACAAAGTCGTGATTCTGAGCTACGCGTTATGGCAGAGCCTGTTTCATGGCGATCCGGCGGTGATAGGAAAGACCCTGCGCGTCTCCGATGTTCCGCGCGAAGTGATTGGCGTATTGCCGAAGAGCTTTCATTTTCCCAACGCAAATGCCCTGGCAGCATCGCCTTCGGGTCAAAGCAGCGGGAGAGCGCCTACGCCCGCTCTGATAGTGCCTGCCGCTCTCAATCTCAATCGGATTCGATTGGAACGGAGAGTATGGAAATTGGATCGCATTGGGGCGTTTGAAGCCCGGAGTGAGCGTTGGCCAGGCGGAGTCGGAGCTGAACAGCATTGCACCGCAAATCGAGCGCGAAATGCCTGCGCAACAAAGGGACAATCAGCCGAATGCTCTTCTGGCGTTCGTGCAGCCCATGCAAGATGCCGTCGTGGGTGGCTCGAAGATGGGTCTATGGCTGCTCATGGCGGCTGTCATGGGCTTGATGCTCATTGCCTGCGTGAACTTGGCGAACGCTCAACTGGGCCGCGGGCTGGCGCGAGAACAGGAACTCGCCGTACGAAGTGCGCTGGGCGCGGGACGTTGGCAACTGCTATGGAACTCCTTGGCAGAGGCTATCTTGCTTGCTGTCGCCGGCGGCGCGCTGGGCGTTGTGCTCGCCACTGAGGCTTTGCGTCTGTTCGCGTTACGTACGCCCGTAGACCTGCCACGGCTTTCCGAAATCCATCTGAATTCGTTCGTGTTGCTTTTCGCCTTAGCTCTGATGGCCGGCTCTGCACTGCTATTCGGCATGCTGCCGGCCTTGCATTTCATGCGAGCGGATCCGCAAAAGGCCTTGCAGCGCAACAGCAGCCGCACACAGGGTAGCCGCGAAAGCAAACGGTTGCGTCACTGGCTCATTGGGCTTCAGGTGTGTGGTTCGACCGCCCTGCTGCTCCTCACCGGCCTCTTTACAACCAGCTTGCTGCATCTTATTCGCAGCGAACAAAGGCTTCGATACGAGTCACGTGATCGCGGCGGAAGTAGATCTCTCCGCGAAAACCTACGACAAAGACCAAAGCCGGATCGATTTCGACGATGCGCTTCTCCGCGATCTGCGCGCCATCCCCGGTGTAAGCTCGGCGGCGCTCGTCAGCGCCATGCCGCTCGAGGGCGAGACCTGGATCAATGGCATTGTTCGAGCGGATCGTCCCAGCACGAACCCCCCGCTCGCGAATTTTCGTTGGGTAAGTCCGGGCTATTTCGAGATACTTCGTGAACCACTGGCAGCGGGACGTTTCTTCAGCGACCGTGACCGCACCGCAAACAATGTCGTGATTTCCCAAGCGGCAGCACGCGCCGTCTGGGGCTCGGAAAATCCAGTGGGACGGCAGATCAACGTGGAGGGGCATCTATATAGCGTCATCGGCATCGTCGCCGACGCTCGGAACAACTCACTGAAACAGGCGCCCGCAAATATGGTGTACTTCCATTTCAAAGACGGGCCCCCTTACGAGACGTACTTCATGATTCGTAGTGCACGAAGCGCCGATGCGTTGGCCCCCGAACTTCGCAGAACTATCTGGAGACAGGCGCCGGATGTAACCATCGCACGCATCAAGAGCATGGATGCACAGCTTTCCGATTCCCTCGCCCCGGAGCGTTTTCAGACTCTCGTATTGCTTTTCTTCGGTGCGGCCGCCCTGTTGCTTGCCATGCTCGGAATTTATGGCGTTTTGAGCTACGTGATTGCCGGGCGCAAACAGGAGATTGGAGTACGCATGGCGCTAGGCGCAACGCGACAAGGCATCTATGCACTCGCGATGCAAGAAGCTGTGCTGCCTGTCGCAGTGGGACTCTTGGCTGGATGGGCGGCAAGCATGGGTCTAGCCCGCATCGTCCGGAATCTGCTTTATGGTGTCGGTGCGGTTGATGTAAAGGTGAGCCTCGCGGTGGCTGCGCTCTTCATATTGGCGTCAGGCCTGGCGGCGTTCGTACCAGCCCGACGCGCGGCTTCCGTCGACCCGATCGCAGCACTAAGAACCGAGTAGCGATCACGCCGGACAGAATACATTCCGCTGCGATGTATCGCCGGACTGCGAAAGACCTCCGCTGTGCAGGCGCAGCGCAAGACCCAGCATGCAGATTGCAGTGAAACCAAAATACGAGCCAATCCAAATGATGTCTGAGTGCGACTCCGGCGCCACGTTAATCCAGTGAAATCCCAACGCAAAAAACGCCAAAGCAAAACTAAGTGACACCGCTCCCGCCACGCCGAGAAGCCATCCGTATGCAACATGCTGCTGACGCCGCAAAATTCCTGCCGTCACCAGTTCAAGAGTGCCGATGCTCATTGCCGTCACGGTGATTAGCAGCGCAATCGTGCGAAGGCTGATCTTATGGCCGAAAACACCGGTAAACAGGACTCCAAGCGCGCCAAGAGCAAGACCGTTCGCCACCAGAAGCCAGCATTTGCCCGTGGCGGACCTCCAGATGCCCGCTGCGATCGTGCAAGCTCCCGCCGCCAGCAGGAGCTTACCCATAAGCGCAATCGTCGCCCACATAGTAAATCCGCGTCCTGCATGATTAAAGTAGATGACCGACACGATTCCGTCCAGAACGCCACACAAGACCAGTAACCACCAGTTCCTAATCAGCGTTTTGATCAAGTGCACCCCTTGGGTCTCGATACAGCGCGGCCCTTGCGTTAACGGATTATCGCGTTAATTGTCCCACCTGGTGAACAAGCTCGCAATCAGTTCGGATTCACAGAAAACTTCTGTGCGCGGCGGTTCCATGTCGCACGCCTGGCGAGCGCTGCGGCACCGCAACTTCAAACTCTTCTTCTTTGGTCAGAGCATCTCCCTGATCGGGACCTGGATGACGCGGCTGGCAACCAGCTGGCTGGTCTATCGCATGACCCATTCGGCGCTGCAACTCGGCATCGTCAGCTTCGCCGGACAGATTGTTGCGTTTCTACTGGGGCCATTTGCGGGCGTATGGGTCGAACGCCTCGATCGGCGCAAGCTCCTCGTGTGGACACAAGCCGCTGCCGCTGTCCAGTCGCTCGCCTTGGCCGCGCTCACGCTCGCACATGTCATCACTCTCTGGGAAGTCATCGCTCTTGCCGCTTTGCAGGGCTTGATCAATGCCTTCGACATGCCGGGCCGCCAAGCCTTCCTCGTACAGATGGTCGAGGATCGTAACGACCTCAGTAACGCGATCGCCATCAACTCCTCTATGGCCAATGGCGCGCGGCTGATCGGCCCTGCCATAGCCGGGTTGGTCATCGCGGGCTTCGGGGAAGGCTGGTGCTTCCTTTTGGATGGCCTCAGCTATTTCGCCGTGATCGCATCCTTGCTGCTGATGCGCATCAAGCCCCTCATCGTGCCTACTGATTTAGGCCGCAATGCCAGCAGCATGCTCGCACAAATGCGCGAAGGTTGGGACTACGTCCGTACCTTTCGTCCCATCCGCACCATCCTTATGCTCTTTGCTCTTCTCAGCCTGATGGGATGGCCGTACTCGGTCCTGTTGCCTGTCTTCGCGGGCGAGGTGCTGCACGGCGGCGCGCATACTCTCGGCTGGCTCACCGGCGCCTCCGGTTTCGGCGCGCTTATCTCGGCGCTTTCCCTGGCTGTCCGCAGGTCCGTCGTCGGATTGACGCGCATGCTTCAGATTGCGGCTGCCATGCTCGGCTGCGCGTTAATTCTCTTTGGCCTGTCGCATACCTTATGGCTGTCACTTCTAGTAATGGTCTTCGCCGGGTTCGGCTTGATCCAGAACGCCTCCGTCAGCAATACCATCATCCAGTCGCTCGTGACCGAAGACAAACGCGCCCGCGTCATGAGCTATTACACGATGGCCTTTTTCGGCGCGGCGCCCCTCGGAAGCCTGCTCGCCGGCGCGCTCGCTCATCGCATCGGAGCGCCGCATACGGTCATCCTTACCGGCGCGTTCTGCATCCTCGGCTCAGTATGGTTCACGCTCGAGCGGCCCAAACTCAAAGCGATCATGCGGCCCATCTACCGGGACATGGGTCTGTTACCTGTGCGCGACACGCCGTCACCTCTCTCTTGACCGAGAGGAAAGAACCGCCCTTCTTCAGCCGAGGTTAGTATTCGTAAGGCACAGCGCAGCCGGGTACCGAAATCCAGCGACCCCACTGATCGTAGTAGCCGGCCGGAGCACAGTAATCGGGCCCATAAGAGTACCCGTATGCATACGGCGCGCCGTAGTATCCATAGCCGTAACCGTAACCGCCACGGTAGCCGCCGCCGATAGTAGCCGCCACCGCGGTTCGCATAGCGCTCCCCGCCGGCATAGCCGCGCCGCTGTAATACCTCCGCCGCTGTAAGCCTGTCCTCCACCGCGGCCATAACTGCGTCCACCGGAGTAGCTTTGCCCACCACCCCCGCTATAGCTTCGTCCAGCAGAGTAACTGCGGCTTCCGCCCCCGCTGTAACTGTGCTCACCACGCGACTGCGCCATCACCGCCGCTGGGCTGGCGATTGCGAACGCCGCGAGAATCATAACCGGCAAATTAAATTTTCGAAGTAAATTACCCAAAGTGCGTTTCATCGGATCTCCTCCACTGCGTCTCTAAGGGCATTTGTAAGGCCGTATACAAATGACTGAAAAGACGCCGCCTCGTCCGAAGCAATGACATGCTGTTCAGGCTCAATACCACCAAGCCGGTTGTATTTCACCCATTCTGCTCACGTGAGAGGACGAGGCATGATCGCGCTGTTCGGATTAACAAACACTCACATCCGCTGGGCGCCGGGTAGACGGCTAAACGATCTATGGCTACGACTCTCGCGCACGTGCTTTCGGAAGCAGCTTTCCGTTTTCGATCTGGTACGCACGTTTCGCCTGGCGCCTGAGGCGGAACACGTGCGAAGTTGAAATTTTCTCGTTCAAGTTCGGCTCGTACTTGGTTTAGAGATTTTACTTCCGATAACAGGAGCGTCAGCACTTCCGGTTTTTTCCACCAGCCTAGTGGCCGCGCCCTGCCGCCTACTATCTTGAGCCGCCACGATTTCATGCGATCTCCGGTGATGGCGCGGTCCTTGTGCTTCTGTTCAAACTCTCGTGGAGTCAGCGTTATCAGATCGTGTTTGTGCTTGCGCCAGAACTTCTGTGAATCGGTGTCCCAGTTAAAGCCCAGTGCCATGCGAGCCCGCTTCAGGGTTGTGCGCCCAGCCGGCACATCGTATATGGTTCCATCGTGCTTTAAGGCGCAATTCTCCCAAAATGCTTTCAAGTCCTCTGTGTAGATGAGTCTGTTAGGACCTCCCGCATCGTACTGGCCGGCGTCCTTTCTCTTGCCGTAATACAGATCGAAGCCGTACTTTGTTGGCCGCGCTTCGTTGATGTCCCATTCGAGCCCGAGCGCATCTTTAATGGTGACTACTTGTGATTTGCGAAATAGCCGGTTGTTCATGTGCTGTCGTGAACTGCGAGTCAGTTTCGGTTGCGCTTGCCGCGATCGGCGGCGCGCGCATTTCCGGTTTCGCCTGAATTATCGAAACGCGGAGTGCGGAGATGCGGCGGGAAGAGCGGGTAACCGATAGTGGGGAAGGGAGATAGAAAATAGGCGCGCCGCGTGATCGCGGTGGGGAAATGCGATCAGCGAGTTAGGTCAGAAATAACACGGACTTTCGAGACTAACCCCGAGGCGTTCAGCTTCGACGGCAATCTGCGCGCTCTTCGAAAAGCTCTAAAATGGACAGTCAATGCATTCCACACTCGTAGCAGAGGTGCCTCCATACATAGGAGTCGACCTGACGGACCGCTACTCCGCTCAATGCCGCAGTATCGACGTGTGCGGCCTAACCCCGGCCGGGAGCAAGCGCCTAAACACGTGTTTCTGGCATTGGCATTGGGACCGCGCACCGCACGGACTTGAGGTTACGGCGATTGTGAATGAACTTCGCGGCGCGCGAGTCGCGATGATCGACGGGCCGCAAGCCCTAGCGGAGAAAGGTGCTGCACTCCGCGTCTGCGAACGTCAGTCAGCTGCGGTTGGGAAGACTCCGGACACTCGCCCCAGTGTCACCAAGCCATTTGGCGGGTTCATCTGCTCGTCTCTCGACCTATTCACCGCTCTAGCACGCGAGGAAATCGCGATCAGTCCGCCCGCGTGTATAGGCGGAGTCTTCGAGGTGTACCCAGGCCACATCTGGACCATCCTCAGTGGACGCCGCCGGCTTCCAAAGAAGGCAACGGACGCGGGGCGTCTCGCACGTAAGTGCCTCTTAGAGGCGCTCGGCGTGTGCGGACTGCCTGAGCTGCCGACCCACGACCAAAACGATGCGTGTGTTGCAGCCACTTTAGCAGCGGCCGCGGACAATCAGATCTCGGGTGTCCACTTGTTGGCTATCGGCACATCGCTTTCGATCGATCCCGACGGTGTGCTGCGTGAAGGGCCGATGATGATTCCGCAACTAGTGGACTGGGTGGCCAATCGCATGCCCCACACCGTTGGTGATCTCCATTTTCCTGAATCGACGAGACCCAGCGTGGTCGAGTGCGCTTCAGTCCCAGTCGCCACAGAGTGCGATGACCTTCTGGCGCGTTTCATTGATAGAGCGGTCGAAGGGATCCCGGAAGTGTGTACTTATGCATGGGCCTATCGTGCTCTCGTGAACGCTTCATATGGAAGGTTCTCGCAAGCCTATGCGCGGCAGGTGATCGATTTAGCTCGTGGCACACGGCCGCGGGAACTGCCTGGCCTCGGCCTCGTCCGCCTCGACGCATTTATTGTCGCGAAAAAGGATCGCCTTCCGAGCGCTGGCCACTGGCCTGCTGCTCACTATGACCGCGAGGAGTGGGAGAGGACTTTGGGTAACGCGAAACTGCTTGATTGAGCGCCGATTTGGCAGCAATTCCATGCCAGGTATCTAAGGTGCGATGCGGACCTGCGAGAAGTGACCTGCGGCCGCAGCATTTCCGATGCCGATTCGGGATCATCACCGTTTTACGCGAATGGGAGCAGGTTATCGGCCGTGCAGTTGTTTCGCCAAATTGCGCCACAGGAGAATCCAAGCCTCAAGACCCATGCGGAAACGCTCGGGACGGTAAAACTCATTCGGGGCATGCATATCCTCGTCAGCCGTGCTGAAGGAGAAAAAAATCGTATCGGCGCCGAGCACTTCGCGGAAAGTTGTCGTAATAGGAACGGTGCCGCCCATGCCGACGAAATCGGGAGCCATTCCGAAGATCTCCGTAAGCGTGTCGGCAGCCGCGCGCATTCCCGGGCTGTCGGGGGAAACGCGATAGGGCATGGCGCCGTCCTGCGTTTCCTCGAAAGCTAAACTTATGCCGGGACCGCAATGCTGTTTGAGATGATCCCGCAACTTGCCAATCACATCAATCGGCCGTTGATTCGGGACGAGGCGGCAAGTCAGTTTGACATGTGCTTCGCTCGGCAGCACGGTCTTTCCGCCTGGCCCCTGGTAACCTCCGTAGAAGCCATTGACTTCGATGGTCGGACGATACCATTGACGTTCCAGCATGCCGTAGCCTGGTTCGCCAAATCCGGCCGACGCGCCCACCTCGGCCAAGTACTTCCTCTCATCGAACGACAACTGATCGAGCGCTTTTCTTAGGGCCGGATCGATCGGTTCAACGTCGTCATAGAATCCCGCTACGGCGACTTTTCCACCATCATGTAACGAGGCGACAAGCTCCGCGGCAGCATGCAATGGATTGGCCAGTCCTCCGCCGTGGCGGCCGGAATGCAGATCCTTGCCAGCACCGCGTACAGTGAACGAAAGTGCGGCCAAGCCACGCGAACTCACCGTGATGCTCGGTTTCTCAGGCCTCCACATGCCGCCATCAGCCGATAACACCACGTCGCACGCCAGCGCATCGCGGCGTTCGCGCACCAACTGGGGAAGATGAATGCTCCCAATTTCCTCCTCCGCCTCGAAGAGGAACCGCAAGTTGGCAGGTGGCTTTTCTCCCGCCAGAAAGAACGCTTCCGCCGCCAGAATCGGCAGCAGCATCGAAGCCTTGTCGTCGCTCACGCCGCGCCCGTAAAGTCGCCCGTTTCGAGCGGTGAGGGTAAAGGGCGGCGAATGCCATAGCTCGATGGGGTCGGGAGACTGTACGTCCATGTGGCCGTAGACAAGGATGGTCGGTGCCCCAGGTGCGCCATTCCAATTTCCAAAAACAGCAGGATGATGCGGCGTATCCCATTTCTCCACTTCGATTGGGCCTGCTTTGCGCAGCCGCTGCGCGATCCAGTCGGCGGCGCGCCGTACGTCGCTCTGATGGGCCGGGTCGGCGCTCACCGACGGAATGGCCACGAACTCCGCCAAATCACGGAGGTAGGAGTCGTGGTTATCGGCCAACACCTTTAATACGGCATCCATCTCCCTGTCTCCGTCGGAAGTCCTCACGCGCCGACGGCCAAAAGTGGATCAGTGTCATTGATTGCTAGCGAGGAAACGATGAAAAGCACGCGGCCCTGAGCGGGGCTGATGGCCTGTTGAAGCACGCGCCCTTCGTAGTCCGTGATGCGTCCAAGTTCCTGTCCAGCTCGTGACTTCTTCTCCCACAGCAACACCCGGGTACCAGAAGCCTTCATGCTCGCTGCGAAGCCAGAGGAATCGTTCCAAAACCGTGGACGGCAAAGGTTCAGGCTCGCCTCCCGGAATCATCGCGAGGTGCCGCATGACGCGGTGCACGCCATCGCTATGCAGTGCAACATCGTCACGTGTCCAGATACCTTGACCACCGGCTTCTGCCAGAATGGCCGGAATGCCGGCGCGCGCAGCGGCGCAAAACGTCGAACCCGGAGTCTCGCTGCGGACCAGACAAGGAATCCCAAAGATTTGGGCCATCTCTAGCGATAGTTGATCGACTTGGTCGTTGCCGGAGCGGAAGAAGATCGTAAAAGGGACGAGCGCTTCGATCAAATCGCCGCCGTGGAGGTCAACGTAGTACTCGGCCTGGCGGATCACGTTGCCGAACACCCATTCGGCGATTTGCTCGGAGGCGGTGCCGCGTGCATGCCCTGGAAAGACACGGTTGAGATTCTTGCCGTCGAGCGGGCAGACGTAAATGGAACGGGCCCGAAACGAGCACACGTTCATCACCGGCACTACTATGACTTGGCCCCGCAGATCCATAGGGTCGAGAGACTGCCCAAGCTTCAACGCGCCCGCCACGCTCGCATATTCCGCGCCATGAACGCCGGCGCTCACGACGAGAGTCGGGCCCTCTGCCCTTCCGTTGATGAGCCACATGGGCAGGCGGTAGGGGCCCCCATCGACCGGAAATTCATTTATCCCAAAACACTTCTCCCCGGGGTTGGCCGAGAGAATGCCGACTTTCAATATTTCCTTTGACATGAACCTCCTCGCGCAAAATAGGTTGTTCGGATTCCGTGTACCGTTAGCGGCCCCCGTCGATCGCGAGCGTTTGGCCCGTGATCCAAGCGGCCTGTTCGCTGGCCAGGAACAACACGCCACTCGCGATATCCTCTGGTGAACCAAGCCGCTTTAAAGCAATGTTTTGGATTAGCCGATTCTGCCCCTCCGGTCCGTAGGACTGCCACTGCTTTTCAGTGGTGGGGTTCGACCGCACAAACCCAGGCGCTATGCAGTTCACCGTGATGTTCCATGGCCCAAGCTCGTGTGCCAGCTGCCGGGTCAGCCCGATTTGTCCAGCCTTCGCCGAAGCATATGCTTGGATACCGGTCAGGCTAATGCCCAGGCCGGCGCCGCTCGAGATATTGATGATACGGCCATAGCGCTTCCCCTTCATCGCCGGAGCAACTGCCTGGCTGCAGTAGAAAGTACCGTCGAGATTAGACGCGAAAACAATTTTCCATTCAGCGGCGGACACTTCTTCGAGTGGCCGGCCGGTTTGGCCCATCACGCCTCCCGCATTATTCACCAGAATGTCAATCCGGCCGCTCGCCTCAAACGTTTCGGCCACAATGTTGTGGACAGACTGGGCGTCACTCACATCGAGCACACAAATCCGCAACGGAGAGCCTTGCTCTCTAGCGAGTCGTGCTGTTTCTTCCAGGCCGTCATTCAGTACGTCGCACGCAATCACGTTTGCGCCGAGAGCGGCAAAGTTCATAGCAATGGCTCGGCCGAAGCCGTGCGCCGCCCCGGTCACGATCACAGTTTTGCCATCAAAACGGATCAGCATGCGTGTGTCACACCGAAACGGAAGATTGCCGGCATGACGATTGAGCAGTACTGATTTTGGCCAGCCGGTGCAGATTGTCGACAGCCTGTGGGCAAGCTCCGCTCTCGACTTCTTGCATGAGAGTGATTAGACGTTCCACGTAAGGAATCGCAATACCATGCCGGCGGGCCAGATTCACAACCGGTGCAAACTGGGCTTCGCATTCAGTTTTCCGGTGGTGAATGGCGATGTCGCGCCATACGCCGCTATGCGTCTTTGCCGAGCGGCGATTGAACGCCACCATGGCATCAAAAGAGGCATCGATATCCGCGGCGGTTCCGTTTGCACCAAAAGCAGCCGGATCGTAGCCGTTGAAGCTCATCGGCATCACCCCCTCCGCAGCAGCAACCAACATCACCTCGCGCGCCAGCGCCGTGAGGACCGGCCGCGCATCTCGCGAATCGAGTACGTCAACGATGCTCGACGGCGTGAGAGCGCTAGCAAACAGCAGAGCGCCGTAACCCATCTTGCCCCACAGATATCCCCAGATGTTATCGGTAGTGATCGCGCCTGGCTCAAAGTGCAAGAGAGTCCGGTGTACGCGCCCAAGGCGTTCAGTTTGGCTGCCATCCAATTCGCCCACAACCACTGCGCCTCGACCGCCGAAGTGCACAACTCCCGGCTCCAGGACGTCTGCACCGAAGTTGATGAAAGCTCCCATGGTGCGTTCGCGGCCCACGATTTCGGAGATCGTCAGTTCGTTGAAGCCGTTCTGCAAAGATACGACCACGCCATCTGCAGCGAGGTGCGGCAGAAGTTGCCGGGCCGCGGTCTCTGTATGCAGCGCCTTCGTGCAAAGAAAAACAGTCTTCCACACGCCCAGCAAGATCGCCCGGCGTACTGATGTTGAACGGCTGCTTGAAAGTGTCGATTGGGCCAACGATGGCTAAACCGCGCTCGCGGACAACCTGCACGTGATCGCGGTTAGCGTCGACGGCGCGGATGTCGACTCCGGCCCTGCCTAGATAACAGGCGACGGTGCCGCCGATAGCGCCCGCCCCCCAGATAAGAACTTGATCGGCCGAACTGAGCGTATCCGACGTTATGGCCATGGACCTTCTAGTGCTTCGCGGGTTTCCTCTACACCAACACGCCACAGTTGCAGCATTTGCTCATCCGGCTTCTGGTAGGCACCGCCAAAGTTGCCGTCGCCCAGGTAAGCACGCACTTGAGCGGCATCCATCATGCGCATGCTCGCGATATCGATCATCGGCTTCTGGCCCTCCGGAGGCGTGACGCCAGGCAGCCTTGTCCAAGGGAAGTTTTCCATCCACGATCCATGCGACGCTACTGGGTCGATGGCGGCTGCCGCGGCTGCGGTTTTCGGTGCATTCCACCAGTTGTGCCACTTCACAGTCACTCCCGGATGATCGTTCATCCACTCTTGCAGGATGGAACCTCCCGGACTGTTGCCGCCGTGGCCATTCACAAACAAGATACGAGTGAATCCGGTGCCGGCCAGGCTGTCGAGAATATCCGCGACAATGCGCACATATGTATCCAGGCGCAAACTAATGCTGCCCGGGAAACCGCGAAAATAGGGTGTAATGCCATAGCTGAATGCAGGGAATACCGGTACCGCGAGCGGTTCAGCCGCTTCGCAGGCGACGCGCTCTGCCAGGATAGCGTCCACAGCCAGGCACAAGTACCCGTGCTGCTCGATGCTACCCATAGGCACGACGGCGCGCTTGTCATGGCGTAACTTTTCTTCGACCTGCATCCAATTCATCTCAGCGATTTTCATGCTGGTCTAGGTCGTAATCGTCTCCAAACCATGCCCATGCGGCCCCGTCTCGGCCCGCCACAGAGCAACCGCGCACAACACCGACAACAGCGCAATCCCTGTGAACATCAACATGCCTGCATGATATCCAGCGGCATTAGTCGCGCTCGCCAGCCAGTGATCATTGGCCCAGCCAATCGAGAGATTCACGATCGCAAGCCCGAGCTGTTGCGCGGTGTCGAGCATCCCGTTGGCCAGGCCGAGGTTCGATTCCTCCACCACGTAAACGAGCGCCGGCCACATGATCGCCGGCACCAGAGCGAACGCGACGCCCATCATCGCCATAGGAATCACGGCCGGGATGCTGGTGTAGCTGAGCATCGGAAACACGGGCACAATGAGCAATGAGCCGAATATCATCAGCAGCGACCGATTGGCGTAGCGGTCGACGAGCGCGCCGAATATCGGCATGCCAATCAGCGAGAATAGCGGTTCCATTCCTACCAGCAAAGAGGCAGTTTGCGGCGAGACATGCCGTGCCTCAATGAGAAACTTCTGCCCGAAGGTCTCGAACGGAAAGATACAACTGTAAAAGGTGAGGCAGAGCGCTGCGATCAGCCAGAACGACCGGTTAAAGCGGAGCGCAGTTCGTACTCGAATTCTGGTTACACCGCCTGTATGAGCGAGCCGATATTGCCGCGCTCCGCGCGCGTCGAGTATCCAGTAGAGCGCCGCACCCAGCAGGCAGAAGCTGCCGAAGCCGACGCCGATAAGTAGAGGCCACCGCCAGTGCACATAAGCGCTCGCCGCCCAAGTGGGCGAGGTTTGAGCGCTCAGCGAGCCTAACCGCGCCGCTAACGCGCGCAAGCCGAATCCCAGGCTCAGTTGGTCGTGCCAGAACCAGCGTGCTACGCCGACATTGGCCGTGAGTGCAAGCGCTTCACCACCCACGCCGACCAGCACGCGGCCGCCGGCCATGATACCCAATCGCGGACTAAGTGCGGTGAAAACCAGACCCAGGAAGATTAAGACCGCAAAAATCGACAGCGATTTTCGCGTACCCAAACGGTCGATGATCCACCCGCAGATGAGCATGGCGGCAATATTGGGAATGCTATAGGCGGCCTGCAAAAGACCAATGGCCGAATCCGAGAAGTGGAGCTGACTACCAAGGAGCGGCGCGAGCGGCCCGATGTAGTCAAACGCATAGTAGCCGCCAAAGCAAGCGATGCCGATCGCTGCGAGAACCAGCCAGCGCGAAGTGCGGGACGGAGTAGGTTTCGCGAGCTCGGAATGTTCCAGGTGAGAGTCGGTTGCTGACAGTGAGGGATCCTTTCCCGGACAGGCCAGAGGCAACGGGCAGGCTCACTGAAAGCATGAGCGTGGAACGTTCCGGGCTATCACGAACAGAATCGCAATTAGATTGAGAGTATCGAGTATATCGTCGGCCGTCCCGGAAAGCCAATTAACCGCGAGAAGCAGCCGCACCTGCTAGTGATCCCGGGCAAGTTTGATCTTTCGTTCGAGCTCGGCGCGCGCTCGGAGTTCACTCAGATCAGAAACTGAGAGTCAGGCCGAGCTGCAGAACACGCGGGTCGTAAACGCCGGTGACCTGTCCGAGCGTGCTCTGCCCGAACACTGTTCCAACGCTTGAATACTGCGTATGGTTGAAGACGTTGAATGCATCCGCACGAAACTCGAGGTTGGCGGCTTCGCGGAAACCGAGAGCGAACTTCTTCATCAGGGTGGTGTCCCAGTTCTGCCGTCCGGGTCCGGCGATCGAGCCACGGCCCAGACTTCCAAACATACCGTTCGGCGGCGCAGCCAGTGAAGAAGCGGAAAACCACTGATAGAAGTTACCCGGGTAAGTCACTGGTCCGACCACGTTCGGGCGATTCTGCGTCTGATTCGTTCCAAGCCCGACAGAGTTGCCATTGGGCATGTAAACGGTGATCGGAAAGCCGGTTTCCGCCACTGTGATGCCCGAAATTTCCCAGCCGCCTAGAAGACTCTTCACCAGACCCCGGTCGCTATGCCGGAAGAACGGCAATTCATAGATGTAGGCGAGGGTGAAGATCTGGGTACGATTCATTGCGCCGGTGCCGTAATCGTAGTGGAAATTGAACGGGTCGGTCATCACTACCTGAGCGTCCATAGTTTGACTATTGACGTTGCCATTACCTTGAAACTCCTGAGTCATATAGTCGAGTTCGTGCGACCAGGTATACCCAAGATTAATGGTGAGACCATGCAGATCGTGGACAGTAAGGGCAACCTGCAGGGAGTTATAGTTCGAGTTTGTTGTGTTCTCGATCAGTGGAATATTCGAGAACCCAGGATAGATGTTATACGGCTGATTGTTAGCGCCCGGAGAAAGCGCGCCGGTAGCTACGGCCGTCTGGTAATAGCCGCCGAGCGGCGGCGTGTTGATGTTGACCTGGACAGGCTGATGGTAATTTTCGTTTCCGACGTAGGCAACGGAGAGGACCGAATTCGCCGCTAGTTGTTGCTGAATATTGAAGCTCCACTGCATGGATGTCGGGAGTTTGAAGTTGTTCAGAGAAAGCGCTTGCCCCAATCCGGCGGGGAAAACCGGTAAGGCGGCGGTGGCGCCGCTGGTGTAACTTACGTTTGCATTCGATAGGTACACGTTGTTGGCGCTGGGCGTAATGGCAAAGGGCGGATTACCAATCATGTTATAGAGGTCATTGCCCTGGATGCGTTCGTAGAACATCCCGAAGCCACTGCGAATGACGGTTTTGCCGTTGCCGCCCACATCGTAAGCGAATCCGACGCGCGGTCCCCAGTTATTCCAGTGATTGTTGACGAGTTGTCGCGGTATTCCCGCTTGCCCAGTAAGCCCCAGACCGTTGGCATAGTAAGGAATCGAGGTTCCCGGCGCGTAGGCGAATCCAGGCGCCAGTGCGCCGCTCGAGGTGAACGGATTCAAGGCGCCGCTCGAGGTGAACGATGGCACATTTGCGTAGTTATATAGATTCGGATAGAAGTTCGAAACACCGTTGTCGAGAACGCGAGTCTGTGGAATTCCCTCGTAACGCAGGCCGAGGTTCAAGGTCAGGCGGTTGCTCACGTGCCAGTTATCGAGGGCGTAGAGACCGAATCCGTTCGCCTTCGTGTGAATGCGCGGTTGGGCACTGGCCTCGGCATAGTTAGAAGCATCGCCGAGGAGGAAGTCTGCAAAGGCGTTTCCATTCGGATTGAGGGCGCCGCCAGTGGCGCTGCCGTTGAAGCTGAAAGTTCCTTCCGTATTGGTGAACCCGTCCTGGTTCTTCGCGAACCACATGAAACTGCCACCGAACCTCATGTTATGTCGGCCTTTGGTGAGGGTGAGATCGTCGCCGACCTGGTAAGCGTTATACGCATTCCACCAAGGCTGCCAATACGCGCCGTAATTGATGCCGTAATTACCTTGAACCTGAACATTTGGCAGGCGATTCAAGTTGTCTCCTGCAAAATACTGCGGAATCGAGAGGCTTGAGGGCGCGGTATAGAGGCCGGTTGGATGAATCAGAAGGCGATTGCCGTCGTAAGTTAAGTTCACCTCGTTGACAGCGCTCGGACTGATCATGTCGGTCAAGCGGATCACCGCGGCATAAGAGGGGGTGTGCAGCTGCGTGCCTACGGTCGGAACGTTGGTGGAATTCCACAACGTCGTCGCGAAGCTTTGATTCGTCATGTCGTCGATGAAGTGACCCATGAGCGAGATCTTGTCGTTAAAGTTGTGATCGATCCGGATAATTTCCTCGTGTAATTTCAGCGGCTGGGCGGGAGCAGAACTGTACTGGCCGGCACCGGAGGCCGTGTAGGAGGTTGGATTCGGAAAGATACCTGCACTCAGCAGGCCCGACGCCTGCGGGCTGATCAAACTTGCCGGGATGGTGTTGTTCGGGAACCGCTGACCTGGAGTGAGTCCAGCGGCTGCATATTTCGCCAGCATGACGGGATCCTGCGTAAGCGGGACATAAATGGGCTGGCTAAAAACGCCGCTGCGCTCCGTGGGTGTCGGATCAGTGATGGTGCTGCTCTGACTTCCTTGAATATCGCTTCTCCATTCTTCATTCCAGAAAAAGAAGGTCTTGTTGCGATCTGTGTTGTAGTGACCGGGGATGAAGATGGGGCCGCCGAGATTCCAGCCGTAGACGTTGTACCGCAACTTGGGCACCGGCTGATGATTGAGATTCGCGATGTAGTTGTTCGCATCTAGATCGTCGTTGCGGAAGAATTCCCAAAGCTGGCCGTGGAAACCCTTTGTGCCGGACTTCAAAATCATCGAGACGGTTCCACCGGAAGCATAGCCGTAGTCCGCGCTGTAATTGCTGGTCATGACACGGAATTCGCTGACCGCATCCTGTGACGGCATGGTCGAGATCTTGCCACCCGAGCCGCGGTCGTAATTTTCTCCGCCGTCAATCAGCCATATATTGTGCGAGGGGCGTTGACCGTTAAAGCTGATATTATTGTCGGCCGTCACCGAAGTGGGCAGGTTGAAGCTTGGCAGCGCGCTCGAAACGCCGGTGCCCAAGGTAGCAAGTCCTATCACGTTACGGCCGTTGGTAGCGAGATTCGCGATCTGCGCGCCGGTAATGAGGTTGCTTTGCTCGCTCGATTCCGACTGGACCTGGACCGCTTCGGAGGAAACGGTGATGTTTTCGCTGGTCTGACCGAGCTGTAGCGTCACGTCAACGCGAACCATTGCGCTGACGTGCAGCGCGACCCCGGTTTGTTCATAGGTCTTGAAACCGGCACTCCTAACACTAACGTTGTAAGTTCCAATTTCAAGTTGAGGAACCTGGTACGCTCCCTGGGAGTTTGTCGTTACTGTATGCGACACCCCGGTAGCCGAGTTGGTGACAGTGACCTGCGCACCGCCAATAATCGCGCCCGTCGGGTCAGTTACAGTTCCAAGGATAGTAGCTTCCTGCTGTGCGAAGAGCGCCGCAGGGAACAACAAGCACAAACAGAACAACACGAGTGAAATGCGGGATCGCATAGATACCCCCAAAGAGCTGTCTCTTTTATAGCCAGCTTGGGGGATTATAACTCCGGTTTATGCGCTTCACAAGAGAAATGCTCGCCATTATGCGAAAAGAGCGCAGCTACGGCGCTTCGACATTATTAGAGGTCGATTGCGAGCTTAGTGATTTCCGCTGACTTTCACAATCAAGTCGTCAGTCTGGCGCTCATTAAGACGCGCAACGGTGGCGAACTCGGCGCGTGCCTGCGCTTCGTCGCCGGTCAGCTTGTATATGTGAGCAAGATGATAGTGAGCTTCCGGACGATCGCGGTCCACCTCGACAGCGCGCTTAAACTGTGTCATTGCCGCTGCATAGTTCTTCTCGTTCTCAGCAATCTTTCCCAGGTCGAAGTAAGTTATCCAGACATCCCGGCCAAGACCCGCCGAGGCCAGTAAGTGGCGCTTACCAGAGCTAAATGCGCCTAACTTCAATTCACTATCTCCCAGATATGCCAGCGCCTTGCAGTTCTTAGGATCCAGCCTAAGTTCGCTCTCAAATTCGGAGGCCGCTTGCTGGTACTTATGAGTCTTCCAATACAGGTAACCCACTCCGAAGTGGGCGTCCGGTATGGGACCTTCTGCTACAGCTTTTTGAAGTTCGGCGAGGGCCTCATCAGGCTGCCCGACCGCGTCGTACGCCTCGCCGAGCAGCATATGCACTTGAGCTGAATCGGGATCCCGCTCGAGCATGGTCAAAAACTCGCGTTGCGCCTGCTGGTAGGCGCCACTCCAGAGATACGCCTGCCCAAGGACGAAGCGGAGTTCCTTGTTGTCCGGATCGTGAGCCTGTGCCGCCGCAAGATGGGGAACCGCCTCTGCGTACTTGCCGGTGCCGTAGAAACACATCCCGAGCAGCACTTGGACTTGCGGCTCGCCAGGCGTCTCGGAGGCAGCCTGCAGGAGTGGAGGGATGGCCTCTTCGAGTTTGCCTGACTTGAAGTACGCGAGTCCGAGGTTGAGCCGCGTTTGAGAAGCACGCGGATTCAGGCCCAGCGCTTTGCGATAGGCGTCGATGGATTCCTGGAACTTATTTTGATGGGCAAGCGCAATGCCAAGGCTCGTCCAAAATCGGAAGTCCTGTGGATTTTGGCGAGCGAGGCTTCTCCAGGCAGCTTCGGCGGCCGGCCAGTCGCCACGCGCTTCGAGCGCTTGCGCGGCTTGCGGAGTCTGCCCCTCGAGCAAATGCGCGAAAAGCATGATCGCACCGAGCGATGCGGTCAACCACCGCGGCACCATGCCCTACTGTAGCTTGGGCTCGGAGATAGTAAGGCGAGAAGGGCGACTCTGTTTTCATCACACTCGCGCACTCACCAAATGAGCGAGTCCCACTCCAATGCGGAGCCCGTCTGTTCGATTCTCGAAATAGCGCGCTTCGATCTCGTTCGGTCCCAGATCTTCGATATGCCGGAATCCCGCCGCTCTGAGCATGCTCATCAGCGCCGCAGGATCTAACAACAACTGAAAAGGCTCTCCGGCTCTCGCTACCCGGCTCGAAAGAGCGTCCAGGGCCATTTGTTCCATCGGGCTCAGCAAAGACCGTTCCACCGCATAGTCGAAGACCACGCCGCTCCCTTCTGGCCGCGCGCCAATGAAGCAAAGCGTAGCCATCGTGGCTTCCAATGTTAAATACGGAGTCACACCAAGCCAGGAGAAGAAGGTCGCCTGATCAGCCTTGAAATCGGACCGCTGCAACGCATCCGAAAGTGTCTGCTTCTCGAAATCCGTCGGAACAAACGTCACGGGCGAGCGAACCGAGATCCCCGAGTCCGCCATCTGCTTTCGTTTCCAGGCTTGCGTGGCAGGATGATCCACCTCAAACACGTGAAGATCCGAAGCCGGATAAGGGTTGCGGCAAGCAAATGTGTCTAAGCCCGCGCCCAGCACGACGTATTGCCGCACGCCACGTTTGATCGCCATCGCCAGCTCATCTTCCGCGAATCGGCTCCGTGCCGCGACGAATGCCCGCAGGTGGCGTGAGCCGGAACTCTCGAATCGCTCCGGCTCGGATCTCAGCAGTGAAGCGGTCTGTTCCCCGATGATCGCGAGTGCAACTGGATCGTCGAACACGCGAGGATGATCCAGGAGTTGGTGCGCCGCGCGCCGTAGCGCAACTCGTTGAGCGGTCTTACTGGGGATCTCTTCGATCATGCTTTCGGCTCCGTCTCGGGCGTCCGAAATGGGCCGCATCGATGGCGCATGCCTTCGCGAAATTTCTCGCGTTCCTCAGGAGTCATCTGTTCCCATCGCGCCATCATTCCCCGCCGCCAGCGCATGTTGTGCCCAGGCCGCCCACGAAAGCCTCCGAACAGAATCCTGCTCAAGATCAGCAAACCCAAAGCTTGCCAGAACCCGATCGTTCTCAAGCCGAAGACCACCGGCATCAACCAGTTCCACAGGCTCATGACCACAAAGCTGAATACAGTCACACCCAGCGTGGCCAAAACTGCAATCTTCGATGCCCGTAATGCCCAATTCCTTTTCATGTTCTTACCCTCATATCGTTGTGAACTCGTCGTAGATGGCTTGCAGCTGTCGGCGCAGGCGAAGTACCGCATAGTGTTTGCGCGAGAGAAGCGTATTCACGCTCAGCCCGGTCGCGGCGGCCAGCTCTTTGAAGCTGCGGCCCTCCATCTCATGCGCTATGAACACCTCGCGCTGCTCTTCAGGTAATTCCTCGACAGCAGCCTCGAGCTCTTCCAGCAGCACACTGCGTGCGTACGCCGCCTCCGGCCCCGCATCGGGCGAGGGAAGCAGGTCTTCCAGCGAAATCCCGTCTTCCTGATTCTCGCCAGTCATCCACTCGCTCCCTACGGCCTGCGGCTTCCTTTTGCGAAACAGGTCGATAATGCGATTCCGCGCTACCCGGAACAGCCACGCACCGATCTGCTCGACCGGCTTCATCAGCCGGTACTCCTCCAGGAGCTCATACGAGACGTCCTGGAAGATGTCCTCCGCATCGGCTTTATCAGGTACGCGCTTGCGAATGAAATTGCGAAGCCGAAACTGCTCCCGCTCCAGGATTTCCGAAATTCGTCGATCCTGTTCGGCCGCGGTCACTCGCTCGATCGTTAGCGCGCCCTTCATCTACATCTGTAAACGAATAAACCGCGCCGATATTTTAAGAAAAATGTAAATACTTTTCGGGATGAGCAGTTCTGCGTTCTGCCGCCTTCGTGATACCCTTCTCGAAAATGAGATCTGCGCTAACGAAATCTGCGCTGCTGCTGGCGCTTTTCTGCTCGGCGGCCTTCTGCCAGGAGAGCTATGACGTCATCCTCTCGGGCGGCAAGATTGTCGATGGCACCGGGAATCAGTGGTTCTATGGCGACCTCGCCATCTCCGGCAATCGCATCGCGAGGATTACCGGCGCCGGGCTGCTCGATCACGCCAACGCCAAGGAGCGCATAGACGTACATGGCCTCGTTGTCGCGCCCGGCTTCGTCGACATGCAAGGCTCGCTCGGCGGTCCCTCCATCAGCAAGATCACTCAAGGGGCGACCACCGAAATCGCAGGCGAAGGTTGGACCGAGGCGCCCGCAAACGACCTCACTCGGGCCGGCACCGTAGGCATGGGTCGGCGCGGCGCGGAAAAGAACTTTGACGGCCCCCACGGTTTCGACGCCATGCTCAGAGCTGCCGAACAGCGTGGCTCCGCAATCAACTTCGGTTCTTACGTCGGAGCGACTACCGTGCGGCAATACGTCAAGGGTCTCGCTCCCGGCAAAGCCACCCCCGATCAGATTCACAAAATGCAGGAACTCGTCGATCTCGCCATGCAAGACGGCGCGTTCGGCATCGGATCGGCTCTCATCTACCCGCCCGCAACCTACGTCGATACCGACGAGCTCATTGAGATCACGAAACCCGTGGGCAAGTATCGCGGCCTCTACATCTCGCACATGCGCTCCGAGGCCGACCACTTTCTGGAAGCGCTCGATGAAGCAATTGAGATCGGGCGGAAATCCGGCGCTCCCGTCGAGATCTATCATTTGAAAGCTGCGGGCAAACGCAATTGGGACAAGGAAATGCCCGCCATCCAGAAGATCAACGCTGCTCGTGCCGCAGGCCAGGACGTCAGCGCGTGCATGTACCCTTACACCGCAGGCGCGACCGGCCTCACCGCCGTACTGCCCCCGTGGACTGCCGAAAACGGCAAGTTGTTCGACAATCTCGCCGACCCTGCCGCCCGCGAGCGCATCAAGCGCGAGATGGGAGAAGAGAAGTCCGATTGGGAAAACATGGGGCAGCTCGCCGGGCCCGAAGGCATCCTGGTCCTCAAGCTCGATAAGCCCGAGAACCAGAAGTACGCCGGCAAACGCCTCAACGAGATCGCTGGCATGATGGGCAAAGACTGGCGCGATGCCGCTATGGACCTTATCCTCACCGAGCACACGCGTGTCGAAACAATGTACTTCCTGATGAGCGAGGACAACGTCAAACTGCAACTCCGGCAGCCGTGGATTAAATTCGGACTGGACGCGTCTGGCGTCGACCCCGAAAAGATGAAGGGCCACTTGGCGCATCCGCGCGCTTATGGAACCTTCCCACGCATCCTCGGTCTCTACGTGCGTGAGGAAAAAGTGCTGCCGCTCGAAGACGCAGTCCGCAAGATGACCTCCGCGGCTGCGCGTCGTCTCGGCATTCGTGACCGCGGCATTCTCCAGGAAGGATTCTTCGCCGACATCGCCGTCTTCAACCCCGACACCATCATCGATCGTTCCACCTATGAGAACCCGAACCAGCTCTCGACCGGCGTCGAATATGTCTTCGTCAACGGCGTTGCCGTCGTGAAATCGGGCAAGGTCACCGGCGCCAAACCGGGCGTAGCGCTTCGCGGACCCGGATACCGAAGCGCAAGCTAATTTCCCGCTCTTTCACAACCAGAGTGAACTTCTTCTAGCGAATTGCGTAGTTATGGTGCCGCGCCGCGACAGCGATCTTACCGGCGCGAGTAACCAGCGTAAGGACACTCGCGTGAATAAGCGACTCTGTTTCGTGTTCGCTGCCTTAGCAGCTCTTCCCGTTTTCGGAACCGCCCAGGAGAACGCCGCGGCACCCAGCAATCCGTCTTCAGCCGGTCAGAAGATGATTTATTCCGTCGTGAGCGGCTACGTGTTTGCTGCCGCCGAAAAGATGCCCGAAGAGAATTATTCTTTCAAGCCAACACCCGACGTTCGCAGTTTCGGCCAATTAGTCGGTCATGTCGCAGATGCGCAATATATCTTTTGCTCAACGGCCCTGAGCGAACAGGTCTCGCCCAAAAAGATTGACAGCGCCAAAAGTTCCAAGGCGGACCTGGTAGCAGCGCTGAAAGACGCGGTTGCATATTGCAGCAACGCGTATGCCGCCATGACGGACGCGAAGGCAAGCCAGCTGGTGAAATTTATGAATGTAGATATGACGAGACTTACCGTGCTCTCGGCTAACTCGGTGCATACCATGGAGCATTACGGAAACATGGTGACCTACATGCGATTAAAAGGACTGGTTCCGCCGAGCACCGAAAAACAAAAGTAGGCGGGCTCGCTAAGCAAAGCACCGCTCGTTCTCCGCCACGGCTCTTCCCGCCCAAGCGCTACCCCGCTGTCGAACGGCATCCACCCTAAACTGCCGCCCTGTAAGTGCCGATAAATCTTACAGAACCGCGGAATGGCCAGCACAGATCGTGTTAATGCAGATCGTGTCACTACCGTCGAGACCCCAGTAGACCCCGGCTGGACCGCTCTAAAAGACGAAGATCTCCTCGCCCTACGCATCTGCGACCTCGGTGTGCGCATTGAGGGTAGCGAACTCGAAGAACGCGTTCGGCTGCTGTACGAAGAACTAGCGGCTCGTGACCTCGCCATCCGTCCCACTTGCTATCTCGGCAACGAATGGCTGTCTCCCACCGGAGTGCCGGCCATTGCCATTCCGTTTTATCTCGCGCATCCCCGGCTCAAGACCCTCGAACTGCACCAGATGCTCGAAGTCGAGGGCGGCACACCCGAGTGGTGCCAAAAACTCTTGCGGCACGAATGCGGTCACGCCGTCGATCACGCTTATCGCTTGTCCGCCCGGCCTAAATGGGCTGAACTCTTCGGAAATCCTGAAAAGGAATACAACCCCGAGGTCTACCGCCCACGGCCCTACAGTCGCAGTTACGTCCAGCATCTGCCGAACTGGTACGCGCAGGCCCACCCCGACGAAGACTTCGCCGAAACGTTCGCGGTCTGGTTATCGATGCCCGTCGAAGCCTGGACCGAACGCTATCGCGGCTGGAAGGCTCTCGACAAACTCGGCTACGTCGACGCGCTCATGCGCGAGGCCGCCTCCACCAAACCGGCCAAAGTGCGAATCCGCCGCATCGCCGAAGCGCGCAAGTCCCGACGCACCCTGGGCCGCTACTATGCGGAGCGTCGCCGCCGCTTTGCGGAAGATTTCCCCGATGCCTATGACGATGATTTACGCATTCTGTTCAGCGGTGTTGACCCGGCGAGCGAAACAGCCGCCAGCTTCATGCGCCGCCACCGTCGCGCGCTGATCGGCTCCATCGTTCGTTGGACCGGACAGCCCAAGTACACCGTCGACATGATGGTTCGCCGCCAGACCAAGCGCTGTCAGGAACTCGGACTGCTTGCCCCGCCCGACGCCGCTAGCCTTTCGTTCAACGTCGGAGCCTACCTCGCCACCCTGTTGACCAACCATCTGCACACAGGCCGATTCAAGAGGTCTGTGTAAATGCGCGTCATGGTTCTGTTCGATCTGACGCGGCCCACCGAAGCAGGCGAATCGTTCTCGCCGCGCAGTCTTCGCGAAGAGGAGTTCAAACCCACCGAGGCGGACGTCTTGCATTCACTCTGTCGACTCGGTCACGCCGTCGAAACACTCGCCGTGTTCGATGACGTCGTTCCCATCGTCGAGATGGTGAAATCGTTCGCTCCCGACGTGGTCTTCAACCTGACCGAATCGTTCCACGACAGCCGCATACACGAACCCAGCATTCCAGCCCTGCTCAGCCTGCTCAAAGTCCGCTACACCGGATCCGGCCCCGACGGTCTCATGCTCTGCAAAGATAAGGCGCTCGCGAAGAAAGTACTCGCCTATCACGGTGTCAGGGTTCCGCAGTCTGTGCTATCGACGCGCGGCAACCCCCGGCGCAGACTCGACGAACTCGGTTTTCCCGCTTTCGTGAAGCCGCTCGGTCACGAATCGTCCGATGGCATCAGCCAGTCTTCGTTCGTCCGCAACGAGCAGGAAGGGCTGGAGCGGGCCCGTTTCATACATGAGAGCCTGCAAAGTGACGCGCTCATCGAGGAATATATCGAGGGTCGCGAGCTGTATGTAAGCGTGTTGGGCAACCGCCGCTTAACCGTCTTCCCGCCGCGTGAGATCTTCTTCGAGCACATGCCCGAAGGCGCCCCGAAATTCGCCACCTATAAGGCCAAGTGGGACGACGCATACCGCAAAAAATGGGGCATTCGCAACGGCCCGCCCGCGCCGCTTCCAGACGGTGTCGAGCAACAACTCGACACCATTGCCCGCAGCGTCTATCGTTCCCTGAAAATTCGCGGTCTCGGACGCATCGACTTCCGTCTCAAGCCGGATGGGGAAATCGTGGTGCTCGAAGCCAACCCCAATCCATCGCTTGCCGAAGAAGACGATTTCGCGCAATCGGCTCTTGCAGCCGGCTTGAGTTACCGCGCACTGCTCCAAAAGATTCTCCGCGGCGCAGTCGCCTAAACCGCCGCCGCGCCACAAAACCGTCCCGCTTGACACGGCTCTGTATCGTTTGATATATATATGCATTCATGCCTAAGCCGGAAGCCTTCCTCCCGCTCAAGACCAACTGGTTCCACATCCTGCTGTCTCTCGCGGGCGAGGATCAGCACGGCTACGGCATCATGCAGGAAGTTCTCGATCGTACCGGCGGCAAGGTGCGCTTGTGGCCGGCCACCCTGTATGGATCGCTGAAGCGGCTGATCGAAGCCGGATTGATCGAGGAATCTGACGAACGCCCGGCGCGCGAATTCGATGACGCACGGCGCCGCTACTATCACCTGACGCGCCTCGGCCGCCGTGTGCTCCAGGCAGAAAGCGAGCGCCTCCAGGAACTGGTCCGAATCCTTCACGTAAAACGCGGCTTGGAGGCCCTCTAACAAATGAAATCGCTCGCACTCCGCCTATACCGTCGACTGGCGTTCGCCTTCCCGCACGAGTTTCAGATGGTCTATGGCGCCGACGTGATCCAAACGGGAGAGGACGCCATCGACGACATCTGGGCCCGGCACGGATTCTTCAGCGTCATTCGACTATTGGCCGATATCGCCGTTCGTTTGCCAGTCGAATATCTATCGGAGATGCGGCAAGACCTCGCATACGCGCTACGCACGCTGGCGAAATCGCGCGGATTTGCCGCCGTCGGCATTATTTCCTTAGGACTCGGTATCGGCATCGCCTCTGTCACCGCCAGCGAATTTCTGAAGTTGATTCTTCGCGACGCGCCCGGCGCTCAGGATCCGAGCCGGCTCGTGATGGTGATGGGCACGTCCTATCCATACTTCGAGCGTTATCGCGATGAGCACGATCTGTTCTCTCGCGCCGCAGCGTATCAAGGACCAGTTCCGTTCAACGTCTCGCTGAATTCTTCACAAGGCGAATCGGCGAATACGAAAGCCGAGCGTATTTTCGGGCATGTGGTTTCTCCCGAATATTTTTCTGTCATTGGCGTGCACGCCGCCCGCGGCCGCACCTTCGATCCCGAAATCGATAAGCCCGGCTCGTCGCCCGTGGTGTTTATTAGTGACCGGTTCTGGCGCAACCGTATGGATGCTGACCCCGAAGCGGTCGGGCGCGCCATTCATGTGAACGGACAAACCGCGACCATCGTCGGCATCGGGCCAAAAGATTTTCTAGGCATCGTGCCAATTAGTCCCGCCGACATTTTCGCGCCGACCACGTCGCCCACGGCCATGGTCCCGGAACTGGCTGGCGATGTCCTTCACAAACGCGATGCGAAGTTGTTCCAGGCACTCTTTCGGCTCGCGCCGGGAGTCACGCTGAAGTCGGCCGAAGCAGGTCTCGACACGCTCACCCGGCAGCTGGAGAAAGAATCGCTCGATCCTGCGCGCAATGCCAAGGAGCGGCGCATCGCGCTGCTCCCCGGCGGAAAAATCGTGCCCATCCCGCGCGAGTTGCTCCCCGTGCTGCTGGGCATGGCGCTGCTGTTGGACGGCTTGATTGTCGGTCTTGCGTGTATGAACCTGGCGAACATGCAGCTCGCGCGCGCCACGGCTCGCCGCCGCGAAGTCGCCATCCGGCTGTCGGTCGGAGCCAGCCGTTTCCGCTTAGTGCGGCAGTTATTGACCGAAAGCGTGCTGCTTGCTTGCGCCGGCGGTGTCGCCGGAGTCCTGTTTGCCTATTGGACCGCCGCCGGTTTCAAGCAAATGAGAGTGCCCACGCCCTTTCCCATCAACTTCGACATCACGCCGGATTTCCGCGTGCTGCTGTTTGCCTTCGCCGTATCGCTCGCCGCCGGCATTGGATTTGGCTTGCTTCCCGCGCTCGCCAGCACGCGCACCGATCTGGCGTCCGCGCTCAAAGAAGGCGCGCTTGCACAGCTGCGCGGCTACCGGCGATTCGGAATACGCAATCTCCTGATGGTCTCGCAGGTGGCCGGCTCTTTGACGCTCTTATTAATGACCGGCTTTCTAGTCATCGGATTCCACAAAAGCAACCGCGTTGAGATCGCATTCGATCCCGTGAAGATGTATCTGATCTCCCTCGACCCTTTGCGCGACGGCTATTCGGCGGAGAACGCGGCGGATCTCTTTGAACGGCTCCCCGAGCGGCTGAAGCGCGCGCCGGGCACCCAGGAGGTCGCGCTGGCCGAAGCGCCGCCCTTCTCCCCGGTCGTCGCGAGTTCGACCCTGACCGCTCCGTCCGATCCCGGAAACCCGGAACGCGTTTTGCACAAAGTTGCCGAGCAGACCGTCGGCGCCCATTATTTCGCCGCGCTGAGCGTGAACATGATGGAAGGCCGCGAGTTCGACCAACGAGATCAGAGAATCGACGCGGCGAAAAGCAAGTCGCTTCCGGTGGTGTTGAACGAGACCGCCGCGCGCGAGTTATTCGGCAACCGCGACCCTCTCGGCCGCCGTTTGGAGGAGACCTCTCGTGCTTACCAAGTAGTCGGCGTGGTGAAGGATCTGTCGGCGCCCATGAGCGAGACTGAGACCGGATCGGAGATCGACACGCAGGTCCCAACCGTCTACCTGCCGCTCACCCGCAGCGATTTCGCGCATTCGCCCCCCGGCGGAATGCTCATTATGCTGCGTGCCACGGGAGGGCCCGGCATCATGGAAGGCATCCGCAGGGAAATTGCCTCGCTCGATCCGAATCTGGTGATTTTCAATGTCCGCACGCTTGCAGAACAAGTGGATGAAACCACCTCTATCATCCGCCGCGGGATCATCATCTACACGGTGATCGGCGCCTTCGGAATGATTCTCGCCGCCATCGGACTCGCAGGAGTAACCGCGTACTCCGTCGCGCGGCGCCGCAAAGAGATCGGCATTCGCATGGCGCTCGGCGCGCTCCACGGCCAGGTCTTGCGCCTGGTGATGCGCGAAGGCGGAACACTGGTGATCGCCGGGTCGGTACTCGGCTTTCTCGCTGCACTCGGAATCTCGCGTGCGCTGAGTGCCGCCACTAGCCTGTTCGGACCGTCCTTTGCAGCAGGAAGCCACGACCCGCGACTCATCTTCGGTGCTCCCCTGCTGCTCGCTGCATTGGCCATGCTCGCCTGTTATATCCCGGCGCGACGCTCCGCAAAAATCGACCCGCTAATCGCCCTTCGCGAGGAATAATCGCCGCCCTTTCCTTCCAACCTCCACTTGGCAGCACGCTAGCGGAAAGTTGCTCACGCCCCGGGAACGCAATACTGGCGGTATGAAAGCTTTCGTCGCGTTACTGCTCACAGCCGCAGCCGCTGGGCCGCTAACCGCACAAACTTACATCATTCACCTGACTCGACACGTTGCGCCGGGCCAGACCTACGCTTTCTCGGCAACCGGCTCATCGCGGCAGCTTGCTTCGGCCGGCGAACGCACGATAAAGGCAGACGATTTTCAGGTGAACTTTGAAGGTCGCGCGAAGGTCGTAGAAGTCGATCGCACGGGTGAACCCTACAAACTCGCTTTCACTGTTGCAAAATTCACCAGAACCAAGGACGACACTACCGTCGACCTCTTGCAGCCCGGAACCGTGATTATCGCCGACGGCAGCAAAAGCGAGAAGTTATCGTTACAGGACGGCATTATGGACACGTCCACGCAGCAGGCCTTTCGTGTCGTCTATTCCGCCCATCAACCAAACACCATCTCCGATGACGAAATCTTCGGCACCAAACAAGCGCGCTCTGTGGGCGAAAGCTGGCCTGCTAACGCCGTTCTGGCCGCCGATAGCGTTCAGAAAGAGGCAGGCATCACCATACCGCCAGATCAACTGAGCGCAACCACTCGCTTTGTTGCGGTTAACAAAATCGGCGGCGTTGATTGCGCTCAAGTGGAGAGGCATGTGAACGCGGATAACTTCTCCGGGAAAGATCCTCGCTCCGGGATTTCCTTCACTCGCGGCAGCTTGAAAGCTGAGATACGCGGGTGCTATCCGCTGTCTCCATCAGCGCAGTCTTATAAAGAAACACAGGAACTCCAGTTCGACTTGCCAATGACTGCGAGGGATGGCTCATCTATGCGAATGACAGCCGTTTCAAAAGCAGAGGTCATCTGGTCGGCATCGGGCGAAACTCCCTGACCTTTCCCCCGGGGGTGCGGACTACCGGGCACGCCGAGTTCGTTCCGCAAAATGCGCTGTCTCTTCGCCTTTTGCGCAAAAACCGTATTCATCCTGCCGTTCGATCGCCGCGCTCTCGCGCCACTTCCGCACGCCCGATCCCAACTCCACCATATTTCTTTTCTCCATTTCCCTTCAGCCACTTCCGCCCATTCCCCGCCTGCACCGCAGCGCCCCCCGCGCGATCCTCATGCACAAAAAGCAATGGCCAATACGCCTGAAGGAAAATCCCGCTCCAGCATGAACCGCCTCAGCCACGGCTGCTGCTCGGAAAAACTCATCCTCGCCGGCGAAAAAGAAGAAGAATGGAACGCTCTCCGTGAGGCTTGGCTCGACGACTACGCGCCCGACAATCCCACCTTCGCCTCCATGCTCGAACAAGCCGCCCGCTGCGAATGGTTCCTGTGGCGCAAAACCCGCCAGTACAACGAGTGCGAGCGATCGATCTACGACAAGTACACCGATTCCATCGACTGGACGGAAGAAGACCACCTCAAAATCGAGCGCTTCACCCGCTACCGCACCACCGCCGAGCGCGCCTTTCACCGCGCCCGCAACGCCGTCGAGCAAACCCGCCGCACCCGCGCCCTCGAAGCCCATCGCCGCGAAACGCTCGACCTCCGCTTAGACGCACGAACAGCGCATTGATCGAAAAGACTTCCGCCAAAGCTTCGAAGCAGCGCGACGATTCCGACGACTCCTCCGAACGCTCCGGACCCTTCTCCCACTTCGATCTCGAAGCCTACCTCAAGCCGGTGGTCAAACGCCCCCAACTCATCCAGAGCGTCGATGTCGTCCGCGAAGACGGCATAACCACCACCCGGCTATGGCCGAGTAACGAGGAGCTGCTCGCTGAGAGCAAAACCATGGACCCTCCGCCCGAAATCGTCACGCGCATGATGGCCTTTCACGGCGGCATCCCGCGCGCCTACCGCTGGGTAAAGAAAGAGATCCCCGGCATCAGCACCGGCCGCGATCAGGTGCTCACCTTCGACGAATGGCTCACCGTCATCGACCAGGAGCGCGAACGCTTCCTCGCCACCGGCCACATCGGCCCCAAAGATCCCGCCGACCTCGCCATCTGCGAAGGACCCTTCCCGGATTACTTGAGGACCCGCCTACCTTGAAAGGTGGGACAAAATTCGCGCGCCATGGAGGCTTTGTACCTTCAGCGACGTGATAATAGATGCATTGTGCCGCTTCTGATCAATGCGTTCTTCGAGGAGCGAGTGGATCAACTCTTTGATTTGGCAGCAACCCTGGAAAAGGCGTTTTCATCAGCTGGGCTCGATTATCGACCGCCCCTCCGCGCGCCGAGCGGTTCACTTGCTCTTTTTCGGCGAAAAGGTCCGTCCTGAGTACCCGGAGGCTCTGCCACCGTTGGGGCCCTCTCGCGAACTGAGAGGCATTCGCGTAATGCCCCTCGCCGATCTGCTTCGCATGAAGTTGACTAGCTTTCGAGCCAAAGACGAAGCACATATCAAGGACCTCGATGACGCCGGTCTCATCACGCCCGACCTCGAAGCCGATCTTCCGGCGCTGCTTCGTGAGCGCCTCGACCAAGCTCGCCTGCGCGCCTGAATCTCCGTGCCAATCCGCTCGCCGGCGCCGCAGCCACTGGTAAACTAAGACTTTCCATGGCAATCAGTAAAGAGCTGCTGGAAATCCTCGTCTGCCCGGTCTGCAAAGCCAAGGTCGTCTTGAAAGAAGATGGAACCGGCCTGAAGTGCGTCGAGTGCAAGCGGGTCTACCCGGTGCGCGACGACATTCCCATCATGCTCGTCGATCAGGCCACCATTGAACCCTAATTCTTCATGACGATTTTGGAGCAATTGCCGGAAGCATCGCGCGTTGCGATCATCCGTCTGCGATCGTTAGGCGATTGCGTTCTCACCACGCCCGCCCTCGCGCTCCTGAAACGATCCCGGCCCGATCTCGCCATCGGTGTCGCCGTCGAAGATCAGTTCAAAGCCGTGTTCGAGGGCAACCCACACGTAAATCAGCTCATCGCGCCCACTTGGCGAGCCGTGCGCAGTTGGAAGTCCGGTCTATGCGTGAATCTTCATGGCGGCACGCGCAGCCAATGGATGACCGCGCTCTCGGGTGCGAAATGGCGCGCCGGCTTCGCCCACCACAGCATGACGTTCGCTTACAACTTCAAGATCAAGCGCGCGCAACGCATCTTGGGGGTCAATCGAAGCGTCCACACCGTTGAACACCTCGCCTCCGCTTTTTTCGCGCTCGGCGTCCCTATGCAGCAGGTACCGCGCGCCGAACTCTACGCCGCTAATTCGCCCATTCCCGGCAAATACGCCGTCCTGCATCCATTCGCTTCTGCTCCGGAAAAGCAGTGGCCGGCGGAACGGTTCTGCGAAGTCGCGCGTTATCTAAAACTCTGGAACATTACGCCCGTCTTCCTGGCCGGCCCGGCCGACGACCCCGCGCCTTTTGCCGGTCATCACATCGTGCAAGGCTCTCTGGCCGAAGCGAAAGCCGTCCTCTCGAAAAGCGTCGTGTTCATCGGAAACGACAGCGGCCCTGCGCACATCGCCGCAGCCTTCGCGGTTCCGAGCGTCGTTCTCTTCAGCACTTCGAATCCCGCCATCTGGGCGCCCTGGCGGACCGAATCGGAAGTTATCGTCGCGCCTGACGGCCTCGCCAAAATCAGCGTCTCGCGCCTGATCGCCGCCCTCGAACGCTTGCGCGTTTTTGAAGAGGCGCACGCTTGAAAGATCTCTATCGGCTGCTCCGGTACGCCAAACCGTACAGCCCCGCCCTGGTCGCCTCCGTCATATTCATGGCCATCGTCGGTCTGTCGCAAGGGCTGCTCCTCGTCCTCATTCCTCTCATCTTCGACCGCGTGCTGAAGCCCACCGCGCCCAATACTCCTGCCCCGCTCTTCCCCATTCCGCACACCAATATCCATATTTATCTGAACCAGCTGATCCCGTTCGCGCACAACATCTGGACCATGGTCGCCATCGCCATCCTCGCGTGCTTCTTCGCCAACGGCGTGTGCGATTACCTGGGCAATTACCTTGTGAATTGGGTCGGCATCAGCGCCGTCATGGATCTGCGTCAGGAGGTTTTCGACAGAATCCTGCTGCAAGACGCGCACTTCTTCGAGAATCAGGCAACCGGCCGCATCATGTCGTCCATCATGAACGACATCGAGAAGATTCAAATCTCCGTCTCGACCATGCTCGCCGATTGGCTGCGCCAGATGTTCACCGCCCTGTTCCTGCTGTTAGCGATGATCACCATCGATTGGAGACTCTCGCTCATCAGTGTCTTGATATTGCCGGTCGTCGCTGTCTTGACCGTCCGATTAGGAAAGCGCATTCGCCGCACCACGCGGCATGCCCAGGACATGGCCGCCGGACTCAGCCACATCCTCCAGGAAACGCTCACCGGACATCAGGTCGTAAAGACTTTTGGCGCAGAGGATTTTGAATCGAAGCGCTTTCGCCTCGCCGCTCAGCGCCTCAGGTCCGGCAACCTGCGCTACGTCGCACAACAGGCCATCCCCTCGCCCATTATTGAAATGTTCGGTGCACTCACCATTGTTTTTCTCGTGACTGTCGCGCGCATGCACGCCAGGAATTCTGCCATGACCGCCGGCACCTTCGCCGCTTTCGGACTCGGACTCGTCAGGCTCTATGAGCCCATCAAGCGCCTCACCAACATTCACAATGTGTTTCAGCAAGGCATCGGCGCTGCTCAGAAAGTTTTCGAATACCTGGATTGCCAGCAGGACGTGATCGACACGCCTAATGCCGTGCGCCTCTCAAAGTTTGAAAGAAGCGTCCGTTTCGAGAACGTCTGTTTCACCTATCCAACCGCTCCCGATCGTGTTGTGCTCGACGGAGTTGATTTGGAAGTGAAGGCCGGCGAAGTCGTCGCGCTCGTCGGTCCGAGCGGCGCCGGAAAGACCACGCTCGTCAACTTACTGCCGCGCTTCTATGACGTAAAAGAAGGCGCTGTTCTGATCGATGGTAAAGATGTTCGCGACATACGCCTCGCCAGCCTGCGTGAAAACATCAGCATCGTCGCTCAGGAAACTTTCCTCTTCAACGACACGGTTTTCGACAACATCGCCTATGGCCGCCCCGATGCCAAGGAAGAAGAAGTGTTTGCTGCTGCCCGTACTGCGCTCGCCGAAGAGTTCATCGAGCATATGCCGGAGCGATACCAGACCGTCATCGGAGAACGCGGCGTTCGGCTCAGCGGTGGTCAACGCCAACGAATCGCTATCGCCCGTGCGCTGCTCAAAGACGCGCCCATCTTGATCCTGGACGAGGCGACCTCCCAGTTGGACACCGAATCCGAGCGGCTCGTTCAACAAGCCCTGACTGCCTTGATGCGGCGCCGCACTGTTCTCGTCATCGCCCACCGCCTTTCCACCATTCGACAGGCGAATAAAATCGTCGTTCTCCATGCCGGAAAAATTAGTGAAATTGGAACACATGATGAGTTGCTTGCCGGTCGGGGCATCTACCATCGTCTGCACGAGCTGCAGCATTCAAATGCGAATGCCACTGCCGGTTAGCGCCGTTCTTCGGACAATCCGGCTGTGAGCGCCCAACCAGGTGTGGGCCGGCCGGAGGTGGCCCGACAGGAAACCGTTGCCAAAGAGACGACACCAGCGCTCCCGATTCGCAGCATGACGGGTTATGCGCTTGTGCGCGCACAAACCAGCACCGGGGAACTCACTGTGACCCTGCGCAGCGTCAATCACCGCGCCCTCGATCTGCACTTTCATCAGAACGGGCCGCTGCTCCAGTTCGAAAACGCCATGCGTGCCCTCCTGAAACAGCACCTTAGCCGAGGTCACATCGAAATACGCATGTCCCTCGCGCCGGATGCCGAAACGGATGGCCTTGTTTACAACCGGAACGTCTTGAAGCGCTACCTGAACCTCTTCCAGCAAGCCTGCGACGAGTTCGGCTTGGAAAGCAAGCCCGATCTGAATACGTTCTTCGCCATGCCCGGCGTATTCGACAGCGCGCGGGAAACGAAGGTGCTCGAAAAGAACCTGGAATCCGAGGTGTTAGCTGTTCTTGCCGCGTGCATCAATGAGCTAAATGTTAATCGCGAACGCGAAGGAAACGAACTGCGTAAGAGTTTTGAAGGAGAGATCACCGCTATAGAACAGCAGGTCACACAAATCGGCGCTATTCGTGAATCCGCTGTCGCTCACTTTCTACAACGCTTGCGCGAGCGGCTCGCGAATTTGTTGCACGATTCGAGCATCTCTGAAAATCGCTTGGCGGAAGAAGCGGCCATGCTCGCCGACAGATCGGATGTTCAGGAGGAACTGGCTCGCTTGGCTGTCCATACGCAGGAGTTGCGTCGCGTGCTGGAAACCGGCGGAGAAATCGGCAAGCGCGCCGACTTTCTTCTTCAGGAGATGAATCGTGAGGCCAACACACTCTTGTCCAAGACCTCGGGCATCGGCGAAGCCGGCCTAACCATCACGAATCTCGCCTTAGCGGTAAAGGCTAATATCGAAAGAATGCGCGAACAGGCTCTCAATCTTGAATAGCCGGCTTGCACCGGACCATATCAGGTCCGACGGCCGCGGTTCGGCGGAACGCATGACCACAGTCTTCATCATTTCGGCGCCGTCCGGCTCGGGAAAATCAACGCTCGTCTCCAGGCTGTTGGCCAGCGACCCGGGATTGCGATTCTCCGTGTCTTACACTACGCGCAAGCCCCGCGGAAATGAAAAACCCGGCGAGAGCTATGTCTACATCTCACACCAGGAGTTCGAAGAACGTGTCCAACGCGATGAATTCCTGGAGCACGCCCAAGTTTTCGGAAACTATTACGGCACCAACCGAAAAGTACTGGACCAGGCGCAGCGTGAAGGCAAGGACCTGATACTCGACATCGACGTTCAAGGTGCGAGACAATTAAAGGAGAGAATTCCCGAGGCCGTCACCATATTCATCCTTGCTCCCTCGCGTGACATTTTGGAGCAGCGATTGCGTGCACGGTCTGAGGATTCTGAACAAGTGATCCAGCGGCGTCTGAAAGATGCCGCCGAAGAGATTCGCAATTACGTCCAGTACGATTATGTGCTGGTCAACCACCAGGTCGAAGAGTCGGTGGCAACGCTCGCCTCTATCGTAAGAGCCGAGCGCGTCCGGCGCATGCGGATGGAAGAACAGATTCGACCCATCCTTAGAAGTTTTGAAGATCCGGACCCTTCATTGTTTTGAAGAATGTACTTTCGGCGCGCTTCTGGCGTTCCGTTTTGTTGGAGAGAGAGAAAAATGGCAGATAAGTCAAGAAACGCAATGTATTGTATTCCCGATGATGCGGCTTCCAGCACCTACCGCTTCATCATTGTGGCCGCTAAGCGCGCGCGCCAATTGCAGAATGGGCAGCGCAGCGTGCTTCCAGCGGCTAACAAAAAGCCAACCGTTTTAGCCATGGAAGAAGTCCGCCGCGGCCTGGTTCCTTATTCAGACGAGATTCAGGAACAAGAGCAGCCCATCCTGGCAGAGTAAGCCGCGCATGCGGGTCGTTCTTGGTGTCGGCGGAGGGATCGCGGCGTATAAGTCTGCGGAACTCGTGCGTGCGCTTCAAGAGCGCGGACACCAGGTTCAAGTCGTCATGACGCACGCGGCCGAGGAGTTCATCCGGCCTCTTACGTTTGCAGCTCTGACCGGCCGTAAGGTCATCACCGGCCTGTTCTCTCACACAAGTGCCGACGAAACTCTGTCCAGCGCGGTCGAGCATATCGCCGTCGCGCAGAGCCATGACGTCCTGCTTGTAGCCCCCGCCACAGCCGACATCATTGCGAAGTTCGCGCATGGTCTCGCTGACGATTTCCTGTCCACCCTTTATCTGGCTTTCACAGGCCGCGTGATTATTGCCCCGGCCATGAATACCGCGATGTGGGAACATCCTGCCACGCAAGCCAACCTGGACAGCCTGCGCGCGCGTGGTTGCTCCGTCGTCGATCCCGATGAGGGATGGCTCGCCTGCGGAACCATCGGAGCGGGCCGTCTCGCTGAACCCGAACGCATCGCCGAGCACCTCGATTCACTGCTGTTTGAGAAAAGGGATCTCGATGGTGAATGCATCCTTATTACTGCCGGACCCACGCAAGAACCCATCGATCCCGTTCGCTACATCAGTAATCGGTCCAGCGGCAAGATGGGCTACGCAATCGCAGAAGCGGCGGCAAAGCGCGGCGCGCGAGTGGTGTTGGTATCCGGGCCAGTCCGCATTCCGCCGCCATCAGGCGTCGACCTGATTCTCGTTCAAACTGCCCAAGACATGCGCAGCGCTGTTCTCGACCATCTGCCCGAGTCCACCATCATCGTCAAGAGCGCAGCCGTTGCCGATTACTACGTTTCCGACGTTCCTAAGCAAAAGCTCAAGAAAACGCAAACACGTCTGTCCTTACAACTCGATCCCACGCCCGACATCCTGGCCGAAATCGGGCAGCGTAAGGGTGATCGCCTCCTGGTCGGCTTCGCAGCCGAAACACAAAATCTGGTCGAAGAAGCTCGCCGCAAAATGCTTTCGAAACAGTGCGACATGATGGTCGCGAATCTCGTCGGTCGCGACGGAACCGGATTTGAATCGGACCGGAACGAAGTAGAAATCATCACTCGCTCTGGTCAGACCGTCCATGCCGGCCCCGCCGACAAGCAGCAGATCGCCGAACGTATTCTCGACCAGGTGGCGACTCTGCGCCTCTCCCTTCGCACCGTGGACGCCTCAGCGTAAGGCGTGATGACCCGAGAACAGATCCGCAATTACCTGGAGTTCTATCGCGACCTCGGCGTTGACTCCGTCTACATGCGCCTGCCGCTTCCCGTAGCTCCACGTCCAAACACTTCCGCGTCTGCAGTCGTCCTGCCCGCGGCGCTCCCCAGTCTCGCTCCTGCGGGCGATACGTTGGACGGCCATTCGCGCCGATATCGGCGACTGCAAGCGTTGTCGTCTCTGCGAAAGCCGTCAAACTATCGTGTTCGGGTCAGGTAGCGAACAGGCTTCTCTCGTGTTCGTCGGCGAAGGTCCAGGTGCCGACGAGGATGAACAGGGGCTGCCATTCGTCGGTCGCGCCGGTCAACTCCTCACTCAGATGATCGACAATACCGCCGCCAAAGAGGGCATTCCCATCCACCGCTCGGATGTCTACATCTGCAACGTCGTCAAATGCCGTCCACCGCAAAATCGCACGCCTCTTCCGGATGAAATGGAGATCTGCGGACAGTTCCTGTTTCGCCAGCTCATGACCATCCGCCCCAAAGCCATCTGCGCCCTTGGATCCACTGCCATGAAAGCGTTGTTGAATAACAAAGAGGGCATCACCAAGTCGCGTGGAAGATGGCACAAATGGCGCGATATCCCCGTGATGATCACCTACCATCCTTCCTACTTGCTGCGCCAATATAACCAGGTCGCGAGGCGTGAAGCGTGGGAAGATCTCAAGACGCTGCTGCACTTTGTGTATGACTGATTCGCGCCGCACCGGCAAGCGCGGCTTGTTCATCACCTTTGAAGGGACGGAAGGAAGCGGCAAGACAACTCAAATGCGCCTTCTCGTCGAGCGCCTTCGGGACACCGGCTATTCTGTCACCGAAAATCAAGAACCTGGTGCGACCAGAATCGGCAGGCAGATCCGTCGCATTCTTTTGGACCCAGTGCATCAGGAAATGGCGCCTATGACGGAGCTCCTGCTCATGTTTGCTTCGCGCGCGCAAGCTGCGGCCGAAATCATCGTTCCCTCGCTCGAACGCGGTGAGATTGTGGTCAGCGATCGGTTTACCGATTCGACGCTCGCCTACCAAGGCAACGCCCGTGGCCTCGGTTTCGATGCAGTTGGCCAGGCGCATCGGATCGCGCTGGGAGATCTGCTGCCCGATCTTACCCTCTGCATCGAGATTGACATCGAAACCGGACTCTCGCGAGCTCACCGCCGCAACCGCGGGAGCGTCAATGACGCAAGCGAAGCACGCCTGGATACGCAGTCGCTCGAATTTCACAAGCGAGTGGGCGAGGGCTATCGGAGGATTGCGGCTCTTGAACCGCAACGTTTCCGCATTGTCGATGGGCGCGGCGAGCCGCCAACGGTTGCCGCCCGGGTTTGGGCCGAAGTGAGCCCGCTGCTTACGGCAGTCGCGAAAGAAGCGGTACCTTCCTGATGGCTGGCTTCCCGAACTTCTTTGGCAACTCAGCGATCGTCGAGACTCTCGTCCACGCCATCGAGCAGAATCGCATACCTCAGACGATTCTTCTGAGCGGACCCGAAGGCGTTGGGAAGGCCACTTTGGCCCGGCGCTTTGCCGCGGCTCTGCTCGGCGACGCCTCAAAGATCGAGCGTGATGACCTGAGCCTCCCTTCAAACCTCGACATCATCGAGCAACGGGAAAAGTGGACTTCAGATAAGCGCGCCGAGGATCCGCTCTTGTTTTCCACTCATCCGGATTTCGTTACCTTCCCTCCCGATGGCCCTTTGCGCCAGATCACAATTCAGCAGATGCGCCTGCTCCGTGAGCGTGCTCAGCTGAAACCTCTGCGCGGCTCGCGTACGGTTTATCTCATCGATCACCTCGATCACGCCAACGAGCAAGCCGCCAATTCACTGCTGAAAGTGCTCGAGGAGCCCCCGGATCATCTCGTGATCTTCGCGACCGTCGAAAACTTGTACGATCTTGTCCCGACCATTCGGTCTCGATCGATCGTCTTTCAGATGGGAAGGCTCTCGGATGCCGAGATGCTCGAGTTTTCGCGAGGCCGCAACCTGGATGATGCGCAGCTACGAATCGCTTTGTCGGAAGGTAGTCCTGGAATCGCGGCATCGCTCGATCTCGAAACGTTCCGGAACCGGCGCGCTCTCGTTTTGGCAGCTTTCGAGTGCGCTGCCGGACTAACTCCCTTTTCAACCTGGGTCCAGAATTCCGAAGCGTTCGCGTCCAGCAGGTCCGACAAACTCGATGGATATCTGAAACTCACGTACGCAGTGCTCGAAGACATTCTGGCGACGCTCTACGGCAAAATGGCGCCCAAGAATCGAGACGTGCAGCCACGCATCACCCGGATCGCGCAGGCCGTCAACTTCCCGTGGCTTGAACGGGCTGTTCGCTGCGTCGACGAACTCGTACAGATGGTACGTCGAAATATCCAGAAAACAGCAGCGCTCGACGCTATGATTATTAAGTTGCGTAACCCGCCGGAGAGGGTGAGCACCTAAATAAGCAAACGTGGCTCGTTCTACACGGGGCGGCCACAAATCCCATCGGGCAACCACACTGAGGACAAATGATCGAGGAGAGGCGCCTGGAGTCCCTTATCAGAAAGCCGATACGAAATGCTGGCGGAGATGTCAAAGATCCAAGCCGCCGCCCCCCCGCCGCGAAAAAAAGTACGCCGCCGGACCAAACCAACGCGGAGCAGTTCTACTATTCGAAACAGATGCAGAGCAAGACGCGTATGATCGTCCAGCTTACTGATGGCGAGCAGCTCGAAGGTGTCATCGAGTGGTACGACCGCGATTGTCTCAAGCTTAATCGTGACGGCGCCCCGAATCTGCTGCTCTTCAAACACTGCATCAAGTACATGTACAAGGCAGAACCGGAGTAGGCTAGCAGTTTATATAGAGGCTGTGACTCTGAGTAGGCAGAATGTGACGCCAGTCGCGAATAATTTCGCGATACGTTTCACCGGCCGGCCTGATCTTCCGATCCAGGTCGTATAACCCGAGCGGATTTACGTTTCCGTCATCACGAATCAGAGCGCTGTCCCAATCCACCTGGTCCGTGAGGCTGTAGTAAGTAAAGCCTAAGATCGGCATCCCGTCTTCGCGAAGCCGGTGAACGTTCGCCCATTCCTTGCGGATCCAGGCAGGCGCCCGCTCGTTATCCGGGAGATTGGTTTCGGTGTGCATGACCGGCAAGTGATAGCGGTCGAAATACTGGTGAGTGATCACGTAATAGCCGAAGATTTCGCCCGATGGACTCACCGACCCGTCATCACTGACCAGGTGCTCGTTCGTGTCGTAGTAGTCCGTTCCCATGACGCAGTGCTCTTTCCGATGGTTGTTGCAAAACCAGTGATATTCTTCGCGCGTCATGCCGTTGTCCATCAGGTACTCATACATATCGAAGGTGACCGGCTGCCCGAACGTCAGATCGAGTGACAGAAAGCGCCGCTGATTGTAGATGTATGCCGTAGCGGCGCAGGAGGGATTGCGTGGATGATGAAACTCGGAGGCCTCGCTCAACACGAAGATCGCCTTCGGATTCACATCCAGCATGGCGTGCATGGCAAGCACATTTGCCTTGCACAGGTTGTGCAGCGCCGTGACGAAACTGCGGTCTCCTTTCAGCCGCTCGTTCCACCAGCCAAACTGTGCGGAAAAGGTCGCCGCAATGTAGATTTCATTGATCGGAGTAACAAGGCGCACCCACGGATATCTCTTCATGAACGCCTTCGCATACTCAGCGAATAGAGGGGGCCAATCTTTATTCTGGAAATTCCCGATCCAGTCGGGGACACCGAAATGGCAAAGATCGGCAATAGGCATGATCCCGAGCTGCTGCAGCTTGCGGAAGGTCATGTCCGTGAACTCCCAATCGTATTTGCCCGGTCCCAAGTGCGTGCTGTAATACGGCGGCCCGTACCGCAGAAACTCAATTCCCAGCTCGCGCACGAGTTCGAGATCTTCTTCCCAATACTCGTAGTGCTTACATTTCGCCATCTCGTCGATCCGCTTCGTCGAGCCGTCGGGCAAGCTGATCGTGGGAATACTATTCTCGATTCCCGTAGCAAACATGAATTGCGACATCAAATGTCTTTCTTTGTTTTGTCTCTGAAGGCGAGGCGATACGCGCGACGGTCCGCAGCTTCTTCGTAACGGCGCTTCTCCTCTTCAGTCTCAGGCACAATCGGCGGCACAGGGATACGATTCCCTGCTCTGTCCAAGGCGACGAATGTCAGATAGGCAGATGAGGTATGTCTTAGCTCGCCACTATGGAGGTTCTCTACCCAGACCTTTACGCCGACCTCCATGGACGTCCGGAAAACCCTGTTGACTTGCGATCTCAACCTGACCAACTCCCCAATACGGATCGGATGCAGGAAATTCATCTGATCGATGGAGGCGGTCACTACGGTCGAGCGAGAATGCCGAATGGCTGCAATCGCGCCGCACAAATCAACCAGGTGCATGACGTGTCCGCCTAGCATGTTTCCGAGCAAGTTCGCATCGTTCGGCAGGCTGACCTCCGAATAGTCGGACTGGGAGGCTCGTACGGTTCGGACTTTGTCCGGGTTATCGGAATCGATAACCAGCTGACTTGGATTCGTGTTGGACATTAGAACGAAGGGCTAATCGGAGAAGCGCTTCAGATAGCTGCGGCAAAAGGCCAGGAACTGCGCGCGCATGCAGACATCGGCGATCTCGGGCTCTGTTCGCTCATCGGCAAAGAAATACTGGATCGCATGCCAACGCAACGGCGCGTACTGTTGCTCCTCTACACATAGGATTTCCAAAGCAGCCTCACCTCGCCGCACCACGTCGTACCGCAGCCCCGATCGGACTTCGCCTTCAGGAAACCGTTCGCAGCACCCGCGTGAGTATCCGTGGTTGCAGCACCGAAATCGAAGCGCCAGCGGAGCGAAAATGGCTTCGGTTTGCGCGTGACACAAGCCTTCATATTCGTCCAACAGAGGCAAGCGCGCGTTCGCATGCTGCGGGTCTGTTGCGACCCGTTGCGGCTCGAAAAACGGGCACGGCATACCTGAAGTATCTCAGCCCCGGATCTCAAGAACGTAAACCGGGCGCTTCTACGCTACGATACAAACGGCGGCTGATAACGATCATGAAAATCGTCGAGCGTCCTTTCACTACCATCAGCGGATCTCCCATTGAGCCCCTCTACGGCCCCGAAGAGCTGAATAATTTCGACCCTGCGCGCGAGTTGGGAAACCCCGGCGAATTCCCCTACACACGCGGTATCCACCCGGACATGTACCGCGGAAAGCTTTGGACGATGCGGCAGTTCTCCGGGTTTGCGACGCCGGAAGAAACGAATCGCCGGTACCACTATTTGCTGGCACAGGGTCAGACCGGACTCTCTGTCGCATTCGACTTACCAACCCTGATGGGCTATGACGCCGACCATCCGATGAGCGCAGGTGAAGTCGGCAAATGCGGAGCGTCCATATCGTCGCTGGAAGATATGGAGATTCTGTTCCGAGGAATCCCTCTCGGCGACGTCACCGTCTCGATGACCATCAACTCGCCTGCGGCAGTGCTTTGGGCTATGTATCTGGCCGTCGCGGAGCAGCAGGGCGTCGACTGGAAGCGCGTCTCCGGAACCCTTCAGAACGACATTTTGAAGGAGTACATCGCGCAAAAGGAATACATTTTTCCGCCGCGGCCTTCGATGCGATTGGTGACCGACACGATCGAGTTCGGGGCACGTCACACGCCGCGCTTCAATCCAATTTCAATCAGCGGCTATCACATTCGCGAAGCCGGTTCGACCGCAGCGCAGGAACTGGCGTTTACGCTGCGCGACGGCATCGAGTACGTGGACTGGGCGCTCGAGCGCGGGTTATCAATTGACGATTTCGCTCCGCGCCTGAGTTTCTTCTTTAATGCACATAGTGACTTCTTCGAAGAAATCGCGAAGTATCGCGCAGTGCGTAAAATTTGGGCTTACGTCATGCGCGATCGCTACGGCGCTCGCAGCGAGCGCAGCCTGAAGCTCCGTTTTCACGCCCAGACGGCCGGCTGTTCGCTCACTTGGCAGCAGCCGTATAACAATGTCGTTCGCACCGCATGGCAGGCCATGGCCGCAGTCCTTGGAGGCGCACAATCTCTGCATACCAACTCTCTCGACGAAGCTTATGCGCTACCGAGCGAGCAGGCGGTCACCATCGCTCTGCGTACGCAGCAGATCCTGGCGTATGAGACGGGCGTTCCCAACACGCCGGATCCGCTCGGCGGTTCGTACTTCATTGAGAAACTGACGCTCGAAATGGAGGCGGCCGGGAACGACTATATCGAGCGAATCGATCGGATCGGAGGCATGATTCCCGCTATCGAAGTAGGATTCCCGCAGAGCGAGATCGCAAGTGCCAGCTACCGCTACCAGCGGGAAGTGGAAGACGGCGAGCGAGTGATTGTTGGAGCAAACCGATTCCAATCCGAGGACCAGCCGATCGAACTACTGCAAATCGACCATACCGCACAACAGAAGCAGGAAGATAAGCTCGCCGCGTTACGGCGTCGCCGCAACCAGAACGCCGTGCGCAAATCACTGGACGCCTTACGAACTGCGGCCGAAGGTACCGAGAACACCATGCCGTACCTTATCGATGCGGTGCGAGCCTATGCCACGCTGGGCGAAATTTGCGACGCTCTGCGCAATGTTTTTGGAACATATACAGAAACCAGTCACCTCTAACTTCCATACAATCAGTAGGAGGACAAAATGAGCGAGAACTCGAAAAACGGCCTGGTTGGCGCCGCATTGATCGGTGTCGGATTTGGATTAGCAGCGGTGGGAATGGCGATGGTTGTTCCAGTCTGTACAAACTGGTCACTCGGCCTGATGTCAGACGCCGTTCGAAAAGGGCGAGAAAGCCTGAACTCGGGCGTGGAAACCGCGGCATCCGTTGCCGGACAGATCTCCGGCGTGGCGCAGCGGAAATTCGGAGAAGCATCGAGGACAGCTCGCGAGAAGACAGCCAAAGCGGCAGGCGCCGTAGAAGGTGCAGCACGTCGCGTACGTGAACAAGCTTCTTCCAGCCCGCAAGCGGTCTGAACCTCGCTTTAGCATGGCAACAAACCGGCTCGAACTGCTGACGCAGATGGTCGGCCAGGACCCGAATAATGCCTTTGCGCGGTACGGCCTCGCCATGGAGTACAGCAACAGCGGACATTTCCAAAAGGCTGTCGCGGAGTTTCGCACGCTGCTCGAGCGCGATGAGAATTATGCTGCCGCATATTTTCATGCGGGCCAAGCGCTCGAGAAGCTCGGTGAAATAGATCAGGCTCGCGCGCTGTACGAAAAAGGAATTGAGATCACCACGCGCAAGGGTGACTCGCACACGCGCTCGGAAATCGAGGCCGCGTTGAGTTTGCTGCCGATTTAGGGACTCGGTGGAACTGCATCCACCAATTTCTGAATTGCCGGTGCAATTGCGATCAGAATGTCGCCTTTGCGTTCCGCCGCATTGCGCACTGCGGTAAGGTTCCGCTCGGTCCAATTCGCGGGCACAGTTGCCGTTGAGCCGCCGCTAGTGTAAGAAAGCGCCTCTTGCGCAGCGTTGCACAGCACCACGACAGCATCTGCTACCGCCAGGTTCTCCGTGAGATTTGCATTGCTCTGCAAAATGGGTCTAACGGCAGCCACGTCTTCGAGCCACAAAGCAAGCTGCTTTCGCAGCGTCTCCCTGTCGCGCGGATCTTTACTTGCGAGGTATCGGTCGACCATGTCTTGGAAATCACGCGCGGCATTGCTTTCGGGCGGAATGGAATCGACCAGCCGGTTTAAGGGGGTGGAACTGGTGTAACGTTCCGCGTGCCGTGCGTACCCTTTCACCGGCTCCAAGATAGACACGAAGCGATCGAGCGGCTGGTACGGCATGCTGCCGGCTAAACGTTGCCGCATTAACTCGAGGTTGGAACGTTGAGTCAAGCCCAGCCACTCCAGCCAGCGATTCGTTACTCCCAACCGCTCGTACATCGAAGATACGTCCGTGACGGACTGCGGTGACCAGAACCGCTCTGCAATCGCGGCCAATCGCGGCCACAGCTTCGCATCCAGATTTTCGGCTGTCGCCAACTCCTCCCACATGGCAGCTTCGCCACCCAGAATCAATTTCTTCTCTTCAGGCGTAAGCTCGGGCGGTATGGGCTTGCTCTGCTCTTCTAATCGCTTTCTTCTTTCGGGCGGAAGAACCATCGGATCGATCGCGTAATGATAGGAAGCGGGCCGCATTAGATCGAGATAGTAGCCTGCCGAGAGAATCCCTTGATATCCTTCCCGTGCAGCCTGCCACAGAGATTCCTGCCCGCGCCAAGACTGAATCAGAATGGTTTTCGGCAGATCCGGCTGGAGAACCTCGTCCCAGCCTTCCATATGTTTGTGGTGCTTCGTGACGATCTTTAATAGGCGTTGATTGAAATAGGTCTGAAGAGCTTTCGCGTTGGCGATGCGATGCTTTCTCATGAAGGCCTGAATTTTCGGATTGTCGTTCCACTCTTTGGGAAGGACTTCATCTCCGCCGATGTGAAAGTACTCATCGGGAAACAGCTTGGCCATTTCGCCTACAAAGCCGTCGAGAAAGCGATAGGTGGATTCCTTTGTTGGATCAATTACCGCGTTGAGGATCCCGTGTCCACGCACGATTTCGTACGGCCCCGGACCGCTCCCGAGCTTGGGATAACCCGGCAGCCAGCTGGTCGCATGACCGGGCATGTCGAATTCAGGGACAATTCGCACGCCGCGATCGCTCGCATAGGCAATCACGTCCCGAATTTCGGCTTGCGTGTAGTACAAGCCATCCGAGCCGTATTGCTGAAGGCGCGGATACTTCTTGCTTTCGACCCGAAAGCCCTGGTCGTCCGACAAGTGCCAGTGCAAAACGTTCAGCTTCACTGCCGATAGACCGCTAATGGTGCGCTTCACTTCGTCGGCGGGAATGAAGTGCCGTGAAACGTCGAGGGAAAGCCCGCGCCACGGGAATCGCGGCTCATCTTGAATCACGAGGTCCGGCACGGAGAAGCCGGGCGAAGGCGGACTCCCGGTCGCATTTGTGTTTTCGAGAATTAGCTGCAGGAAAGTCTCGATGCCGCGCAAGGCACCCAGCGGTGCATCTGCCGAGATTCGGATGTGGCGATCGGATACTTCGAGCGAATATCGCTCGTCATCGCCTACCCGTTGCGGCGGCCGATGATCGCGCCCTTCAACAATGACGTTTAACGTGGCATCGCCGGACGATGGCAGGACGTGCGGCAAAATTGGAATTCCCGTTTGCCGGGACATTCTCGCGAACGTCCGCTGAACTGCATCTTTAACGCGCGGATCGGATGCGCCAGTGCCTGCAACGGAGATCGTGAAGTTAGTGTCGATCGCGACCGAGCCGGTCTGGTTGTCGATGCTCGCAGGCCAGGGCATCAAGGGCAATGCACCCGGGCCGGGCAGCCTCTGAGCAAACGAACAGGCACAAAACGCGAACAGAGCGGCCGAACGCCGCAGCGCGGTCAAACTATTCCGCCTGGTTCGCTAGAAGGGGCTCTTGCCCTGAGCAGCGGCAATGGAGCCGACCACGATGGCACCGACCGCGCAAACACCAGCCGCCCAGAGAATGGCTTTCTTGTCAGACATCGGGCCTTTTTCGGCGGGAGCAGCACCAGTTGTTGCAGGGGCTGCACCGGTCTGGCCAGGGTTAGGCGGGTTGGTTTGGTTCTGAAACGACATCTTGGTTCCGGCCGCGACTCGCGTGAGCATCGCTCCCCCGTCGGTCACATTGACTGTGCCGCCTAGAGAAGCCACTTCGATGGTTTTGGCGGTCACCCGAACGATTGCTGCGCTGCCGGGGCCGTCGGCCTGTACTTGAAGATCCTGTACCTGCACGGGGTAGCTGTCGAAATTCGATACGCGAACCGCTCCCTCCCTCAACACCATGTGATCGCCAAATACCGTTCCTGCCGATCTGGTCGCGAGCCGGACATCGACCCCGCTCTCCAGATGCACGTCACCAGGAGCGACAGTGGTCCGGAGCTGCGTTCCGTCGAAGACATCGACGTTGCCGGTTATCGAAGCATTGTTCACCGACAATGCACCGACGGTACTTACGATTCCGATGGTCGCAGTCGCCGCCCAGGCGGGAGCGGCGCAAAACACTGCTGCGACCGCGAGAGTTAGAGAGACGTTTCGTGTCATATGCCCTTTGATCTCCTACCACCCCTCCTATTCAAGGCAAGCGAGGGGGCTTATGGGTTAGTAGATCACAAAAAACCACGAATGTCACTGAAATGTATGGCCGTGAACCCTACCGGTATCCGGCTGCCTGGAGCTCAAATAGCTCGGCGTATTTGCCCCCGAGTTCGACAAGCTGCCGGTGCGATCCTTGCTCGACAATTTTCCCCTGCTCCAGAACCAGAATCCGATCTGCCATGCGAACGGTGGAGAAGCGGTGAGAGATCAAGACGGCCATTTTGCCAGCCGTCAAATCGACGAACCGCTGGTAAACCTCAAATTCAGCCCGAGCGTCCAGACTGGCGGTCGGCTCATCCAGAATGAGCATTTGGGCATCACGCATGTAAGCCCTCCCGAGCGCAATCTTCTGCCATTGACCCGTGGACAAATCGATGCCACCCTCGAAGCGTCTCCCCAGCATCTGTTGGTAGGCGTTCGGCAGTTTCGCGACCACGCCAGCGGCGAGGCTTTTCTCGGCGGACACGGCAACACGATCCTCGTTTCCGAGGTCATCGATTCTACCAACTCCAATGTTTTCTGCCGCTAACATGTCATAGCGCATGTAATCCTGGAATATCACACCGATTTCGTGCCGCAGGTCGTCGACCTGGTACTCGCGGAGGTCGACACCGTCCAGTAGGATGCGCCCTTCGGTCGGGTCGTACAGTCGGGCCAGCAGCTTGACCAAGGTGGTCTTGCCAGCTCCGTTCTCGCCGACGAGTGCGATTCGCTCACCAGGGAAAAAGCGGAAGCTGACGTCGGTCAGCACATTCCGTTCCGACTCGGGATAGGCAAAAGAGACATTTTCAAATTCAAAGCCATGGCGAATGGGGCGTGGCGCAGGTATGGCGTCGGGCGGCGAAGCGATCAAAGGATTGGTTTCAAAGAAGTCGAATAAGTCTTTGATAAACAAGGCCTGCTCGGAAACGCCGACCAAGCCGGAAACGAGGCTATCCATGATGTTGCGAGCTCGTGAGAAGGCTCCGACCATCAACGTCAAATCGCCCACGGTGAGGGCGCCGGCCAAGGCCTTAAGGATGATGACCACATACGCCGCGTAATAAGCCGCAGTCGGGATGAGGTTCAGCAGCGTTCCATGGATGGCACGGTTAATGGCCAGATGCTTGTTGTCCACGTAGAAACGCTCAAAAAGCTTTCGCGAACGCTCGGCCAGATAACTTCCGAGACCGAAGATTTTGACCTCTTTGGCGCTTTCGTTACTAGCACCCAGGTAGCGGAGATAATCCAGCTCACGGCGTTCAGGGGTATAGCGGTACAGCATGGAATAGTTCAGCATGGCGAACCGGGTCTCGCCGAAAAAGACTGGTATGGTTGCGGCGATGAGAAGCAATAGCAGCCAGGGAGAGAAGAATATGACGGCCGACAGCAGCGAGAGCAGCGTCAGGAGCTGCTGGGCCATGCCAGCCAATCCCGCCAGCATTCCGAGACGGGCGGTAGTCTGCCGGCGCGCACGCTCCATTTTGTCGTAAAACACTGGATCTTCGAAGGAGACCAAGTCGAGGGAGTCGGCGTGCTCCATCAGCTTGATGCTGATGTGATTGGTGAAGCGGTCTCCCAAGAGGCTGTCCACGAGCGAAATGAAGCGCCCCAGGGTGTCCGACCCAACCGCCAGGGCGAGTTCAAGAATCAACAACTTCCAGATACGTGAGTGGTCGAAGGGCTGATGCCGGATGGCGCGTACGACCAGGTCGATAATCAATTTCGACACCCACAGCGTTGCCAAGCGGGAACAGGGAAGCAATGCAGCGAAGCAGGAGCGTGAAGACGCTCAGGAGCCGACTGGTCTCCCAGACCATTCTGAGCAGGGGCGGAACGTTCCTGAGGGCCTGAAAGCGTTCGCGCCACGTCTGCGGCAGGTCCGTGCTTTTCGGAGGAGCGGGTCTCATGCCCGCGAATGCCCTCCGATGAGCAAAAGAAAATGCTCATTCTCGCGAATGAGCAATTTTCTTCCTGTTTTCAGGCCTCTGGCGCACCAGAGGTTACGTTTGATGGGAGAACCAGATTCGACGGTATCGCAACCGCCAAAACCTGTTTGTGATTGGAGTGTAGGGCCAGCGCTGGGGGAAGTCAAGGGGCATTTTTCCGGCATCCGAGCACCTCCTGTAAGTACCAGTGTACAAACTATTTATCGTCAAACACGTTTCTTCACAGGCTGTTGAAAAGCACTGGTTTTGGTGTTGAAAAGTGGTGATTTCGGAAAGCTAAGTTGCGCCTTTTCCGAGGTTTGCAAGCTTCCCAGAAACTACTCGCCGGTAAGGTGCAAAGTAGTCATCGATTCATCGGATTCGAGCGTGCCGTACTTGCGCCGATAAATCCTCATGCCTGCGTACATAAGCCCCGCAAGCAGGCATACGGCTGTGAGGACAAGGCTCAAATACATGATGTTCATCAGCAGTCGATAGAGCGGCCGGATCGGGCTGGGAGGGGGAGTCTCGTTCCAGGTGATCTTGGCTTCGTACTGCACGCGGCTCAGCAGGGTGTCGGCCTGCTGATCGGTTGAAGGTCCAAACACCACGGCGACCAGCACTCCGGAACGCTTCACATGCGCATGAGGTATCAATTTAAAGGCGACGCTATGCAGCCGAGCCATTTCCGGGGTTGCGTAATAGAAAATTGCCAAACGAACCGGGGCTCCCCTGTTGTCTACTTTGTAGTCGGCGACTTGCGCCTCGGCGCCTTGCTCGAAACCGGGGTCGGACGTGGCCAGCTCGGGAGCAAACGCCTGGAGTGACGCCGCTCCTAGTACGTACTTTGCGGAATCTGGTACCAAACCCTGCTGCGGAAGAAAGCTCAGAATCGCAGGGAGCGACGTGTCTCGCTTGTTCGGCAAGGCCTTGAGCATCGCCTGGACATCGGCTTTCCTGGGAACCCCACCATCGAAGATAACCACGTAGTTGTCGTCGGAGATAACAGTTTGTTTCTTATCCGTGCTGCAGAACGAAGCCAAGTCGCAGGAGCGCCCCTGGGCGGGACGAAGCCATTCCCAGGCGGCGAGCGCGCCGGTCAGGTCTTTCATCTGGTAAGTGGTGAGGCGGAGCTTACCTTGTTTACCGGTTTCTGTGCGGACCAAACCGTATTCGCGCCAAAGCGCTTGATCATCGGCCAGTACTGCAGCAGTTAAAACAACGAAAGCAAGCGCTAGTTTTGCGCCCCGTGGCATTTCTTGTACTTCTTTCCGCTGCCGCAGGGGCAAAGCTCGTTTCGTCCGACCTTGGCGGTCTTCGTCACAGTTGTGGTTTGGCTGCCCGCTCCATCGCCGCCGGTGAATTGCAGCTCTGCCAATTCGCGGTCTTTCTTGCGTTGGATATTTCTGGTCAGATCGAGGACCGACTGCGCGCCAACAAGCTCCGCCTCTTCGCCGTTCTCCTCATCTTCATCTTCGGCATCGGGTCCAAGTTCCGGATAAGGAAGCGGCGGACCTGACGGCCCACCGGTCTCAATGCGCATGAAGTATAGAAATTTGATGGTCTCGTCTTCGATGCGATCCATCATGTCCTGGAACATGGTGAATGATTCTTTCTTGTACTCGATTAAGGGATCCTTCTGGCCGTATCCGCGAAGACCGATACCCTCCTTGAGGTGGTCCATGGACAGCAGGTGATCTTTCCACTGATTGTCGACCACATTGAGCATGATGATGCGCTCAGCCTGACGCAAATTGTCAGGGCCGATCATTCGCTCTTTCTCTTCGTAGCGGGCCAGCAAAAGATCGTTGACCTTCGCCTCGATCTCGCGCCGATCGAGCACAGCGAGTTCTTCAGGATCGAGCTTGGCTCCGAACTGATTCAGCACGGCGGTCTGGAGACCCGGCAGATCGTATTGGTCGTAGCGCGCGCCTTCGGCGACAAACTGATCGATAAAGCTGCCGACGATGCCTCGCACGATGTCGAGAATGCGTTCTTTTTGGTTCTCGCCTTCGAGCAACTGCCGCCGCATGGAATAGACGGCCTGGCGCTGCTTATTCATCACGTCGTCGTATTCGAGGACGTGCTTACGGGAGGCGAAATGCTGGGCTTCGACGGCCTTCTGGGCTGCCGCGATTCGCTTGCTGATCAGCTTCGATTCAATGGGCACGTCTTCTTCCATGCCCAGGCGCAACATCAAATTCTGCATGCGATCCCCGCCAAAAATTCGCAGCAGATCGTCTTGCAGTGATAGATAAAAACGCGAACTGCCCGGATCACCTTGCCGACCGGCGCGACCGCGCAACTGGTTATCGATGCGCCGCGACTCGTGGCGCTCGGTGCCAAGGATGTGCAACCCGCCCAGTGCCACCACTTCGTCGTGCTCGACCTGGATCTCTTGTTTGATCTGATCCTTCATTTGGTCGAGCTCGCCGGGTGGGAGCATGTCAGCGGATGTTCCGTGCTTCTTGAAGCGCTCGTCTAGCAGGAAATCGGGATTGCCGCCCAGCAAAATATCGGTCCCACGGCCGGCCATATTGGTCGATACGGTGACGGCGCCTTTGCGTCCCGCTTGCGCGACGATGTGCGCTTCGCGCTCGTGATTCTTGGCGTTTAGAACCTCATGCCTGACGCCCATCTTCTTCAGGACTTTCGAAAGCCTTTCCGATTTTTCGACTGAGATCGTACCGACTAGAATCGGCTGTCCTTTTTCATGCAGCGTCTGGATCTCTTTCGCGGCGTTGCGGAACTTCTCTTCCTCGGTGCGATAGACAACGTCCGAGTTCTCGATTCGAATCAGGGGCCGATTGGTCGGGATGACCGTGACATCGAGGTTGTAGATCTTCCCGAACTCAGCGGCTTCGGTGTCGGCAGTGCCGGTCATGCCAGCCAACTTCTTGTACATGCGGAAGAAGTTCTGGAACGTGACAGTGGCGAGCGTTTGTGTTTCACGCTCGATCTTTACGTTTTCTTTGGCTTCGACAGCCTGATGAAGTCCATCGCTCCAGCGGCGGCCGGGCATCAAGCGTCCGGTGAATTCGTCGACAATGATGACCTGACCTTCTTGGACCACATAATCACGATCCCGCTGGTACAGGATATGCGCGCGCAGCGCTTGCTGCACGTGATGATTCATTTCGATGTTGGCCGGGTCGTAGAGATTGCCCGTATCGAGCAGCTTCTCGACTTTTAGGACACCTTCTTCGGTCAGAGCCACGCTGCGATGCTTCTCGTCGACGGTGAAGTCGCCGGTTGTATAGGACTGGCCGGGTTCTTTGCCTTCGATCACCTCGCCGCGTTTGAGGTACGGAATAATGCGGTTGACGCGGTAATACTTGTCTGTCGATTCTTCGCTTGGGCCGGCGATGATCAGCGGAGTTCGTGCTTCGTCGATCAGGATGGAGTCGACTTCGTCGACGATGGCGAAGTTGAAATCCCGCTGGACATAGTCTTCCAGGCGGAACTTCATGTTGTCGCGCAGGTAATCGAACCCAAACTCGTTGTTGGTGCCGTAGGTGATGTCGGAGCCGTAGGCTTCTCGCCGCTGCTGGTCGTCGAGATCGTGCACGATGGTGCCGACGGAAAGTCCGAGCGACCGGTGAATGCGGCCCATCCACTCCGCATCGCGCCGAGCAAGATAATCGTTGACGGTGACGATGTGAACGCCCTTACCGCCGAGCGCGTTCAAGTAGCTGGGGAGCGTGGCAACCAGGGTTTTTCCTTCGCCGGTTTTCATTTCGGCTATGCGGCCGCGGTGAAGGACGACTCCGCCGATGAGCTGGACATCGAAATGGCGCATATTAAGGACGCGCCGCCCTGCTTCCCGGCAAACGGCAAAGGCTTCGATCAGTACGTCATCGAGCGACGCGCCGTTAGCGATTCGTTGTTTGAATTCGACTGTCTTGGCAGCCAGATCAGCGTCAGAGAGCTGCTTGAACTCGGGTTCGAGATCGTTAATCGCGGCCACCATGGGCCGTATCTTCTTGATCTCGCGGTCGTGTTTCGTGCCAAAAACCTTGGCTAGCGCGCTTTCGAGCATGCGTGTGGCTTTATCTCTAGTGTAGCTGGGAAGAGGAAGGTAGAACTACTAAGAGTTTTGATGCTGCGGCATCAGCGGAAGCCGCAGTTTACGCGGCGTGTTCGCGTGCTTGGAGCGGCAGCAAGGGCTTGCCGCAAATTCGCTCCAGAATTGAAATGGGCGCGTTTTCCGGATCCGCCATGGCACTGCGCTCAATGATGAAGGTCTGCTCCAGCGCGTGCTGGCCAGAGTGGACCGAATGCGGAAGCACGTCAGTGAAGGTCAGCCAGAGCGAACCGGGCGGAAAGTCGAAGCTGTACTTCGGACAGGTCTCCTGAAATTTCTCATTGCGCTTGAGGTAATCGTGAAAACGCAACATGAAGCGGTCGTAAGGCGATCGTGCCACGACGGGAACGCCGAAATTGCGCAACACGCGCGCTGAGCGGTTCAAAAGGCGAGCTCCCGGCGACGTGGATCCGGCCGCAATTTGTTGTAGTCCAGCGTCGAACGCATAACGTTCAGCAATGACGCGGAAGGGATCAGTGGTGACCCAGTTGCGCGTCTTCGTGGGATGGATATTTGTGAAGACGCGCAGGATCAAGTTGCCGTTGGTGGGCCGTGATGGAAACGCGTCGGTATGGATGAGGTCGTTGCGCTTCAGTAAGGGCAGATCGCGCCCGTTCTCCTCGAGCGGGCGGAAGCTGGTGTAGTCCAATTTCCAAGTTGCTGCATAATGCGGAAGCAACTTGCTGGTGAACTGCACGACCTGGCGCGAGTAGTCGCGCAGAATTTCTCTGACACGGTCTACGCGCGCGGCGTTGCCATTGACGCCCGTCACGCGATCACTTAAGGGCCGGTAGGCGATGTTCTTGTGAAGCGCACCGCCTTCAAAATTCAGGTTTCGAAGAAAGTCTTTAGACTCGTCCGGGAAAGCGAACGGAGTTTGCGGCAGAAACAGAACGTTGCCGGATTCCAATTCAGGTCTATAGTCGAGCGGTTCCGGGGCGGGCCAACCCTCGATTGTGATGACTTTCATCAGCACCAGATTATCCGGCTTGCGGATATTTGCACTCAGTGATTGTCTTTGTCGCCGTTCATTTCGGCACTCGCTTTTTGAAATTCCGCGAAGAGGGCGTCGAGCTTCTCCTTATTGGCTTTGACAAACTCCACGTTTTCCGGCGGTATCTTGTTCGAGGCGGCCATTCCAGGACGCTGATACTGAGCGGCAACGTAAGCCGACATGAGCGATCCGGTGACCATCCACCAGTCACGGAAAGACATTCCGGTGCTCTCTATGGCTTTCACAAATCCTGGCGCTTCGGCTCGAGCCCTTGCCTCCATTTCACTGAACGTCTTGGCGTCGCCTGCGTCATTTCTGGGTCGCTTGACGTCAGGATGGGCCTTGACGTAGGCCCCGACCGCGCGGTTGGATGCAGCCCACTGATCTACCTTCCCCATGGTGAGCTTGTAATTCTGCATCGCTTGTATATCAGGATCATTGGCGGAGCGGGAATTTGTGGACCCGCGCTGGGCACTCGGGCCGCTCTGCGCGGCAAGCGGCAGGGCGGCGCTGCCGATGCAAAGCGCGATGACAAGAAAAAGACGTTTTTTCAACATATATGCAGCGAGGATGCCACATCCGAAGCATCGACGCAAGATGCGGAGGTACCTGTACGCCCGTGCTGAAACCTTGTGCGGCGCTATTCCGCGCTCTTGCTGTGTGGATGAGTGGTCAGCGGTTTCAAGATGTCGTCGAGAAGAGCGGGCGCGCGGGGCTGGCGCACGAGGTGCGGGTACTTCTCTCCCCCGCGGTAATCGATCTTCACGACTTTGAAAAATCCTGTGTTTTCGAGGATCAACTCGACCGATTGCGACGTACGGGAATTACGAATAGCGTCGCGCAACAACTCCTCACTTGCGCCGCGTCCATTCACGGCAATCAGCTTCATATCGGGCCCAACACCGGCATTATAGGCAGGAGAGCCGATGAGGACGTCGCGCACGACGTTATCGGCAGTCCGCATGCCGATTGAATACCACGCATTCACTCCGTGGTCCTTCGCTTCTTGGGCACGGATGAACTCGTTCGGCTGGTCCGTATATTCGATGTCGTACCCGCCGCTTCCAATGCCGCCGAGCGGCGCGTGAGGGGATTTCGTGGTCAGGCGCTCACGGAGAAAAGGAGCCCAGTCGTATGGCTGAACCTGATTGAGGACGGTGACGAGTTGTTCAAAGGTATAAGGCACCACTTGCGGCGGCGTGTTTCCGCCGAGGCCGAGAAAGCGCGCACAAAAATCGTTTAATGATTTTTTTCCGGCAGAGAGTTTGCGGATGGTTGTATCGACGTCGAGCCAGATCAACTCGCCCTCGGCGTAGTAGTCGACTGAGCGGCGCCAGTTGTCCCATTGCTCGGCGGTGTTATAGAGGATTTGGGCTGCGGTTGCGGTATCTTGCAAATCGCGCCAGGTGCGTCCCGGGCGATGATCCAATTCGGCCGCGGATGCAGCTAGGTACGCACGGTATTGTGTTGGCGTCCAGATGCCGCTACGCGCAGCGAGCACGTCTCCGAGATACTGAGTGAGTCCTTCGTAGACCCATAACAGCTCACCCTTCATGGGCTGTTGGTAGTTCGAAGTAGCCAAGCCGGCAGGCCGCCGGTATTTGCCGTTCCAAGAGTGCGTAAACTCGTGGGGCAGCAGATCGCCCGAAAGAAGCGTGAGATCGTCGTCGAGAAAAGTGCGAGCTTCGACGCGATCGTCGCTCGATTGATGATGCTCGAGACCGAAGTGCGCGACGCTGTCGCTAAGAGTTAGCAGAAAATGATAGCTGTTGTAATGACGCGAAGCGTACAGCGCGCCTGTTTCGCGAACGAGATTGCTGAACGCCTCGACTTCGTCTGAGCTTACGTTCAGATCTTCCGGACCATCGGCGGCCATGTCGAGGTAATGCTTAGGCGTAATCTCTTCGGCCAGCGGAATTTCTTTGAAAAAACGTCCTGCTAAGAGCGGCGAATCCACCAGCGTTTGAAGCGGTACCGGGCGGAAGCGCGTTTGGGTGCCTTCAGTCGAGGCTGGCGTGAGCGCTGTGCCGAACTTCCACCCGTCGGGGACCTTTATGGATGGTTCGAATGTGACTTCTGCGGAGGGCATACCGGAGGGATATAGAACCACCTCATTCCAACTCACGACGCACAGGTTGGCGCTAGTCGATGCGCCGGCGGAAAAACCTGTGGGAGCGGCAGTCGCGAGGAAATCCACCTTAGCTTCGAGCGTGTGAACGTCCGGGAGGAACATTCAAGTGAAACGCGAACATGTTCACGTCGTCGCGGGTCCACGGGATGGTTTGCCCGTTGGCGGAAAATACGATACCGGCGAAATTGTCGATGGGTCCCGTGGGTCCATGCTCGCCGGGAATCCACTCCGGATACACGAGGGTCAATTCGCCCGGCTGAACGGGAATCGAAAGTTGCGCATGCAGTATTTTGCGGGGCGCATCAGTGATATCGAGCGAAACGGCGATGGGTCTATTGGGCTGACCGGTTGCGGAAAACGCTAGAAGAAACAACAGCGGAAGGGAGCATGACAATCTGGTGAACAACTTCCATCATAGGGCCACGGATTGTCAGGGAACCCGTGGCGGAGGTTGATCTGCTTTCGGTATTATAGAGGAGTTCGGATTGTCTTCCAGCGAAAGCTGTTTGTGTGCCTGCAGCTGATATGCGCCTGGCACTATCTCTTGGAAGCATAAACTCACCGAAAAAGGTTTAATGTATGTACGCTGTGATTGAGACCGGCGGTAAGCAGTACCGTGTCACGCCCGGCCAGACGATTGAAGTAGACACGCTTAGCGGAGATATCGGGACGGATGTTGAATTCGACCGGGTTCTAGCGATTTCAAACGATTCCAATGAGCTGGTAATAGGCGAGGCGTTGAAGAGTGCTCGTGTGCGGGGCAGGATTGCCTCTCACGGGCGCGGCGACAAGATTCTGGTGTTCAAATTCAAGCGCAAAAAGCAATACAAGCGCACCATCGGGCATCGCCAGAATTACACGCGTGTCGAAGTACAGGAGATTTTGTCTTAATGGCACACAAAAAAGGTTTAGGCAGTTCAAGAAACGGGCGCGATTCGAATTCGCAGCGGCTGGGCGTGAAAGTTTTTTCCGGCGAATTTGTGACGGGCGGTTCGATCATCGTGCGCCAGCGCGGGACACGATTCAAGCCCGGCAAGAACGTGGGCGTGGGTAAAGACGACACGCTATTTGCAACGGTGCCCGGGACAGTCGAGTTCCGCAATCGCGGGCGGCTCGGCAAGTTCGTGAATATCATCGCTGTCCAGGCCTAACGGCGTTACTCTTCCGCTGAGCGAGGTCTCGCCAGACGGGCGAACGTACATTGCCGATTTCCTCTCTATAGATTCCTGCCGTGTTCATCGACGAAGTCACGATTACTGTTAAGGCGGGCAATGGCGGTAATGGGTGTCTTGCATTTCGACGAGAGAAGTTTGTACCGCGCGGGGGTCCGAGCGGCGGAGATGGCGGACGCGGCGGCGATGTCGTATTAGTTTCAAGCGAACACTACAACACGCTGCTGCATTTTCGCTTCAATCCGGAGCACACCGCGCAACGCGGGCGGCATGGCGAAGGTAGCAACCGGACTGGCCACGATGGACAGAGCGTCGAGGTACCGGTTCCTGTCGGCACGATTGTGTACAACGCAGAAACCGGCGACCAACTGTTCGACTTCGCGGCACCAGGGCAGCGCTTTACGGTAGCGCAGGGTGGACGCGGAGGACGGGGAAACGCGCGATTCGCTACGTCAACGCACCAAGCTCCCACCGAACATGAAGAAGGCCACCCCGGCGAACTCTTCAAGCTGCGCCTGGAATTGAAACTGCTGGCCGACGTTGGAATAGTGGGATTCCCGAATGCCGGAAAATCCACGCTCATTTCGCGGCTCTCGGCAGCCAAGCCGAAGATCGCCAATTATCCTTTCACGACACTGGAGCCGAACCTTGGAGTGGTACAAGCGGGAGATCGCACCTTTGTGCTCGCGGACATTCCAGGATTGATTGAAGGCGCGCATGAGGGGCACGGGCTGGGGACGCAGTTCCTGCGGCACATCGAGCGCACGCGGTTATTGGTGCATCTGGTGGACGTGTCGGATTTCAGCGGTCGCGATCCCGGGCGAGATTTCGACATCATTCTTGAGGAGTTGGCGCAGTACAGCGACGATCTCGCAGCGCAAACCGATGATCGTGGTTGCGTCAAAGATCGATGCGTGCCAGGACGCATCGCGCATTGAGACGGTGCGATTGAAGGGCGAGAATCTTGGCCTCGAATTTTTCGCCATTTCGAGCGTGACTGGTGTGGGGTTAGAAGAGCTACGTTACGCAATCAGCGGGCACTTATTCGAGGCGCAAGAGAAGGGTACAATCGCAATCGGAAGCTAGACTCTGCCGGTGCAGGGCCCGGTCTTCAAAACCGGAGTGCGGCACTAACGATGTCACGGGTGGGTTCGACTCCCATTAGCTTCCGCCAGCTATCTTACTGATTATATTAGGCTAACCTGGAGAGCCTGTTCTGTGTAGTACTCCATGTAGTACAATCCGGCCATGGCTCTCAAGCTGTTTCGACGCCATGGGAAGGATTGTTCAAAGCATTACCCGCCCCAAGCACGCCTGTACCGGCCGAGGACAAAATCCGAGGCGGCAAAGGACTGCAGATGTGCGATCTCGGCGGAAGGCACTCTGGGCGTGCGCGGATACATCACGAATAAAGCCACAGGAACGAGTTCCTGGGAAGACGCCGAGAGAACGGCGGCAGAATGGGCCAAATGGGGAGACTTCGTTCCTCCTAAACCGGAGGAAAAGAAGAATCCTGATATTCAGTACGCAATCGAGTCCTTTCTCGCTTCGGTAGGACCGCATGGCCGGAACGTCGATCAAACGACGGTGAAGAAGTTCGAGATCCTGCTTCAACAGCGTCTAGTTCCCTTCGCGCAGCATCGTGGGTACACTCTCATCGGAAATTTCGAAGATCTCGACTCCGTAACGAAGTTCGTGGAGTCCTGGCGAAACCTGAATCCACATCGAAATAAGAAAGTAGACGGGCCGCTTCCACTGAGACCGCTCGCGAACTCGACGAAGAGGGCGGACTTGGAACGATTCCGTGCGTTCCTGAGATATTGCGAGGAGCGTGCATGGATCACGACAAATCAAGCCAAGAAGATCCGCTTCAAGAGCAAGGTGGAAAAGAAGTTTGGTTTTGAACCCGAGGAAGAAGAACGCGTTTTCGGGGCGATCGATTTGGTTGACGATGGACGCGGAAGAACGGGGCAGTACAACGCTCAAGAGCTCAGGGCCTTTTGCCTCGTGATGCGTCACGCGGGTCTTCGTATCAGTGATGCGACAACCTTGAATGATAAGCAGCTCGTGAAGAGGCAATCGGGTAAAGGCTGGGCCTTCAGGGTCTATCAGCAAAAGACCGAAGAATGGGTTTACGTACCCATTCCCGATTTCGTCGAACAGGAACTCAGAGAACTTCAAGTCAAAGGTCGCCGGGACGGCAGAAATTATTGGTTCTGGACCTGCGAGGGCGCCGTTGATACCGCAGTCACGAATTGGCGCGAACGGGTGTCACGACTACTGGCGCTTGCCGGAACGCGAACAGAAATTCCTGCACACTGCGACGCCACATACATTTCGTCACACATTTTCCATTCGGCACCTGAACGCCGGAACCGACATTAAGTTTGTGAGCAGATGGCTGGGCCACGCGAGCATCTTAACGACTGAGAAGCATTATGCACATGCAGTGAAAGGCACGATGATCGCTTCGGAAGAGGCGTATGACCGATCCTTTCGCCATTCCTCATTGGAGTCATTGCATCATTGATCTATTAAGATCATGCAAGATCGTTGAGGATTGGAAACTGCTACAAGTCATGGTTGGTAGACCACAAGCACCTTTATTGCGTGCTAACTTCACATTCATTTAGCGGAAAGAGCAGCTCGATACATACCGTGGCGGATACGGCGCTTCAGAGAAGAGAAAACCTCATCGTGCTTGGGTGCTCGGCAGCCAAAGTTGATGTCGCTGGGGTGTTGCCGGCAATTTCCCTATACGACGGTCCGATGTTCCGTGTACTGCGCTCTTTCCTTCGAGAGAATCGATGGCCTGATTCACTCGATGTAGCGGTTTTATCTGCGAAATTCGGCTTGATCGGCAGCCTGGCACATATCTCACGTTACGACGTCAGAATGACACGTCAACGCGCTCTCGAACTTAATCCCCTCGTAACGGCTTCGATTCAGAAGCTGGCGACGAGCCATACCGAAATTGACCTTGTCATGGGGAAGGATTACCTCGAAAGCATTAATTTACAATGTGCAAGCGCAGTTGGATCAACTTTTAGGTTCGCGCATGGTGGAATCGGCATGAAGCTGAACCGATTGCATGATCTGTTGAGACAACTGCCCTACGAGCGCAGACGGGTACGGAAGGATCTAGCGAGACCGACTCGCCCGCTTTACTTCCTTCCTGATTGGGACGACTTCCTTGACGTCGACTATGACTTTCGTACGGACGCATTCTCCTGTCCTTCTCGTGCAACTCGGAATGAGGAACATAGCATCGCGTTGATGCGTCCACATAGGCTCTGCGACGGCGTGTTGGTGAGTTTGGCACAACACCTCGGAACGAAAGGCTTACTCAAACGGATTGAACACACAAATTCGGCAGCTTTTGCACCAAGATCGGTACGAAAGCATTTCAAACTCGAGGACGATCAGTGGGCATTCGGCGATTGCGGTGCATTCTCGTACGTAAGTGAGGAAGTCCCCACGATCTCAGTAGAGCAGGCGGTGTCGGTTTACGATCTGTATGAGTTTGATTACGGAGCGAGCGTTGATCACATTCCCGCTCTGCAGATCATGAGAGATGAAAAGAAGTTTTACCTCTCGCAAGAGGACAGAGCACGCCGGATAAGACTGACACGAAGTAATGCAGAGAAATTCATTGCAGCCCATCGCGAGGTTCGGGCTCGTTTTACGCCCGTAGGCGTTATCCAAGGATTGACACCTGCCCAATTCGCGCGGCAAATTGGGGATTACGTAGATATGGGCTACACTCATTTAGCACTGGGCGGTCTCGTGCCGCGGACCGACGGTGAGATCTTAGAGATCGTGCAGGCAGTGCATGGGCAAATAATCAAGCTCTCGTCACGTCCATGGCTCCATCTGCTAGGAGTTTTTAGGCCTTCACTTCAGACGCACTTCAGGCGTTTTGGAGTCAACAGCTTCGATAGTGCGACCTACTTTCGCAAAGCGTGGCTTCGTTCCGATCAGAACTATCTCGGAAGTGACGGGAAATGGTACGCGGCAATCCGAGTTCCACCGAGCAGAGATGCCCGCACGTTGCTCCGGCTCAAGCAGTCCGATGTGACGGAACGACGAATTCGGAACTTGGAAGTTAAGGCTTTATCTACGCTACACGATTACGACCGGGGTAGTGTATCGATAAATGAGTGTTTGAAGGCGATCAGAGCGTACGATTCACTTTTGCCCCGAGCAGAAGCACTAGACATTGGAGATGGATATCGCCTGACGCTCGAAGCAAAGCCTTGGAAGACTTGCACGTGTGCAGTATGTCGAACGATCGGCATAGACGTCATCATTTTTAGAGGATTAAACCGCAATAAGAGGCGCGGAGCGCACAATACACTCCAGCTTTACCACCAACTGACCGGTGTCAAGCGGGTGTCGCACGGAGGCGCTGCGACGTGTTGACGTATTCTGAATTCGTTCAGTGCGTCCGGCATTCAATCTCGCGCTTCAATCAAAGTTGGCTCAACCCGCAGCAGAATGATGCGGTAAGTGCAGGCGTGCAGCCGCCGACCTTCATCGTTGCCGGTCCAGGTGCGGGAAAGACCACCGTAATTGCCCTCCGTGTTCTGAAGCTGATCCTCGTAGATGGACTGCCCGCCGGCAGCATCGTTGCCACGACGTTTACTCGGAAAGCTGCCGCTGAGTTGCGGTCGCGCATTCTCGCGTGGGGTTATACAGTTGTCGCTTATGTTCGCGGCATTACAACCGACCAGTCTCGGCTGCTGTGGTTGAGCGATATTGACGTCAACGCCGTGGTTGTCGGTACGCTCGATTCGCTTGCTGAAGATTTCATCTCCACATGTCGCCCTCCGGGCGGCATCACACCTGCCACTATCGAAGGTTTTCTGGCCACCGCTATAATGCGCCGGCATGGCCTTTTTCCCAATCGCAGGTGGGAGGATCCTGCGCTCGAGGCATTCGTTGGCACATTTGTGGCTCGATATCCAGGGCCCCGCCCGTTGAAGGTAAAGCTTGCAGTTGCCCGAGCATTCGCAGATCGCGTGCGCCACGATAACGTCGATTTGACCGCATTCGCCGCTCTCGGACCGGGTCAACGGGTTCTGGTTGACGTTGTTACCGATTACCTGAGTTACCTCGAAGGGAATCACTTTGCAGACTTTACACGTCTGGAAAGTCTTCTCTTAGAAAATCTGGCTCGCGGAACTCTCGGCCGGATAACCGATAATTTACAAGCCATACTCGTCGATGAATTCCAGGACACCAATTATCTTCAGGAGCAAATCTATTTCGAATTATGCCGATCCACCGGTGCTAGCCTTACCGTCGTTGGCGATGATGATCAGTCGGTCTTTAGGTTCAGAGGCGCTACTGTAGAACTTTTTGCCAGCTTTGAAGTGCGCATTGTTAACGCCCTTGGAGCCCAATGGCGACCCTATCGCGTTGATCTCGTCAGCAATTACAGATCTTCGGAACCGATTGTAAATCTGTGCAATAGTTTCTTGAACATCGAGGCTCGTTACCAAGCCGCGCGGGTGCCGGGTAAGCTTCTACTTGTTCCAGGAGCAGCGCACCTCAATCAACCCCAGCCGCCTGTCCTCGGGATGTTCCGAACGGATAACAGTTCACTGGCAGACGACCTTACTGCGTTCCTTGTTGATGTTTTTCGCGGGAATGGCAGAACCGTCCAATGCCGGGGAGCGCAGTTTCACATCGTGCGCGGAGCGGATGGGGATTTCGGCGATGCTGTTCTTCTCTCTCGATCTGCAGACGAGTATTCTTCCACTGGTAAGAAGCGGCTTCCGCTTCTTTTGAGGGAGCGGCTGGAGGGAGCACATAATGTACCGATATTCAACCCGCGCGGCAGGAGCCTGTACGAGATAGAAGGCGTACAACTCCTCCTTGGATTGGCGCTCTTGTGTATAGATCCCAATGAGGTAATCTCACAGACCATCCAAAATCTCTCACAGACTGCGCGCGCCCGAATGCAAACCTGGCGAACCGCGGCCCAAACACTCGCACAATCAAACCCTTCACCGGGCGGTTTGCAACTATTCATCGAGGGATGGCAGACCCACACCCCAGGAAATATGCCTGCTTGGCCTTCAGAATGGCCGTTACTGGAGTTATTTTTTACCCTGATCACCTGGATTCCAGCGTTCCAGTCCGACCCAGAGGGTCAAGTTTATCTTGAGGCTCTCGCGCGGACCGTCTCCGAGGCGGGCCAATTCTCGCCCTATGGCGCTCGCATCCTGCATCGCCAAGGCGTACATGATCAGAATTCCGTTCGCGCAATCATACGAGAGGTGTTCGAGAACGTCGCGAACGGTGAGGTGGAAGTTGACGAAGAAATCATGCCATATGTGCCGCGCAGCTATTTTCCAGTCATGACCATCCATCAAGCGAAGGGGTTGGAATTCCCCTTGGTGATAGTCGACGTTGGCAGTGACTTCAAGACAAACAACCCGCAGCAGCGACGATTCCGATGCCCTGATTTGCCTGATGGCGTTCACAGAATCGAAGATATTGTCGCCCCATTCTGTCCGATCGGGACGGCTCGAACAGCTCGTAATGCGTTAGACAGAGCCTGGGACGACCTCCGTCGTCTCTACTTCGTCGCGTTCAGCCGCCCGGAGAACGTTCTGTTGCTGACCGGATTGACAACCCAGATCGGACCATCGCCGCGGGTGCAATCTGTCGCGACGGGCGACGTAAGACAAGGCCAACGTGGGCTGACCTTCGTTCCAGCCGCACAATGGCACGGTACAATCGGGCCTCATTGTATTGCGTTAATTTGAAGATGTCTTTGTGCCATTAAATACACGCGGCCTGCCGTTCGAAGTGCCGAGTTATAGCCTGACTGGCGATATTCTCTCATTTCAACGATGCGGGCTTCAATACCGCTATTACAACGGAAGTTCGCTTCCGCCATCCCGACCTGTACAGATGTGGACGGGGGAATTCGTACATGGAGTCCTGGAAGAAGCATTTCGCTATTGGAGTCTTCATCACACCTCATTCCCATGGCCTTACACCGAGAATCCTTGGCCTCCCCAACTGTCTGCACCCCTTCAAGACTCGAATGACATTGGCGCGCTCGGGCACCGGGTAGAGGTTCGGCTAGCGGCCGGTGGCAAGAAGTCTCGAAGCCAGCAGGCCCGGGCTGCGGCTTACAACCGCGTTGTAGCGGCCGTGAATGTCCTTTGCCCTCATCTGTTCCCGCTCATCACGGCTGCAGAGGAACGGATCTCCGGAACACGTCCCATGCCACGCCTACCATCGGGAGAAACGGCAAGAGGTACACGTTATGAGCTCACAGGAATAGTAGACGTGATCTCAAGCGTGCAACTTGGAAACGTCGCCCAAAATCCCCTGGTCCAAACGATCCAAACGTTTTCGACAAATCCTTCAGCCGGGGATTACGATGTGATCGTCGATTATAAGGCAGGACGACGACCATCAAGAAATTCGCCGCTTTCAATGCAGTTTGAGTGGCAAGTTCAGACATACGCGTGGCTACGCTCGCAGATACCTCACGGTCGGCCAGTCGGGGCCGCGATGGTAATCTACGTGAACGAACTTTCTCCATCGCGAACAGATCTCGAAGAGCTGCGGAGAGAAGTTGCGGCGGGAACTACGGACATAATGCCAGCCAGTGGTTCTCAAGATTACTACGCCTTGCATGGCTGGCAGCCCGGCAACTCATTACCGGAATTCAGCAGCGCTTTCCTCCTCAGCCGATCAGTCAAAATCTTTGATACCTCAGAAGCAGCAGTTGCAAACGCGGTGGGCCAGATCGATGCTGTTGTCGCACAGATCGAGTCTGCCGCTTTCGCAGAACACAACACTGGAGACATCCCTAGGAACTGGCCGGCTTGCGGGCAGGTGCAGGATTGCGACGCATGCGATTTCTTTCATTTCTGCCCTGCTCCGGCTCAGATCAGGCAACAGCACCGGGCTGGCAATCCTATTGTGATTCGAATTCCGCCAGCGCCAGGCTAAGTGTTCGAGTCTATCGGACGCGCAGGGCGTACAATCAGCCAATCATCAATTGCCGTACCACTCTCTCTAACACACATTGTGGAACTAGATACATGCCATCAAATTTGATAACGCCAGGCTCATGCACGAATTGTCGCCGGACAAATTCGTGAGAGCAAGACCAGAGTTTAGCAATGTCCCCAAATTTGTAGACCTTGCCTTCAATGACATTCGACAAGCAGTCTTGAGCGCATGCAGATGACTGTTGATTTCCAATCTCCCCAGCATCTGTGAGCTTCCTGCGAACAACGGCTCTCACAACTACGTCCTAATACCCGATCTGACGAATCGCCCTATTCGCTGCTTCGGCCATTACCATTGCATTTATCCACCTTTACCTGATCGCCACTGTTGTCGCTCGTCATCTGCTGAGCGAGATCCTTCGATCTCGTTTGGAACTTGCGTTCGACGGATTCAAGACGATCCAATGCGTCGAGCAACTGAAACGCCGCTTCACGACCTTGGGGCGAGCAGTTCGCGAACTGCTCTGTCTCCTTAACTGCGAATCTAATCCGATCAATCGCAACCCGAATTTGATAAGCCATTTGAAAGTCGAGGGGGGCGCATCGCGACCGAACGTGCGGCTCGACAGCAGAAATCACCCGCTCCAACAATGCACGATCCATTGATGTCCTCCTCGGTTCGAATTTGATCTGTTCAGACTCCGCCATCTGTGGGCTGCTGTAAGCCACAGCTGAGCGGCTCCCTCGCAACCGCTCCGGATTCATTTGCCCGCTTCCAAGCTTCGAGTGAAGCGCGCTGTACAAGCTTTCGACGACCCATCGGGATTGCCGGCAATTGAGACACCCCGGATACTTTGCCGTTGATCGCGTTGTACACATGAGCTTTTGAACAGCGCAGGCTGCGGGCAACTTCGGTAACGGAAAGAATCTCGGTCTCACCGTTCTTGCTGGTCAGTTGGGGCAGGGACATTGAGGCTTCCTATAAAACGACAGAGCCTCGCAAACTTCAAAAACTTACCGGTACCGGAAGATTTCATCGGCGCGACAGCTGAGCGTTGGAAGAGCTTCATTAGTGAACACCGTCGCGGTCGTTAACATTCAGCGACACAACAGCTTAGCGGCCTTTAGCCGGGCCAATCAAGGCTCTGCCGAACAACGTGCCGCCTCGGCACGAAGTCTATGTAAGATTTGGCGTCGATGGAGACTCTTGCTTTACATGGGGTTGATGCCCGAAATCAATCGTGAGGAGTTCACACGCGATGTTTGCCCGAAGAATTCTTATTGCTTTCATGCTTCCCGCCGTTTCGTTTGCCAATCAGGCTAGGCAGTCCGCTGAAAGTGCAGAACAACTGCTAAGCGAAGCAGACCGGCTGTCTTGGATCGGGAATTGGATACGTGCTGAGCCGGTTTACGCCAAAGCCGAGCGGCTTTTCAAGTTGCGTCAGGACCGGCGAAATGCCATGTATGCCCATGTCAGCCGGTTACGAGCGCAGATGGGACCAGTTACAACTGACGCAATCTCAGCTGAGATCGCGCGGACCCTAGAAGATCCCACTGTACAGCATGATCCATCGTTGAGACTTCGCTGTCTGGTTGTGAAAGGTGATGCCGACATGGAGATAAACTCCAACGACGCTGAACGCGACTGGAATGAAGCACTTTCGTTGGCCCGGGCGCTCAAAGAAGATGATTGGGCATCCCGCGCCTCGGGCGAACTTGGAGTGCTCGCTTTTCTACACGGCGACAGCGCGACCGCGATGATCAAAGTCGGCGGAGCTCTCAAGCATGCCGAACAAGCTCACGACATCGGTGCCCAGATTCGTTATTTGACGCTGATGGCAAACGGGCTTGCTGAATTCGGTGAAACAGACCAAGCGTTAAAGATGTTCGACAAAGCAATCGCCGTTGCAGGCTCACAAAGGGAGTTGGGCATGCCAATGATGGCCTTGACCGGGAAGGCGACCACTCTTGTAGCTATGAATCGCGCGACCGAGGCGGACGAATTGCTTGAGCAGGCCCTGAGTCTCGCGCGTAGCCACGGCAACTTGGGTTACCAAGCTGAGCTTCAAATGGAACTCGGAAAGCTGGCAGCGAAAACAGGCCACCGCCAGAAAGCAATTTTCCATCTGAAGGAGGCCGCTCAGCTCGCCACAAAGACGAAGGGGCTTCGTCTTCTGGCGCAAACAGACTACGAATTGGCAGCTCTTTACAACGAACAACACGACGACCATCGTGCCGCACGCGCGCTCCAACAAGGGATCTTCGCTAGTCGGCAAACAGGAGATCGGTATTATCTGCCGCGTTATCTGGGCCGCTATGCAGCTTTCGAGGCTGCGCACGGGCGTGTATCACATTCTGAGGCCTTGTTTGATGAAGCCACGGACATTGTGAATGGCATGCTGGCAAACGTTTCGAGCTCGTCAGCCGAGAGCGACCTAGTCTCGGCTATGAACGACATCTATCTGGGTCACTTCCGAGTGGAAGCGGAGCGCGGGAATACTGAAAAGGCGTTTCAGATCGTGGAGCAAGCCCGGGCACGTGCGCTTTCTGATTTCTTGCGAAGGCGTCCGTATCTCAAGGCTACGAACGAGGTTCCAGAAGCGGAAAAGCGGATCTCAGAACTTCAGATCCAACTCTGGAAAAACCAGAGCTCTTCCGATCGGAAAAGACTCCTCGATGAGATTTTCGACGCCGAACGCCAGTTTGGACCTGAACAGGCACGAACTTACCAGCGCTGGATGCAGGTCCAGGCTCATCAGCCCTCTATGCAGCGCGTGCTCTCTGCGATTCGAGGCGATGAAGCGATAGTTGAGTTCGTTACGGCCACGCCAGCTTCTTATGCGTTTGTGGTTACACATCAAAAACTCACGCTGCATCGTCTCGCGCCCCGAACGGAAATCGATGAAGCTGCTAAGAATCACTTGGATGTTATAAACGCCCGTCGAAGCACCCAGGAAACAGGCAAACGTTTGTATTCACTTCTTCTGAAGCCGCTGAACAGCCGGATTGAATCACCGAGACTTATCGTCGTGCGTGATGGCACTCTGTACCAAATTCCATTTGAAAGCTTGATCGACGAAACGGGGCAGATGCTTCTGGAAGGGAAGATCATCACCTACGCACCATCTCTATATGTGCTGGCGTTGTTGCGAGAACAAGAGCGACGGCGTGACGAAGGAGGGCTTCTATTCGCTGTGAGCAGCTCATCGAAGTCAATCGGCGCTCAGCAGCCTGAAATGCCCGCAAGCTCTGCTACGTTTCGCGAGGCTTCAGTCTTTAATCGGACTGGTATAAATCTGAGTTCACTCACCGCCGCCAACGATGAGGTTCAAGATATTGCAACGGTATTCGGCGCAGCCAGCTCGATTCTGCTAGATGCAGATGAGGCAACGTTTAAGAAAGCAAATCTCTCGAAATTCCAAATGATCCATCTTGCCGTACATGGTCTGGTGGACACGAAAGATCCCGGTCGTTCGATGCTCATCTTTCGCCCTGATCCCGCCAGCGGTGAAGATGGATTTCTGCAAGCAAGAGAAATTGCGTTATTGCCGCTCCGCGCAGATTTGGTAACCCTAGCTGCGTGTGAGACTGCTGCGGGAAGGGTAAACGGGGAAGAAGGGATTGCGAGTCTGGTTCGGCCATTCTTGATCGCCGGGGCAAGAAGTGTTCTTGCTAATTTGTGGGAAACAGATGACCAATTCAGCCGGGGTCTAATGGTTGAGTTTTATAGTCGGCTCGCAAAACGTGAGGATCAAGCGACTGCCCTGACCGAGGCAAAGCGTAGCATGATACAGAAGTTCGGGGATCAAGCGCCTCCGTATCTTTGGGCGGGATTCGTCATCGAAGGAGATGCGAATGAGCCGATTGGAACGAGGCGATGAAATGCCCAATCTAAGTGCCCGCGACCGGGAATCGATACTGAATGCCATCGATCACAAGGTAACGCACAAATTTTACGATCCTCGTCTCAATGGCATTCCCTGGAACGAACGTGTCAGCGAAGCAAGAGCGTCGATCCTTCAGAACGCGACAAATGAAGAGTTCGAAGCAAAAATCAACGCTTTGTTGCGTCAACTTAATGCGAGTCACGTCGGCTTCTTCCATGAATCATCTTTGAAGACACCGGCTCGTACCGCCCTAAGCGCCACATTTCATAAATACGTCGCCAACGACGGCCCTGAATGGATGTTTCAAGATGTGCATGACGGCGGCCCAGCAAGTCTGGCCGGTATTCAGTCGGGGGACGTACTCCTCCAGCTCAATGGGCGCGAAATAAGGCCGCCGGAAGCGCCGCTGTTCCCAATGGGTAATACGTCCGAGCTGCTTGTGAAAAGATACCGAGGGGATCAGCATACCGTCACGATTTCTGTCCCCGATCCTCGATCGAAGAAACATCCAGTGACCATACCGAAACTCGTTTCGGCACGACGCGTTTCCAACGACGTTGGACATCTGAAAGTAAGCATGTTTCCGGGGATCGTGGGGATTGACGTCGCCAACAGCATCTCTTGCGCAGTAAAGGACCTCGCTTGTCGCAAAATGATTTTCGATTTCCGAGGGAACACCGGGGGCGGGATGGGATGCCTACGTGTCATGAGTCTCATGACCAGCGGTCGGTTGCCGGTCGGCTATAGTCTCACCCGGAAGCAAGCGCAAAACACCTTCGATCCCAGTCGATTTCCAAAGTTCGATAGGATTCCTTCAAAGAAAATTGGCCTCTTGCCGCTCGTCGCAAAGTTCGCATTTCGAGATAAATCCATTGCAGTGGTCACGGAAGGCCTTGGTCCGCAGCTCCACCACAACAGAATCGTCTTACTTACGAACGAGCATTCCGCAAGCGCCAGCGAAATCGTCGCCGCCTTCGCTAAAGAAAACCAACTCGCGACAATAGCGGGAACAAGGACGGCTGGAAGGCTGAGCGGTGCCAATTCCTTCAAAGTGGGATTCGGATATAGGGTAGTTCTGCCGGTCGTCGGCTATCGAACATGGCAAGGCAAGAATATCGAAGGAGTTGGTGTGACGCCTTCCCTTAACGTAAGGTTCTGTCCAGAAGACTTACCGCGCGACACTGAGCTGGAAAAGGCAGTAGACTTCCTCGCTCAGGTATAGCCCTCGCCCGAGCGAGAAGCGTTGACCTCCCGCATTCTTGGAAGACAGCGCATGTAAGTCCGACTCGCCACTGGTTTTGCTGTTCGTAAACCTTTGCGCGACATAGGAAGGAAAAGATCGGCAGACCCTAGCGCGTTTGTCGGAATAATCCGTCAAGTTTTGCAGATGCCGCAGCTTAGACGGGGCTCGCGCCGTCCGCCCTCGGCTGAAGCGTGCATCTCTAGAGTCCACACAGCGCACTTCTCTCGACGCGCAGCAACTCCTGATGCAGGAATCCCGCACCGCGAACGCCGTTGTCAGTCATCAGATCCGAAATCAGAATGATCGATTTGCGGTCGTCCTTCGAAAGCTCACCGCTCTTTTCCTTGATAAGCCGAGTGAGCAGTTCGACGGTGTCGTCGCCGTTCGTCTTCCAGAACGCTTGATCGGATTTTCTCTCGTGCGCGATCTGCTCAAGCCATGGGAGCGCCGGGCTGGGGAGAAGGTCGAAACCGCCCTTCTTCAAAAAAGTCGTGACCGCCAGGTAAAGAGTATGATGCCGTCCGAACTCTCGGATGGCCCGTCCCAGCAGCTCCGTGAACTTCGCCAGGTGTGGCCAGCCGTTCTCAACGCCGCACAGCAGCGGAGAGAAATCGGGTGCGACGCAGAACAACGTAGCGAATGCACAGGTCACGAATTCCCGGTCAAGGTGTTCGCTGTCCAGATGCCATGCGCGGCTTGCGAATATCCAATCGATGATGTCCTTCCAAAGCGTCAGGTTATGTTCCGAAATGCTGTCTGCCCTAAGAAGCGCGTGGATCATGAAGGACTTTGTGACCCCCTGCATGATCATCAACGCCGTATCGGTGTCCCGTCCGAATGTCCGGTCGAGAATGGCCTGATGGGCCTCGGCAGGCGTTAGGGATGCGCAGACTCCGGCCGCACCATGCAGCGAATCCAAACACCCACTCGAATGGTGTATTGCCGCGATGATCGTGGCGGCTGTCCGCAAATGGCGGCATGATTTCCTGAAGGGTCCAGTCCAGCAATTCGCCGACGGTCTTCAGGAACTTTATGCGCTTCGTCGCGTCGGCAAGAATCGGCTCCAAGGGGCGCGGAAAAGCACCTTGCCGGCCACATGGTGTAGGAATATCGTCTTGTTCTTCGCATAGCCCTCCGTGTCCCTCCGCTCCGGCTTATGCGGACCAGTCGACTTTATCCACGGCAGAGTAATTGTCGGAAGGTCGGGTGTAGCTCCGGAGGCCATTAAAGTTTCCGCGCGCGCCATGAGCTTTCCTTTGAAGTCGGCCTCTTTCGCATCGAAGACGATCGAATGATGATTGGGAATCTCCTCGTCCGTCACCACGCATTGCCCGAGTGCCACATCCAGCAACAGCCAGTAGTACTCAGGTCGAGCGGCCGCAAATTGCTCCGCCGCCGCGAATACCGCGCTCTGAACACCTTCCAGCGGATCGACCGCAAGCCGCAGAAGCGTTCGCTGGCAATGAGCAACGTCTTGCCCTTTCGCGAGCAGGGACGCATAGCCGTGCGCGGCAAAAACGAGCGGGTCCATCGAAAGAATGGTCCCGCGGCATCGACCAGTGGCTGGGCTTCCGCCTGGCGGAGATGGCCTTGTCAAATACCCAGCGGCACCACTCAAGCAATTCGCCACCGGGTGCGACATTCGCATAGCGCGCTGCGACGAAAGCGGCGCCTGCGATTGCGCCCGTGCGCTGTCTGTCCTCGAATGCTTCCGCTTCGTCGCTGTCAAATACCCCAGGCTGATCCCATTGCTTAGCTTTTGCGACGGCCTGTTCGATCGAGAGCTGCTCGCCCACCTTCCCATCGTCAAGAGCCTTCTGCGCCCAGACAACGACGGACGCCAACTCGTTGAGTTCTTCGTGCTCCTGCTGCCGGACACGATATTTCTCCTGCTTGAGCGACGGAGGATCGTTCCAGATCTTGATGTGTTTGCCATCTTCGGTCGGCTCGGCCTTGAAGTGCTGCCGGGTCGCCCTGCTCCGAAAAGAGCGTCATCTTTTCGCGCAGACGCCTTGAGGTGCCCCTCGTCGGCCTTTTCCTCCTGATAGCTGAGCGGCAAGTTCTCGGGAAACCCTCGTATTGCCGCCGTGTACCGTTCGATCAGATCTTTGTTGCCGGAGCAGACGAAATACGGTACCAACCAACGAACCTCGCTTCGACGATGCGGGTATGCATTGAGCTTGCGAACCGCATTCAGTTGCATTCGATACCGGTGCCAATCACCGATCTCATTTGACTGAAAACCAGTGTCTTGAACGACGCGGGAAATGTCCCAGTCCCAGAGATATGGACACGTGACGAGCGGTAACGCGCACTCCAGTGATTTACCTGGGTGGGCTAGACAGAGACTAAGCCCTACGCCGAGTGCGGCGACGCAGTCATTGCCCTGGACGACCTTTCGGAAGACCTCCTCGAACGGCGCTCCTTTCTCGCATGTGTTCAGCGCCCACTGCTCCAACGCCATGAGAGCCGATTCGACGGCGTCACTGCCCCAAGCGCCACGAAACCACAGGTAGACCTGCCCGTCGCCCCAGAAACTTTGCTCGCCCCAAGGAAACGTCAAGGTGATCGGAATTGGCTCGACCGGGCTCCTCCACCTTTCGTGCTGGCACGCCCACCGCCAGACTGAAATCGAGTGGTTGCAGAGCGACCGCACTAACCGCAATCCCTCCCATTCGTGGGAGTTGAGCAGATGCAGAAATGGGAGCTGTATCGGCGAAGCGGGATAAAATTGGTGATGCTCGGCGACACCCAATTCGCGCGTTATGTGATCGGAGTATCCCCCAAACCGGTCGATCCGGTGCTCCGGCCTCTCAAGAAACGCGCCCAGAAAGAAATCGACCAGCTCGGCGGGCAAATGTCTGACAAGAGCCCCGCAGTGGGAAAGAATCGGCCCACGGAAAATGTGCAGGCGGTCTCTATCCGCAAGCTTCTTGCTGAGATATTCGGAGCCCAGATTCGGCACGTCTCCGAGCGAAGACAAAAACAGGGCGCGAAGTGATTTCTCTATTTCCCGCCCATTCAACGCGCCGTCAAAGGGCTCTCGCACGTCCCGATACGCACGCGCATGATGTGCCTCCTCGACCTCGACCAGCCAGTCATAGCTCACCTGACCGATTTGTTGACAATGGCGCACCCTGTTCCCGGAAAAGGCGTTCTGCCAAGTTGTAAAGACCGGAAGCAGGTCCGGGATCAACTGATGCGGAAGAGCCGGCAGCAAGGGCATCAGCCAATCGAGGAACCGAACCCACGTCAGAGCCTTAGGGACCGCGGCGTGGTGAGCCAACATGGTGCGATCAGCAGGTTCGACATCGGGCGTCAGTTTTTCGTCCAGAAAGATAGGATTCGGCAACACCTCGGTCGTGGCAAGCGCGATGAGCATTTTTCGGAGACGATCACCGTCGTTTTCGACCAAGTAATCGGCGATAAGCCACAGTAGTTGTGTGGCTCGTGTTGAATGAAGAGAAGACGTAAGAACCGCACGCTGCCAGACAGGGCGTAAGGCCGCGTCGCCGAGATCGTTGTATAGTGCCTTCCAGGCCTCGGCGGAGGTTTTGGTCTCCAGCAAATAAGTTCCGAGTAGTTGAACCGGCCGAATGAACGTGTCCGCTTCACTGTGACTCTTGAGGAAGGCAGTCGCATAGGCGCCCTGGCTAATGAAAAGCTGACACAAGGCCCATTCCTCATAGATATCGTGTGTGAATACGACCGAGTGACCGAGCTCCTTATCCCTCACAATTCCTGCCGATTTCAGTTCGGCGACTGTCTCCGGTGCGAGATCGTTGATGGCGATTGGGTTGTTCGGTGCCGCCGCTAGCCGTTGCCCCAATTGCAGCAGGAGATTCCGCCTGTGTTGAGCAAGAGAGAAATCGGCTCGGTCCGATCCGCCCAAGTTCCACCACAGCTTCAGCAACTCTACTTCGGTCGCGGGCAGCCGGTCCGTTCCCTCGCGTCCTGCAAGACTCAACATCGCATCCAGGAAAAATGGCCGCCGAAGAATGATATCGGCATTGCCCTCTTGGTTGAGCAGGGGCCGCAGCCGCGGAAATCGCGTGGCGACAACCTCGAGTTCGCTATCATCGAGTGCTCCGACCGTGACCGTCCGCAGCGGCAGTTTCTTCAACGCATCTGGGTCGAGCCATGTTTCGAGGTGCTTTAGGTTTTGTTCTCTAACGGTGACTACGATTCGCCATTGTGCGAGCGCGTCATCGAACGCAATCGCTTTTAGGACATCATTCACCGTGAGTTGGATTGCCGGGTCGACGATTTTGTCGATTCCATCGATGAAGAGGACGGGACTGCCCCCGCAGGCGTATTCCCGAAGCAATGATGGCAGATCGGCCGACACCCCTAACACATGCGCGTGCGACACCCAACCCTTGGGGTGAATCCGCGTATCCTTCAGTGCCAGAATCGGTCCATTGCGACGACATTCCTCAGCCAACTCCTTCAAGAGCGCGGACTTTCCTGACCCTGGTTCGCCATCGATCTGGAGAAACCTCGCCTCGCGTAGACCCTCGCTTACACCCTGGTAAGCATCAGCTCGATGGAGGCGGAGACCGTGGATGTGCGATTTGATGTCGCCGAGGGCGAGTGTCGACTCTCGTTGCAAGACGGCAATGTCTTTCCAGACTGACGGCGCAGATCCGAAAGAAAATCCATCTCGGCTGAGGTGCTCCACCAGAGTCGCCCGGCTAGCCCCGCCGCCAGCCGGGATGAGCTCGGCAGCCTTTTTGACCAAGTGGTCCCAGATTCCGGCCGCTAGCCCGCGATTCGCAGGGGCAAGCAGTCCTTTGAGTCGGTCAACAGCGCCCGCGGCATCGCGAGATGCGTCGCCTGACTGAAAGTCGAAATGGATGATGACGAAAGAACCAAGTAACCTCCATACCTCGTCGTCCGTTGGAGTTCTTCGGACATGCGAAGTCAGGATCGTTCGTACGGTGTCCACAAACGCCTGCTTGTCTTTATGCGAGTAATCGCCCTTCTCGATCCGCTGCCGGAAATCTCCCCCGTCGGTGCTGTAAGTTGCCCAGCTCAGAACCGACTGATAATGCTGATCGACGCGCGCATTGTAACTGCCGATTCCAACGCCGATCCGGTGGAGCGTGGGATCGAAAGTGCCTTTCGCGAACGTGTCCCAGGACCGCTTCAGTACGTCAGCCCATTCCGAATCGCTATCTGTAAAGGTGAGTTTATTCTTGACTTGAAGATCGAGCTGAGTTTCGCGACCGTCCTGCCGGACGCCCTTGAGGATCATGTCGTCGAGAGGATGATCAAATGCCGCCCGTTGAGTTTGAACAACCGTGGCGAAATCACCTGGAAGTCCACGAACGGACGCTTCACATAAAACGGCGGCAAGGCAGGAAGCTGCGACGCGCGCTTCGAAATGTGTTCCACCACCTCCAGATGAAAACGGACTGGCCACTACTCGAATATTATCGATCTCGCCGGCCCGACCCAAAGTGGTTCAAGTGGAACGGGAACCGAAACCAAATGCAGTTTGCAGAGAACTAGCAGCACCAGCGATGACGGCGTTCTGTGCGATCAGTCCTCTAAAGTCGGCTTCACTGCATGGAGGCAATGCTCATCACTTGACGGCAAATGGTCACCCGGATAAGTAACGACATTACAGTCGAGAAGAGCAATAGCCGGGGACTTCATCGCAAGTCGACGGGATAATTCTGCCACTCGTGCCCAGGACGTCTCAGCCAAAAAGAGTAGGCACCCGGATTCAGGTCGCGGGTATCAATCTTGGTCGAAATTATCATGACGTGACTTCGGAGGCTAGCCTCGCTTTGCCCACTCCACACTTGTTGTAAAGCGTCGTTCAGTAGCTTGAGTTCGTAAGGACCTTCAGCGGCCCCGACAGGCAACAGAATAGAGACTGACAGCTTTCCACGAGAAAGTGAGAACGACAACCGGTGCTCCGCAGCATTCGGGCTACGCATTGCATCAGAAGGCCGCAGATCAATTATCGCTACGCGCCCACCCCCATCCAAAGGTGGCACGCGACGTTCCCACAGCCAAAATGCCGCACCTGCAAGGACTATTGCAGCCGCAGCCCCGGTTATTTTCCAGGCTCGTCCGCTATTCGAGCGATGCTTCAACTCATTGAGTTCACGAAAGCATGGAGAGCATTCAGCGACGTGCTGTACAAACGGATGAGTTGGTCTTAGTTTCTTCGCGGCAAGATCCCGCAAAAGACGCTTGTCGGTAGGACAGCCAATTCGATCCGGGTTCGGAAAGTTGTTTAGCGCTGCTGCTTTAAATGCTTCGTTTAGTTGTTCTTCATCACCGCGTGATAATCCTTCAGCCATCGCCCTTCCGATTTTCGATTATAGGCTTGGACTGAAAGACATTGTCCGCCGCCCGTTTGAGACCGCGCCAATATCGGACCATGACGCGATTTGCTGGCTCCCCGAGGTCGTGAGCGACCTCTTCGAAAGAATACCCGGCTGCGCGCATATTGCAAACACTGCGAGTCCAGTCATCCATGCAGGATTTTACCTCGCCAAACAAGATAAAGTTCTCAAGCTTTTTTGTCCACGCGCCAAGGTCTCTGCTGCGAGCGGTCAGGTCCTCGATGAATTCATCCCCGACCGCGACCTCAATTGCAGACTGGGCCAGATACTTGTCCACTTTGCGCGTGAACACCGTCATCAAGTAGGCAGTCGGATTGTCCACTGGCTTTGAATGAGCAGCGCGGGATGCTGAGTTAACCGCCGATTGAATCAGGGTTGCGGTCATCGATTCACAACCCAATTCGCGCTGGCGGTAATTGAAAAATGAATGCTCGAGAGCATATGCCGCCTCGATGAATTGAGGGTCGATAGGCACCCCGTTCTCGTCTTTGTCTGAGATCCAGAGTGCGTATCGAACTCCCGCCGCACCGCTTCTTCCGGGGGAGGACATTACAAACCTTCTGACGTAACATTGTCTCAAAAATTTCAGGATTTCAATAGACGTAAAATTCGCATTTTTTCGAGGGTATGTTGTAAGTTTTCACTCCACGCCAGGCTCATTCTTACCATCGACCCTTGGTACCGAACTGGAATCTACGGTGTCGATAGAGCACATGTATCGGCAAGGAAGGAAACGAGATGAGTGGCAATTTTCAACGCTCCCTACTACGAATTCTGAAATGGTCGGCGCTAGCCGCATTCGCCGCGACGCTTGCCTTTGCGCAATCGAGTTCATTTGGCCAGGCAGCGCAGGGAATCGCGCAGGAAATGATCTCGATTGCGAAGTGGGTCGGCATCATCCTGTGCATTATTTGTGGCATCGGCTTGATGGCCGGAGGGCCCGGCACGATCGCCAAGGTATCCGGCCTTTTTCTGGGATTGATCTTCGCTTTGTTCGCCTCGCCCATCATCACCTGGGTGCAATCCCTGTAAGGCCAAGACAATGACCAGGCTTGCGGCTAGAGCTTTGAACAAGCCACTGCTAATCGTTGGGATTGACAGGAAGCTTGCGGGCCTGGCCTTCATTTTGTCGGCTGTTGTGGGCGCGAACGGTTCCAGAATCGCCGGAGCTGTTCTGTTCTTGGCGCTCTGCGGGATTGGGCGCCGCTTATCGCGCGAGGACCCCAACATCTTTATGATTTTCAATTTGGTGCGGAAGCAGAAACCCTTGTACGACCCGATGAAGCGAGATTGGTTTCGACTTTCGACTGAGCAAAGGACAGAGTAGGCGTCGTGGTAAAGCTCAAGAAATTCGTCAAAGCATACAAAGACGCCGGCGCGTTCAATTCGTTGCTCGCGCCTCATCGCTTTATCGACGACTTCGTATTCCTGACCAAAAGCAATCAGCTGGGGGTTGTGCTCACGGCTGAAGGTATCGATTACGAGTGCTTGACCGAAGCGACACTGGAATCTCATACCAAGCGAGCGGCGGCAACGTGGCGATCCTTTGACGAACGGTTTCGGCTGTACCAGTACGTGGTCAAACAGGACCGCGCACTCGTTGATCAGCGCATCGATTATCACAGCGCGGCAGTCCGGAAAACCGTTCGAGACCGGAGAGATCACCTCCAGTCCAAAGCCGCCGGATTGTACACGCTTCGGCTTGTGTACGTGCTGGTTTATGAGCAGCCGACGCTCACAAAACAGAAGGCGCTCAAGCGCACCGTCTCTACAAAGAAGGTTCTGCGTATCGTTACAGACGAGCTGGAACGGAACCGCGCCATCCTGCTCGGCCGTGCCCAATCCTTCCAAAGAAGCCTCGCCGATTTGTTGGGCCTCACGCTCCTTCGGAAGCGGGAGGCGTTTGCGTTTTTCCGCCTCCTCACGAATCTTGATCCGAGCATTGCCGCAGCGGAGCAGCTCAAATACGACCGCCACATCGATTACTACATGGCAAGCTCCACCCTGGCATGCACCGGCGAAGGAATGCGCATCGGCCAAGCCCAGCTCGAAGTACTTTCGTTAAAGGAGCCGCCGCATTGCACGTTCCCGAATATTTTGCGGGACTTGCTCGCTCTCGAAACCAATTTCATTCTGTGCAGCGAGTTCAAGCGCGTGCTGAATGAAAAGGCGATCACCACGATTCGCGCAGCGCAGAACCACTTCCACTGGTCGCAGTGGGTTGCCGATATCCCTTCCATCCTCAGCATGATCGTGAATCGGGGGAATCGTCAGAACGTCATCGCCGACAAGTCCGCGCTTAACGATGTCGAAGACCTTGATAAAACGCTCGCCCGAATCAATAACGAGGGGGAATACCTGGGTGAGTTCTCCCTGACAATCGTGCTCTACGGCTGGTCCGATAAGGCTCGCCTCCAAAAAGCGGCAGCAGATGTCATCAAGATTTTCGGCAATCACGAAGGTGCTTTGATTCATGAAAGCTATAACGTGTTGAACGCCTACCTCTCGATCATTCCGGGAAACCAGGCCTTCAATCTGCGCCGAAGCTGGCTTCTCAGCGGCAATTATGCCGATGTCTCGTTCCTGTATGCTCCCCATCCCGGCGAGAAGACGAACAACTATCTGCGAAGCGAGCACCTGGTCGTGCTCGAAACAAACGATCAGACGCCCTATTATTTCAATCTTCATGAAGGCGACAAGCTGGGAGCGCTCGTATTCGGAGCGCCGGGATCTGGAAAATCAGTACTCGCGAACTTGCTCATCGATCATTCGCAAAAGCACGCGCCCCGCACGTTCATCCTGGATCTCGGCGGCAGCTACCGGCAGATCACCCGTAAGCATGGCGGCTCCTACGTTCATATGCAATTCGGAGACGGACGCCAGTCTTTTCGCATCAATCCGTTCATCCTTCCCGGCACAACTGAAAATTTGCAATTTCTGTTTACGTTCGTGAGGCTCTTACTGACAAACAGCGGCTACGAGCCAAGCGCGAATGATGATCGCGAGCTCTATGACGGCATCGACTCGATGTATGTCCTGGACCCGGAGACTCGCACCCTTGGCAATCTCGCCATGGGTCTGCCGCCCCATTTAGCGCCATTCCTGCAAGCGTGGGTGAAAGGCGGTCAATACGGCTCCGTTTTCGATAACCACGAAGATACGCTGACGTTCGCCGAGTTCCAGACCTTTGACTTTCAAGGTATGGACGAGTTGTATCCGCAGGTCTTGCAGCCGCTCCTGTTCTACATTTTTCAACGGATCAGCCAAATCGTTTATGACCCAACACTGCTGTCCGTGTACAAACAGCTTTGGGCAGACGAGGTGTGGCGGTTTCTGGCGAATGACACAGCGCGACAGTATCTCGTGAGCGCCGGGAAAACGTGGCGGAAGCACAACGGTGGAATTGGGCTCATTACGCAATCGGCGGCAGACCTGCAGAGTGCTGGGGTTCTCGACCTGGTAAACGAGATCTGCCCGACAAAGATCCTGCTCGCCAATCCCGGTGCGGACCAGGCAGCTTATCAGCGTATGTTCCGTCTAAATGACCGGGAAGTCGAGTTGTTCTCGCGGCTGATACCTAAGCGCCAGTTCTTGTTGAAGACTGATCAGCGCGCGAAGGTGTTGAACGTGGATCTCGACCCACTCGCGTATTGGCAGTATACGAATTCACCGTATGACAATCAACGCCGCGACGCAGCTTTCGCCGAGCACGGGTTCGAGAAAGGATTGGAAGTTTTGGCCGCACAGGCCGGTTAGAGAGGTTTAACAATGCAGCTATCGAACGTCACCCTCCCCCTTCTGCTCACGTGCCTCGGAGCCGTGTTGGGAAATGCGGCTGAGGAGAAGGTCCTCGCCGGAGATCCAAGCACAACCAGTCGCACCGTCAGTTATCACGATACGGATATCGTGCCGATCTCAACCCAGATCCGGTTCACCACACTCATCGAGCTGCCAAAAGAGGAATCGATCTTGGAAGTCACATGCGGTGACAAAGAGTACTGGCCGGTGAATTATGCCGCCAATCTTGCCTACGTGAAGCCCGCCAAACAGGGCGGACGGACGAATATCAACCTGATCACCGCGAGCGGAAATGTGTACAGCTTCATCGCCACAGAGGTCTCCGTTGTACCGAATGCACACGCTGATCTTAAAGTGTTCGTTAATCCCGCAGACCAGAGCGCCATCGTCGCGATGAAGGAGAAGCCGCGCTTTGTGAGTGCGGACAGCGTGGAGGGTTATAAGACGGCCGCAACCCAGGCGCAAGAGCAACTTCAAAGGCAGCAGTCCGCTCTGCAGAAGGAGCTGGATCGGGAAAGAGCAGATTTGAGGGCCTCGTACCCATCCACGATCAAGCACGACTACAAATTTGAGGGCGGCGGGAAAGGGCCGTTTAACGTCACCGCCATCTATCACGATGACCGGTTCACGTATATCGAGGCAAATCCACAGGAAGCGCCCTCCCTCTACGAGGTGAAGGACGGCAAGCCTTCGCTGATCCAGTACGAATTCAAGGATGGCCGCTACACGGTCCCTAAGATTCTCGACGATGGCTATCTCCGTGTAGGCAAAAGTCAGCTTAAGTTTCATCGCGAGAACGCAGGTTGATGATTGTGCGGATCACTCCACGGCAGATCGTTGGCACTCTTGTGATAAGCGCATTCAGCTTTCTGCTCGGCCTTACAGCTTCCAGATATCTGATCGATGTCACACTGCGCGAGGCCGGTAAGGTGCTCCTGCGATCCGCAAACGAATACGAGCAACAACAGCAGATTGTTATGCGACAGTTCGCGGCTGACTACAACGCGCTCGAACGCCAGTTAGCTGCGATCCGGGCGAGAAAGGTGGAAGAGCGCTAAATGGCCGACGAGAATACCCCTTCCGCACAAGAGGCGACTCCCCCTCCTATGCCGAATCCGCAGAATCTTCAGCCAAGCGGATTAAGCAACAAGCATAAACGCTGGATGTTTTACGGAGTTATGGGCGCGGTGCTTCTGATCATACTTGCCAATGTCGTGGCCACAAACCAGCCCACTACCCCGACGAGTGCAACTCGTCGTGGAACCGCTCAACAGCAACAAAATCCCACGCCGGCGCAGATTCGGGATTGGGAAAATAATCTTAAGCAGCAGGAAGCCCAGCTGCTAGACGAAACTGCGCGACACGCGCAACAGCTAGCCCGCGATCGCGCAGCACAGGGTGAAGTTCAGCCCATGACGGCCGATGATTTACAACGTGCCGCAGCGCTCCAGGATGCCGCACAAGCCCGCGCGCAGTTTCAGCAGACATACGGTACCGGAGCTGGTCCGGCGACGCAAGTAAGCGCGCAGAAATCGCAGCTCCAGGCCGAAAAAGAGCAGCAGGCGTATAAGTCCCTCTTTGCTGACAACGTCGTGCGGCAAGAATCCGTAAATTCTTCTGCCACGCCGCAAGCAGCGCCAACCCCGCAGCAGCTGCCCGAGTCTCCAGCGCAACCGGTATCAACCAATGCGCCCGCTCCGCAAGCACAAGTGAAGCCCGTCATGGAAAAAGAACGCAAGCCCCTGGACTTCGCTCCTAGTGCGCAGCCCACCTTCTGGTTGCCGGAAGGGACCGTAATGGAAGCGGTCCTCACAAACCGGCTCGACGGTGATGCAGTCGGCCCGGTCAGCTGCATGATTACGACGGACGTTTATCTGCCTGGTACTCGCATGATAGTGATCCCACAGGGCGCACGCGTCCTCGGCGAGGCCAGCAAAGTCTCTTCATTCGGCCAGCAACGTCTAGCAGTCGCCTTTCATCGCATTCTCGTGCCTGGGCTCCGCCCGTACTCGATTCCTCTCGATAAAGAGGCGCCCGCTCTCGCGCAAACCGGCGAAGTCGGACTGCATGACAAAGTGAACAATCACTACTTTTCGATTTTCGGCGCCAGCCTTGCGATTGGTGCAATCGGCGGCTTGGCCCAGATCGGCAACGGATTCAGCGGCTTCGGATATGACCCCTCGGTCCAGTTTCGAAATGGAGTTTCGCAAAGCATGGCCGAATCTTCCGACCGCATTCTGGACCGCTTTCTCAATCGCATGCCCACCATCACGATACGGGAGGGCACGCGCGTGAAGATCCTCCTTACGGACGATCTTCAATTACCGGCTTACGATTCCATGCACACAGGAGGTATGTAAATGGACCCGGATACTGAACGGCTAATCCGCCGCGACATTCGCGCGCGGTGGGCGCCGATTCTCATACTCTTCTGGATCTTCGTCGGTACGGTCGTTGGCCTCGGGTTGATCGGCCTGCTGATCTTTTTCGATAGGTTCTTACGCAGTCACGGTTTTTACCACTAGGAGGCTTGTTCTCGAATGAAAAATAAATTGCATCGAACTCTTAAAGGTGCCGCGATTATCGTCGGCATAACCGTTGGTGGAATCGTTCTTCAGTTGCAGGCGCAATTCGGGGGGATTGTTTCCGATCCCCTACAAGAAAGCCACTCTTGGCAACAGCTTCTGAACGATATTCAGAAGCTCCAGAAGCTCGATCATCAGATACAGACTCTAGATGCCGAGTTCAACCAAATCCAAGCAAATGCTCGGTTCTTCTCAATGAAGAATGCATGGAGAGGATTCGCGAATCAGATCGTACGCAACTGGGCACCGAATTCCTACGGCGCGACGCCAATGTGGAACACTGCTGTGCTTTTCGGACCGGGGGCACCACAAGCGTGGCAAAACGTCATTGTTGCCATGCAGCACAATCCATACATGATCGGGATGACACCCGGAATCAATCGCGAGTATGCGTATGCCGCAACCGTGGACACATTCGACGGTGCCGGGCCCGCGGCAGTGCAGACACTCGGCAACGCCCGAACACAACAAACACAAATGAGCTCTGCAATCGCACAGCTTCAGGCTTCCGCCCTAGATGGATCAGCGGACACCAATTCCGAAGTTCAACAGCTCAATTTACTTACTGTCGGATCGGTTCAGGGTTTACAAATGCAGCAGACTACCAACAATGTCATTACATCCCTGCTCGAACAGCAGACGATTGCGAACAAAATCCAGCGTGACGCCCTCGCAGACCACTTGAATTTCTTGAATCAGACCGATCAGTACGTGGTTTCCGAAGGTCCTGGGTGGGGAAATGCTGCGCAAGCAATTTCCAATTACAGATCGCAGTAAAACGGCAATTGAGGAGTTCAGACAATGATAAACGCCATCAACACTAAGCTACTCGTGGTGATCATCGCGCTGTTGGCCAGTATCGCTTCGTACTTGGGGTACGAAAAACACAAACAAGACGTAATAGATAAAAAAGCACAAGAACTACGGCGACCGCCCACACAGGAGCAACAGAAAGCTTTGCCGAAGGGGTGGGCCAATTCCGCTAAGGATTACAGATCCAAGTAGTTTATGTGCAAACGGCTATTTACCTTGCTGCTCCTAGCAGTACCGGCGCTCTACGCTCAGTCAGGACCGAGCGGCCCCGTAATACCCGTTAACACCGGCACCGTCGACTACGTTAGTTCGGTGACTTCGGCCATCGACAACTTGGTGACATCAGGCAGTCCCTTATTCTTGTCGACCGGCAATCAAATTCTTACGGCAATCGGAATCATCATGCTCGTCATCTATGGGCTGAAGTGGGCCACCGCCAGCGCATCACGTCATCACCCGGAATTCGATTTTCCCGGTGTCATTCATTTCTTTGCACTATTTCTGATTGCCGAGGCTTTGCTGCGCTACTATAACGCGCCCTTACCCTGGACCAACTCTAATTTTCATCAGATCCTGCCAGATACCGCACGCCAACTTGCGGCGACTATCGACCTGTCGAGCCTAAACACGCTTATAGGACAAATCAACGGCATCGTCACTGGCACAGAGCGGCCAGGAATCACCGATCCATTGATGTTCCTCATCTACGGCACGATCCTTTTCGACATGATTTTGATCGAAGGCATTCTTTTCGCGGTGACGATTCTCGGCTTTGTCGCTATCGGAATTGGTTCAGTGTTAGGTCCTATATTCATTCCCTGGCTGATTGTTCCCCGGCTGAACTGGCTCTTCTGGAATTGGGTTCAATTCATGCTTCAGTACAGCTTCTACCGAGTCGTCGCCAGCGCGCTGACGTACGTATGGACTACCGTTCTCGTCAACTTTCTTAGCGGGACAGTTCACGGCAACTACACCCTGGCTCACTTCTTCCTATTGATCGTTCCACTCGGAATGCTCAATATCGGGATGTTCTACAGCGTTTTCAAAATCACCAGTTTCGTTAGTGACCTATTCAAAGGAACCGCAGCCGCGGGCAGCGGGTTCGTTGGCAGTGTCGCAGGTTTTATCAGAGGGGCTTTCGTCTAAAATGGCCGATCAATTGATGACCGCTGCGCTTCCGCCGATTGAGCACGCGGCAAAGCAGGAATACGAATACTACGGCTCTACGCTCACCACCAATACGGCTCTCAAGATTACCGTTGTCATTCTCGCCGGTGTGATTGCTGCCTTGACCGTTGCGATAGTACGAACTGCCAAGGCAGTAGCCGATGTAAAACCGCTGGTGATCCGGGTGAATGAAGTTGGCCGTGCAGATGCTATCGCTTATCAGGATTTCGCGTACAAACCACAGGCACCGGAGATCCGCTATTTTCTAACTCAATTCGTAGTCGGCTATTATTCCCGGAACCACAAAACCGTAGCTCAGCAGTACGTAAACAGTCTCTACTTCCTGGATCGATCATTATTCAACGCGATTGACGCTCGGGATCGCCGCACGCAATGGCTTCCGAAATTTCTCGCTAGTGCTGATGACGATCTAGATATTGCGGTGAACAACGTCGTGATCGAGGACCTACAGAATGAACCCTACCGCGCACGGGTTGAATTCACAAAGATATTCACCGCCTCCTCTGGCGCAGAGATCAAACGCGAGAACTGGGCAGCCGAGTTCGTTTTTCGAATCAACCCTGATATTCCCAACGAGTTGATTCCCCACAATCCCCTTGGCCTCGCGATCACATATTTCCGCGAAGACCAAGCTTTTAACTGAGACCAGATTGCAAGGAGAAACCACCTCACATGCCAGCCGCCACGACACCACTCATCGATCCTGAGGACAAGAACCCGGACGAGAAGATCATTCTTAATTTGAGACCTGAAATCGCGCAAGATCTTAGAGCCTACGCACAGTACGCGAATAACAGTTCGCCGAAACACATCTTTCCGCTGCACTGAAGCGTCTCTTTGCTGCCGATAAAGGCTTCAAAGTTTTCAAGGACGCCAATCCAACTGCCGGTATCTTAAACGGCAGCAATGGCTCCTCACGGAGAGGACGGCGTCCAAAGGTGAAATCTGCTGTCTCCGAAGCGTAATTGTGAGCGCGTCGGAATTGTGAAATTCCTTGATGAAAGTTTTGTTGTCTTAATTCCATGTTGTACGTAATTTCTGAAACCGAGAAAAGCGCTCAGAGCAACCTAATTCATCGCTTCGCGAATTGGCAGTTGTGGCCTCTGGCGGTAACGGTGCTACGCACCGGCTTAATTTTCACGAAAGGCCACCCCTTCCAGGTTGCTGTCCAGCTACCTAGCGTTTTCATTGGCGTTTCTGACTTTTGGTTGCTAGCGGGCAACGTGTCGAATTAGCCAGAAAAGGGTCCCGATGTACGCCTCCAAACGAACCAAATTGCGAACGCGAAGCGTTACTGCGAAGGTCAGTCCTGAAGAGGAATCTCTGCTCAAACAGCGCGCGAATGCCGATGGCGTGACTCTGAGCGAATGGTCTCGGCAAGTACTTCTTGAGGCCGTTTGTGGCTCTCAGGAGATCCGGCTTCTCCTCTCCGAGCTGCTGGCCCTGCGGATGATCGTTTTGCGTCTTCACCTCGATCTGATCGAGGGTGATCAGCCCACAAAAGAACGAGTGAAAGAGATCCTCGAGCGTGCCGATGCCACGAAGCACGCCTTGGCTGAGCAGCGCATCCAATCGGTCCGTTCGCAGGCGGCCTTTACAACGAATGCAGATACCGCGGCCGAGGCTGTCTAATGACTAACGACGTTTCCCCGCAATGGCCTCATCGCTTCCCGGTGTGCCGGTTTGTCGGTCTGGCGACCGCTCTGCTCTGCGGTTTTCTATTGATCCGGCTCTGGGTGAGGTTCGCTCCACCGCTCGAACAGTTTTACTTCACGGCGTACGTCCGAACCAGCCTCTTCGCGGACATCCCTACCCTGCCTTCTAAACATGGCAGCGGAAGCTCATTCAACGTTGTTTTTATTGGCTCGCACCTGGCCAACGAACAGCTTTTCGAGCATCCCAGCGGTCCGGTGAGCGTACGCCGTCTGGCACTCAAGCCGCGAGCCTTTGGGGTGTGGCTGCAGCGGTATATCTATCACGACCGGAGCCTCGCCGCGGTGCTCCGTTGGCCGCTGACCGGGTTCGGAATCTGCCTCATTGGGTTCATCGCGGCAGGCGCATTTGTCGACAATGCTCACAACAAAGAAGCCCGCAACGGCCGTTTGCTCCGCGGGCCTGGTCTCATCAGCCGATGGCGCTTTAACTGGCGAACGCGTGGCAATGGCCTACGCTTTCGGCTCGACAATTTCCGCAATCCTTTCGAGTGGCTGAAGGCTGGCGACTCTGGCCGGGATCTAGTCATCCAGCGCGACAAAGAAGCGCACCACATTCAGATCGCCGGGGACACCGGGACTGGTAAATCAACGCTCGTCCGGCAGATCGTTTCGCAGATTGAAGCGCGCGGCGGAAGTCGCCATCATCTTCGATCCGGATCGCGAGTACATCCAGGAATTCTTTTCCGAAAAGCGTGGGGATTGGGTCCTCAATCCGAAGGACGAGCGCTGTCCCTACTGGCCGATTGGAGCGGAGGCCGACGATGAGGCCGAAGCGACTCCGATCGCGATGGGCATGTTCCCTGACGACCCGACGCTGCAGCGCTTCTTCCTGACGCATACCCGTGCCATCTTTGCTTATCTGCTAGCTGCCTACAAGCCCACGGTGAACGAACTTGCCTACTGGATGGCGCACCCGGAAGAGATTGACAAACGGGTGAAGGGAACCGAGCACGCTCACACGCTGACACAGAACGCAGCGCCGCAACGCGCCGGCATTTTGGGAAGCCTCAACGAGGCCGGCAAGCCGCTCCGGATGATGCCAACACACGCCGAAGGCCGCCGGACCTGGATCGTCCGCGAGTGGGCGAAACAAAGAAAAGGATGGATCTTCATCACCTCTACGCCGGACACGATTGACGCGCTCCGTCCGATGCAGAGCCTGTGGCTCGACATGCTGATTTTGAAGCTGCAGGCGACTGCTCCACATCCCGGCCAGCCGCGCGTGTGGATGATCCTGGACGAGCTGGCTTCGCTCAATGCGTTACCGCAGCTGCATTCGGCGCTTACGAAGCAGCGGAAATCTGACAACCCGATCGTTCTCGGGCTTCCAAGGAATGAGCCAGCTCGACGCTCTGTACGGGAAGAAAGCCGAGACCATCCTCAGCCAGGCCTATACAAATATCGTTCTTCGAACACGCGAGCCGCGCGCCGCAAAACACTTGAGCGAGCTGATTGGAAAAGCACAGCTGGAGCGAGTACGCGAGAGCAAACCCGCGCGTTGGTTCCAGAGCCGGCATAGGACATACAGCACGGAACGGGTAGTCGATCCGGTGGTGATGGAATCCGAGATTCAAGGCCTCAATGACCTGTCATGGATATTTCGTTCAGCAGGACAGTATTGTCGCGATTCGGTTCAGTCCGATGCCGAAAGAGAAGCGCGCCCCAGACCTGATCGAGCGCATCATTCCAGCCGTCCAGCACCGCCCTCTCGATCCAGAAGTCTCAGACGAAACGAAAACCGCGAAGAGCAAGTCGGCTTCTCCCAAGCGGGGCCGGAAGCACGCCATTGATAACCAGAACAGCCTCGGCATCGAAGGACTCGGCTAACCCATGCTCGACATCTCCAAGCCGCTCACCACGGGAAAGGTTCAGAGCTATTACCGGTCAGAGTATTCTTCGGCATCGAACTCCTACTTTTCCCAAGGCGGCACGCTGCGCGGCGAGTGGCATGGCCAGCTCGCGCCGGTGCTGAAACTTTCAGGGGAAGTGGCTGCACAAGCGTTTGATCGTCTGGCCGAGGGCCAGCATCCGGAAACCGGTGAGCAACTCATCAAACACCGCGACACCATCAAGACCCAGGCGGGCGAAGAGATCGGACATCGCGCCGGCTGGGATCTCACGTTCAACGCCCCAAAAACCGTAAGCTTAACCGCCTTGGTAGGCGAGGACGAGCGCGTTCGGGAAGCACATAGAAATGCCGTCCGTACCGCCCTCGATGCGACCGAGAAGTATGTTCAGGCCCGTTTAGGCGGCAACAACCCGGCCGAGACCACGGGCAAGTGGCTTGCCGCCACATTCGAGCACGATACAGCCAGGCCCGTGGACGGCTACCCGGCGCCGCACCTGCACACGCACGTAGTTGTTTTCAACATGACGGAAGACCGCTTCGGGCAGGCACGATCACTGCAACCGTATGAACTTTTTAAAGTTCAGTCGATGTCTACCGCCATTTACCAGAACCAGCTCGAATACGAGCTGCGGCAGCTCGGCTATCAGATTCAACGCGGGAAAAACCACGCCCCGGATATAAAAGGATACTCACCTGAATATCTGCACGCCGAGAGCCAGCGTTCCGCGCAGATCGACCGGGAGATGGAAGAAAAGGGTACTTCCGGTCGCGAGCACCGCGTTCAACTAGCCCATCAGAACCGGGACGAGAAAATAAAGCTCACCCCGGACGAGTTACGAGCTCTTCACAAGAGAAGCGCGGAAGAGTTTGGAAACCAGCCCGCGCGAGTGGTCCACGAAGCCTCCGAGCGCCATACCAGGACGCTCTCGACTGAAAAAACGCAGGAACGGTCCCAGGCTGCAGTGAGTTTTGCCAGGGAACGGCTTTCGGAGCGGAGCGCGGTCTTTGAACACTTCGAAGTCATTCGCGATGCGTTACGGCACACCCACGGGAGAGCTCGCCTGCACGACGTTGAAGCGGAGCTCGGCCGGCAGAAAGATCAGAGCCGGTTTTTGGAAGTTCAGCATATTCGGCCCAACGCACCGGCGGCTCGATACACGACTCCAGAACTGATCCAGATCGAGCGCGAGACGATCGAACGCGTCCGAGCTGGACAGAATCAATTGCAGCCCTTGGCTGCAATTTCCTATGGCACATTGATGGCGCGGTATAGCCACGAGTTGAATGAGGATCAGCGCCGCCTAGTCCACGATGCGCTCGCGACACGAGATCAAGTTTTCGGGATTCAAGGTGGTGCCGGCACAGGAAAGACGACGGCGCTGAGCGCGATTCGCGAGGTTGCCGAAGAGCATGGCTATAAAGCTCACGGGCTCGGTCCAACATCGCGTGCGGCCAAGAGTCTCAAAGAAGCCGGAATCGACTCTGAAACCCTGCAGGCCTATCTGACGCGTGGGCAGCAAGGCAACGATGACGCGCGACCACGGCTCTTCTTCATAGACGAATCGAGTCTCGCATCCGGTAAGCAAATGCGAGATTTTTTGCAAACTCTGCAACCGCAGGATCGCGTGCTCCTCATCGGAGACATTCGGCAGCACGAATCGGTTGAAGCAGGCCGAATGTTCGCCGAGCTTCAGGATGCGGGAATGAACACCGCGAGGCTCGACAAGATCGTTCGCCAAAAGGATGAAGGCCTGCGCCAAGTCGTCGAAGCGATGGCTGCTGGCCGAATTGTCGACGGGATTGACCTGCTCACCAGTCAAAACCGGGTTCACTCCATTGAGCATCGCCAGGAACGGCTGGAAGCAATCGCGCGCGCATATGCCTCCATACCGGAGGGCACGCTTGTGGTTTCTCCTGATAACAGATCCCGCAAAGATCTGAACGCTGCCATTCGTGCAGAATTACGCGAAACGGGACAATTAGGCCCAGACGTTTATCAGCTTCCTATTCTGATCAACCGCCAGGATGTGACTGGCGAGGACCGGGGAGTGGCGAGTTCCTACCACGTCGGTGACTCTGTGCGTTATCTGCGGGGCAGCGAAGCCCTCCGCCTCGAAGCCAAGAGTTACGCCACCGTGATCAACGTAGATAGCGAACAGAACCAGATCAGTGTAAAGAAAGCCGACGGCCAGGTCGTAACCTATGATCCCGAGCGGCTGAAAGGCGTCTCCATCTACGAACCTGAAATCCGTTCGTTCGCGGAAGGGGATCGCGTACAGTTCACCACGCCATGGAAAGACAAGGCCGTCAGCAACCGCGATCTGGGCACGATCACATACCTGGATGAACACGGCAATGTCCGTGTGCAGCTCGATGATTCGGAACGTACAGTTGGTTGGAACCTACGTGAGAACCAGCACCTCGATCATGCCTACGCGATGACCTCGCACTCTTCGCAAGGTGCAACGGTCGACCAGGTTTTCATTCACATTGATACATCCGACACCAAGAGCCGGGCATTGATTGACGAGACGCTGGCTTATGTGGCCACCTCCAGGCCGCGTTACGACGCTCAGATCTTTACCGACAACGAAGAGCAGCTCGCCACAGCGCTTTCGCGCAGCCATCAAAATGCAACTGCACTCGCTCCGGACGAGATCGAGAGCTACGCCGTCGGCGTGTGAGTCCCTATGTCATTCGAAACCATTCTTCCGTTTCTGCAGCCGATCGCGAGCCTCATCACCGATCCGGGTGTGTCGGAAGTGATGGTGAACGGCGATGGAGCGATCTTCATTCAGCGCTCCGGCAGACTTCAACCGGTTGACGCGAAGATCGAGCAGAAGTACCTTTCAACAGCCGTCAAGCGCATAGCGCGATCGCTCGGCGAAGACATTAGCGAATCGAAGCCCTTACTGGACGCGCGGCTGCCAGATGGCTCTCGGGTAGCAGCCGCTTTTCCGCCGTGCTCTCCGCACGGGGTCACTTTAACCGTTCGGAAGTTTCGTCCGCACTGGTTCACCCTGGATGAACTGGTGGAAGCGGATGCACTTCCCCGTGCCGTTGCAGATCAGCTTGCGCAAGCTGTTCGCGAACGCCAAACCATTCTCGTCAGCGGCGGCACAGATACCGGCAAAACCACGTTTACGAAAGCCTTGCTTGACCTCATCCCACAGGCGGAGCGCCTCGGCGTGATTGAAGACACGATGGAGCTGAAAATCGATCACCCGAATGTCTTTCGTTTCGAAGCGCGAAAGGAACTGCGCGACGCAGCTGGAAACATAACGACGCCAGCAGTCACCATTCGGGACCTGGTGAAAGCGACTCTCCGGCACAGGCCGGATCGGCTGATTATTGGTGAGGTCCGGGGCGGCGAAGCCTTTGACCTGTTAGACGCGCTCAACACTGGCCATGCCGGTTCCATCTCAACGCTGCACGCCAATTCCGCAAGCCAAGCGCTTTCCCGTCTTGCTAGTCTCGCGCTCCGCGCCGAGGTCGACATCCCGTACCGGGCAATTCAAGCAGAGATCGGAGATCTCGTCAATCTGGTGATTCATATCGAGCGGCGCGAGGGCCGCCGGTTTCTTTCTCATGTCCTTCAAATCGAGGGTTTCGATGCTGAAACCAATCTCTACAACACAACCTCTCTCTACCAGGCTTAAGGGCTCTGCCCTCGCAGCGCACAAGGCCTTCTGCCCTGCGGATTTTGGCTCCCCCTACGGTCTGCCCCCAAAAAGCTCCGCTCAGAGACCTTGCCAATGCTCGCTACCCCGCTCTCGCCAGCGAGGCCTCGAGGGTGTTGGCGCAACACCCAACCACTATTAACCGAGAAAGGAAACACATTGTATGTACATGAATCGAGTAACGCTGGTCGGCTTTACAGGAGCTGACGCGAAGCAGATAGCCACGCAAGGCGGAAAGGAGATTACGCGTTTTTCTCTTGCAACCACGAAACGCTACAAGAGCGGGAACGAATGGAAGGACAATACGCAGTGGCACGACTGCGTTGTTTACAACGTGTCGGTGAAAGCGGCCGAGAGCATTCAGAAGGGCGATCACCTGTTGATCGAAGGCGAGCTGCAGTACCGCGAACACGAGCGCACTGTAGAAACGGCGGAAGGGCCGGTGAAAGTTCAATGGCCGAAGACCGAAATTGTCGTTTACTCGATCGTTCGGCTTGATCGTCAAGCGAAGCACGACAAAGGGGCCGCCGCGTAAGCGGCCTCTCTACTGTTATCTCGCGAGGTTCGCGATGCGGCTTACGTCTGTCTTCTGTTTCGAATGTCTTTGCGGCCGGTATATCGAGACCGAAGCGCGTACCTTAGAATGCCCATCCTGTCATCGGCAGCTCGTGATCGAGTGGGGCCGCAAAGAGGAGAAAGACTCTGACCGCTCAGAGTTCATTGAAACTCTGAACGTGCAGTCGGCAGCGTGATGCGTTTCGAAGATCGTGGAGCCGCGCAGCGCTGGCAAAGAGCAAAGTTGGCGCAGCTCTCCGCGCGGATTCGGATTGAGGAGTTGATACTTCGATCATTGCGCACGGAACGGGCGGACCTGGTTGAACTCCACTGGCCGAACGCTGACTGCCCGCTTCGGGTGGGAGTCGGATGCTGAGCTGGAGTTTCTATATCGCGATGATGTGCGATTTCGGCGTGAGATCGAGGATCTTTTCATTGAAGCCGAGCTGCAGGGCACAACACCTTGGAAAAAGATCGGGTGATCGGCGAAACGTCCGGATCATTGAGCTACGCCTCCTGAGCGAGTTACTCCTTCAGGAACTTCTTCGTAGCCTCGGAGGTGGTATGAATCTCTCCGTCGATGAGCAGGCGTCCGGTGTACGAGCCACCGGGGCTGTCGAACTCCCACGCGACCTCGTGGCCTTCCCTCGCGAGCTTGGCCCATTTTGAATCTTTGGATGCGTTCTGCTCAAGCCAGAAATGACCTTCCTCATCCGTGAAGGACCGCAACCGCGAATGGCCCAAATGCTCGCTCCATGTCTTGATGTTTTTCAGTTCTGGCATAGCGTCCTATAGACATTGTGCCCGGAACAACTGATGTTGGGCCGACTACAGCAAGCATGTTGCATTCTCGGGGCCGTTGTTCGAATGGCCCGCTTCGCGGTGTGTCGATACTTTCCAACGCGAGCGCAGGAAAAAGCGTCGAGAGCATCGGCCTTCCGGGTTGAGAATGATCAATATGGCCGCACTCGTGAGCCGAGCCGGAATGAAGCGTTCGCTCAGTCGCTCGCCGCATAAGTCAGGTCTCGACCCTCACCATCACTGTTTAAGCGGCCAGCCCGATGCTAGCTTGCGAACTCCGTCCCTGGCAGAAACCAGCAAGTCGTCGATCAGTTTTGTCAAACGAGTGGCATGCTCGAAATCAGGGACAGTGTGTGTACTGGAATTGATGTCGTTCCGAAGAGCCACATACATGCCGGCCACGTTCATTGCACTCTCACGTATGGAACTCAACTCACCTTCGTCGACCCTCTGTGCCTCTCCGTTCAGGTTCAGTTGCAGTATGCCTGATTGGAAACCCCTGGCCGCTCCGCCGTGGAGCACCAGTTCGCCACTATTCCCAGTAATCTGAAATGTGAACGGCACCTCACCCGCGGGTCTCCCACCCGCGACTTCAATCGCGAGCACACCTTCGGTGGCAAGCTCTGATTGCATGAGCAGATGGTCTGGTGTGGACCTCTTATGATGAGTTGGCGGATCGCCGATTTCTACTTGAGGGTACTGTGTGCTCGCGAGAGCCGCAGCGGTCTTAAGTTCACCCAAGATCGCGATCGCGGTATCGATTGTATGAGCGCCTTGAATCGTGACCAGCGTCACACCGTTCGCGGGGTCCTCGGCAAAGGCGATTGCTGATTCAACCTTTCTGCCAAAAGCCATCGTGCTAGAGAGAATGCGAGCGCTGAGCACGCTGCCGATAGCACCGGATGCCAATAGATCGCGTGCGTATCGCAGCACCGGGTTCATGCGTGTCTGCAGGCCGATGGCGACATGCACGCCCGCCGCCTTTGCCGCTGCCGCGAGTTCTTCCGTCTCGGTCATGTTTCGACCCAAAGGCCATTCGCAGTAGACGTGCTTGCCAGCTTTGATCGCACTGAGCACCAACTCGCGATGATCGGGAACCTTTACGCACACAGAAACGATGTCGATGCTTGGGTCGCGAATGAGTTCCGCAGAGTCACCGTATGCCGCCCGTGCCCCGAAGGCCTTCGCGGCGGCGTCTGATTTCGCCTGGTTGCCGGAAACAACAGCCCCCAATTCAAGGCCACTGAGCTTCTGAACAGCTGGAACATGTGAATCGCGGGCCCAGCCTCGTTCGGCACTCGCGCCGATGATTCCGACCTGCAACGGCTTCTGCATACACTGTCTCCCCGCCCCGTGAAGTACCACCGTTCACCATCTGAACGCATTCAGGTAGCGACGTCCAATAAGTCGCGGAAACGAAAATCATGGGGATCACTTGTCGAACTTCACTTTCAGCAACATGATCGCGGCACCGTCCCAACTTTCTCGTCCGGCACTTTCCGGAGGTTTATTCCGCAGCGGAACGATTCCAAGATCAGCGTGTCTCAGATGGTAGTGCCTTTCCAAATATTGACGAACCAGATCTGCCCGCCTTCGTGACGTAACAAATTGCTGATCCGGAGAGCCAAAGGTTGAATAGCCTTCCACCACGATTACATCTTGTGGCAAGGAATCCATATCCGATGCGATCTCGCTATCGATTTGATGCCGGCCGGCCTCTGACAATTGCTCTTGGCCGTCCGTATCGCTCATAACCAGACTGGAAGCCATTAGCCACACTCGAGAGCCTGCTTTCTTTTGGCGTTCACAGGCCTGAAGGTATTGACCCGGTGTTAATTGGTCGAGGTTATAAAAGCCGCGTTTCTTAAAGAAGCCCCGGAAAAAGAAGTTATGCTTTAGCGCCTCCGTGTCCTCTGCGAGATTGGTGGTGCTGCGATTCAGATTCGACAATGTTTCCCGGAGGTTGGAAGCACCGTCTTCGCCCATATCATCTTGAGCCAAAGCGCTCCGAACGGTAGTGTCCAACTGCTCTGAGATCGCCTGCACATGATCGAGTGTTACTTGAGCCTTGGCTATGAGGTCTCTTGATTGAAAGTCGGAAACGATCTCTTCGCTCCGAGCGGACACCTGTTCCAGATTCGCCGAAGCCCGTTGCACATTCGTTAATGTGGCTTGCAGTTGTTGCTTTGTTGCCTCATCTTTCAGAAGCAGGCCCGCTGGACCCTTACCTTGATTTAAGTCGCTAACGAGGATGTTGACCCTCTCGGCGATCTGGCTACCGTTACTGGTAATCCGATTGATATTCGGCTGAACTCCGACAATCAGGTTATCGGCGTGACTTACTGTCTTGGTCACAGAATCGAGCGTCACGTCGAGCCGGCCCCTGATATCGGCTACGCTTCCGTGGACGTCATCAAGCAGCCCCGAACCTTTCTCCATCAGCTCCGCAATTTCAAATGGTTCCTTACTGGGCAGCGTAAAGCCGGCACCTACCTCCTCAGCCTGGTCTGTGCCTTTTTTGATGGAGATGAACTTGTCGCCGACAATGCCTTCGGTTTCAATGGAGGCGAGGGAATCTTTGCGGATCATCCCGTGCAGTTTCGCCTGAATCTCCATCCGCAGCCTGAACTTCGCCGAGGGGCTTCTGGGGATCTCTATTTGTTTGATCTCTCCTGCATCAAGACCGGAAACACGCACTTTGGCCCCGTTCCCCACACCGCTTAGGTTAGAGAATTCGGAATAGAGCTCCATGTGTTTACTGAAGGCTTCATGACGATTCCCAATCAGAAAGAGAATGGCGGCAAAAAGCCCAAACCCTACAACAATGAAGAGACCGATACCCCAAGGCTTAATGTGCATTGCAATCTTCCTCAGAAACTAAGGCTCTTACCAACTCGTTCCCATGCTCTGCTAATTCCTGAGCGGTGCCGATCGCAACCAGTTTGCCCTGATCTAACACCGCAAGTCGGTCTCCCACCCGGCGTGCCCCACGAATATCGTGCGTGACAATTACCATCGTGGTCTTGTTCTTTTCCTTAATGCTCAGAAGCAGATCGTCGATTTCCGAAGAGGTGATGCGGTCGAGTCCACTGCTTGGCTCGTCGACCAGGAGAAAGCAAGGATCAAGAACGAGGGCGCGGGCGAGGCCCGCTCGTTTGCGCATCCCTCCTGATAGTTCGACAGGCATCTTATAACGATCTTTACCAAGACCCACGTCGTCGAGCCTTTGCTGTACAAGTGAATCGATCTCCCCCTTCAACTTTGTCTTGAAGCGCGCCAGGGGCAAGGCAAGATTGTCATTGAGAGAAAACGAATCGAATAAGGCCGCGCTCTGAAAGAGAAAGCCCATTTGACGGCGAACATTTGACAATTTGTCCTCTCCCATTCCGACAATGTTCTGATCTTGAATGCAAATACTTCCTTCATCGGGTTTTAACAACCCGATCATCAGCTTCAGTGTCACGCTCTTGCCTGTCCCGCTGCGCCCCAAGACGCACAGGGCTTCTCCTGGCGAGATCTCGAACGACACATCTTTCAAGACCTCGAGATCTCCAAAAGTTTTGGACACTTTGCCGAAAGAGATGGCGGGAGAGGATGTTTGGCTCATACCGCACTCTCGGGAAAGAGAAAGAAGATACATTTCACCAGCACTACGTCAGCAAGGATGATCAGCAGGGAGGAGACGACCACGCTGTTGGTGGACGCGCGCCCAACGCCGCTTGAGCCTTCGTTCGTTGTGTAACCGAGATAGGACGAAACCAGGCCGATGATAAAGCCGAACACCGTCGTCTTGATGGTTGGCGGGATGAAGGTGGCCCAACCGACTTCACTAAAGGCGCGATCCAGATAGAGGGACATCGAAAGGTGGGAGATACCGCGTTCTATCAAATAGCCCCCTGCCAGCCCGGCAACATCCATGAAAACCGTCAGGATGGGGAGGGCTATGATGCAGGCGAGGATTCGAGGGATGACGAGCAACTTGAAGGAATCGATTGAAAAAGCTTCGATTGCGTCGATCTGCTCCGTCACACGCATGTCTGCAAGCTCGGCGCCGATTCCCGCGCCCACGCGCCCGGCCACTAACAGGCCGGCGACTAACGGCCCTAGCTCGTTAAAGAACGCGAGCGATTGCACGGAAGGGATCATGGCTTCAGCGCCAAATCGAATCATGGTGCTCCGCGTATGAAAGCTGAGCACCATACCGAGAGCGAGGCCGGAGGCAATCACCAGCGGAAGTGATTTCCAACCCACCTCTTCGATCTGGCGCCAGATCATCCTAAATTCAAAGGGAGAACGAACTACGCGTCGCGCCGAACGCGAGGCAAACAGCCCGACATTCCCGATGAAATCGAGATAACTCCGAAGTCCCGGCATTGGTTTGATAACTGTCGAAGCCTTTATCGGGCCGCAGTTAGAACACCTAGTCAAACTTACTCGGATCCACTCGTTCGTACTGTCAAATTCTCCCGGACCCGCGAAGCTTGTACTTGAAGGGGAGCCCGAGGGCTTTATAGGAGCTCAAGCTCCCTCGAAAGTGGTACGCTTCTCTCCCCGAAGGGAGAGACGGGAACTCTCTCTAAAGGTGTGAAGGGGAAAACCTTCTTTCGTGTGATGTGAACCGCGCCTCGTGATCGCATCATGGGAGCGGAGCCTTACTCGTAGGGGCCACCGGAGTAGATGGCGAACTTGCAAGTGTGGCTTCCGCATAAGCGGCTCGGCGAACCCGAACGGATTTATGTCTATTTGTCTTTTAGCTAAAGTTATCCGGTTACCGTGCCTATTGTTAGCGCTCTGCTCCGGCTTGTTGTTCAGTCAACAGCTATCGAATTTAGCTCCTGCTGATCCCCGGGAGGTTGTGAGCACCTCCGAGGGAAACAAGCAGACGGAAAGCAAACGACTCTTCGGCATCATACCGAACTACCGCACGTCTCCCAGCCTGAAGAACTACAGCCCCCTTACATCGAGAGAGATGTTCACGCTGGCGGGACAAGATGCCTTTGATCGAGGCACGGTCATCTTAGCAGCAGGGTTCGCCGGCGAGTCTCAACTGACAAGAGCCGACCCGCGCTTTGGCCAAGGGGCCGCCGGATTCGGACGGTACTTTGGAACATCCTACGCTGACTTTGTGATTGGCGACTACATGACCGAGGCAATCCTACCCACTCTTCTGCATCAGGACCCTCGGTACTTTAGAAGCGGCGAAGGAACAGTGCTCAGACGGCTGGGATATGCTGCGGGCCAAATATTCCGAACTCACAGTAACCGCGGTACAAGCCAGTTCAATTACTCGGAGGTTCTCGGAAATTCGGCCGCAGTGGCTATATCAATGTCCTACTATCCCGATGGCCGCAATGCTTCTGACGCCGTTGCAAAGCTAGGTATGCAACTGGGCGTGGATATGGCGTCAAACGAGCTCAGAGAGTTTTGGCCTGATATTATTCGCAAATTTTCATGGCAACGCCGCGCGATCCGCCAGTGACATTCCGTTTGCCTGGTCGAGTGTTGTGGCGACGATCCGGAGTGAAGTACTGGTTTCGAAAGGGTTGCACGCCGCATGCGCCGTACGAGGCGATGCTTTGTGCTCTCCTTGTCGGAACGCCGCTGCTTGCACAAGTTGCCTCGATAGCCAATCCGAGCTCGGCGACACAGCTCCCGCTATCCGGACGCAGCGCGGGAGGTGGTTCAGTTTCCACACAGCAATCCATCACGAACTCGGGCGGCACGAACAGTGTGAACGTCCTCAACAGTACGGTAAGCCCAAGCGGCGCGTATGCTGGCAGCATTCCCAACGGCCGCCCTATAGATACTTCCCGTCCACTCACACTGGACGATGCGCTAGCACTCGGGATGCGCAATAATCTCGGTCCAATCAGCCAAAACAACGCTGTGCTCCAAGCACGAGGAGAGCGGCTGGTTGCTCGTAGCGCCCTGCTGCCCAATGTAAGTTCAAGCATTGGCGAAACGCTCGAAAAGCTTGATCTGGCCGCGCAAGGACTCAGGAGCTCCACGATCGGAATCCCCAAGCTCCCAGCCGTGATTGGGCCATTTAATTTTTTTGATGCTCGTGCTGTTCGCTTTGACCAATCGGTGTTCGACTTGGTCCAGCTTGGGAATCTGCGTAGCGCAACACAAAACCTGAAAGCTGCGCAGGCAGCCGCAATGGACGCTCGAGATCTTGTCGTTCTCGCAGTTGTCGGCAGTTACCTGCAGCTCACGACCGCACAGGCACGGGTAGTCGCGATGCGTGCCCAAGTGGAGAGTTCCCGATCGGTTTACCAGCAAGCCTCCGATCGATTAAAAGCAGGGCTGGATGTCCGCATTGATGTCACGCGGAGCCAAGTTCAATACCAAACCGACGTACAGCGATTGCGCTCTGAACAGGCCGATGTCGAGAAGCAGAAACTCAATCTCAGTCGGATAATCGGTCTTCCGTACGGCAGCGCGTTCACAGTCGCTGATGATTTCCCGTATGTCCCCTTGCAGGATCTAAACCTGGCAGAGGCACTGAAGCGCGCGGACGAAACGCGCGCGGACCTCCGATCTGCGCGCGCAGCCGTACAAGCGGCTGAATCGGCATTGAGAGCCGCCCACGCAGAATATCTCCCGAGCCTCTCGTTTGCTGGCGACTACGGGGCTGAAGGTATAAATCCTGCTCAGGGCCACGCCACATATACAGTCGCCGGCACGCTCAGTATTCCAATCTTCCAGGGCGGAAAAGTGCAAGGCGACACAGAGCAGGCTCGTGCCACCTTGAATCAGCGTAAAGCTGAACTGCAGGATACCTACGGAGCGATAGATCAAGATGTGCGTCTGGCATTCATCAACTTGAATGCCGCGGCAGACCAGGTAGGCGTTGCTGAAAGCAACGTTTCCCTTTCGAAAGACACGCTCGTGCAAGCACGGGATCGCTTCGTGGCCGGCCTCGCCGACACGGTTGAAGTAGTACAGGCAGAGCAGACCATCGCGCAGGCCGACGATGATTACATCAGCGCTGTCTTCGAGCACAATTTGGCCAAAGTAGCTCTGTCTCGCGCCATGGGGCAAACGGAGCTCACAGTACGAAAGCTTTTGAAGGGTAAATGACTATGCCACCACAACATGACCTGGAGGAACGCGAGCAAAGCCGGGATGGGCACAGCAGTCTCATCAGCCAGAACGGCTTACCTGAATCAGTCATCGGCTCTCTTTTTTACGAGCAGGGGCGGCTCAGGGCAGACCTCGATCGCCTTCTCAACGCCCCAGCGGTCAAACCTGAGGCCGAACCGAAAGACACGCCCGAACAAGGCAAAAACGCAGATGCGAAGGACGGCGCGCAGGGTGAGAGCAAAGATGACGGTAAAGACGCTCACAAAGAGCCGTTTCTCAAGCGCGTAACAGGTTGGACGAAGGCTCATCCGATTACCACCATCGCAATCCCGATCTTGCTCGTTGCGGTCATTGTGGCTGGCTGGTTTCTTTGGCGTTACCTGCAGAGCTATGAATCGACCGATGATGCCCAGGTCGATGGCCACGTGAACGCCATTAGCAGCCGGATTTCCGGGACGGTCGCGGCCATTTACGTAGAGAACAACCAAAGTGTCAACCGGGGCAAACTGGCTGTCGAACTGGATCCTCGAGACTATGAGGTCGCCCTGTCGCAGCAAGAAGCCAATCTGGCGCAAGCGAAAGCAAACCTTTACGCACAGAATCCAAACGTGCCCATTACTCAACTTACCCAGCGAACAGGCGTTTCGAGCGCCGGTCTAGACGTAACCAGCGCCAGGGCGGGGTACCTGGCCCAACAACAGCAGGTTGAATCTGCCCTCGCTGATCTTAAGCAGGCAGAAGCGAACGCGGCCAATTCAGCGGCTGAGGAGATACGCTATCGCGCCCTTGCGGAGAAAGAAGAAGTTTCGCGCGAACAGTACGATCAGCACAAAGCTGATGCCCGCGCCCAGAGTGAGATTGTTTCCTCTAGAACGGCCACTGTGGATGTCGCTCGTACAACCGCTGACCAACGTAAGGCCGCATTGCAACAAGCCATCGACCGTTCAAGGGAGGCAGAACAGAACTCTGTCCGGCAGGTGGCAGTCCAACGGGCCACGGTTGCCGCACGCGAAGCGGCTGCTCAAATCAGTAAAGCGCAAGTCGACCAAGCAGTCCTGAATCTCAGCTATTGCAAGATCTACGCGCCGGTGAATGGCGTTATCGGCAATAAGACCGTAGAGATTGGTGCACAGGTATCCGTGGGTGAGGAGATGTTCGACGTGACCCCGACTGACGATATCTGGGTAACAGCCAACTACAAGGAAACGCAGCTACGGAAGATGCGGCCCGGACAATCTGTCACAGTCCACGTCGATACGCTTGGGCGTAATTTCGAGGGTTACATCGAAGATATGCCGGGCGCGACTGGCGCCCGTTATAGCCTTCTGCCGCCGGAGAACGCGACTGGCAACTACGTCAAGGTGGTCCAGCGCCTTCCTGTCCGAATTCGGTTCAAGCCGAACCAAGATGGGGTTGCTCGGCTACGTATCGGCATGTCAGTCGAACCGAAGGTCTGGTTGAAGTAGGAATCACCCGCCATGGCTGCAGGCGCTAATGTCGAATGGAAGCCAAAGTACAACCACTGGCTGATCGCGGTCGCGGTCATGCTCGCCACGTTCATGGAGGTTATGGACACCTCGATTGCGAGTGTTGCACTTCCATACATCGCAGGCAGCATTTCCGCAACCAGCGACGAAGCCGACGTGGGTCCTGACAAGTTACCTTGTCGCCAACGCCATCTTCATCCCGACGAGTACGTGGTTATCACTTAAGTTCGGCCGCAAACGTTATTTAATTACCTCCGTGCTCATCTTCACGGCGGCCTCTTTCGCCTGCGGCGCAGCAAACAGCCTCACCTTTATACTTGTCGCTCGCGCGATACAGGGTGCTGCTGGTGGCGCGCTTCAGCCTCTGGCACAGGCGATTTTAATAGAGAGTTTTCCGCCCGCGATGAGGGGCTTGGCCATGGGTATGTACGCACTGGGAGTGGTCGTAGCACCGGTGATCGGGCCGACGCTGGGCGGCTATCTTACCGACCATGTCTCCTGGCGCTGGGCATTCTATATCAACATCCCCATAGGTCTAGTGGCCGTACTTCTGCAGAGCAAATTTCTTGAGGATCCGCCGTTCATCAAGAAGGCCAAGCCGGGACGGCTTGACGGTACCGGACTTGCTTTTCTCGCGCTCTGGCTGGGCGCACTTCAGGTTGTATGCGACAAGGGCCAAGAGGACGACTGGTTCGGCAGCAGCTTGATCCGTTGGATGGCCGTCACGTGTATTGTGGGATTCGTCGCCTGGATTGTTCGCGAGCGTGTGGCGAAATCCCCTCTCGTCAATCTCCGCATTTTTCTCAACCGCAACTTTGCTGTGGGCTGCCTGCTGATTGGACTCTTTGGCGCATGTATCTACGGTGTTACGACGATCTTGCCTCTCTTCTTCCAGACTCTGTTGGGCTACGATGCCACTTCAGCAGGTCTGGCCGTCGCTCCGCGAGGAATCGGAGCCATGGTCGGGGCCATAGTCGTGGGCATTATCGTCAGCCGTGTCGATTCCCGCAAGCTGATTGCGCATGGGCTTTGTCGTCTTCGGTGTTACCGCCTATTGGACGAGCATCATGACTCTTCAGATCAGTTTCTGGAGTTTGTTCTGGCCGATACTTATCAGTGGCACAGCACTTGGGCTTATTTTTGTGCCGCTTATCCGGAGTTGCATTGGGTACACTCCCTCAGGAGCAGTTAGGGAACGGTAGTGCCTTGTTCAATCTCATTCGGAACGTAGGCGGTAGCATCGGGATCTCGGCCGTCAATACGGTCGCGCAACGTCATCTTCAGAGTCACCGCAATGAGCTCGTGCACTCCCTCGGCGGCACGAGTTTGGCGCTGCAGCGCTTCATCGCCTCGGTGACGGGGCTTATGCAGCGCCATGTAGGGCCGCACCTTGCCATGCAGCGCGCATACAGCGAACTTCAAAACACGCTCGATAGTCAGGCGCAGTTATGGGCTTATATAGATGACTTCAGGTATCTTGCTCTGTTATGCGGAGGCTGTGTTATCGCTGTCATGTTTCTCAAGAAGACCAAAGCCAGCGCGCAAGCGGCAGGATAGGCTAGGATGGACGATAATCCTTGCGCCAGCGAAAGATCGGCCAGCGTAAGGTGCTCTCTTAGACGTCTTGGCGCACTGTAGCGTCACGTTGTGTCAGTTCGAATATCTCGCCATGAGCAACTGCAGTGATATGTTTGAACTCCTTGATGAGCTGCAGATACGCTGCACCGACTGGGCGCATCTTTCGGTCCATATCGAACAGGCCACACCGGTTGACATTGCCTCGCTTCTCAGTAAGCTGACTGTCCCAATCCAGTTGATCGATCAGACTGTACCAAGTGAACCCCAAGACGGGCACGCCGTCCCGACGCATACGCAACACGTTTGTCCATTGCTTCCAAAGCCATCTCGGCGCTGCGTCCGGGTCGAAAACATTCGTTTCCGTGTGCATCACCGGCTTGTAATAACGCCGGTAATACCGAAGCGTGATTAAATACCAGCCAAGTACATCCTCGCCGCGGACAGTGGTGTTGTCGGGAAGAAGCAACTGTTCATTCCCTCCGTAGTAATCGTTCCCCATGACCTGAAATCCCGAAGGGCCGGTCTTCATGAACCACAGGAACTCCTCGCGGCTCATGCCATTGTCTTGCAAGAACATCAGAACGTCCGAGTCCGGCGCTTTCGAATAAAGCAGATCGAGCGAAAGAAAAACGAGCTTGTTACGAAGCTTTACTGCGTGGGAGGGCGCGGCACTCACATGATGCGTGTACTCGGCCGACTCACTTTGGACGATGACCAAATCGTGGCGCCGGCGCAGAATCTCTGCACTCGCGAGTAAGTTGGCGGCAACCAGGTGCTTAGTAGCGGTCACAAAACCGCGTTCGGTTCGTAAACGTTCGTTCCACAATCCATCCATTCCGCTATTGCGAGCTGCTACATAGATTTCGTTAACCGGCGTATAGAAGCGAACCCAGGGGTACCGTGTGGCGACCGCCCCGGCATACTTTGCGAAGTGAAACGGCAGTTCGGGGTTCTGCAGATCACCGATCCAGTCCGGCACCCCGAAGTGCATCAGATCGAGAAATGGCTCTAGCCCGAGGCGTTGCATTTCGGCCATCGGCTCATCCGCGAATGACCAGTCGTAGCGCTCAGGCCCAAGGTGAATGCGGTGAATGGGCAAGCCATACCGCAAGCACCGAATGCCCATTTCTCTAACAAGCTGAAGATCCTCGCGCCAACGGCTGTAGTGGCCGCATTCTTCCAATAGGTCACGGCGGATGCGCCGACCCTCAGCATCCACAATGGTCGGATTAGAACATTCAATCCCTGTCGCGAAGCCGAATTCCGAGGGTGGGTTCGTCACCGAAGCGTCCGAAGCGGGAGCGTCGGGCGACGGTGCATTAGGTGCACCCTCAGGAGTGAGTTCGTTGTTCTGCCGTAATACATCAAGAAAGCTCAGAAGCATATCGACACTCTAGCGAGCATTGCGGGTCAGCTCCTCTTTCTAAAGGAGGAGTTCTTGCTACCTATTTGGAGGGTCGGGAACCTCTATCAAAGATGCAGCCGAAAAAGGCTTCCTGCGAGGGATGCGAACGCGTCCTGGCAGCTACATCATTAGACAGTGGCTCAAAAAGGATGTACGCAGGGGACGGATCAGAACCACTGGTTGCAAACCCAGCAGGAGCTGACCGATGCCGAGAGGCTAATAGAAGTTCGCCAAGACAACCTGACACTGATTGTGCGCGTCCCTGTAGCAAGCAACCCTGGATCAACATTGCTCGCCAGCATCTCGCCACGAAGCATTCTGTTCCTCTCATTGCTGGATGAACCGGACGAGGAAAACAGCTCCCTAAGCTTTGGTCAACTTCTTCGTGTTATTACACTTCCGGTAGAAATAGATCCAGAGCAAGTCGCCGCGTTTATCGATGACAAGGAACTCACGCTGCGGCTTTCCGTCTCCGCCGCGATCCCAGCTCTCGCCTAAATCAGCCTTAGCCAACCGTCGATTTGTGGAAAGTAGGAAAACAACAATGCCAGAGCTCGAAATCCAAACGAAGTGGAAGGGCGGTCTAGCCCCGCACAAACTTCAGGCGGTCATGGCCTATGTAGAACGGCATCTTGGAAAAGACCTCGGATATTCTGAGCTCGCACGCATCGCTGGGTTGAGCGAACACCATTTTGGAAGCGTTTTTCGGGGCGCGACGGGCGTCACGCCTCATCGCTATCTCACCAAGCGGCGAATCGAGCAGGCTCGTATCCGCCTCGCGGACCCCACCAAGCATGAACGGCTCACCGATATTAGCCTAGATTTGGGGTTTTCATCACCCAGTCATTTCGCATCCGTCTTCCTTCGTCAGGTGGGAATGACCCCTCGAACTTATCTGAAGACGTCGCGCAAGAAAACATGCTGATTAACATCCAATTGTTGACGGTTAATTTCTCGCACTCGGGAAGATCGGCCGGATCGGAGGCATTCTGAATGGCCGCGCCGCGCGGTGATCGTCAGGCCTTCGGCCAGCCTGGTCTCGCGCCAAAATGGGCACGTGGCGATAAGGACGGCGTTGGCACCGCGTACTCGGTTGCTAGCAGAATCTGGTATACGATCTGGAACGGAATCGTAACCGAGATTTATTATCCAACCGTCGATCGTCCGCAGACCCGCGATCTCCAATACCTTTTTGCGGACGGTGAAACTTTTTTTCACGAGGAAACGAAACTGGACACAAGCATCGAGCGCCTGGGTGACGCACTTGGGTACCTGGTCCGGGGACGAGACAAAGATGGCCGATACAGCTATGAAAAAGAAATCATCTCGGACCCGCATGCACCCTGTCTGCTCCAGCGAACCAAGATCTCCGCAGAGCCCGCGGTACTCGACAAGCTGAAACTGTACGTACTCTGTTCACCACACCTGAACGTGGGCGGCTTGAATAATACAGGCGAGGTTTTGAGTATCAACGGACACGATCTCCTGATTGCGCATCGCGACGGTATCTGGCTTGCAATGATCGCAACAGTTCCGTTCTCAAAAGCTTCCGTCGGATATGTCGGCGTTAGCGACGGCTGGACGGACTTGGCCCAGGGTTTCCAAATGGACTGGCAGTTTGATCGGGCTCCGGACGGGAATATTGCTCTTACCGGTGAAATAGATCTCTCTCGAGCGCAGGAATTCACGCTGGGCGTTGCTTTCGGGGAGAGCAAGCATCGTGCAATCGCTACGCTTGCCCAGAGTCTCGCCTTCCCGTTTGCCGAAAAGCGTGAGAGGTTTGTTGAGCAATGGAGGCGGGCCGATCGGACACGGGAGGCCCTTGAGGAGCAGTCGGGTGACGGCGGGAAGCTGTACTGCACTAGCGTCAAACTTCTACTCGCTCATGAAGACAAGCTGTATCCGGGAGCCATCGTGGCTTCGCTGGCCATCCCTTGGGGCGAAAGCAAAGATGATCACGAAGGAGAAGGCGGATACCACCTGATCTGGACGCGAGATATGGTGCAAAGCGCCATGGGTCTACTTGCGGCAGGTAATACGGAAACACCGCTCCGCGCGCTGATTTATCTTGCCACCAGCCAGCGCGAAGATGGCGGCTTCGCGCAGAACTTTTGGGTAGAAGGCGATGCTTTCTGGACGGGCATGCAGCTCGACGAAGTAGCCTTCCCTATTCTTCTAGCGCACCGCTTGTGGCGCGATGGCGGGCTGCGCTCTTTCGATCCTCGGCCGATGGTGAAGAAAGCAACCGGCTATCTCCTACGAGAGGGTCCGGCTACCAGACAGGAGCGTTGGGAGGAGGCTGGCGGCTACTCGCCCTCAACGTTGGCCGTTATGATTGCGGCGCTAATCTGTGCCGCGAGTTTTGCTCGCGAGCACGCTAAGGAGGAGGATGCTGTTTTTGTAGAGCAGTATGCCGATTGGCTCGAACACAATCTTGAACAGTGGACAGTCACGCGCAAAGGCACTCTCGTTCCAGGCATTACCGACCACTTTGTGCGACTTGTTCCAGCTCAGCCCGGTGATCCTCAGCCGGACAGTGCTGCGGATACTGCTTTTCTGACTCTTAGCAGTCAGCCCCCGGGAACGCCGGTCGATTATCCAGCCAGAGAGATTGTAGACGCCGGCTTTCTGGAACTCGTTCGTTACGGCATTCGCCGTCCAGACGATCCGATCATTCTGAACTCTCTCAAAGTCGTCGACGCCGTCCTCAAAACGGAAACTCCCATGGGCACGGTATGGCATCGCTACAACCACGATGGATATGGCCAGAGGCCGGATGGGGGACCGTACGAGGGCCATGGCAAGGGAAGAGGGTGGCCATTGCTGACAGGCGAACGAGGACACTATGAGGTAGCGGCAGGTAAGGATGCAACCGACCACATCCGCTGGATGGAGGGGTTGGCCACTCCTACGTTTCTTATCCCTGAGCAATCGTGGGACGAACCCGATCGCCCAGAGTCTTCCCTACGTTTTGGGCGGCCCACGGGTTCTGCGACTCCCTTGCTCTGGGCGCACGCCGAATATATTCGGCTACTTCGCTCGTCCCGTGATGGCCGAGTATTCGATTTCATCCCGGAAGTTGCCGAGCGTTACCTGACCAATCGCCCGCCTAACTTCTCAATCGAATTTTGGACCTTCGCCTGCCCTGCGACGCGAGTGGACCGCGGACATACGCTTCGCATCATGGCCAAGGCTGATTTTGAACTCACGTATTCTTTCGGTAGTTGGACGCAGGTCGATCGATTTAGAGCCACCAGCACAAGCGTCGGAATTTATTTCGCCGACATTCGAATTCCGGATGAGCAGAGCGGGTCACTTACCTTTACCTTTCTATGGTTCGATCCCCAACGCTGGGAGGGTCGTGACTTTCTGGTTAGAATAGCCGAGTCTTAACACGAAGGTGCAAACGGACCACCTGTCGTGGCAGTAACAAGCAGCGCTATCGCCGCAGGAGACCTCTGCGCCCTGCGATGGCGACCGCCTCCGTTCGACTCGTGGCGTCCAGTTTTGCGAGAATGCCCTTGATGTGCGATTTCACGGTGCCCTCGCTGATAAAGAGCTTGCCTGCTATGTCCCGATTGTTGATGCCTTCGGCAATCAGCGCAAGCACCTCCGTTTCCCTGCCGGTCAGCGCCTCGGTCGAGACATGGGTCGCCAGCCTTTCCACAATGGACGCCGGGATGTAGGTTTCGCCACGGTCCACCCTGCGAAGGCAATGGATAAGCTCTGTCCGAGGAACGTCTTTCAGAAGATATCCTTTCGCGCCCGCGCTGATTCCCCGGTAAATATCCGACTCGCCGTCGTAAGTCGTCAGAATAATGATGCGAGCCTTTGGGTCCTCGTCCCTGATGATTTCGATCGCCCGCACACCATTCATCACGGGCATGTTCAAATCCATCAAAGTAATGCGAGGTCGATGGATTCGCCATAGGTCCACGGCTTCTAATCCGTTTGCTGCTTCAGCGACTACGGTGAACCCCTGCTCGCTGTTCAAGATTGAAGCAACGCCGTCCCGAATGATGGAATGATCATCCGCGATTAACACCGTAACGACAGGATCGGGTGGCGGAACAGGCTCAGTCATAGAGAGTCTCTCGATAACGGAATCGTCAGGTATATGGAAGTACCGTCCGACCCGCTGTTGACCCGAAGCTGGCCGCCGATCTTGGCAGCCCGCTCTCTCATTCCAACAAGACCGAACCCTTCGGTTTTTTGTTCCGGCTTGAATCCAACGCCGTTATCTACGATAAAGAATAACGAATTTGCACGCTCGTTGCGACAGCTCACGGTAATCAGTGTCGCGCGTGCATGCTTAATTGCATTCGTAATAGCTTCCTGCACAATCCTAAGAATTTCAGCCGCATATGCCGGCTGGAATGCGGCGCTGGCATTGCATTGAACAACGACGGAAACGCCCGATTGCTGCTCGGCCAAGCGGCCTACCAGCTTCAGAGCGTCATTTAGAGATCCTGATTCCAACTCTGACGGCCGAAGCGCCTTAACCGACCGCCGAGCTTCCGCAAGTCCATTTCGCGCAATCATGGCGGCATTCTGTAGGTGAATATCCATGCGCTGGTATTGGTTGCTGACTCGCAGCTGATCTACGGCTTCGATCTGCATTAGCACTCCCGTAAAACTCTGTGCGAGAGTATCGTGAATTTCGCGGGCAATTCGGTTCCGCTCTTCGAGAGTAGCTGCTTCCGCCGCTCGGCTCTTGGCTTCCTTGGAAAGCCGTGCCATCTGCAAGGCAAGCGTGGCTTGCTGAACTAGAGTGTTGAACGTTTCCATCTCCATCTGAGATGGCTGCCGTTCGTCAGGGAATCCCAGGATCAACAATCCTAGTGGCTGATTGTCGATGGAAAGGACGCTTTGCATGATGACGAACTGCCCAGAAGCTTGGCGATTTGGTGTCGCATGACCCGCAAGCGTAATCTCGGCAGCTTTCTTCGTGACAGGTTGATTGCGGGTAAGTAGGTCATTCCAAGCTGGAAACTTCTCGACAGGCATCGGATGAGCCGGATCACCATGCGGATGCCCGGGTAACGTGTCGCGCAATTCGCCATTGTCAACGCCACAGATGATTACCAAGTCTTTGTGCTCGGGACGATACTCGAACATCGCGCAATCGAGCGCACCGATCGTACGGCACGCCTCCGAAACAATAACCGGAAGAATGGCATCAGGATCTGAAGCATGAAGCAACCGGCTGCCAGTTCGCTTCATCACTTCATTCGCCTTGGCGAGTTCGGCCGCGCGCTCGTAAGCTGCTCTTCCCTGCTCGCGTGCGATCGCTGCTTTACTTTCCGCAGTAGCAAGATGGCCCAGCTGCAGAGCTAATGTAGCCTGCTGAACAAGTGCTTGAATCTGGTCGAGCGCGAAGGCGGACGCGCCGTCTCGATCCCGCCGCAAGCAAAGGCAGAAGTAGCCAAGAGCTTCGCCCCCCAGAAACATGGGAACCCCAATGATCGTTCGAGTTCCACGTTCTCCGTGCCAGGACCTCATTTCTGGAACAAATAGCGTCTCATCGCGTCCCATCTCGAAAACCAGCGGCTTGCGTGCTTTCACAAGCGCTTTCCACGCGCCGGATTGCGAAGCGGGAAACGAAGAGTTCAGATATGGAAGCGAGCCTGTTTGAAGCGACAAATCCAAAACCGAATACACGGGGCTCAGCGTTCCGTCCTCCGAATTGAACACGAACACGATACCGTCCCGAGCTTCTAATTGCTGCATGGCTTCTGCCAGAACGTGACGCAAGAAGGACGACAACTCCGACTCGTGCGCCAGAATATCCAGCGTAGTTCGCAGACTTGCGTTAGCCCTTGCGAGTTCCGCCGTTCGGTCCGTGGCCGCTTTCTCCCGCTCGAATGCTACCGCTGCCTGCTTTGCATCTTCGCCCAGCCGCGCCGTCTCAATCGCGAGAATCAGTTGCTGAGCCAATACGCCCACCAAGTCAAGCCGCGCCGGCACAGGCGGAAACTTCTCCCGGAACGACAATGCCAAGAGCCCGATGCGCCTTGTGTTGCGGCGGAGCGGAAAGTGAACAATCGTGCAATGGCCGCGCGCGCGATGCCACGCGCGTGTATCGGGCGCGTGGCTTTCATCGTCCACATTCGACCAGTAGTAGCCCGAAGAATTAAAAACGCGCTCCCATTTTTGAAGTTCCGGGCCAGCCAAAGGGACTGGATCTCGGAAGGGAAGCAGTTCCGGATCGCTGCCCGGATCGCGGACCTGGCCGGCTAAGACCATAGCCTGGGCACGCGCCGTTCGGCTGGTCTCGTCGTAGAGAAAGACGGTTGACCCGACCGCGCCCGTCACTTCCTCTACTGTTTTCAAAAGCTCTACTACGAATTCGCCCAAGTCGTTTAAGGCACTGAGTCTTTCGACCGAGCGTTGCATGGCGGTGTTGGCGTTTGACAACTCTGTTGCCAGATCCCGAGCCGCCTTTTCCTGCTCAGCCTGAACCGCAGCTTGCTTTGCGCTATCAGAAAGGCGATTGAGCTCGATCGCCAGTGCTGCATGCTGACTCAACGTCGAACATAATTCCAGTTTCGCTTCGGTGGGACGCTCTTCTGTGGTAAAGCCGAGCCCAAACCTTCCGATCAGGCGATTTCCGATGAGAAGCGGGAACACCGCCAAGGTTCTGTGGCCCATTTGCCTGTGCCACGGAAGAGTAAATTGCCATATCAGGTGACCCTCGGTATCGAGGTGAACCCAACGTGATTCGCCCTGCTGCATGAGCGCCGAGCCTTCGGATAATGTCTCCACGCGCGTTCGCATGATTTCGACGCGAGGATCCGTTCTCACATCCACAATTTCGTTGTCGATGGCGCAAGCAGTCAGGGATAACCACTGCCCGGTCGCGTCGACCTCGTATATGACCGCAGAACGCGCCCCCACCGCCACCGATGCCTCGAGCAAAACAGCGTCCAGGTAAGCCTTTGTAGTGGGGTAGCTAGCAAGCCGGTCCGCCGACCTTTTCAGAGCGCGGTTCGCTTTTGCAAGCTCTGCAGCCCGCTCACGTTCGGTATTCTCTCTTTCTTGCGCAACTGCGGCGTACTTACTTTGCTCAGAAAGGTCCGTGATCTCCAACGCTAGGGAGATTTGTAGCCCTAAGGCCATGAGCAATTGAGATTGGATTTCAGTCAGGCTGACCGCGTCAGCAAATTCCAGTGCTAGAAAGCCCAGCGGTCGGCTACCCGCCAAAAGGGCGATTCCAGCATAAGCGCGATGATTCATCTTTCGGTTCCAGGAAATTAGGAACGGCCACGTGCTGGGATCGGGCGGATCGATCGAGGACCATATAACGCCACCATCTTCGCGAAACCTGTGGTACGCCGAAGTCACATCGGCATCGAAGCCTGACTGAAACTCCACTGGGTCATCGGGATGTCCGTCCGGGAAAACCTCCCCATTGCGAACTGCGCAGATTTGGCGAAGCTGATTCGACGTGGGGGCATAGCGAAACACCTGCGCGGCTACGGCATGGGTGTGGCTGCAAAGTTCCAATAAGGCAAAGCGGACGAAGGTGTCCGCTTCTGGTGTCCGAATCAGCCGGCTCAAGGTGCTCCGGATGGCTTCGTTCGCCCTTCCTAGCCGTTCGGCACGCTCTTGCGCGACCTTTTCTTGTTTACGCGCAATCTCGACGTTCTCTGCCGACTCCGCTAAACGTGAAAACTCAACCCCCATGGTCATTTGATCGGCAAGAACTTCTAACAATAGGTGCGCTCGGCCAAACGGAGGATCGGGATGTGAGAATCCGAAACCAAGCCATCCAATGCGGCGATCTCCCGCATTCATAGGAATGTGGTGCAACACTAAATTGCCTTGGGAAACGTGAAAGGCTGCTATCTCGGGAGAATGTAGCGGGTCGAGAGGCGACAACGGGCAGCCCTCGGGTCCGCGTAACATGCAGGTCATCCACACCTTCAAGTCCGCCGTCATAGGCCTTACCTGCAGGAGTTTGTCGCCTTTTGGTACGAGCTCTCCCTCACGGGTCACCAAGGCTGCGCAGCGGTAACCCGCACCGTCCGCGTCGACAAGAACTACTGAGCCGGTTTGTGCCCCAGCAATATCAACGGCTGATTTCAGCATCTCGCCCAGAAAATCGTTCAGGTCGTCTATTTTCGCGAGACCCGCGACACCTTTGCGCAACGCCTCGTTGGCGCGGGTCAACTCAAGCGCGTAGTCGTGGACAGACCTTCTCTGCTCGCCGGTGAGTGCCGCGTCTGGGTGCTTCGGATTGAACGCACTTAGCGGTTTTTCAGTTCCCATGAGGCGCTAATGATGAACCTGTTCCCGTTCCGTCAACCTCGGCTCGACGAAGGCGGGTTCCGGACCGACACGGATCGAGCCCGAGTGTCTCGCCTCGACCGACTATGACTGCATGCAGCCCCCGCCAGCATCGCCGATGCACCAGGAGAGGGATAGTGGATTTGGAAACAGCGGCATGCATCAGCTCACCTTCAGCCCAGTATGGTCGAATCGTCCCAGCGTTCCGAGCGCCGGGTCCTGGGGTCGAGCATCCGTCTCTCTCACTTTACAGATTGATCCGATGCTTCGCCTCTCCCAAAAGGGTCAGACCCGGCTCGCCCGAACGTGACTGGGAAGTTTCCAGCCGGGCGCAAATAAGAACAACCTTCCTTGGAAGGACGCGGAATCGATCGTGAAACGGGGTCCGAAGCCATTCCGCTCCAAGCGTGTTGTTTGAACAACTGGATGCGGCGCTCTACCACCGGCTCCGTGTTCTACCTTCAAAAAGGGTTGCGCCAAACTCACCGTCGTGTCGTGTTTGGCGTCAAGCACTTTTTCCGCCGGTTACACTGCGCGAGTCGAACCGCTCAGCGGTGTCTTCACGATATCGCTGAGCCAGATGAACTCAATAGTTTGCGCTTGCTTGAGAGAAGACCGATTAGCAGATTCAAGGTTCCAGTGACACTGGTAAGTCCCTTCTCGCTTCGCATCCGCCCCCCGGACTGGAGATCGATAAGCCCGTGAACAGCCGCAAAGAGCAGCCCAGTTAAGGCGGTGTTCGATATGTCCGGAAGTTCCTTTGAGGACTGGCATTCCTGAACTATAGCGGCAAAGTGGGCAAACGTCTGAAAAGCGGCCTTCTCCAGATCTCCCCCCTGTGCGGCAATATCGGGATTGCTGAAGAGCAGCCTGTAACGGGCAGGATATTTGTCGCCGTAAGTAGTAAAAGCCTTGAGCGCACGTTTCAGCTTGGTCAAAGGCCGCGAAGTGGACAGAGAAATCCGTGAAAACGCATCGGTCAGCGCGGTGAAATCCTCGATGGCTACTGCGGCGAGAATCGCGCTTCGATCTTTGAAATGCTTGTAAGGAGCGTTGTGGGACACACCGACCGCACTCCCAACGGCCCGCAGCGTAACAGCGCTTTCGCCGCCTGAATCGAGGAGAGCGGCGGCAGCCGCAATCAGCCTCTTCTCTGTGTTCACCTGGCGTAGACTGCAGATTGAAAGAGGGCGGGCTGTTCAGAAGCGTGCAAGTGAACGAACTGCTCTGAGTCGCTCCATAATTTGGCTGCGCGCTGTTCGTCGTAGGATACCTTCGAAGATCGAGCTTCAATTAAGCGGCCATTCTTTGACTGGAAGTATTTGCCGGACCCGCCAGCAAAGGCCGGGTCCGCAGCGATTTTAGCGAGTGCATTCCCTGAGAAGCTTAGACTGCCCATGGTGACCCCTAGCACCTTGAGAAATCCCTTCATCAGCGATGTTGTCGTAAGCCACTGCACGAGTTTAGGAGATGTTCTGGTTAATCCGGTCTCCGGGATTAGCCCGGGGTCGAACGCGATGGAAGTAATTGAACTGTGGCTCCGGCGAAGCTTGCGATCCAACTCATAGGCATACAGAATCGTGCAAAGCTTCGACGTCGAGTAGCGTTTGCCGCCAGATATCGGCTTCAAACCATTCTTGCCATCGAGCGCCAGAGCCTGAGCGTCCGGCTCCACGGCGCGACCGACGATTTTCCCGTCCATCGTCTCCGGGTCGTGCGTACCGCTCGCGGTGAACACGATTCTCCCCTGATCCGAAAGGCTGTCGAGCAGCAGATCTACGAGCAGAAAGTGCCCGAGATAGTTGCCCGCAAAAGTCTCTTCGTATCCATCGGCTCCATAAGAGATAGGACCTTGGAACTGCCCTCCTGCATTACAAATGATTGCCTGAAGAGAATCGACCTGACCGGTTTTGAGCATGGCGCGGCAGCTTTCTGCCGCGGTCCTTACCGATGCTAGAGAAGAGAGGTCAAGTTGGATCGGAGTCACTTCCACCCCGTATGCCGAGCGAATCTGTTTTGCAGCACGCTCAACTTTGTCCAGACTTCGTCCTGCAAGAAGAAGATTAAGTCTCGAATTGGCAGCCATCCGTTTGGCGGCTTCGAATCCTAGTCCTGTATGGCCGCCTGTGATTAAGGCTGTTGGCATTGCGTCCCCTTTTCTTCCGGCGGTTGACAATGTCAACCCCGACTCTAGGTTGACACTGTCAACTTGAAATGTCAAGGCGGCCGGTGAATGCTAGCCAGCTTGAACGATCGAAGCAGTTCATGAATTAGGTCGCGTGTAGTCGCCAAGGGTCACGTAATCGGAGCCAAGCTCCGCTCGGTTCTCAGATTGCCACTTGGCCGTCAAGGTGGATCTATGCCGACGGTTGTCTGCCAAAGTTGAGGTTGCCCCTCAATCGTTAGAATCGTCGGACACCTCACCTATTCTCTTCGCATGTGCCCTTCGAACGCGAGTTGATTGAGAGAATGACGGTCGCTCGGTTTCTCTCTGCTTCGTAGGGCCTCATGTAGTAGGGATGCGTCTCCTAGACAGCCAATGGCGAATGCCGCTTCTACTACGAAGCCTTTTGGAACAGAGAGCGTCATGCGCGCCCGTTCATGATCGAAGCCGACCATACCATGCGCGTGCCAGCCAAGTTTAAGAGCCTGCAGCACCATAAAGCCACACGCGGCTCCTGTGTCGAATGAATGGGTGGGCGATGGATGCTCCTCTCCCGTTTTTGGTGATCGGGAGGTGGTCTTGGAGACCGCAAAAATCAGAGCAGAAGCCTGCTTCGCCCAATCCTGGTTGAACGGAACCAGCAGACTGAGCAATGAGTTCCAATGCGGCGTATCGCGAAGAGCATAGACAAAGCGCCATGGCTGCGCATTGAAAGACGAGGCTGCCCAGCGCGCCGCTTCGAGCATAGTCAGTAGCGTTTCATGCGGCATCGGTTCTGCTGTGAAAGCTCGTGGCGACCAACGCTCAAGAAACAAGGGATCGATCGGATGCTCGGCAGTTCTACCATTCACGTTCATAAGAGGCTTTCTCACTTCGGTCTTGGGATCTTCTAGCGCACCAACAAGGCCAAACCCACCGCAACCAAGAGCAGAAGGCACAAGATGTAGCCGAGTAATTGCTGCGGGTCGAGTCCTAACGGATGTGAGACTTCCGCGGCGAACTCGGGATCGATCCAAGCGGTACCCGGAAACAGTTGTGCGAAGGCGAGCCCCAGCCAATACAGGGATGCGGCGGCTGTTCCGGCGAAGAACCACGGCCGCGTAAGCGGATGCACTGCAAAGAGGCAGAAGAGCGATAGTGTACCTGCAAAGACGCCCATCAGCATAGTTTGGCCGTTATGAAACTTTGCATGCGCCGGCCAGTGCGGATTCTTCATGTGCATGCGCGCCGTAAACGGGACCACGAAGTCGGCTAGCACTCCACCGAATCCGTACACTGCAACGAATGCCACAATCCACTTTGCAATCGCCATATTTCACTCCCACTGGTTCAGATGCGATGGGTTCAGAAGTAAATATCAAGAAATAGCGATGAAACGCGTTCGAAGACTCAGTCCCTCGCGGCGCGTCGCAGAGCCCCAGGCGTAACCCCAACCAAGCGGCGAAAGGTACTGATGAAATGCGATGGAGAGAAAAAGCCGACCTGGATCGCAACCTCATCCACCGTCGCGATGCCCTCGAGCAATATCTCAATCGCCCGTTCGATCCTCTTCTCGATGAGCAGCGCGTGAGGCGTAAGGCCTTCACTCTGACGGCAGACCTTGATGAAGTGATGCGGGCTGAGACTTGCCGCATCCGCCAATTCGGGGACCGAGATGCCGTCGGAGAGGCGTTTGTCCACCAGTTCGAGCACAACGCGTCTTGCTTGCGGAGTAAGACCGCCGGCGCTTGTCTCTTGGCGTCTGTGCTGTTCAACAACGAGCTTCGCGACAGCGGCGACTGTCTGCCGCAGTTGCGTGTCGGTGCCGTCGAGAGAAGTGGCAACCAATGTCTGCACGGTGCTAGCCAGCAGATCTCGTCGGAGAGGCCAGTCTACTCCGCTGTTTGTCCCACGCGCGGCTGCGAGTTCGGGGCTGAACAGGAGCTGGAGTGTGTCTGCAGCCCCGACGATGCGTATCCGTTCCGGCCGCTCTGTAAACGACGTGATAATGCTTCCGGCTCGCAGCAGTTCGTGCGACGGTGTCTCTTCGTCGCTTTCAGTGCGCAAGACGTCACTGGGTGAAATTTGAAAGATAAGGCGAAACGCGCGCGTTGGCTCGAGATCGATCACTGCCCCACGGTGTCGAAACCGAACAACGACTGCCGTAGCTCCGTAAGGTGCCTCTATCCAGCGGAGGAATGCTGGGGGTCCGAGCCGCGCGGTGATTTCGTCAAGAACTTGGATGCGCGACATAGAAAGCCAGTGGCCTTAGTTTATCTGCCGCTGTAGATTTGACTCTCATGTTCGGCAATAGACACGGAAACCCGCCTTCGCTTCGTGAATTCGTTTCATGATCGTCAGCACATCTCGTAAAGAACGCGAAAGCCGGTCCAGCTTCCAGGCGACCAGCACGCCTCCTTTAAGGAGATGATCGAGCAGGCGCTGTAGATAGAACCCTACCTAGATCTGAACCATCCCGCCGTCAACGAAGAGTTCGGCGCCATTCACGTAGCTTGCATCGTCTGAAGCGAGGAATAAGACGGCTTTTGCAATCTCGTCCGGATTTCCAGCGCGACCGAGAGGAATGTCTTTAGCCAGTTCCGACAAGAGCCGCTCGGCATTTTCCCGGCCACCTGTAGCCTTCTCAATGGAAGGAGTATGGACGGGGCCTGGGCTGACGACGTTTACGCGTATGCGCCGCGCCCTGAGTTCGTTTGCCCATGTTCGCGCAAAGCTCCGCACCGCAGCCTTGCTCGCGCTCAAGACACCGAATCCAGGTATCCCCTTGATCGTCCACATGGAAGCATTCAGGACAACGGCGGCTCCGTCAGGCATCAATGGTAATGCCTTCTGCATGCAGAAGAAAACGCCCTTGACGTTCGTTGAGAACCCGGCTTCAAACTGGGCCTCAGTGATCTGCTCGATGGTGGCGTGTTCCGCCGTGCCGGCGTTCGCGAACAGGATGTCCAGCCTGCCTTCCTGCTTTCGCACGGCCGTGAACAGCCGGTCGAGATCCTCCAACTTGGAAACGTCGCCTTGCACGCCCACGGCGCCATGACCGATCTGCTCGATAGCGGATGCGAGTTCCTGACTCCTTCGCGCTGTTACAAAGACCTTGGCCCCCTCCGTTGCCAGCAGTTTGGCTGTCGCCAACCCAATTCCACTTGTTCCACCTGTAACCACCGCAACCTTGTTTTCCACTCGTCCCGGCACGTTCACTCTCCTAAAAGACGATGCTGTTTCAGCTCAATTCCAACGTTTTGGTTGGACATCTAGTGAGATTCCAACTGAAGCGTTGGAGATGCAAATATAATGAGGCATGGCCTGGGATACGCAGGAAACACGCCGTCGACTCCAGCAAGCGGCGTGTGCAGAGTTCACTGCGCATGGTCCGGACGGTACGACAATGGCGCGGATCGCAGCTCTCGCGGGGATCAACAAGGAGCGGCTCTACAACTATTTCGGGGACAAACGACAACTGTTCCAAACTGTGCTCATAGAGGAACTGGAAAAGCTCGCTGTTTCCTTGGGGATGAATGCTCCCGGTCTGGACGATATCGGTGAATACACGGGGTGCATCTTCGACTATCACGCGGAAAATCCGCATCTGGTCCGGCTCTTGCTCTGGGAGGGCCTGTCTGATGGTCCAGCCGTAAACGAGGCGGCCCGTACTGCTCACTACCGGCGCACGGTGGCAAGGTTCGCCAAAGCACAACGAAACGGCATACTGAATGACGATCTCGATCCAGCAAAGCTGGTCTTCTTACTGATCGGCGTGGCTGCATGGTGGTTTGCCGTACCCCAGTTGGCGCGCATGGTCACAGGCTCGGATGGCAGTGCTTCAACGGACCGAAGCCGGCGTCGCGCCTGTGTTGTGAGCGCAGCCCAGCATCTGGCCTCCCCACACCCGTAAGGAGCGGCTGCCGAACCGTCTGAAGGATGTCGGTCCCTATAAACGGACTTTACAGGTGGCGTGTTCCGCCGTGCCGGCGTTCGCGAACAGGATGTCCAGCCTGCCCTCTTGCTCTCGCACCGCCGTGAATAGCCGGTCGAGATCCTCCAGCTTGGAGACGTCGCCCTGAATACCCACGGCACCATGACCAATCTGCTCAATAGCCAATGCAAGTTCATGACTCCTTCGCCTACTTACGAAAACCTTGGCCCCTCGGCTGCCAGCAGTTTGGCCGTGGGCAATCCTATTCCACTTGTGCCGCCCGCAACGACTGCGATCTTGTTTTCCACTCTGCCCGACATGTTCACCCTCCCGAATCCAACAGTCTGCACGGGCAACATCTTGGTCTTGGAGTCATCATCATGTTCAACATATCCAGGCCATGGCCTAATAATATTGCATCTCCAACGACGCGGTTGGAATCTTAACCGTAAATCCAACGATATCGTTGGAATTGAGCTGGCAGCAAACATGGAAAGGAAGACAAATGAAAGTCGCATTCAAAGATGAATCGTTCGCATTCGAGTTCGTTCGCAACCTGGGCTTCGTTTACTACGGAGGTGCGGACATAGGCGAAATGATGGCTACCGCAGCAAAAATCAAGGAAGGCGACTTCGAAAGCTGGTTCGCAGGATGGGACACGTTGGCTGGACGTATCCTGTCGCGCGCTGAAGCCAGTTTGGGTGCCGGTCACCTGGACAGCGCACGCGAAGCATATCTGCGCGCTTCCACCTACTTCCGAACAGCTGAGTTCTATCTCCACGGTAACCCTACAGATCCGCGGATTCTCTCTGAGTCCAGGGCGTCGCAAAAGGCGTATGCCGAGGCCGCGAAGCTCACCGGCCCTACTTGGGAGCGGGTGGAGATTCCCTACGAAGGGACCACGCTACCCGGATACTTCTACAAGGTGGACAATTCCGGCAAGCCGCATCCCACAGTGATATTCCATGGCGGATACGACTCCAGTCTCGAGGAGCTTTTTTATTTCGGCGCCGCTGCGGCGGTACGACGCGGTTACAACTGTCTCACTTTCGACGGGCCAGGACAGGGTGCGCCGATGCGCGAACAGAAGCTCTTCTTCCGATATGACTGGGAGGCGGTGGTGACCCCCGCCGTGGACTACGCCCTGACCAGGCCGGACGTCGATGGCGACAATCTGGTGCTGATGGGCATGAGCCTTGGCGGCTACCTCGCTGCCCGCGCTGCAGCATTTGAGCATAGATTTCGCGCAGCGATCTTGTTCGATGGCATGTATAGCTTCTATGAGAGTCTGCAGGGTATGCTGCCAAAAGAAGCTTTGGCCGCACTGGATGCGGGCGACACGAAAACGTGCGAGGAGATCGTCCGTGAAGCTATGAAACAGAGTACAGGGCTGCGCTGGGCCATCACGCAGGGTGTCTGGACGTTCGGGGCCTCAAGCATCGCCGATTTCATAACGAAAACCAGGCCCTACACTGTGAAGGGCATCATCGAAAAGATAGACTGTCCTTGCCTTGTGATGGAGGCCGAACAAGACATATTCGTGCCCGGTCAGGCTCAACAGGTCTACGATGCCTTGAAATCCCCAAAGCTGTTAGTCAAATTCACCAGCGAAGATGGGGCCGAGAACCATTGCCAGTCTGGCGCCCTGGCCTACAAAGACGAGGTCGTTTTCAACTGGTTGGACGAAATTCTGAAGCTACGCGAAGGAGCCCCAGCGTGGTATGCGCTGGAGCCTACGCTAGTCTAAGGAAGTCGCTCGTGACTAGGTGTACGCGGCGGAGTAAGAATGGATCACGAACCGCCGCTTACGCGGCGTCCCGTGGTCTATCTTTCAAACGCCCTTGACACCCAAATCGTACATGAGAGGCTCTCGGGTTCCGCATAGATCGGGGCGGTGAAAGCCGCCCCGAGAAAGTAGAGCGATTCTGGCGCAACAGCGATAAATCTCGGGGTTTCAGGGGCAACGCCCCTGATTGAAGAAGCCGAGTTCCTCATGGTGCGCCTTTCTCGGAATCCGCGGGCGTGCGGTATCCCAGAGCCGAATGCAGCCGGTGCTGGTTGTAAACGATATCCACGAATTGGCCGATGCTCCGCCGAGCATCATCGAAATCCCGGTATTCATTCCTGTAGACCTCGTCGTATTTGAGCGTCTTCACGAATGACTCGCAAGCGGCGTTGTCGGACGGATTGCCCTTCCGGCTCATGCTGATGGTGACTTCGTGATCTTTCAGCAGCTCCGTGTATTGGTGGGACGCGTACTGCCCGCCACGATCGGAGTGATGCACCAGGCCGGGCGCTGGTCGCCGCGCTTGCAGAGCCATGCGCAAGGCAGAGACAGCCAACCCGGCTTCCAGCGTTCTTCCGAGAGCCCATCCGATCACGCGCCGTGAGTAAGCATCCAGCACGACCGAGAGATATACAAACTCCTCGCGCAATCGTATGTAGGTAATATCGGCTACCCACAACTGATTGATCGCCATCACTTCCAGGCCCCGCGCCAGATTCGGATAAACCGGCAAGCCATGACGCGCATCTGTGGTCATGACAAACGCGCGGCGCCGAACACAGAGCAGATTATCTTGGCGCATCATCCTCAACACGCGCTTGCGATTGACCTCGAAGTTCCGCCGGCGCAGTTCGGCGGTAATACGGCGGTAGCCATAGCTCGGCGATTCCAAGGCAATTTTCTGCATTTCGTCCCGCAATTCCATTTGCACCGGAATGCCCTGCGCGCCAGTCGCGATCGATAGAAGCCAGCCCGGTTGAGTCCGGTCATGGCACATAACGCGCTCACCGCTTTGCCTTTCGCTGCTGCTTCACGGATTTCTTCAAACAAGCATCCGAGCCACTGACGACGGCTGGCGGGTGATGATCCTTGAAATGCTGTAAGGCTTCTTTTAAGAAGTCATTCTCCATCGTGAGCTGGCCGATCTTGCGCTCCAACTCCGCGATCCGTCGTGCTTCATCCAGCGCCGGGAGGCCGGCCCCACGCCGGGCGATGCCGGGAAACGCAAGCTCACCTTTCGCCCGCCACTCATCGCGCCAGCGCTCCAGTAGGTGCGGAATCAATTGGTACTTTCGCGCGATCTCGCCTGTTGTCGATCCCGCATCCAACGCGCGCATCGCCGCGATCTTCAAATCGCGGTTGTAAACAGCTCGGGACAAATCCATTCCTCTCTCCGTTCAATGTATTTGTTCCCTTAACTCGCTGTCTCATTTTTGGGGTTCACTCCAATACTGATTCGTAGTCTGTTGAGTGCTCGGCACGCGATTCGAGCGTGCCGCCATGACCAACAGCGACGAAGAGCAATAGCGCTCAATGTTCTCGCTGTACGTCAGTAGGACTCTTGTCTTCTCTGAACGCGACAAATCGCGAGTGGCGGAGATGGTCGTCCGGCGTCCACTCAGTGTATTCAAATTGCCCGACCAGCAAGGGTTTCAGCCACCGACATTCCTTCATTTTGGCCGCGGTCAGACCTTGTCCCCACCGTCCACTTCTCGATTCGGGCAGATTGGCGAACGGACACTCGCTAATGGCCAGCGCGCGGAAGCGCTTGAAGATCTGCTCCCGCAGCACTGGCGTAAAGCCGTTGCGAGTTCGCGCCACATACATCAGCTTTTCGCCCTCGTAATAGCCAAAGATCAGGGCATCGAAATTCTTAGGTGTTGGTGTGTATCCACCAATGACGAACTCTTGCCCTTGATTGATGCGCATTTTGCGCCAAGCGCCCGAACGTTGGCCTGATTCGTAGACACTGTCGGCGCGTTTGGCAACGAGCCCCTCTAGTCCTTGCTCGCGGACGGAACGAATGAGGTCGGGAAGACTCGCCTTCAGTACAGGGGAATAACGGACAGGCTCCCGCAGTCTAGAAAGTACCTTTTTCCTCAGCAGCTCGCGCCGAACGTCAAGCGTTTGCGACCGCAGATCGCGTCCAGCAAGAATCGGCAGGTCGAACGCATAGTAGAAGATCGGAACCTTCGAGGAGCCGTAGTTCTGCAAGCGGTTGAAAGACGGACGGCCGGAATCATCAAACGCGACCACCTCCCCATCAATGACCGTCTCATCCGGCAGACCCGCAAGGGCCTCGACGACCGCAGGATACTTCAGATTGAAATCATTGTTATTCCTCGATCGAAGGTGTACCTTCGCGCCTGTTTTTATGGCGAGGACACGATAGCCGTCCAGCTTGAGCTCATACTCCCAATCGTCCCCGTCCGGCAATGTGCTTGTCCGGAGAAGAAGCATGGGCTCGATAAAAGAAGCCTTCAGTTTCGCTCGCATTAAACCTGCTGCCACCTGTCTCAATTCGGGTCGCTCTACTTTTGACAAAGTGGGATTCCGGCTCGTTCCTCTTATTGGCTAATGGTGTGGAACAGGCAAGGCCCTTCTCGCTGAGATCATTGCTACCCCCATTTCGGTCAAAAAGCTAAGTCTGTATGTCTTTTGTTAGGCCGATAGCTTCCAGCTATCGGTTCTCCTGTTGAGAGGAGGAGAAGACGTATGCAGACTAGATCGTTTATCGGCCTGGACGTTCATAAGGACACGATTTCCGTCAGCATTGCAGAAGACGGCAGGGATGGCCAAGCGGCTCTCCCGTCACGGAGAGCTCGACTTCTGTTATGAGGCAGGCGGTTGCGGATACGGCATCTATCGCCAGCTGACTGGCCTGGGTTACAAGTGCACGGTGGTGGCGACTTCGATGATTCCGCGCAAGCCGGGTGAGCGGATCAAGACAGATCGGCGTGACTCACAGAAGCTGGCGGTCCTCCATCGGTCCGGAGACCTGACCGCAGTCTGGGTGCCGGATCCGACGCATGAAGCGTTGCGCGATCTGGTACGCGCACGAGTGGATGCTTCCATGCATCTCATGCGCGCCAGGCAGCAGTTACTCGCCTTCCTGTTTCGTCACGGACGTATCTATGGGAGTGCCGGCAAGTACTGGACACAGCGTCATCGCTCGTGGTTAGCAGGCCAGACCTTCGAGTTACATGCCCATCAGATTGTTTTTCAGGACTACGTCGAAGCCGTCTGGGCTGCCCTGGAGAGAAGAGACACCCTAATCCAAAAGATCACTGAGATGACGGCCAGCTGGTCGCTGGGACCGCTGGTAGGAGCGTTACGAGGACTGCGCGGCATCGATTTGCTTTCGGCGGCAACTTTCGTTGCCAGTACCGGCGATCTCAGCCGCTTCGAGTCGCCGCGGCTTTTGATGGGGTACCTAGGTCTGGTTCCTTCCGAGCGTTCCAGCGGCGGCGCCATCCGCCGCGGTGGCATTACCAAGACGGGCAACCGAGAAGCACGACGCATGCTCATTGAAGCAGCCTGGAGTTATCGCTATCCGGCGCGTGTTGCCAAAGACAAGGCGGAGATCCTCGTTCGTCTTCCAAAGAGCGTGCGCGACATCGCATGGAAGGCACAGACTAGACTCTGCGCCCGGTACCGCACTATGACTGCGAAGGGCAAGAAGTCCACGGTTGTTGTAGCCGCGCTCGCACGCGAACTGGCCGGCTTTGTGTGGGCTATTGGCCAGGAGATGAAGCCAAGCATGACCTCATAAAAGAAGGTCTCGTTCTCCCTGTCGGGTGGGGAACCGGGCAACCGGTCATGGTGATCCTCGTTAGCTCCCTGGGCCGGAGTACCTTCCGACGCCCGACCTAAGTCAGAGGCAAACCTGCGACGACACACGTTCGTGCGGTAACCAACCCGCGTATGGAAGTTTGAGCGACTGTCGCTAATTGTTGCCCGGTTCCCAACCTGATAGGAATTTTACGCCCAAAAACCTTGCCTTTGATGCAGGGAGAAATCCCCTGTGCCTCGGCTCTTGACAAAAGACATGGAGGGAGCTTCGCTCCCCGCGCGCACAAGCCGTGTCCCCAGGCTTCGCTGCGCTGCAGCCCTTCGCTTCGCTTCGCCCTTGCACCCAACGCAAGGGTGGGAGATCCCCCTCGGCTTGCACTTACTACCCACACCCGTCGCCCGGGTGGCAGAGGTGCATGCGCATGCACCCCAAATCACAAAAACAGGCAGGAAACTCCGATGACCAATTCAGAACTGAAGCAAGTTGCCGAGGATGCAATTACAACACTGATCTCCAATCTTGAGCAAGGACATAGCGATTGTCTGGCTCGTTATCTCACCGCGATGTCCCGGTTTCATCGCTATAGCTGGAACAACGTTCTTCTCATTTCCCTTCAACGGGCGACCGCTACACGCGTTGCTGGTTTTCAAACCTGGCATAGATTCGGGCGGTTCGTGCGCAAGGGTGAAAAGGGCATCGTCATCCTTGCCCCACTCATCGGAAAGAAGAAGTCTGAAGACGACATGGAGAGCGAGGAGAAGCGCCTGTTCGGATTTCGCGCAGCGTACGTCTTCGACGTGTCGCAGACCGACGGAGAACCACTCCCCGAATTCGCAACCGTGCAAGGCGATCCGACACAACACACGGAGCGGCTGAAGGCATTCGTAACGGAACAGGGAATCGCGCTCGATTACTCCGGTGATATTCGGCCTGCATTAGGGCTTTCGCGAGGCGGAGCGATTACGCTTGCCTGCGATCTTTCACCTGCCCAGGAATTCAGCACTTTAGCCCATGAATTAGCGCATGAGAAACTGCACCGTACCGACCGGCGCACTGAAACCACAAAAACGATCCGGGAAACAGAAGCGGAAGCCGTCGCTTTTGTCGTTTGTCACGCTATCGGCCTCGACACCAACACAGCCAGCAGCGATTACATCAGCTTGTACGACGGGAACCGTGACACGCTGACCGCTTCTCTCCATTTTATTCAGTCCGCTGCAACGGCAATCCTGCGGGCTATTACGCCCGAGGACCCGCTGCGGTAATGTTGTTGGCCCTGGCACTTGTTTCCCTCACTTATTCATTCATAGCTTGAGTCAGGGCCGTGCATCTCATCTGAACCTCTCGTTGTTCGCTCGGCAATCCGTACGGGAATCAGCTTGCAGCCGCTACATCCGCCCTTTTCGCCAAGGGCCAGGAATCGCACTTACGCAGATCGACAACAACAGACGGCAACCGCGCCTGCCTTCCACTTCCCGACTTCAACGCATGAATCCGCTTCGAACTCGAGCCGCGGACATCTGATTCGAAAAAGCCGAAGTTACGGGCGCGTTGTTTTTCTTCTCCGTCTCAGCGCGACTCATTGCGAGCACCGCTTGTCCTGTCTTCTCAAGCGACAGATGCACAGAGGCTCGGGAGGCGCGGCGTACGATCGAATCGACAAGCCAACCAAGCCCGCCTGGGACATCCCGGCTCAGAGCAACCGCTTCCAACTCTACATACACTCCGCCGTCCCGCTGTTCAAAGCGGGAGATACTGTACAGACGCCAGATCAAGCCGCGGCCTGCGTCGCTAGGGCCTTCATGTTCATCGGGCGTACCGTAGTTCTGGAGCTCGCGAACACGAGTAGTGTACGAGACGCCATAGCACTTGTTGTCATCGAGTCGCCTAAAGCTGCCGTGGAACTCGGCGTCGAGCGCAAATTTCGCGACCACGGCTTTGTTCAGCATGCGAAGCGAGAATGTGTCTTCCGTGTCGGTCTGTCGCAGTAGGTGGGATTCAATGACATTCGGGGCATAGAAATCTTTGTATTCGCCGTAATCGCGCACGACAGAGAGAACCTCAGCCAAACGAGCTCCGGGCAGGAAAACGGCGCCAATCCAATGATGGATCAAGCCATGCGGAACTCTGTGTGGGTTCTCTCCGAAAGGCGCGACCACCGTCGCACTCTGGTGCAGACGCTGAAGCCGGTCGGGTGATTCATCACTCCACAGAAACGGAGGGGTACTTGAGTATCCGGCGACTCGAGTGCTTTGAGCCTGCACATAAGCGTCCCACGCGCTTAAAGTCTCAGGAGTCAGTTCGGCTCCCTTCGATGTTAAAGAAGCGGCGAGGATGAGGAGTGCTGCTGCCAGAAAAGCCCCAACAAAGCGCCTGCGCTCCGCGCTCGACAAAATGGGTGCAGCTAAATTTCGCAGCCTGCTATTCAATCTCATCTGGACCTCATCTGCTAACATCCAGATGTTCGGCAATATGGACGAGACGCCGATGATCGTCCAAGATTGTTGTTCGTTCGTCCAATTAGCAGGGAGCACTGTGGACCCCATTACTGACGTTTTCACAGCGATGCGAGTCGACAGCGTCGTTTATGGTCGGATCGAACTAACGGCACCCTGGGGGCTTCGGTTCGACAAGGGTGATTACGCGTGTCTCGGCACCGTCGCGCGCGGCAACGCCTGGCTTAAGGTCGAGGGGCAGGAACAGCCCATCGCTTTAGCGGGGGGCGACTGCTTCTGTTTGTTCGCCCAATCTCACGAGTACACCTTGGGCCATCATCCGCAGGCACTCGCCGCCAACATGGAAGACGTGGCGCAGACGAAATGCGGTGGCGTGATTCGTCACGGTGGCGGGGGCACGTTAACAACTATCCTGGGCGGTAAGTTCACGTTTGATATGGCCAATAGCAGGCCGCTGGTGGACTTACTTCCGCCGTTTATTCATGTAGCAAATGACCGTGTGCAGGCCTCGCCACTCCAGCAGAGTCTACACCTGTTTGCGGCTGAGGCGGCGCAGTCTTATCTGGGGTCATATCTGGTTCTTAAGCGGCTGGCGGATATTCTGCTGCTTCAGCTAATCCGCGAGTATGTTTCGAGCACGCGCCGCGAGACCGGCTGGCTTCGTGCGCTGTCGGACCCGCGAATTGGGGGAGTGCTGCGATCTATGCACGAGAGGATTGAGCAGCCATGGACGGTAGGCGAACTAGCCTCTCAGGCAGGGATGTCTCGATCCGCTTTCGCATTGCGATTCAAAGAAGTTGTGGGTGAGACGCCGCTGGATTACCTAACACGTTGGCGAGTCTATCGGGCAGCCGTGCTCTTGAAGGAAGGCGATCGGAAGCTGTCGGACATAGCGAACGCGGTTGGATACGATTCGGATGGCTCATTCAACAAAACGTTTAAGCGGATTGTGGGAGTAACGCCGGGAGAATATCGCCGCGCGGGCGACCGGGTAACTCCGGAACCGAAACCGCTTTGCGCTGATCAAGCTTAGACCTCGGGTAGGCACGGCCCGTGGCGGGGCCCTTGCGGCATTCACGCGGCCTTTAACTGCTGCCGTCGGCTACAATCCCGAGAACGCCGCGACGTAGTCGATCGCGAACTGTTCAAATGTGCGCGCCGAACGTCCGAGCAGCCAAGGCACATCGTCGGTGACGTAATCGGCGTCGCTTGCCGCGAACAGGCTCAGGGCTTCGGCGTTGTCCTCGGAACTATTTCCGAAGCCCGAAATGAAGCGGGGATCTCAGCGGCGACCTGCGGCGAGTCACGCGCGTCGACATGGCAATGCGCCCTTCGCCGGCTGAACTTCGGAAGCTGCTCGTTCGGCGATGCTTCCGCCGCCAGATCTGAAATCGCCAGCGACGCCTGAGCAGATGAAAGCTCTGTTCCAAAGGGTAGGTATGAACACCATCGCGCTCCCTGATTCACTTAGAGACGGCGGTAAGAATAAAATTACTTCACGGCTTCGGAACAACATCTTGGATGAAGGCCAGGAACACATTCAGTTTGGGGGTCATGCTGAGACGGGTGGGATATAGGACGAAGAGTTCGATGGGGCTTGGGAACCACTCGGGGAGTACTCTCAGTAGCTGTTTTTTCCGGACCTGATCCTGAATGAGCCAGTTAGGGAGAATTGCAATTCCGACTCCGTCGAGGCACAAGCGTTGATGTATGAGCGGATCGCCGATTGCGATCCTGCCACGTAGACGAATTTCCTGGGCTTTCCCACCTTTGTGCAGGGTCCAATTCGTTCCTCCGCGTGATGCCGTCAGGGTGAGACAGGAATGCTGCGTCAGGTCCTGTGGCGAGCGAAGTGGTGGTGCACTTGATATATAGGCGGGACTGCCAAAGATGCCAAGTCCTACAGTGATCATCCGCTTCTGGATGAGCTGTGAATCCACCTCAGGCCGCATCGTTTGAAACACGACATCGAAACGTTGTGCGATTGGGTCAATCTGGCCACCTTTCAATGCGATATCGAGGCGGAGTTCCGGATATCGGGCTAAAAATCGAGCCAGTTTGGGAGCGACCGAAGACTGTGCCATCGTCACTGGCATGGCTACGCGCAGCGTTCCCCGCGGTTGTTCTGTCAACTTAGAGACGGCCGCTTCCCCATCCTCAACTTCTTCCAAAGCACGGCGAGCGTAGTCTAGGTAAATCTCTCCGGCCTCGGTAAGGCGTACTCGGCGTGTAGTGCGCTCGAATAAACGCGTGCCTAAGCGTCCCTCTAGACGCGCGATTGCCTTGCTGGCAGCAGCTTTTGAGATCTCCAGGGCATCGGCCGCCCGCGTAAAGCTCATTTCCTGGACGATCAGCGTGAAAATCGCAACTTCGTTCAAGTCTTTCATTGTCTCTCGTAGGAAACAATGATTTTCTCAGATCCCATTGTTCTCGGCGACGGAAAGGACTAGATTAAGGCCAGATGCACAAAGAGCAGTAACAGGAGAAGGTAGATGAAGGTTCTAGCGATTGGCGGTACAGGTAAGGTCGGCTCGGCAGTTGTGAAAGAGCTTGTGAAGCGCGGTGCTGACGTACGGGTGCTCGTGCGCAAGAAAGACAGCGGTTCTAGAATGCCGGCAGCGGTCGAGACGGTGGAAGGCGATTTGCTTGACCCTGTTTCGATAGATAAGGCGCTGGACGGAGTTGACAAGTTATATCTGCTGAATGCAGTCGTTCCCGATGAACTTACGCAAGGGTTGATCGCGTATGATCTGGCAAAAAAGCGGAAGATCCAACATATCGTCTATCACTCAGTATTTCGCGCGGATCACTTTAAAGATGTGCCTCATTTCGCTTCGAAGTTAACCATCGAGAGTGCATTGCGGGAATTCGACGTGCCGTTCACGATAATCCGGCCGAACTACTTTTTTCAAAACGATGAAAGCCTGAAGGGTCCGCTGACGAAGGCTGGTGTGTATCCAATGCCTCTTGGGTCAAACGGAGTCTCGGCGGTGGATGTGCGCGACATCGCGGAGGCATCGGCAATTGCACTAACCAGCAAAGGGCACGAAGGAAAGACGTACAACCTGAATGGCCCGGACGTGTTGAGCGGTCCACTAGCCGCGCAAATCTGGACTGAGCTTCTGGGGAAAGAAGTCCGTTATGCAGGCGACGATATGGATGCATTCGAGCAGCAGATGCGTCAAAGAGCGCCTTCGTGGTCAGCGTTCGACATGCGGATGATGTTTCAGGGCTACCTGGATCGCGGGTTCGTGGCAGAGACTGGCGACGTTGAAGCATTGACAAAAATGTTGGGCCATCCGCCGCGCCGATATCAGGACTT